>NZ_VWXI01000029.1 GCF_011752525.1 Pantoea sp. Cy-639 | reverse complement strand
GGCGCACCGGCCGCCGCCAAGCCTGCCGCGCCTCGCGCACCCGCGCCGGCCGCCGACAAGCACGGGGCCAGCGAGGCGGAAACCACGGTGCGCGTCGATACCGCACGCCTGGACGAGATCATGAACATGGTCGGCGAGCTGGTGCTGGTGCGTAACCGCCTGGTACGCCTGGGGCTGAACAGCGGCGACGAGGCCATGTCCAAGGCCGTGTCGAACCTCGACGTGGTCACGGCCGACCTGCAGACCGCGGTGATGAAGACCCGCATGCAGCCGATCAAGAAAGTCTTCGGCCGCTTCCCGCGCCTGGTCCGCGACCTGGCACGCCAGCTCAAGAAAGAGATCAACCTGGAGCTGGTCGGTGAAGAGACCGACCTCGACAAGAACCTGGTCGAGGCCCTGGCCGATCCGCTGGTGCACCTGGTGCGCAACGCCGTCGACCACGGCGTCGAGATGCCCGACGAGCGCGAGGCTTCCGGCAAGGCGCGTACCGGTCGCGTGGTGCTGTCCGCCGAGCAGGAAGGCGACCACATCCTGCTCTCGATCTCCGACGACGGCAAGGGCATGGACCCGAACATCCTGCGCGCCAAGGCCGTGGAAAAAGGCCTGATGGACAAGGACGCCGCCGATCGCCTGAGCGAGTCGGACTGCTACAACCTGATCTTCGCCCCGGGCTTCTCGACCAAGACCGAGATCTCCGACGTGTCCGGCCGCGGCGTGGGCATGGACGTGGTGAAGACCAAGATTTCCCAGCTCAATGGCTCGATCAACATCTTCTCGGCCAAGGGCCAGGGTTCGAAGATCGTCATCAAGGTGCCACTGACCCTGGCGATCATGCCGACGCTGATGGTGATGCTGGCCAACCAGGCCTTCGCCTTCCCGCTGGTCAACGTCAACGAGATCTTCCACCTCGACCTGTCGCGGACCAACGTGGTCGACGGCCAGGAGGTGGTGATCGTCCGCGACAAGGCGCTGCCGCTGTTCTACCTCAAGCGCTGGCTGGTCCAGGACCAGGAGCACGAGGAGCAGCACGAGGGGCATGTGGTGATCCTGTCGGTCGGTACCCAGCGTATCGGTTTCGTGGTCGACCAGCTGGTCGGTCAGGAAGAGGTGGTGATCAAGCCGCTGGGCAAGATGCTGCAGGGGACTCCGGGCATGTCCGGCGCCACCATCACCGGTGACGGGCGCATCGCGCTGATCCTCGACGTTCCGAGCATGCTCAAGCGTTACGCCGCGCGGCGTATTTGATTTCGCTGGCGCGCCCTGCTGGGTGCGCCGCCTAATGGAGTGTTTATGGCAGTCAAGGTCCTGGTGGTGGATGATTCCGGTTTCTTCCGCCGCCGCGTCTCGGAAATTCTCTCGGCGGACCCGACGATCCAGGTCGTGGGCACCGCGACCAACGGCAAGGAGGCGATCGACCAGGCGTTGTCGCTCAAGCCCGATGTCATCACCATGGACTACGAAATGCCCATGATGGACGGCATCACCGCGGTGCGGCACATCATGCAGCGCTGCCCGACGCCGGTGCTGATGTTCTCCTCGCTCACCCATGAAGGCGCCCGGGTCACCCTCGACGCGCTGGATGCCGGTGCGGTGGACTACCTGCCGAAGAACTTCGAGGACATCTCGCGCAACCCGGAGAAGGTCAAGCAGTTGCTGTGCGAAAAGGTCCACACCATTTCCCGCAGCAACCGCCGCTTCAGCGCCTATTCCAGCCCGGCACCGGCTGCCGCGCCAGCCCCGAGCGCCAGCCATGCGCCGGCCAGCAGCTTCGCCGCCAGCGCCCCGGCACGCACGCCGGTGCCGAGCCGTGCCGCCGCGCCTGCCGCGACGCATTCGCCGGCCCCCAAGCGCAAGCCGTACAAGCTCGTCGCCATCGGCACCTCCACCGGTGGTCCGGTGGCGCTGCAGCGTGTGCTGACGCAACTGCCGGCCAACTTCCCGGCACCGATCGTGTTGATCCAGCACATGCCGGCCGCTTTCACCAAGGCCTTCGCCGAGCGCCTGGACAAACTGTGCAAGATCAACGTCAAGGAAGCCGAGGACGGTGACGTGCTGCGCCCGGGCCTGGCCCTGCTGGCCCCCGGTGGCAAGCAGATGATGGTCGACGGTCGTGGCACGGTGAAGATCCTGCCGGGTGACGAGCGCCTGAACTACAAGCCTTGCGTGGATATCACCTTCGGTTCGGCGGCCAAGTCCTACGGCGACAAGGTGCTCTCGGTGGTGCTCACCGGCATGGGCGCCGACGGCCGCGAGGGCGCGCGCCTGCTCAAGCAGGGCGGCAGCACCGTATGGGCCCAGGATGAGGCCAGCTGCGTGATCTACGGCATGCCCATGGCCATCGTCAAGGCCAACCTGGCCGACGCGGTGTACAGCCTGGACGAGATCGGCAAGCACTTGGTCGAGGCCTGCGTCTGATGGATGTCCTCAGCCTTATCGGCCTGATCCTCGCGTTCGTCGCCATCGTCGGCGGCAATTTCATCGAGGGCGGCCACGTCGGTGCGCTGATCAACGGCCCTGCGGCCCTGATCGTGCTGGGCGGCACGCTGGCGGCGGCTCTGCTGCAGTCGCCGCTGTCGGCGTTCAAGCGTGCCCTGCAGATCGTGCGCTGGATCTTCTTCCCGCCGCGGGTCGACCTGGCCGGCGGCATCGACCGTGTGGTGAACTGGAGCCTGACGGCGCGCAAGGAAGGCCTGCTGGGCCTGGAAGGCGTGGCCGACGCCGAGCCTGATCCCTATGCGCGCAAGGGCCTGCAGTTGCTGGTCGACGGCGCCGAGCCGGAAGCCATCCGCAGCATCCTCGAAGTCGACTTCCTGACCCAGGAAGCCCGCGACATCCAGGCGGCCAAGGTGTTCGAAAGCATGGGTGGCTATGCGCCGACCATCGGCATCATCGGCGCGGTGATGGGCCTGATCCACGTGATGGGCAACCTGGCCGATCCGTCGCAGCTGGGTAATGGCATCGCCGTGGCCTTCGTCGCCACCATCTATGGCGTGGCCAGTGCCAACCTGGTGCTGCTGCCGATCGCCAACAAGCTCAAGGCGATCACCCTGCGCCAGTCGCGCTACCGCGAAATGCTCCTCGAAGGCCTGTTGTCGATCGCCGAAGGCGAGAACCCGCGTTCGATCGAGCTGAAGCTGCAAGGCTTCATGGAGTAAGCCATGGCCCGCCGTCGTCATACCGAGGAACATGAAAACCACGAACGCTGGCTGGTGTCGTACGCCGACTTCATTACCTTGCTGTTCGCCTTTTTCGTGGTCATGTACTCGATCTCCTCGATCAACGAGGGCAAGTACAAGGTGATCTCGCAGGCGTTGCTCGGGGTGTTCAACGACCCCGAGCGAAGCATGAAGCCGATCCCCATCGGCGATGAGCAGCCGCTCAGCGTCAAGCCGGCCGAGCCGCTGATCAAGGACAGCGAGCAGACCGACGCGGGGCTGGCGCAGACCAACGTCGATCCGCTCAAGACCATCAGCGACGATGTGCGTGATGCCTTCGGCGACCTGATCAAGTCCGACCAGATGACCGTGCGCGGCAATGAGCTGTGGGTCGAGATCGAACTCAACTCGTCGCTGTTGTTCGCCAGTGCCGACGCCATGCCCAGCGACGTCGCCTTCGAGATCATCGAGAAGGTGGCGAAGATCCTCAAGCCGTTCGCCAACCCGGTGCACGTCGAGGGCTTCACCGACAACCTGCCGATTCGCACCGCGCAGTACCCGACCAACTGGGAGCTGTCGTCGGCGCGGGCGGCGAGCATAGTCCGCCTGCTGGCGATGGAGGGGGTCAACCCGGCGCGCATGGCCTCGGTGGGCTACGGTGAGTACCAGCCGGTAGCCAGCAACGACACTGCCGAAGGCCGCGCGCGCAACCGGCGCGTGGTGCTGGTGATCTCGCGCAATCTCGAGGTGCGTCGCAGCCTGACCGGCAGCGGCAGCGCCAACGCAACACCCGATGCGGCCATGCGGCGGGCTGGCACACAAAGTGCACCAGCCACGCCAGCACCGTCGACCGGGGGCTGAATCCGTCAAAACCCCGTCACTGAATTTCACACCGTTCCCGGCAGGGCAGGCGGCCGAACCGGGAGGAAGCAACGCACGATGAGAGTCTGGGCAGTAGCCAATCAAAAGGGTGGCGTCGGCAAGACCACCACCACCATCGCCCTGGCCGGCCTGCTAGCCGAGGCGGGCAAGCGCGTGGTCGTGGTCGACCTCGACCCCCACGGCTCGATGACCAGTTACTTCGGGCACAACCCTGACGCGCTCGAGCACAGCTGCTACGACCTGTTCCTGCACAAGGGCGCGGTGCCCGAGGGGCTGCCGGGCCAGTTGCTGCTGCCGACCAGCGACGAACGCATCTCGCTGCTGCCGTCGAGCACCGCACTGGCGGTGCTGGAGCGCCAGTCACCGGGACAGAGCGGCCTGGGCCTGGTGATCGCCAAGAGTCTGGCGCAGCTGTGGCAGGATTTCGACTTCGCCCTGATCGACAGCCCGCCGCTGCTCGGCGTGCTGATGGTCAATGCCCTGGCTGCCAGCCAGCAGCTGGTGATCCCGGTGCAGACCGAGTTCCTTGCGGTCAAGGGCCTGGAGCGCATGGTCGGCACCCTGGCCATGGTCAACCGCTCGCGCAAGCAGGCGCTGCCGTACCAGATCGTGCCCACCTTGTTCGACCGTCGCACCCAGGCCTCCCTGGGCACCCTGAAAGTGCTGCGCGATACCTATGGCGAGCAGGTCTGGCAGGGCTACATCCCGGTCGACACGCGCCTGCGCGATGCCAGCCGAAACGGCGTCACACCGTCGCAGTTCGATGGCAAGAGTCGCGGCGTGGTGGCCTACAAGGCGCTGCTCAAGCACCTGCTCACCTACCGCTCCGCGCTGCAGGTGGCCTGATGAGCAATCCGGCCGGGCATATCGCCACCAAACCGCAACTGGCGCTGCAGTCCTACCTCGATGGGTTGCTGCAGGAGGCCACCGAGTCCTTCGACTTGCCCCAGGAGCCCGAGATAGCGCTGCCCTCGCCGAGCGAGGAGGCGCCCAGCGACGAGTTCGAAGCCGCGGTTCGCGAAGAGCAGGCCCGTGATGCCCAGCGTCAGGTCGAGCCCGTCGCCGTGGCCGCGCGACCGTTCGCCGAGCCGCAGCCCAAGGTCCTGCCCACCGTGCTGTCACCTGTGGCCGAGCCGCTGGTCGAGGCCGTGCCTGTGGCCGAAGCCAGCCGTCCGCTGCCGTCCGCCGTGGCGGCAGGGGCGCAAGCCGATGCGCAGGTGATCGAGCCGGTCGCGCCGCTGGTCGATGTCCATCTGCCGGCGCCGGCCTCGCCGGTACCGCCGGCCACCATTGACGGTCGCCCGTCCTGGGCCGCAGAGCCGTTCGAGTGCCTGCTGTTCGACGTCGCCGGCCTCACGCTGGCGGTGCCGTTGGTGTGTCTCGGCTCGATCTACACCTTGGCCGGCCAGGAGCTGACACCGCTGTTCGGCCAGCCGGACTGGTTCCTTGGCATCCTTACCTGCCAGGCGGGCAACCTCAAGGTGCTGGACACCGCGCGCTGGGTGATGCCCGACCGTTACCGCGACGACTTTCGCCAGGGCCTGCAGTACGTGATTTCCGTCCAGGGCTATGAATGGGGGCTGGCGGTGCACCAGGTCAGCCGCTCGCTGCGCCTGGACCCGAACGAGATCAAGTGGCGCAGCCAGCGCGGGCAGCGCCCGTGGCTGGCCGGCACGGTGATCGAACACATGTGCGCGCTGCTCGACGTCGCCGCGCTGGCCGAGCTGATCGCCAGCGGTGCGGTCAAGCAGCTGAACACCAAACACTGAATCAACGCCGCTACTGCCGCGGCTACACAGAGCACACCGCCGAGGGCGGGCTTAGAGGGCTAGGGGAATGAAAAAGTCGTCTGCACAAGGTTCCGAAGATCCGATCCTGCAATGGGTCACCTTCCGTCTGGACAACGAGTCCTACGGCATCAATGTCATGCAAGTGCAGGAAGTCCTGCGCTACACCGAGATCGCCCCGGTACCGGGGGCGCCTAGCTACGTGCTGGGCATCATCAACCTGCGCGGCAACGTGGTGACGGTGATCGACACCCGCCAGCGCTTCGGCCTGATGCCCACCGAGGTCACCGACAACACCCGCATCGTCATCATCGAGGCGGACAAGCAGGTGGTCGGCATTCTCGTCGACAGCGTCGCCGAGGTGGTGTACCTGCGCCAGTCGGAGATCGAGACCGCGCCGAATGTCGGCAACGAAGAGTCGGCCAAGTTCATCCAGGGTGTGTGCAACAAGAACGGCGAACTGCTGATCCTGGTCGAGCTGGACAAGATGATGACCGAGGAAGAGTGGTCCGAGCTGGAGAACATCTGAGTTGATCTTCGAGGTTGCTGTCATCTTCCTGGCGCTGCTCTGGGCGCTGAGCCTGTGGTTCTTCCTCAACTACAGCAAGCGCCAGCGCGAGCTGGCCGCCCAGCAGGCCCAGGGCGATGCCCTGCGTGACCAGCGCATCAAGGACCTGGCCAAGCGTCTGGACGACTACCAGAACGGCACCGTGCGCATGGGCGAGGCCATCCACGAACTGCGCGCGGTGGTCGCGCCGTTGCCCGAGAAGCTGCAGCAGCTCGAGCAGCGCGATCCCAACAGCGTCACCTTCACCCAGGCCGCCAAGCTGGTCGGCATGGGCGCCAGCGTCGAGGAACTCACCCAGAGCTGTGGCCTGACCCAGGCCGAGGCCGAGCTGATGAGCAAGTTGCATCGCGGCGAGTGATGGACCGGCAAAGGCGACCCCAGGGTCGCCTTTCTTCTGTCTGTCAGGTTCTGGCCCAGGAGTGGTTGCCACCGACCCTGGCAAAGCGGTTCAGCGGCAGCAGTTGGCGCAGCGCGGCCTGGTAATGCTCAAGGTTGACGAACTGCCAGGAATTGATCCGCGGCATGGTGTAGAGATTCATGATCTGGCGCAGGGTGCGCAGGTCGGGCAGGCGCTGGTCGACCACATCGGTGAGCAGTGCCGGGCCGGTCAGCCGACTGAGACGGCTGGCATAACGGTAGAAGCCCGCCGGGTCCTCGGCGAGGTCGGGCTTGCTGTCGTAGAAGTCCTGGGCATCCTGGTAGCGCAGGTACATTTCCTCGGAGATGGCTTCCAGGGTCGGATTGCCAGCATGGCTGCCAATCAGGCTGGTGTTGTACAGGCAGTTCATGCTCATCTTTTCGTTGGACATTGGTGGTGCCAGCAGCAGGCCATCCGCAGGGACGTGCAGTTCGACCAGGTCGATGGCTTGCGCTGGATTGCCGAGTGCCTGGCCATTGACCGTCAAGGGCGGTTCGCCGGGCGCCAGCAACTGGTCATCCACATCCATGTACAGGCCGCCTTCATGGTGCAGCATCGGATAGCGCAGCACATCCGAGGCAGAGGCGTAGTTGGTGGCGACTCCGCCATTGCCGTCTAGTGCCGCCTGGTACTGGGCGTGGTACTTGCTTTGCTGGAACGTCCGGAAGAACACCTGCTCCTCAAGCGGCAGCACGTTAAGGGCGGGAGCTTGCTCGGTGAGCAGGCGCAGGTTCTCGGCATACACGACGGGCGAGGCGCTGGACAGGAACAGGCGCAAGCCGTAGGGGCTGTCCTGCAGGCGTGCGGCATTGCTGGCCAGGTTGGCCCTGAGGGCAGGGCTGATGACCTTGTCGCCGACCCACAGGCAAGATATCTGCTGCGGGATCGGCGAGCTGCCGGCGGCCCTTGCCGGCATTTGTACCGGTAGTGGCAGGTCGATACCCAGGGCACGCAGGCTACGGGTGCGCATGGCATCGGTGACTAAGCGCGGGCGAGGAGCAGGGACAAGGTTGGCGCTGCCCGGGCGGGCAATGTAGCCGACAGGCTCGACCTCGTTGAGCGCCCCCTCATGGATGAACACATCGCGCTCCATGTCATAGATCACGCGAGCATTGTAGCTATCGATCCGGGTGTCCAGGTTGTCGGGAGTGCCATCGTACTTGGGCACCCGAACCACTGAGTCGGCGATGGCCTGATCCCCTTCGGGCAAGGGGGCGATGGGGTCGTGGACATGGAAGTAGGGCGCTACATCGATGTCCGGCAGGTGCATGGGCCCCACCGGGCTCAACGGATAGCCGATCCCATCGTTGAGACGGCTGGGGGTGACGAAGCCGTCGGCTTTGAACTCAAACAGTGACTTGCCGCGGATGGCGCCGTGCACAGCCAGCGGCAGTGCATTGAACAGGCCCCAGGCGATGTTGCCGACGCCGTCCTGCCTTTGTGCCAGGGAGCGGCCATTGATCGCGGCATCCAGCCCAAGCCCCAGTTGCGCTATGCCACCAAGCGCCAGCAATGGCGCCAGTCCGGGGATAACCAGGGACAGCGGCGCCAACAGGTTGAGCGTTGCGTTCAGGTAGCCGCGCCAGCGCGCCATGGTGACCTCGCTGTTGCTGGTGATGATGAAGTCGGCGTCGTCATAGGTGCGTTGCCGTCGGCGTTCAGCCATGGCCTGGAACAGGTCGCCGGTGATCTTCGGGTTGTACTTGCCGGGTCGATAGTTCACATAGGTGCGTGGCGACCAGGTGCCGTCGTCGTTGAAGAAGCCGTGCTCGGGTGGCAGCCGGTGCGATGCCGGGTAGGCGCCAAGCCCTTCCAGCGCGGTATCCAGGCCGCTGAAGTCCAGGCCTTGCGGGCCATCGGCCAGGCGGAAGTACTGTTTCAGCGCTGTGCGCTTCGCCGGATCCCGGCACTGCTGGCCGACCCAGTCCTTCATCGCGGTTTCACTGGCGAACGTCAGGAACGGCGAGCTGTTACCGGGCAGATAGAGCACTGTCAGGTCGTTGCTGGCATCGTTGATGTACAGTGCATCGGTGGCGGCATAACCGTAGATGCTCAATGTGCTCAGGCGCAGCTTGCGTCCGCGCGGCAGCAGCCCGGCAGCGCGCCACACCAGCCTGCGCGCGGCGTCGTCGAGGCTGCCCGCGTCGACCTGGCGGTTGCAGGCGGCGATGAAGTTGAGCTTGCAGGACAGGCGGTACTGCGCCATGTGCGACTGCCAGTAGGTATCCAGCAGCGAGCGATAGCGGGTATGTATGTCCAGCGTCTCGATATGCTGCAGCAGGTGTTCGGCGCGGATCGGCACCAGGGTGCTCTGGTCGTAGCGCGGCGAGTCGCAACGTTGGAACAGGCCATTGAACACCTGGTACCACGCACCGTTGTCCAGCAGCGGCTGTGGCGGCAGGTGCTCGACGATGCAGATCGGCCCCTGGGGCAGGTTGCCGGCCCAGGGCTGGCGGAACACACCGCCGAACAGATCGTTGGCGGATTCGCCTTGCCAGTTCATCAGCACGGCCTGGACCAGCGGCACGCGCTGGGTGACGACTGCCAGGGGCGTCTGCAGGTATGGGGTATGCACGTGCAAGGTCACCACCTCGATCTGCTCGGGCTCCAGGTGCACGTGCTGTTGCAGCAGCCAGGCCTTGATGGCGTTCCTGGCTTCCAGGTCCGGCCGCGGAATGCTGGCCAGGTGGTCGCGGACGTATTGCACGCCAGCGGTGTTGATCCTGCTTGTGGGCATGTTGCGCTCCTTGCCGTGGGAAGAGTGGCAAGGCTGAGCGATCACTGGGGGCCGATGGCGGTACTTGTTGCTGCCTAAGGGGCATCGCCGGGCGGCAGTTGCAGCAGCACCGGGGTGATGTCGCGCTCGGGCGCCGGTTCATCGCTGAAACCGACCGGCACCTTGCCGCGCAACTGCCAGGCGAAGGCGATGATCTCGGCGATGGTCAGGTACAGCGCCTCGGGGATCTGCTCGCCCAACTCAAGGCGCGCCAGCAGGCGTACCAGTTCGGCGTTTTCGTAAATCGGCACTTCATGTTCGCGGGCGATGGCGAGGATGGCTTCGGCCAACTCGTCGTCGCCCTTGGCGCTGAGGGTCGGTGCCTGAGCGCCGTCGTAGCTCAGGGCGATGGCCTGGCGGGGTTGCTTGTATTTCATGCGGTTTCGTCCACCCAGCGTTGTTCCAGGCGTGTGCGCGGGCCCTGCGGCGGGGTGCCGGGATGGCACTCCAGGTCGCCGACATCCAGGCCACGGGCCAGCAGGCGTTCACGCAGGGTGCCTAGCTGGCTGTCGATCAGGCGTGCGGTCTGTTCGTGCTCGGCCCATAGCTGGCCGGACAGGCGGCCCTGCAGCAGTTGCGCCTGGACTTGCAACGGGCCCAGCGGTGCCAGGTCGAACGCCAGCTCGATGCGCCACAGGGCCTCCAGTGGCTCGCGCGGCTCGCGTTCACGCTCTGCTTGCTGCTCTGGCGTTTCTTCGCGTTGCAGTTTCACTTGCAGGGGAATGAACTCCTGGCCGTGGCGGACCGGTATCTCGGTCTGCCAGGTGGTCTGCTGGTTGCCATTCTCCAGGGTGCCGGTTTGCTGCAGGCTCGACAGCGAGTGGCTCTGCAGCCGGGAAATAGCCGCAGCAGCCAGGCGCAGCAGCTGTTGCAGGTCGGCGCTGTCTTCCAGGCTCTGCAGCAGGCGCGTGGGCAATGGGAAGGCGCCTGGCATCTGTCGGGGGCTGACCTGACCGAGCATGCCTAGCGCGTTGCGCGCCAGCCCGGGCAGCACCCGGGCCAGGGTGCTGGCCAACTGCGCAGGGTTGAGCGCGGTACTGCCAGGCGCCTGCGCCGAGGCTTGCGCGACGAGCCTGAGCAACTGGGCCTTCAGGTCGGGTGCCAGGCTGGCGACCTGGCTGCCCAGCAGCTTGGCCTCGAGGAATGCGCCACTGCTATCCAGAGCCTGGGCCAGGCCTTTGGCATCGCTCACCTGGCGGGCATCGGGCAGGCTGGCCAGCAGGCGTTCGGCGCTGGCGCGCAGCTCGACGCCGGCATCGGGCGAACTGGCGATCTGCTGCAAGGCATTGAGCACTCCCGGCAGCGAGGCTTGCTGGGTTTGCTGGTTGGCCAGGAGCTGGGCCACGGCCAATTGGTCCTGGCGCCCGCTCAAGGGGACGAAGCGCAGCGACTGATCGCTTTGCACCAAGGCGCTGAGCAGGCTGCCGACGGGCAGCGGGCGCGGGCTGTCGATGCGCAGGGTGGCGCCGGCCTGGCTGCTGTTGAGCAAGCTCACCAGGGAACGGAAGCTGGCGATCTCGCCGCTGGCCTGCGGCAACGCCTGGCTGGTCAGGACCTTGCCCTGCAACAGGGTGCCGACCGGTACCTGGCTGGTGTCGAGGCGGGTAAGGGTGGCGATGTTGCTGGCATTGGCCTGCTGTACCAGCACCGCCAGGCGGCTGCTGTCGGTCTGCATCACCGAGACCTGGCTACCGGGGGGCAGTGGCTGGCTGGCGCTGGCCTGCAACTGGGCCTGGTTGCCGTTTGGCAGGTTCAGGCGCAGCAGCATCTGGAAGTCCTGGCCGACCTGGCGCAGCGACATGACTTCGGCGCGAGCCGTCTCGCCCGAGGCCAGCAGGCCGGGCTGCGGTTGCAGCAGGCGCAGCAGCTCGCCGGTCATGGCGGCCTTGGCCGCCTGGGGGCTTAGCGCAGTTTGTGCGCCGAGACTATTGATTTCAGTCATGATTGTATACAACCTGTCGAACCCGCCCTCTTGGCAGCGGGGCCGCGCATGTAATAATGCCGGCCGGCCGCCACTGCCAGTATAACGGCAGGGTAGGGGGCGACTTGAGATACCGGGCGTGCGATTGGCATCGATGCCAGCGCGGGCCCGAACAGCATAAGGCGATACCGTGACCCTTCACCTCCAAGCCGTGGGCCTGGCCTGCGAGCGCGACTGGCGACTGCTCTTCGAGCACCTGGACTTCGAACTGCGCCCCGGTGACATGCTGCAGATCGCCGGCCCCAACGGCAGCGGCAAGACCAGCCTGCTGCGTTTGCTGGCCGGGCTGATGCAGCCGACCGCCGGGCAGATCCTGTTCAACGGCCAGCCCCTGGCCGAACAGCGCCATGCCTTGGCCAGCATCCTGCTGTGGATCGGCCACGCCGCCGGCATCAAGGACCTGCTCACCCCCGAGGAAAACCTCGCCTGGCTCTGCGCCTTGCACCAGCCCGCTGGCCGCGACGCGATCTGGCAGGCTCTCGAGGCGGTCGGCCTGCGCGGTTTCGAGGATGTCCCCAGCCATACGCTGTCCGCCGGTCAGCAACGCCGCGTGGCACTGGCCCGGCTGCACCTGGACTGCCCGCCGCTGTGGATCCTCGACGAACCATTCACTGCCCTCGACAAACAGGGCGTGGCCCAGCTCGAGGCGCACCTGGCGGACCACTGCGAGCGCGGGGGCACGGTGGTGCTCACCACCCACCACAGCCTCGCGCGCAAGCCTTCGGGCTACCGTGAACTGAACCTGGGGCAATGGGCGGCATGAGCGTATTCCTTCTATTGCTGCGTCGCGAGGCGCGCCTGTTGTTCCGCCGTCCGGCCGAGCTGGCCAACCCGCTGGTGTTCTTTGCCATCGTCGTCGCCCTGTTCCCCCTGGCGGTCGGTCCAGAGACGCAATTGTTGCAAACATTGTCGCCGGGACTGGTCTGGGTCGCGGCCCTGCTGGCCGTGTTGCTGTCGCTGGACGGGCTGTTCCGCAGCGATTTCGAGGACGGTTCCCTGGAGCAGTGGGTGCTCTCGCCCCACCCGCTGGCGCTGCTGGTGCTGGCCAAGGTGCTGGCGCACTGGATCTTTTCCGGGCTGGCGCTGGTATTGTTGGCACCGCTGCTGGCATTGATGCTCGGCTTGCCGGGCGAGTGCCTGCCGGTACTGCTGGCCTCGCTGTTGCTGGGCACGCCGGTGCTGAGCCTGCTCGGCGCCGTCGGCGCGGCGCTGACGGTCGGTCTCAAACGCGGCGGCCTGCTGCTGGCATTGCTGATTCTGCCGTTGTATATCCCTGTATTGATCCTGGGCAGTGGTGCGTTGCAGGCGGCGTTGCAGAATATGCCCGCCACCGGTCACCTGCTCTGGCTTGCCAGCCTGGCGGCACTGGCCGTGACACTGGCACCCTTTGCGATTGCGGCCGGCCTGAAGATCAGCGTTGGCGAATAACGAGTCCCGGGCACCGCAGCCCGGCCAATACCCTGGATGTACCCCTGATGAAAATTAGCTGGACGTGGTTCCACAAACTGGGTTCCCCCAAATGGTTCTATGCCATCAGCGGCCGCATGCTGCCCTGGCTGGCCATTTCCGCCGTCGTGCTGTTGCTGGCCGGGATCACCTGGGGCCTGGCCTTTGCCCCCCAGGACTACCAGCAGGGCAACAGCTTCCGGATCATCTATATCCATGTGCCGGCGGCGATGCTGGCGCAATCCTGCTATGTGATGCTGGCGGTGGCCGGCGTGGTAGGGCTGGTATGGAAGATGAAGCTGGCTGACGTGGCGCTGCAGTGCGCGGCGCCGATCGGCGCCTGGATGACCGCGGTGGCGCTGGTCACCGGGGCGATCTGGGGCAAGCCGACCTGGGGCAGCTGGTGGGTCTGGGACGCGCGCCTGACCTCGATGCTGATCCTGCTGTTCCTGTACTTCGGCATCATCGCCCTGGGCCAGGCCATCAGCAACCGCGACAGCGCGGCCAAGGCCTGCGCGGTGCTGGCCATAGTCGGCGTGGTGAACATTCCGATCATCAAGTACTCGGTGCAATGGTGGAACACCCTGCACCAGGGCGCCACGTTCACCCTCACCGAAAAACCGGCGATGCCGGTCGAGATGTGGCTGCCGCTGCTGCTCACGGCGCTGGGCTTCTACTGCTTCTTCGGTGCCGTGCTGCTGTTGCGCATGCGCCTCGAAGTGCTCAAGCGCGAGGCGCGCGCCAGTTGGGTCAGGGATGAAGTGTTGAGCAGCCTGGGCCGGGAGACCGCGCGATGAGCTTCACCTCCTTCAGTGATTTCCTCGCCATGGGCCACCATGGCCTGTACGTCTGGTCGGCCTACGGCATTTGCCTGGCGGTGCTGGCGCTGAACGTCGCCGCGCCGCTGCTGGCCCGCCGTCGCTACCTGCAAGAAGAGGCGCGTCGTCTGCGCCGGGAGAACAAACCGTGAATCCGCAGCGCAAGAAACGCCTGTTCATCATCCTTGGCCTGCTGGCCGGTGTCGGCATGGCCGTGGGCTTCGCCCTCAGCGCCCTGCAGCAGAACATCAACCTGTTCTACACCCCGACCCAGATCGCCAACGGCGAGGCGCCGCTGGACACCCGCATCCGCGCCGGCGGCATGGTCGAGAAGGGCTCGGTGCAGCGCTCGGCCGACTCGCTGGACGTACGCTTCGTGGTCACCGACTACACCAAGTCGGTGCCGATCACCTACCGCGGCATCCTTCCCGACCTGTTCCGCGAAGGGCAGGGCATCGTCGCCCTTGGCAAGCTCAACGCCGATGGCGTGGTGGTCGCTGACGAGGTATTGGCCAAGCACGACGAGAAATACATGCCGCCGGAAGTCACCAAGGCCCTGAAGGAAAGCGGCCAGGCCGCCAGCGACGCGCAGGCCACACCATGAACGCGGCCCTGGTGATCCCCGAACTGGGGCAGCTGTCGATGATCCTGGCGATCTGCTTCGCCGTGGTCCAGGCCAGCGTGCCGCTGCTTGGCGCCTGGCGCGGCGATGCGCTGTGGATGAGCCTGGCGCGCCCGGCTGCCTGGGGGCAGTTCGCCTTCCTGGCGTTCGCCTTCGCCTGCCTGACCCACGCCTTCATGACCGACAACTTCTCGGTCGCCTATGTCGCCAGCAACTCCAACAGCGCCTTGCCCTGGTACTACAAGTTCAGTGCCGTGTGGGGCGCGCACGAAGGCTCGCTGCTGCTCTGGGCGCTGATCCTCGGCGGCTGGACCTTCGCCGTGTCGGTGTTCTCGCGCCAGTTGCCGCAGGTGATGCTGGCGCGGGTGCTGGCGGTGATGGGCATGATCAGCGTCGGCTTCCTGTCGTTCCTGATCATCACCTCCAACCCGTTCTCGCGCCTGCTGCCGCAGGTGCCGGGCGATGGCCGCGACCTCAACCCGTTGCTGCAGGACTTTGGCCTGATCGTCCACCCGCCGATGCTGTACATGGGCTATGTCGGTTTCTCGGTGGCCTTCGCCTTCGCCATCGCCGCGTTGCTCGGCGGTCGCCTGGACGCGGCCTGGGCACGCTGGTCGCGACCGTGGACCATCGTGGCCTGGGCGTTCCTCGGCGTCGGCATCACCCTCGGCTCGTGGTGGGCCTACTACGAGCTGGGCTGGGGCGGCTGGTGGTTCTGGGACCCGGTGGAGAACGCCTCGTTCATGCCCTGGCTGGTGGGCACGGCGCTGATCCACTCGCTGGCGGTCACCGAGAAGCGCGGCGTATTCAAGAGCTGGACCGTGTTGCTGGCCATCGCCGCGTTCTCGCTGAGCCTGCTGGGCACCTTCCTGGTCCGCTCCGGGGTGCTGACCTCGGTGCACGCCTTTGCCGCCGATCCGTCGCGCGGCATTTTCATCCTGGTGTTCCTGCTGTTCGTGGTCGGTGGTTCGCTGACCCTGTTCGCCCTGCGTGCGCCGGTGGTCAAGAGCCAGGTGGGCTTCGCCCTGTGGTCGCGCGAAACGCTGTTGCTGGCCAACAACCTGGTGCTGGTGGTGGCGGCCTCGATGATCCTGCTCGGCACCTTGTACCCGCTGGTGCTCGACGCCCTGACCGGCGCCAAGCTGTCGGTCGGCCCACCTTATTTCGATGCGCTGTTCCTGCCGCTGATGGCGTTGCTGATGGTGGTGCTCGGGGTAGGGGTGCTGGTGCGCTGGAAGGACACCCCCGGCAAGTGGCTGGCGGGCATGCTGACCCCGGTGCTGATCGGCAGTGCGGTGCTGGCTCCGCTCGCCGGGCTGATCGTCGACGATTTCGACTGGCCGATCCTGAGCGTGTTCGCCCTGGCCGCCTGGGTGCTGCTCAGCGGCGCGCGCGACATCCTCGACAAGACCCGGCACAAGGGGCTGTTCAAGGGGCTCGGCAGCCTGAACCGCAGCTACTGGGGCATGCACCTGGCGCACCTGGGCCTGGCGGTGTGCGCCCTGGGCGTGGTGCTGTCGAGCAACAACAGTGCCGAGCGCGACCTGCGCATGGCGCCTGGCGAGAGCGTCGAGCTGGGCGGCTATCACTTCCTGTTCGAAGGCGCCAGGCACTTCGAGGGGCCGAACTTCATTTCCGACAAGGGCACCATTCGCGTGTCGCGCGATGGTCGTGAGGTGAGCGTGCTGCATCCGGAGAAACGCCTGTACACCGTGCAGCAGTCGATGATGACCGAGGCCGGCATCGACGCCGGCTTCACCCGCGACCTCTACGTCGCCCTCGGCGAGCCGCTGGAAAACGGCGCCTGGGCGGTGCGGGTGCATATCAAACCGTATGTCCGCTGGATCTGGCTGGGCGGTCTGCTGACCGCGCTGGGTGGTTTCCTGGCGGCCCTCGACCGGCGTTACCGCGTCAAGGTCAAAGCCCGTGTGCGTGATGTGCTGGGCGTGTCTGGAGCTACCGCATGAAGCGTTGGATCATGGTGGTGCCACTGGCGGTGTTCCTGCTGATGGCGGTCTTTCTCTACAAGGGGTTGTTCCTCAAGCCCGACGAGTTGCCCTCGGCAATGATCGGCAAGCCGTTCCCGGCCTTTGCCCTGGGCACGGTGCAGGGCGATCGCAGCCTGAGCCAGGCTGACCTGATCGGCCGCCCGGCGCTGGTCAACGTGTGGGGCACCTGGTGCCCGTCGTGCAAGGTCGAGCACCCGTATCTCAACCAGCTCGCCGAGCAGGGGGTGGTGATCCACGGGGTCAACTACAAGGACGACAATGCTGCCGCATTGAAATGGCTGGCCGAGTTCCACAACCCTTACCAGCTCAACATCGCCGACCCGCAGGGCTCGCTGGGCCTGGACCTGGGGGTGTACGGCGCGCCGGAGACCTTCCTGATCGACGCCAAGGGCATCATCCGCTACAAGCATGTCGGCGTGGTCGACGCCACGGTGTGGCGCGAGCAGTTGGCGCCGCTGTACCAGGGGCTGGTCGACGAGGGCAGGCCATGAAGCGCTGGCTCGCAGCCGCCGTGCTGGGCTTGAGCCTGGCCGGGGTGGCCAAGGCGGCCATCGACACCTATCAGTTTCGCGACGAGGCCGAGCGCGAGCGCTACCAGCAACTGACCAAGGAATTGCGCTGCCCCAAGTGCCAGAACCAGGACATCGCCGATTCCAACGCCCCGATCGCCGCCGACTTGCGTCGCGAGATCTTCCGCATGCTCGGCGAGAACAAGAGCAACCAGCAGATCGTCGACTTCATGGTCGATCGCTATGGCGACTTCGTGCGCTACAAGCCTGCGCTCAGCGAGCGTACCTGGCTGCTCTGGTTCGGTCCGGGGGTTCTGCTGGCCGGTGGCTTCGTGGTGCTCGCGGTGATCGTCCGCCGTCGTCGTGGTCCGGCTAGCGCCACCACCGAACTGTCCGCCGCCGAACGCGAGCGGCTCGCCAAACTGCTGGAAAAAGACCCTGCCCATGACTGAATTCTGGCTTAGCGCGGGCCTGCTGCTGCTCGCCGCCCTGGCTTTCCTGCTGTTGCCGCTGTTGCGTGGCCATCGTCGGCAGCAGGCCGAACAGGACCGCACCGCACTCAACGTGGCGCTGTACGAGGAGCGTGTCGCCGAACTGACCGCGCAACAGGCGGCCGGTGTGCTTGATCTCGACCAGTTGACCAATGGCCGCGATGAGGCGGCCCGTGAACTGCTGGCCGACACCGAGCGTGACGACGGTGAGCGCCAGGGCCACCTGGGCAAGGTCGTGCCGCTGCTGGCGGCGCTGCTGGTGCCGGCCATGGCGCTGGGGCTGTACCTGCACTTCGGTGCTGCGGACAAGGTCGAGCTGACCCAGGAGTTCGCCAAGGCACCGCAGTCGATGGAAGAGATGACCGCGCGCCTGGAGCGTGTCGTGCAGGCCCAGCCCGACTCGGCAGAGGGCCTGTACTTCCTCGGGCGTGCCTACATGGCCGAGCAACGCCCGGCCGATGCCGCCAAGGCCTATGAGCGCGCGGTGGCCCTGGCCGGGCGTCAGCCCGAGCTGCTCGGGCAGTGGGCCCAGGCGCTGTATTTCGCCGCCGACAAGCAATGGAACGCTCAGGTGCAGGCGCTGACCGACGAGGCGCTCAAGGCCGATCCGCGGGAAGTCACCAGCCTGGGCCTGCGGGGTATCGCGGCCTTTGAAGGCGAGCGTTACCAGGAAGCCATCGACTTCTGGAGCCGCTTGCTGGCCCAGTTGCCAGAGGGCGATGCGTCGCGGGCTGCGTTGCAGGGTGGCATCGATCGCGCAGCGGAGAAGCTCAAGGCCTCCGGTGGCAAGCTGGCCGTGGCGGCACGCCTGAAGGTGCGGGTCGAACTGGCTGCTGCGCTCAAGGACAAGGTGCGCCCCGACGACACCGTGTTCATTTTCGCCCGTGCCAGCGATGGCCCGCCCATGCCGCTGGCTGCCAAGCGCGTGACCGTGGCGCAACTGCCGATCGAGGTGGAGTTGTCGGACGCCGATGCGATGATGCCGCAGATGAAACTGTCGGACTTCGCCGAAGTCCAACTGGTGGCCCGTGTTTCGCGCGCTGGCCAGCCGACCCGCGGCGAGTGGAAGGCGCAGAGCGCACCGCTGGCCAACGGCACCCAGGCTACCCAGCGCCTGACCATCGACAGCCCCGACTCATAAGAGAGCAACCTCCATGAACAGCACCGTACGCCTGACCCTGATCACCCTGGCCCTGGGTCTGTCCGCATGTACGGTGCACCAACCGGGCGAGTACGAGCCGTTGCCGCCGATCGAGCGTACGCCGCCGCATCCAGGGCCGGCGGTCAAGCCATTGCCGGGTAGCAGGCCTGGTGGCCAGCCGAGCGCACCGGCAGCGATCCCCAAGGCCATGCCACGCACTTCCGCCAGCTTCGCACCGCCACCTGGCGGTGCCAGTCACTGGGACCCGAAGCTTGGGGTGTATGTGCTGGAGAAACAGCCCAATACCTTCTACCGCCAACGCACCTATTACCGCTGGAACAGCGGCTGGAGCTGGTCGCTGAGTCCCAATGGGCCGTGGCAGGACACCGACAGCAGTGGTGTACCGGGCGGGTTGGGGCGGGCGTTCGGGCAATAAAGGTTTTTTATCCAATCGCGGGGCAAGCCCGCTCCCACGTCAGCTCAGCGTTTCGGGCTGGCATGGGCACGGACTTGCCCCGCGCATTCAACCGGAGGGCGGCATGAGCAAGACAGTCCTGGTGCTGGTGGAAACCGTCGATGCTTACCTGCCGCTATTGGAACAGGCTGGCTACCGCCTGATTCGCGCCCCTTCGGCACTCCTGCGTGCCGATGCCATCGCCCGCCACGCCGGCGAAATCGATGCCGTACTGACCCGTGGTCCGCTAGGGCTTAGCGCCGCCGAGATCGAGGCGCTGGCCAAGTTGCGGATCATCTGTGTGATCGGCGCCGGCTACGAGCAGGTCGACCTGGCCGCCGCGGCGGCCCGTGGCATTACGGTCACCAACGGCGCCGGGGCCAATGCCGGGGCGGTGGCCGACCACGCCATGGCGCTGTTGCTGGCCTTGTTGCGTGATATCCCGCGCGCCGATGCCAGCACTCGCCGTGGTGAGTGGAACCGGGTGATCAGCCCGTCGGTGAGCGGCAAGCGGCTGGGCATCATCGGCCTTGGCGCGGTTGGCCAGGCTATCGCCCGGCGTGCCAGCCAGGGTTTCGACATGCCTGTCAGCTACCACAGTCGCACGCCGCGCGCGGATGTGCCCTACACCTGGTATGACAGCCCGCTGCACCTGGCCGATGCGGTGGACATCCTGCTGGTGGCTACGCCCGGTGGTCATGGCACCCGGCATCTGGTCGATGCTGGCGTGCTGGAAGCGCTGGGCGCGGAGGGGTACCTGGTCAACATCGCCCGGGCCAGCGTGGTCGACACCGATGCGTTGGTCGATGCCTTGCGCCAGGGGGGTGTCGCCGGGGCTGCGCTGGATGTGTTCGATGATGAGCCTGGGGTGCCGGATACCCTGAAGGCATTGAGCAACACTGTGCTCACGCCGCATGTGGCGGGCCAGTCGCCGGAGGCCGCGCGGGATACGGTGAACCTGGTACTGCGCAACTTGCAGGCATTCTTTTCTGGTGAGCCGGTGTTGACTCCGGTTCGCGCCTGAGCCCTTTTCTGAAGCCTGCCTGGTGGAGTACCGGGCATGAGGAGCCTTTGCATGCAACTCGAAATTTTCCAGGTCGATGCCTTTTCCTCGGTGCCGTTCGACGGCAATCCGGCGGCGGGGCGGGTGATTATTCGTGGACGGGGGGCGCTTTACCTGCGAGGTGTGATTTCTGTTTGATGCGGGTTTGGTTTGATTTGTTTGTTTTGAGAGTTGTGCGCGCATTCATTTGCTTTGGCGACGCATAGTCACCTTTCCGCCCTTACGGCGGGTCACTTTTTGTCAAACGCGACAAAAAGTAACCAAAAAACGCTGCGCTCCGTTCATCCGGCCCTGCGCTTCGCTCCGGGTTCCTTCGCTCCGGCGTCTTGCGGGCCAGCGCGGACTCCGACTTGCTGCGCAAGTCTACATCTCGCGCCCTCGGCTGCGCCGAGGGGTGCTGCGCACCTGGCCCTCCAGACGCCTGCGCTCAGCCTCCTGAAGTCGCGAAGGTACGGGCGGCGACTGGGAGGGCGCAGCTGTCGCTAGCAGGGTTTCGCGTGATCTTGCCGGCCCAATCGCAGGCTTCGCCAGCTCCCACATTTTTCGCCGCTGGTCGTCCAGCCTTCTTGCTATTTGCAATTGGCCGCTGGTCTTCTGCTTCCTGGCCGCCAGGCCAGCAGTTTGTAGGAGCTGGCGAAGCCTGCGATGGGGGCCGAAAGCTATACACCTAGGTTACAGACCAAGCAGGCATATGTTCGATGGAACCTCGAAGCGAAGCGTAGGGGACGGATGATGGAGCGATGTACGGGCGCAAAGGTGACTAGGCGTCGACAAAGCCAATGGATACACATACATCTCGAAAAACCACCCCCTATACTCACCCTCTCAAAAAATGCATGGAGCTCCCCCAGTGTCGCTGAATAAACAAGGCACCTGCCTGTGCAAGGCCACCCGTCTCAACCTCACCCTGGCCAGCACCGATATAACCGCCTGCCACTGCAACATGTGCCGCAAATGGACCGGCGGTCCGCTGCTGACAGTCCACTGCACCACCCCCCCAATGATCGAAGGCCCCGCACCCAGCGTCTATGACTCCTCCCCCTGGGCCCAACGCGGTTTCTGCGGCCAGTGCGGCACCCACCTGTTCTACCGGCTGAAAGAACAGGACCTGTACGTCGTGCCGGCCGGCCTGCTCGATGGCGAGGAAAGCTGGACCTTCACCGAGCAGATCTTCATCGACGAAAAACCCGCCTGGTACTGCTTCAAGAACGAGACCAGGAACCTCACCGGCCAAGAGGTGTTCGATCAGTTCGCTCCATCCTGAAGCCCCTCGCCTTGCCAAATCGCTGCATTCCTGAGAAAAGGGCGGCCACTGAAAAACCGCTTCGAGGAACCTGCCATGAGCAGTGAACTGCAAATCACCGATCTTCAGGAAGGCGACGGCAAGGCCGTGGTCAAGGGCGCACTGATCACCACCCAGTACCGTGGCACCCTGGCCGATGGCAGCGAGTTCGACTCGTCCTGGACCCGCGGCAAGCCGTTCCAGTGCGTGATCGGCACCGGCCGGGTGATCAAAGGCTGGGACCAGGGCCTGATGGGCATGCGCGTAGGCGGCAAGCGCCGCCTGCAGGTACCGGCGCACCTGGGTTATGGCGAACGCAGCGTTGGCTCGATTCCACCGAACTCGGACCTGACCTTCGAGATCGAGCTGCTCGAAGTGCTGACCCGCGACGACTGAGCCATCCGGCAGCGCAATAATTCGGCAACACAGCCGCCGTAAGGTCGAAGCTGTCCAGGGCACGGACCAACTGCTTCAAGGACGAAACTGCCACGGATGGCAACCACGACAGGGATGCCCTGCGGTCACGGCCGCAGGGCAACGTCGTCGCTTCCCCTCTCCCACACCCACCGCACGCCAACCTCCGCATGGCCGAGCCCCCCGCGCTGCTGTTACTGTCGCTGGCGACGGAGCGCACAGGAGCAAGGGAATGAATCAGCGGGTGACGGTGATCGGCGGGGGCGTGGTCGGGTTGGCGAGCGCCTATGCACTGGTGCGCCAAGGGTGGCAGGTCGATCTGGTCGAGGCCCGCGACAGCCTGGCCAGCGCCACCAGCTTCGCCAATGGCGGGCAGTTGTCCTATCGCTATGTGGCGCCGCTGGCCGATGCCGGGGTGCCATGGCAGGCCCTGGGCTGGATGCTGCAAGGCGATTCGCCGCTGCGCCTGCGCTTGCGCCTGGACCCGGCGCAATGGCGCTGGCTGGCGTCATTCCTGATGGCTTGCCGGAGTTCGGTGAATCGTCGCAACGCTACGCAACTGCTGGCCCTGGCCCTGCAAAGCCAGGCAACCCTGGCGCGCTGGCGCGAAGAGGATGGCCTGGACGGCTTCGCCTGGCGACGCAATGGCAAGCTCGTGGCATTTCGCACGCAGCGGGCCTTTGCCCATGGCCGCGAACAACTGCTCGACCCCGATCATCAGCACGCCCTGGATGCCACCGACCTGCGCGGGCTTGACCCGGCCCTGGCCGAAGCGCCTTTTGTCGGCGGTGTGTTCACGCCGGCCGAGGAGGTCGCCGACTGCCATCGTTTCTGCCTGCGTCTGGCCGAGCGCCTGCTGGCCTCGGGCCAGTGCCGGATGCTGCTGGGCCGGCCGGTGACCCGGCTGCTCGCGCAGGACCACACCGTGGTTGCCCTTGAACTTGGCCATGAGCGACTGTCAGTACAGCGGCTGGTGCTCTGCGCCGGGCACCGTAGTGCCGGGCTGGCCTTGCCCGGGCTCAGGCTGCCGGTGTACCCGCTCAAGGGCTACAGCCTGACCGCACCCATCGAGGCCGCCCACGAGGCACCCGATGTGAGTCTCACCGACTATGAACGCAAGATCGTCTATGCCAGGTTGGACGACCAACTGCGGGTGGCGGCGATGGTCGATATCGTCGGCTATGACGACTCGGTCGATGCCGGCCGGCTCAGGAGCATGCGCCGGTCGGCCTGGGAAACACTGCCGCAGGCTGCCGACTACCAACAGGCCGTGGAGTGGGCAGGCATGCGCCCGGCGACGCCGAGCGGGGTGCCGATCATCGACGCCACGCGCTATCGCAACCTGTGGTTGAACCTCGGGCACGGGGCACTGGGGTTCACCCTGGCGTGCGGCAGCGCGCAGCGGCTGGTCAAGCTGTTGCGGTGAGCGTGCGGGCCTGTTGCGAGGCCCGCACGAGAGGCCTCAGCGGCCGAAGCGCATCGGCCAGCCCAGTACCTGCTTCACCCTCGGCGTGGCGTAGGTGCGTACCTTGGAGGTGCTCAGGCCCAGGCGCACCAGCGACTCGGCGATGGTCACCGCCGCGCTCACCCCATCCACCACCGGTACGCCGGTGCGCTGGCGGATCTGCTCGTCGAGCCCGGCCATGCCACCGCAGCCCAGGCAGATTACCTCGGCCTTGTCCTCGTGCACGGCGCGTTCGGCTTGCTCGACGATGGCCTCCACCGCCCGCCGCGGGTCGGCCTCCAGTTCCAGCACCGCCAGGCCACTGGCGCGCACCGAGGCGCAGCGCTGGTACAGGCCGGACAGCTTCAGGCGATCCTCGATCAGCGGTACCGTGCGGTCCAGGGTGGTCACCACCGAGTAGGCATGGCCCAGGTACATCGCGGTGCTGGCGGCGGCGTCGGTGATGTCTACCACCGGCACCTGCAGCAGCTCCTGCAGGCCTTCGCGGCCATGCTCGCCATAGCCCGCCTGGATCACGGCGTCGTAGGGCTGGTCATAGGCCAGCACCCGGTCCATCACGGCGATGGCGGCCAGGTAGCTCTCGAAATTACCCTCCACCGACTCGGCGCCGAACCACGGCGTCAGGCCGACGATCTCGGTGCCGGGCGCGGCGACGCTGCGTGCCTGTTCGGCGATGGCCTGGGTGATGGCCTCGGTGGTGTTGACGTTGGCAATCAGAATGCGCATGACGGATCTCCCTGAAGTCAGTGGCTGCTGTGGTCGACGGCGATGCACTCGCCGCTGACGTCGTGGTAGTGGCCGTGGCGCGGTGCGACCAGCAAGTACACAGCGGCGGCGATGCCGGCGCCGATCAGCCAGGAGAACGGCGCGACGCTGTGGAAGTTGGGCACCAGGGCCAGGACGATGGCCAGCAGGGCGGCGGGAACGAACGCCGCCACTGCGCGCAGGTTGACGCCGCGGGTGTAGTGGTAGGCGCCGGCGGGGTTCTCGCTGTACAGCTCGGGCACGTTGATGCGGCCCTTCCGCAGCAGCCAGTAGTCGGCCATGATCACGCCGTACAGCGGGCCGAGCAGGGCGCCCAGGCCGGAGAGGAAGTAGACGATCACCAGCGGGCTGTTGTAGAGGTTCCACGGCAGGATCACCACCGCCAGGGTGGCGCTGATCAGGCCGGCACGGCGGAAGTTCAGGTGGCGCGGCGCCAGGTTGCTGAGCACGAAGGCCGGGGCGACGAAGTTGGCCATGATGTTCACCGCCACGGTGACGATCAGGAAGGCCAGGCAGCCGAGCACCAGGAAGGTGGTGTCGGGGATGCTGGCGACGATCTGCGTCGGGCTGTCGATCACCTTGCCGTCGATCTGGAACTGCGCGCCGCACAGCACCACGGTGATGCTGGCGAACACCAGGATATTCACCGGCAGGCCCCAGAAGTTGCCGACACGAATGGTCCTGCGGCACGGCGAACTGCGTGCGAAGTCGCAGAAATTCAGCACCAGGGTGCCGTAGATCGCCAGCCACAGTGCGCCGCCGGCGAAGATGTTGCGCCACATCTCGTAGCCTGTGAGCGGTTCGGCCACCGACCAGGCGATGCGCGCATCGGCCTTGAAATACATGAACAGTGCCAGGCTGGCCACGGTAAGCAGGATCACCGGACCGGCGAAGGCCTCGTAACGGCGCACCATCTCCATGCCGTAGGCGAGGATCACCAACTGCACCAGCCAGATCGCCACGAAGCACACCCAGCCCAGGCTGGACAGCCCGAGCAGGCTGTCATGGTCGTACGCGCTCAGCTGTGGCCACACGGCGGTGAGCAGCACCCGCAGCACCACCGAGGCCAGGTAGGTCTGGATGCCGAACCAGGCGATGGCGATCACCGCGCGGATCAGCGCCGGGAGCTGCGCGCCATGGATGCCGAAGGCGATGCGGCTGATCACCGGGAATGGCACGCCGGTCTTCTGCCCCATGTAGCCGGACAGGTTCATGAAGCAGTACACCAGCGCCGCGCCGATCGCCAGCGACAGGAGGATCTGCCAGCCGCCCAGGCCGAGGGCGAACAGCCCCATGGCGAAGGAGTAGTTGGCGATGTTGTGCACATCGTTGGTCCACAGCGCGAAGATGCTGTAGCCACCCCAGCGGCGGCCCTCCAGGCGAGTGGGGGCGAGGTCGCGGTTGTGCAGGCGCGGACTCAGTTCAAGCTCGGCGGGGTGACCTTCCAGGGCGGTGGCGCTGGGGCTGGTGCTGGCAACGGAAAGTTCAGGGGCAAGGGGGAGGCTGCTACTCATTCCGGCGGCTCCTGATGCGCGTGACTGCGATGAGCGGGCGCTGGCGCACGGGCTCGCCATCTCGTCGGTGCAGGCGTTGGCATCACTGGGTTCTGGGCGCAACGGTCACTTCTGGGGCGACGCTGCGAGTTCTTGTGTATTTATGTTTCGAGCAACTTGTATACAAAACACAAACACATAAAAGCCAGTTCCATGCCAGCTGGAATACAGTTCTTAGATGATCATTGCTTTGAATTAGGCGTTATAAAATATAAGCTCATGAAAGAAATGAACTATAAGTTGACCATTCAAACAGCTTTTATTTTTCGATTGGCTTATTAGTTGATCGTTTGGTCAAATTCTGTGAGCGATGAGGTGTAACTTATTGGGGCGTTACCCCATATAAGTGCACACAAAAATGGCACTTACAGTGACATTCTTGTGTACAAGTATCGATTCGCGGTGCCTGTACGAGCCGGCCTTGCCGGCGAAGACCGACGCAGCCGGTGTCATCGCCACGTCGCCTGCCCAGCCACAAGCCTGGCGCCTTCACCGCTCAGGCCGATGCGCTTCACTCCATCGGCGGCAACCGCCGTTTCACCGGGGTCTTCTTGATGATCGCCGTGTTGGTCTCGGCCAGCACATTGAGCCGGTCGAGCAAGGTATCCAACTGCTCCATCGAGCGCACATGCAGGCGGGCGATGAAACAGTCCTCGCCGGTCACCTTGTCGCATTCGGTGAACTCGGCAATGGCGATGATCTGCCGCTCTACTTCCTGCAACTGCCCCGGTAACGGGCGGATACGCACGATGGCCTGCAACTGGTAGCCGAAGCAGCGCGGATCCACCTCCACCGTGTAGCCGCGCAGCACGCCGCGCTCTTCCAGACGACGCAGGCGCTCGCTGACGCTCGGTGCGGACAGGCCGCTGATCTGCGCCAGTGCCTTGAGTGAACGGCGTGAATCTTCCATCAAGGCATTGATCAGCAACTGGTCGATGGTGTCAGTCATGGCTACCTCTGTCAGGCAATCGGCGTGAATGGCCTTGATAGTAAAGGCCAATGGCGTTTTTCGCCTTGGTTATCCACTGGAGGCGTGATCGATCGCCTGCGCATACTGTGGCCATCGTCGACAGGAGGTGTGAGATGGACAATACGCTGCGCCGTGGTTCGCTGGAAATGATCGCTGCCATGCTGATCTCCGGGACCATCGGCTGGTTCGTGTTGGTGTCCGGGCAGCCGGTACTGGAGGTGGTGTTCTGGCGTTGCGTGTTCGGCGCCGGCACCTTGCTGCTGATCTGCGCCGCCATGGGCTTTCTCAAGCCCGGCGTGCTGACCCGCGCCACCTTCCTGCTGGCGGTGCTCAGCGGGGTGGCCATCGTCGGCAACTGGGTGCTGCTGTTTGCCTCCTACTCGCGTGCCTCGATCGCCATCGGTACCGCGGTGTACAACGTCCAGCCGTTCATGCTGGTGGGGCTGGCGGCGTTGTTTCTCGGCGAGAAACTGACCCTGCCCAGGCTGACCTGGTTGAGCGTGGCTTTTCTCGGCATGCTGGCCATCGTCGGTGCCCATGGCAGCGGCCAGGCGGCCGGCAGCGATTACTTGCAGGGCATCGGCCTGGCCCTGGGCGCGGCGTTCCTCTATGCCGTGGCGGCCTTGATCATCAAGCGCCTGACCGGTACGCCGCCGCACCTGATCGCGCTGGTCCAGGTGAGCACCGGCGTGCTGCTGCTGGCGCCGTGGGTCAAGCTCGGCGGGCTGCCGGGCGAGCTGCCGGCACTGAGCAGCCTGGTGACCCTGGGCATGGTCCACACCGGGCTGATGTATGTGCTGTTGTATAGCGCCATCCAGCGCCTGCCTACCGCGTTGACCGGCGCCCTGTCGTTCATCTACCCGATCGCGGCGATCCTGGTCGACTGGATCGCCTTCGGCCACCGCCTGGCGCCACTGCAATGGCTGGGCGTGGTGTTGATCCTGCTGGCGGCGGCGGGCATGCAGCAGGGATGGTGGTGGCGCAGCGCGGGGAAAACGGCGCAGCAACAATAAGGCAGCGCCTTGCACAAGCGATTCATCCTACGATTTCATCGGATGATGGCATATTGATGCCTGCGTGATTTTCAGTACCCTGCGCCTCTGTTTGCGTTGATTCGCGCTGCGTCCGTGTACTGAGCCACTTTCCATGTCCTCGCTTTTTCGCGCCCTGGCCTCAGACCTGGCGCTACTGCCCCCTGTTTGTCTGTGCTGCACCGTTCCAGTCTCCTGGCGATCGTGACCTGATCCGCGACCGTCAGGAAACCTGCTGCAAGAACAGCGCAATCGTCTCGAAGACCTGTAGCAACTTCCTGGCACCTGTGCCCTCCCTTGTACGGTTACATTCGTCTGGAGCGTCGCAGTGATTGCTGTTGTGGGGAGACCTTGACTCGATCAGCCCAGTCTCGGTTGGCCAGCAGCTAGCGGTGTTGGAATAGGTTTCACTGCCCGGGTTTACTGGAGACCCCAAGCTCCTGTACGTGTTTGCAGATTTCTAGCAGGTGAGAGGCGATTTACTTTGTTGACTCTATGGTCAACTGCGCAAGAAGTTGCGCACTCAAATGTGGATAAGTGTGTGGATAGTTCGATACAGCCCTTGGTAATCGTCATGTACAGCCAACTGCGCAACTTTTTGCCACCACTGCGCAAGAAGTTGCGCAACTTTTGAATGGTTCAAGTTGGAAAGAGCATCTAAATGGATGTGCGTTCTTTGTAACTATCTGTTTTTAGTCGATAAATAAAAACTGGTACGCCCTTTGTATTACCTAGTCGCCCCGAGGTGGCAAATTCCTGCCACCCGGCGACTATTTCTCAAGCAAGGAGAGCGACACATGGCAACTCCCGCCTACATGGCCGTCACCGGCGAAAAACAAGGT
>NZ_VWXI01000028.1 GCF_011752525.1 Pantoea sp. Cy-639 | reverse complement strand
GAGCACCAGGCTGGCAGCCTCACGCTTGAAGGCTGGGGTGAAAGTACGTCGTTGTCTGCTCATTGAACACCTCTGTGTGGCGATCATCTTCGCCTAAAAAGGTGTCCGGGGTTAGTAGACCACTACAGACACAGCGCAAGGTCGCGAGGTATCCCCATGCCCACAGAAAACAGATCCAGCAACACCGATCAATCTGGGATGTAGGGCATGAAGTCACCAAGCAGGTTGCGAGCAGCAGGCACGGCGTATTCGAGCAACTCCAAAGGAACGTCCCGTTCAAACAGCGTCACCTCAAACTTGAGCGTCTCATCGTTTCGGAAAATCTCGAAGATGATTTGGTCGCCGCGCGAGCACTCAAGGCCCAAACCATCGTGCCCTTCGGTGACGCTTGAGGCTCGGCAAAACGCGTACTCAATTCCATGAACTATCACCGGGTTCCTCCTGAAAAGGCTGAACGTACCCGGAAACGCTCCAGCTGTAACCCCTCTCCCCTCTATTCACTGCCGCGATATGGCGGCCAAGGATTTCCTGTGTCCGAAGTAGACGAACGCGACCTCGAACTGCTCAAGCTGGCCGCTAAAGCAGCACGCCTTGAGATCGAGCCATGCACCTGCCGCGATTCAAAGTGGCCTTTCCGCTTGAAGGGCCAGTCGGGTGTGCGTGCTCACTGGAATCCGTTGATAAACGATGGCGACGCACTGCGCTTGGCCGTACTGATGGGCCGGGGAGACCGCCTGGGCATCCAGATCCACATCGTCGAGCCCTTCGACGGCGATACCGATCCGTACACCGTCGTGGATGCCGGGCGGTTCGGCGAATTCGACATCTACCATGGCGGCGATCCCTTCCGCGCCACTCGCCGGGCGATCGTTGAAGCAGCTGCATCCATCGGGAGCAGATCATGACCCGCCTCGCCCTCTGCCTCCTGCTGCTGGCCACCGGCGCCAGCGCAGACGAGCGCTACATCGACGTGCAGCACGACGCCCGCCGCGGCGTCACCTGCTACATCCTCAACGAGTCGTCGATCAGTTGCATCCCCGACAGCCATCTGCAGGCCGGCAACGAGCGCCAGCTCTCCCCGCACGAACGCGACAACGGACCAACACCAGCGGCCGCGCCGGCGTCCTGGAATGATGAGAGGTATCAGCTGTGAGCAAGAAGAAAACTCAGTTCACCATGGTCTCCAGCGTCGAGCTGGATGAGCTGCGCCAAGACCGGGCTCGCCTCAACGCTCTCGAATCTTGCTGCTGGGATGTCAGCTTCGAAAGCCATTCGAACGGCATGGACGGCGACTACACCATCGGCATCGAGATCATTGGCCACTACATGGGCAAGCCAAGCCGGCGTGTGCTCGGCGAGAACTACAACGAGAACCTGCGCGCCGCCATCGACCAGGCGCTCACCGCTGAGGCATATCCGCCAGAGCGCCCGGAGTACGACCAGTATGGCAATCCCGAGCGGAGGCGCGCATGACCAACCTGACCGAAGTGAAGACCTGCACCTGCCCATCCGGCGACGGCTCACTGCGCTGGCCGTGCCCTGTCCATCCGCCGAAGGAGGCCCAGCCATGATCGCCCTCACCTTCGTCGCCTTCCACCTGTACCGGTGGCCGCGGTGATCCCGCATACCGGCTGGCTACGGCGCCAGCTCGAGTCTGCGCTGATCCTGCTGGCCGCCTGGATCCTTGGTGGCCGCAACGTCACCAGGTCCGGGGTCGTCTCGCGCCGGGACAACAACGAGATGTTCGAGATTGACGGCGACCTACGCGCCATCGCCCGCCGCATCCGCAAGCAGTACAGCGAGTAACCCCTCCCCCAACTACTCAAGCCCGCCGACATGCGCGGGCGAGGATTCATCATGTCCAAAGTACTGCTACGTGACGTCGCCATGGACTGCATTTCCGACATGGCCCAACACCTGCCCGAAGGCTGCGAGCTGTTCGTCATCGCCTGTCGCCCAGGCAAGAGCGATTTCGACCTGGTACTGCCTTCGCCCGAAGCGAACCTGAACAACGCCGTCGATGCTCTACGCCGCCAGGGCTTGAGTATCGACGGCGCCAACATCTACAAGCAGGCCGTGTGCGACCTGGTTGTGGGTGCAATGACCATGGGTAAGCAGAACTACAACCCGCCGCCACCTGGCCATTGGGGGCAACAGTTCTGGGAGATCGGTCGGACCGAAGGCCAGCAGCGTGATGATCTGGTGGCCGCGCTCGAGCACTTGGTCGCGGTCACCTCGCCCGACGCAAACGGCCAGATCGGCGCCATGGAAGAACTCCAGGCGTCCCTCAAGCAAGCCCGCGATCTGATACTGCTGCATCGCGCCTGACACAACCTGCCGCCACCGGCGGCGTGGAGACCATCCCATGGAAACCGAAAGCACCGGTGACGTCGACAAGGTCACCGAGAAACGCATGGCCGAACTGATCGGCTGCACCAAGCGCGCTCTGGAGCACCGGCGCCAAGAAGGCAAGATTCCCGAAGGCGTCTGGATGAAGCACGGCGGCCGGATCATTTACAGCAAGAAGAGGTACGACGAATGGCTGGAAAGCCAATGGATTTACCCCGAGGGGTCGAAATCTTCCGCGGCTCCCTCCGCATACGTTTCACATGGGATGGTGTCCGTCGATGTGAAACGCTCCCCTATCCCCCGACACAAAAAGGGATCAAGGCTGCATCCAGCCTTCGCGATCAGGTAGCCAGCCTCAACAAGCTCGGCCTACTGGACCAAGAGAAATACGCCGAGCTCTTTCCCGGATCCCAGACCGTAGTGGGCGGCAAGCCTACATTCGGTGAGTACGCTCAGCTCTGGCTGGACAGTCGCGAGATCACCCAAGGCACGCACAACAACTACAAGAGCGCGCTGAACCTGTACTGGGTGCCACGGCTGGCCATGGTTCGCATCGACCTGATCACCACCACAGTAATCCGCCGCATCATCACGGAAACCGAATGGACGTCAGCGAACGTCAAGCGCAACGCGATCACTAGGCTGTCTACGATCTTGGCCGCTGCGATGCGAGAGGGCCTACTGAGCAAGAATCCAGCGGAGGTGATCGAACTGCCGAAGCGGTCGCGCAAGGAGATCGATCCGTTCAGCCTCGAGGAGGCAAACGCGATTATCGCCAGGCTGTACGAACATCCCCACTGGCCAAGCCGGATTTACGCCGCGTTGTTCGAATTCATGTTCTTTACCGGGCTCAGACTTTCCGAGGCCCTGGCAGTGCGGTGGGAGGTGATCGACCAGGAGAAAAGGACAGTTCACGTCAGGAGGACCATCGCTCTGGGCGAGGTTGAGGAAAGGACGAAGACAGGGCGGGATAGGTTCGTTCTTCTGAACGAGAGGGCTTTGCGCGCTCTGCAGTACGCCAGGGAGTACGCCGATCGACGAAAGCAAGGGAAAGGATTGGCAGCCAGCACGCCTTACGTGTTCCCCCCGTCAAAGGGGAGTGAGTACGTGAAACACACGTCGGACCTGCACAAGCAGTGGGTTCCAGTGCTGAATGAACTGGGGATCAGGAGGAGACCCCCATACAACTGTCGTCACACCTATGCGACAATATGCTTAATGTCTGGCCTCAACCCCGCATTTATCGCCCAACAGCTGGGTCACAGCGTGCAAATGCTGCTGTCGACGTACGCGCGTTGGCTCAACTCAAGCTCCGACTGGAGCGAGCTGGAAAAGCTCAAGATTGGTATCAAATCGGTATCAGCAGAAAATCCAGCCGCGTAAGTTACTGATAGGTAAGCGCTTTGATCTCCACCGCCAATATCACCATGCAGTTCGGCTCCAAGCCCCTGTTCGAAAACGTCTCGGTCAAGTTCAACAACGGCAACCGCTACGGCCTGATCGGCGCCAACGGTTGCGGCAAGTCGACCTTCATGAAGATCCTAGGCAGCGACCTGGAGCCATCCGGTGGCCAGGTGATGCTCGAGCCGAACACCCGCCTGGGCAAACTGCGCCAGGACCAGTTCGCCTACGAGGAATTCACCGTGATCGACACGGTGATCATGGGCCACGAGCAACTGTACAAGGTCAAGGCCGAGCGCGACCGCATCTACTCACTGGCGGAAATGACCGAAGAAGACGGCATGGCCGTCGCCGAGCTGGAAACCGAGTTCGCCGAGATGGACGGCTACACCGCCGAATCCCGTGCCGGCGAACTGCTGCTGGGCCTGGGCATCCCCCTGGAACAGCACTTCGGCCCGATGAGCGAAGTCGCGCCGGGCTGGAAACTGCGCGTACTGCTGGCCCAGGCGCTGTTCTCGGATCCAGACGTGCTGCTGCTGGACGAACCGACCAACCACCTGGACATCAACACCATCCGCTGGCTGGAAACCGTCCTCACCGCGCGTAACAGCACCATGGTGATCATTTCCCACGACCGTCACTTCCTCAACAGCGTCTGCACCCATATGGCCGACCTGGACTACGGCGAGCTGCGCGTGTTCCCAGGCAACTACGACGAGTACATGACCGCCGCCACCCAGGCACGTGAGCAGTTGCTGTCGGACAACGCCAAGAAGAAAGCCCAGATCGCCGAGCTGCAGACCTTCGTCAGCCGCTTCTCGGCCAACGCCTCGAAAGCCAAGCAGGCCACCTCGCGCGCCAAGCAGATCGACAAGATCCAGCTGGCCGAGGTCAAGCCGTCGAGCCGCGTCAGCCCGTTCATCCGCTTCGAGCAGACCAAGAAACTGCACCGCCAGGCCGTCACGGTCGAGAAGATGGCCAAGTCCTTCGACGACAAGGTGCTGTTCAAGGACTTCAGCTTCACCATCGAAGCCGGCGAACGCGTGGCGGTCATCGGCCCCAACGGTATCGGCAAGACCACCTTGCTGCGTACCCTGGTCGGCGAGCTGACCCCGGACAAGGGTGACGTGAAGTGGACCGACAGCGCCGAAGTGGGCTACTACGCCCAGGACCATGCCCACGACTTCGAAGACGACATGACCCTGTTCGACTGGATGGGCCAATGGACCAGCGGTGAGCAGGTGATCCGCGGTACCCTCGGGCGCATGCTGTTCTCCAACGACGAGATCCTCAAGTCGGTGAAGGTGATTTCCGGTGGTGAGCAAGGCCGCATGCTGTTCGGCAAGCTGATCCTGCAGAAACCCAACGTGCTGGTGATGGACGAACCGACCAACCACCTGGACATGGAGTCGATCGAAGCGTTGAACCTGGCGCTGGAGAACTACCCGGGTACCCTGCTGTTCGTCAGCCATGACCGTGAGTTCGTCTCGTCCCTGGCCACCCGCATCATCGAGCTGACGCCCGAAGGCGTGGTGGACTTCAGCGGTACCTACGACGATTACCTGCGTAGCCAGGGCGTGGTGGTCTGACCGAGACTCGCCGGACGGCACCGCCTCGCTGGCGGTGCCGGAGACCGTTTCCCCCCAACCTATTTCGCAGCCCATCGCCAGCCCCCACAGGAAAGCGCCAGCCGACCTGTGGGGCTGACGAAGCCTGCGACGATCAGCGCTCTCCCCGCTTCTGACGAGCAATTCGTCAGCCTGCTTTCTTTTCTGTCGCGCCCCCATGGTGGCTCACATCCTACCGCCCACCTATGCCCCGATCTTCGCGGCGGCCCGCCCTGTCAGGGGTGCTCCTGATCCTGGTGCTGGCCCACCGCAACTGCACGCTCGGCCGGCTCCGGCGCGCCCAGGGCCTGGCTGAAGAACGCAGCGGTCTCGCTGCGCAGCGAGCGGTGGATGAAACGGCGGTCGACGCCGTCGGCATCCTTGCACAGCGCCGCCATGTGCTGGCGCTGCTCATCGTCGCACGGCGCCATGAACACGAAATGCCCGGCGCCCGACAGCAGCCGGTAGTCCGGCGTCACCGGCAGCTTGCGCGCCAGGGCATCGGCATTGTGCTCCAGCGCCAGCAACTGGTCGTTGTCGCCACTGTAGATCAGCGCAGGCACCTGCACCCCCGCCAGGGCGTGGCGTCCGAACATCAGGCTCAACGGCGCCATCAGCATCACCGCGCCGACCCGCGGGTCGGCGCGGGGCACCAGCTCGCTGTGGTCGGCGATCAGCACACCGTGGGTCTTGCAAGCATCGGCGTCACCCGGGCGCTCCTCGCAATAACGACGCAAGCGGTCGAGGTCGGGCTGCGCGCCGGAGAGTATCAACGCGGTCTCGCCACCGGCCGAGTAGCCGATCACGCCGACCTTGCCATCGTTCAAGTAGGGCGCGAGCAGCTTGTCGTCGCGCACGGCCGTGATCGCCGCGCTGATCTGCAGCGGGCGTCCATAGAGATTGCTCAAGGTGCCCAGGCGGCTATGGTCACGGGCGTTGTCGCCGGGGTGGATCACCGCCACCACCACGAAGCCCTGGCGTGCCAGGCCATTGGCCAGGTCATGCAGGGCCATCGGGCTGCCGACGTTGCCGTGGGAAATCACCAGCAAGGGGAAGTGCCCCATGGCCACCGGGGCCTCTTCGGCCACGTGGGTCTGGTAGCCTTCGATACGGACACTGCGCGCCGTGCTGCTGGACGGGTAGAACACCAGTGCTTGCATCGGCCTGGCATCCACCGGATCGGCCAGGGTCATGCGGTGCAGCCCCGCGACCCAAGGTGCAGCCTCGGCATGGGCGAACAGGCCGGCCAACAAGGCGAAGGCGATCAGGGTGCGGAATCTGGTCATGCGCAGGCACTCCCGCCGGGGCGGACGTATGGCATCAGCTTAGAACTCGGTTCGCTGAACCTGCATGAAAAATGAATGAAAAAAAACCGACCGGCGCAGCAGGCGACGATCGGTCTTTTCAGGCCCTGGTGGGCGATCAGGCGGCAGCGAACAGCTCGCCGGCAATCTGTGCCTGGGCGGCATCGATGGCCTTGGCGCGGTGCTCGGGGCCGTAGGCCAGGCCATGGGCACGGACGATCTCCAGGTCGGTGATGCCGATGAAGCCGAGGAACACCTTGAGGAAGTCCTCATGACCGACACCGGTCGGCTGGCCCTGGTGCAGGCCACCGGCGGTGGACACCAGAATCACCTTCTTGTCGCCGCACAGGCCTTCAGGGCCGGCTTCGGTGTAGCGGAAAGTCTTGCCGGCGACGGCGACGCGGTCGATCCAGGCCTTGAGCTGGGTCGGCACGGTGAAGTTGTACATTGGCGCACCGATCACCACCGCGTCGGCGGCCAGGAACTCTTCCAGGGTCTCGGCGCTGAGCTTGGCTTCATGGGCCAGGGCGGCATCGCGCAGTTCTTCTGCAGTGCCGGCGGCCATCAGGGTGGCGGCGGAGAAGTGGCTGATGGCGTCGGCGGCCAGGTCGCGATACACCACGTCGATGCTCGGGTCGGCGGCTTTCCAGGCGTCGACCACTTCGCGGCTCAGTTGGCGGGAGGCGGAATTGTCGCCCAGGATGCTCGAATCGATATGCAACAGTTTCATGGGACTCTCCTGTGATGGAAGACCGCGGCGGTGGGCGATCACGATGGGGAGAATCCTATCGGCGCAGCCAATAACTGATAAGTCGGCAAAAATGCGTTAGTTTGTTCCACTGCTGGAACAATGGAACCCTCAGATGCAAGATCTCAACGACCTGTTCTACTTCGCCCAGGTGGTCGAAGCCGGTGGTTTCGCCGCCGCCGGGCGGCAATTGGGCATCCCCAAGTCGCGCCTGTCGCGGCGCATCGCCGAACTGGAAGAGCGCCTGGGCACCCGCCTGCTGCAACGCACCACGCGCCAGCTCAAGCTGACCGCGGTGGGCGAGCGCTACCTGCACCACTGCCAGGCCATGCTGCTGGAAGCCGAGATGGCCGATGAAGTGGTGGCCAGCATGTCCAGCGAGCCCCGTGGGCGTCTGCGGGTGTCCTGCCCGGTGGCCCTGGCCCATGCCTTTCTGCCGGATGTCATCAGCCGCTTTCTGGCCCAGTACCCACTGGTGCAGCTGGACATGGTGTTGCTCAATCGACGTGTCGACCTGATTTCCGAGGGCATCGACGTGGCCCTGCGGGTACGCGACCTCGGTGACGAGGACCCGGCCCTGGTCACCCGCCGCCTGCGCCAGGCGCAGATGCACCTGGTGGCCGCGCCTGGGTTCGCCGACCATGTCCGTGAACCTGCGCAACTGGCCGGCTTGCCGGTGCTGGGCGCGGCGCAGGCGGACCGACTGGTGCATTTGCGCCTGTTCGGCCCTGGCGATCGCCAGGAAGAACTCGCCCTCGAGCCGCGTCTGGCCATCGACGACTTCGTCGTGCGCAATGCCGCGGTGCGTGCCGGCCTGGGCTTCACCGCGCTGCCGAGCATGTTCTGCGAAGAGGAGCTGGCCCGTGGCGAGCTGGTGCGCCTGCTGCCAGACTGGTCGCTGCCTGGTGGCTACCTGCAGGCGGTGTACCCGCACCGACGCGGCCTGCTACCGGCCGTGCGAGCCTGGATAGACCACCTGGCGACCTCGTTCGAGGCCTGTGGAGAGCGTTATGTCTGAGAAACGGATGACCCCGGCGCAAGTGGCGGACTTCTGCCTGGCCCTGCCCGGCGCGCAAGAGGACTACAAATGGGGCGGCATCCGGGTGTTCTCGGTGGCCGGCAGCAAGATGTTCGCCATCCAAGGGCTCAGTGGTGACAGCCTGGCGTTCAAGGTCGCCGATGAGCTGTTCCTGGGCTACTGCGATCGCCCGGGGATACAGCCTGCACCGTACCTGGCACGAGCCAGGTGGATCAGCATGGCGCAGCCCTACCCTCTGGGCCGCGACGAGCTGCATGACTTGCTGCGCCGCTCGCACCAGTTGGTGGTGCGGCGTCTGCCCAAGCGCTTGCAAGTAGGCCTGTTGCTGGATTGACGAAGTGCGACTGGCTTTGCCCGATAGCCCGTTTGCGAACCATCGGGCAAGCCTCAGAACAGCCCGAAACCACGTCCGCCAAGGAACAGATGGTCGATCCAGAACACCTGGTGCACCAGAACGATCGCCCAGCACACCAGTTGAAAGGAGAGCTTGCGGGTCTTGTGGCGGAACAATTGCTGGGCCAGCAAGGCGCCCGGCCAGCCACCCAGCAGCTCGCTGGCATGCAGCACCTTCTCTGGCGTGCGCCAGGCCTGGCTGCGGGCTTGCTGCTTGTCCTGCCAGTAAAGCAGCAGGCTGACCAGGCTCATCGCCGGATACAGCCCCAAGGGAAGCCACGACTGCCCGCTCAGCCCCATCTGCAAGCCACCCAGCACCGGCAACAGGCATAGCCCGGCCAGTACCAGCAGCTTGAGGCGCACATGGCGCACGCCCTGATTGTCGGCGCGGCCCCGGGGCTGCGCTGTGGCGTGTTCGCGGGCCATGTCAGGCGTGCGCCGTCGACCAGTCGACCCAGCCGAACTGCCAGGTCGCCAGGATCAACAGGCCGAACGCGATCCGGTACCAGGCGAACACCGCGTAGCTGTGGCTGGCAATGAACTTGAGCAGGCCACGCACGGCGATCATGGCGAAGATGAACGACACCACGAAACCGAGGGCGAACACTGGCAAGTCGTTCGGCTGGAACAGGTGACGGTACTTGTAGCCCGAATAAACGGCAGCACCGACCATGGTCGGCATCGCCAGGAAGAACGAAAACTCAGTAGCAGCCTTGCGCGACAACCCGAACAGCAAGCCACCGATGATGGTCGAGCCCGAGCGCGATGTCCCCGGGATCATCGCCAGGCATTGCACGAAGCCGATCTTCAGGGCGTGGTGCCAGCTCATGTCGTCGACATGATCGACCGCCACGCGGTGCTCGCGGCGCTCGGCCCACAGCATGATGACGCCCCCCACCACCAGCGCCAGGGCGACCGTGATCGGATTGAACAGGTATTCGTGAATCAGGTCGGCGAACAGCACACCCAGCACCACTGCCGGCAGGAAGGCGATCAGCAGGTTGGCGGTGAATCGCCGTGCCGGCGCCTGCGTCGGCAGGCCCACCACCACATCGATGATCTTGCGGCGGAACTCCCATACCACGGCAAGAATGGCCCCCAGCTGGATGATGATGTTGAACGCCATGGCGCGTTCACCACCGAAGTCGATCAGGTCCGCGACGATGATCTGGTGCCCAGTGCTTGAAATCGGCAAAAACTCCGTCAGGCCCTCCACCACGCCCAAGATGATTGCCTGCAAGGCACTCCATAAATCCATCATTCCCCCAGTGAAGCGCTGCCGCAGGCAGGCCCCTTGTTCTTGATTTGTATGTTGATGCCGCGAAGGCGAGGTGTTTTACAGCGACAGTTGGTCGTAAAGCCAGCCTAAAAGTTCACTGTCTTAAAGGTTTCATCTGTCATTGCCGAAATCCTAGCAGAGTGCTCATGAAAATTTCGCGTTTCCCTACTACATGGAATATCAGGCCTGGCACTTAGCCCTTGGTCGGATGGGGGCCTGCTGGCAAAGCATGCTTGGATGCCCAAGATAAAAAAAACAACACCGGAGTAACCGTCATGAAGACCTTGAGGTCGATGTCGATCAGTCGCCGCCTGTGGCTGATCCTGCTGGTCGCCGTGGCCATGCTGGTGGTCCTGGGCTTGCTGATGCTGCGCCAGATCCATGGCGACCTGTACCAGGCCAAGGCCGAGAAGACCCGCCACGTGGTACAGACCGCCGCCGGCGTGCTGGCTTACTACCAGGGCCTCGAGGCGGCCGGCACGCTCGGCCGGGAGGCGGCCCAGCAGCAGGCATTGCAGGTGGTTCGCGGGTTGCGCTACGACCAGAACGACTATTTCTGGATCAACGACCTGCAGCCGAAGATGATCATGCACCCGGCCAATCCCAAGCTCGACGGCCAGGACCTCTCGGCCATCCGCGATCCTGACGGCTTCGCCGTGTTCAACGAGATGGTCGCCCTGGCCCGCAGCCAGGGCGCCGGCCCGGTCGACTACCGCTGGCCCAAGCCCGGCGCCAGCGAACCGGTGGCCAAGACCTCGTACATCCAGCTGTTCAAGCCCTGGGGCTGGATCATCGGCTCGGGCGTCTATGTCGACGACGTCCAGGCCGAATTCGCTCGCCAGTTGCGCGACGCCTCGCTGGTAGGGCTGGGTATCGCCGTGCTGATGGCCCTGCTCGTGCTGCTGATTGCCCGCAGCATCGCCCGTCCACTGCAGGAAGCGGTGCAGGCCATGGGCAACATCGCCAGTGGCGAAAGCGACCTGACCCGACGCCTGGACACCCACGGGCGCGACGAGATCACCCACCTGGGCGAACACTTCAACCGGTTCAATGGCAAGCTGCAAGGCGTCATCGGCCAGTTGCAGGGCGCCGCCCACGCCCTGGCCGAGTCGGCCAGCCATGTCGGCGACAATGCCGGTTCCGCCCAGGCGCGCAGTGCCCAGCAGTCGTTGCAGATGGACCAGGTGGCCACCGCCGTCAACGAAGTCACCTATGCCGTGCAGGACGTTGCCAAGCACGCCGAGCAGGCTGCCAGCGAGATGCGCAGCGCCCAGCAGCAGGTAGGCCATGGCCAGCAGGCGATCCATGGCAGCCTGCAACAGATCGACCGGCTTTCGGCGACCATCGACCAGGCCGTCCAGGTGATTCGCGAACTGGCCGGCCACAGCACGAAGATCGGCGGTGTGCTCGAGGTGATCCGCTCGATCGCCGAACAGACCAACCTGCTGGCCCTCAATGCCGCCATCGAGGCGGCCCGTGCCGGCGAGCAGGGCCGTGGCTTCGCCGTGGTGGCCGACGAGGTCCGCCTGCTGGCGCAGCGTACGGCCCAGTCCACCGCCGAAATCCAGACCATGATCGAGCACCTGCAGGGCCAGTCCGAGGCCGCAGTGCGGGCCATCGACACCAGCAGCGAGGCCTCGCGCCAGACCGTCGAACAGGCCCGCGAGGCCGGCAGCAGCCTGGATGCCATCAGCCAGGCGCTGGGCAACCTCGGCGCGCTGAACGCCTCCATCGCCAGCGCCACGCTGCAGCAGTCCCATGTAGTCGAAGAGATCAACCGCAATGTCACCGAGACTGCCGATCTGTCACAGCAGACCGCCGAGGCCGCGCGCCAGTCCAGCGACGCCGGCCTGGCCCTGGCGCGGCTGAGCGAGGAGCTGGAGCAGTTGCTGCGTCAGTTCAAGGTCTAGGCCCTGCAGGGGCCGCCTGCGGCCCCTGCGCGCGCCACCGCTTGAAGCCTGGCGCCGGAAGCTTGTAGCATCGCGCCCTTTCCCCGTCCAAGGATCGCCGATGTCCGGCCTCGAACTCTTCGCCGCCGCGCTCGGCGTCATCGCCGTCTGGCTCACCGTCAAGCAGAATCCCTGGTGCTGGCCGATCGGCCTGGTGATGGTGGTGCTCTACAGCTGGATCTTCTACGAAGTGAAGCTGTACTCGGACATGCTCCTGCAACTGGTCTACGCCGTGCTGCAGCTCTATGGCTGGTGGCAGTGGACCCGCCCCGACCGGGTCGAGGATGCCCGCCAGGTCAGCCGCCTGGGCCCCGCGCCGCTGTTCAAGGGCCTGGCCTGCGGCCTGCTGGCCAGCCTGCTGCTGGGCGCGGCCATGGCCCATTGGACCGACGCCGCGCAGCCCTGGCTGGATGCCGCCCTCACCGGTTTCAGCCTGGTGGCGCAGCTGTGGATGGCGCAGAAACGCCTGCAGTGCTGGGCCTTGTGGGTGGTGGTGGACGTGATCTTCGTCGGCCTGTTCCTGTACAAGGGGCTGTACCTCACCGCCGCGCTCTACGCCCTGTTCACCCTGATCGCCGTGCGCGGCTGGCTGGAGTGGCGCCGCGACCCGGCGCTGGCCTGCGCATGAAGACACTGGTGCTGTGTGGCCCGGAGTCCAGCGGCAAGAGCTGGCTGAGCAGCGAGATCCAGGCGCATTTCGGCGGCGTGGTGGTCGGCGAATACGTGCGCCACTTCATGGAGCAGGAGCAACGCGACACCTGCTACGCGGACATCCCGGCGATTGCCCGCGGCCAGCTCGAGTGGGAGGACCTGGGCCGTGCCCAGGCCCCGTCACTGCTGATCCTCGATACCCATCTGCTCAGCAATATCCTGTGGAGCCGGGCGCTGTTTGGTGACTGCCCAGCCTGGATCGAACAGGCGCTGGCCGCCAGGCACTACGACCTGCACCTGCTGCTGCGCCCGGAAGGCGTCGAATGGGTCGGCGACGGCCTGCGCTGCCAGCCGCGCCTTGAAGAGCGCCAGGCATTCTTCGAGGACAGCCTGCACTGGTTGCAGGCGCAACGACGACCTTTCGAGGTCATCGCTGGTGATTGGCAGCAGCGCAGCGCCGCAGCCCTCGCCAGCGTCGCTCGTCTGCTCGATGTCCAGGCCCCCGCCTAGCCCGACACGCCCGTTTGGTTACCAGCTTTGTCCTACAGCACCTTCGTACGCGTGGCCTGATATCATTCGGCACATTTATGTGACGATTTGATGGCAAGAAGGAACGCTTACGTGAGAAACATGCTTGGCCAGCCACGCGCCGGGCTGACCGCCCTGGTCGCCCTGGTGCTGGTCACTCCCCTGCTGGCGCGAGCCCTGCTGGGCTGGTCCGCCCCCCTCGGCTACCTGTCCGACCTGGCCATCGGCGGCCTGCTGGTGATGCTCCTGCAGCGCGCGCCAGTATGGCTGGCCTTGCCGGTCGTGCTGGTCTGGGCCGGCCTGCTGGTGGCCTCTGCCGAACTGGTCAGCGCCGTCGGACGCCTGCCCAACCAGGCCGACCTGACCTACCTGTTCGACCCGCAGTTCATGGAAAATTCCACCGGCGGCGCCCTCGCCCACCCCTGGCTGCCGTGGCTGCTGGCCGGCGCGCTGCTGGCCTGGCTGGCTACCCGCTGGTGCAGTCGCGGCCAACGAACGGCGCCGCTGCCACGCAAGGCCTGGGTGTTTCCGGCGGTGCTCCTGGCAGGCCACTGGGGCTGCCAGCACTGGGCACCTTCCGAGGCCGACCAGTGGCGGCAATACAACCTGCCGCACCAGTTGCTCTCGGCCGCCGCAGGCGACCTGCAACACCGCGCGCATGCCATGCTGGTCGGAGAGACCCCGGTGACCCCGCTGCCCATTGCCGGCCTGACCCAGGCCGACTTGCACGGCCAACGACTGCTCGATGGCCCGGGTACCGCGCGCAACCTGTTGATCATCACCGTGGAAGGTATCCCCGGCGCCTACATCCGCGCCAACCGCCAGGCCCTGGGCAGCCGTTTCGACGAAGACCTGATGCCGCGTCTGAGCCGCTGGGCCGAACGCGGCATGAACACCCCGGACTACGTGCTGCACACCCACCAGACCATCCGCGGTCTCTACGCCATGCTCTGCGGCGACTACGACAAACTGGCCAACGGCACCCCGAAAGGCGTCGAGCTGCTGACCCAGGAGGTGCGCAACCAGTCCTGCCTGCCGGCGCAACTGCGCCAGGCCGGCTTCAGCACCCACTACCTGCAAGGCGCAGGCCTGCGTTTCATGGCCAAGGACCGGATCATGCCGCATATCGGCTTCGACGCCGTGCACGGCCTGGAATGGTTCAGCAAGCCGAACTACCTGGAGTTCCCCTGGGGCAAGGACGATCGGGCCTTCTTCGAGGGCGCGCTGGACTATGTCGGCGAACTGCGCAAGCAGCCGCAACCCTGGATGCTCACCCTGCTGACCGTGGGCACCCACCAGCCCTACTCCGCCCCCGCCGACTACCTGCAACGCTATCCCAGCGCCAAGCAGGCTGCGGTGGCCTACCTGGACGACGCTCTGGGCAGCTTCCTCGACGGCCTGGAGCGACAGGGCGTGCTCAAGGACACCCTGGTGGTGGTCACCTCCGATGAGTCCCACGGCATCGACGGGGTCCGCCTGGCCTCGGCCTGGGGCTTCAACCTGACCCTGGCGCCGGAGCAGGCGCAACTGCCCCGGCTCAAGCAGGGGACCTATGGCCATGTGGACCTGACCACCTCGCTGCTCGACTACTTCGCCTTGCCGATCCCGGCGGCGCTCGGCGGACGTTCGCTGTACCGCGACTACGACAGCGGCCGCGAGATGATCTCCTTCACCAACGGCATGCTGCGCTACCACGACGGCCAGGGCACCCTCAACGAGTGCGACTTCCAGCAACGCTGCCGGCGCTACGCCAGCCAGGGGTTCATCGCCGACCATGCGCAATACCTGGGACGCGGCGACGACAACCTAGGCCCTCAGGTCAACCTGCTGGCCGCGACCCTCGACCAGTCGCTGCTGCAGACCCCGCTGAACTTGCGCTACCAGTTCGGCGGGCCGTCCCCGATCGCGCTGCAGGCGCGCATTCGTGACGACTGGGCGGACAACCTGATCGGCGCCCAATACCTGGAGATGCCCGAAGGCTCCCGAACCCGGGTGCGAATCAAGATCCGTGCGCTCGACCCACGGCACGCTGCGCATATCCAGCTCAAGGCCAAGGAATTCGAACAGGATGTCGCCCTGGGATTGCCCGAGGAAGTGCGGGTGACCGCCGAACAGCCACTGGACATGCAGTTCGACTTCGACAACCCCAGCGAACGCAAGGCGTTCTCCTTCCACCTGCTGGGTTATGGCGCAGGGGAAGTGGAAGTCAGTGACTTCAGCGTGATCACGGCGTTGCCAGGCGAGGAGGATGCCCTGGACGCCGTCGAGGACGGGCATATCGCGCAGTCCAGCTGAGATTGGCGGCGACAGGCCGCGAAACAGCCGGGGCAGCGGATGCCCGGGCTTCAGCCTCAAGCGTCAGGAGCTTTCCCGCACCACAAGTTCGAACCCCAGGTCCTGCTGCCCCACGCCGCCCTTGCGCCCATCGAGCATCGCCAGCAGGGCCTGGGCCGCGCCACGCCCGACGGCCGCCCGCGGCGTACGGATGGAGGTCAGCCGCGGCACCATGTGTGCCGAGGCCGGCAAATCGTTGAAGCCTACCATCGCCACCCGCCGTGGCACCTCGATCCCCTCGCGCAAGGCCTGCAACACTGCACCCTGGGCCAGGTCGTCATTGCAGAAGAAGATCCCGTCGACCTCCGGCGCCTGCGCCATCAACCGGCTGAACAAGGTCCCGCCCAGGCCGATCGAGGACGGCTGCGGATCGAGCATCTCCAGCGCCGGCGCCTGCAGGCCGGCCTCGGCCAGGGCCTGGCGGAAGCCCTCGGCACGCTGCATCACCCGCGGGTCGAGCTGCGCCGCGATGAACGCCAGGCGCCGGCGTCCGCGCTCGATCAGGTGACGCGCCGCCGCGCGGCCGGCCTCGTGCTGCGAGAAGCCCACCGACAGCGCGTCAGGCGCGCCGCCCAGCTCCATCATGTGCACGCAGGGCACCTGGCTGGCGGCGAGCATCTGCCGCGCTGCCTCGCTGCGCTCGAAACCGGTGAGCAGCATGCCGCAGGGCTGGTAGGCGAGGTAGTTGCGGATCAGGTTCTCTTCCTCGGCGATATCGTAGTGATAGTTGCCGATCAGCACTTCCAGGCCACGTGGGCGCATCACCTCGTGAATCGCCTCGAGGGTATCGATGAACAGCTGGTTGGACAGCGACGGAATCAGCACCACCACCGACTGGCTGCGGGCCGAGGCCAGGGCCCGCGCCGCCGGGTTGGCGACATAGCCCAGGCTGGCCGCAGCAGCCAGGACCTTCTCCACCAGCTCCGGCGCGACCGTGCTGACGCCGCGCAGGGCGCGGGAGGCGGTGATGGGGGAAACCCCGGAGAGCCTGGCGACTTCTGCCAGAGTGGGACGACCTGTAGTGCGCGAGCCGATGCGAGACATGGATGTTGTAATTTTACTACTTGCAGGAAAAGGGAACGGTCACTAAGGTAGCGCTGTCTCTGGACGCAGGCAATGCAATCTTGGTAGCAGCCATGCACGAAGCGTCCATACTGCCAAAGACAAGATCAATAACACCCGGGCGGGTCGCGCCAGCAGCTTCGGTCAGCATCGACCAAGACAGCGCTATCCCACCCAGCAGGAGGTACTGATGAACCCTTCCCTGTCCGCAATCGTGGTCATGGGCGTGGCTGGTTGCGGCAAGAGCTGCATCGGTGCCGCCATCGCCGCGCGCAGCGGCGGCCGCCTGATCGAAGGCGATGCCTTTCACCCCGCCGCCAACATCGCCAAGATGAGCGCCGGCACCCCCCTTGACGACAACGACCGCGCCGGCTGGCTGATACGCCTGGGCCAGGAGCTGCAGGCCGTCATCGCCGCAGGCGAGCGCCCCATCCTCACCTGCTCGGCGCTCAAGCGCCGCTACCGTGACACCCTGCGCCAAGCGGTGCCGACCCTGGGTTTCGTGTTCCTCGAGCTGACCCCGCAGGAAGCCGAGAAGCGCGTGCGCGCCCGCCCCGGCCACTTCATGCCGGCCAGCCTGATCGACAGCCAGTTCGCCGCGCTCGAAGCACCTCACGGCGAGCCGTTGACCCTGGCCCTGGACGCCACCCGCCCCATCGAAGCCCTCGCCGAGGCGGTGCACGTCTGGCTAAAGCCCTGCGGTGAACCGGACCTGGCGCGGACTGCCTGAGCCGGCGGTCTCTTCGGCTCACCAAAGACAGCGCTGTCTCGACACCCGGACACTGCAAACGCCCACAAATTGCGCTACGCCAAAACAACAACGACAAGACCGAGGCATATGAACCATGTTCGGACTGGCTACTGATACCTACCTGCTGCTCGACGCATTGGTCACCATCGTCGGGCTGATCCTGCTGATCACCCATTTCAAGGTCCACCCCTTCGTCGCCCTGACCCTCGCCGCCGGCTTTCTCGGCCTGACCTCCGGCATGCCGGTGGCCAAGGTGATGAAGTCGTTCCAGGACGGCTTCGGCGGCGTGCTCGGCTTCGTCGGCATCGTCCTCGCCCTGGGCACCATGCTCGGCAAGCTGATGGCCGACTCCGGCGGCGCCGACCAGATCGCCCAGACCCTGATCCGCGCCTTCGGCAAGAAGAACGTGCACTGGGCGATGATGTTCGCCGCCTTCCTGGTCGGCATTCCGCTGTTCTTCGAGATCGGCTTCGTGCTGCTGATCCCGCTGGTGTTCATCGTCGCCCGCCGCTCCGGCGTGTCGCTGGTGAAGATCGGCATCCCGCTGCTGGCCGGCCTGTCGGTGGTGCACGGCCTGGTGCCGCCGCACCCAGGGCCGTTGCTGGCGATCGGCATCTTCCACGCCGACATCGGCAAGACCATCTTCTACGGCCTGCTGGTGGCCCTGCCCACCGCCGTGATCGCCGGCCCCCTGTTCGGCAACTTCATAGCCCGCTACATCCCCGGCAACCCCTCCCAGGAGCTGATGGACCAGATCGCCCGCGAATCTAACCAGCAGAACCTGCCCAGCTTCAGCGTGACCCTGGTCACCGTGCTGCTGCCGGTGGCGCTGATGCTGCTCAAGACCTTCGCCGACGTGGTGCTGCCGGCCGAACACATCATCCGCCAGTGGATGGACCTGATCGGCCACCCCATCACCGCCCTGCTCGCCGCCCTGCTGCTGGCCTTCTACACCTTCGGCTCGGCGCGGGGCTTCAACCGCCAGCAGATCATGAAGATGCTTGACCAGAGCCTCGCGCCCACCGCGGCAATCGTGCTGATCGTCGGCGCCGGCGGCGGCTTCAAGCAGATGCTGGTGGACACCGGGGTGGGCAACGTGATCGGGCAGATGGCCGTGCAGGCGCAGATCTCGCCGATCCTGCTGGCCTGGCTGGTGGCCGCGGTGATCCGCATCGCCACCGGCTCGGCCACCGTGGCCACCATCACCGGCGCCGGCATCGTCGCCCCGGTGATCGACCTGGTGCCCGGGGTCAACCGCGAGCTGCTGGTGCTGGCCACCGGCGCCGGCTCGCTGATCCTGTCCCACGTCAACGACGCCGGATTCTGGCTGGTCAAGCAGTACTTCAACATGACCGTGGCCGAGACGTTCAAGACCTGGAGCATGATGGAAACCATCCTGTCGGTGGTCGGCATCATCCTCATCATGCTGCTGTCGCTGGTGGTCTGACCGTTGGTCGGGGTGGCGGCACCTGGCCGGCTGGGTGCGGCCCAAACGAGGTAGCGCACCTGCCGGCGCCATCGCGGGCTTGTCCTGCGGTGGCGCCAGGCAACAGACCCTTGTCACGGAGCCTGCCCCCATGAACCGTTCCCTGCTCTTCGCCACCCTGCTGACTACCCCCCTGGCCTTCGCCGCCGGTACCGGCGCCACCTATCCCGACGACCCGCACAGCCCTGCCCCGCAGCCCGGTGTGGACAGCACCCTCAACCCCGTCGAGCCCCCCCCGCCGCGTGACACCGACCCGCGCATCAAGGGCAACGACCCCGACAGCCCGCCCGCGCAGCAGAACGACGACCGCGACCTGCCTGGCCTGGGTGGTGGCGGCTCGGAAGGCATGGGGCGCCAGGGGCAAGGCGGCGCGGACAGTGGCAAGCCCTGAGCACGGACGCTAGCGAATCGCCAGCAGCTTGGCTTAGCATGCGCGCCTTGCCCCCGAGAGCGCCCCAACGTGCCGCTGAGCCTGCCGACCCTGATCCTGGTCGCCGTTTTCATTTTCGCCCTGATGGGCATCCTCACCCTGCACGCCTGGCGGCGTTGCGCCGGCGACCCAAGCCTGGGTTTCCTGGGCACAATGCTGCTGGTGTCGGGGCTGGGCGTGAGCTTGATTGCCCTGCGTGGCCTGGGCATGGACTACCTGGCCCTGGTGCTGGGCAATATTGTCCTGCTGGTCGGCGCCGGCCTGGGCTGGACCGCCATGCGCGTGCTCGGCGGGCGTCGGCCGCACTGGCCGCTGTTGCTGGCCGGCGCCGTGTTCTGGTGGCTGTTCAGCCTATGGCCCGGCTTCCACGACAGCCTCGCCCTGCGGGTGAAGCTGTATTCGCTGCTGACCCTGGCCTATACCCTGCTCTGCCTGGCCGAGCTCTGTCGCCCCAGGATACGGCTGCAGGTGTCGTACACCCCCGCGCTGATCCTGGCCACGCTGCATGCGCTGATCTACCTGGTGCGAGCGCTGGTCGACGATGGCCTCGCCCTGGACCGGGCCGTCAACAGCGGCGGCCCGAGCCCCGGTTTCTTTGCCTTCATCCTGTTCGAGTCGATGCTGTTCGCCATCGGCATTTCCTACGTCACCCTGGCGATGGTGCGCGAGCGCGCCGAAGTCCAGTTGCGCGCAGCCGCCTACAATGATCCGCTGACGGGCGTCGGCAACCGCCGGGCGTTCATGGAGCATGGGCGGCACCTGCTGGACGAGTGCGCCGCGCGCAAGGCGTCCGTGGCACTGCTGCTGTGCGACCTGGACCACTTCAAGCGCATCAACGACCAGTTCGGCCACCCCAAGGGCGACCGGGTGCTGCAAGCCTTCGCCGAGGAAACCGCCAGCCACCTGCGCCAAGGCGATCTGTTCGCGCGAATTGGCGGCGAGGAGTTCGCCTGCCTGCTGCGCGACTGCGACAGGCCGCGCGCCGAAGCCGTGGCGCAACGGATCTGCAACGGTTTCGCCAGGCTTTCCCTGCTGGAACCTGGGCTGCTGGGCGTGAGTATCGGGATTGTCAGCCGGCCCGCAGCGGCCCATGAACTGTCACGACTGCTGTCGATGGCGGACCTTGCCTTGTACGCGGCCAAGCAACAGGGACGGGGCCGCGCCGTGGAGTATGCCGGCGCCTGAGACGTACTGGTCAGTAGTCGAAACGCTCCACCGCCCGCCGCCGTTCGTTGTCGTCACGCCGGTCGTAGGCCGCGGTGGTCTGGATATTGGCGTGGTGCGCCAGCTTCTGCGCGATCGACAGGTCGTGCTCCTCGATCACTCGGGTGATGAAGGCCCGGCGGAAATCGTGAGGCATGATCTTGGCCCCCACCTGCACCCCTCGCTGACGGGCGATGTAGTAGATCGCGTGCTTGGTGATGCGCGCGCGGGTGATATGGCTGCCGCGGCGAATGCGGTTGAACAGGAAACTGTCGTCGGCCTCGCCGGCGGGCAGGTGCTGGCGGCGCAGCTCGAGCCAGGCCTGCAGCTTGTCGAACGCCCAGGCCGGGGCGTACTTGATCAGTTGGCGGTTGCCCTTGCCCAGCACCTGCACGCTGCGCTCGGCGAAGTCCACCTGTGCCAGGTCGATGTCCACCGATTCGGACTTGCGCATGCCGGTGCCGTACAGCAACGCCAGGATCGCCGCGTCGCGCACCCCTTGCGGTCGAGGATCGGCGGCGCAGACGTCCATCAACTCGCGAATCAGGCTGCGCCGCAGGTTGCGCCCCGGCGGCAGGCGGCTACCGCCTGCCGGCTTGATCTCGCGGATCTTCAGCAGCTGCTCGTGGTCGATCAGGCCCTGACGCCAGGCTTCGTTCATCACCCCGCGCACGGCATTGACGTACAGCGAGGAGGTATTGGGGGCATAACCATCGGCGCGCAAGGCGGCGACCAGAGCGATCACATGACCAGGTTCGAGGTGGTGCCAGGGCACATCGGCAATGTCGCCATCGACGAAACCCAGACGGTCGGCGGCGTCCTGGAGGATGTAGCGCATGGTCAGCTGGCTGGACGGCGCAAGGCGAGCCAGGTACTGCAGCAGCGGGTTGCGCAAGGGGTCGGTCACGACGGGAATCCTGTAACGGTGTCTTGGTGCATCGGCACGCACAAATCGAGTCTTTTTGACTTCAATCAAAGTCAAAACGACAAAAAGCAGCAGAGTCAATATGACACGATGCAGTGCCATCACCTTGATATACAAGGCTTTGGCCGCTGGCATGGATCGTGATGGTACCCCATCCACCCCTTCAGATCGAACCAAGGACCCCCGGCATGCTCGTCCAACCCTCCGCCGATCGCCCGCGCCAGGCCCTCTGGGCCCTGGGTTTCCGCCCATTCTTCCTCGCCGGCAGTGTGTTCGCCCTGCTGGCCCTGGCCTTGTGGGGCGCAGTGCTGGTCGGCGCCCTGCCGCCCACTCCAACCGGAGGCACGCTGGCCTGGCATCGCCATGAAATGCTGTTTGGCTTCGCCGTGGCCATCGTCGCCGGGTTCCTGCTCACCGCCGTGCAGAACTGGAGCGGTCTGCCCGGCCTGAGCGGGCGTCCCTTGCAGGGATTGTTCCTGCTTTGGCTGCTGGCTCGGGCCAGCTGGTTCCTGCCCATTCCAGCCTGGCTACTGGTGCTCGTCCACGGTGCATTCCTGCCACTGGTGGCGGTAGCCCTGGCACGGCCGATCATCCAGCGACGCCTGCGCAACAACTACCCCATCGTGGCGCTGGTGTTGCTGCTCGCGGCCTGCCAGTGGCTGACCCTGGCAGGTTGGCTCGAGCAGGACGAGCGCTGGCAGCGTCGCGGCGTGCTGGCCGGCCTGTGGCTGGTGGCGGCGATGATGAGCGTGATCGGCGGCCGGGTGATTCCGTTCTTCACCCGCCGCGGCCTGGGCAACATGGCCCCGGCGCCGGCCCGCCCCTGGCTGGACCGTGCCTGCCTGCTGGGCAGCATCGCCGTCCCGCTGAGTTACGCAGTTGGCCTGAACGACACGCCACAGCCGCTGATGGCTGGTCTGTTCGGCGCCCTGACCTTGCTGCATGCCGTGCGCCTGTTGCTATGGCATGACCGCGGGCTGTGGCGGCTGCCGCTGCTCTGGTCGCTGCACCTGGCCTATGCCTGGCTGATCCCGGCCTGCCTGGGCCTGGCCCTGTGGCACGCAGGCGTGGCGATCAACCCGAGCCTGGCGACCCATGCCCTGGCCGTTGGCGCCATGACGGGGCTGATCGTGGCGATGATGGCACGGGTCAGCCTGGGCCACACCGGGCGGGCGCTGCAGGTGCCACACAGCGTCGCCTGCGCGTTCGCGCTGATCCAGCTGGCAGCACTGGTACGGGTGGCGCTGGTGCCGTTCACGACGCTGGGGCTTGGCTTGTCGGTGTTGCTCGGCGGGGGCGCGCTGGTGCTGTTCCTGTGGCATTACCTGCCGATCCTGACGCGGCCGCGGATAGACGGGATGCCGGGATAACGCCCAGCCTGCTCGCTCCAGCGCGCATGGGGGCAGGTTTGCCGACCTCCTCCCCGCGCTGGTCTACAGTGAAGCCATCCCCAACTGGCAGCGAGGCACCATGGCTTTCCACCATCTCACCCGTACCCATCCGCGTCTGCTCATCGCCCTTCTGGCCGGCATCCTCGGGGGATGGCTGATCCCCGCCGGCGACACCCTGCAACATGTCCTGACCGGCTGGAACCTCGGCGTCTGGCTCTATGTGTTCCTGGTGCTGTGGCTGAGCTGGCGCGCCGGTCCCGACAAGGTCCGCCGGACCGCCCGCATCGAGGACGAGAACGCCGCCCTGGTACTGGTCACCGTCAGTGTCGCCGCCATCGCCAGCCTGGTCGCGGTCACCCAGCAACTGGTCTCCAGCCGCGGCCTGCAAGGCAGTGCGCTGCACTTGCACTACCTCTATACCGGCCTGACCGTCGCCGGCTCCTGGCTGCTGATCGGCTGCATCTTCAGCCTGCACTATGCCCGGCTGTTCTACACCAGTGACCGCGAGCATCCGCCGTTGCGCTTCGCGGACGGTGAGCGCACGCCCGACTACTGGGACTTCCACTACTTCTCGTTCACCATCAGCGTCGCCGTGCAGACCTCCGACGTGGGCGTCGGCGGACGGGCGATGCGCCGGGTGGTGCTGGCCCATTCACTGGTAGGCTTCGTCTTCAACACGGCGATCCTTGGCTTCACCATCAACATCGCCGCCGGCCTGCTCGGCTAGCACCCGCGCCGCGCAAGCGGCGATGCAGCGACACAACTGCTCCAGCACCTCGGCTTCGAGCACCAGGCCCAGGCGCACATGGCCCGCCGCGCTCGGCCCGAACACGTCGCCCGGCAGCAGCGCCACGCCCTCCTCGTCCAGCAGGCGCCGGGCGAATGCCTGGGCGCCCAGCCCGGTACCGCGGACATCGAGCATCACGAACATGCCACCGGCCGGCCGCCGCGCCTGCACGCCCGGGCAGTTCTGCAAGGCCGAGCACACCCGGTCGCGACGCTGGCGATAGGCATCGCGCATACGGGCCACCTCCGGCAAGGCATCGCTCAGGGCCACGCAGGCGGCCTGCATGACGAACTCCGGCAAGCCGAACAGCATGGCCATCGCCAGGTTGCCCAGGTGCGTGACCAACGCTAGCGGAGCAATCACCCAGCCCACTCGCCAACCGCTCATGGCATGGGACTTGGACAGGCTGTCGATCACCACGCAGCGCTCGGCCATGCCGGGCAGCGCCAGTGGGTTCGGAGCCTCGCCCTCGAACTGCAGGCCGCGATAGACCTCGTCGCAGACCAGCCACAGGTCATGCTCCCGGCACAACTGCGCCAGGCGTTCGAGATCGGCCTGGTTGATACAGGTACCGGTGGGGTTGTGCGGACTGTTGAGCAGCAAACCCCGTGTGCGCCCAGTGATGGCCGCCGCCACCGCACCGGGATCGAGGCGAAAATCTTCCTCCGGGCGCACCGACACCTGCACGGCCTCGGCGCCACAAGCGCCCAGCACGCCGTGGTAGGTGACATACATGGGTTCGGCGACGATCACCTCGTCGCCGGCCTGGAACAGGCACTGGAAGACTGCATACAGCGCGCACTGGGCGCCCGCGGTGACCACCACCCGTTCCGGCGCCAGGCCACGCTGCTCGGCGATGGCCTCACGCAGGGCCAGGCTGCCGCGCACGTCGCTGTAATGGGTGTCGCCCCGCAGCAGGCTGGCCACCGCGGCCTCGACCACCGGGAGCGGGGTGTCGAAATCCGGGTCACCCATCGTCAGCAGGGCGACTTCACGCCCCTGCCGGCGCTGTTCGAGCGCCTGGTAGTGGATGTCCCAGGCGGCTGCCGCCTCGCCAGCGATCCGTTGAGTGAGCGTGGAGAAACGCATGCTTGCCTCCCTGCCGGCCAGGCGCCACTGGTCCGAAAAATGCTGTCGGTAACCATAGCAGAGCAAGCCCCCGACTCCACCGCACGCCCTGCGGGAAAACGTTTGCCAGGGCCAGTGACCGCCAGCCGGTCACTGTGACGGGGTTGTGACAGCCGTCATGCATTAGCACATCTGACATATTTTCCGCAGAACACTGCCATGGCAGGTGCTATGGTTAAATTCCCGACGGCCAGGATGGCCCTTTCTGAAGCACCGCGTCGAATTCACCGCGTTCAGGACACGAACAAGGAGGCTGGCATGAGCAAGATGACGTTCCCCAACGCCTGCCAGGTGATGCGTTGGCATTTCCATCCGCTGGGTTTCGAAGCCACCATGGATGCACCACGCAGCATGGTCGCCAGGTTGTTCGACCGGGCCAGCGGCGAAACCCTGCTGGCCATCGCCGGCATCCCCTGCGCGGCGATCATGGCCGCTGCTGATGTCGAGCGCATCATCGAGGCGGTGGAAGACGAGATGGACACCTTCGGCCTACTGTCCAGCCCACTGCGCAGCGCGGTCTAGCCGGCCTGCTCCTGGCGCGCCCGCAGCGCCTCCAGCCCTTTCATGAACTGTTCGGCCGGCACCGGCTGCCCGAGCAGATAACCCTGCAGCGAATCGCACCCCAGACGCGTCAGGAAATCCTGCTGGCGGTCGGTCTCCACCCCTTCGGCGACGATACGCAGGCCCAGGGCCTGGCCCAGGGCGACGATCGCCGAGACGATCGCCGCATCGTCGCTGTCCTGCTCGAGGTCGCGCACGAAGCCGCGGTCGATCTTCAGTTCGTTGGCCGGCAGGCGCTTGAGGTACATCAGGCTGGAATACCCCGTGCCGAAGTCGTCGATGGACAGGTCCACGCCCATCTCGGACAGGCGCCGCAGCACATGCAGACTGGCGTCGGCATCGCGCATGGCGGTGGTCTCGGTGATTTCCAGGGTCAGGCGGTTGGCAGGCAAGCCGTGCTGGTCGAGCACCTGGGCCACATTGTCGACCAGCCCGGCATGGCAGAACTGGATCGCCGAGAGGTTGACCGCGATACGCCAGCCTTCATGCCCCTGGTCCAACCACTCGCGCATCTGCCGGCAGGCCTCGTTGAGCACCCATTCGCCGATAGGGATGATCAGCCCGGTTTTCTCCGCCAGGCCGATGAAACGGTCCGGCAGCATCAGGCCGTGTTGCGGGTGCTCCCAGCGCAGCAGCGCCTCGGCGCCGATGGGATGCCGCTGCACGGCGTCGAACTTGGGTTGGTAGTGGAGGCGGAACTGGTCCTGCTCCAGCGCCGTGCGCAGGTCCTGCAGCAATTGCAGTTGCTGGCGCGCGTTGGTGTTCATCGACGCGTCGAAGAAGCTGTAGCCGTTCTTGCCGGCGCTCTTGGCGTGGTACATGGCTGCGTCGGCGTTGCGCAGCAATTCGTGCTGGTCGGCGCCATTACCGGGGTACAGCACGATGCCCAGGCTCGCCGACAACTGCAGGTCGTGCTCGGCCACGCGGAATGGCCGCGACACCAGGTTGACCTGCTTGACCGCCACGCCCATGGCGTCGTCGGGCTCATCGAGCTCGACCAGCAGCACGAATTCGTCGCCGCCGATGCGCGCCAGGGTGTCCTGGCTGTGCAGGTGGCCGCGCAGGCGCTGCGCCACGGCCTTGAGCAGCAGGTCGCCGACATGGTGACCAAAGGCATCGTTGACCGGCTTGAAACCGTCCAGGTCGATGAACATCAGGGCGAAGCAGCCGCCCTGCTCCGCCACTCGGCCGATGGCCTGGTCGATACGATCGGCCAGCAGCGTACGGTTCGGCAACCCGGTCAGGGTGTCGTGCAGGGCCAGCTGGGTCAGTTCCTGGTTGGCCAGGGTCAGCGAGCGCGCCAGCTCTGCCGTGCGCGCCTCCAGCCGGGCATCGAGCACCGAGGTCAGCAGCGCCACCGCCAGTACGGCCAGGGTGGTGATCAGCACCACGTAATCCAGGCCATCACCGGCCAGCCCGGTGGCCAATGCGCCGCAGAAACTGCCTGCGGGGAAGTTGGCCGCCGCCATGCCGGTGTAGTGCATGCCGACGATGGCGATGCCCATCACCACCGCGGCCACGCCGCGGACCTGGCGCACGTAAGGGGTGTGCTGGCGCAGGCGGAAGGCAATCCACAGCGCCGCTGCCGAAGCCCCGACCGCTATGGCCAGCGAGGCGCCGAACAGCGTCGGGTCGTAGTCGATCCCAGGCTGCATGCGCAATGCGGCCATGCCCATGTAGTGCATGCAGGCAATCCCGGTGCCCATGATCAGCGCACCGAAGCCCAGCTGCAGCATGGGCAGCTCCGGCTGGCTGACCAGCCACAGGGCGAAGCCGGCAGAAGCCACGGCAATCAGCAGCGACAATGCGGTCAGGGTGACGTCGTAGCCCAGTTCGATCGGCAGGCTGAACGCCAGCATGCCGATGAAGTGCATCGACCACACGCCGATGCCCATGGCAAAGGCTCCCCCGCCCATCCACAGGTACACCGCTCGCCCCTTGGCCGTGGCGATGCGTCCGGTGAGGTCTAGCGCCGTGTAGGAGGCGAGGATCGCCACGCACAGCGATATCAGCACCAGCGAGGAGGAGTAACTACCGATCAGCATTTGCGCATCCACGAACAGGCCGGGGAACGGCCCGGAAAAGCCGATAATTGTACTCAAGCTTTGACGAAACGCACGGTTTTTCGCCGCCGCAAAAGGATCCAATCTGCCGCGCGCAGGCGTTGCGAGGCCTGAGGTTCAGCGTTTCCAGGGGGTTGGTGTCAAAATGCCACAGGTCGGAACTCTTCAACCCATCTCGCCAACAAGCACTGGCCCAAGCGAAGCGACTCCGGCTACCCTGCCCTGATCGAAACCTTTGATCGAGGAACCCGCGATGGCCGACAGACTCCCGGCACGCCTGATTCTACCGTTGCTCGCACTGGCCCTGCTCGCCGGCTGCTCGAGCAAGCACAACACCGCCCGCTATGCCGCCCAGGGCTCGAAATGCTACGCCAAGGCCATGCCCAGCAGCGGTGAAGGCGGCCTGGCCTTCGCCGACAGCCTGGCCATGGCGAGCAAGAAATCCATGGCCAACTGCATGCGCTACGCCAGTCGCTCCGGTGGCGCGCCGCGCACCTGCCAGGTGGTGCTGGCCAAGTGCAAGGGCTGAGCCCTCAGCCCAGCGACTCATCAATCAACGCCGCCAACCGCGGATGCTGCCATAGGAGACGGGGGGGGGTGATTGCCAGGCGTCAGTGGTCCAGCCCTGGGCCACCCTGCTGCCGATGCCAGAGGTCGAAATTCTGTGTCAGCAACTGCTCGGGCAGCCGCCCTGCGGCCAACGCCTCCATGCGCTGCGCCAGCTGTGCCCGCAACTCAGGCTTGTTGCAGCGCGATTTTCGCGACAGCGCCAGGTACAGCCCTTCGCTGGATACCGGCGGTTCCAGCACCTGCAACTGCTTCTCCTTGCCCAGGGTGTGGGCCAACGCCAGTCCCGGGTAGCGCTCGAAGATCACATAGTCGTTGCGCTTGAGCAGCAGCTTCTCGAACGCCTGAGTGGCGCTGGGCACCGCTTCGAGGTTCAGGTGCGCCCGGGCATAGTCGTCGAAGGCCTGGCCATGGCTGTTGTTGACCAGCGTACCGCCACGACGCCCCTGCAGGTCGGCCCACCCACGATAGGCGAACCCCTCGCCCTGGCGAACCCAGACCACGCTCGGATTGAACAGGAACGGCGGGCTGATGAAGTCCATCGCCAGTTCGCGCTCCTGGGTCCGGAAGTAACCGGCGACCAGGTCGACGCGGCCACTGTTCACCTCCTCCTGCGCGCGCGGCCAGGGGCCGACGTAGACCACATCGATCACCAGCCCCAGGTCCTTGGCCACGTGCTTGAGCAGGTCGGCGTTGGCGCCGATCAGGCGCTGGGGATCCTGCGGGTCGCGCCACAGGTACGGTGGGTATTCGGGGTTGCCGGTGGCGGTGAGGTGCCGGCACGGCTCCTCGGCAGCAGCGACCTTGGGCAGCAAGACCAGGACGAGCGCCAACAACACAGACTGATACAGACAACGTCCGTTCATGGCGACCCTCGCGCGGTTGATGGAATGATGAAAACGCCAGGAGTGGCGAACAGCCACAGTGTGCACGAGAAATGGTCGCTTGCCATTGCATAAAACCAAGGTAACGCTGCGACGTGGCGTCACCTCACTCTCCGATCAGCCTTGGGTTGCAGGCGCCAGCCTGGCTGGCAGAGCAGGCAACTCGGTGTCTGGCACCGGCTGCGTCGGTGTTCGTCGGCAAAGCCGGCTCCTACAGGGTTCCGCCGGACTTCGCCGCCTGCATTGACAGCCCCGCAGCATCAGGTATTCCCCGAAACGTCCTACAAATCCATCAGACGCTTCCCTGATGGATGGACCTCCCTCCCCTCGTATCATTTCGCCTTCACGGACCACCCGGGACCTTGCGTCCCTGCCTAAGGAAGGCTGTACCTGATGACCGCTGCGCCCGCCGTTCCCGCGCTCACCGAGCGCGAGATCCAGATCGCCGTCGCCCCCTGCACACCCTCCTCAGCGAAGACCTCGGCGCCGCCGCCGCTTCCGTCGACCACTGGCTGCAGGAAATCAGCTACGGCCTGGTCGACCTGCAACTGCTGCGCCAGCACGCCGAAAGCATCCCG
>NZ_VWXI01000027.1 GCF_011752525.1 Pantoea sp. Cy-639 | reverse complement strand
GCGGCGCAGTATATCTTGCCTCATCGACGACCTGATCGTTGGTTCCCGAGAGTAGTTAAGCAACGACCAGCAAAATATCCGACCCGAAAATGAAAATGCCAGTCAGCTTAACTGACTGGCATTAGGCCCTGGTGGCCTCCCTTTTTCGTTGTGCCGGCAGCAACGAGCGCTGGCTTATTTCACCGTGACGGTGATCTTCTGCGATTCGACGCTCGGCTTGAACGGCACGTGGTACATGTCGCCCAGCACCAACTGCAAGGTGTGCTTGCCCGGTGTCAGGGTGATGGTCGCCTCGGTCTGCGCCTTGCCGAAGTGCAGTACCTGCGGGCCTGCCGGCAGCGGCGCGTTGTTCTCGGGCATCAGGCTGGTCGGCAGCGGCTGGTCAGCCAGGGGCGCCTTGTCGACATCCACCAGCAGGTGGTGATGGCCGGTGTGCGGGGTCTGGTCGCCCGCGGGCTTGAGCCCCATGCCTTCGATGCCGAACTTGACGGTGAAGGTCTTGTCGACCGTGGCCCCGTCAGCCGGGGAAACGATGAAGACCTTGGCCCCTTCCGGTGGCTGCTGGCTCTTCAGGGCATCCGCGGCGCCGGCGAGCAGCGAGGCGCCCATCAGCAGACCGGCGACGGCAGCGCGCGAGATCAGGCTGTTCATGTACATCTCCTTTGATTCACTTCAATTGACCGCCAGCCCTTAAATGAAGCACGGCGGTACTTCACCATAGACCAACTACACCACAGGCAGTGCGAAAAACGGCTCAGAAATATTTGAGCGCGGCCAAAACATCAGTAAGGTCTCGAGGTCTGAAGCTGCGTTCGACCGAGGCGTGGAAAAAGCCGCGGCGAGCGCTATCCATCTGCCGAACAACAAAGGGGGGCACTCATGCGTTTGACCATTGGCGCACTGCTGGCGGTATTGATCAGTCCACTGGCCCAGGCCGAGCTGATCGATGAGATCAACGACCGGGGCGAGTTGCGCATTGCCGTACACAGCGATGCGGCACCGTATGCATTCAAGGAAAACGAACACCTGACCGGCTTCGACATCGAACTTGGCCAGGCCCTGGCCAAGGAGCTGGATGTTCGCGCCGAGTTTGTCGAGGCACCGGCGGACGAAGTGCTATCAGGCGTGGAGAGCGGCCGCTACGACATCGCCATCGACAAGCTCGACCCTGAACGGAAGCTGGCCCCGACGCTCACGACCAGCCAGCCCTTTGCCCAGCCTCCCCTGGTGATCCCCTTCCAGAAAGACAATCCGGCCTTCGAGAGCGCGGTGAACCATGCCCTGCAGCGCATCGAGGACGATGGCCGGCTGGAGGCGCTGGAAGCGAAGTGGTTCAAGGGTGCCACGCAGACCGCCGGCAGGCAGTGACTCCAGCGCCGTGGAAGCTGGCGCAGCCTGCGACAAGGCCCGCACCACTCAAGCGCCGGCCAACGCCCGCTGCGCCTCGTCCAGCTCCAGTTCGCTGAACACCTGCACGCCCTCGCGACGCAGCAGCGCCGTGGTCACGCCCTCCCCGGCCACCTTCACCCCGCTGAAGCTGCCGTCATAGGTCAGTCGGTTGCCGCACGACGGGCTGCCGGACTTGAGCACCGCCACGCGAATGCCATGCCAGCGCACCAGCGCCAGTGCCAACTGTGCGCCGGCCATGAACGCACCGCTGACATCCTCCCCGGTCACCGTCAGCACCTGCGCCTGCCCATCCAGCACCTGGCCGCCCTGCCCGCCCGGAATTTCCGCAGGCGGCCGTGGCGTCGGCAGGCCACCCGCCACCTCCGGGCACAACGGCACGACCCGCCCTTCGGCCTGCCACTGGCGCAGCAGGTCGGGATGCCCGCTGGCACGCCCGTCATAGCGCACCGGCTGACCCAGCAGGCAGGCGCTGACCAGGATCTTCGCCTGCTCAGAACGGGTCATTGCCACGCCGCCGGAACCAGCCCGTCAACGACAGGCGTTCGCGGCCGGCCGGCAGGACTTCGTGAGGGACTTCGCCCGAAAGGAACACCACCAGGCTGCCGGACACTGGCTGCACGTCATGCTCGACACCCTCGGCCAGGAACATGCGCAGTTGTCCACCATCCTCGGGCTGCCAACCCTCGTTGAGGTACAGCACCGCCGAGACCATGCGTCGGTCATCGTCGCGGAAGCGGTCCAGGTGACGACGATAGAAGGCGCCAGGCGGATACAAGGCGAAATGGCACTCGAAATCCTCCAGGCCAAGGAACAGGCCGCGGTTGATCGCCAGGCGCAGGCAATCCATGGCACCCAGGTAGCGATCGCAGGCCTCGGAGTCGCCGGGATCGATCCACTGGATCTGGTCGCCGCGAATCGCCTCGCGCACTTCCTGCTCGGCACCTCGTCCGACGCCTGCGGGGTTGAGTTCGCCTTCGGCGTAGCGACGCCGGCATTCGCCGGCAAGGGTGCGCGCCAGCGCTTCGGGCAGGAAGAAATTCTGCTGCGACCAGCCACGGGCGGCCAGGTCATCGACGATCGTCGACAGCATCGGATGTTCAGGAGGAATGTGCATGGCGCATCATATCCATTCGCCCCGTGCTCGCACAGCGCCACTTGGTCAGGAAGCGCTTCTGGCGTCTCGACAAAGCCCTGCCGTGACAAGGACAATAGCCGCCTGCCGACAGGAGTCCTGAATGCGCCGTTTGTTTTCCCTGCTAGTGCTGATGATCTGCACCATGCCTGTCTGGGCAGACACCCTCGATCAGCTGTACAAGGCCGCCGGCTGGCCCGACCAGCGCGCCCATTTCAACGATGCCGTGGGCGCCGCCCAGCAGCGCTATCGCAACAGCCTGCCGCCCGCGGTCTACCAGGCCCTGGTAAACAACAGCAACCAGCGCTTCCAGGCCCAGGCCATGGACCGCCGCGCCCAGGCGCAACTGCGCGCCAACCTGAAGAACCCATCGCCGGCACTGACCTTCTTCCAGTCGCCACTGGGGCGCAAGGTGGTGGCCGCCGAACTGCTGGCCACACGCAAGGACCAACTGGCGAAGAACGCCAAGGGCCTGCCGAAGATGCAGGTCAGCGACAACCGCCTGCTGATCGTCGGTCACCTGAGCCGTGCCCTGCCCGCCCGCGAGGCCGGCGCCGAGGTCAGCCTGGCGATCGCCGGGGTGGCGGCCGACAGCCTCAGCTCGATGATCCCGGGGCTGTTCGGCGGCGGCCAGGCGCAAAGCCTGCTCGACGGCCAGCGCCAGCGCCTGATGAACCAGGTCGGCGAAGACCTCGACAACACCTTGCTGTATGTCTATCGCGACCTGTCGGATGTCGAGCTGGAGGCATTCGCCACCTTCGCCGAGTCAGCCGACGGCCAGGCCTACTACAAGGCTGCCGTGACCGCGGTACGCGCGGCCCTGGCAGTGGGCCAGAACGCCGCGGACCTGAACTGATCAGCCCAGGCGCTGGTCGATGAAGTCGAAGTAGCGCCGGCGGATACCGGGCAGCTCGTTGGCCAGGTGATGCCGCGCCTCGGGCAGCATGAGGATCTGCGGGTCGGCGAACTTGGCCTTGAGCACCTCGAGGTTATGCTGCCAGTCCACCGTGCCGTCAGCCTCGCCCTGCACGATCAACAGCCGCCGCGTACTGCGCGGCGCCGACTCTATCCGCCTCACCCACTTGAGCAGCGCACCGACCCAGGCGGTCGGCAAGCGTCTTGGCTGCAGCGGATCGGCCTCGAGAAACGCCAGGAACGCCGGGTCGTTGGTGTTCTCGCTGAAGCGCCGCTCGATGCCGTTGACGAAATGGCGCAGCACCCAGTAGCTCAGTTTCGACCAGCGCCAGGCGCAGGGGCGCACCAGCGGCGCCAACAGGATCACCTGGCCGTCGGCCGGACTCTGCCCGCCACAATTGAGCAAATGGTCGATCACGATGGCCCCGCCGGTGCTCTGCCCGCACAGATGCCAGGGACGCGGCAGATCCAGCTGGCGGGCCTGGTCGAACAGCGCATCGAGGGTTCGCTGGTAGAGACCGAAGTCGTCGATGGAGGCACGCTCGCCACTGGACAGGCCATGCCCGGGCAAGTCGCAACTGATCACCGCATAGCCCCGCCCCAGCGCCCACTCGACCACATGGCGGTACAGCCCCATGTGGTCGTAGTAGCCGTGCAGCAGGAACAGCGTGGCCTGCGCTCGCTCCGGCAACCAGACCTGGCCGACCAGGTCGAATCCAGCCGCCTGGAAACCGCCGAGCCAACTGCACACCGGCAGGTCCAGGCCATAGAAGCGCTGGTAGTCCCGGGCCTGGGCAGACAGTGGCTGGCGAGCGACGAGGGGCGACAGGCTGGCGCGCAGCAGGTCGGGGTGAAAGCTGACGGGCATGGGTACATCCAGAGTGAAGCGAGTATTGATCTGCGATATTCAGCTCTGCCCGACATCGTGGCAAGCTTGCGGTCATTTCCAACCAACGACGCAGCCCCTGTGGGGCGGGCTTGCCCCGCAACAGCGATGGTGAATACAGCACCCTCGCCGCCGGCCCGCTCCCACAGGCTGCCTGCCTGGGCTCTTATGGCGAAGCGACTCCTGACACTCCTTGCATTGCTGCTCTGCGCCACGCTCCTTTGGTCGGCCTACGACCGTTTCCAGTCGCGCTACCTGCGCCCGTTCGACAACCAGACCACCTTCTTCGACGGCGGCCAACTGCGCCTGCCGCCAGAGCTGGCGGGGCCCGGTCCGGTACGGGTGGTGCACTTCTGGGACCCGGCCTGCCCATGCAACGTCGGCAACCAGCAGCACCTGGGCGAACTGGTCGAGCGCTTCGCTGCGCGAGGCGTCAGTTTCCATGTCCTGCAAAAGCCTGGCAGCCACGGCCAGTTGCCAGCCAACCTGGCGGTGATCGAGCCCCTGGCCAACCTGCCCGGCAGCGACGGGCTGCCGGCCACGCCCGCCGTGGCGATCTGGGATCGCGAAGGCAACCTGGCCTACTTCGGCCCGTACAGCGAGGGCGCGGTGTGCAACTCGAGCAACAGCTTCATCGAGCCGATCCTTGAAGCCCTGGTCGCAGGCCGGCGGGTGCAGGCCTCGAACACCCTGGCGGTGGGCTGCTACTGCCCCTGGGCCGGCTGACGCACCCGCGCCGGGTTGCCCACCACCACCGCGCCTGCCGGCACATCACGGGTCACCACGCTGCCGGCACCGACCACGGCGTTGTCGCCGATGCTCACGCCGGGGAGGATGATCGCCCCACCGCCGATCCACACGTTGTCGCCAATGCTCACCGGCCGCCCGCTCTCCAGGCCGGTGCGGCGCAGCTCAGGGTCCAGCGGATGGTCGGCGGTGTAGATCTGCACGGCAGGCCCGATCTGGCAGTCGGCGCCGATGCGCACTGGCAGCACGTCGAGGATCACGCAGTTGAAGTTCATGAAGCTGTTGGCGCCGATGCTGATGTTGTAGCCGTAGTCGCAGTAGAACGGCGGGCGGATCACCGCGCCATCGCCGGCGCTGGCGAAGTGCTCCAGCAACAGGCCGTGACGCTCGTCGTTGAGCAGCTCGACGCTGCTGTTGTAGCGCTGCATCCAGTGCTTGTTGGCGATCTGCTCGGCCTGCAGCTCGGGGCAGCCGGCGTGGTAGAGCTGGCCTTGCAGCATTTTCTGTTTTTCGCTGAGGGACATGGAAACTCCTTCCTGGGGGCTATGCTCAGTGCGCGAATCCGCCGATGATCGGACCATATTTTTCCTGCGAATGCACAAGGAGTTGCGATGAAGCGCAGCCTGACCCTGCTGGCGGTGGTGATTGTCGGGGCCGCTGCTGGCGCCGGCTATTGGTACGTGCAAGGCAAGCAACCCCTACGCGACGGCGAAGTGGCCATCAGCGGGCTGCAGGCACCGGTCAGCGCTCGCTACGACGCCCGTGGCGTGCCACACCTGCAGGCGCAGAACGAACCTGACCTGTACCGCGCGCTGGGCTATGTGCACGCCCAGGACCGGCTGTTCCAGATGGAGATCATGCGCCGCCTGGCCCGTGGCGAGCTGGCCGAGGTGCTCGGCGAAAAGCTGCTGCCCACCGATACCCTGTTCCGCAGCCTGCGCATTCGCGAGCAGGCGGCCAGGATGCTCACCCGCATCGATCCGCAGTCGCCGGCCTGGCAGGCGTTGCAGGCCTACCTGGACGGCGTCAACCAGTGGCAGGCGAGCCACCCCAGGCCGATGGAGTTCGACCTGCTCGGCATCACCCCGCGCCCCTTCACCGCCGAGGACACCCTGAGCATTGCCGGCTACATGGCCTACAGCTTCGCCGCGGCATTTCGCACCGAGCCCGCCCTCACCTACATCCGCGACCAGCTTGGTCCGGACTACCTGAAGATCTTCGACCTCGACTGGCAACCGGGCGGTGCCCTGGCCACGCCCCTGGCCGCCGTCGACTGGCACAGCCTCGAAGGGCTTGCCCGGCTAAGCCAGGATGCCCTGGCCGACGCCGGCATCCCGCAGTTCGAAGGCAGCAACGCCTGGGTCGTGTCCGGCAGCCGTACCCGCAGCGGCCGCCCCTTGCTGGCGGGCGACCCGCACATCGGTTTCGCGGTCCCGGCGGTCTGGTACGAGGCCGAACTGTCGGCGCCGGGCTTCAACCTGTACGGCTACTTCCAGGCACTCAACCCGTTCGCCCTGCTCGGTCACAATCGCGACTTCGGCTGGAGCCTGACCATGTTCCAGAACGACGACCTCGACCTGATCGCGGAAAAGACCAACCCGGCCGATTCGCAACAGGTGATGATCGACGGCCGTTGGCAGCCATTGGAACAGACCGAGGAAAAGGTCGCGGTCAAGGGCCAGGATCCGGCCACCATCACCCTGCGCCGCTCGCCCCACGGCCCGATCGTCAACAACGTGCTCGGCGACACCGCTGGCGCCGCGCCGATCGCCATGTGGTGGGCATTCCTCGAAACCGAGAATCCGCTTCTAGAGGGTTTCTACCGGATCAACCGTGCCGACAGCCTGGACAAGATGCGCGAAGCCGCCCCCCTGATCCAGGCGCCGGGCCTGAACCTGGTCTGGGCCAACGCCCGCGGCGATATCGGCTGGTGGGCTGCGGCACGCCTGCCGATCCGCCCGGACGGGGTCGACCCGGCCTTCATTCTTGACGGCAGCAGCGGCCAGGCCGACAAGCTCGGCTTCTACCCGTTCAGCGCCAACCCGCAGCAGGAGAACCCGGCCAGCGGCTACATCGTCTCGGCCAATTTCCAGCCACCGGCAGGGATGCCGATTCCCGGCTACTACAACCTGGCCGACCGGGGTCGCCAGCTCGACCGCCAACTGGCCAACCCAGACATCCGCTGGGATACCCAGAACAGCCAGGCCCTGCAGCTGGACACCAGCACCGACTACGGCCCACGTACCCTGGCACCGTTGCTCGGCACGCTGCGCAAGGTCGCCCAGGGCGATGAGGAGAAGGAGCTGGTCGAGCAACTGGCGGCCTGGCGCGGCGACTATCCGCTGGACTCCACCAGCGCCACGCTGTTCAACCAGTTCCTTTACGAACTGGCCTTCGCCGCCCTGCACGACGAGCTGGGCGACACCTGGTTCCCGGTACTGCTGAGCACCCGCGCCATCGACGCCGCCCTGCCGCGCCTGGCCGCCGACCCCGATTCGCCGTGGTGGCAGCAACGCGGCAGCACCGCCCGCACCGATCGCGCCGCCATCGTCACCCAGGCCTGGCAACGCAGCCTCGCGCACCTGCGCAAGACCCTCGGCAAGGACCCGACCAGCTGGCAATGGGGCAAGGCCCATACCCTCACCCACAACCACCCGCTGGGGGTGAAGAAGCCGCTGAACCTGCTGTTCAATGTCGGCCCCTTCGCCGCGCCGGGCAGCCATGAAGTGCCGAACAACCTCTCGGCGAAGATCGGCCCGGCGCCCTGGCCGGTCACCTACGGGCCCTCGACCCGGCGCCTGGTCGACTTCGCCGATGCCGGCGCCGCGCTGACCATCAACCCAGTCGGGCAAAGCGGCGTACCGTTCGACCGGCATTATGGCGACCAGGCCGAGGATTACATCGAGGGCCACTACCACAAGGCGCGGATGGGCGTGATTCCGGCACAGAGCACGTTGCGCCTGGTGCCGGGTCATTGATTCGCCCCATCGCGGCCCCCGCGGAAGGGGTAGCAACCGCTCAACCTGCAGACGAACAAGGTAACCCGATGCAAAGACACTTCATCGAGATCGACGGCGCCCGCATGAGCTATGTCGACCAGGGCCAAGGCTTCCCGGTCCTGCTGGGACACAGCTACCTGTGGTCAGCCGCCATGTGGCAGCCACAGGTCGAGGCTCTGTCCCGGCATTATCGGGTGATCGTGCCCGAACTGTGGGGGCACGGCGACTCCGACGCCCCACCCGCCAGTACCCTCGACATGGCCGCCCTGGCTCGCCAGCACCTGGCGTTGCTCGATGCCTTGGGTATCCAGAAGTGCCACCTGGTCGGGCTGTCGGTTGGCGGCATGTGGGGCGCGCAGTTGGCCATTGACCACCCTGAGCGTGTCGATCGCCTGGTGCTGATGGACACCTACCTGGGCGCGGAGCCCGAGGCAACGCGACTGAAGTATTTCGGCTTGCTGGATGCAGCCAGCAAGGCAGGGGCGTTCGTCGACCCGTTGCTGGACGTCGTGGTGCCGATCTTCTTCCATGCCGGTGGCCAGACGGTGCCCGAGGTGCGCGAACGGTTCCGCGCGGACCTCAAGGCAAGCAGCGCCGAAGCCATCCGGGACAGCCTCGAGCCGATGGGCCGGGTGATCTTCGGCCGGCCAGACCTGCTGGCGCGGCTAGGTGAGCTGCCAGGAGAGCGGACCATCGTGCTCTGTGGCGACCAGGATATTCCAAGGCCTCCGGCGGAGTCCGCCGAGATGGCGCAGCTGATTGGATGCCTGGCGGCACAGATTCCATTCGCCGGGCATATCTCCAGCCTGGAGAATCCGCAGGTGGTGAATGATTTCCTGTTGAACTGGTTGCCGCGCAACCGTTGAGACAGTCATCGCGGGGCAAGCCCGCTCCCACGCGCAACACCGTTGCCAGGCGTGGGAGCAGGCACCTCCCGCGATCAGAGGGCGGGGCTCAACCCTGCCACTTGCCGCCCTCGACGATCACGCGCTCCGGCTGGGTGTCGTCGCTCAGTTCCTTGCGCACGTACTGGTCGTACAGCTTGAGCAGGAACTTCTCCTCGCCCAGCCTGGCCAGCTCGGCGTTGACCCAGTCGCGCAGCTCGGTGTTGCCCTTCTTCACCGCCGGGGCAATCGGCGCCTCGTCGCCCAGCAGGTCCGGCAGCACGCGGTATCCCGGGTTCTGCTTGGCCCAGCTGAACAGGATCAGGTTGTCCTGGGCGTAGGCGTCGCCACGGCCATTGGCCAGGGCCGCCAGCGACTCGGTGTTCTTCTCGAACTTGAGCAGTTTCCAGTCCGGATGGGTCTTGCTCAGCCAGATATCGGCGGTGGTGCCGGTGGTGACGATGATGGTCTTGTCGGCCAGGTCGTCGAGCTTGTGCACCGGGCTGCCATTGGCGACAAGGGCCTGCACCGCCACGCGCAGGTTGGGGTTGGTGAAGTCCACCACCTCCTTGCGCTCCGGAGTGACGGTCATGTTGGCGAGGATCAGGTCGACCTTGTCGCTCTGCAGGAACGGAATGCGGCTGGCAGGCTCCACGGTGACGAACTCGACCTTGTTCTCGTCGCCCAGCAGGTCCTTGGCGAAGCGCCGGCCGATGTCGGTGTCGAAACCGACATAGCGCCCGCTTTCATCGACGAAGCCGAATGGCGGCTTGTCGGTGAACACGCCAACGATCAGCTTGTCGCGCGCCTTGATGGTTTCCAGGTAGCTGGTGGTCGGCGATGAGGCTGCGGACTTGGCCGGTTCCTCGGCCTTGTTGCAGCCGGCCAGCAAGGCCAGGCCGAGCAGTGGAACGAGCAGCTTGGCAATGGGTGCGGTCTTCATGACAGTTCCTTGTGCAGTGTCTTGGGCAGGCTTTGGACGAAAGAGAATTTCTCCAGGAACTGCTGCGCGCGTGCGGTCCGCGGTTGGGTGAAGAAACGCTCGGGGTCGTTCTGTTCAAGGATCCTGCCGGCCTCCATGAACACGATTCGGTCGGCCACCGCGCGGGCGAAGGCCATTTCATGGGTGACGATGAGCAGGGTCATGCCGCCTTCGGCCAAACCCTGGATCACCTGCAGCACCTCCTTGACCATCTCCGGGTCGAGGGCTGCGGTGACTTCATCGAACAACATCACCTCGGGATTCATGCACAGCGCACGAACGATGGCGATGCGCTGCTGCTGGCCGCCGGACAACTGGCGCGGGAATGCATCGCGCTTGTCCAGCAGGCCGACCCGCTCCAGCAGATTTTCGGCCTGCTCGCGGGCCTCGCGACGTGGGCGCTGCTGGACCTTGAGCGGCCCCAGCAGCAGGTTGTCGATCACGCTCATGTGGCCGAACAGGTGGTAGCTCTGGAACACCATGCCGACCCGTTGGCGCACCTGGCGCCAGTCCGTGCCGGCCGCCAGCAGCTCTTGACCGGCGAGGCGCAGGCTGCCGCCCTGGGCCTCTTCCAGGCCATTGAGGCAGCGCAGCAAGGTGCTCTTGCCACAGCCACTGGGGCCGAGGATCACCACCACCTCGCCGGCATTCACCGTCAGGTCGATGTCCTTGAGCACCTGGTGCGTACCGAAGTATTTGTTGAAACCTTGGAACTCGATCAGTGGATTCATGCGTGGGCCCAACGGCGTTCCAGCACGCGCGAGGCGGCGGACAGCGGATAGCAGACGAGGAAGAAGAACAGGAACAGCGCACCGTAGATCAGCAGCGATTCGTAGGTACGCTCGATGATCTGCTGGCCGGCCTTGATCACCTCGACCACACCGATCAGCACCGCCAGCGAGCTGGTCTTGACGATACGCGTGTAGATATTGATGGTCGGTGGGGTCATGCGCCGCAGCGCCTGAGGCAGCAGCACGTAGCCGTACAACTGCCAGCCGGACAGGCCGATCGACAGCCCGGCCTCGCGCTGGCCCCGGGGCAGCGAGCGCAACGCGCCGCGCACCACTTCGCCGACTTCGCTGGCGCCCCACAGCCCCAGTACCAGCACCGCGCACCAGAAAGCCGGAATGCTCAGGCCGAAGAAGATCGGCAGGCCGAAGAACGCCAGGTACAACCAGACCAGCACCGGAATCGCCCGGAACAGTTCCAGATAGACCTGCAGCAACAGGTTCAGCACGCGGTTGCCGAGGCTCGCCAACACGCCATAGAGCACCCCGCCCAGGGTCGCGAAGACGATGCCCAGGGCCGAGATCGCCAGGGTCTGCCCAGCGCCGGCGGCCAACTGCGGCAACGACACCTGCAACAGCTCAAGCCCCGTACTGGCCATGTTGCAGCCTCCGTTCCAGATAGCGCAGCAGCAGCGACAGCGGCAGGAAGATCAGCACGCACAGCAGGGTGAGCACGGCGAGCATCTCGTAGGTCTTGTAATACAGGGCGATGTAGTTCTTGGTGGTGTAGAGGATCTCCGGCACCGCCACCGCCGAGACCACGGTGGTCTCCTTGAGCAGGAACACGAAGTTGGCGAACAGTGCCGGCAGGCTGAGGATTCCGGCCTGGGGCAGGATTACATGGCGCAGCAACTGGCCTTCGGACAGACCGATGGCGCGCCCGGATTCCAGCTGTGCCCGTGGCACGGCCTCAACCCCGGCGCGCAGCACTTCGGTGAGGTAGGCGCCGCCCATGAAGGTCATGGTGATGATCGCCGCCGTGAAACCGGACACCTTCAGGCCCAGGCTCGGCAGGGCGAAGTAGACGAAGAACAGCTGGATCAGCAGCGGGGTATTGCGCGCCAGCTCCACGTAGCCCTTGACCAGGCGCCACAGGTACGGCGTACGCAGCACCAGCACGGTGGCGTTGACCAGTGCCACCAGCAGCGAGGCGGCGATGGCGATCAGGCCGACCTGCAGGGTCACTCCGGCCGCCTTGAAGAACGCTGGCAGTGTGCTAAGCATGAAGGCGGTGTCGAAGCTCATGGATGTTGCCTCGACACGAAGTCACGGGGGTACGGCATGGGGGTCTTCCAGGTCGGCCCGAGGGTCGCTCGGCGTCGTTTCACAGGTAATGGCGCTGTGCCGGTAAGCACGTGATCGAGACAATAAATGCATAAGAAATTTTCTCTAAATACCTTTATTGCATATCGATATCACCCCGCTAACGACCAAGAAATTTCCCTCATTCCCCAGGGATTTTTCTGAGCAAATCCCTCTCAAAGTGATTTCAGACTGTGACCTGTACGGCCCATCACACCTACAAGGACGATAACAATGAACAGCCCCTGCTCGCCGACTTCGAACGACCAACTGCTGTGGCTCCTGGCCCTGCGCCGGGCGCTGGCCAATCCGCGCTAGGCTCTGCGTGAAACGTTTTGTGGGAGCGGCGGTGCGCTGCTCCCACAACGGTGGATGACCCTACTTTGCGTACAGAACCTAAGGCACCCGTGGGAGCGGGCGCAGCCCGCGACGAGCCCCACGCGCCGGACCTGCCCGGCGCAAACGAAAACGCCGACGCATTTTGCGTCGGCGTTTTCCTGCCAGGCCTGGCGAATGCCGGGTATCAGAACGCCGGCAGTACCGCGCCCTGGTACTTCTTCTCGATGAAGGCCTTCACCTCGGGGCTGGTCAGCGCCTTGGCCAGCTTCTGGATGGCCTCGCTGTTCTTGTTGTCCGGGCGTGCCACCAGGAAGTTCACGTAAGGCGAGTCGCTGCCCTCGATCACCAGCGCATCCTTGGCCGGATTCAGGCCGGCTTCCAGCGCATAGTTGGTGTTGATCATGTCCAGGTCGACCTGGTCCAGCACGCGCGGCAGCATGGCCGATTCCAGCTCGCGGAACTTGAGCTTCTTCGGGTTCTCGGCGATGTCCTTGGGCGTGGCCAGGGCGTTTTTCGGATCCTTCAGGGTGATCAGTCCGGCCTTCTGCAGCAGCAGCAGGGCGCGACCGCTGTTGCTGCCCTCGTTGGGAATGGCCACGGTGGCGCCGTCCTTGAGTTCGGCCAGAGCCTTGACCTTCTTCGAGTAGCCGCCGAACGGTTCGACATGCACGCCGACCACGGTTTCCAGATGGGTGCCCTTGCCTTCGTTGAAGTTCTGCAAGTACGGCAGGGTCTGGAAGTAGTTGGCGTCCAGGCGCTTCTGGTCGACTTGCACGTTGGGCTGGACGTAGTCGGTGAAGACCTTGATCTGCAGGTCGACACCCTCCTTGGCCAGGGTCGGCTTGATCAGCTCGAGGATCTCGGCATGAGGTACCGGGGTCGCGGCGACCACCAGTTTTTCAGCGGCACTGGCCAGGCCAGCGAACGACAGGGCAGCAGCCAGGGCGGTGGTCAGCAGGGTCTTTTTCATGGTGATCCTTGTTCTGAGGGCTGGGCCATCGCAGATGGCGAAGTCGGTGCCCATCCGTTCGGGTGGGCGTGAGCGGACGATACCGAGATTTTTTATTCCGTAACAATATCTTTTGATTAGCTGCTTATTCCAAAAACAAATCGCCATCACCGACTTCACTTATTAGCCCATCTGGCGCGGGACGTTGGCCAGGTCGAGGTCTTGCGGCTGCAACTCTTCGCTATCGCTGACCAGCAGGGCGAAGTGGACGACGTTCTCCAGTTCGCGGGTGTTGCCGGGCCAGGCATGGGCCTCCAGTACCTGCTGCGCCGCTTCGCTGATCAGTGGCAGCGGGCGCTGCAGGCGCACGCTGTAAATGCCTACGAAGTATTCGGCCAGCGGCAGGATATCGCCCGGCCGCTCGCGCAACGGCGGCAACTCCAGCGCGCCCTCGCGCAGGTACTGGTAGAGGCGCTCGTTGAAGCGCCCGGCCTTGACCACCCGCGCCAGGTCGATACTGGTGGCGGCCACCAGGCGCACATCCACCGGCTGCGGCTGCTGCGCGCCGACCCGGGTCACCTCGCGGTTTTCCAGCGCGGCCAGCAGCTTGCCCTGGATCGCCAGCGGCAGGTCGGCGATCTCGTCCAGGTACAGGGTGCCGCCGTTGGCCGAACCGAACCAGCCTGCGCGACTGCTGGCCGTCCCTCCTTGGGCGCCGGCGCTGTAGCCGAACAGTTCGGCATCGGCGTAGGCCGGACTGATGGCCGCGCAGTTGACCGAGACGAACAGCCCAGGGCGGTCGCTGGCACGGTGGATCTGCCGTGCCAGCAGCTCCTTGCCGGTGCCGGTCTCGCCGCGGATCAGCACCGGCAACGGTTGCGCTGCCAGCCGTTCGAGGGCCTGGCGCAGCTGCTGCGAGCGCGGGTCGATGAACACCAGCGCCTTGGCGCGGATACTCAGCGGGCTCTTGTCCAGTTCGGGAAAGGTCAGCAGCGGCTGGCCGAAAGGGCTGTGCAAAGTCATGGAATACTCCCGCCCCGTCCGCGAGCGGCCGGGGCTACAGATGGAACGATGGAAAGACGCCGAACTCAGGCGCGGCGCAAGGCCTGTTGGTCGATCCGGGCCTGCAGGCGATAGAGGTAGGCGAAGCCCTGCTCCCAGCGCTCATGGCCCGACTTGACGTTGATATGCCCAGCATTGGCCAGCAACCCGGCTTCGGCGCCCCAGGTCCGGGCCATATGCAGTGCGCGCGGCACGTTCACCGCCGGGTCGTTGTCGGAGCTGACCAACTGGCAGGGGAACGGTAGCGCCTGGCTCGGGATCGGTGCGAAGTTGCGCAGCGCCGGCGCGCAGGTCGGCCGCTCGACGTCGGCGGGGGCCACCAGCAATGCGCCACGCACCCGGCGCAACAAGGCCGGGCTGGCCTGGGCGGCCCAGTGGGCGACGGTGATGCAACCAAGGCTGTGGGCGATCAGGATCACCGGCGAGCGCTCGCCGGCAATCGCCTGCTCCAGCGCCTGCACCCAGTCACGGCGCTGCGGGGTCAGCCAGTCGTGCTGCTCGACCCGGGCGCTGTTGGGCAGGGTGCGCTGCCAGTGGCTTTGCCAATGATTGTCTGGCGATCCTTGCCAGCCCGGCACAATCAGGTAACGAATCGGCTCATTGCGCATGGGGACGCCTCCAAGGTGTTTGCGTGCTTGGAGGTCAGTATAGGGAGGGGGATCTTGACGTAAAGGAATAAGAAGCTATTTGTTAATAACCAAAAATTGATTCTGCAACGTCTCGTTATGACGCGCAAAAAACACAGCAGCCGCTGAACATTTCTCTTCGCGCTGCCGAAGCCCTGTGCCTTAGCCGAGAGTTTTCCTGCTGTTGACGTCCGGCGAAAGATCTACACAACACGTGACGAGGCCCGAAGTGATATTTCGATTACATCGAGATTTTCTATAACCCTAAACACCGATACGACAGTGCTATGCAGCTGTTGCCGGTAACGTATAAGAAACGCCATTTCCTGAGCTATGGGAGTGTCTAGGGAATCAGAGGCGATTCACACCAACTGTCTAAAATTAGCTGAAACTCCAGATCTTTCCGACTACCCATGACGTATTTCATAGTTTATGAAGCCGCTCGACTTTAGTCTGCTCAGAATCTAATGGACACTTGTCGCCGGGAGCAGCTACCAAGTCCCCTAAACCTGAACCAAAAGCCCATTATCTTATTAGGTTCGTATATTTATAACGCAACCAAGTGTTTTGGCATAGGATATAAAGAAACTCATCCCAACCGCCATTGAGGCCCCACCCAAAATCGCAAACAAAATCACAAACGACAGCATTTTATTTTCAAATCGAAAAACCCTTCGATACAACTCGAACAAACCAGGAAATGTATTCATGTTGGTTCCGTTTCTTTTGCAGTAAAAATTAGCATACAGCGCCGAGAGACCAATCCAAAAAAACGAAAGCCAAAATATCAAATACGCCAACTTGCTAAAATTGCCACACATACAATCACCATCACTCAACCGAAACGAAAACATTTGGACTCAAGGGCAGGTCTAGGAATGTATTCATGTCGATTCCGTTTTTCTTGAAAAATGAATTTGCATAGAGCACAGCTGCAATACCTGGCGCCACGCAGATGGCGACGATTGAAATCCTCAAGACCTGCAACAACTCACACATGAGCGACTCCTATGTGCACGGTCTTGGAATGAGGGGTGCGGATTGATAGCGAAGCATTCCGAACTTTTCGCACACACACTTATCAATAGCCCCCCTTAAGCCTCGCCACACACACCCGTGCGTCAACCTATGCTGCCTTTAACATGAATATTACACCCTTTGGATTGCGCATAAAAAATCAACACAATCAAGCCAACACCAATAATCGCACCGCCGCACATGGAAAAAATAAACAACCCGGACAACACCCTGTCTTTAAACTTGAAAACATGACCAAACAACTCAAACAGCCCCGGGAAAGCATTCATATTTATCCCGTTTCTCTTTGAGTAGAAATGCCCATAGAGCACAGTAACAGCCAGCACAATCGCCAACCCCCAAAATACAACCTCAACCGACAGCTCCAACCATCCACACACAATAAATTCTCACTTTGTTTCAAAATGAATAGATAAATTCTGGTTCGGGCTGTATGGAATTTTAAGTTCAGGACCAATACCAGGACCCACTCCAATATAGAGCTCTCCCCCCGAAGAATTCTGCCCTGCCTCCACGCTTACGAGTCCGAAGCTCATTGCTCCAGCCAATCCAGCTGTGAAATTTTTGGCATCTGGGTCAGCAATTTTTATCCCGCAGCGTCCAGCAATACGAGCGGCAAAAGACGTCATCGGAACACTGACTTGGCGACTAATCCCAGAAACCTCATTTACAGCACCCGCTACAGAAACTCCAAGGCCTCCTGCAACGGTTGCCGATGCTCGACACTCAAAGGTTGCTATCGGCCTGGGCGGCGGCGGTGCCATCGCTCGAGCAACTGCCTCCGGCGACTTACCATTGTTCATCATGTGAATGCCCAATGATGCACGCTCCTGCACACCCGGCATATTGGCAAACCAAGGTGAAGCCGCAGTGCAGTTCACGCTGGCGCCTGGCCCGTTCCAGCTGGTTCCAGCCGGTGCCGGCCTCGGGCTTGTCCCAGTAATGGGCGAGCGAATGCTTGTGCAGACGACGGCCAAGGGCGTCGTAGCTGTATTCAACCTTGAGCCTGTCGTCGTTGTAACGCACCAGCCGGTTGAACAGGTCCCAGGTGAAGTGCGCCTGTGCGCCCTCTTGCAGACGATGGGTCAGGTTGCCGCGCTCGTCGTAGCGGTAATGGCTGCCGGCGTAGGCGCGCAGCAGGTTGTCCATCATTTGGCTACCTCATGGACCGATCATTGATATGAAAATCGCACCCCTGCGCCTCACCCCAGAATGTCAAGCTCACAAGCCCCAACACCATCAAAGCCCCGCCGTACATGCTGAACAGCACTAAGACAGACAACAGCCTATTCTCGAATTTAAAAACTCTCCGATACATCTCAAGCATGCCTTCAAAGGTATTCATATTCACACCCACCTTCTTGCAATAGGCGTTTGCACAAATGATCGAAGTAAAAACCAACCCAGCACAGACCACAAACAGGGCAATTCTCACGAACTGAATAATTTCACACATATATCACCTTTAGGGATTCTCCGGACAAGTTACCCACCAGCCGGAAATGGACTGCTTGGAGATGCCGAAAACCCCGATTTTCAGCCGCTGATTATTGGAAAACCAAGGCATAGCCTTGGTTTTCTGCCCTCACGGGCGCACCTCTCCCGCAGTAGACAATAATTGCCGGCGCACCATCCACAGATTCGACAGCGCGAACAGTGTGGTCAATTGCGCCGTATTCTTGGCCAGGCCACGGAAGCGGGTCTTCACATAACCGAACTGACGCTTGATCACCCCAAACGGATGCTCGACCTTCGCACGTAACTGGGCTTTGGCCTTCTCGATCTTGCGCCTGGCCTTGTACAGCGCACTGCGTTTGCTCAAATGCTTGTAGGTGCTGCGTCGCGCCGCGACCTGCCAGATCACTTGCCGACTGTCGTGCTCAGGCCGTTTCTCTACGCCGGTGTAACCGGCGTCAGCACAGACCACGTTCTCGCTACCGTGCAACAGATGGGCAACTTCCATCACATCAACCACGTTGGCGGCGGTGCCATGAACATGATGTACCAGGCCCGATTCTGCGTCGGCTCCGATGTGCGCTTTCATGCCGAAGAAGTACTGGTTGCCTTTCTTCGTCTGGTGCATTTCCGGGGCGCGTTTGCCTTCCTTGTTCTTGGTCGAACTGGGCGTGTGGATGATTGTGGCATCGACGATCGTGCCCTGGCGCAACGACAGGCCCTTGTCTCGCAGGTAACTGTTGATGGTTGCCAGAATACCTGCCGCCAACTGGTGCTTCTCCAGCAAGTGCCGGAAGTTCATGATCGTCGTGTCTTCAGGGGTCGGGGCGCTGAGCGTCAGTCGAGCGAACTGGCGCATCGAGGTGATCTCGTACAACGCTTCTTCCATGGCCGGGTCACTCAGTGAAAACCAGTTTTGCAGCAGATGAATGCGCAGCATGGTTTCTAATGGATAGGGTTTGCGACCGCCACCTGCCTTTGGGTAATGCGGCTCGATCAACGCGACCAATCCGCTCCACGGTACGAACTGCTCCATCTCGGCCAGGAACCGCTCACGACGGGTTTGCTTGCGCTTACCAGCATATTCGAAATCGGAGAAGCTCATTTGACTCATGGACAAGACTTGTTGGCCTAGATGAACGGAGCGCTATTTCAGCACAGGTCAGGCAGCCTGTGCTGACTTGATCGGAGTTTCCCTAGCTAAAGCCGTTTTAAAACAGCCTTGGAATGCTCATTTACATCACGCAAATTTCGCTTCCTCGGCTACTACGCCTTACCTGACATGCGCCTCAATATTTTTCACGCAGAGCCTTGTAACCAAGCTCACCCTCATGGGTACTTTGAAAAATTAAACCCTAAGCTTTCTTATATGGGCGAATGCACTCCCTGAAATACTCGGAATCAACATCATCTTCAAACTCTCCCTCTCCATAAAACTCCCACTGCCGCTTCAACTTATTCAACATACACTCTTCAGCATAGGAATTCCCTCCTTCATAAAACTTCAACTCACGCTCAGCCGAATCGCTACCAGCTATCAACTTGTCGAATGCAGAGTTAATCAACGGGCTACCAGAAAATATCAAAGACTCCGTTTCCTCACACTCAAACTTTAAATAAAGCAGGGCTTTCTTCAAGGCATTGATCTCCCCCTGATTCAGCCTTATTTCCTTCTCGGTAAATTCATCCACAAGATTTTCCTTCGCGTGCATTGACCTGCGTACGTGTCATTGCCAATCTTTGCTCATATGTTGATTCGGCCATGACCCCATAAGGATTCTTACCTGCGTGAATTACATTCACGAGCCTCATCGGGCCGTTGTGAATGTATTCAAGCTCTGAACTTTTTTAATGTTAGCCGCTTGCTCCGGGGTAGCTTTAAACACTAACGCATGCTCTCCCCTACCAGCGTGCTTAGTATCATTGATAAATATGTCTCTCTGAGCATCCTCAGGGATCATCAAAACATCAGTCACATACACCTTGCCTTTGGAATTAGGCCTAATAACGCCGGTACTTTTTATATTTTCCAGGCCTTTTTCATCCGTATAGTGAGCAAATATATTATTTGCACTTAGACCTAATGCATCAACCCACCCAACAGGGTTCACCGCATACTGGTAAAGATTCATCCCACCAAGCAACCCTATCGGGTCACTGCTTATAAATCTTCCAGACTGGCAATCATAGTACCGATAGCGGTTGTAGTGCAGCCCACTTTCATGATCGTAGTACTGCCCCTGAAAGCGCAGAGGGTTGTTCAGACCGTGCTGCCCGGCCAGCTCCGAGCGCTCTTCACGCGCCTCGCCCCAGGCCTTGTATTGCGCCGTCCATGCGATATTGCCTTGTTCATCCGTCAACTCCATCGGCGTACCCAGGTGATCGCACTGGTACCAGGCAATCGCCTCGAAGGGCTGTGGAGTCATGTCCGTGTGCCACAGCGGGTCCTGATCAAAATCGTACTCCCGCTGACTCCAATCCGGCTGCTTGTGCAAACGCATCGGGCTCTTACGCAGCGCCTGCGCGACCGGCACAAAGCTGCCCGGTTCATACAGGTAGTGCACGGTTCGGCCAGTATCGCTGTCATCCCGTGGCGGTGAGCTTTCCCACGCCAGGGTGTCGCCGTCCCAGCCAAACAGCGTGAAGCCACACTCCAGCTCACGCTGACGCTTCGCTCGCTGCATCTGGTTCCAACCAGTACCCGCTTCCGGTCGATCCCAATAGTGCGCGACCGAGTTCTTGTACAAACGCCGACCCAAAGCGTCATAACCGAAATCGACCTTGAGCTTGTCGTCGTTGTAACTGGCCAACCGGTCGAACAGGTCCCAGGTGAAGTGCGCGTGCGAGCCGTTGTGCAGACGGTGCACCAGGTTGCCACGCTCGTCATACTTGTAATGGGTGCCGGCGTACTCGCGCAGCAAGTTATCCATCAGCTTGTTACGACGTGGATCTGCCTCCAGCGGGCGGTTCAATTCCTGAGTTTTCTGATCCAGCAGGTTGCCAGCGGGGTCGAAGGCAATGGTCTCGACACCCAGACGGCTGGTGGCCTAGCAGGCGGCCAACCGGATAGTAGAGGAACGTCACCTTGCCCTAGGCTTTGTACGAAAAGTGCCAACACGACGATCATGCTGCGTTGAAAACAGGTTCGGAATGCTCATTTGCAACCAGCAAATTCCGCTTCCTCGCCTGTTTTCGCCTTGCCTAATCGTCGCTCGGCGACTTTTCGTAAAAACCCTAGTTCTCGTCCCTGCCAACGACTCGGGCTGGCCAAACTTATAGTAGCGATCGTGCAAGACGCCCCAAACATTTAGTCGCGGCAGAGAATTAAAAGCTATCAAATCTTATCGCAACCGGAAACTCATCGAGCAAGGAATCACACTTAATACTTTTACTTAAAACCCTCTCCAGCAAAGTAGTCAAATCACTGTCAAAATACTCCACGTCGGGCGATCTTGCTGGAATTATCGCAGTAGTCCACTCATCACTTTCGGCTTTTGAATTAGAAACCCAAAAAATGTAGTCACCATTGTCCGTCACACCAACCGGGACCAAGCCATTTGTTTCAGGATACAATTTGCAACTATAATAATCGCTATCCGAATCTATCAGCTCTCGAAAATCCTGCAAAATGAGTTCTTTCTGCCTGAAAAAATTTACTTCTTCATTCGCGCTAAATGGATTAAATATCAAAATAAAATCGGCAATGCGACCCGTCCCATATTTCGTTATGAACTCAATAAAGTCTCTAGGGAACTGCATTCCCGAATCCAACGGCGGCCATGTTATTCCAACACCAGACTCAGAGGGCCTTGGTGGCGGAGTTAAAGTTCTAACCAGACCCTGAATTGACATATTTACATTCCTGGAGGATTAAGCACTGTAACATATTCATAAAAACCTCCCGAACCCTCAGCTTTAATGGTAATACCAGCAGGGATTCTAGAGGGGCCGTGATAAACCGGGATCACATTAACATCCACAACCTGACCTTGCTCCAAGGCCTTCCTAATACGACCTTCCGCAGCGCTCATCACCGGGGTATTGGCTGGGCGCTGTTGAATCGTCACCAGGTTTCTCTCGTCATCACCTGATCCACCAAGCTGGCGCCCCAAGAGGTGGCCTCTAGGGAAACTCCGAGCAAGTTGCTCAGCCATCCGCGATAAACGAGGCGCTGACTCACCTGAGTCAGGTTTTCAGTTGTCAATGGCGTCGAAACCGGGCTTCAGCTCGGTTTCCCCTCGCTACAGACGCACCTCTCCTGCAGTGGTAAGTAATTACCGGCGCACCATCCACAGATTCGACAGCGCGAACAGTGTGGTCAATTGCGCCGTATTCTTGGCCAGGCCACGGAAGCGGGTCTTCACATAACCGAACTGACGCTTGATCACCCGAAACGGATGCTCGACCTTCGCACGTAACTGGGCTTTGGCCTTCTCGATCTTGCGCCTGGCCTTGTACAGCGCACTGCGTTTGCTCAAATGCTTGTAGGTGCTGCGTCGCGCCGCAACCTGCCAGATCACTTGCCGACTGTCGTGCTCAGGCCGTTTCTCTACGCCGGTGTAACCGGCGTCAGCACAGACAACGTTCTCGCCACCGTGCAACAGATGGGCAACTTCCGTCACATCAGCCACGTTGGCGGCGGTGCCATGAACATGATGTACCAGGCCCGATTCTGCGTCGGCTCCGATGTGCGCTTTCATGCCGAAGAAGTACTGGTTGCCTTTCTTCGTCTGATGCATTTCAGGATCGCGTTTGCCTTCCTTGTTTTTGGTCGAACTGGGTGCGTGGATGATAGTGGCGTCGACGATGGTGCCCTGGCGCAACGACAGGCCCTTGTCTCGCAGGTAATTGTTGATGGTTTCCAAAATGCCCGCCGCCAACTGATGCTTCTCCAGCAGGTGCCGGAAGTTCATGATCGTCGTGTCTTCGGGGATCGGAGCGCTGAGCGTCAGACGAGCAAACTGGCGCATCGAAGTAATCTTGTACAGCGACTCTTCCATGGCTGGATCGCTCAACGAGAACCAGTTCTGTAGCAGGTGAATACGCAGCATGGTTTCCAATGGATACGGCTTGCGACCGCCACCTGCCTTTGGGTAATGCGGCTCGATCAACGCGACCAATCCGCTCCACGGTACGACCTGTTCCATCTCGGCCAGGAACCGCTCACAACGGGTTTGCTTGCGTTTACCGGCATATTCGAAATCGGAGAAGCTCATTTGACTCATGGGCAAGACTTGTTGGCCTGGATGAACGGAGCACTATTTCAGCACAGGTCAGGCAGCCTGTGCTGACTTGATCGGAGCTTCCTTAGCTATTAGTGATCGTTTATGCCGAGATAGAATGGCTACTCAGCACCTTGCGGTCTTTCCCACGAGCGAATTTCCTGTCTGATGCCGCTGCCTTCAGATCAGTCAATGGCCAAGTCGCAAAGTCTGTCTAGAGCATGACATTCATTTATACTTAACCCTTCATTTAAATCTGGACGAGTGTAACACTCGCCCAATAACACGTCAAAATGACTTTACAACTCAAGCACGCACTAACATTTCACACCTTAAATGGATGCATATAGATCTCAGAGTGCTCTAACTGCTCAATCTGTTCAACCTCACCACTACCTTCGTACTTAAATTCTTCATTTAGCTTTTTTAGCATACGCTTTTCGGCGCTCGGATTTTTTCTATTGTAAAAAACATCCTCACCCTTGATATCACTGCTCGCAATAAGCTTATCAAATGCGGAGTTAATTAATGGACTCCCACAAAATATGAGAGACCCTACCTCCTCGCATTCAAACTTCAAATAAGCGATAGCCTTTTTTAGAGCAGTAATTTCTCCCTGGCTTAGCATTACCTGCCTTTCTGAAGTCTTATTCACAGCCTTTACCTCTTCGGGTCGCAATTTGAGAATTTGTCATTTCAAGACGCTGCTCATACGGAATCTCGTTCATAGTACCATAAGGATTTTTCCCTGCATGGACAACCTCCCCCAACTTCAAAGGCCCCTTGTGAACATACTCATAATGGCTTTCCTTTTCAATGTTAGCCATTTGAACCGAGTTCGCCTTGAAAACGACGGCATACTCTTCGCGACCGACGTGCCTAACATCATTAATGAAAATATTACTTGCCACATCCTCGGGAGCCATCAGAGTGTCCGTCACATACACTTTCCCTTGGCTATTAGGCTTAATAACACCTGAAGCCATAATGCTTTTTAAGCTTTTTCCATCAGTGTAGTGAATAAATATATTGTTCGCACTAAGACCAAACGCGTCGGTCCAGCTGATTGGATTCACTGCATACTGGTAAATATTTGAGCCACCAGCGAACCCTATAGGGTCCCGGCTAATGAACCGTCCTACTCTTGGCTCGTAGTAACGATATCGATTGTAGTGCAAACCTGTTTCATGATCATAGAATTGGCCAACGAAGCGGAGCGGGTTACTCAGTCCCTGCTCACGAGCCCACTCGGAGCGCTCTTCACGCGCCTCGCCCCAGGCCTTGTATTGCGCCGTCCATGCGATATTGCCTTGTTCATCCGTCAACTCCATCGGCGTACCCAGGTGATCGCACTGATACCAGGCGATGGCATCGAATGCCTGGGGTTTCATCTCGGTCTGCCACAGCGGATCCTGATCGAAGTCGTACTCCCGCTGGCTCCAATCCGGCTGTTTGTGCAGCACGATCGGACGCTTGCGCAGCGCCTGCGCGACCGGCACAAAGCTGCCCGGTTCATACAGGTAGTGCACGGTTCGGCCAGTATCGCCGTCATCTCTTGGCGGTGAGCTCTCCCACGCCAGGGTGTCGCCATCCCAGCCAAACAGCGTGAAGCCACATTCCAACTCACGTTGGCGTTTGCCACGCTCCATCTGGTTCCAACCAGTACCCGCTTCCGGTCGATCCCAATAGTGCGCGACCGAGTTCTTGTACAGACGCCGACCCAAAGCGTCATAACCGAAATCGACCTTGAGCTTGTCGTCGTTGTAATTGGCCAACCGGTCGAACAGGTCCCAGGTGAAATGCGCATGGGCACCGTTGTGCAGGCGGTGGATCAGGTTGCCGCGTTCGTCGTAGCGGTAATGGGTGCCGGCATACTCGCGCAGCAAGTTGTCCATCAACTTGTTGCGACGCGGATCGGCTTCCAGCGGTCGGTTCAGCTCCTGGGTTTTCTGGTCCAGCAGGTTGCCAGCAGGGTCGAAGGCGAAGGTCTCGACGCCCAAACGGCTGGTGGCTTGGAGAAGGCGGCCAACCGGATCGTATTGATATTCCAACTGGCCGCGACGAGTGTCGTGGATGTTGGTCAGTTGGCCCGCAGCGTCGTAACGGTACTGGCGTTTAAGCAACGTGGACTGACCGTCATGGCTGCCCAGCCACTGCTCTTGCAAACGCCCGGCGGGGTCCCACGCCTGGGTCTGCATGAGCTTGTTGCCCTGATGACGTACAACCTCGCGATGCAGGTCATCACGCTCGTAGGCCAGCATCTCGTGATGGTCGAGGGTCATGCCGAGCAGATGACCGCTGCCATAGGTCAGCCAACTCACCTTGTGCCCATCGGGGCGAACGGTCGACACGCGCTGATTGAGAGCGTCGTACTCGTGCTGCCACACCGCGACCATCGGCGTGCCAGTGGCGAGGTAATGCTGATGCTCACGGGTCAGATTGCCCGCATCATCATGGAACCACTGCAACTTGCTGGCGGCGTTGATGGCCTGGATCAGTTTGCCGTTGCCGTCATAGGCAAAGGTTTCGGTCTGGCTCTGATCACCTTGGCGGGCGGTACGCTCGACCAGGCGGTTCATACGGTCGAAGCGCAGGTCGATGCGGCGCTGGCCAACCTGGGTAGATGCCAGGCGTCCAGAGTACGGGTCGTACTGATAACGGGTCACCAGCCCGTCGAAGCCGGTTTCCTGCAATAGGCGACCAATCGGGTCGTAAAGGAACGTGGCCTTGCTTTCGTTTTCGTTCTCCAGCCCGATCAGGCGGCCGAGTTTGTCCCAGCGATAACGCAGGGTGTGTTCGTTGGCATCAACGCGTTCGGCCAGCAGGCCGGCAGCGCTATAGGACCAGGTGGTGCAACGATCCAGACCATCGGAATGGGCGAGCAAGCGGCCTTCGGCGTCATAGTCGAATCGCTCCTCAGTCTTGTCCGCAAGCGTGACTTTGCAAAGTTGGCCAGCTTTGTATTCGTAGGCCGTCTTGTTGCCCATGGCATCGACGAACAGGGTCAGCTGGCCGAACGTGTTGTACTCCCAAATGCTGGTCTTGCCCGAGCAATCGGTGTACTCCAGCAACTGACCGGCATCGTTGTAGGCCAGTTTTTTCTCGCCGCCATTGGCATCCTTGATCGCCTTGACCAAACCCGTTGGCGTGTAGGCAAACTCGGTCTTGTTACCCAGCGGGTCGACCGTTTCGACCAGGTTGCCGCGATCATCGTAGTCGCGCAGCCACAGCCCGGCCTCGGCATCGCGGATCTTGATCAACTGGTCCTGATCGTCGTAGGCAAAATGCACCACGCTGTGGTCGGCACGAATGTGCTGCAACAGGTTGCTGCGCTCATCGTAGGTGTAGCGGTCCTGGCTGCCGTCGGCATGCACATGGCGAATCACGTTCTTGCGATGATCGCGGAACAGCCACTCGGAGTTACCGTCGGGGTGCTTGATGCGGTAGGTGTAGCCGAGGATGTCGTAGTAGTGCTTGGTCTGTTGACCGTGGGCATCGGTCACGGTGGTCAGCCGCAGGTGCTTGTCCCAGACCAGGCGTGTATCGAAGCTGCCGTCATCGCCCCACTCGCGAATGGCCTTCGCTTTCGGGCTTGAGCCGTCCCACTGCAAATTCATCCCGCGACCTGTACGGTCGGTGTAACGGGTGATCAGGTGGTTCTGATACTGGTAGTGCCAGGCGGCGCCGTTTTCGTCCTGAGCCGCGACCAGGTCGCCCTGGTCGTCGTAGTGATACGCACACAACTGGCGTAGCGGCTTGCCGTCGACGACCTGCCATAGACCCTGGATATGCCCGTGCTCGTCAACTCGAGTGCCGAGCTGAAGGTGGACTTTGCTCTGGTCGTTGTCCTGATAGGTGTTGATATCCGACAGCACCGGGCGGCCGTTGTAGTTGTGTTCGTAATGCAGCATTGCGCCCGCGCCGCTGCGCAGCACGATATGCACGAGATAGAAACGATCACCGACTCTTTCGTAGGTCTCGCGACGCGATACGCCGCGCAGGAGGATGATCTGCGTCTCGGTCATGCGTACCAGCGAGCTGTACTCGATGGGGTCGTAGTGCGACTTGCCCACTTCAGGTAATGGGTAAGCATGACTACGGCCATCCACATCGTGGAACAGCAGACCATCATTGACCACATCGATGCAGGTGGTGAACTCGGTGAGCCAGCGAGCGCCGAGGCTGCTGTCGTCCAACTCGCCCAGGCGCGAGTTGTAAACTCGAGTCCATTCGATGGGGAAGGGACCCGGCAGGCTGAAATCGGTGTGTGACAGGGTTTCGTTACCCAAGGCGAAACCGATGTCTTTTTTCGTGCCTGTAGCTGTCTTGTTCTTGCAGCAACTAGGGGCGCTCTTGGCCGGCGCCTGCTCCCTGGAAGTCTCGACCTTGCCAGCAGGCAACGTGTGCTCCGCCTTGCTGGTCGTCCCGGGCTTGATATTGAAGTTGACCAACTGCGGATTACGCGCCCGCCACAACATCACACTCCCGGCCAACACCAAGCGCAGTGCTTCGATGGAATGCGGATTGCCGCCATCACCGAGCTTGTTGATCTCGCTGTTGACCTGCGGTGCCAGCAACCGCAGCTTGTCCACCTGGCCGTGCGCATACTTCTTGGCGTCGTCGCTGATCACCGCACTGGCGACCATGTTGGCCATACCCTTGCCGGCAGCCTTGTAGGCACTCCAGACGGCGCCGAAGATGTTGTCGATGCTCTTGGCGGGGTCGTGCAGCAGTTGGTCGGCGGCGGCGCTGACCTTGTTGCCGGCGTCGTTCAGGTCGTCCTGGCTGCCGAGGTTGCCGTCGACCAGCGCGTCCAGGCCCTTGCAGATCTCGTTGAGGATCTCTTCGGCCTTGCTGCCCGCTGCCGCCAGGGTTTCCTTGAGTTTGCCTTCGGCCTGTTCGACGAAGTCGTCCAGGCTGGCGACGATATCGGCGTTGAGGTGTCCGGCGATGATCTCGACCAGGGCGTCGCCGAGGATCTGTTTGCCTTCCTGGCGGATCATGAACAGCATCGGCCGCAGGCTCATGCGTGCCGCAGCCATGGTCGGCGGGATCGGGACCACGCCGATCATGTTGATGCCCAGGCTCACCCAGTCCCACGGCTCAGGTTTTTCGCTTTCGGCCAGGGTGACGATGTCGCCCAGGGCGTCGATCAGGGCGATGATGTTGCCCACCACCGGCAGGGCGCCGGCAACGCTCTTGATGCGTTCGAGGGTGACGTAGCCGTCGCTGATATCGCGCAGCCAGGCGTCGAACACTGCGGCGCCACGGCCGACGTCCTCGATGTGAACTTCGGTCAGCGGAAGGATGGCGACTTCGCGGCCGCCTTGTGGGGAGGTTTGTTCGGTCATGACAGCAGTCCGCTTGGCATCAGGCTGGCAAGGCTCGGTGCCTTGAATTCAGGAAGTTTCGGGATTTCCGGCAGCGTGGGCAGGCTGGGCAGGCCCAGCGCGGCTGACGCGGCAGGCATGGCCGGGCCGGCGGCGCCGGCCAGTTGCGGCAGGCCGGCGACACCGCTTTTCAGCGCGCCTTGCACCTGTTGCGCGCTTTGCAGGGCGTCCTGGCTGGTCTTGAGCAGGCTCATGCCCTGTTTGGCCATGTCCATGCCGGTGCTGCCGAGCTGCCTGGCCTGCTGCATGAAGTTGCCGCTGGCATCGGGGGTCAGCTTGTCCTTGATCGCGTCGAGCATCGACGGCTCGCTTTCATTGAGCCCTGCGGTCGAGGGCCAGGGCAGACCGGCCACGAAGGTCGCGGGCATGCTCCAGGAGTCGGCGGTGTCGAGGCCGAACTTGGCGGTACCCGGGCCCACCGCCGCGCCACTGACAGCATTGAAGCCCTGGCCGTCGAGCGCGCCCTTGAGCACCTTGCCCAGGGCATCGGTGGCTGCGTAATCGCCAGCCTTGATGCCCTTGGTGTTGTTGTACCGGTTGAACAGGTCCAGCGACCCCTTGCCCGGCTTGGGCGGCTCGGGGAAGGTGCCGGCCTTGCTCGCCGCACCGATGTGCGCGAACTGCGCGGCATGGGCGGTGTAGTTGGCGCTGGTGACGTGGGTGATGCCACTGGCGTTGTACGTCGTCGCGCTACCGCCGCCCTGCACCACCAGCTCGGTCTTGGCCTTGAGGGTGATGCGGTCGGCGTTGGCGGTGATATCCAGCTTGGCCAGCAGGTTGATGCTGTCCTTCAGCGCGCGGATGTCGATGTCGCCGGAAGCCGACACCAACTTCCAGCCCAGGCTCTGCACGAACAGGCGCATGCCCTGGCTGGCGCTGGCCAGCAGGCGCTTGCCGACGGACATGCTGGTGTGACCGGTGCTGCTCAGCGCCAGGTGGCTGCCGCTGGTGAGGTGGTTGGGGCCGGGGGTGGTCAGGGCGATGCCGGCCGGGCTCGAGACCACGAGGTGCGGCTGGGTGAATTCGGCGAACTCGTTTTTCGTCAGATCGCCCGGGCCGCTGCCGAGGATGCCTTGGTGCTGCTTGTGCAGGTCCTTGGCCACCTCGTCCTGGTCACCCGGTTCCTGGGCCTGCATCTGCTTGGCCAGTTCCGCCAGGCTGTCCTGCTGCTCGCTGGCGGTGGCCAGGCGTTCGGCGGTCTCGGGCAGGTCCTTGTGGTGCTTGGCTTCGTTGGGGCGCGGCTCGGTGGTCAGCAGCAGGCCGCCGGCAGCGCGCACGGCGCCGTGGCGGTCGGTGCGCAGTTCGAAACCTTCACCGCGTGGGGCGCCGCCACTCGGTCTTGGGTGCGTCAGGTAGCCGAGGTTCAGGGCACTGGCGCCGTGGTCGCTGCGCAGGCCGATGCTGATCTCGCTGGTGGTGTCGTCGATGCGCAGTTCGTTGCCGCGGCTGCCCTTGTATTCCTTGCTCTTGATCGTCGCCAGGGTTTTCAGGTCGGGCAGCTTGTAGTGCGGCATGTTCACGCCGTGGTACAGGCAGCCGGTCACCAGCGGTTGGTCGGGGTCGCCTTCGAGGAAGCTGACCAACACTTCCATGCCCACTCGCGGCAGTTGCAAGCCGGCGATGCCCTGTCCGGCCCAGCTGCTGGCCACGCGCATCCACACGCTGGATCTATCATCGGACTGGCCTTCGCGGTCCCAGAAGAACTGCACCTTGATGCGGCCGTATTCGTCGCAGTAGATCTCCTCGCCGGCCGGGCCGCTGACCACGGCGCGCTGGTCGCCCAGCACCTTGGGTTTCGGGTGCCGCAGCGGCGGACGGTATGGCAGCTCCCACGGGGTGACCACGAAGAAGTTGCGGTAGCCCTGCTGGAAGCCGTCGAAGCGGGCGTCGACGTCGCTGGTGATGGCTTCTTCCAGGACTTGCGGCTGACGCCCCTGGTGCCGCACCTCGATCAGCAACCACAGGTCGTTCCACTGGGCGTTGGGGTGGCTGGCCAGGGTCAGGAAATGGCCACTGGCGAGCAGCGGCTGGTCGCTGTCGCCACGGGCCTGGCGGTAGTCGCTGCGGTGGCGCTCAAGCGCTCTATTGGCGAGGTGCTTGCCGCGAGAACGGTCGAGGAAGCGGCCCGGATAGTCGTAGTCCTCCAGCGCCGGTTCGTCGTGGCTGTCGACCTCGGCTTCGAGCTGGATCAGCGGTTTCTTGAAGTCATAGTCGCGGCGGCTGACGCTGCTGGTGCGGGTTTCCAGGCGCAGGGCGAAGCGCTTGATCATCGGTGTATCGGCGACCAAACCAGAGTCGTGCTGGAAGCTGACGGGCGCGAGTTTCGGGAACACCGTCTGGTCGTCGCCGAACACCAGTTGGTGGCCGTCGGCGGCGTGGCGGAAGTGGTAGTGGATACCCTCCTCCTCGCACAGCCGCTGGATGAACTGCAGGTTGGACTCGTCGTACTGCAC
>NZ_VWXI01000026.1 GCF_011752525.1 Pantoea sp. Cy-639 | reverse complement strand
GCAGCGGCGCAGTATATCTTGCCTCATCGACGACCTGATCGTTGGTTCCCGAGAGTAGTTAAGCAACGACCAGCAAAATATCCGACCCGAAAATGAAAATGCCAGTCAGCTTAACTGACTGGCATTACCCTTCGGGGTCCTTTTTTTATGCCCGGCCCGCAGGCTCCGGCCTGTCTTGGGGGCTGCAGGAGCCTGAAGCAGGCGCCGAGGTGAATGGCATCGGCCCCGTCGCTGTTCACCGGCAAGGCCAGCACCTACAGGGGGTTGGCCTTGCATCTTGCATTCAGGTTTGCGCCGCAGATTGCAAAATGCACGACCGCTGGTCGGCTTAAAAGTACATAACTTATTGATTTAAAAGGCTTCAAGCGAAACGGAAAAGCTGGCACACGCCATGCAACTACACTCCTACCTGCCGCCAGGATTCAAGGCGCAGACCTTTCGAAAAACAGGAGTGACTCACATGAAGAAGTTCGCCATTGCTGCCGCTACTGCTACCGCTCTGACCCTGACCATGGCTAATGCGGCATTCGCCCAGCAGTCCACCCAGGCCCCGATGACGATTGCGGCCGGTGAGGTGACCAAAGCCAAGGAAGCGACCTCCGATACCTGGATCACCACCAAGGTCAAATCGGATCTGTTGACCGAGAAAGGCATCCCTGGCTCCGACATCAAGGTCGAGACCAACAAAGGCGTGGTGTCGCTGTCCTCGACCACCGCGATCACTGAATCGCAGAAGAAGATGGCCATCGACATCACCAAGAAGATCAACGGCGTGAAGGCCGTTTCGGCTGACGGCCTTAAAGCTGAATAAGGATTGTCCCGTCGGCCAAAAGGACTTGGCCACCCCTTCAAGGCGGACCCCGGCAATGGCCGGGGTTCTTCTTTCATGTCTTCCCTGCAACGCCCAGGCGCTTCAGCTCACGGGGTTGCGCGCCACCACATCGCTCTCGAAGCAAACCTGCTCGATTATCAGTGGCTCCACCAAGGGGCGGCTGTCGCGAAAGTGGGCAGTCTGCGTATGGGCCTCATAGGCCGCGTCATCCTGGTAGATCTCGTACAGGTAGATCACATCGGCATCTTCACGGTCCAGCGATACGTCGAACACCAGGCAGCCTGGCTCGCTAGCGACCGAGGCTGCGGCGTTGGCCTGGATCGCACTCAGAAAAGCGTCGGCGGTGCCCGGTCTGACACGGGTCTTGATGAACAGGCTATACACAGGCGGGTCCTTTTGTTTTAAATTCAGATTCGAATTGTATACAAAAAAGGAATCCTGCTCATGTCCGAACTTCCTGCCCGTCCGGGGCGCCTCAATGGCCTGCGTCACATCGCCTTGCTGGTTCCCAACCTGGAGGAGTGCGAGCGCTTCTATGTCGATGTGATGGGCATGGAAGTGCTCAATCGCGCCAATGAAGACCTGGTCTACCTGACTTGCGGCAACGACAATCTGTCGCTCGGTCGTGGCGTGGGGGCGGCCAATGGCTTGCAGACCCTGGACCACTACGGCTTCATCGTCGACAGCGTGGAGGAGCTGGAAGCCTGGTACCAGTACTTCAAGGCCCAGGGCGTGACCCTGCTGGATCGTCCCTTCAACCATGGCGATGGTGCGCGCAGTTTCCATCTGCTGGATCCTGCGGGGAACAAGGTGCAGCCGCTCTATCACCCGGCGGTATCGGGGCAACGCCTGGTGTGAGGTGGCTGGCTCCTGCGATGCAGATCAGGATCACGATCGTATCGCAGGAGCCGGGCTTACTCGGCATCCAGGTGCATCGGTGTCACCACCCGGCCATCGCTCTCTGCCTGGCCGAGGTTGCTGTCGATGAAGTACACCCGGTCATCCTCGAGCTTGCCCTTGTCGACCAGGTAGTCCTTGATGCTGCCGGCCCGTTCCTGGCCAAGCGTACGCAGCAGCGCGGTGCTTTCGGCCCAGGACTTGATCACCGCGTCACGCAGCTTGGCGGTGCGTTCGCTGCGGCTGAGCTTTTCCCACTCGGCTGGCGGCTGTTGCTTGAGGCGGGTGCGGTAGATGCCTTCGAGCATGGCAGGCTTGTCGCTGTCGTCGACGACCAGCAGTGACGGATTGGCCGGCACCTTGTCGCCACGACGCTGCAGGACCTTGTACCAGGTGGCCTGGTACTCGCGCTCCAGGCGTTGCTGGGCGATCAGCGGGCCATCGCTGCTCTGGGCGGCGGTGCCTTCGATCTCCAGGCGCAGTTCCGGGCGCTCCTTGAGCGCGGAGGCCAGCTTGTCCAGGGCCGACTGGGCATCCGGGGTCAGGTCGCTGGAGCCTGGGGCGAACGACACGCTGCCCAGGTCCTCCGCGCCGCCACCGGAAATCAGCCCGCCGATGAACTTGAAGGGCGCCTGGGCTGCGCGCAGCACCAGGTTGCGCAGGGTCTGCCAGACGATAGGCATGACACTGAACTGGGGGTTGTTGAGGTCGCCCGACACTGGCAGTTCGATCGAGATCTTGCCATCGGTATCCTTGAGCAGTGCCACCGCCAGGCGGATCGGCAGGTCCACGGCGTCCGGGCTGTCGACCTTCTCGCCCAGTTGCAGTTGCTCGATCACCACCTTGTTCTCGGCCTTGAGCTGGCCATTGGTGATCAGGTAGTGCAGGTCGAGGTTCAGCCGCCCCTTGCGGATGCGGAAGCCGGCGAACTTGCCGGAGTAGGGCGTCAGCGTGGTCAGTTCGACGCGCTTGAAGCTGGTGGCGATGTCCAGGCTGGCCAGTGGGTTGAACGGGTTGAGTGCCCCGGTGATGGTCACCGGCGCATAGCGGTCGACCTTGCCCTTGACGTCGACCTTGGCTGGCATTGGCTTGCGGTTGTCGATGGTGCCGATCTGGCCGTTGAGCTGTTGCACTGCCGTGGCGAAGTGGGGGGTGAGGGTCTGGTCGGCGAAGTTGGCCGAACCGTCGTTGATGCTGATCTGGCCGATATGGATGCCCAGCTCCTTGCCGTGGCTGGCGGGGCTCGGTTTGCTCGGGGCCGAGGCTGGCTTGCCTGCCGGCTGCGGGATCAGCAGGTCGTCGACGTTGGTGGTGCGGTCTTCGTTGATGATGAAGCGTGCATAGGGCTGCAGCAGGGTCACCTTGTCGATCGACAGGGCATCGCCGTGGACATAAGACAGGCCATCGACATCCACCTGTTGCCATTTGACGAAGTCGCGGTTCTTGATGGTGTCGAGCGTATGCAGCTGGCTGACCTGGGCTTTGCCGCCGATGCTGAAGGCCAACGGCTCGATGTTCTTCAGGTCGACCTTGAGGTTGCTGGAGAGCATGCCGCTGCGCAGCTCGAGGCGGATGAACGGGCTGATGTAGGCCTGGGCCACACGCAGGTCGATGTCACGGGTGGCCACGTCCAGCTTGGCGGTGACCGGTGCCAGGTTGACCTGGCCGGAGGCCTGCAGCTTGCCTTGCTTGCCCACGCCGGTGTCGAGCTTGAGGGTGAAGGGCGACTGGTTGAGGCTGTCGAAGTTCTGCAGGTCGAGGTTCAGTGGTCCGACGTCCAGTTCCACCGGGGTTTTCTGGCTACGGTCGGCCAGGTGAACCATGTAGTTGCGCGCTTGTACGTCCTTGAGCAGTACTTGCCAGGGCTTGTTCGGCTCCTTGGCCGCCTTCTGCTCGGCGCTTGGCTCGGCGGCTGCAGGTTCGGCCTTTTCCTTCGGCGTGGCCTTGGGCGGCTGGCTGGCGAAGAGTTTCTGCCAGTCGAGTTGGCCGTCTTTCTCCAGGGCCGCCCAGGTTTCGAGTTTTTCACTGCGTACCTTGCCAACGGTGACCAATTGCTTGGCCAGGTCGATGGACGTCTCGCTTACCTCGAGGCTGGCCAGGCGTGCCAGTTGGCGGCCATCCGGCGCCTTGATGGCGAACGGCGCGACCCGCAGCGAGGTGTTGTCCAGCAGCAGCTCGGTTTCCTTGGACAAGTTGAGCTTGTAGTGGGTGTCGAGGCTGAGGGTGCCGTCCTCCAGCACCAGCGGCACGGCATCGCGTACGTAGGGCCAGAACAGTTTCATCTTGCTGTCGGTGATCTTCAGCGTGCCTTCGGAGGCGATCGGCGACAGGCTCAGGGTACCGCTCCAGTCGATTCGCCCACCGTTGGGGCCGTTGGCCACCAGGGTCATGTCGGCGTTGTCGTCAGGCAGGGTGCTGAGGTGCTTCAGCTCCAGGTTCATCGAGTCGTAGAGGAACTCGATCGGCTCGCTGGGGCGCAGGTCCTCGAAGTGCAGGTAGCCCTCGCTGAGCTTGATGCTGTCGATGCGCAGTGGGAACGGACCGCTCGCGGGCTCCTCGGTCTTTGGTTCGCTGGGCGGCAGCTTGAACAATTGGGTCAGGTTGAGGCTGCCGTCCTTGGCGAACAGCAGCTCGGTGCGTGGTTTATCCAGCTCCACGGCATCCAGGTGCAGGGCCTTGGTCCACAGGCTGTCGAGGGACAAGTTGGCGTAGAGGCGTTCGAAACCGACCTGTTCCTTGCCGGGTTCGCCGATCTGCAGCCCCCAGAGCGTCAGTTCGAGGCTGAACGGGTTGAGTTCGATGCGTTGCAGGTGCGCCGGCACGTTGGCGTATTGCGCCAACTGCTGGTTGGCCACGCGCAGGGCGATGCCAGGGAGAATGAGGAAGCCGAGCAGGCTGTACAGGGCCACCAGGGCCAGTAGGGCGCCGAGGGCGCGGGTCAATCCTTTGGGCATGTGTCGCTTCGTCTGTATCAGGCTGGAGTGCTTGGAGTATGGCACGTTAAATCGGTTCCGCCGTGATGGCCAAAAGACTCACTCCAGTCCCATGCGGCGTCTGGCGCGGTGTGCCGAGCTGTCGCGCATGGCCCAGCGCAGCACCGGCGCCGTGTTGCCCAGCCCCAGGCGGATCATGCGCTGCGCCAGGGCGCCCTGGTGCAGGCCGAGCATGGCGCGGGCCCAGTCCGGCAGCAGGTCGATACCGGCGTTGAGCATCAGCTTGCCCACCGGTTCGGCCAGGCGGCTGGGTGCCGGTGCCGCCTGCAGGATCTTCACCACCTCGAGGCTGCGGGCGTCGCATTGCAGTTGTGGGCGCATGCGCTGCAAGTAGGCCTGCACCTGGGCACAGGAGCGCGGCACGTCGCGGGCACCCAGGCGCTCGGCGATCAGCGCGATCTCGTCGTAGTAGCGATCCTGGTCGGCGCGGGGGAGGCCGGGGTTGCGGTAACGCAGGTGGGCGGCGAGAAAGCTGCTGACCTCGGCCACGTGTACCCAGGTCAGCAGATCGGGGTCGCTGGCGGCATAGGGACGCCCGTCGGCGGCGGTGCCGACCACCTGGAGGTGGATGGTGCGGACTTTCTCGATGAGCCATTCGGCGTCGCGGGTCGAGCCGAACGTGGTGCCGGAGATGAACTGGCTGGTGCGGCGCAGGCGGCCGAGCAGGTCTTCGCGAAAATTCGAGTGGTCCCACACGCCGGCCAGCGCCAGGGGATGCAACAGTTGCAGCATCAAGGCGCTGATGCCGCCCACCAGCATGCTGGGGAAGTCGCCGTGCACCTGCCAACTGATGCTCTGCGGGCCGAACAGCCCCGGGTCGCCCTTGGGCGATTCCAGGTCGAGCTGGCCGAGGGCCAGCCCGGTAAGGCTCATGACCTGGGTTTCGATGCGGCGGCGAAGGGCTTCCATGGCGACCTTTTGGGCAAGGCGGCGCGCCCGGGCCGCTGGCTATTGATTGAGGCGCTTGTCGATCAGTCCCTGGACCACGGCCGGATCAGCGAGGGTGGAGGTATCCCCCAGGTTGTCCAGCTCGTTGCAGGCGATCTTGCGCAGTATACGCCGCATGATCTTGCCCGAGCGCGTCTTGGGCAGCGCCGGAGCCCACTGGATCAGTTCCGGCTTGGCGAAGCTGCCGATCTCCTGGCTGACCAGGGCCAGCAGTTCGGCCTTGAGTGCATCGTCAGCGTTCACCCCGTTCATTGGCGTGACGAAGGCATACACGCCCTGGCCCTTGAGATCGTGGGGGTAGCCCACCACGGCCGCTTCGGCGACGCTGTCGTGCAGTACCAGCGCGCTCTCCACCTCGGCGGTGCCGATACGGTGCCCGGAGACATTGATCACATCGTCGATGCGCCCGGTGATCCAGTAGTCGCCATCGGCGTCGCGGCGTGCGCCGTCGCCGGTGAAGTAATAACCGGGCATGGGCTTGAAGTAGGTATCGACCATGCGCTGGTGGTCGCCGTAGACGCTGCGGATCTGCCCCGGCCAACTGGCCTTGATCGCCAGCAGTCCGGCGCCGGGGCCTTCGATGAGCTGGCCCTTCTCGTCCAGCAGCACCGGTTGTACGCCGAACATCGGTTGGGTGGCACAGCCGGGCTTGAGTCGTGGCGTGCCGGGCAGCGGGGTGAGCATGATGGCGCCGGTCTCGGTCTGCCACCAGGTATCGACGATGGGGCAGCGTTTCTGTCCCACGGCCTCGAAGTACCATTCCCAGACTTCCGGGTTGATCGGTTCGCCGACGCTGCCGAGCAGGCGCAGGCTGGTGCGCGAGGAGTTCTGCAAGGGGCCCGTGCCCTCGCGCATGAGCGCGCGCAGGGCGGTGGGCGCGGTGTAGAAGATGTTCACCTGGTGCTTGTCGACTACCTGCCAGAAGCGCGAGGTGTCCGGGTAGCTGGGGACGCCTTCGAACATCAACGAGATCGCGCCGTTGGCCAGCGGACCGTAGACGATGTAGCTATGGCCGGTGACCCAGCCGACATCGGCGGTGCACCAGAACACCTCGCCCTCGCGGTAGTCGAACACCACCTTGAAGGTCAGGGTGGCCTGCAGCAGGTAGCCGGCGGTGGTGTGCAGCACGCCCTTGGGTTTGCCGGTGCTGCCGGAGGTATAGAGGATGAACAGCGGATCCTCGGCGGCCATCGGCTCGGCCGGGCAATCGTCAGCAGCGCCGTCGGTCGCCGCGTGGTACCAGAGGTCGCGTCCGTCGTGCCAGGCCACTTCGCCGCCGGTGCGTCGAACCACCAGGACGGTACTGACCGCGGGGCAGCGGGAGAGGGCTTTGTCGACGTTGTGCTTGAGTGCGATGCGCTTGCCGCCACGCAGGCCTTCGTCGGCGGTGATCACGGTGTGGCAGTCGGCGTCGAGGATACGGTCGCGCAGGGCGTCGGGCGAGAAACCGCCGAACACCACAGAGTGAATGGCACCGATGCGGGCGCAGGCGAGCATGGCGTAGGCGGCCTCGGGGATCATCGGCATGTAGATGCACACCCGGTCGCCTTTCTTCACGCCGCGCGTCTTGAGCACGTTGGCCAGGCGGCAGACCTGGCGGTGCAGTTCACGGTAGGTGATGGTCTTGCTGTCGCTCGGGTCGTCGCCTTCCCACAGCAATGCGGGCTGTTCGCCGCGGCTGGCCAGGTGGCGGTCGATGCAGTTGTAGCTGACGTTGAGTCTGGCTCCGTCGAACCAGCGGGCCTTGCCGGTCTTCAGGTCGCATTGCTGCACGCTCGACCAGGGCTTGTCCCAGCTCAGGCGCTCGGCCTGTTCGGCCCAGAAGGTGTCAGGGTCGTCCACCGACTGACGGTAGAGGCGGCGGTAGTCGGCATCGGAGATTACGGCTGACTGGCTGACGGCCAGGGCCTGGGGGTAGTCGCGGATATCGAACATGGCGGTGCTCCTGCGCTGGCGGCGGGCGAGGGACTGCAATGACTATTCGATAGGACAGTGTAGAAGGCGGGGGTGTTCCCGGACGCAAGCCTTGGCGGGGCAAGCCCGCTCCCATGCCGATCACGTGGGAGCGGGCTTGCCCCGCCAAGGGCGCGATCAGCCGCGGTGCCGGCCGCGGAAGTAGTTGATCAGGCCTTGGGTGGAGCCATCCTCGGCGTTGTCTTCCAGACTGCCGACCAGACGCTGGTACACGCCCTTGCCCAGTTCCTTGCCCAGTTCCACGCCCCACTGGTCGAAGGCGTTGATCCCCCAGATCACGCTCTGCACGAAGACCTTGTGCTCGTACATCGCCACCAGCGCGCCCAGGCGACGCGGACTGATGCGTTCGACCACCAGGGTGTTGCTCGGGCGGTTGCCCGGAATCACCTTGTGCGGTGCCAGCATGGCCACATCGGCTTCGTTGAGGCCCTTGGCGCGCAGCTCGGCCTCGGCTTCGGCGCGGGTCTTGCCGAGCATCAACGCCTGGCTCTGCGACAGGCAGTTGGCATACAGCCACTGGTGATGGTCGGCCACGGGGTTGAAACTCACCACCGGGACGATGAAGTCGGCCGGGATCAGCTGGGTGCCCTGGTGCAGCAACTGGTGATAGGCATGCTGGCCGTTGCAGCCGACGCCACCCCAGATCACCGGACCGGTGTCGGTCTTCACCGGGGTACCGTCTTGCAGCACGCTCTTGCCGTTGGACTCCATGTCCAGCTGTTGCAGGTGCTTGGTGATGTTGCGCAGGTAGTGATCGTACGGAAGGATCGCGTGGCTCTGCGCGCCCCAGAAGTTGCCGTACCACACCCCCAGCAGAGCCAGCAGCACCGGCATGTTCTTGTCGAACGGAGCGCTCTGGAAGTGCTGGTCCATGGTATAGGCACCGGACAGCAGCTCCTTGAAGTTGGCAGTGCCGATGGCCAGGGCAATGGGCAGGCCGATGGCCGACCACAGCGAATAGCGCCCGCCGACCCAGTCCCACATCGGGAAGATGTTCTCTTCGCGGATGCCGAAGGCCAGTGCCGCGGCCTTGTTGCTCGACACGGCGATGAAGTGGCGGTAGAGCTCGGCTTCCGAGCCGCCCTGGGCAAGGTACCAGGTGCGGGCGGCCATGGCGTTCTTCAGGGTCTCGAGGGTGTTGAACGACTTCGACGAGACGATGAACAGGGTGGTCTCGGCCCGCAGGTTGGCCGACAGTTCGTGGAATTCGCTGCCGTCGATGTTCGCCAGGTAGTGACAGCGCACGCCACGCTGGGCGTATGGCAGCAGGGCCTCGGAGACCAGCTCCGGGCCGAGGAACGAGCCGCCGATGCCGATGTTCACCACGTCGGTGATCGGCTTTTCGCTATAGCCGCGCCACAGGCCGTCATGGATGCGGCCGACCAGCTCGGTGATCTGGTTCAGCACCTTGTGTACTTCGGGCATCACATTGACGCCGTTGACGCTGAGCTTGTCGCCGACCGGGCGGCGTAGCGCGGTGTGCAGCACCGGGCGGCCTTCCGAGGCGTTGATGATCTCGCCGTTGAACATCGACTTGATGGCGGCTTCCAGGTCGACTTCCTTGGCCAGGTTCACCAACAGGTCGCGGGTCTGCTCGGTGATCAGGTTCTTCGAATAGTCGAGGAACAGTCCGCAGCTGCTCAGGGAGAACTGCTCGAAGCGCTTGCCGTCGGCGGCGAAGGCTTCGCGCATGCTGAAGCCCTGCATGGCGTCGCGGTGTTGCTGAAGCGCTTGCCAGGCAGGCAGCGCCGTCACATCGTGGGGTGTACGGTAATACGCCATTGCGGGTGGTTTCCTTGAGACATGGTCAAGTTACGACAGTGGCATTCATTGCCTGTTGCAAGCTGTCCATTATAGGCATTGGCCAGAAAGCGGGAATGGGAGGAAGGGGAGGCTGGGGATGAAATTTGTCGGTTGGCGCCGTCGCCGGCTCCCACGGGGAATGTTGCACATTCCGGGAGCCGGCGAGGCAGGCCCTGTTTCAGGCGCTCGGCGTTTCCAGGTGCAGGTACAGGTTGTCGATCAACCGTGTGTTGCCCAGGTAAGCCGCGGCAATCACCACCAGGTCACGGTCGTCGAGCTGCGCCGGGCGCAGCGTCACGGCATGACGCACTTCCAGGTAGTCCTTGCGCATCCCGGCGGCTTCGAGTTGCGCCTCGCCCCCGGCAATCAGCGCCGCATAGTCGCGCTGGCCACGGCGCAGGGCCTCGGCCATGCCGCTCAAGGTACGGTACAGCGCCGGGGCGGCGGCGCGTTGCTCCGGGGTCAGGTAGCCATTGCGCGAGGACAACGCCAGGCCGTCTTCGGCACGTACGGTCGGTTCGCCGATGATCTGGACCGGCATGTTCAGGTCACGGACCATGGCGCGAATGACCGCCAGTTGCTGGAAGTCCTTCTCGCCGAACACGGCAAGGTCGGGCTGGACCATGTTGAACAGCTTGCTGACGACGGTCGCCACGCCTTCGAAGTGTCCGGGACGGCTGGCGCCGCACAGGCCTTCGGACAGGTGCGGCACGCTGACCCGGGTCTGTACGCTCATGCCGTCGGGGTACATTTCCTCGACGGTGGGGGCGAACAGCAGGTGGCAGCCAGCCTGGAGCAGTCTCTCCTGGTCGGCGGCGAGGGTGCGCGGGTACTTGTCGAGGTCCTCGCCGGCGCCGAACTGCAGCGGGTTGACGAAGATGCTGGCGACCACGAAGTCGGCACGCTGGGCAGCCTTGGTGACCAGTGCGGCGTGGCCGCTGTGCAGGTTGCCCATGGTCGGCACGAAGGCGATGCGTTTACCTTCGCCGCGAGCACGGGCCACGGCGGCGCGCAGCTCCCGGACGGTCTTGACGGTATTCATGCGCTGAACCCATGTTCACTGGCAGGGAAACTGACGTCCTTGACCGCCTGCACATAGGCGGCGAGGGCACCCTGGATGTCTGGCTGGCCAGCCATGAAGTTCTTCACGAACTTCGGCACACGGCCGCTCAGGGACAACCCGAGCATGTCGTGCAGGACCAGCACCTGGCCATCGGTGGCGCTACCGGCGCCGATGCCGATCACCGGGATGGAGACCGCCTGGGTGATTTCCGCCGCTAGTTCGCTGGGCACGCATTCGAGCAGCAGCATGGCCGCGCCGGCTTGCTCCAGGGCGATGGCGTCGGCGCGCATCTGCCGCGCCTGGGCTTCCTGGCGACCCTGGACCTTGTAGCCGCCGAGCACGTTGACGGTCTGTGGGGTCAGGCCCATGTGCGCGCACACTGGCACGCCGCGGTCGGCCAGCAGGCGGATGGTCTCGGCCAGCCAGGCAGCGCCTTCGATCTTCACCATGTGGGCGCCGGCACGCATCAGCTGGGCGGCGTTGGCGAAGGCCAGTTCGGTGGTGGCGTGGGCCATGAACGGCAGGTCGGCGAGGATCAGCGCACCGTCGTTGCCGCGTTTGACGCAGGCGGTGTGGTACGCCATGTCTTCGGTGGTTACCGGCAGGGTGCTGTCATGGCCTTGCAGGACCATGCCCAGCGAGTCACCCACCAGCAGTACTTCGACGCCGGCCTGGCTGGCGGCCTTGGCGAAGGTCGCGTCGTAGCAGGTCAGCATGGTGATTTTTTCACCCTTGGCCTTGAGGCCGTTGAGGGTGGTCAGGGTTACTTCAGGCATGTAGGGGAATCCTCGTTCAGGCGCTGTGAAACAACTGCGTACAACGCGTGTATTCATCTTCCGGAGCGGCACATCATCGTTTGTGATGTTCGGGCGCAGGTCCGTCCGAGCCTAAATAGGTGATGGCGGCAGCGTATCGCCGCGGGACGCCTATAGTCGTGAGCGAGGTGGGGGAAGTCAATGATCCGTGTTACCGCAATGTTACGGCGAGGGTGTTACTGGCGTTACCCTCGCCTGTAACACCCGTCCTAGAGGCGTTCCAGGCCGACGAACGGACAGTCCTGGAGCAACTGCGCGAGGCTGCGGCCATCGGCGAGACGGAAGTCGGCGGGTACCAGCTCGGCTAGCGGGTAGAGCACGAAGGGGCGCGCCTGCATGTGGTAGTGCGGCACTTTCAGGCGGGGCTCGTCGATGACCTGGTCACCGAACAGCAGCATGTCGAGGTCGAGGGTACGCGGTCCCCAGCGCTCTTTGCGCACCCGGCCCTGGTCGTGCTCGATGCCCTGCAGCGCGTCGAGCAACGCCAGCGGCGCCAACGACGTGTCAAGGGCGGCCACGGCGTTGGTGAAGCGGGGGTGCCCAGGTAGCAACGAGTCGCTGGTGTACAGGGCGGAGGCTGCCGCCAGGCGGCTCTCGGGAATCTGGTCGAGGGCCCGCAGGGCGCTGCGCAGTTGCTCGGCAGGCTCATCGAGGTTGCTGCCCAGGCCGATGAAGGCGCGGGTGCTCATGCTCAATCCCACGTCTGGTCGTCTTCACGCTTGCGCTTGCTGGGGCTGCGCTTGCGTTTGCGTGGAGCGGCACTGGCGCCATCGTCACGGCTGCCCAGCTCGCGGATCATCTCGCGGCGTTGGCTGTCGTTGGCGTCCTGGTAGTCGGTCCACCACTGGCCCAGGCCGTCGGTCTCCTCGCCGGCGCTTTCACGCAGCAGCAGGAAGTCGTAGCCGGCGCGGAAGCGCGGGTTGTCGAGCATCATGTCGGCGCGCTTGCCGCTGCGTCGTGGCAGGCGCTCCTGCATGTCCCAGATCTCGCGGATCGGCAGGGTGAAACGCTTGGGAATGGCAATGCGCTGGCACTGTTCGGCGATCAGGTCGTGGGCCGCGCCGTTCATGGCCGGGATCGGCGGCACGCCTTGGCTCTGCAGGTACAGCGCACGGCCCGGCAGGGCAGGCCAGAGCAGGGCGGCGAACAGGAAGGCAGGGGTGACCGGCTTGCCTTGCTTGACGCGCAGGTCGGTGTTGCTCAGGGCCTGGCTGATCAAGGTGTGGGTGTAGGTCGGACGCTCTTCGAGTGCGTGGCTGCTGGCCGGGAACAGCGGTTCGAACAGTTCCAGGTCGACCAGCATCTCGAAGGCGATGGCACCCTGGCCGTTGAGGAACAGCTTGAGGGTTTCCTCGAACAGGCGCGCCGGGGGAATCTCGCGCAGCAGCTTGGCCAGTTCGCGGATCGGCTGCACGGTGTGCTTTTCGATGCCGAAGTCCAGCTTGGCGGCGAAGCGCACCGCGCGCAGCATGCGCACCGGGTCTTCCTGGTAGCGGTGTGTCGGATCGCCGATCAGGCGCAACAGGCGGTTGCGGATGTCGTGGACACCGTTGGCGTAGTCGAGGATGCGCTCGCTGACCGGATCGTAGTACAGGGCGTTGATGGTGAAGTCACGGCGCTGCGCGTCTTCCTCCAGGGTGCCGTACACGTTGTCGCGCAGGATGCGGCCGCTGGCATTGTGCGACGAACGGTGGCTGTCGGCCTGGTCCTCGTCGGAATGCGGGGCGCGGAAGGTGGCGACTTCGATGATCTCACGGCCGAAATGCACGTGGACCAGCTTGAAGCGCCGACCAATGATACGGGCGTTGCGGAACTCGGCACGCACCTGCTCGGGGGTGGCGCTGGTGGCGACGTCGAAGTCCTTGGGCGTGATGCCCAGCAGCAGGTCGCGCACGCAGCCACCGACCAGGTAGGCCTGGTAGCCGGCCGCCTGGAGGCGCTCGACGATGCCCACGGCGTGGCGGCTGAACTGGCTGCGCTGCAGCGAGTGCTGGCTCTTGTTGATCACTTCAGGCGTGGTGCGCCTGTGGTGCTGGCCACGAACGGGCGGGCGGAACGACTGGAACAGCTTCTTCAGCATGGGATGCACTGTTTGAAGGAATGATCGGCCAAGGATAGGAGAATGGCCGCATGATGGGCGGGGATTCTAGCATTTACTGGGGGAATGGTGTAGGCGGTATGCCGAGCGTGATTCGCGCGGGGGAGAAACGACATGGGGAGCCGAAGCTCCCCACCAAGTCGTTGTGTGCTCTTATTGTTTTTTTGTTGGGCTTCTTGTTTTTGTTGAGTGCCCTGTCCGCAAGCTCAAGGCTTGTGGACGACCCCCAAACCAGGGGGTGAAGAGCAAACGGATTGCTTTGGTCGCCGAGATGATGTTGATCTGTCGATCCAATCAGTTCAGGTGCTGCTTTTGAGTGCAGTTTTTGTTGTTCTCTGCCTGATCGTGGGGCAAGCCCCAAACACAACTCCTCTCCAAAAGAATCAGTTAGCTGCGCCTCCGCCGTCTTGTTCTTATTGTGCGTGAGTCGTTTCGTCTTGTTCTTATTTTGAGTTGCAGTGCTTGTTATTGTTCTTGTACCAAAGATATAGCAGGTGCCGTGCCAACTTTTGAAAGCCCAATGATTCCGGGGCTTTCGGCGTTTTTGAGTGATTCAGGGGCAGGGCAAATGTAGAAATTTCGTTACCGTATGCCTCGGAGACTGTTACGTCTGACAGCTTGGGTAACAGATTTGCGCAAAGACTGATGTGCTACCGCACAAACGCATCGCGGGCGATGCGTCGACCCGACAAGCCCGCTCCCACGACAGTAGGTGCAGGCTTGCCCCCGAGGGGACGCGTCGAATCAGTTGTCGCTGGTGACGTTGCTCTTGCGCCGTGGAATGCCCAGGCGCTGGCGGCGTTCCCACAGGCACTTGCGGCTGACACCCAGCTTGCGGGCCAGCTCGGTCTCGGTCATGTGGTCCTGGTGCTCAAGGACGAAATGCTGGAAGTAGTCTTCCAGCGAAAGGTCTTCGGTCGGTTCGTGGCTGGCGCTGTTGGCGGCGCTACCAGCCAGGGTCGGCAGGTTGTCCAGGACATCGTCGTCTTCCAGGTCGCTCAGTTCGATGTCGATACCCAGCAGGTCGGCGGAAATTTCCGCGCTCTCGCTGAGAATGACCGCGCGCTCCACGGCGTTTTCCAGTTCGCGCACGTTACCTGGCCAGCTGTAGTGACGGATGGCCTGTTCGGCCTCGCTGGAGAAGTGCAGGTCATCGCGGCCGATGCGGGCGCTCTGACGGGCGAGGAAAGCGCTGGCGATCTCGTTGACGTCACTGCCGCGTTCGCGCAGGGCCGGCAGCTTGAGGGCGATCACGTGCAGGCGGTAGTAGAGGTCTTCACGGAACTGCCCGGCCTTGGCCAGGTTCTTCAGGTCGCGGTGGGTGGCGGCGATCAGGCGGACATCGACCTTTTGCGACTGCACCGAGCCGACCCGGCGGATCTCGCCTTCCTGCAGTACCCGCAGCAGGCGGGCCTGGGCCTCCAGCGGCAATTCACCGATTTCGTCGAGGAACAGGGTGCCACCGTCGGCGGCTTCGACCAGGCCGGCACGACCGGCACTGGCACCGGTGAATGCGCCTTTCTCGTGGCCGAACAGTTCGGATTCGATCAGGGTTTCCGGAATCGCCGCGCAGTTCACCGAAATCATCGGTGCCTTGGCGCGTCGCGAGAGGTTGTGCAGGGCACGGGCCACCAGTTCCTTGCCGGTCCCCGATTCGCCCTGGATCAGCACGTTGGAGTCGGTGGGCGCCACCTTGCGGATCTTCACGAACATTTCCTGCATCGGCGGGCACGAGCCGATGATGCCGATCTCGCCATTCGCGGGCGTGCTGGCGGCCTTGCCGTTGCCGGCCGCAGTGGCGACGCGGGGCTCGGCGCTGGGCGCAGGAGCCGGGGCATCCTGGCGGTCGCGCAGGATACGGGCGACGGCCTGGAGCATCTCGTCATGGTCGAATGGCTTGGCGATGTAGTCGACTGCGCCCATTTTCATCGAGTCCACCGCCGAGCGCAGGCTGGCGTAACTGGTCATGATCAGTACCGGGGTGCCTTGGCCGAGCTTGATCAGCTCGGTGCCCGGGGCGCCCGGCAGGCGCAGGTCGCTGACGATCAGGTCGAAGGTGGCAATGCTGAAGCGTTCCTGGGCTTCCTGCACCGAGCCGGCTTCGCTGACCTGGTACTGATTTCGTTCGAGCAGGCGACGCAGGGCCGAGCGGATGATGGTTTCGTCTTCGACGATCAGAATGTGCGGCATTGATTCAATTCTCTCGACGGTCTCGAATTTCAGGGGACGTCGCTACGACATGCCGGGGCAGGGTCACGCGGATCCGGGTACCACGTTGGCGCTCGATGTCGGCCGGGCTGTCGATGGTGATTTGCCCATAATGCTCTTCCACGATGGAATAGACCAGTGCGAGCCCCAGTCCGGTTCCTTCCCCCGGATCCTTGGTGGTGAAGAAGGGTTCGAACAGGCGGTCGACGATGTTCTTGGGAATTCCACTGCCTTCGTCCTCGACGATCAGGTCGACGGTGTGCTCGCTGCTTTCGCTGCGCACGCGCACGGCGCTGCCGGGCGGCGAGGCGTCACGGGCATTGGAGAGCAGGTTGATCAGGACCTGGGCCAGGCGTTGCGGGTCGCCCTCGACCCAGTGTTCCGGATCGCAGAGGTTGAAGAACTGCACCTCGAAGTTGCGCCGGTTCAACGCCAGCAGGCCAATGGCGTCCTGCGCCACTTCGGCCAGGCACACCGGCTCCTCGCTGTTCTGCTGGCTGCCACCGGCATGGGCGAAGCTCATCAGCGACTGGACGATGCGCGACACGCGCTTGGTCTGCTCGAGAATCTGGCTGGACAACTCGATGATCTCGCCGTCGCCTTCGCGCTCTTCGCGCAGGTTCTGCGCCAGGCAGGCGATGCCGGTGATCGGGTTGCCGATCTCGTGGGCCACCCCGGCCGCCAGGCGGCCGATGCTGGCCAGGCGTTCGGAGTGCACCAGCTTGTCTTCCAGAGCCTGGGTCTCGGTGAGGTCCTCGACCAGCAGCACCAGGCCGCTGTTGCCCGGTGCCAGCGGCTCGTCGATAGCCGCCTTGTGCAGGTTGAGCCAGCGTGGCTGGCCATCGAGGGCCAGGCGCTGCTTGTGCAGGTGTTCGTCGGGGACATCGATGAAGCCCTGCAGCAAGCCGCGCCAGGGTTCGGCGATGGTCACCAGGCGCGAGCCGACCACATGCTTGGCGGCGATGCCGGTGAGCTCCTCCATGGCCTTGTTCCACATCAGGATCTCCTGGTCCTTGGCCAGCGAGCACACGCCCATGGGCAGTTCCTGGAGGGTCTGGCGGTGGTAGCGGCGCAGGGCATCGAGTTCGGCAGCAAGCCCGGTAAGCCGTGAGTGGTAGTCCTCGAGGCGGCTCTCGATGAAGTGGATGTCCTCGGTGACGTAGTTTTCGTTGCCGGATTTGTAGGGCAGGAAGGTTTCCACCATGTCCTGCGCCACGCTCGGGCCCATCAGGCCGGAGAGGTTGGCCTCGATGCGGTCGCGCAGGCGGCGCAGGGCATAGGGGCGGCGCTCGTCGAACGGCAGGTAGAGGTCGCGCAGGGCCTGCTCGACTTCCTTCTGCGCCGCCTTGGCCCCCAGCGGCTTGGCCAACTGGGTGGCGAACTCCTGGGGCGAGGCGGCGTGCAGCTCGCGCCGCTGCGGACGACGCACGTTGTCCACCGCGCAGGCTTCAGCGGCGCTGACCTCTTCGCTGCTGGCGTTGGTGAACAGCGAAATCAGGGTGAACAGCAGGACGTTGGCTGCCAGCGAAGCGATGGCAGCCATGTGCCAGCTGGTGTCGTCCAGCACGTAGATCATGTCCAGCAGCGGGATATAGAAGCCCTGCAGGTTGCCCAGCAACGGCAACAGCATGGTCACCATCCACACCAGCGTGCCCGCCAGTAGCCCGGCAATGAAGCCGCGACGGTTGGCGGTCGGCCAGTACAGCACCGAGAGCACGCCCGGCAGGAACTGCAAGGTAGCGACGAAGGCGACGATGCCCAGGTTGGCCAGGCTCTGGTGGTTGCTCTGGGTGAGGTAGAAGGCGAAACCGGCGGTGATGATGGCGACGATCAGCGCCCGGCGGGTCCATTTCAGCCAGCGGTAGATGTTACCTTCGGCCGGAGGCTGGTACAGCGGCAGCACCAGGTGGTTCAGCGCCATGCCCGACAGCGCCAGGGTGGTGACGATGATCAGCCCGCTGGCAGCGGACAACCCACCGATGTAGGCCAGCAGCGCCAGCGCCTCGTTGTCGGCGGCGATGCCCAGGCCCAGGGTGAAGTACTCGGGGTTGGTGCTGGCGCCCAGGCGCAGGCCGGCCCACAGCACCAGCGGCACGGCCAGGCTCATCAGCAGCAGGAACAGCGGCAGGCCCCAGCTGGCGCTGACCAGCGAACGCGGACTGAGGTTTTCGGTGAAGGCCATGTGGTACATGTGCGGCATGACGATCGCCGAGGCGAAGAACACCAGCAGCAGGGTCCGCCATGGGCCTTCTTGCAACGGTGTGTGCAGGGCGGCGAGAGCGGTCTGGTTCTGCAGCAGCCAGACCTCCAGCCCATGCGGGCCGCCGAACACGCCATACAGCGCATACAGGCCGACGCCGCCCAGGGCCACGAGCTTGATCACCGACTCGAAGGCGATGGCGAATACCAGCCCCTCGTGTTTCTCTCGGGTGGCGATATGGCGCGAACCGAAGAAGATGGTGAACAGCACGATCAGCACGCAGAAGGCGAATGCCACGCGAGCCTTCACCGGTTCGCCGGTGAGGATGCTGATCGAGTCGGCCACCGCCTGGATCTGCAAGGCCAGCAGCGGCAGCACGCCGATCAGCATGATCACCGTGGTCAGCGCGCCGGCCCAGGTGCTGCGAAAACGGAACGCCAGCAGGTCGGCCAGCGACGAGAGCTGGTAGGTACGAGTGATCTTGAGGATCGGGTAGAGCAGCACCGGGGCCAGCAGGAACGCCCCCGACACCCCCAGGTAGCAGGCCAGGAAACCGTAGCCGTACTGGTAGGCCAGGCCCACCGAACCATAGAAGGCCCAGGCACTGGCGTAGACCCCCAGCGACAGGGTGTAGGTCAGGGGATGGCGGATGATCGCGCGCGGGATCAGCCCGCGCTCGCTGATCCAGGCCACACCGAACAGCACCAGCAGGTACGCGGCACTGATCAGGATCATCTGGGTCAGGCTAAAGCTCATCGGCATCTCGTTGGCTCTGCAGGATGAAGGTGACGACGATGAGGATCAGCCAGAGCAGGTAGGGGCGGTACCAGGCTCCAGTCGGCTCGATCCACCAGTCCATGATGGCTGGGGAGAACAGGTAGATCCCCACGACCAGAAGCAGGACCAAACGATAGATGTACATGCTGGCCTCGAAGGTTGGGCGCTGCGGGCTTGGACTTATTATTGGCGCAAATGGCTGCGGCGATGCTAGCGGGAATCGGGGCTGTTAGCCAAGGGTTTGAATTCGTTGGGCTTTTGAGTCTGGTTTCGCAGGTTTTGACTCTGTCGTGGGGCCATAGGCATCGTGGGCGCGGCTTGCCCCGCGCCAGGACCGGGGCTGCTTCAGCGCAAATCAGCTTCAGGCACGCTCATCTGCCGGGCAATGTTCTCTGGCCGCCACTGCTGCCGCGCCACCGCCAGCACCTCGGCCGGGCTTGCGCCTTGCAGCCCGCTGTCGGCCGTCTGTCCTAGCGCCCGCAGCGCCCTGAGCAGCAACGGCGTGGCCTGACCCGCCTCCAGTGGCGGCGAGCGGTACGACTTGCCCAACTTGTGCCCATCGGGCTGCACGATCAGCGGAATATGCAGGTAGCGCGGCTGCGAGAAGCCCAGCAGCTCTTGCAGGTACAGCTGGCGTGGGGTGTTGTCCAGCAGGTCGGCGCCGCGCACGATGTCGGTGATCCCCTGCCAGGCATCGTCCAGCACCACCGCCAATTGATAGGCGTAGAGCCCATCGCGACGTTGGATGACGAAATCGCCGACCTCGCGACCCAGGTGTTGTTCGAACGGGCCTTGGACGCGGTCGGAGAAACGGTAGATCAGCTCCGGCACTCGCAGGCGGATTGCCGCGCCTTCACGTGGGTGGCCGGCGTTGCGGCAAAAGCCTGGGTAGATACCGTTGTGGCCTTCGAGCTGTTTGCGCGAACAGGTGCAGGCATAGGCCAGGCCCATGTTGAACAGGCGATCGACGACTGCGGCGTAGGCCTCATGTCGCTGGCTCTGGAACACCACCTCGGCGTCCCACTCCAGGCCGTAGCGTTCCAAGGTCTGCAGGATCGCATCACGGGCACCGGGCATTTCCCGGGGCGGGTCGGTGTCTTCCATGCGCAGCAGCCAGCGGCCATCGACAGCGCGAGCGTCGAGCCAGGAGGCGAGGGCGGCCACCAGTGAGCCGAAATGCAGGAAGCCGCTGGGGGTGGGGGCGAAGCGGCCGATGTAACGGACTTGGGTCATGGGCTATGCAAGCTATATAAATGAAGACGGGGCGTATCTGATGTGTGAGCGGGCTTGCCCCGCGATGACGTCGTGGAACCCGACATCTTCATCGCGGGACAAGCCCGCTCACACAACCAGTACGCCCCGTCTTTTCGGGATTCGGATCAGCCTTTGCCGACTGTCTTTTCCTTTTTCTCGGCGATTTCCTTGCAGTCGAAGCACAGGTCCGCGGTCGGACGGGCTTCCAGGCGGCGCAGGCCGATCTCGATGCCGCAGGAGTCGCACCAGCCGTATTCGTCGGCCTTGATCTTGTCGAGGGTCTTGTCGATCTTCTTGATCAACTTGCGCTCGCGATCACGGTTGCGCAGTTCCAGGGCGAACTCTTCTTCCTGGCTGGCACGGTCGGCCGGGTCAGGGAAGTTGGCTGCTTCATCCTTCATGTGGTCCACGGTGCGATCCACACTCACCATCAGCTCGCCTTTCCAGGCATTGAGGAGCTTGGTGAAGTGCTTTTTCATGGGCTCGCCCATGTACTCCTCACCCTTGGTCTCTACGTAGGGCTCGACACCGTACATGGTCTGGACTTTTTGCTTTTCTACGGTGGACATGAATAGACCGCCTCTCACTCATCTGATCCAATGCGCAGGCTTGCTTCCATCTCCGGCACCCGCCGGCCCTGCGACTGCGAGCCGCCGAACTTACCAGATAGATCCGGGGTGCGCTACCCCGCCCTGTGCCTGCTATTGACAGCGGCGCGGGCGGCACGTTCGCTGGCGCGCACGGGTAGAATCAACAGTCTAGACCCAATTGAGAGAAGGCCCATGACTCAGCCACACAGTGCGCGCAGTCGCGCCATCGAACCCTTCCACGTCATGGCCCTGCTGGCCCGTGCCAACGAGTTGCAGGCCGCCGGTCACGATGTGATCCACCTGGAGATCGGCGAGCCGGACTTCACCACTGCCGCGCCGATCGTCGCCGCCGGCCAGGCCGCGCTGGCGGCGGGGCATACCCGCTATACCGCGGCTCGTGGCCTGCCGCAGCTGCGCGAGGCGATCGCCGGGTTCTATGGCCAGCGTTACGGTGTGGACCTCGATCCAGAACGCGTGCTCATCACCCCAGGAGGCTCGGGAGCGCTGCTGTTGGCCAGCAGCCTGCTGGTCGATCCGGGCAAGCACTGGCTGCTGGCCGACCCGGGCTACCCGTGCAACCGGCATTTCCTGCGCCTGGTCGAAGGTGGCGCACAGCTGGTGCCCGTGGGGCCGGACGTCAATTACCAGCTGACCGCCGATCTGGTCGAGCGCTACTGGGACAAGGACACCGTCGGCGCCCTGGTGGCATCGCCGGCCAACCCCACCGGCACCGTGCTCGACCGCGCCGAGCTGGCCAGCCTGTCCAAGGCCACTCGTGAGCGCCACGGTCATCTGGTGGTGGACGAGATCTATCATGGCCTGACCTACGGCATGGACGCACCCAGTGTGCTGGAGGTCGACGATCAGGCCTTTGTCCTGAATAGTTTTTCCAAGTATTTCGGCATGACCGGCTGGCGCCTGGGTTGGCTGGTTGCGCCGCCATCGGCGATCGGTGACCTGGAGAAGCTGGCGCAGAACCTTTATATCAGTGCCCCAAGCATGGCCCAGCATGCCGCGCTGGCCTGTTTCCAGCCGGAAACCCTGGCGATTCTCGAGGCGCGTCGCGCGGAGTTCGCCCACCGGCGCGACTACTTGCTGCCCGCGCTGCGCGAGCTCGGTTTCGGCATTGCCGTCGAGCCCCAGGGGGCTTTCTACCTGTATGCCGATATCAGCGCCTTCGGTGGTGACGCTTTCGCCTTCTGCCGGCATTTCCTGGAGACCGAGCATCTGGCCTTCACCCCGGGCCTGGACTTTGGCCGTCACCAGGCCGGCCATCATGTGCGCTTCGCCTATACCCAGAGCCTGCCGCGCCTGGAGGAGGCGGTGCAGCGCATTGCCCGGGGCCTGCGGAGCTGGCAGGGCTGATGGTGTTTTTTCCTGAACTCGAACAGGCGCGCCTGTTGCGCCGCTATAAACGCTTTCTCGCCGATATCGAACTGGCCAATGGCGAGCAACTGACCATTCATTGCCCGAACACAGGCTCCATGCTCAATTGCATGCGTGAAGGCGGACAGGTGTGGTTCAGTCGCTCCAATGACCCCAAGCGCAAGTTGCCCGGTACCTGGGAGATCAGCGAAACGCCCCAGGGACGGCTGGCTTGCGTCAATACCGGGCGGGCCAATGCAGTGGTGGAGGAGGCGTTGCGCGCCGGTGTCATCACCGAGCTGGCCGGCTTCACCTTGCTCAAGCGCGAGGTACCCTACGGCGAGGAACGCAGCCGCATCGACTTCTACCTGGAGTATGCCGACGGCGCCAAGGCCTACGTCGAGGTCAAGAGCGTCACCCTCGGCTACCCCGACACACCCGTGGCGGCGTTTCCCGATGCGGTCACCCAGCGTGGTGCCAAGCACCTGCGTGAACTGGCCGCGCTGGCGCGCCAGGGTATCCGCGCGGTGCAACTGTACTGCGTGAACCTCACCGGCATCGAGGCTGTGCGCCCCGCCGAGGAGATCGACGCCGCCTATGCCCAGGCTTTGCGCGCCGCAGTGGCGGAAGGGGTCGAGGTGCTGGCCTACGGCACGCGGCTGGATGCGCGCGAGCTGGTGGTCGAGCGGGCCTTGCCGGTGCTGCTCAATCCGTGAGCCACAGCCCTCGGCTGTCTTCCAGGCAGTCGAGGGACTCCAGCCATTCCCCCGTGCATGGACCGGTCACGCATTCGCCGCTGTCGATCAGGAACTGTGCCCCGTGGTGCACGCACTGGATCAGTTGTCCGCTGTCGTCGAGAAAGTCGTCCTCGTGCCAATTCAGGGCGATGTCGCGGTGCGGGCAGCGGTTGCGGTAGAGGTGGACCTTGCCCTGGCGGCGCACGCCGAACAGCGATACGCCGGCTACGCTGAAAGCGCGGCAGCGGCCTTCGGCCAGGTCGGAGGAGATACAGAGAAAATGCATCGGCAGGAGGGTTTCCGGTCAAGTCGTGTGACAAAGGGATGGCTTGACGCTTCAATGCGAATAATTATCAAATTGACCGCATTCGCCGCGCCAGCCTGCCATGGTGCGCAGTTCCGCCGCTCGCCACAAGGCACGCGGCCAGTCCCCTGCAAAGGAATCCGATGATGCGTCGTCCCGCTGCCCTGGTTGCCCTGTGCGCCGTGCTCGCCTTGTCCACCCAGGCCCTGGCGGCCGAACTGCCACAGCGCTGGGTCAGTGCCGGTGGTGCCCTGAGTGAGTGGGTCAGCGCCCTGGGAGGCGAGCAGCGCCTGGTCGGCGTCGACACCACCAGCCAGCACCCGGCGTCGCTCAAGGCATTGCCCAGCATCGGCTACCAGCGCCAACTGTCGGCCGAAGGCATCCTCAGCCTGCGCCCCGATGTGCTGGTGGGCACCGATGAGATGGGGCCGCCGCCGGTGCTGGCGCAGATCCGCAACGCCGGCGTGCGTGTCGAACTGTTCTCGAGCAAGGCCGAGCTCGGCGCGGTGGACGATACACTCCACCACCTGGGGCAGTTGCTGGGCCGCGAATCGAAGGCGGCTGAGCTGGCTGCCGATTATCGTCAGCAACTGCAGCAACTGCAGGGGCAGATCAAGCAGGCCCAGACTGGCCAGGAGGCGCCGGGAGTTCTGTTGCTGGTCGGCCATGCCGGGGCCAAGCCGATGATCGCCGGGCAAGGGACCGCAGGTGACTGGGTGCTGCGTCAGGCCGGAGGTCGCAACCTGGCTGATCACCAGGGCTACAAGGACTTTTCCGTGGAGGCCCTGGCGGCGCTGAACCCGGATGTGGTGGTGTTCTCCGACCGTGCCCTGAGCGGTGAGCAGGCCTTGCAGGCGCTGCTCAAGCAGAACCCGGCCCTGGCGGTTTCTCGGGCTGCGCGTGAACGACGCCTGGTGTCATTCGACCCGACCCTGCTGGTCGGCGGGCTTGGGCCGCGCCTGCCGAGCGCCCTGCATGCACTTGCCGCCAGCTTCTATCCTGCTGCCAAGGCCAGCCTGAACCCATGAGGCAGCGTGTCCGGCCGCGTACGCTGTTCATTGCCCTGATCCTGCTGTGCCTGTCGGCGATCTGGCTGTCGCTGGCACTGGGCCCGGTCAGCCTGCCGCTGTTCGATACTTTGCGCGCCGGCTTGCGCCTGCTGGGCGTGCCTGTCACGGCCGAGGGCCTGGAGCAGGCCGAGATGATCCTTGGGCAGATCCGCCTGCCGCGTACCTTGCTGGGTTTGGCGGTGGGCGCGGTGCTGGCATTGTCCGGGGTGGCGATGCAGGGGCTGTTCCGCAATCCGCTGGCCGATCCAGGCTTGGTGGGCGTCGCCAGCGGCGCGGCCCTGGGGGCCGCGGTGGCTATCGTGGGGGGCAGTTGGCTGGGCGGGATGCCGGACAGGCTGGCGCCTTACCTGTTGTCGCTGTGTGCTTTCATCGGTGGGTTGGCGGTAACGGCGATGGTCTACCGGCTGGGGCGACGCGACGGGCAGACCAATGTGGCGACCATGCTCCTGGCCGGGGTTGCCATGACGGCCCTGGGGGGCTCGGCGGTAGGCCTGTTCACCTACCTGGCCGATGACGCGACCCTGCGTACCCTGACGTTCTGGAACCTGGGCAGTCTCAATGGTGCCAGCTACGAGCGCCTGTGGCCGTTGCTGCTGGTGGTGGTCGCGGTCGCGCTGTGGTTGCCGCGTCGGGCGCAGGCGCTCAATGCATTGCTGCTCGGTGAGTCCGAAGCCCGTCATCTGGGTGTCGATGTCGAAGGGCTCAAGCGCGAACTGGTGCTCTGCACGGCGCTGGGCGTGGGGGCCGCAGTGGCGGCAGCGGGGCTGATCGGCTTCATCGGCCTGGTGGTGCCACACCTGGTGCGGCTGCTGGCCGGGCCGGATCATCGCGTGTTGTTGCCGGCGTCGCTGCTGGCGGGCGGTACGCTGCTGCTGTTCGCCGACCTGGTTGCGCGCCTGGCACTGGCACCGGCGGAGCTGCCGATCGGCATCGTTACCGCGTTCATTGGCGCGCCGTTCTTTCTGTTCCTGCTGGTGAAGGGGCGTACCTGATGCTCGATGTCGAAAACCTGTGCCTCAAGCGTGCAGGCCAGGAAGTACTGCGCGATATCAGCCTGAAGTTGCACCCGGGGCAGATTCTGGGTGTGCTCGGCCCCAACGGCGCTGGCAAGAGCAGCCTGCTGGGCGCCTTGTGCGGCGAGCTGGCTCCCAGTGGCGGCCGTGTCCACCTTGATGGCCGCGCGCTGGCCGAGTGGGACGGGCCTGAACGTGCCCGGCGCCTGGCGGTGCTGCCACAGACCTCCAGCCTGGGGTTCGGTTTCAGTGTCGAGGAAGTTGTCGGCCTGGGGCGCCTGCCTCATGCCAGCGGGCAGCAACGCGATCGTGAAGTCATCGCGGCGGCGCTGAAGGCGGCGGACGCGCAGCACCTGGGGGAGCGCAGCTACCTGGCGTTGTCCGGCGGCGAGCGCCAGCGCGTGCACCTGGCCCGGGTGCTGGCCCAACTCTGGCCGGGCGAGGCCGGCACCACGCTGTTGCTCGACGAGCCAACCTCAGCGCTCGATCCATTGCACCAGCACACCACCCTGCAGGCCGTGCGTGATTTCGCCAACAATGGTGCGGCGGTGCTGGTGATCCTGCATGACCTGAACCTGGCCGCGCGCTACTGTGACCATATCCTGTTGCTGGAGCAGGGACGCTGCCACGCGCTCGACACACCGCAGCAGGTCCTGACGCCGACGGCGCTGCGCAGGGTGTTCGGCATCGATGTACTGGTCCAGCCACATCCGGAGCGCGGCCATCCGCTGATCATCACCCGCTAGGAGCCTGTGTCATGCGCCATCCCTTGTCGTGCGGCCTGTCACTCTGCCTGGCGCTGGTCTTGACGGGCTGTCAGGCCAGCTTGCCGACGCTGCCGGCCTGGCAGGGCAGCGAGGGGCGCGATCATGCGCAACTGGGGCAGATCCGTGACTTGTCCACAGGCCAGGTCGTGAGTCCGGAACAACTGGTCGAGCGCCTGGCCAGCGCACCACGGGTGCTGGTCGGCGAGAAACACGACAACCCCGATCACCATGCCCTGCAACTGTGGTTGTTGCGGGCACTGGACAGCCGACGCCCCCAGGGCAGCCTGTTGCTGGAGATGCTCCAGCCGGAGCAACAGGCGCGGGTCGATGCACAGCAGGGCAAGGCGTCGGTGGACCTGGCCAAGGCCCTTGACTGGCAGCCGGGATGGGACTGGGCGCTGTATGGGCCGATCGTGCGCGAGGCCTTGGCGCATGCCTATCCCTTGCTGGCCGCCAATCTGTCATCTGCCGAGGTCAGGGAGGCATATCGCCAGCCCGTCGCGCCATCCGGTACGTATTCCAGTGCGCCTGCGGTTCTTCAGGCCTTGCGTGAACAGGTGCGCGTCGGCCATTGCGACTTGCTGCCCCAGAGCCAGTTGCCAGCGATGCTGAGTGTCCAGCGGCAACGCGACCGGCGCATGGCCGAGCGTCTGCTGGCCGCGCCGCAGCCGGCGATGCTTTTCGCCGGGAGCTACCATGCCCGCAAGGACCTAGGCGTGCCCCTGCATCTGCGCGACCTGGGGGCCACGGGAGAAAGCATCGTGTTGCTGCTGGCGGAGGTCGGGGAGAAGGTCGAGCCGGGGATGGCTGACTACGTCTGGTATACGGTGGCATTGCCTGCACAGGATTATTGCGCGCAGTTGCGCAAGGGGCCCTGAATCGCAGGCAAAAAAAGACCCGGCAAAGTGCCGGGTCAATAACCGTGATTAGCCTGATGAGGAGATAATCTGAGCGTCCGAACCAGGGAGCATTCAGTTTATCCAACCAGTCTCGCGACCAGTTGCGATAATCATAACGATTCTCATTTCGCAGTCAATGCTTTCATGTGATTTATTTTTCGATTCGCTGCAATTGGCACTTCGCGTCGAGCTGCTGGTTCAGCGCCTGCTTGCGTTCGGCTGGCAGGTCGTTCCAGTGCATGTCGAGCAAAGCCCCCTCGATGGCGTACAGCAACACCTTCGAAGCCCGGAATCCTCGTGTCCGTACCGCCTGGTAGGCTCCCACCGCGCCCAGCCGACGAAGATCCGATGCACTGTGGATACCGACGGCGTGCAGCCACTGCGCGGAGGTCTTGCCAAGGTTCTTCAGATGCTGCAATTCATCGTTCATCGAGCCTCCTTGCGATGGCTGAACGGGGTCGTGGGGATAAATCGCGAGCAGGTCAGAGAGGAGTGTAGCGGGGGTTGGGCCAGGCGCGGCCTTTTGCCATCGGGGCCGACGGGATGCAGTTGTTCGGCATGCTTTGCAGGTGCTGCCCCGCGATGACCATTGCCTGGGCTGATGCCATCGCGGGACAAGCCAGCATCCTGCAGGCGTTGCGATCACCCTTGGCGTGTGGCGCGGTAACGCATGCGGGTGCCGAACTTCACCGACATCAGGATTTCGTCTGCACTCAGGTCAGCGGGGAAGTAAGTCCCGGAAATCTGCGCATGGGCGATGCTCGCGCCTTCCAGGCCGTTTTCCCGCAGGTCCAGGCCGCGCAGGTCGGCGGCGCGGAAGTAGGCGTCGGTGAAATCGATGCCACGGACGTCCAGGTCACGCAGGTCGAGACCGCGGAAATCGCCGCCGCGAAAGTCGATAGGGGTGTCCGTGGGTTTTTCGCGGTTGAAGGCCGCGATCTTCTCGTCGCGGATCATCGTGTACAGAACGTTGTCCAGCTGGCGGGGTTGATTCATGGCGGCGCCTCCTCCGTGGGGTGTGATGATATTGTAATGCCATCACTGGAGGGGCGCCGGATTTCAGGCGTGAACTGTCGACTGCTTCACGCCGGGCGGGTCAGAGGCCGGGCAGGCGTTGGCGAATCTGCTCGATCACCTTGTTCATGTTGTTGGCATCCTGGGTGTCGACGCGGGTGCTTTGTGCCAGTTCTTCGGCATCCAGCGGCTCGCGGCTCGCCTGTTGCGCCTGGATCACTTCCAGGGTGGCATCCGAAGGGTCGATGGCTTCGGCCTGGCGCTGGGCCAGCCAGCTGGCGATCACCGCGTCGGGGGCCTGGCAGTCGAGAATCAGGAATGGCACGCCGGTCTCGCTGGCGACCTGCGCCGCCGCCTTGCGCTGGTCTTGCTTGAGGTAGGTAGCGTCGATCACTACCGGGAAACCTGCGTGCAGGATGCTCGCGGCCAGCTCATGCAGGCGCTGGTAGGTAGCGGTGCTGGCTTCTTTATCGTAGATGCCGGCCTCGAGCTGACCTGCGTTGTCTGTCGATTGTTTGCCGAACAGGCGCTTGCGCTCGACATCCGAGCGTACACGTACTGCGCCCAGCGCCTCGACCAGGCGCATGGCGACATGGCTCTTGCCGACCGCCGAGACTCCCTGGGTGATGGCCAGCAGGCGCGAAGGGATGGCGCTGTAGCTCTCGGCCAGGTTGGCGTAGTTGCGGTAGGTGCGCAGGGTGGTGGCGCGCTGCACGCCGTCGGCATCGGCCGGCATGCTGAACAGGGCGACCTTGGCACGCACCAGGGCGCGATAGGCCTTGTAGAAGTTCAGCAGTTCCAGGCCTTGGTAATCGCCGGTCAGTTCCAGGTACTGGCTGACGAAGCGCCGTGACAGGCACTTCAGGCCACGGTCCTCGAGGTCCATGGCGAGGAAGCCGATATCGGCATAGACGTCGGTCAGGCGGAATGGCTCGTTGAACTCGATGCAGTCGAAGATCACCACCTTGCCGTCGATCAGGGTGGCGTTGCCCAAGTGGATGTCGCCATGGCATTCACGGATGAAACCGTCGGCCTTGCGCGCCTCGAACAGCCCATGCAGGCGCTTGAAGCTGTCCTGGGCCCAGGCTTGCAGGTTGTCCAGTTGCAGCAGGTCGGCCTTGTCGCTGAGGAACGGGCGGATCTGTTCGAAGTTCTGCTCGACCGGTGCCATCACCGCGTCCGGGGTACCCAGCGGGTGGTCGACCGGCACTTTCGGCGCCTGCAGGTGGAACTCGGCGATCTGCCGGGCCATCTGGTCGATGTGGCCGGCGTTCAGCTCGCCATTGGCCTGCAGGGTGCTGAGCATCTGGCCCTGGGGGAACTGACGCATCTTCAGCACGTACTCGATTGGCGCGCCTTCGCCGCCGATCTGCGGTGCCTCGGCACTGCCGGTGATCGGCAACACGTCCAGGTACAGGCCTTCGGTCAGGCGCTGGTTCAGGCGCAGTTCCTCGCGGCAGAAGTGTCCGCGCTGATCGAGGCTGGTGAAGTCGAGGAAGCCGAAGTTCATCGGCTTCTTGACCTTGTAGGCATATTCGCCAGTGAGCAGGACCCAGGAGATGTGCGTCTCGATGAGCTGGAAGCCCGTGACCGGGTGCGGATAGAGGGCGGGGTTCTGCAGCGCGCTGATCAGGGCTTGGCTCACGGATCATCCTTTGAGAGTCAGGGAATTCGAATGCGCCATTATGGTCAATGGTGGCGCCCCTGCAAACCGCCGGAGGGCGCCTGCCTCCCTTTTCCAAAGTGCGTATAATCCGCCGCCATGACTCGTACCCGAAATTCCCGCACCCCCAAAAAACGCCCGACCGGCCGCTCCCGCGCCTGGCTGGGCTGGGCGTTCAAGCTCAGCCTGGTTGGTCTGGTAGTGATCGCCGGCTTCGCGGTCTACCTCGATGCCGTGGTCCAGGAGAAGTTCTCCGGCAAGCGCTGGACCATCCCGGCCAAGGTGTATGCCCGGCCGCTGGAGCTGTTCGTCGGCCAGAAGCTGAGCCGCAACGACTTCCTCACCGAACTCGACGCACTCGGCTACCGGCGTGAAAGCGCGGCCAATGGTCCGGGCGCGGCGTCGGTCAATGGCAACACGGTCGACCTCAATACCCGCGGCTTCCAGTTCTACGAGGGCATGGAGCCGGCGCAGTTCGTGCGCGTGCGCTTCTCCGGCGACTACGTTGCCGGGCTCAATGGCGCCAATGGCGGCAAGCTCGACGTGGTGCGCCTCGAGCCGCTGATGATCGGTGGCATCTATCCGAAGAATCTCGAGGACCGCATCCTGATCAAGATCGACCAGGTGCCGCCGTACCTGGTCGATACCCTGATCGCCACCGAGGACCGCGACTTCTACAGCCACTTTGGCGTGTCGCCCAAGTCCATCGCCCGGGCCGTGTGGGTGAACACCTCTTCGGGCGCCATGCGCCAGGGCGGCAGTACGCTGACCCAGCAGTTGGTCAAGAACTTCTTCCTCACCAACGAGCGCAGCCTCAGCCGCAAGCTGACCGAAGCGATGATGTCGGTGCTGCTGGAAATGCACTACAGCAAGCGCGAGATCCTCGAGGCCTACCTGAACGAGGTGTTTATCGGCCAGGATGGCCAGCGCGCGGTGCACGGCTTCGGCCTGGCCAGCCAGTTCTTCTTCAGCCAGCCGCTGCAGGAACTCAAGCTGCACCAGATCGCCTTGCTGGTGGGCATGGTCAAGGGGCCGTCCTACTACAACCCGCGTCGTTATCCCGAACGCGCCCTGCAGCGCCGCAACCTGGTGCTCGACCTGCTTGCCGAGCAGGGCGTGGCCAGCCAGGAGGTGATCGATGCGGCGAAGAAGATGCCGCTGGGCGTGACCAAGCGCGGCAGCCTGGCCGACAGCTCGTTCCCGGCGTTCCTCGACCTGGTCAAGCGTCAGCTGCGCCAGGACTACCGCGACGAAGACTTGACCGAAGAAGGGCTGCGCATCTTCACCAGTTTCGACCCGATCCTGCAGATGAAGGCCGAAACCGCCATGAGCGAGACCTTCAAGCGCCTGGCCGGACGCAAGGGCGCCGATGAGGTGGAGTCGGCGATGGTCGTCACCAACCCGGAAACCGGCGAGGTGCAGGCACTGATCGGCAGCCGCCAGTCGGGCTACGCCGGCTTCAACCGTGCCATCGATGCGGTGCGGCCGATCGGCTCGCTGGTCAAGCCAGCGGTCTACTTGACGGCGCTCGAGCAGCCGAGCAAGTACACCCTGACCACCTGGGTGCAGGACGAGCCGTTCTCGGTCAAGGGCGCCGATGGCCAGGTATGGCGTCCGCAGAACTACGACCGTCGCCCCCACGGCACCATCTACCTGTATCAGGGCCTGGCCAACTCCTTCAACTTGTCGACCGCCAAGCTCGGTCTGGAAGTGGGCGTGCCCAACGTGCTCAAGACCATCGGCCGGCTCGGCGTGCAGGTCGACTGGCCGGCGTACCCGGCGATGCTGCTGGGTGCTGGCGGCATGTCGCCGATGCAGGTCGCGACCATGTACCAGACCATCGCCAACGGTGGCTTCAACACGCCGATGCGCGGTATTCGCAGCGTGCTCACCGCCGAAGGCGAGCCGCTCAAGCGCTATCCGTTCCAGATCCAGCAGACCTTCGACCCGGGTGCCATCTACCTGGTGCAGAACGCCATGCAACGGGTGATGCGCGAGGGTACGGGGCGTTCGGTGTACAGCCAGTTGCCCAGCTCGCTGACCCTGGCAGGCAAGACCGGTACCAGTAACGACTCGCGTGACAGTTGGTTCTCCGGCTTCAGCCAGGACCTGCTGGCGGTGGTCTGGCTGGGCCGCGACGACAACGGCAAGACCCCGTTCACCGGAGCCACCGGCGCGTTGCAGGTATGGACCAGTTTCATGAAGAAGGCCGACCCGCTGCCGCTGGACATGCCACAACCGGACAATGTGGTGCAGGCCTGGATCGACCCGTACAGCGGCCATGGTTCCGATGGCAGCTGTCCGGGAGCAGTGCAGATGCCGTATATTCGCGGCAGCGAACCGCCCGCTGGCGCCACGTGTGGTGGCGAACAGAACCCGGCCGAATCGGTGATGGACTGGGTCAAGGGCTGGATGAATTGAGCACGGGCTTTTGAAGAGGGTGTGAAGTGAACAAGTGGTGGATTCCCGCCTTGACGGCGGTGGCCGTGCTGCACGGTTGTGCCAGCGTGCCGCGTGGCAATATTCCGGTGGTGGACTCGAGCACCCGGGTGTCGAACAGTGAGCGGGTCACGGCCAACCGCAATGCGGCCTATCCGACCAGCGGCGGCAGCAACCAGGCACAGGCGTTGCCGGAAGATTCCGGTGTCACCGTGATGATCCCGCAAGGCACCGGCGCCACACCGATCCAGTCGTTCCCGGCCGGCAGTGGCGCGGCACCGATCAGCACTGGCCCGATTACCCCGGGCCCGATCAGCAGCGGGCCGATCACCACCAATCCCAATCCGATCGCCGACGAGCCGTTCGATATCGCCTCGATGAGCAAGCCGGCGCCGGTTGCCAGCGCACCGACCGGCATTCCGCGTTCGAGCGGCGGCCTGTCGGCTGACGAGCAGCTCGACGGCCCGGTGCTGGCGTTGCTGACCACCGCCCAGCAGCAACAAGGCAGTGGCGACTTCAACGGCGCCGCCTCGAGCCTGGAGCGTGCCCAGCGCATCGCCCCGCGTGAGCCGCAGGTGCTGTTCCGCCTGGCCCAGGTGCGTCTGTCGCAGGGCGATGCCGCGCAAGCCGAGCAACTGGCCCGTCGTGCCCTGACCTATGCCAACGGTCGCCCCGACCTGCAGGCGCAGTTGTGGAACACCATTGCCCAGGCCCGCGAAAAGCAGGGCGACAGTGCCGGTGCCGCACTGGCGCGGCAGAAGGCGCGGGTCAACCTGTGATGGAACAGCGCATTCTCGATATCGCCGACCAGTTGCTGCTGATCGAGCAAGAACTCAAGGTCCAGGGCTGGTGGAGCGAGGCCGTCCCCAGTGCCGAGGCGCTGGCCAGCGTGGAGCCGTTCGCGGTGGATCGCATGAGCTTCGAACAGTGGCTGCAGTGGATCTTCCTGCCTCGCATGAAGCTGATCCTCGAGCACGGGCATCCGCTGCCCAATGCCTCGGGCATCCTGGTCATGGCCGAGACGGTGTTCGTCGACCGTCCGGAACAAAGCCGCGAGCTACGGCGGCTGCTCGCAACTTTCGACCAATTGATCGCGCCTTCCGCCTGATTTCTACTGTTTTTCCTTCAAGGGCCGCAGATTGTGGCCCTTTTTTATGGAAATCTTATTTTTCCTGCTGCTGCTCAACGCATTCGTGGTGTTGAGAATTCATCTTGCTGAAATATTGGCAATAATTTCTCTTGACTTGTGCGCGCCGAATCACAAGAATCCAGATTCCGCTGTAGAGGGACTGCCAGAAGCAGACCCGCTAGGCAGATCATGAGGCGCACACCCGCGCCGACTTGCTACACCCCGCAACGCGTTACCTCGCGCTGGGTGGGAAGGCCCGCAACACACCAGGGTATTCCCAATACTTGCTCAGTCAGTGCTGACGTTCGCTCATGCTCTGCTTGGCAGTAAACCTAATAAGACCCGCTCAGTGAGGGCGGTATTCTGGCGTTTTAGAGGTGAACAACGTGGAGCTCTTATCCGGCGCTGAAATGGTCGTCCGCTTCTTGCGCGACGAAGGCGTTAAGCACATCTACGGGTACCCTGGTGGTGCTCTCCTTCATGTTTACGATGCCTTGTTCAAGGAACCGGAAGTCCAGCACATCCTGGTTCGCCATGAACAGGCCGCCACCCATATGGCGGACGGTTACGCCCGTGCCACCGGCAAGGCCGGCGTGGTACTGGTGACTTCCGGTCCCGGCGCGACCAATGCCATTACCGGCATTGCCACTGCCTACATGGATTCCATCCCGATGGTCATCCTGTCTGGCCAGGTGCCCAGCACCATGGTCGGCACCGACGCGTTCCAGGAAACCGACATGATCGGTATCTCCCGGCCGATCGTGAAGCACAGCTTCATGGTCAAGCACGCCTCGGAAATCCCTGAAGTTCTGAAAAAAGCCTTCTATCTGGCGCAGTCCGGCCGTCCTGGCCCGGTGGTGGTCGACATTCCAAAAGATATGACCAACCCGGCCGAGAAGTTCGAGTACATCTACCCGAAAAAGGTCAAGCTGCGTTCCTATAGCCCGGCACTGCGCGGCCACTCCGGCCAGATCCGCAAGGCGGCCGAAATGCTCCTGGCGGCCAAGCGCCCGATCGTCTATTCCGGCGGTGGCGTGATCCTCGGCGGCGGCTCCGAAGCCCTCACCGAAATCGCCAAGTCGCTGAACCTGCCGGTCACCAACACCCTCATGGGGCTCGGTGGCTTCCCCGGCACCGACCGGCAGTTCCTCGGCATGCTCGGCATGCACGGCAGCTACACCGCCAACATGGCCATGCACCATGCCGATGTGATCTTCGCCGTGGGTGCGCGTTTCGACGACCGCGTGGTCAATGGCCCGGCCAAGTTCTGCCCGAACGCCAAGATCATCCACATCGACATCGACCCGGCGTCGATCTCCAAGATGATCAAGGCCGACGTGCCGATCGTCGGCCCGGTCGAAAGCGTGTTGAGCGAGATGCAGGGCATCCTCAAGGAAATCGGCGAACAGCCCGACAAGGCGGCGCTGGATGCCTGGTGGAAGCAGATCGACGAGTGGCGTGGCGATGGCGAACTGTTCCCCTACGACAAGGGCGACGGCAACATCATCAAGCCGCAGCAGGTGATCGAGACCCTGTGCGAAGTGACCAAGGGCGATGCCTTCGTCACCTCCGACGTGGGCCAGCACCAGATGTTCGCGGCGCAGTACTACCGCTTCAACAAACCCAACCGCTGGATCAACTCCGGCGGCCTGGGCACCATGGGCTTCGGCTTCCCGGCGGCCATGGGCATCAAGCTCAACTTCCCTGATCAGGACGTGGCCTGTGTCACCGGCGAAGGCAGTATCCAGATGAACATCCAGGAACTGTCCACCTGCATGCAGTACGGCCTGCCGGTGAAGATCGTCAACCTGAACAACGGCGTGCTGGGCATGGTCCGCCAGTGGCAGGACATGGCCTACAACGGTCGCCACTCGCATTCGTATGTCGAGTCGCTGCCGGACTTCGTCAAGCTGGCCGAGGCCTATGGCCATGTGGGTATCCGCATCACCAGCCTGAAGGATCTCAAGCCGAAACTGGAAGAAGCGTTCGCGATGAAGGACCGTCTGGTGTTCATCGATATCGCGGTCGACCGCACCGAGCATGTCTATCCGATGCAGATCAAGGACGGCTCGATGCGTGACATGTGGCTGAGCAAGACGGAGCGTACCTGATATGCGGCATATCATTTCCCTGCTGCTGGAAAACGAACCCGGTGCCTTGTCTCGCGTCGTCGGCTTGTTCTCCCAGCGCAACTACAACATTGAAAGCCTGACCGTGGCACCGACCGAGGACCCGACCCTCTCGCGCCTGACACTCACCACCGTGGGTCATGACGAAGTGATCGAACAGATCACCAAGAACCTGAACAAGCTGGTGGAAGTGGTAAAACTGGTCGACCTGTCGGAAAGCGCTCACATCGAGCGTGAACTGATGTTGGTCAAGGTCAAGGCCACCGGCGCCCAGCGCGCCGAGATCAAGCGCACCACGGACATCTTCCGTGGCCAGATCGTCGACGTTACCGCCAGCGTGTACACCGTGCAGTTGAGTGGTACCAGCGACAAACTGGACAGCTTCATCCAGGCCATCGGTACCGCGTCGATTCTCGAAACCGTGCGCAGTGGAGTCACCGGCATTGCCCGTGGCGACAAAGTGCTCAGCATCTAACTTTAAAAACTAGCGATGGCTCCACTGGGGCCGAGATATAACAGGGGTGTTTCATGAAAGTTTTCTACGATAAAGACTGCGACCTTTCCATCATCCAGGGCAAGAAAGTCGCCATCATCGGCTACGGTTCGCAAGGTCACGCCCAGGCGTGCAACCTGAAGGACTCCGGTGTTGATGTCACCATCGGTCTGCGTAAAGGTTCGGCCACCGTTGCCAAGGCAGAAGCCCACGGCCTGAAGGTGACCGATGTCGCCTCCGCCGTCGCCGCCGCCGACCTGGTCATGATCCTCACCCCGGACGAATTCCAGGGCCAGCTGTACAAGGCCGAGATCGAGCCGAACATCAAGAAGGGCGCCACCCTGGCGTTCTCCCACGGCTTCGCGATCCACTACAACCAGGTCGTTCCGCGTGCCGACCTCGACGTGATCATGATCGCGCCGAAGGCCCCGGGCCACACCGTGCGTTCCGAGTTCGTCAAGGGCGGCGGCATCCCTGATCTGATCGCCATCTACCAGGACGCCTCGGGCAACGCCAAGAACGTCGCCCTGTCCTACGCCGCAGGCGTCGGTGGCGGCCGTACCGGCATCATCGAAACCACCTTCAAGGACGAGACCGAAACCGACCTGTTCGGTGAGCAGGCCGTTCTCTGCGGCGGTACCGTCGAACTGGTCAAGGCCGGTTTCGAAACCCTGGTCGAAGCTGGCTACGCGCCGGAAATGGCCTACTTCGAGTGCTTGCACGAACTGAAGCTGATCGTCGACCTCATGTACGAAGGCGGTATCGCCAACATGAACTACTCGATCTCCAACAACGCCGAGTACGGTGAGTACGTCACCGGCCCTGAAGTCATCAACGAAGAATCCCGCAAGGCCATGCGCAACGCCCTGAAGCGCATCCAGGACGGCGAGTACGCGAAGATGTTCATCAGCGAAGGCGCTACCAACTACCCGTCGATGACCGCCAAGCGTCGCAACAACGCCGCTCACGGTATCGAAATCATCGGCGAGCAACTGCGCTCGATGATGCCGTGGATCTCGGCGAACAAGATCGTCGACAAGACCAAGAACTAAGGTCCTGCTTCGATAAATGAAAAACGCGGCTTCGGCCGCGTTTTTTCGTTTGCACGGCCAGCTTCTGGTATAAAGCGACCAGTGGCTCGCCGTCAGAACCTGTTTCGCGAGCCCATGTCGAACATATTCCACCCTGTTGCAAGGTACTTTTCATGAGCGAACGTCCCGAAGAGCCGAACAAGCCCTCCGACGCCGAAAGCCTGCTACCTGTCGATGAGCACGTTGAAGAAGGCCATGACGCCGAAGGTCGCAAGGTCCGTCACCGCGGTATCTACCTGCTGCCCAACCTGTTCACCACGGCCAACCTGTTCGCCGGCTTCTACTCCATCATCAGTTCGATGAGCGCGCAGAGCGCCGGCGACCCACGCGAGGCGAGCAAGTATTTCGCCTTTGCCGCCATCGCGATCTTCGTCGCCATGGTGCTCGACAGCCTCGATGGCCGTGTCGCGCGCATGACCAACACACAAAGCGCCTTCGGGGCCGAGTACGACTCCTTGTCGGACATGGTCGCCTTCGGTGTGGCTCCGGCGCTGCTGGCCTTCGGTTGGGCCCTGGGCGACATGGGCAAGGTCGGCTGGATGGTTGCCTTCATCTATGTCGCTGGCGCGGCCCTGCGCCTGGCGCGTTTCAACACCCAGGTCGGTACCGCCGACAAGCGCTACTTCATTGGCTTGGCCAGTCCGGCGGCAGCCGGCGTGGTGGCGGGGACCGTGTGGGCGTTCAGCGACTACGGCATCCAGGGCTCCAAGCTGTCGTTCCTAGTGGCCTTGCTGGTCGCGGCCGCGGGCATGCTGATGGTCAGCAACATCAAGTACAACAGCTTCAAGGAGCTGGACCTCAAGGGGCGCGTGCCCTTCGTCGCGATCCTCGCGGTGGTGCTGGTGTTCGCCGTGGTGTTCAGCGATCCGCCCCGTATCCTGCTGCTGATCTTCCTCGGTTACGCGGTCTCCGGCCCGTTGCAGTACCTGCTGCGCGGTCGTCGGCGTAAATCCTGACAAGGATTTAATCGCGGAATAACCTTCCGGCTCCATAGTCTTACGGGTACATCAGTTGCCTGTGCTGTGGAGCCGCCATGCTTATCAAGCTATCCCGGTCTTCCGACTGCAATGCGTCGGAGATCACTCCCGAAGACCTTTACCTCTCACGTCGCGCGTTGCTCGGTGGCACCCTGGCAGGCTTGGCCCTGGGTGCGGTACCGCGTCTGGGGGCGGCTGGCGAAGTGTCGCGCTATGCCGATGCCGTGCCTGGCGCCGCGCCGGCCTGGTTCAACGACAAGCTGGCGGCCACCCGCTGGCAGGCAGTGACGGCGCCGGGAGAGGCGATCACCCCGTTCAAGGACGCCACCCATTACAACAACTTCTATGAGTTCGGGCCCGACAAGGGGGACCCTGCGGCCAATGCCGGTAGCCTGAAGACCGAACCGTGGAGCGTCGTGGTCGATGGCGAGGTAGCCAAGCCTGGTCGCTATGCGTTGGAAGACTTCGTCAAACCCTACCAGCTCGAGGAGCGTATCTATCGCCTGCGCTGCGTCGAGGCCTGGTCGATGGTCATTCCCTGGTTGGGCTTTCCCTTGGCGCAGGTGCTCAAGCAGGTCGAGCCAACCTCGAAGGCGCGCTATGTGCGTTTCGAAACCCTGCAGGATCCCAAGAGCATGCCGGGTCAGCGTTCGGGGTTCGCCCTGATCGACTGGCCCTATGTCGAGGGACTGCGCCTGGACGAGGCGATGAATCCGCTGGCGATTCTGGCGGTGGGCATGTACGGGCGTGAGCTTGCCAACCAGAACGGCGCGCCATTGCGTCTGGTCGTGCCATGGAAGTATGGCTTCAAGAGTATCAAGTCGATCGTGCGTATCAGTCTGGTGGCGGAGCAGCCACGCACCACCTGGCAGGGGCTGGCGCCGGATGAGTATGGCTTCTATGCCAACGTCAACCCAACGGTCGACCATCCGCGCTGGACCCAGGCTCGTGAGCGGCGTCTGCCTAGCGGGCTGTTCAGTCCCAATGTGCGTGATACGCAGATGTTCAACGGTTACGCCGATGAGGTGGCGTCGTTGTATAGCGGTCTCGATCTGCGGAAGAACTACTGATGCGTTATCCCTGGCTTCGCCTGGCGATTTTCATCGCGGGTTGTCTGTTTCCTGCCTGGTGGTTGTATGAGGCGGTGATGGGGCTGCTCGATCCTGACCCGGGGAAGATCCTCATGGACCGACTTGGCCAGGGGGCGTTGGTGTTCCTGCTGGTCACCTTGAGCATGACGCCGTTGCAGCGCTTGAGTGGCTGGTCGGGGTGGATCGTGATACGCCGGCAACTGGGGTTGTGGTGCTTTGCTTATATAGTGCTGCATCTGATCGCTTACCTGGTGTTCATCCTCGGTTTGGATTGGGGGCAGTTCGTCGTGGAGTTGCGCAAGCGCCCCTACATTATTGTGGGTGCTCTCGGTCTTGTGGGGCTGCTGGTATTGGCGGTCACGTCCAACCGTTATAGCCAGAGGCGCTTGGGGGCGAGGTGGAAGAAGCTGCACAAGCTGGTTTATGCGGTTCTTGGGTTGGGGTTGCTGCATTTTCTGTGGATTGTCCGCTCGGATTTGAAGGAGTGGGCGGTGTATGCGGCGGTGGGCGGGCTGTTGATGGTGATGCGGGTGCCGGTGGTGGCACGCTTGTTGGGGCGGTGGAGGAGGGCTTGATGCGGCCTTTTCCTTAAATGTTTCATTTTTTTGAAATTAAGGGTTGACGCGGTTTCAGATCCCCTTATAATGCGCCCCACTTCCAGCGACAACGGAACGCGAAACTCCTTGAGAATCAACGAGTTAAGCGATTCGGAAGGTTCCGGAAGTGCTTCGA
>NZ_VWXI01000025.1 GCF_011752525.1 Pantoea sp. Cy-639 | reverse complement strand
CGATTACATCGAGATGTTCTATAACCCCAAACGCCGACACAGCAGTGCTATGCAGCTGTCGCCAGTAGAGTATGAGAAACGCTATTTTCTTAGCTTGGAGAGTGTCTAGGAAACCAGGGGCGATTCAGTCACCTCATCGTCCGTTCTCCAATCCTCGCCCCACGTCATCCCGCCAAGAATGCTGAGTGTTATCAGGGATCAAGGCCCCTGCGACCTGTGGGGAATGTCCTCTTCGCGGGACTGGCGGCTCCTTACGTCCGGGAGCAAGGGCATCTCATGATCTGGCCTCCTGTACACCGTTGCCGGTAGGCGGGTGGAGGCAGCACTGGCTGACGAGATCAGCGCCTGAAGATCCTGAGCCATGTGCCAGCAGCAATGCGATGACCGGGGCATACCTGACTGTCAGTCAGGTGCAGTCCATTCCTTGGTCTGCGGCACCATCATCTACAGCGCTGTTGCTGGTGACATCGGCGTTTGTCACGCCGATTGTCACGAGGGGGAATGCCGCAAAGCCATGTGCGATCAGGGCTGCAGCAGTGGTAGAAGTGCCCGTCTCTTTCCAGAAGAAAGAGACGGGCACAGGTTGGCGCAGTAGTCGGCCAAGCGGATAGGTTGCTGCAGGGCAGCGAGTTACGGTGTGTCTGGCGCACGAGCGCTATATGTGTAAGAGCATCCATCACATGGGTAGTGACCGTACGAGCTGCCGGATGCGAATCGTACTTGGGCTGAACCACCGCGGGAGCGGCGTGACCTTTAAGGCTCGGGTCACCTGGGGTGCTGTCATCGACAGCCTTTGCACGACCAGTTCTACGCCTGTGGATAAACCCGGTCAAGGGCCGAAATTAAGCGCCCTTGAGGACGTGAAAAGCGGTTATCCATCGGTGGAATTACTTGGTAAATCCCGGACAACGTCGTAGCTTTTAGCTCTTCAGAGTGAGGTCCATCCAAACAGGGCGGCTTTGCAGCCCTGTTTGGATGGACCCGCGCTGAGAAGCGGATAAGCGAGGCTGCTTGCCCCGAGTCTTGATCGTTCAGTTGTTACCGCAATTCTTGCGCCTGCACAGTGCTAACGAATCGGCACCACATTCTTGTCTCTGACTTGGCCGTAGGCTGAGGCAAGCAGACTGCCGGTGGCGGCCTTCTGGATGTATTCACTCCACCAAGCCATCATCGGACGCCGGCGCTCGATGTAGTCGGCCCGGTTGTAAGCGCTGCGTACCTCATCCTTGTCGACATGCGCCAGTGCGACCTCAATGAGCTCCGGGTCCCACCCATGTTCATTCAAGATGGTGCTGGCCATCGAGCGCATGCCGTGGCTCACCAGTCGATCTTGGAACCCCATGCGTTTTAACGCCATGTTGGCGGTCTGGCTATTGGCGTGGGTGCGCGGATTTCTGTCTGCCGGGAAGACGTATTCTCGATGGCCGCTGTGAGTCTTCAGTGACTCCAACAGTGCGACCGCGTGATCACTCAAGGGAATACTGTGTGGGCGGCGCTTCTTCATCCGCTCTGCTGGGATGGTCCAGACACGCCTTTCAAAGTCGATGTCTGCCCAGCGAGTGGTCGCCGCCTCAGCGGGGCGAGTCATCGTGTGCAACTGCCATTCGATCAGGCAGCGAGTGGTGCGTTTGATGCTGGCGTTCGCGATCTCCAGCATGAGCTCGGGGAGTTCTTCGGGCGGAAGCGCAGCCATGTTCTCTTTTTTGGGCTTCTTGAATACTGCCCTGATGCCGGTGAGCGGATTGGCAAATATCAGCCCGGAGTTTACGCCGTAGGTCATGATCTCGTTTAGCCGCTGGCTTAGACGCTTGACCGTCTCCAAGCTGCCCTTCGCTTCAATTGGACGAAGCAATCCGATCACCATCGGCGCGGTGATTTTGGTGAGTGGTGTCGTCTTCAAGTCGGGGAACACATGCAGCGTGAGCGACCGCCAAATATCCTCGGCGTAGGCCGGGGTGACTGAGTCTTTCTTGAGCTCGAACCAGGCGGTGGCCACGTTCTCGAAGGTGTGTTCCGTTTCTGCGCGTTTGGCTTCATTCAACGTATTGCGCTGCACCTTCGGATCGATGCCTTGGGCGAGCAACTCGCGTGCATCGACTGCCATCTTTCGTGCGTTGGCCAGTGACAGTTCGGGGTAGGTCCCGAAGCCGATGTTGATGCGCTTCTTGGTAACCGGTTCGCGGTAGTTGAAATTCCACAGCAACGAGCCATTGCTGCGTACTCGGAGCTGCAAACCGTCACCATCCGTGAGGACATAATCCTTGGACGCGGGTTTGACTCCCTTGAGCTGTCGATCGGAGAGACGGAGGTTCTGAGCAGGCATGAGATTCTCCTCAGGCACTGATTCGGTATTCCAAAGATTAGCACCGGGTGAGGTGGAATACCGCCTGGAATACCCGAACGGTTGGAACTCAAAAACTCTCAAAAGACCGCAAAAGCGCTGGAGGCCGCGTATTTACTGGGTTTCAGGCACAAAAAAAGACGTCCGTGGACGTCTTTGATTGATCATTTGGTGGAGCCGGGGGGATTTGAACCCCCGTCCGCCAGTACTCCGCTGTCGGTACTACATGCTTAGCCGTGTCTACTGATTTAATCCGCAGCCGCCCGACGGGCAGGGTGCTTTGGATGAGTTGGGTAAGTTTTAGTCGCTTCGCCCCCAACGTGCTGCACGACGATCCTGTTCTGTATGACAATCATTTCGGGTTTACAGGCATCCCCTGATGATTGCTGGAGCCGAAGCTACCAGGAGAGCGGGCTCAGCTGCTTACGCAGCGAGAGCGTAGCCCTCGTAGTTTTCGTCATTGGCAACTATAGAAAGTTGCAACAGTGGATTTACGAGTTCTGTTACCAACTCGGCATGCACCTAGAGTTTCGCTACCGGCGTCGAATCCTAATCGGCCCCACACTCAGCTCTAGCTGGCATCCCTGTTACGGGATGCGAGGGGGAGTATACGCCTTTGCGCGGGCGGCGTCGACAGGCGCCGCCGCTGCGTGGGCTCAACGACCGGAGCCGCTGCCTTTCTCGGTCTTCTCCATGCGCTCGAGCACCTTGCTGGTGATGGCGATGCACTCCTTGGTGTCGCCGGCGGCCTGGGCGGCCTTGGCCTTGTCGACATGCTCGGTGATGGCCTTGTCCAGGCCCTCCGAGGTGGCGCCGATGGTGGCCATGTTGTCGTCGATCTTCTGCAGGTTGATGTCGCACAGGTCTTCGGCGGCAAACACCGGCGAGGCCAGCAGGGTCGCGGTTGCGAACAGGGCGGATAGCACAGTGCCTTTCATGGGAGTCTCCTTGTGCAGGCCTCTGAGTGGTGGGCCTGATTGGTGGACTGCGTTGAGCTGCCGTGGGTTCCATTGGGCTATTTGGGCGTGGGTATCGCGATCGCTGGGCAAGCCCGCTCCCACGATGCCGGTAGGCGCAGAGCGCGTCCGCGCCCGTAGCGCTTGCGGGCTTGCGTTCACAGGCTGCGTGGCCGGGTCACGCGGTCGACCAGGTAGACCAGGCCGTGGTAGTCGATGCCGCTATGGCTCGACAGGCCGATCTCGCAAGTGCGGCTGGTGGAGATCCCTTCGCTGCACTGCTGCACCGCTTCCTTGAGGGTGCGCAGCGAGTGGGCGTTGAGCTCGGGGGTGGTGAAGCCTTTGTCGCCGGCGAAGCCGCAGCAATGGATGCCTTCGGGGATCACCACCTGTTTGCTGCAGCGCCGTGCCAGGTCGATCAGCGCCTGGCTTTCGCCCAAGTGCTGGGTGCTGCAGGTCACGTGCACGGCGACCGGTTCGTCCTGGGGCGTGAACTCCAGTCGGTCGAGCAGGTGGGTGCGGATGAAGCGTACCGGGTCGTACAGGTCCAGGCGGGTTTCGCCCAGGTCCTGGACCAGGCGCAGGGTGCATGGGCTGGTGTCGCAGTAGATCGGGTCGAGGCCGCCGCGGCTGGCGTGCAGCAGTGCGGTGATCAGTTCCTGGCGCTTGTGCTCGGCTTGCTCGGGGTAGCCCTTGGAGGCGAACGGCTGGCCGCAGCAGAGGCTGTCGGCGTTGTCCGGGAACACTACCTGGTAGCCGGCCTTCTCCAGCAGGGCGCGGGTCTTGTCGAGCAGCGAGCTTTGCTCGCGGTCGCTGTAGGCCGGGCCCATCACCCGCGATACGCAGGCGGCCAGGTAGACCACGCGGGGGCGGGCGTCGCGGCTTGTCGGGGTGAGCCCGACGGCGCGCAGCGGTTGTGGCATGGCCGGGGTCCATTGTGGCAGGCGGCCCTGCGTGGCCTTGTTCAGGCGCGCGCTGAGGCGCGACAGGCGCGGGGCGCCGAGCAGCTTGCGTGCGCCGTTGGCGACGGCGAGGGTCAGGCGGGCGCCGCGCAGGGTGGCCTGGAAGTGCTCGGCCAGCCAGTCGGCGGCCTTGGTGTGGTCTGCGGCCTGGGCGCGCAGTTTCTTCACCAGCTCGCCGGTGTTGATGCCCACCGGGCAGCGCTGGGCGCACAGGCCGGTGGCGGCGCAGGTGTCGATGCCCTGGTACTGGTAGGTCTGCAGCAGGTCGCGGGTGTCGATCCCGGCGCGTTGCCTGGCCTGGATGTCGCGCCACATGACGATGCGCTGGCGTGGGCTCAGGGTCAGGCCCCTGGACGGGCACACCGGTTCGCAGAAACCGCACTCGATGCACTTGTCGACGATCTCGTCAGCGGCCGGCAGTGGCTTGAGGTTCTTCAGGTGGATATCGGGATCCTCGCTCAGCACCACGTCGGGGTTGAGGATGCCGTTGGGATCGAGCAGGCGCTTGAGCTTCCACATCAGTTGATAGGCATCGTTGCCCCATTCCAGCTCGACGAACGGCGCCATGTTGCGCCCGGTGCCGTGCTCGGCCTTGAGCGAGCCGCCGAACTCCACGGCCACCAGTTGCGCCACGTCGTCCATGAACGCCTGGTAACGCGCCACTTCGGCGGCGCTGTTGAAGCCCTGGGTGAAGACGAAGTGCAGGTTGCCTTCCAGCGCGTGGCCGAAAATGATCGCCTCGTCATAGTGGTGCTTGTCGAACAGCTGGATCAGGCGGTTGACGCCTTCGGCCAGTTGTTCGATGGGGAAGGTGACGTCCTCGATGATCACTGTGGTGCCGGTCTGGCGCACGGCGCCGACGGCAGGGAAGGTGTCCTTGCGGATCTTCCACAGCTGGTTGTAGACGGCCGGATCTTCGCTGAAGTCGACCTTCTGCTCCAGCGGGTAGTCGTCGATCGATGCCATCACCTGTGCCAGTTGCTCGTGCAGCAGGCCCTGGCTGGCGGCGCGGCACTCGATCAGCAGGGCGCAGGCGTTGGCCGACAGGTCCTTGACCCAGCCCGGCATGCCGGGCATGGCCTGCACCGAGCGCAGGCTGCGGCGGTCGAGCAGTTCCACCGCCGACACTGGCTGGCGCTTGAGCACGGTCACGGCGCGGCAGCAGCTCTCCACGCTGGGGAACACCAGCAGCGCGCTGGCCTTGTGCGGGTGGTCGGGGACGGTGTCGTAGGTGACCGCGCTGATGAAGCCCAGGGTGCCTTCGGAACCGACCAGCAGGTGCTGGAGGATATCGAGCGGCTGGTCGTAGTCCACCAGGGCATTGAGCGACAGGCCGGTGGTGTTCTTCAGCCGGTACTTGTGCCGGATGCGTTCTGCCAGCGCGGTGTTGGCGCGGGTTTCGCGCCCCAGCCGGGCCAACTCGTCCAGCAGGCCGGCGTGGCTGTGCTCGAAGGCGGCGACGCTGGCCGGGTCCTCGCTGTCCAGGCGGGTGCCGTCGGCCAGCACCAGGCGCAGGCCGGCCAGGGTGTGATAGCTGTTCTGCGCGGTGCCGCAGCACATGCCGCTGGCGTTGTTGGCGACGATGCCGCCGATCTTGCAGGCGTTGATCGACGCCGGGTCCGGGCCGATCTTGCGGCCGTAGGGTGCCAGCCAGGCGTTGGCCTGGGCGCCGATCACCCCGGGCTGCAGGCGGATCTGCTCGCCCTGGCGGCGAATCTCCCGGGCGTTCCAGTTGTCGCCGAGCACGATCAGCACCGAGTCGCTGATGGCCTGGCCGGACAGGCTGGTGCCGGCGGCGCGGAAGGTCACCGGCACGCGGTGGCGCTGGGCCAGCTGGATCAGCCCGACCACTTCGTCCTCGGACTCGACGCGCACCACCAGCTTGGGAATCAGTCGGTAGAAGCTGGCGTCGGTGCCGAAGGCCAGGGTCGAGGTCGGGTCGTCGAAGCGGCGTTCGGCGGGGATCAGGCGCTCGGCATCACGCAGGAACGCGGCGGGCAGGATCATGCAGTCTCCTCGCGGGGCCGCCGCGTCTGGCGCGCGGCGTGCCCCGGGCAATCAGGCGGAATCGTGGGAGGGCTCAGGCGCCCAGTTCGCGGACCAGCGAGTCGCGGCTGATCTCGCTGATGGACTTGGCGCCGGTCAGCACCATGGCCACGCGCATTTCCTTCTCGAACAGCTCCAGCAGGTTCTTCACCCCGGCCTGGCCATGGGTGGCCAGGGCATAGAGGAAGGCGCGGCCGATCAGCACGCTGTCGGCGCCCAGGGCGATCATGCGCACCACGTCGAGGCCGTTGCGGATGCCGGAGTCGGCGAGGATCTTGATCTCGCCCTTGACTGCGTCGGCGATGGCCGGCAGGGCGCGGGCGCTGGACAGCACGCCGTCGAGCTGGCGGCCGCCGTGGTTGGAGACGACGATGCCGTCGGCACCGAACTTGACGGCGTCAAGGGCGTCTTCCGGGTCGAGGATGCCCTTGATGATCATCGGGCCGTCCCAGAACTCGCGGATCCACTCCAGGTCCTTCCACGAGATCGACGGGTCGAAGTTGTTGCCCAGCCAGCCGATGTAGTCGGCCAGGCCGGTGGGGTTGCCGCGGTACTTGGAGATGTTGCCCAGGTCGTGGGGGCGGCCGAGCAGGCCGACGTCCAGCGCCCACTGCGGGTGGGTCATGGCTTGCCATACACGACGCAGTGGTGCGTTCGGGCCGCTCATGCCGGAGTGGGCGTCGCGGTAGCGGGCACCGGGCACCGGCATGTCGACGGTGAACACCAGGGTCTTGACCCCGGCGGCCTTGGCGCGCTCCAGGGCGTTGCGCATGAAGCCGCGGTCCTTGAGCACATACAGCTGGAACCACATTGGCCGGTCGATGGCCGGGGCCACTTCCTCGATCGGGCACACCGAAACGGTGGACATCGTGAAGGGAATGCCGTGGGCCGCCGCCGCACGCGCCGCCTGCACTTCGCCGCGGCGGGCGTACATGCCGGTGAGGCCGACCGGGGCCAGGGCCACGGGCATGCTCAGGGTCTCGTCGAACAGGCGGGTCTCGAGGCTCAGCTCGGACATGTTCTTCAGCACGCGCTGGCGCAGGGCGATGCTGGCCAGGTCTTCGACGTTGTGGCGTAGGGTGTGCTCGGCGTAGGCGCCGCCGTCGGCGTAGTGGAACAGGAACGGGGGCAACTTGCGTTGGGCCGCGGCGCGATAGTCGGTGGAGGCGGAAATGATCATGGATTCTCGCAGCGTGGGTTGACGGTGGTGCCGGGCCCCGCAGGTGCCCGGCTCCTTTCACTTTAGTGGTGAACCAGCATGCCGGTGAGCCAGTAGGCCTGGACCAGGGTGATCAGGCCGACGATGGTGGCGAAGAACAGGCTGTGCTTGACGGTGAAGCGGAACAGGTCGGATTCCTTGCCGACCAGGCCGGTGGCGGCGCAGGCCACGGCGATCGACTGCGGCGAGATCATCTTGCCGGTCACGCCGCCACTGGTGTTGGCGGCCACCAGCAGGGTGTCGTTGACCCCGATCTGGTGCGCGGTGGTGGCTTGCAGCGAGCTGAACAGGGCGTTGGACGAGGTGTCGGAGCCGGTCAGGAACACGCCCAGCCAGCCGAGGAACGGCGAGAAGAACGGGAACGCCGCGCCCGTGCCGGCCAGCACCAGGGCCATGGTCGAAGACATGCCCGAGTAGTTGGTGACGAAGGCGAAGGCCAGCACCATGCCGATCGACAGGATCGGCCAGCGCAGTTCCCAGAAGGTCTCCTTCAAAGTGGTCAGACCAGTCTTGAAGTTGATCTTCAGGACCAGCATCGACACCAGCGCCGAGAGGAAGATCGCGGTGCCGGTGGCGGAGATCGGATCGAGCTTGAACACTGCCGGCATGGCGGTCGGCGCGGTGACGATCGGCGCGGTCTTGATCACCAGTTGATCGAGGTGCGGGATGGCGAAGTTGAACACCAGGCCGTACATCGCGCCGCCCGGGGCGAAGGCTGCCTTGAACGGTTTCAGGGTCCAGATAGTGACCAGTACGGTGAGGATCAGGAACGGTGACCAGGCCTTGAAGATCTCGCCGAAACTGTACGGGGTCGGCTGGCTGCCGCTCGGTTGCACAACGGCGGCGCCCACGCTGCCTTTGGCTTCGCTGAACGAGCGCTTGGGCTGCCAGACTTTCAGGAACAGCGTCAGGCAGATCAGGCTGGCCAGGGCCGAGGTGATGTCCGGCAGCTCAGGGCCGATGAAGTTCGAGGTGAAGTACTGGGTCACGGCGAAGCTCAGGCCGGCGACCAGGGCGGCGGGCCAGGTCTCCTTGACGCCACGCAGGCCGTCCATCATGAACACCAGCCAGAACGGCACGAACAGTGACAGCAGCGGCAGCTGGCGGCCGGTCATGGCGCCGATGTGGAAGGCGTCGATGCCGGTCACCTGGCCGGCGACGATGATCGGGATGCCCAGGGCGCCGAAGGCCACTGGCGCGGTGTTGGCGATCAGGCACAGGCCGGCGGCGTACAGCGGGTTGAAGCCCAGGCCCACCAGCAGCGCGGCGGTGATGGCCACCGGGGCGCCGAAGCCGGCGGCGCCCTCGAGGAAGGCGCCGAAGCAGAAGCCGATCAGCAGCACTTGCAGGCGCTGGTCGTCGGTGATGGACAACACCGAGCTGCGGATCACTTCGAACTGGCCGCTCTTGACCGTGAGTTTGTAGAGGAACACCGCGGCGACGATGATCCAGGCAATCGGCCACAAGCCGTAGAGGAAACCATAACCGGCGGCGGCCAGGGCCATGTCGACAGGCATCTGGAAGGCGAAGATCGCCACCAGGATCGACAGGGCGAGGGTGATGCTGCCGGCGACGTGGCCCTTGAGGCGGAACACGGCGAGGGCGAGGAAGAAGAACACGATGGGAATGACCGCCGCCAGTGCGGACAGGCCAAGGCTGCCAAGCGGGGTATAGAGTTGTTGCCAGGTTTGCATATGGGGTGGCCCCTAATTGTTGTTGGTCAGGCACTGGCATTGGTTAATTGGTAAGACCAATTTACAATGACTCGTCGCTAGGTTAAGAGCGCCGCCGCGGGTGTGTCAATTTGTCCTGTGGAAAACTTTGTTTCGGCGCCGATGAGCGGGCACCTGGGATGCGACGAAAATCGCCAGCTGATGGGTGTCGGCGCAGGTCCGATAGGCGCAGAATAGGCGCCCCCGGGATCAGCTACCCGGGGTTCGTGGAGAGCATGTGATGGTTTTTGATCAGGTCCGCCAACGGCGCCTGTCCGACGACATCGTCGATCGGTTGGAAGGGATGATTCTTGAGGGGACGCTCACCTCGGGCCAGCGACTGCCGGCCGAGCGTGCCCTGGCCGAGCAGTTCGGGGTGTCCCGTCCGTCGTTGCGCGAGGCAATCCAGAAGCTGGTGGCCAAGGGGTTGTTGATCAGTCGCCAGGGCGGCGGCAACTATGTGGCCGAGTCGCTGGGCTCGACCTTCAGCGACCCGCTGTTGCTGCTGCTCGAGCGCAGTCCGGAGGCGCAACGCGACTTGCTGGAGTTCCGCCATACGCTGGAGGCGTCATGCGCCTACTACGCGGCCCAGCGAGCCACCGAGCCCGATCGCGAGCGGCTCAAGGCGGCGTTCGACACCTTGCAGGATTGCTACAACCGGGTCGATGAGGTCAGTCGGGCGGAAGAGGGGGCCGCGGATGCACGCTTCCACTTGGCCATCGCCGAGGCCAGTCACAACGCGGTGTTGCTGCATACCATCCGGGGCTTGTTCGACCTGCTCAAGCGCAACGTGGTGACCAACATCGGTGGCATGTACCAGCAGCGCAGCGAGACGCGCGACATGCTGATCGGCCAGCATCGCGAGTTGTACGAGGCGATTGTCGAAGGGCGGGCGGAAGCGGCGCGGGAGATTTCCAGTCGACACATCCTGTATGTGCAGGAGGTGCTGGAAGAGGCTCAGCAAGAGGCCCAGCGCGTGGCGCGGGCGGAGCGGCGCAGCAGGCGTTGACGCTGGTTTTCAGCGGCGTGCGCTGTTGTGAGAGCGGCCTTGTGTTGCGAAAAGGGTGCGCAGCGCCTTCAGGATCTTTGCATCATGCAAGATCGTCGGGGCTGCTGCGCAGTCCTTTCGCGACACAAGGCCGCTCCTACAAGCGACCGGGCAGGCTGGGAATTACTCGTCCTTGCCCTTGTTGCGCATGGTGCGCTGCAACTCGCGGTTGGAGTCGCGCTCGCGCACGGTATCGCGCTTGTCGAATTCCTTCTTGCCCTTGCCGAGAGCGATTTCACACTTGATCAGGTGCTTGCTCCAGTACAGCGACATCGCCACGCAGGTGTAGCCCTTCTGCGCCACGGCCGCTTCCAGGCGCTCGAGCTCGCGCTTGTTCAGCAGCAGCTTGCGGGTGCGGATAGGGTCGGCGATGACGTGGGTGCTGGCGGTGGTCAGCGGCGTGATGTGGCTGCCGAACAGCCAGGCTTCGCCATCCTTGAGCAGCACGTAGCTGTCGGTCAGGTGCGCCTTGCCGGCCCGCAGGCTCTTTACTTCCCAACCGGACAGGACCAGTCCGGCCTCGAATTTGTGTTCGATGAAGTAATCGTGTCGCGCTTTCTTGTTCTGCGCGATGGTCCCGGTCGGATGTTTCTTTTGCTTAGCCATAGGGGCGGCATTATAGGCAGTCGACGCGTCCTCGGCTATGGGGTTTAGGTGCGCTTGAGCCTGTAGGGTGAATCCCGGACAATACAGGCCTGTTTCTGCTGTGCAGAACCGTTTTCAAGGCGCTGAAAAGCGCTGCCGCCCCGTTTGGAAGTGACGCCCGGATGACTACCCATATTCAACGCTCGGCCCTGCTGCCATACCCTGCCCAGGCGCTCTACGACCTGGTCAACGATGTGGCCAGCTACCCGCAGTTCCTGCCCTGGTGCTCGGCTTCGACGGTGCTCGAAGCCAGTGACACGCACATGCGTGCCAGGCTGGAGGTGGCCAAGGGGGGCATGAGCCAGCAGTTCGTCACGCGCAACGTGCTGGTGCCGGGCCAGTCGATCGAGATGAACCTGGAAGAAGGGCCGTTCACCCAGCTGCATGGCCTGTGGGTATTCAAGCCGTTGGGCGAGAAGGCCTGCAAGATCAGTCTCGACCTGTCGTTCGACTACGCGGGCTCCCTGGTGCGCGCGACCCTGGGGCCGCTGTTCAACCAGGCCGCCAATACCTTGGTGGATGCCTTCTGCCAGCGTGCCAAGCAGCTCAATGGCTGAGCACCTGCTCCACATCGAGGTCGCCTATGCCACGGCGCAGCGCCAGTGGTTGCTGGCCTGTGTCGTGCCCGAGGGGGCTTCGGTGAGCGATGCGTTGCGCCTGTCGGGGCTGGCCGAGCAGGTGCCCGGGCTCGACCTGGACTCAAGCCCTGTCGGCATCTTCGGCAAGCGCGTCAGTGATCCGCAGAGCCGCAAGGTAGAAGAGGGTGACCGCCTGGAAGTCTATCGTCCCTTGCTGGCGGACCCGAAGGAGGTACGCAGGCAGCGCGCCGCCAAGGCCAAGGCCCTGCGCGGCGCCTGACAGGCGCGCAATAAAAAGCCCGGACATGTCCGGGCTTTTTCGTTGTCGTGCAGCTATTACGGCGAGATTTCCAGCGGCGCCGGTGTCGGCACGGGCGTGGTCTCGATGGTGTCGATCTCTTTCTGGATCGAGTCTTCCAGCGAACCTGGCTTGGCCGGTTTTTCCTGCGGCTGGCTCGGCTGGGTGGTCGGGCTGACAGTAGTGTCGCTGCTGCCACCGAGGATTTCCTGGTCGCGGCTCACGCCCGGCATGAAGTCGCCGGACAGGCTGACCAGTTGGTCGCTTTCGTTGAAGAAGATGCTCATGCGCTCTTGCTGGCGCTGACCACCACCGGGCTGCAGGCTGTACAGATAGTCCCAGCGGTTGGTGTGGAAGGTGTCCTGGATCAGGGGGTTGCCCATGATAAACCTTACTTGCCGGCGGGTCATTCCCGGGCGCAATTGGTCTATCATGTCCTGCGTGACGACATTGCCCTGCTGGATGTCGATTTTGTAAACCCCGGGAAACGAGCAACCGGCGAGTGCGAGCAGTCCCACTAGGGTGAGGCTGGTTAGCAAGAGCTTGGTGTTTTGCATCGGTGGGCGACTTCCACTATCTTGGCTGGACAACGTAAACCCCGATCATACCCGTATTAAGAGAAGCTGCGAAGCAGCATCGGCGAGAAAGCTGACCATGGTTGAAAATAGCGAATTGCGCAAAGCCGGTCTCAAGGTAACCCTGCCTCGAGTCAAGATTCTTCAGATGCTCGACTCCACCGAGCAGCGTCACATGAGTGCCGAGGATGTCTACAAGGCGCTGATGGAGGCTGGCGAGGATGTCGGCCTGGCGACCGTGTATCGCGTACTGACCCAGTTCGAAGCGGCGGGTCTGGTGGTTCGCCACAACTTCGACGGCGGTCACGCGGTCTTCGAGCTGGCTGACGGCGGCCACCACGACCATATGGTCAACGTGGACAGCGGTGAGGTCATCGAATTCATGGATGCCGAGATCGAGCGCCGCCAGAAAGAGATCGTGGCCGAACATGGCTACGAGCTGGTGGACCACAATCTGGTGCTCTATGTGCGTAAAAAGAAGTAACGATTTCGCTCGTTACTAATGACAAAGGCGACCCTCGGGTCGCCTTTGTGCTTTCCAGGTGTCACGCGAAAGCTCCTGCGGGCTGCGCGTAGGCTCAGGCCTTGCCGCTTACCACCATCTTGCGTGCATGGGCCAGGGATTCCTTGGTCAGGTCGATGCCGCCGAGCATCCGTGCCACTTCCTCGACCCGCTCGCGCTTGCCCAGGCTGGCCACCGCGGTGTGGGTGGTGTCGCTGTTGCGCACCTTGTGCACGAACAGGTGGTGATGCCCTTGGGCGGCCACCTGCGGCAGGTGGGTGACGGTCAGTACCTGGCCGCGCTCGCCCAGGCGACGCAGCAGTTGGCCGACGATTTCCGCTGTCGGGCCGCCGATACCTACGTCCACTTCGTCGAATACCAGGGTCGGGATGCGCGAGGTCTGCGCGGTGATCACCTGGATCGCCAGGCTGATGCGTGACAGCTCGCCGCCGGAGGCGACCTTGGCCAGCCCCTTGAGTGGTTGCCCAGGGTTGGCGCTGACCAGCAGCTCGATCTGCTCGAGGCCGTGGGGGGACAGGTCGCCGTGCTCGAGTGGGGTGAGTTCGATGCGAAAGCGTCCGCCCGGCATGCCCAGGCGCTGGATTTCCTGTTCCACCGCGGTGGCCAGCTGTTGCGCCGCCTGTTGGCGCAGCGCGCTCAGTTCGCCGGCCTTCTCTTTATAGTGCTGGGCATAGGCGGTGAGTTCCTCTCCCAATCGGTCGATCGACTCGTCGCTGGCGTTCAGGCTCTCGAGCTCTTCCATGAGACGTTGCTGCAAGTGCGGCAGCTCAGTGGGGTGTACGCGGTGCTTGCGGGCCAGGGTATATATAGTGTCGAGGCGTTCCTCGAGCGCTTGCAGGCGCATGGGGTCGGCGTCGAAATGATCGAGGAAGCGGTTGAGCTCACCCATGGCCTCCTCGACCTGGATCTGTGCGCTGGCGATGAGGTTGGCGGCCTCGCCCAGGGCCTTGGGTGCATTGGCGGCGGCGCCCAGGCGGTTGAGGCTCATGGTCAGGGCGCTCAATACGTTGCCCGAGTCGCTTTCGCTGCACTGGTCGATGACCTGGCGACAGATCCCGAACAGCGCCTCGGCGTTGGTCAGGTTCTTGTGCTCCTGCTCCAGCTGTTCCAGCTCGTGCTCGCCCAGCCCGAGGTTGTCCAGCTCTTCCAGCTGGTAGCTGAGCAACTGGTGGCGCGCACGCTGTTCGTCGCCGGAGTTGCTCAGCCGTTCGAGCTCCTGACGCGTCTGGTTCCAGCGCCTGGCGGCCAGTTGCACCTGGCGGGCAAGGTCAGTGGCGCCGGCGTACTCGTCCACCAGGCGACGGTGGGTGTCGGTCTTGAGCAGTGACTGGTGTTCATGCTGGCTGTGGATATCGATCAGCAGTTCGCCCAGTGCCTTGAGGTCGCCGAGCGGGCAGGGCGTGCCGTTGATATAGCCACGGCTGCGGCCCTCGGCGGTGATCACCCGGCGCAGGATGCACGGGCCATCGCTGTCAAGGTCGCGCTCGGCGAGCCAGCTGTGGGCTTCGGGGATGTCGGCCAGGTCGAAGGTGGCGAGGATATCGGCCTTGTCGGTGCCGGGGCGCACCACGCCGCTGTCGGCGCGGTCACCCAGGGCCAGGCCCAGGGCGTCGAGCATGATCGACTTGCCGGCGCCGGTCTCGCCAGTGATGACGGACATGCCGCGGGCGATCTCGAGGTCGAGGTGTTCGACGATGGCGTAGTTATGGATGGACAGGTGCACCAGCATGGGGCGGCTCCCGAAGGGTCGTGTCTGGATATTTATACAGTGCTTTTTGCTCGTCTGACAATCCCGTCCGATGAATGTGGAAAACCACCTTGCCCCTTGAACCCGTCTTTTCTGTCCCCATATAGCTGGCAAGACATGGCGAGCCTGGCTCGCACCACAGAAATTGCGCAGGAGAGACCTAATGGCTGACGAACAGCTGAACGAGAACAACCTGAATTCCGAAGAAGCCGTTGCTGCAACTGCCGACGCCCGTGTTCTGGAGCTCGAGGAGCAGCTGGCCGCCGCCAAGGACCAATCCCTGCGCGCCGCCGCCGAGCTGCAGAACATCCGTCGCCGTGCCGAACAGGACGTCGAGAAGGCTCACAAGTTCGCTCTGGAAAAATTCGCCGGCGACCTGCTGCCGGTGATCGACAGTCTGGAGCGTGGCCTGGAACTGTCCAGTGCCGATGACGAGACCATCAAGCCGATGCGCGAAGGCATCGAGCTGACCCTGAAGATGTTCCACGACACCCTCAAGCGCTACAACCTCGAGGCCCTGGAGCCCCACGGCGAGCCGTTCAACGCCGAGCACCACCAGGCCATGGCCATGCAGGAAAGCGCCGAGGTCGAGCCGAACAGCGTGCTCAAGGTGTTCCAGAAAGGCTATCTGCTCAACGGCCGTCTGCTGCGCCCCGCCATGGTGGTGGTCAGCAAGGCGCCGTCGGCACCTCAGCCGTCCATCGATGAAAAGGCTTGAAATCCTCCGGGGCGCCCCCATCTAGGTGTCAAGCATTCAAGTATTACCGCAGTCGTCCAATGTAGTCGCTGCGAACCAAATCCAGTTTCGGGAGAGTTAACATGGGCAAAATCATCGGTATCGACCTGGGGACCACCAACTCCTGCGTCTCCATCCTCGAAAACGGTAACGTCAAGGTTATCGAGAACGCCGAAGGCGCGCGTACCACCCCTTCGATCATCGCCTACGCCAACGACGGCGAGATCCTGGTCGGCCAGTCGGCCAAGCGCCAGGCGGTCACCAACCCGCACAACACCCTGTTCGCGGTCAAGCGCCTGATCGGCCGCCGCTTCGACGAAGAAGTCGTACAGAAAGACATCAAGCTGGTGCCTTACAAGATCGTCAAGGCCAGCAACGGTGACGCCTGGGTAGAGGCTGCCGACAAGCAGATGGCCCCGCCGCAGATCAGCGCCGAAGTCCTGAAGAAAATGAAGAAGACTGCCGAAGACTACCTCGGCGAGCCTGTCACCGAGGCGGTCATCACCGTTCCGGCCTACTTCAACGACAGCCAGCGCCAAGCCACCAAAGATGCTGGCAAGATCGCCGGCCTGGACGTCAAGCGCATCATCAACGAGCCAACCGCCGCTGCGCTGGCCTACGGCATGGACAAGGCCAAGGGCGACCACACTGTCATCGTCTATGACCTGGGTGGTGGTACCTTCGACGTGTCGGTCATCGAAATCGCCGAAGTCGACGGTGAGCACCAGTTCGAAGTACTGGCCACCAACGGCGACACCTTCCTGGGTGGCGAAGACTTCGACATGCGCCTGATCGACTACCTCGTCGACGAGTTCAAGAAAGAGTCCGGCATGGACCTGAAGAACGATCCACTGGCCCTGCAGCGCCTGAAAGAAGCCGCTGAAAAAGCCAAGATCGAGCTGTCCTCGGCCCAGTCGACCGACGTCAACCTGCCGTACATCACTGCAGACGCGACCGGTCCGAAGCACCTGAACGTGAAGATCTCCCGCGCCAAGCTGGAGTCGCTGGTCGAAGACCTGGTTGCCCGTACCATCGAGCCTTGCCGCATCGCGCTGAAAGACGCCGGCATCGACGCCAGCAAGATCGACGACGTGATCCTGGTCGGCGGTCAGACCCGTATGCCGCTGGTGCAGAAGACCGTTGCCGATTTCTTCGGTAAAGAAGCGCGCAAGGACGTCAACCCGGACGAAGCCGTCGCCATGGGTGCTGCGATCCAGGGCGCCGTTCTGGCCGGTGACGTCAAGGACGTGCTGCTGCTGGACGTCAGCCCGCTGACCCTGGGTATCGAAACCATGGGTGGCGTGATGACTCCGCTGATCGAGAAGAACACCACCATCCCGACCAAGAAGTCGCAGGTGTTCTCGACTGCCGACGACAACCAGGGCGCTGTGACCATTCACGTGCTGCAGGGCGAGCGCAAGCAAGCCGCGCAGAACAAGTCGCTGGGCAAGTTCGACCTGGCCGATATTCCGCCAGCACCACGCGGCGTGCCGCAGATCGAAGTGACCTTCGACATCGACGCCAACGGCATCCTGAACGTCAGCGCGAAGGACAAGGCCACCGGCAAGCAGCAGTCGATCGTGATCAAGGCCAACTCCGGCCTGTCGGACGAAGAAATCGAGCGCATGGTGCGTGACGCCGAGGCCAACGCCGAGGAAGACCGCAAGTTCGAAGAACTGGCCGCTGCCCGCAACCAGGGTGACGCGCTGGTCCACTCGACCCGCAAGATGGTCACCGACGCTGGCGACAAGGCCACTGCCGAAGAGAAGGCTGCGATCGAAGCTGCCGTGGTTGCCCTGGAAGCTGCCCTGAAAGGCGACGACAAGGCTGCCATCGACGCCAAGGTCGAAGAGCTGTCGAAAGTGTCGGCACCTGTCGCTCAGAAGATGTACGCCGAGCAGCAGGCCGAGCAGCCGCAGGGCGGTGCCCAGCAGGCTGAGCCGGAAGCCAAGCACGATGACGTGGTTGACGCTGAGTTCGAAGAAGTAAAAGACAACAACAAGCACTGATCCTGCCTGTTGTCGCCCAGTTCACCGCCGATCGGCGGTGAACTGTTAGGATGTCGCCGCGCGGGAGCTTGCTCCCGCGTTGGCGTGTCTGGAACACGAGAATTATTTACAGCATCTGTCTGGGCGCATTCGCGTATGGCGGCAGGTGCTGACGGCATGGCGCACTGATGCGCAGAGGTATGCCGAACGCCCCCAAAGAGTGCAAATGACCTATGGCAAAGCGTGATTTTTATGAGGTCCTGGGTGTCGAGCGTGGCGCCAGCGAAGGTGATCTCAAGAAGGCCTACCGCCGTCTGGCGATGAAGTACCACCCCGACCGCAACCCGGGCGACAAGGAGTCGGAAGACCTGTTCAAGGAGGCCAACGAGGCCTATGAGGTCCTGTCCGACGCCAGCAAGCGCGCGGCTTACGACCAGTACGGCCATGCCGGCGTCGACCCAAGCATGGGTGGCGGTGGTGCTGGCTTCGGCGGTGCCAACTTCTCCGACATCTTCGGTGATGTCTTCAGTGATTTCTTCGGTGGCGGCCGTGGTGGCTCGCGCGGTGGCGCCCAGCGTGGCAGCGACCTGCGCTACACCCTCGAACTCAATCTCGAAGAGGCCGTGCGCGGCACCACGGTCAGCATTCGCGTGCCGACCCTGGTCAACTGCAAGCCGTGCGACGGTTCCGGCGCGAAGAAGGGCTCGACCCCGTCGACCTGTCCGACTTGTGGCGGTATCGGCCAGGTGCGCATGCAGCAGGGCTTCTTCTCGGTGCAGCAGACCTGCCCGCGTTGCCATGGTCAGGGCAAGATCATCACCGACCCTTGCAATGCCTGTCATGGCGAGGGCCGTGTCGAGGAATACAAGACCCTGTCGGTCAAGGTGCCGGCTGGCGTCGACACCGGCGATCGCATCCGCCTGTCCGGCGAGGGCGAGGCCGGTACCCATGGTGGTCCGACCGGCGACTTGTACGTGGTCATCAATGTGCGCGAGCACGACATCTTCCAGCGTGATGGCAAGCACCTGTACTGCGAAGTACCGATCAGCTACACCGACGCGGCCCTCGGTGGCGAGCTGGAAGTGCCGACCCTCGACGGCCGGGTGAAGCTGAAGATCCCCGAAGGTACCCAGACCGGCAAACAGTTCCGCCTGCGCGGCAAGGGCGTGGCGCCGGTGCGTGGTGGTGCGGCTGGCGACCTGCTGTGTCGGGTGGCGGTGGAGACACCGGTCAACCTCAGCCGTCGCCAGCGTGAGCTGCTCGAAGAGCTGCGTGATTCGCTCGAGGGTGACAGCTCCCACTCGCCCAAGGCCAGTGGCTGGTTCGAAGGCGTCAAGCGCTTCTTCGGCGACCTCTGAGGGACATAGGCTATGCGACGTATTGCAGTGATGGGCGCCGCCGGGCGCATGGGCAAGGTGCTGATCGAGGCGGTGCAGCAGCAGGCGCCAAAAGCTGGCCTGACTGCCGCCATCCATCGTCCGGACAGCACCCTGGTGGGCGCGGATGCTGGTGAGCTGGCCGGCCTGGGGCGCATTGGCGTGACGATCTGCGATGACCTGGCGAAGGTCGTCGACGAGTTCGATGTGCTGATCGACTTCACTCATCCGTCGGTGACCCTGAAGAACCTGGCCTTCTGCCGCAAGATGGGCAAGGCCATGGTCATCGGCACCACGGGCTTCACCCCGGAAGAGAAAGAGCAGTTGGCCGAGGCGGGTAAAGAGATCCCGATCGTGTTCGCCGCGAACTTCAGCGTGGGCGTGAACCTCAGCCTCAAGCTGCTGGACATGGCGGCCCGGGTGCTGGGCGATGATGTGGATATCGAGATCATCGAGGCCCATCACCGGCACAAGGTCGATGCGCCGTCGGGAACCGCGCTGCGCATGGGTGAGGTGATCGCCAGTGCGCTGGGGCGCGACCTGCAGGAGGTGGCGGTCTATGGTCGCGAGGGCCAGACTGGCGCCCGTGATCGCCAGACCATCGGTTTTGCCACCGTGCGTGCGGGCGATGTGGTCGGTGATCACACCGTGTTGTTCGCGGCTGAAGGCGAGCGTCTGGAAATCACCCACAAGGCCTCGAGCCGCATGACCTTCGCCAAGGGCGCGGTGCGTGCGGCGCTGTGGCTGGAAGGGCGTGAGCCTGCGCTGTACGACATGCAGGATGTGCTCGAGCTGCGTTGAGTCGCCGGTGCTTGCCGGCAAGGCTGGCTCCTGCCGTGAGGGGTCAGCGTTGCTGGCTGTCGCAATCCTATGATTTAGAGGCACATTCCAGGTAGACCGAAAACGCATTTTTCTGTAAGCTACAGCTTTAGTGTGTCCACTAAAAGCGCGCAGACTAATTCAGCATAAAAGCGGGGTGACGTGTCCATACGTCATTCCGCTTTTTTGCAACCTGCGATCGCCCTTTCAGGCTTGATTTACGGGAGGTCTTCTTGACTAAGCCAGCCATACTCGCCCTTGCCGATGGCAGCATTTTTCGCGGTGAAGCCATCGGAGCCGACGGTCAGACCGTTGGTGAGGTGGTGTTCAACACTGCTATGACCGGCTATCAGGAAATCCTTACAGACCCTTCCTACGCCCAGCAAATCGTCACCCTGACTTACCCGCACATCGGCAACACCGGCACCACGCCAGAAGACGCCGAGTCCAATCGCGTCTGGTCCGCCGGCCTGGTCATCCGTGATCTCCCGTTGCTGGCCAGCAACTGGCGCAACACCCAGTCGCTGCCTGAATACCTGAAAGCCAACAATGTCGTTGCCATCGCCGGTATCGACACCCGTCGCCTGACCCGCATCCTGCGCGAAAAAGGCGCCCAGAACGGCTGCATCCTGGCGGGCGACAACATCAGCGAAGAGGCCGCCATCGCCGCCGCTCGCGCCTTCCCGGGCCTGAAGGGCATGGACCTGGCCAAGGTCGTCTCCACCAAGGAACGCTACGAGTGGCGCTCCAGCGTGTGGGAACTGAAGACTGACAGCCACCCGACCCTCGAAGCCGCCGAGCTGCCGTATCACGTGGTTGCCTTCGACTACGGCGTCAAGCTGAACATCCTGCGCATGCTGGTCGCCCGTGGCTGCCGCGTGACCGTGGTGCCGGCGCAAACCCCGGCCAGCGAAGTGCTCGCGCTCAATCCTGACGGTGTGTTCCTGTCCAACGGCCCTGGCGACCCCGAGCCGTGCGACTACGCGATCCAGGCGATCAAGGAAATCCTCGAGACCGAGATCCCGGTCTTTGGCATCTGCCTCGGCCACCAGCTGCTGGCCCTGGCCTCCGGCGCCAAGACCGTGAAGATGGGCCACGGTCACCATGGTGCCAACCACCCGGTCCAGGACCTGGACACCGGCGTGGTCATGATCACCAGCCAGAACCACGGTTTCGCCGTCGACGAAGCCACCCTGCCGGGCAACGTCCGCGCCATCCACAAGTCGCTGTTCGACGGTACCCTGCAGGGCATCGAGCGTACCGACAAGTGCGCGTTCAGCTTCCAGGGCCACCCTGAAGCGAGCCCAGGCCCGACCGATGTCGCGCCACTGTTCGATCGTTTCACCGATGCCATGGCCAAGCGCCGCTGAGCATCCTGCATCAAGGCCCCGGGGCGGCCTGTGCCGCACCCGGAAGCGCCTGACCCAGATTGTTCAAGACGGCTTGCCGACTGACCCGCGGATTTGAGTGACAACCATGCCAAAACGTACAGACATCAAAAGCATCCTGATTCTCGGCGCTGGCCCGATCGTGATCGGCCAGGCCTGCGAGTTCGACTATTCCGGCGCCCAGGCCTGCAAGGCCCTGCGCGAGGAAGGTTTCCGCGTCATCCTGGTGAACTCCAACCCGGCCACCATCATGACCGACCCGGCCATGGCCGACGCCACCTACATCGAGCCGATCAAGTGGCAGTCGGTGGCCAAGATCATCGAGAAGGAGCGCCCGGACGCGGTGCTGCCGACCATGGGTGGCCAGACTGCACTGAACTGCGCCCTGGACCTGGAGCGCCACGGCGTTCTGGAAAAGTTCGGCGTGGAGATGATCGGTGCCAACGCCGACACCATCGACAAGGCCGAAGACCGTTCGCGCTTCGACAAGGCCATGAAGGCCATCGGCCTGGAGTGCCCGCGCTCCGGTATCGCCCACAGCATGGAAGAGGCCAATGCGGTCCTCGAGAAGCTCGGTTTCCCGTGCATCATCCGTCCTTCGTTCACCATGGGCGGCACCGGCGGCGGTATCGCCTACAACCGTGAAGAGTTCGAGGAAATCTGCACCCGTGGTCTGGACCTGTCGCCGACCAAGGAACTGCTGATCGACGAATCGCTGATCGGCTGGAAGGAATACGAGATGGAGGTGGTCCGCGACAAGAAGGACAACTGCATCATCGTCTGCTCGATCGAGAACTTCGACCCGATGGGCGTGCATACCGGCGACTCGATCACCGTTGCCCCGGCGCAGACCCTGACCGACAAGGAATACCAGATCATGCGCAACGCCTCGCTGGCGGTGCTGCGTGAAATCGGTGTCGAGACCGGCGGTTCCAACGTGCAGTTCGGCATTTGCCCGAACACTGGCCGCATGGTCGTGATCGAGATGAACCCGCGCGTTTCGCGCTCCTCGGCCCTGGCGTCCAAGGCTACCGGCTTCCCGATCGCCAAGATCGCCGCCAAGCTGGCCATCGGCTACACCCTCGACGAACTGCAGAACGACATCACTGGCGGCCGCACCCCGGCGTCCTTCGAGCCGTCGATCGACTACGTCGTCACCAAGCTGCCACGCTTCGCCTTCGAAAAATTCCCGAAAGCCGACGCTCGCCTGACCACCCAGATGAAATCCGTGGGTGAGGTCATGGCCATCGGTCGCACCTTCCAGGAGTCCCTGCAGAAAGCCCTGCGCGGCCTGGAAGTCGGCGCCTGCGGCCTGGACCCGAAAGTCGACCTGGCCAACCCGGAAGCAGCCGGCATCCTCAAGCGCGAGCTGACCGTGCCAGGCGCCGAGCGCATCTGGTACGTGGCCGATGCAATGCGTTCGGGCATGACCTGCGAGCAGATCTTCGACCTGACCGGCATCGACATGTGGTTCCTGGTGCAGATGGAAGACCTGATCAAGGAAGAAGAGAAGGTCAAGACCCTGGCCCTGTCGTCGATCGACAAGGACTACATGCTGCGCCTCAAGCGCAAGGGCTTCTCGGACCAGCGCCTGGCCAAGCTGCTTGGCATCACCGACAAGAACCTGCGCCGTCACCGCCACAAGCTGGAAGTGTTCCCGGTGTACAAGCGCGTCGACACCTGCGCCGCCGAGTTCGCCACCGACACCGCCTACCTGTACTCGACCTACGAGGAAGAGTGCGAGGCCAACCCGTCGACTCGCGACAAGATCATGATCCTGGGTGGCGGTCCTAACCGTATCGGCCAGGGCATCGAGTTCGACTATTGCTGCGTGCACGCCGCGCTGGCGCTGCGTGAAGACGGTTACGAGACCATCATGGTCAACTGCAACCCGGAAACCGTCTCCACCGACTACGACACCTCCGATCGTCTGTACTTCGAGCCGTTGACCCTGGAAGACGTGCTGGAAGTCTGCCGCGTCGAGAAGCCGAAGGGTGTGATCGTCCACTACGGTGGCCAGACGCCGCTGAAGCTGGCCCGTGCCCTGGAAGAAGCCGGCGTGCCGATCATCGGTACCAGCCCGGACGCCATCGACCGTGCCGAAGACCGTGAGCGCTTCCAGCAGATGGTTCAGCGCCTGAACCTGCTGCAGCCGCCAAACGCTACCGTGCGCAGCGAAGAAGAAGCCATCAGCGCCGCTGGCGGTATCGGCTACCCGCTGGTCGTGCGCCCGTCGTACGTACTGGGTGGCCGTGCCATGGAGATCGTCTACGAGCTGGACGAGCTCAAGCGCTACCTGCGTGAAGCGGTGCAGGTGTCCAATGACAGCCCGGTACTGCTCGACCACTTCCTCAACTGCGCCATCGAGATGGACGTGGATGCGGTCTGCGACGGCACCGACGTGGTGATCGGCGCGATCATGCAGCACATCGAGCAGGCCGGTGTTCACTCCGGTGACTCGGCGTGCTCGCTGCCGCCTTACTCGCTGAGCAAGGAAGTGCAGGACGAAGTCCGCGTCCAGGTCAAGAAAATGGCCCTGGAGCTGGGTGTGGTCGGTCTGATGAACGTGCAGCTGGCCCTGCAGGGCGACAAGATCTACGTGATCGAAGTCAACCCGCGCGCCTCGCGTACCGTGCCGTTCGTCTCCAAGTGCATCGGCACCTCGCTGGCGATGATCGCGGCCCGTGTCATGGCCGGCAAGACCTTGAAGGAGCTGGGCTTCACCGAGGAAATCATCCCGAACTTCTACAGCGTCAAGGAAGCCGTCTTCCCGTTCGCCAAGTTCCCAGGGGTTGACCCGATCCTCGGCCCTGAGATGAAATCGACCGGTGAAGTCATGGGTGTCGGCGACAGCTTCGGTGAAGCCTTCGCCAAGGCCCAGATGGGTGCCAGCGAAGTGCTGCCGACCGGCGGCGTCGCCTTCATCAGTGTGCGTGACGACGACAAGCCGCAAGTGGCTGGCGTTGCCCGCGACCTGATTGCCCTGGGCTTCGAAGTGGTCGCTACCGTAGGCACCGCCAAGGTCATCGAGGCGGCAGGCCTGAAGGTGCGTCGCGTGAACAAGGTGACCGAAGGTCGTCCGCACGTGGTCGACATGATCAAGAACGACGAAGTGTCGCTGATCATCAACACCACCGAAGGCCGCCAGTCGATCGCCGACTCCTACTCGATTCGTCGTAATGCGCTGCAGCACAAGATCTACTGCACGACTACCATTGCGGCGGGTGAAGCCATCTGTGAGGCGCTGAAATTCGGTCCCGAGAAGACCGTTCGTCGTCTGCAGGATCTGCATGCAGGACTCAAAGCATGAGCATTACCAAGTACCCGATGACCGTCCAGGGCGCTCGCGCCCTGGAGGAAGAGCATCTGTTCCTCAGCAAGACCGAGCGCCCGCGCCTGAGCCAGGCCATCGGTGAGGCCCGTGAGCTGGGCGACCTGAAGGAAAACGCCGAATACCATGCCGCCCGCGAAGAGCAGGGCATGGTCGAGGCGCGTATCCGTGATATCGAAGGTCGCCTGCAGAACTCGGTGGTGATCGATGTCACCACCATCGCCCACACCGGCAAGGTGATCTTCGGTACCACCGTGGACCTGGAGAACACCGAGACTGGCGATCAGGTGACCTACCAGATCGTTGGCGAGGACGAGGCCGACATCAAGAAGGGCAAGCTCTCGGCGAGCGCGCCCATCGCCCGCGCCATCATCGGCAAGGAAGAGGGCGACACCGTCGTCGTCAAGACGCCAAGCGGCACGGTCGAGTACGAGATTGTCGAAGTCAAGCACATCTGACCGGCGCCTGCGGGCGCCATCGCTCGAGGGTATCCTCTGGCAGCTGGCCCAGGTCTTCTGGGTCGGCGGCCTCTGGGTATTCCACGTCGGGCTGGTGCCGGCGCTCAAGGTCAGTGGCCTGGCGCCGTTGCTGGTGCATGATGTGGCCGGGCAGATCGACCGCTGGTTGATCGGCGTGGCGTTGCTCGGGCTGTTGACCCAGCTGGCGGTATTGGCGAGGGTGGATGGCCTGGCGGCCTGGTGGCGGCAGTTCCGCGGGCAGATGCTGTTGCTCGGCTTCGCGGCCTGTATCGGCTACTACACGCTGCGCTACGGGATCTCCGTGGGCGAGCGCTGGCAGATGTTCTGTTTCCTGGTGCTGGGCTTCTCTGGCATCGTGCTGGTGGCCCAGCCAGTTCCGGTCAGGGCGCGTCAACCGCGCCACTGAGCGGAGTCACCGTCACTTGTAGCGGTGGATGTTGGACAGCTGTTTGTTCGGCTGTGGGTTCTTGCGATAGATCAGCGCCTTCTTGCCGATGGTCTGCACCAGCTCGGCGCGACCGACCTTGCACAGTTCGGCGATGGCGGCGGCTCGCTCTTCGCGGTCCTCCGAGCGGATCTCGACCTTGATCAGCTCATGGTCGGCCAGGGCACGTTCCAGCTCGGCGATCACGCCTTCGTTCAAACCATTGCCCGCGACGATCAGGACCGGCTTGAGGTCGTGACCAATCGATTTGTATTGCTTCTTCTGCTCGTTATTGAGCGGCATAATCTGACCCTTTTCGTCTGATTCTGTAAAATTGGTGGCCATTTTACCCGAGGGCCCGTGGCTCCGCCCAGTCAATCACGACGCATATCATCGAGGTGCCCCGTGGCGCAACGTTCCAAGAGCAGCCATAACTGGCTGAGAGAGCATTTCAACGATCCTTTCGTCAAGCAGGCACAGAAGGATGGCTACCGCTCGCGCGCGAGCTACAAACTGCTGGAAATCCAGGAGAAGGACAAGCTGATCCGTCCCGGCATGAGCGTGATCGACCTCGGTGCCGCGCCCGGTGGCTGGTCGCAGGTGACCAGTCGTCTGATTGGCGGGCAGGGGCGTCTGATCGCTTCGGACATCCTGGAAATGGACACGATCCCCGACGTTACCTTCATCCAGGGTGACTTTACCCAGGACGAAGTGCTGGCGAACATTCTCCAGGCGGTCGGTGACTCGCACGTGGACCTTGTGATTTCCGACATGGCCCCCAATATGAGTGGTACGCCCGCGGTGGACATGCCGCGCGCCATGTTCCTCTGCGAACTGGCACTGGACTTGGCGACCCGCGTGCTGCGCCCCGGTGGCGACTTCCTGATCAAGATCTTCCAGGGTGAAGGTTTCGACGTGTACCTCAAGGAGGTGCGTGGCAAGTTCGACAAGGTGCAGATGCGCAAGCCGTCGTCGTCGCGGGATCGCTCTCGCGAGCAGTACCTGTTGGCCAGGGGTTTCAAGGGGGCGTAAGCGGCATTTTGCGGGGCCGCCGATAGTTAATTCCAATCGGCGGCAACGTCTGGATCGTCCGAACTTCGTGTAGTCTAGCTTTCACAAAGGGTTACAGACGGTGCCTGCGGATGCGTAGGTAATGTAGTAAGTTAGGGCGATGAATATCATGCGAGGCACGGTTGCGTCGTGCGCCGGCCTCAGAGGGTAGCGAATTGAACGACATGGCAAAGAATCTGATCCTCTGGTTGATCATCGCCGCCGTCCTGGTGACGGTGATGAACAACTTCTCGAGCCCTAACGAGCCGCAGACCCTCAACTATTCCGACTTCATCCAGCAGGTCAAGGATGGCAAGGTCGAGCGTGTGACCGTCGATGGCTACATCATCACCGGCAAGCGCACCGACGGCGACAACTTCAAGACCGTCCGCCCGGCCATCACCGACAATGGCCTGATCGGCGACCTGGTCGACAATCACGTCACCGTCGAAGGCAAGCAACCCGAGCAGCAGAGCATCTGGACCCAGTTGCTGGTCGCCAGCTTCCCGATCCTGGTGATCATCGCCGTGTTCATGTTCTTCATGCGCCAGATGCAGGGCGGTGCAGGGGGCAAGGGCGGGCCGATGAGCTTCGGCAAGAGCAAGGCGCGCCTGCTCTCCGAAGACCAGGTCAAGACCACGCTGGCTGACGTCGCCGGCTGCGACGAGGCCAAGGAAGAAGTTGGCGAACTGGTCGAGTTCCTCCGTGATCCGGGCAAGTTCCAGCGCCTGGGCGGTCGTATTCCCCGTGGCGTGCTGATGGTCGGCCCGCCCGGTACCGGTAAGACCCTGCTGGCCAAGGCCATTGCAGGTGAGGCCAAGGTGCCGTTCTTCACCATTTCCGGTTCCGACTTCGTCGAAATGTTCGTCGGCGTCGGCGCCAGCCGTGTTCGCGACATGTTCGAACAGGCCAAGAAGCACGCGCCGTGCATCATCTTCATCGACGAAATCGACGCCGTGGGTCGCCACCGTGGTGCCGGCATGGGCGGCGGTCATGATGAGCGCGAGCAGACTCTGAACCAGTTGCTGGTCGAGATGGATGGCTTCGAGATGAACGATGGCATCATCGTCATCGCTGCGACCAACCGTCCCGACGTACTCGACCCGGCGCTGCTGCGTCCTGGTCGCTTCGACCGCCAGGTGGTGGTCGGCCTGCCGGATATCCGCGGCCGTGAGCAGATTCTCAAGGTGCACATGCGCAAGGTGCCGGTTGGCGAGAACGTCAATGCCGCCGTCATTGCCCGTGGTACTCCAGGCTTCTCCGGTGCCGACCTGGCCAACCTGGTCAACGAGGCCTCGCTGTTCGCCGCCCGTTCCAGCAAGCGCCTGGTAGAGATGAAAGAGTTCGAGCTGGCCAAGGACAAGATCATGATGGGCGCCGAGCGCAAGACCATGGTCATGTCGGAAAAGGAAAAGCAGAACACCGCTTATCACGAAGCCGGTCATGCCATTGTCGGTCGCGTCGTTCCCGAGCACGACCCGGTGTACAAGGTGTCGATCATTCCGCGTGGTCGCGCCCTGGGCGTGACCATGTTCCTGCCGGAAGAGGACCGCTACAGCCTGTCCAAGCGTGCGCTGATCAGCCAGATCTGCTCGTTGTATGGCGGGCGTATCGCCGAAGAGATGACCCTGGGCTTCGATGGCGTCACCACCGGTGCGTCCAACGACATCATGCGTGCCAGCCAGATTGCTCGGAACATGGTCACCAAGTGGGGCTTGTCCGAGAAGCTCGGCCCGCTGATGTATGCCGAGGAGGAGGGCGAGGTGTTCCTCGGCCGTAGTGCGGCTAGCCAGCACGCCAGTGTCTCGGGTGAAACCGCCAAGATGATCGACTCCGAAGTGCGCAGCATCATCGATCACTGCTACGCGACGGCCAAGCAGATCCTCACCGATAACCGCGACAAGCTCGACGCGATGGCCGAGGCGCTGATGAAGTACGAAACCATCGATGCCGACCAGATCGACGACATCATGGCAGGTCGCACGCCACGCGAGCCTCGTGACTGGGACAATGACGCCGGTACTTCCGGTAACCAAGCCTCCCAGGATGACCGTCCGGAGTCGCCGATCGGCGGTCCAGCGGCTCAACACTAAGGGTTTCTATGACCTCACAGCAGTACCCGACCCGGTTGCCTTGCGGCAGCCGGGTTCTTGATTTGTCCCGTACCCATGTCATGGGTATTCTCAATATCACCCCCGACTCCTTCTCCGATGGTGGGCGCTTCAGTCAGCGTGACGAGGCCCTGCGCCATGCCGAAGCCATGGTGGCTGCAGGCGCGACCCTGATCGACGTCGGCGGGGAATCGACCCGCCCTGGCGCTCGGGCGGTTTCGCCGACCGAAGAGCTCGAGCGCGTGGCGCCGATCGTCGAGGCCATCAACAGTCGCCTCGACGTTGTCATCTCTGTCGATACCTCGACGCCTGCGGTCATGCGCGAGTCCGCTCGCCTGGGGGCCGGCCTGATCAATGACGTGCGCGCGCTGGAGCGTGATGGCGCGCTTGATGCCGCAGCCGATACAGGGCTGCCAGTGTGCCTGATGCACATGCGTGGTGAGCCGGGTAACATGCAGGACAATCCGCACTACGATGACGTGACCGCTGACGTGACGCGCTACCTCGAGCAGCGCATGGCTGCGTGCGCATCGGTAGGAATCGGAGCTGAGCGTATCATCCTGGATCCAGGCTTCGGCTTTGCCAAGACGGTCGAGCACAACCTGAGTCTGTTCAAGCACATGGAGGCGCTCTATCGCCTTGGGTGTCCGCTGCTGGTAGGGGTTTCGCGCAAGAGCATGATCGGCCTCACGCTAGGCCGGCCGGTCGGCGAGCGACTCTACGGCAGCCTGGCCCTGGCCGCTCTGGCCATGACCAAGGGGGCGAGCATCCTGCGTGTCCACGATGTGGCGGAGACCGTCGATGTCGTGCGCATGATCGCCGCAGTGCAGAACGCCGAATAAGAACATTGGAGTCACTCATGAGCAGAAAATATTTTGGTACCGACGGTATCCGTGGCCGCGTCGGTCAATATCCCATCACCCCCGACTTCATGCTGAAGCTGGGCTGGGCCGCCGGCATGGCGTTCCGCAAGCAGGGCCACTGCCGTGTGCTGGTCGGCAAGGACACGCGCATCTCCGGTTACATGTTCGAATCCGCGCTGGAGGCTGGTCTTTCTGCCGCAGGTGCTGACGTGATGTTGCTCGGCCCGATGCCGACGCCAGCCATCGCCTACCTGACCCGTACGTTCCACGCCGAGGCGGGGATCGTCATCAGCGCTTCGCACAATCCGCACGACGATAACGGCATCAAGTTCTTCTCCGGTGCGGGTACCAAGCTGCCCGACGAAGTCGAGTTGATGATCGAAGAGCTGCTGGACCAGCCGATGAGCGTCGTCGAGTCCAGCAAGCTGGGCAAAGTGTCGCGCATCAACGATGCGGCCGGTCGCTACATCGAGTTCTGCAAGAGCAGCGTGCCGTCCAGCACCAGCTTCGACGGGCTGAAGATCGTCGTGGACTGCGCGCACGGCGCGACCTACAAGGTTGCGCCGAGCGTGTTCCGCGAGCTTGGCGCGGAGGTGACCGTGCTGCATGCTGCGCCGGATGGCCTGAACATCAACGAAGGCTGCGGCTCGACGCATATCGAATCGCTGCAGGCCGCGGTGCTGGTGGGACATGCCGACCTGGGCATCGCCTTCGATGGTGACGGTGACCGGGTGCTGATGGTCGACCACACCGGAGCCATCGTCGATGGTGACGAGTTGCTGTTCATCATCGGTCGGGACATGCAGGAACGTGGCAAGTTGCAAGGCGGCGTGGTCGGCACGCTGATGAGCAACCTGGGCCTGGAGCTGGCTTTCAAGGAGCTGGATATCCCGTTCGTGCGGGCCAAGGTCGGGGACCGCTATGTCATGGCCGAGCTGCTCGAGCGTGACTGGCTGCTGGGTGGCGAGAACTCCGGGCATGTCGTGTGCGGTAGCCACACCACCACCGGTGACGCGATCATTGCCGCGTTGCAAGTGCTGATGGCCCTCAAGCGCCGTGGCGAGAATCTCGCCCAGGCTCGTCAGGCCGTGCGTAAATGCCCGCAGGTGCTGATCAATGTGCGCTTCCAGGCCGGCAAGAGCGACCCGCTGGAGAACCCGTCGGTCAAGGAGGCCTGTGCCAAGGCTACCGAGGCCATGGCCGGGCGCGGTCGTGTGCTGCTGCGCAAGTCCGGGACCGAGCCGCTGGTGCGGGTGATGGTCGAAGGGGATGACGAAAGCCAGGTACGCGGCCATGCCGAGGCCCTTGCCAAGCTCGTTGCCGAAGTTTGTGCCTGAAAGAGGCTTGCCAGCGCAGATCGGGTTGGGTAAGATCTGCGCCCACTTTGACCGACGAGGTAAAGCATGCGTCGCCCCATGGTAGCTGGTAACTGGAAGATGCACGGTACCCGCGCCAGCGTCGCTGAGCTGACTCAGGGCTTGGGCGAAATGCCCATTCCCAGCGGTATCGAAGTCGCGGTGTTTCCGCCGGCCTTGTTCATCAGTCAAGTGATTGATGGTCTGGAAGGCAAAGGAATCATCGTTGGAGCACAGAATTCTGCGGTACAGCCCGAACAGGGCGCCTTGACCGGTGAAGTTGCGCCGAGTCAGTTGGCCGAAGTGGGCTGCAAGTTAGTGTTGGTTGGCCATTCCGAACGTCGCCAGATTATCGGCGAAAGTGACGAAGTGCTGAATCGCAAGTTTGCAGCCGCACAAAAAAGTGGTTTGACGCCAGTGCTCTGCGTAGGGGAAACTCTCGAAGAGCGTGAGGCAGGCAAGACGCTAGAAGTTGTAGGGCGTCAACTAAGCAGTGTTATCGACGCGTTCGGTATTGCCGCTTTTGCCAATGCAGTAATTGCCTATGAGCCTGTCTGGGCCATCGGTACTGGTTTGACGGCCTCGCCCCAGCAAGCCCAGGATGTGCATGCCGCCATCCGCAAGCAGCTGGCAGTGAAGGACGCCGAAGTTGCCAATAAGGTGCAGCTTCTCTACGGCGGCAGCGTGAAGGCGGCCAATGCGGCCGAACTGTTCGGCATGCCGGATATCGATGGGGGGCTCATTGGTGGAGCGTCCCTGAACGCAGACGAATTCGGTGCAATTTGTCGCGCCGCAGGAAACTGAACAAATGCTGGAAACAGTCGTAGTTGTTTTTCATCTGTTGGCGGCACTGGCACTGGTTGTAATGGTGCTGCTGCAACAGGGTAAGGGTGCGGAAGCAGGTGCATCTTTCGGCGCAGGTGCTTCAAATACTGTGTTCGGAAGCCAAGGTTCCGCTACCTTTTTGAGTAAAGTTACTGCTATACTTGCTGCCACTTTCTTTTTGACTGCACTTGGGTTAGGATACTTCGCCAAGCAGCAGGCTCACCAGCTGACTCAAGCTGGTCTGCCAGATCCAGCAGTGCTGGAAGTCAAAGAGCCAAAGCCGGCAGTCAATGATGATGTACCGGTGCTCCAGCAGCAGAAGAGTGAAACCACCAACTCTGGTGATGTACCTCCTCCAGCCAAAGAGCAGCAGTAACGGGTTTCAAGAAGTAGTATTGCCGAGGTGGTGGAATTGGTAGACACGCAACCTTGAGGTGGTTGTGCCCATAGGGTGTAGGGGTTCGAGTCCCCTTCTCGGTACCAATTGAAGCATGAGAGCCCGCTTTAGCGGGCTTTCTTGCAGGTGGAAGTTGGATTGACCCTGCACAGGGTTCGGTCTTATACTTTTGCCCCAGCTTTGTCGCGGGGTGGAGCAGCTTGGTAGCTCGTCGGGCTCATAACCCGAAGGTCGTTGGTTCAAATCCAGCCCCCGCAACCAGCTTCAGCAGAGCCCCTTTTCAGGGGCTTTTTGCTAGCCGAACAGTTATCGGCGTCGTTGTCCAACGACGCTTTCAGGGATGGGCGCTTCGCCCATTTTTTATTTGCACAGCATGCACGAGGGGGTTCAGGTGTCGAGCAAGCTAGAACAGTTGCAGGCCTTGTTGGCCCCGGTGGTCGAGGGTCTGGGCTATCAGTGCTGGGGGATCGAATACGTCTCTCAGGGCAAGCATTCAGTACTGCGTATCTATATCGACAAGGAAGGCGGCATCCTGGTGGACGACTGCGAAGCGGTCAGCCGTCAGGCCAGTGCCATCCTCGATGTCGAGGATCCGATCAGCAGTGAATACACCCTCGAGGTTTCTTCTCCAGGCATGGATCGCCCGCTGTTCACACTGGAACAGTTTGCCTCGCATGCCGGCGAACAAGTGAAGATCAAGCTGCGCACGCCCTTCGAGGGTCGTCGTAACTTCCAGGGCCTTCTCCGCGGTGTGGAGGATCAGGATGTGGTGGTCCAGGTGGACCAGCATGAGTTCCTGTTGCCGATCGACTCGATCGACAAGGCCAATATTATTCCCAGTTTTGACTGAGACGTGCCGGACCCGGCGGACTGTCCGGGCCCAATGGCTTGCGCAAGGCGAGGCGTACGATGAGCAAAGAAGTACTGCTGGTTGTTGAATCGGTATCCAACGAGAAAGGTGTACCGCCCGGCGTCATTTTCGAAGCGCTGGAAGTGGCCCTGGCCACTGCAACCAAAAAACGTTTTGAGGACGAAGTCGACCTGCGTGTGGAAATCAACCGCCACACCGGTAGCTACGAGACCTTCCGCCGCTGGACCGTGGTCGACGAAAACGACCTGGACGATCCGGCGATCGAGACCTGGCTGGAAAAGATCCAGGACACGCACCCGGACGCCAAGATCGGTGACGTGATCGAAGAGAAGATCGAGTCGATCGAATTCGGCCGCATCGCCGCCCAGACCGCCAAGCAGGTCATCGTGCAGAAGGTCCGCGAGGCCGAGCGTGCCCAGGTGGTCGACGCTTATCGTGAACGCGTGGGCGAGATCATCTCCGGTACCGTGAAGAAGGTCACCCGCGACAACGTCATCGTCGACCTGGGCAACAACGCCGAAGCGCTGCTGGCCCGTGAAGACATCATTCCACGTGAGACCTTCCGTGTCGGTGTGCGCCTGCGTGCACTGCTCAAGGAAATCCGCACCGAGAACCGCGGTCCGCAACTGATCCTGTCGCGTACCGCGCCGCAGATGCTGATCGAGCTGTTCCGCATCGAAGTGCCGGAAATCGCTGAAGGCCTCATCGAAGTCATGGCCGCTTCCCGTGATCCGGGATCGCGCGCCAAGATCGCCGTCCGCTCCAAGGACAAGCGCATCGACCCGCAAGGTGCCTGCATCGGCATGCGTGGTTCGCGCGTCCAGGCCGTATCCGGCGAGCTGGGCGGTGAGCGTGTGGATATCGTCCTGTGGGACGAGAACCCGGCGCAGTTCGTCATCAACGCCATGTCGCCGGCTGAAGTCGCGGCGATCATCGTTGACGAGGACGCCCATGCGATGGATATCGCCGTCGCCGAGGACAACCTGGCACAGGCTATCGGCCGTGGTGGCCAGAACGTCCGTCTGGCCAGCCAGCTGACCGCCTGGACCCTGAACGTGATGACCGAGAAGGACATCCAGGCCAAGCAGCAGGCCGAGACCGGCGACATCCTGCGCAATTTCATCGAGGAACTGGAAGTCGACGAGGAGCTGGCACAAGTGCTGGTCGACGAAGGCTTCACCAGCCTCGAAGAGATTGCCTACGTACCGTTGGAAGAAATGCTCAACATCGATGGCTTTGACGAAGATATCGTCAACGAGCTTCGCGCTCGGGCCAAGGACCGTTTGTTGACCAAGGCCATCGCTACCGAAGAAAAACTGGCAGACGCCCATCCGTCCGACGACTTGCTCTCCCTCGAGGGCATGGACAAGGACCTGGCAGCGGAACTGGCGGTGCGCGGCGTGGTTAACCGCGAAGACCTGGCCGAGCAGTCGATCGACGACCTGCTCGACATCGACGGCATCGACGAAGAGCGTGCCGGCAAGTTGATCATGGCCGCCCGAGCCCACTGGTTCGAGTAATTAGGCGCGGCCTGAGGAGAGAAGTGCATGACGCAAGTCACGGTGAAAGAACTGGCCCAAGAGGTCGAGGCACCGGTAGAGCGCCTGCTGCAGCAGATGCGTGAGGCAGGTCTGCCGCACACCGACGCCGGTCAGGTAGTGACCGATAACGAAAAGCAGACGCTGCTGGCCCACCTGAAGAGCAGCCACAAGAGCAAGGCGGAAGAGCCGCGCAAGATCACCTTGCAGCGCAAGACCACCAGCACTCTGCGTGTCGCCGGTAGCAAGAGCATCAGCGTAGAAGTACGCAAGAAGAAAGTATTCGTGCAGCGCAGCCCGGAAGAAATCCAGGCTGAGCAGAAGCGCGAGCAGGAAGAGCGCCGTGCGGCCGAGAACGCCGCGCGTGACAAAGCCGACGCCGAAGCGCGCCAGCGTGCCGAGGAGCAGGCCCGTCGTCAGGCGGCCGAAGCCCCGGCTGCCGCGCCTGCGGCCAAGGCCGAGCCAGCCCCTGCGGTAGTGGCCGACGCGCCGGTGTCCGAAGACGCCGCCGCCCGTGCTGCCGAGCGCAAGAAGGACGAGACCCGTCGCAACGAAAGCCGCAGCCGTGACGACGACCGTCGTGGTGGTGGCGTCGCCGGCGAGCGTCGCGGCGAAGCCCCGCGCGTGTCGATCAAGGTCAAGGTCAAGGAGAAGGAAAAGGCTCCGACGCCTCGTGCCGCGCCACGTACCACCGATGAAGAAAGCGATGGTTTCCGTCGCGGTCGCGGTGGCAAGGGCAAGCCGAAGAAGCGCAACCAGCATGGCTTCCAGAACCCGACAGGTCCGGTCATCCGTGACGTGACCATCGGCGAGACCATCACCGTCTCCGAGCTGGCGCAGCAGATGTCGGTCAAGGGCGCTGAAGTCGTCAAGTTCATGTTCAAGCTGGGTACCCCGGTCACCATCAACCAGGTGCTCGACCAGGAAACCGCTCAGCTGGTTGCCGAAGAACTGGGCCACAAGGTCACCCTGATCAGCGACACCGCCCTGGAAGACTCCCTGGCCGAATCGCTGAAGTTCGAAGGCGAGACCGAGTCGCGTGCTCCGGTCGTGACCGTCATGGGTCACGTCGACCACGGCAAGACCTCGCTGCTCGACTACATCCGTCGTGCCAAGGTAGCCGCAGGCGAAGCCGGTGGTATCACCCAGCACATCGGTGCCTACCACGTGGAAACCGACCGCGGCATGGTCACCTTCCTCGACACCCCTGGTCACGCTGCGTTCACCCAGATGCGTGCCCGTGGTGCCAAGGCCACCGACATTGTCATCCTGGTGGTGGCAGCGGACGACGGCGTGATGCCGCAGACTCGCGAAGCCGTGCAGCATGCCAAGGCAGCTGGCGTTCCGCTGGTGGTCGCGGTGAACAAGATCGACAAGCCGGGTGCCGACATCGATCGCATCCGCAACGAGCTGGCCGTCGAAGGCGTGACCTCCGAGGACTGGGGTGGCGACACTCCGTTCGTCAAGGTTTCGGCGAAGATGGGTACCGGTGTCGACGAACTGCTCGAAGCCGTCCTGCTGCAGGCCGAGATCCTCGAGCTGACCGCCACCCCGACCGCTCCAGGCCGTGGTGTCGTCGTCGAATCGCGCCTGGACAAGGGCCGTGGCCCGGTGGCGACCATCCTGGTTCAGGACGGTACCCTGCGTCAGGGCGACATGGTCCTGGTCGGTTCCAACTATGGCCGCGTGCGTGCCATGCTCGACGAGAACGGCAAGCCTGTGAAGGAAGCTGGTCCGTCGATCCCGGTCGAGATCCTCGGCCTGGACGGCACCCCGGACGCCGGTGACGAGATGTCCGTGGTTGCCGACGAGAAGAAGGCGCGCGAAGTCGCCCTGTTCCGTCAAGGCAAGTACCGCGAGGTCAAGCTGGCCCGCGCCCACGCCGGCAAGCTGGAAAACATCTTCGAGACCATGGGTCAGGAAGAGAAGAAGACCCTCAACATCGTCCTCAAGACCGACGTGCGCGGTTCTCTCGAGGCGCTGCAGGGCTCGCTCTCCAGCCTGGGCAACGACGAAGTGCAGGTCCGCGTGATCGGTGGCGGCGTCGGTGGTATCACCGAGAGCGACGCCAACCTGGCGCTGGCTTCGAATGCAGTACTGTTCGGCTTCAACGTGCGTGCCGATGCCGGCGCGCGCAAGATCGTCGAGCAGGAAGGTCTGGATATGCGTTACTACAACGTGATCTACGACATCATCGAAGACGTCAAGAAGGCCCTGACCGGCATGCTCGGCAGCGATGTTCGCGAGAACATCCTGGGTGTCGCCGAAGTCCGTGACGTGTTCCGTTCGCCGAAGTTCGGTGCCATCGCTGGCTGTATGGTCATCGAGGGTACCGTGTACCGCAACCGTCCGATCCGCGTACTGCGCGAGGACGTGGTGATCTTCGAAGGCGAGCTGGAATCGCTGCGTCGCTTCAAGGACGACGCCGCCGAAGTGCGTAACGGCATGGAGTGCGGTATCGGCGTCAAGAGCTACAACGACGTCAAGGTCGGCGACAAGATCGAAGTCTTCGAGAAAGTCCAGGTGGCACGTACTCTGTAAAGAGCGTGCCTGGCGCAAACCCCGCCCCAGGGCGGTCGGTGACGCCTCTGAAGGTAGCGCCCGGTCAGGCTTGAGCCTGTCCGGGCGTTTGCCGCTTTAGCTACAGGTAGCAAGAATGGCCAAAGAATATAGCCGTACCCAACGCATCGGTGATCAGATGCAGCGTGAGCTGTCGGAGCTGATCCGCCGTGAAGTCAAAGACCCGCGCGTCGGCCTGGTGACCATCACCGCCGTCGACGTCAGCCGCGACCTCGGTCATGCCAAGGTGTTCATCACCGTGATGGGCCAGGACGACGCGGACGCCGTGCCGCAGACCCTCAAGGCCCTGAGCAGTGCCGCCAGTTTCCTGCGCCTGCACCTGGGCCGGGTGATGCAGCTGCGCAGCGTGCCGCAACTGCACTTCCACTTCGACGAGAGCGTCAGCCGCGGTGCCCATCTGTCGGCGCTGATCGAGCGGGCGGTCGCCGAAGACCGTCAGCACAAGGATGCCGACAAGCCGGACACCGAGGAGTAAGCGGTGGCCCAGGTCAAACGTATCCGCCGCAACGTCAGCGGCATCATCCTGCTCGACAAGCCGCTGGGGTTCACCTCCAACGCCGCGCTGCAGAAAGTCCGCTGGTTGCTCAATGCAGAGAAGGCTGGCCATACCGGCAGTCTCGACCCCCTGGCCACCGGCGTGCTGCCGCTGTGCTTCGGTGAGGCGACCAAGTTCTCGCAGTACCTGCTCGATTCTGACAAGGGTTACGAAACGGTCATGCAGCTGGGGCAGACTACCAGCACCGCCGACGCCGAAGGCGAAGTCCTGCAGACCCGTGAGGTAACCGTTGGTCGCGCCGATATCGAGGCGGTGATCCCGCGTTTTCGTGGCGACATCCTGCAAATACCGCCGATGTACTCGGCGCTCAAGCGTGACGGCCAGCCGTTGTACAAGCTTGCACGTGCAGGAGAGGTAGTGGAGCGCGAGGCGCGTTCTGTTACTATTGGCCGCTTGGAGTTGCTCGAGTGCGAAGGCACCCGCGCGCGCCTGTCGGTTGGCTGCAGCAAAGGCACCTATATCCGCACGCTGGTCGAGGATATGGGGGAGGCGCTGGGCTGTGGTGCCTACGTCGCCGAACTGCGCCGTACCCAGGCAGGTCCTTTCGAGCTGGCACAGACCGTGACGCTCGAGGAACTCGAACAGGCCCACGCCGAAGGTGGCAACGAAGCGCTCGATCGCTTCCTGATGCCATCGGACAGCGGGTTGCAGGACTGGCCGCTGGTCGTGCTGTCCGAGCACAGCGCGTTCTACTGGCTGCATGGGCAGGCAGTGCGCGCGCCGGATGCACCGCAGTTCGGCATGGTCCGGGTACAGGATCACAATGGTCGCTTCATCGGTATCGGTGAAGTGAGCGAAGACGGGCGCATTGCGCCGCGTCGACTGATTCGGTCGGAATGACCGGAACCGTGGGTCAGGCTTCGGCTGAAACCTGCGGAATCAAGGGTGGCTGTCAGTAGGCACGGTCACACCTTCTTTATTAATACAGGGATTTGTCCCTGGCCTATTGGAGCCCGTTCGCGGGATCCGTTTATCAGGAGAAGCCAAATGGCCCTCAGCGTCGAAGAAAAAGCTCAGATCGTTGCCGAATACCAGCAAGCCGCCGGCGATACCGGTAGCCCGGAAGTGCAGGTTGCTCTGCTGACCGCCAACATCAACAAGCTGCAAGGCCACTTCAAGGCCAACGAGAAAGACCACCACTCCCGTCGTGGTCTGATCCGTATGGTCAACCAGCGTCGTAAGCTGCTGGACTACCTGAAGGGCAAGGACACCACTCGTTACAGCGCCCTGATCGGTCGCCTGGGCCTGCGTCGCTAATAGCGGCCTGGCCAGTGGTGTGCATGGCGCGTTGCATGTCCGGTGTGGCCTGGCTCTGCCAGACCGCGCCGGCGTTCAACGCGCCACGCGTATCTTCGAGGCTGGCAGCCTGGTGCTGCTGAGCGGTTCATCCGCTTGGCGACCAGGCTCCGGCCTCGTGTTGTATCTGGACGGTCGATGGAGCCGATTCTCTTTCCCGCCCAAGAATTCGCAAGAGCAAGTTCCCCCAAGAGCCACTGAAAAAGGTAGGAAACCGTGAACCCGGTAATCAAGAAATTCCAGTTCGGTCAATCGACCGTTACTCTCGAAACGGGCCGTATCGCCCGTCAGGCGACCGGCGCCGTGCTGGTTACCGTCGATAACGACGTCACCGTGCTGGTGACCGTGGTCGGCGCCAAGCAGGCCGATCCGGGCAAGGGCTTCTTCCCGCTGTCCGTGCACTACCAGGAAAAGACCTACGCCGCCGGCAAGATCCCGGGTGGCTTCTTCAAGCGTGAAGGCCGTCCTTCCGAGAAAGAGACCCTGACCTCGCGCCTGATCGACCGTCCGATTCGCCCGCTGTTCCCTGAAGGCTTCATGAACGAAGTCCAGGTCGTCTGCACCGTGGTTTCCACCAGCAAGAAGACCGATCCGGACATCGCTGCGATGATCGGTACCTCGGCCGCTCTGGCCATCTCCGGCATTCCGTTCGAAGGCCCGATCGGCGCCGCCCGCGTCGCCTTCCACGAAAGCACCGGCTACCTGCTGAACCCGACCTACGAGCAACTGGCTGCCTCCAGCCTGGACATGGTCGTCGCCGGTACCGAGTCCGCCGTACTGATGGTCGAGTCGGAAGCGCAAGAGCTGACCGAAGACCAGATGCTGGGCGCCGTACTGTTCGCCCACGACGAATTCCAGGCCGTCATCAAGGCGGTCAAGGAGCTGGCTGCCGAAGCTGCCAAGCCGACCTGGGACTGGAAACCTGCCGTCGCCAACACCGAACTGTTCAACGCCATCCGCGCCGAATTCGGCGAAGCGGTGTCGCAGGGCTACACCATCACCGTCAAGGCTGACCGCTACGCGCGCCTGGGTGAACTGCGTGACCAGGCTGTCGCCAAGTTCTCCGGCGAAGAAGGCCAACCGTCGGCTGGCGAAGTCAAAGACATCTTCGGCGAGATCGAGTACCGCACCGTTCGCGAAAACATCGTCAACGGCAAGCCGCGTATCGACGGCCGTGACACCAAGACCGTGCGTCCGCTGAACATCGAAGTCGGCGTTCTGCCGAAGACCCACGGTTCGGCCCTGTTCACCCGTGGCGAAACCCAGGCCCTGGTCGTCGCGACCCTGGGTACTGCCCGTGACGCCCAGTTGCTGGACACCCTCGAAGGCGAGAAGAAAGACCCCTTCATGCTGCACTACAACTTCCCGCCGTTCTCGGTGGGCGAGTGCGGCCGCATGGGCGGTGCCGGTCGTCGTGAAATCGGCCACGGCCGTCTGGCCCGCCGTTCGGTTCAGGCCATGCTGCCTGCCGCCGACGTGTTCCCGTACACCATCCGCGTGGTCTCGGAAATCACCGAATCCAACGGTTCCAGCTCCATGGCCTCGGTCTGCGGCGCTTCGCTGGCCCTGATGGATGCCGGTGTACCGATGAAAGCCCCGGTTGCCGGTATCGCCATGGGCCTGGTCAAGGAAGGCGAGAAGTTCGCCGTTCTGACCGACATCCTCGGTGACGAAGACCACCTGGGCGACATGGACTTCAAGGTAGCCGGTACCGCCAAGGGCGTCACCGCGCTGCAGATGGACATCAAGATCAACGGCATCACCGAAGAGATCATGGAGATCGCCCTGGGCCAGGCGCTGGAAGCGCGCCTGAACATCCTCGGCCAGATGAACCAGATCATCGGTGAATCGCGTACCGAGCTGTCGGCCAACGCCCCGACCATGATCGCGATGAAGATCGACACCGACAAGATCCGTGACGTCATCGGTAAAGGCGGCGCCACCATTCGCGCGATCTGCGAAGAGACCAAGGCTTCGATCGACATCGAAGACGATGGCTCGATCAAGATCTTCGGCGAGACCAAGGAAGCGGCAGATGCTGCCAAGCAGCGCATCCTGGGCATCACCGCCGAGGCCGAGATCGGCAAGATCTACGTCGGCAAGGTCGAGCGCATCGTCGACTTCGGCGCCTTCGTCAACATCCTGCCGGGCAAGGACGGCCTGGTGCACATCTCCATGCTGAGCGATGCTCGCGTCGAGAAAGTCACCGACGTGCTGAAGGAAGGCCAGGAAGTCGAAGTACTGGTGCTGGACGTGGACAACCGCGGTCGCATCAAGCTGTCGATCAAGGACGTCGCCGCTGCCAAGGCATCGGGCGTCTAAGCATCACGGCTGAAGAGAAGGACCCTTCGGGGTAATGCCAGTCAGTTAAGACTGACGCTTTGAGCTTTAGCCCGTAGGCCGCAAAATCCGATGCTTGGAAACGAGCATCGGATTTTTTATGCGCCTAGCAAAAGCACTGTCCCTCACTCACGAAATGGC
>NZ_VWXI01000024.1 GCF_011752525.1 Pantoea sp. Cy-639 | reverse complement strand
ACTGGTGGAACTGGACCAGGAAAGCATCGAACGCATCGTCGCCACGGTGCCGGGCGGCGCCGCCAACGTGCAGGACATCTACCCGCTGGCACCACTACAGGAAGGCATTCTCTACCACCACCTCAGCGCGCCCGAGCATGACCCCTATGTGCTCGCCTCGCGCATGGCCTTCGCCGATCGCGGGCGTCTGCACGCCTTCATCGACGCCCTGGGCAAGGTCATCGGCAGGCATGACGTGCTGCGTACCTCGGTACTGTGGGACGGCCTGCCGCAGGCGGTGCAGGTGGTCTGGCGGCAGGCGCCGCTGGCGGTGTTCGAAGTCGCCGATGCGTCCGAGGTGCCCCATGCCCTGGCCCTGACACAGGCGCCGCTGGTGCGCCTGTACCACTGGCATGACCCCCAGGGCCCAGGCTTGCTGGCGGCGTTGCAGTTCCACCATATCGTCCTCGACCACACCGCCCTGGACGTGGTCGGCCAGGAACTGGTGGGCTACCTGCAAGGCCTGCCGGTACCGGCCGAGCCGGGCGCGCCGTACCGCAACTACGTGGCCCAGGCGCGCCTGGGCGTGAGCCAGGCCGAGCACGAGGCGTTCTTCAGCGCGCAACTGGGCGACATCGACGAGCCGACCCTGCCGTTCGGCCTGGGCGACGTGCAGGTCGATGGCCAGCATATCGAAGAGGCGCAGTGGTGGCTCGACGAGGCCCTGGCCGGGCGCCTGCGTCGCCAGGCGCGGCAGTTGGGGATCAGCGTGGCGAGCCTGTTCCACCTGGCCTACGCACGCCTGCTGGCCGCCGCCAGCGGGCGCGACAGCGTGGTGTTCGGCACCGTGCTGCTGGGCCGTCTGGAGGGCGGCGAAGGTGCCGAACAGGCCTTGGGCATGTTCATCAACACCTTGCCGCTGCGCCTGGACCTGGCCGGCTTGAGCCTGGGTGACGCCGCGCGCGCCACCCAGCAGCGGCTCAGCGCGCTGCTGGCCCACGAGCATGCCTCGCTGGCCCTGGCCCAGCGTTGCAGCGGCGTGGCCGCGCCGGCGCCGCTGTTCAGCGCCATGCTCAACTACCGTCATGGCAGCCAGGCCAGCGAGGCCCAGCGTCAGGCGCTGCAGGGCATCGACACCCTGGAGAGCCACGAGCGCAGCAACTACCCGTTGAGCCTGAGCGTGGACGATATCGGCGAGGGCTTCCGCCTGGTCGCCCTGGCGCCGGCCGAGGTGGGCGCCGCACGGATCTGCGGGCAACTGCTGCAGGTGCTCGAGGGCATCGCCGAGGCCCTCGAGCAGCAGCCCGAGCGGGCGTTGCTGGCGCTGCCGGTGCTGTCGACCGAAGAGCGTCGCCAGGTGCTGGAGGGCTTCAACCGCAGCCACGTTGCCCATGACCTGGGGCAGACCCTGCACGGCCTGATCGAGGCCCAGGCGGCGCGTACGCCGGATGCGCCGGCGGTTGCCGGCGAGCAGGGCGAGCTGAGCTATGCCCAGCTCAACGCCCAGGCCAACCGCCTGGCCCACCAGCTGCTCGAGCTGGGGGTCAAGCCCGATGACCGCGTGGCGATCTGCGTCGAGCGCGGGTTGTCGCTGGTGGTCGGCCTGCTGGCCATTCTCAAGGCGGGCGGCGCCTATGTGCCGGTCGATCCGGACTACCCGGCGGGGCGTATCCGTCACATGCTCGACGACAGCCAGCCACGGGCCGTGCTGGTCCAGGCGGGCACCCGCGCCCTGGTGGGCGAGCGTCAGGCGGCACTGGTCGATCTCGACCTGGCGCAGGGCTCCACCCACCCGGACGGCAACCCGCAGGTGCCAGGGCTGACGTCGGCGCACCTGGCCTATGTGATCTACACCTCCGGCTCCACCGGCCAGCCGAAAGGCGTGATGGTCGAGCACCGCAACGTGGTCAACCTGGTGCGCTGGAGCGCGGGGCTGTTCCCGGCCAGCGGCGCCTTGCTGCACAAGACCCCGGTCAGCTTCGATGCCTCGGTGTGGGAGCTGTTCTGGCCGCTGTGCAGCGGTCTGCGCCTGGTGCTGGCACGCCCGGACGGGCAGCGCGACCCGCAGTACCTGGTCGAGCTGATCGAGCGCGAGCAGGTCGGCGTGGTGCAGTTCGTGCCCGCCTTGCTGCAGCAGTTCCTCGAAGTGCCGGGCAGCGCCCACTGCACCAGCCTGACCGATATCGTCTGTGGTGGCGGCGAGCTGACCGCGGCGTTGGCCCGCCAGGTGCGCGAGCGCCTGCCGCAGGCGCGCCTGCACAACGTCTACGGGCCCACCGAAACCACGGTGGACTGCAGCGCCTGGACCTTGCAGCCGCACGACCCGCTGCCCCGGGGCGCGCTGCCGATCGGCCGTCCCATCGACAACACCACCCTGTACGTGCTCGACGCCCACGACCAACCCGCGCCGCTGGGCGTCGCCGGCCAGTTGCACATCGGCGGCGCCGGGGTGGCGCGAGGCTACCTGGGCTTGCCGGAACAACAGGCCGAGCGCTTCATCGCCAGCCCGTTCGTGGCGGGCGAGCGCCTGTATCGCAGTGGCGACCTGGTGCGCCAGCGCGCCGATGGCGTGCTCGAGTTCCTGGGCCGCACCGACCACCAGATCAAGCTGCGTGGCCTGCGTATCGAGCCGGGCGAGATCGAGGCCGGCCTGCTTGCCGTGGAGGGTGTGCGCGAGGCGCTGGTGCTGGTGCACGACGCCGCGCCGGCCGGCCCACGCCTGGTGGCCTACTACAGCGGCGCGGCACTGGCGGCCGAGCGACTGCGCGAGGCACTGCTGGAGCAGGTGCCGGAGTACATGGTGCCGGCGCTGTTCATCCACCTCGACGCCTTGCCGCTGACCCCCAATGGCAAGCCCGATCGCCAGGCCCTGCCGGCGCCGGACCTGAGCGCGCTGCCGAGCCGCGCGTACCAGGCCCCCGAAGGCCCGACCGAGACGCTGCTGGCGGGCATCTGGGCCGAGTTGCTGGGGGTGGAGCGGGTCGGGCGACATGACAACTTCTTCGAGCTCGGCGGCCATTCGCTGCTGGCCGTGACCCTTACCTCGCGGTTGCGCGAAGCCGGCCTGGAAGCCGACGTGCGCACCCTGTTCGAGCAACCGACGCTGGCCGGCTATGCCGCCATCACAGACAGAATGGAGATCGTCCTGTGAGCATCAACGAACTACTGGCGACCCTGGCCGCCAACAATGTCCAGCTGGCCCTCAAGGATGGCCAGCTGGCGGTGCAGGGCAATCGCCAGGCGCTGACCGACGCCAGCCTGGTGGCGCAGTTGCGCGCGCACAAGCCGGCCTTGCTGGCGATGCTCGAACGTGGCGAGTACGTGGCCGCCCGCCAGGGCGCGGTGGAGGTGCCGGAGAACCGCATCCCGGCAGGTTGCCAGCACATCGAGGCGGCCATGCTCAGCCTGGTCGAGCTCGACCAGGCCAGCGTCGATCGACTGGTCGCGGCGATCCCCGGTGGCGCCGCCAACGTCCAGGACATCTACCCGCTGGTGCCGCTGCAGCAGGGCATGCTGTTCCACCACGCCAGCGCCGGCGAGCACGATCCCTACGTGATGCAGGCGCGCTTCCTGTTCGCTGACGCCAGTCGCGTGGCCGCCTTCGCCCAGGCCTTGCGCGGGGTGGTCGAACGCCATGACATCCTGCGCACCTCGGTGCACTGGAAAGACGTCGAGACGCCGGTACAGGTGGTCTGGCGCCACGCCGAGCTGCAGGTCACCCAGTTGCCTGCCGGCCAGGCGCCGAGCAGTGTCTTCGACCTGACCCAGGCCCCGCTGATCCGCCTGCAATGCCAGGCAGCGCAGGCGGACGGGCGAGTCGCGGCCACCTTGCAGTTCCACCATGTGGCCATGGACCACAGCGCCCTGGAAGTGGTGCGCCACGAGATGCTGGCGTTCCTGCTGGGCGAAGGCGCGCAGCTGGGCCGTCCGGTGCCGTTCCGCAACCATGTGGCCCAGGCCCTGCTCGGGGTTGGCGAGGCCGCCCACGAGGCGTTCTTCCGCGACATGCTCGGTGGCGTCGACGAGCCGACCCTGGCCTATGGCCTGAGCGACGTGCAGGGCGATGGCGCGGCGCTGAACGAGCACAGCCAGGCCCTCGACCCGCAACTGTGCCGTGACCTGCGCGGCCTGGCGCGGACCCAGGGGGTGAGCGTGGCGAGCCTGTTCCACCTGGCCTGGGCACGGGTGCTGGGTGGCCTGACCGGGCGTGACCGGGTGGTGTTCGGCACCGTGCTGATGGGCCGCCTGCTGGGCGCCGAGGCCACTGACCGGGCACTGGGCATCTTCATCAATACCCTGCCGCTGTGCGTGGAACTGGCCGGCGCCGATCTGGCGACGGCGATCAAGGCCACCCACCAGCGCCTGAGCACGCTGATGCGCCACGAGCACGCGCCGCTGGCCCTGGCCCAGCGCTGCAGCGGCGTGGCGGCGCCGACGCCGCTGTTCAACGCCTTGCTCAACTACCGCCATAGCGCGGCCACGGGCTCGGAACAGGTACGCCGAGCCGGTTGGGCCGGGATCGAGATCGTCGAGGCCGGCGAGGCCACCAACTACCCGCTGACCCTGAGCGTCGACGACCTTGGCGAAGGTTTCCACCTGACCCTGCTGGCCAGTCCGCAGGTCCCGGCGCGCAGGGTCTGCGCCTACCTCGAGCAGACCCTGCGCAGCCTGCTCGAAGGCGCTGCCGGCGAAGTGCGCGGGCTGCCGATGCTGCCCGCCGCCGAGCGTGACGAACTGCTGCAGGCCTTCAACCAGACCCCGGGCGGCGCGGTGGCCGAGACCACCCTGGGGCAACGGATCGAACAGTGGGCCCAGGCTCAGCCCCAGGCCATCGCCGCCACCTGTGCCGGGCAGTCCCTGGACTACGCCGGATTGAACCGCCGCGCCAACGCCCTGGCCCATCACCTGATCGGCCTCGGCGTGCGCCCGGACGACCGCGTGGCGGTGCTGGCCCGCCGTGGCCTGGACACCCTGGTCGGCCTGCTGGCGGTGCTCAAGGCCGGTGCCGGCTATGTGCCGGTGGACCCCGCGCACCCCGACGAGCGCGTGCGCTACCTGCTGGACGACAGCGGCCCGGTGGCGGTACTGACCCTGGAGGCCCTGCGGGGCCGGGTCGGCCCGTGCGAGGTACCGGTGCTGCTGCTCGACCGGCCCGACTGGCCCGCCCGCGACGACGACCCGCAGGTACCGGGGCTGCACGCCGGGCACCTGGCCTACGTGATCTACACCTCCGGCTCCACCGGGCAGCCCAAGGGGGTGATGGTCGAGCACCGCACCCTGAACAACCTGGTGGACTGGCATTGCCGCGCCTTCGACCTGGTTCAGGGCCGGCACACTTCGAGCCTGGCCGGCTTCGGTTTCGACGCCATGGCCTGGGAGGTCTGGCCGGCCCTGTGCGTCGGTGCCACCCTGCACCTGGCCCCGCCGGGCGAGGGCCACGAAGACCTCGATGCCATGCTGGCCTGGTGGCGCGCACAACCCCTGGACGTCAGCTTCCTGCCCACGCCGGTGGCCGAGTATGCCTTCAGCCATCAGCTCGAACACCCGACCCTGCGTACCCTGCTGATCGGCGGCGACCGACTGCGCCAGTTCAACCGCAGCCAGACCTTCGCCGTGGTCAACAACTACGGCCCCACCGAAACCACAGTGGTGGCCAGTTCCGGGGTGGTCGAGGCCGGTGGCGAGCTGCATATCGGCCGGCCGGTGGACAATGCCCGGCTGTACGTGCTCGACGCCGAGCGCCAGCCGGTGCCGCTGGGCGCGGCTGGCGAGCTGTACGTCGGCGGCGCCGGGGTCGCCCGTGGCTACCTGAACCGGCCGCAGCTGACCGCCGAGCGCTTCCTCGACGATCCGTTCGCGGCCACGCCGGGTGCGCGCATGTATCGCACCGGCGACCTGGTGCGCTGGCTGGCCGATGGTCGCCTGGACTACCTGGGCCGCAATGATGACCAGGTGAAGATCCGTGGCGTGCGCATCGAGCTGGGCGAGATCGAGAGCCGCCTGAACGGCCTGCCGGGGATCAACGAGGCGGTGGTGCTGGCCCGCGAGGACCAGCCCGGCCAGGCCAGGCTGGTGGCCTACTTCACGCCGCAGCCGGGTGTCGAGGCGCCGTCGCCCGAGCAACTGCGCGGGCAACTGCTGGCGCACCTGCCCGAATACATGGTGCCGGTGGCGTTCGTCGTGTTGCAGACGCTGCCGCTGACCGCCAACGGCAAGCTCGATCGTCGGGCGCTGCCGGCACCGGACCGTGCGGCGCTGTTCGAGCAGGCCTACGTGGCCCCCGAGGGGGCGCTGGAAAATGCCCTGGCCCAGCTGTGGGCCGAACTGCTGCAGGTGGAGCGGGTAGGGCGCCACGATCATTTCTTCGCCCTGGGCGGCCATTCGTTGCTGGCCATGCGCATGGTGTCCCAGGTGCGCCTGCGCCTGGGTGTCGAGCTGGCCCTGGCCGAGCTGTTCGCCAACGCCGAGCTGAGCGCGGTGGCCCAGGTGCTGGCCGGCGCCGGGCGCAGTGCGCTGCCGGCGATCGTGGCGGCCGACCGGGCCCAGCCGCTGCCGCTGTCGTTCGCCCAGCAGCGCTTGTGGTTCCTGGCCCAGCTCGAAGGCGGCAACCAGGCCTACAACGTGCCGCTGGCCCTGGGCCTGTGTGGCGCGCTGGATATCGACGCGCTGGAGCGTGCCCTGCTGCGCATCGTCGAGCGCCACGAAACCCTGCGCAGCCGGTTCGTGCCCTGCGCCGACAGTGCCGAAGTGGTGATCGCCGAGACACCGGTGGCCGGCTGGCTGCGCCGCGAAACCCTGGCGCCCGAGGCACTGGCCGCCCGCCTGCTGGCCGAAGCGCAGGCCGCGTTCGACCTGCAGGACGGCGCGCCGCTGCGCGCCAGCCTGCTGACCCTGGGCGACCAGCAGCATGTGCTGGTCCTCACCTTGCACCATATCGTCGCCGACGGCTGGTCCCTCGGCGTGCTCACCCGCGAGCTCGGTGCGCTGTACCCGGCCCTGCGCGCCGGGCAGCCGGACCCGCTGCCGGCGCTGGCGATCCAGTACGGCGACTATGCCGTGTGGCAGCGCCGCTGGCTGGCCGGCGAGCAGTTGCAGCGCCAGGCCGACTACTGGCGCCAGGCCCTGGACGGCGCGCCGACCTTGCTCGCGCTGCCCACCGACCACCCGCGCCCGGCACGCCAGGACTTCAGTGGCGCCAGCCTGGCGCTGCACCTGGACGAGCGCCTCGGCGCCGGCCTGCGCGCCTTGGCCCAGCGTCACCAGGCCACCCTGTACATGCTGCTGACCAGCGCCTGGGCGGCGACCCTGGCACGTCTGTCCGGGCAGGCCGAGGTGGTCATCGGCTGCCCGGTGGCCGGGCGCGGCAGCGCCGAGCTCGAGCCGTTGGTGGGGCTGTTCGTCAACACCCTGGCGCTGCGCGTCGACACCGCCGCCGCGGCCACCCCAGAGGCCCTGCTGGCCCAGGTCAAGACGCGGCTGCTGCAGGCCCAGGCCCATCAGGACCTGCCGTTCGAGCAGGTGGTGGAGATCGTCCGCCCGGCGCGCAGCCTGGCCCACACCCCGTTGTTCCAGACCACCGTCAACTGGCAGGCCGGCGCGGGCGCCGCCTTGCAGTTGGAGGGGCTGCAACTGCAAGCCGTGGCGCAGACCAACCAGGTGGCCAAGTTCGACCTGTCGCTGAGCCTGGGCGAGCAGGGCGAGGCGCTGGCCGGCAGCCTGGAATACGCCACCGCACTGTTCGATGAAGCCAGCGTGGCGCGTTTCGCGGGTTACTTCACCGCGATGCTGCAGGCCATGGTGGCCAACGACCAGCAGCCGCTGGCCGAGATCGCACTGATCGGCGAGGACGAGCGGCGACGCCTGTTGCACGGCCTGAACGCCACCGCCCGGGCATTGCCCGACGGGCATACCGTGCATGCCCTGGTCGAGGCCCAGGCCGCCCGGGCGCCAGAGGCAACGGCCGCGCTGGCCGGCGAACGACGCCTGAGCTACGGCGAGCTCAACCGCCAGGCCAATGCCCTGGCCCATCACCTGATCGGCCTGGGCGTACGCCCTGACGACCGTGTGGCGGTGGTCGCCCGACGTGGCCTGGACACCCTGGTGGCGCTGCTGGCGGTGCTCAAGGCCGGCGCCAGCTATGTGCCGGTGGACCCGGCGCACCCGGACGAGCGCCTGCGCTACCTGCTGGAGGACAGCATGCCGGTGGCGGTACTGGCCGAGCAGGCTTTGTTCGAGCGCCTGAAGGGCCTGGCCGCGCCGCTGCTGGCCCTCGACCGGCCAGACTGGCCGGCGCGCGACGACAATCCCGAGGTCGCCGGGCTGAGCCCCGCGCACCTGGCCTATGTGATCTACACCTCCGGCTCCACCGGCCAGCCCAAGGGGGTGATGGTCGAGCACCGCACCCTGGCCAACCTGGTGCACTGGCACTGCGCCGCCTTCGAACTGGGCGCAGGGGCGCACACCGCCAGCGTCGCCGGCTTCGGCTTCGACGCCATGGCCTGGGAAGTCTGGCCGGCGCTGTGCGGCGGCGCGGTGCTGCACCTGCCGCCCGCCGAACTGGGCAACGAGCAGCTCGACGCACTGCTGGCCTGGTGGCTGGAGCAGCCGCTGAAGGTCGCCTTCCTGCCCACCCCGGTGGCCGAGTACGCCTTCGCCCAGGGGCTGCGCCACCCGACCTTGCGCACCCTGCTGATCGGCGGCGACCGTCTGCGCCAGTTCAACAGCGACCCGGGCTTCGTCGTGGTCAACAACTATGGGCCGACCGAGGCCACGGTGGTCGCCACCTCCGGCCTGGTGCTGCCGGGGGGCGCGCTGGACATCGGCCGGCCGATCGCCAACACCCGCATCTACCTGCTCGACGAGGCACGTCAACTGGTGCCGCTGGGTGCGGTCGGCGAGCTGTACGTGGGTGGCGCCGGGGTGGCCCGCGGTTATCTGAACCGCGAGTCACTCAGCGCCGAACGTTTCATCGCCGACCCGTTCGGCGAGCAGCCGGGCGCGCGGCTGTACCGTACCGGCGACCTGGCCCGCTGGAACGCCGACGGCACCCTGGAGTACCTGGGGCGCAACGACGACCAGGTCAAGGTGCGCGGCCTGCGCATCGAACTGGGCGAAATCGAGGCGCAACTGCTGCGCTTGCCCGGCATCGACGAAGCGCTGGTGCTGGCCCGCGAGGAGGTGCCCGGCCAGCCCCGGCTGATCGCCTGGTTCAGTGGCTCCGGCGAGATCGCCACGGTGGCCGAGCTGCGCGCCAGCCTGCTGCAGTGCCTGCCGGCCTACATGGTGCCGGCGGCGCTGGTGCGCCTGGATGCCTGGCCGCTGACCGCCAACGGCAAGGTCGACCGCCGCGCGCTGCCGGCCCCGGCGCGCGACGCGTTGGGCGCCGATGCCTACGCGCCGGCCGAGGGCGAGCGGGAGACCGCGCTGGCCGCGCTCTGGTGCGAGCTGTTGCAGGTCGGGCAGGTGGGTCGGCACGACCGTTTCTTCGAACTGGGCGGCCATTCGCTGCTGGCCATGCGCATGGTTGGCCAATTGCGCCAGCGCCTGGGCCTGGAGCTGTCGCTCGGCCAGCTGTTCGCCGACGACCGCCTGCTGGCGGTGGCCGCGGCCCTGGATGGCGCCGGTCGTCGCGTGCCGCCACTGATCGAGACAGCCTCCCACGGCCAGTCGCAGCCGCTGTCGTTCGCCCAGCAGCGCCTGTGGTTCCTGGCGCAGATGGACGATGCCAGTGCCGCCTATCACATTCCCTTGAGCCTGGGGCTTGAAGGACCGCTGGACCGCCAGGCACTGGAGCGCGCGCTGGTGCGCATCGTCGAGCGCCATGCCAGCCTGCGCAGCCACTTCGCCCAGGAAGGCGCCGAGGCACGGGTGCGGGTGGCACCGGGCAATGGCGGCTTCAGCCTGAGCTGGCACGACCTGCGCGGCCAGGCCCAGCAATTGCCGGCGCTGCAGCGCGAGGAGGCGATGCTGCCGTTCGACCTGGCCCACCAGTTGCCGATCCGTGCGCGCCTGCTGTGCCTGGGCGAGGAGCAGCATGTGCTGCTGCTGACCTTGCACCACATCGTCGCCGATGGCTGGTCGATGGAGCTGTTCACCCGTGAGCTGGGCGTGCTGTACCCGGCCTTCGCCGCCGGCGCCGAGGACCCGCTGGCGCCACTGGCGATCCAGTATGGCGACTACGCCATCTGGCAGCGCCGCTGGCTCGATGGCGACGAGCTGCAGCGCCAGCTCGGCTACTGGCAGCAGGCCCTCAGTGGCGCGCCGCTGCTGCTCAGCCTGCCCAGCGACCGGCCGCGTCCGGCGCGCCAGGACTATGCCGGGGCCCGGGTCGAGGTACGTCTCGACCGGCGCCTGAGCGCCGAGCTCAAGGCGCTCTGCCAGCGCCACGCGATCACCCCGTTCATGCTTTTCGGCGCCGCCTGGGCAGTGCTGCTGGCGCGGCTGTCCGGTCAGGCCGAGGTGGTCATCGGCACGCCGGTGGCCAACCGTCGGCATGCCGAGGTGGAAGGGTTGATCGGTTTGTTCGTCAACTCCCTGGCCCTGCGCATCGACACTGCCGGCTGCCCTGACGTGACCACGCTGCTGGCGCGGGTCAAGGCCTGCGTGAGCCAGGCCCAGGATCACCAGGACATCCCGTTCGAGCAGGTGGTCGAGTTGTTGCGCCCGCCGCGCAGCCTGGCTCACACCCCGCTGTACCAGGTGTCGCTGGCCTGGAACGGCGCCGCCGGGCAGGCCGTCGAGCCAGCGCTGGGGGCGCTGCGCCTGGCGCCGCTGGAGGCGCCCCAGGCAATCGCCAAGTTCGACCTGACCCTGAGCCTGGGCGAGACCGCCGAGGGCTTCGCGGGTGCGCTGGAATACGCCACCGCGCTGTTCGACCAGGCCACCCTCGAGCGCCATGTCGGTTACCTGGAGCAACTGCTGTGGGCCTTCGCCGGCAGCGACGATACAGTGCCGGCGCGGGTCGAACTGCTCGGCGCCGCCGAGCGGCGCCAGGAACTGGTCACCTGCAACGCCAGCGAGCTGGTCGGTGGCCTGCAACAACCGTTGCAGGCGCTGTTCGAGGCCCAGGTCGAGCGCTCGCCCGAGGCCATCGCGGTACAGGCCGAGGACGCTCAACTGAGCTACCGGCAACTGAACGAGGCGGCCAACCGCCTGGCCCATCGCCTGATCGCCCAGGGTGTGCGTCCGGACAGTCGGGTCGCCGTGTGCCTGGCCCGTGGCCCGCAGTTGCTGGTCGGGCTGCTGGCCGTGCTCAAGGCTGGAGGCGCCTATGTGCCGCTCGATCCGGGCTATCCGGACGAACGTCTGGCCTACATGCTCGCGGACAGCGCGCCGCAGGCCTTGCTGGTAGACGGTGGCAGCCGTGGGCGCTTCGCCGCCAGCCTGTTGCCGCGCCTGGACCTGGACCAGCCGACCTGGGCCGAGCAACCGGCGAGCAATCCTCAGGTCGGTGGCCTGGGTGCCCGTCATCTGGCCTATGTGATCTACACCTCCGGCTCCACCGGCACGCCGAAAGGGGTGATGGTCGAGCACCGCAGCCTGTGCAACCTGGTGCACTGGAGCTCGCGGCTGATCGCCCCGAGCGCCGCTGGCGCGCTGCTGCACAAGACCCCGATCAGCTTCGACGCCTCGGTATGGGAGCTGTTCTGGCCGCTGTGCGCGGGCATGCGCCTGGTGCTGGCACGCCCGGACGGCCAGCGCGACCCGGCCTACCTGGCCGAGGCCATCCAGCGCCAGCGGGTGGCCGTGGTGCAGTTCGTGCCGGCGCTGCTGCAGCAGTTCCTCGCCCTGGACGCCAGCGCCCGCTGCGACAGCCTCACCGATATCGTCTGCGGGGGCGGCGAGCTGAGCCTGGCGCTGCTGCGCCAGGTGCGCGAGCGCCTGCCGAAGGTGCGCCTGCACAACGTCTACGGGCCCACCGAGACCACTGTCGACTGTAGCGTGTGGACCCTGGAACCCGGCCAGCCGCTGCCGCAGGGTGCGCCGCCGATCGGCCGGCCGATCGCCAATACCCGCCTGTACGTGCTCGACGACCAGGGCCTGCCGGTGCCACGCGGCGTGGCCGGCGAGCTGTACATCGGTGGCGTCGGCGTGGCCCGGGGCTACCTCGGCCTGCCGGAGCTGGAGGCCGAACGTTTCGGCGACAGCCCGTTCGTGGTCGGCGAGCGCCTGTACCGCAGTGGCGACCTGGTGCGCCGGCGTGCCGATGGCGAGCTGGAGTTCCTTGGCCGCAACGATTTCCAGGTCAAGCTGCACGGTCTGCGCATCGAGTTGGGCGAGATCGAGGCCTGCCTGGCCGCCCACCCGGCGTTGCGCGAGGTTGCCGTGCTGCTGCGCGGCGAGCGCCTGGTGGCCTGGTACTGCCTGGGCGATGGCCAGCCCGCGCCGGGGATCGAGGCCTTGCGCAAGCATGCCCTGGCCCGTCTGCCGGACTACATGGTGCCGTCGGCCTATGTGGCGCTGGCGGCGCTGCCACTGACCGCCAATGGCAAGCTCGATCGCCAGGCCCTGCCCGAACCGGACGCCGAGTCGGTGCTCAGCCGCGTCTACGTGGCGCCGGTGGGTGAGGCCGAGACGCGCCTGGCGGCGCTCTGGGCCGAGCTGCTGAACGTGCCCCGGGTCGGCCGCGACGACCACTTCTTCGAGCTGGGCGGCCATTCGTTGCTGGCCGTGACCCTGGTCGCGCGGCTGCGTGCCGAGGGCCTGGAGGCCGATATCCGCGTGCTGTTCGCCGAGCCGACCCTGGCCGCGCTGGCCGCGACCCTGGGCCAGGATGCGGGCCCGCAGGTACCGGCCAACCGCATCGAGCCTGGCTGCCGGCACATCACCCCGGCGCTGCTGCCGTTGGCGCAGCTGGACCAGCCGGCCATCGACCGTATCGTCGGCCAGGTGCCCGGGGGCGTGGCCAATGTGCAGGACATCTACCCACTGGGGCCGTTGCAGGCAGGCATCCTCTACCATCATCTGGCCAGCGAAGGCGACGATCCGTACCTGCTGCAGGCACGCTTCGCGGTGGCCGACCGTTCGCGCCTGGCGGCATTGCAGCAGGCCCTGGACCAGGTGATCGCGCGCCATGACATCCTGCGCAGCGCTCTGTACTGGGAGGGCCTGGCGCAACCGCAGCAGGTGGTATGGCGGCAGGCACCGCTGCCGGTGCAGGAAGTCGCCGCCGGCCAAGCGCTGGCGCTGCGCATCGACTTGACCCGCGCGCCGCTGCTGCGCCTGGTGTACAGCCAGGACCGCGAGGGTGGCGGCCTGACCGCCACCTTGCTGTTCCATCACCTGGTCATGGACCATGTCGCCCAGGATGTGCTGCGCGCCGAGTTGCAGGCCTGCCTGCTCGGACAGGCGCAGCGCCTGCCGGCGCCGGTGCCGTACCGCAACTACATCGCCCGCCTGCAGCAGGGTGCCGGCGAGGCCGAGCACGAGGCGTACTTCCGCGAGCAACTGGGGGATATCGACGAGCCGACGCTGCCCTATGGCGCCGACCCGCACCCGCACCTGGACGCCGTGGACGAGGCCCAGCACTGGCTGCCGGCCGAGCTGTCGCGCCAGGCGCGTGAGCAGGCCCGCCAGCTCGGCGTCGGTGCGGCCAGCCTGATGCACCTGGCCTGGGGCCTGGTGCTGGGGCAACTGTCGGGCCGCGACAGTGTGGTGTTCGGCACCGTGCTGCTCGGTCGCCTGCAGGGCGGCGAGGGCGGCGAACGGGCGCTGGGGGTGTTCATCAATACCTTGCCGCTGCGTCTGGACGTCGGTCGCCTGCCGGTGCGCGAGGCACTGCTGGACACCCATCGCCGGCTCACCGGCCTGCTGGTGCACGAACATGCCCAGCTGGCCCTGGCCCAGCGTTGCAGTGCACTGCCACCGGGGGCGCCGCTGTTCAGCGCCTTGCTCAACTACCGTCACAGCGCCAGCGCCGTGCAGGCGGATGCCGAGGCCGGGCAGGCCTGGGCCGGCATCCAGTTGCTGCAGGCCAGGGAGCGCAGCAACTACCCGCTGGCCCTGAGCGTCGATGACCTCGGCGAGGCGTTCAGCCTGACCGCCCAGTGCGCCCCGGGCATCGACGCACGGCGTCTGTGCGGCTACTTCGAGCAGGCCCTGGCGGGCCTGCTGCAAGCCTTGCAGGGTGTATCGGAACAAGGCCTGGAGCAGATCGGCGTGGTCCCGGCCGACGAACGCCAGCGCCTGCTGGTCGGCTACAACAGGACCCAGCGCGACTACCCGCGCGCCTTGCCGGTGGCGCGGCTGTTCGAGCAGCGCGTGGCACGCCATCCGCTGGCCCTGGCGGCGACGCACGACGAGCGCCAGCTGACCTACGGCGAGCTCAACGAGCAGGCCAACCGCCTGGCCCACTGGCTGCTGGCCGAGGGCCTGCGCCCGGGCGAGCATGTGGCGATCCTGCTGCCGCGTTCGCTGGCGTTGCTGGTGGCGCAGTTGGCGGTGCTCAAGTGCGCGGCGGTGTACGTGCCGCTGGATGTCAACGCTCCGGCCGAGCGCCAGGCGTTCATGGTCCAGGACTGCCAGGCCGTGGCGCTGCTGACCCTCGGCGGCATGCCCGGCGACTGTGGCGTGCGGCGCATCGACCTGGACTGCCTGGCACTCGACGACCAGCCAGGGCATGACCCGGCGCTGGCCCAGGCCGCCGATGCGCCGGCCTACGTGATGTACACCTCTGGCTCCACCGGCACGCCCAAGGGCGTACGCGTGGCGCACCGCGGCATCACCCGCCTGGTGCTGAACAACGGCTATGCCGACTTCAACGCCCAGGACCGCTTCGCGTTCGTCTCCAACCCGGCGTTCGATGCCGCCACCATGGACGTCTGGGGTGCGCTGCTCAACGGCGGCCAGGTGCTGGTGATCGACCACCAGACCCTGGTCGAGCCGGCGCGCTTCGGCGCAGCGCTGCACGATGGCGGCGCCAGCGTGCTGTTCGTCACCACCGCGCTGTTCAACCAGTACGTACACTTGATCCCCGAGGCGCTGGGCGGCTTGCGCATCCTGTTGTGCGGCGGCGAACGGGGTGATCCGGGGGCTTTCCGCGCCTTGCTGGCCCAGGCACCGACCTTGCGCCTGGTGCACTGCTACGGACCGACCGAGACCACCACTTTCGCCACCACCAGCGAGATCCGGGTGCTGGGGGCCGATTGCGAGCATGTGCCGATCGGCCGGCCGATTGGCAACACCAGCGCCTATGTGCTCGACAGTCAGGGGCGCCTGCTGCCCGAGGGCGTGGTCGGCGAGCTGTATATCGGCGGCGATGGCGTCGCGCTGGGTTACCTCAACCGTGCGCAACTGACCGCCGAACGCTTCCTCGACGACCCGTTCGACCCACGCCCCGGCGCGCGCCTGTATCGCACCGGTGACCTGGTGCGCTGGCGCGCCGATGGCCAGCTCGAGTGCCTGGGGCGCAGCGACGACCAGGTGAAGATCCGCGGTTTCCGCATCGAACTGGGCGAGATCGAGCAGCAACTGCTGCAGTGCCCGGGGCTGGACGAGGCCGTGGTCATGGCCTTGCGCCTGGAGCAGGGGCCACTGCGCCTGGTGGCCTGGTTCACCCGCCACGACCCGGCGCTCGATGGCACGGCGCTGCGCGCCTTGCTGCGCGAGCGTCTGCCGGAGTACATGCTGCCGGCCGCGTTCGTCGCCCTCGAAGCCTTGCCGCTGAACAACAACGGCAAGGTCGACCGCAAGGCCTTGCCGCTCCCCGGGCCGCAGGACCTCGCCGTGGCGGCTTTCGAGGCGCCGCAGGGCGCCATCGAGCAGGCCCTGGCCGAGCGCTGGGCGCAGGTGCTGGAGGTCGAGCGGGTCGGGCGCCACGACAGCTTCTTCGAGCTGGGCGGGCATTCGCTGCTGGCCATCCGCCTGGTCGGCGAGATGGAACAGGCTGGCCTGCGCTGCACCCTGGCCGAGCTGTTCCAGTACCCCAGCATCGCTGCCCTGGCCGCGCTGCTGGCCGGCCGCGAGGCGCCGGAGGTGGACGACAGCCTGGTCACCGTGCGTGCCGGCGGCAGCCAGCCGCCGTTGTTCCTGATCCACGAGTTCAGTGGCCTGGACCTGTACTTCCCGGTGCTGGGTCGGCAGATCCCGGGGGACTTCCCGATCTACGGGCTGCCGGGCGTGCCGCTTGGCCAGGCGCAACTGAACACCCTGGAGTGCCTGGCGGCACGGTTGGTGGCGCGGATCCGCGCGGTGCAGCCGCACGGCCCGTACCGCCTGGCCGGCTGGTCGTTCGGCGGGGTGCTGGCCTACGAGGTGGCGGCGCAACTGCTGGGGGTGGACGAGCCGGTGGCCTTCGTCGGCCTGATCGACACCTACGTGCCGCGCCTGAGTGACCAGGGCAAGGCACGCTGGCAAGGGCCGCGCCTGGCCGAGGCGCAGTTGCTGCTGCACTGCCAGGTGCATTGGCAGGGCCTGGGCGAGGCGGGGGCTGGGCAACTGGCCGAGGTCCAGGCACTGCAGGCGGGCAGCTTGCCGTTCGCGGCGCTGTTGGCCCATTGCCGCGAGCGACAGTTGCTGGTGCCGGGCCTGGTACAGACCGGCGACGCGCAGCTGCAGCATTTCTTCGAGCGCCATGTCGCCCATGGCCGGGCCCTGGCCCACTACCACCTGGCCCCGTTGCCGGTGCCACTGCACCTGTTCCAGGCCGAGCAGCGCACCGGCGCGATTGCCTGCGACAGCCCGACCCTGGGCTGGGCCGAGGCCTTGCCGGGGCAGGTACTGCATGGCCGGCAGGTGCCGGGCGACCACCAGAGCATGGTCCAGGAACCGCATGTGGCGGTGCTGGGCCAGGCCATCGCCGAGGCCCTGGACGGCATCCAGGCGCAGCCGTTGCCGACTCACCAGCCGTTGCTGGCGATCCAGAGCGGCACGCCGGGGCATGTGCCGGTGTTCTGCGTGCCGGGCGCCGGCGACAGCGTCACCAGCTTCATCGGCCTGGCCGAGGCGCTGGGACCGGACTGGCCGGTGCACGGCTTGCAGACCCGCGGCCTGGCGCTTGGCGAGGTGCCGTTCTGCAGCGTCGAGGCGGCCGCCGAGCAGCAGGTGCGCGCCATCGAGGCGTTCTACCCGCACGGTCCGTTGAACCTGGTCGGGCACTCCTTCGGTGGTTGGGTGGCCCATGCCATGGCGGTGCGCCTGCAGGCCATGGGCCGCGATGTGCGTTCGCTGACCCTGATCGACAGCGAGGCCCCGGCTGACGGGGGCAGCCTTGGCAAGCCGCACACCTTCACCCAGGCGCTGCAGCGCCTGGTCGAGTCGCTGCAACTGTCCACTGGCAAGTCGCTGGGGCTCGATGCCGCGGCCTTCGCCGAGGCGCACGATCAGCAGCAGTTGCAGCAGTTGCACGGGGCGATGGTGCGGGTCGGCCTGCTGCCGGCGCGCTCCACGCCCCAGGCGTTGGCCGGGGTGACCCGGACCTTCGCCACGGCGCTGCGCACGGTGTACCGGCCAGCCCAGGGCTTCACCGGCCTGGCGCGGCTGGTGCTGGTGGCGGATCCGACCCTGGATGCCGCTGGCAACCAGCGCGAGCAAGGGGCGATGGACGCGGGCTGGCGGCAGTTGATGCCGCAACTGGAGGTGTGGCAGGGGCCAGGCAACCATTTCAGCATCCTCAAGGTGCCGGATGTGTTCAGCCTGGCGGCCTGGTGGCACGACGGGCAGGCCCTGTCCCACGGCAGGGTGAAGCAGTAACACCGTGGTGGGCGCGGGCCAGCCCCGCGCCCACGGGACCTCATCGGATTGTGGAAGAGCGGTTTTATGGAAAAGACGAAGTTTCGCAAGATCACCCTGGGCGTCGCGGCGGCCCTGGTCGCCGGTATCGTGCTGTATGCGGTGCAGGCGCCGGCCAAGCCGCCGCAGTACATCACGGCCGCGGTGGAGCGCGGCGACATCGAGAACGCCGTACTGGCCACCGGCACCCTGGAGGGCATCCGCCAGGTGGATGTCGGCGCCCAGGTGTCCGGCCAGTTGCGTTCGTTGAAGGTCAAGCTCGGCGACAAGGTCAGCGAAGGCCAGTGGCTGGCCGAGATCGATCCGCTGGTGCTGCAGAACACCTTGCGCCAGGCCGAGGTCGATGCCGAGAAGCTGCAGGCCGAACGCCGTTCGACCCAGGCCAAGCTCAAGCAGGCCAAGCGGGTCTACGAGCGCTACGACGTACTGCAGGCCGACGAGTCGATCTCGCGCCAGGACTTCGAGAACGCCGAGTCCGAGTTCGAGGTGCAGCAGGCCAACCTGCGTTCGCTGGACGCGCAGATCAAGAGCGCCCAGGTGCAGATCGACACGGCCCGGGTCAACCTCGGCTACACCCGGATCGTCGCGCCGATCGACGGCCATGTGGTGGGCATCGTCACCCAGGAAGGGCAGACGGTGATCGCCAACCAACTGGCGCCGGTGATCCTCAAGCTCGCCGACCTCGACACCATGACCATCAAGGCCCAGGTATCCGAGGCCGACGTGATCCACATCAGCCCCGGCCAGCAGGTGTACTTCACCATCCTCGGCGATGACCAGCGCTACTACGCCAAGCTGCGTGGCACCGAGCCTGCGCCGCAGAACTACCTGGAGAGCAGCGACAAGACCGGCGGCGCCGGCAAGCAGGCCAGCGCGGTGTTCTACAACGCGTTGTTCGAAGTGCCCAACCCCGAGCACCGTCTGCGCATCTCGATGACCGCCCAGGTGCGCATCGTCCTCGACACCGCCCAGGGCGTGCTCACCGTGCCGGTGGCGGCGCTGGGGCCGCGCGAGGCCGACGGCAGCTTCCCGGTGCGGGTGCTCGACGCCAAGGGCTTCGCCCAGGTGCGCAAGGTCCAGGCCGGGATCAACAACAACGTCAAGGTGCAGGTCAAGGACGGCCTGGCCGAAGGCGACCGGGTGGTGATCGGCGAGCCGGTGACGGGCGAGGCGGGGGCGTGAGCATGAACATGACAGTCGAACTGCCGGCGCGGCAGGCGGCGCCGACGCGCCAGGGCCAGCCACTGCTGCGCCTGGAAGGGGTGACCCGCAGCTTCATGGCGGGCGATCGCGAGTTTCTCGCGCTCAAGGGTATCGATCTGCAGATCCGCGCCGGCGAACTGGTGGCGATCATCGGTGCCTCGGGCTCGGGCAAGTCGACCCTGATGAACATCCTCGGCTGCCTGGACCACGCCAGCGCCGGCAGCTACCAGGTCAGTGGCCAGGAAACCCGCGACCTCGACGATGACGCCCTGGCGGCGCTGCGTCGCGATCACTTTGGCTTCATCTTCCAGCGCTACCACCTGCTGCCGCACCTGGATGCCCTGCGCAATGTCGAGATCCCGGCGGTGTATGCCGGCATGCCCCAGGCCGGGCGCCATGCCCGCGCCCGCGAGCTGCTGACCCGCCTGGGCCTGGACGGGCACCTGGCGCACCGGCCGAGCCAGCTGTCCGGTGGCCAGCAGCAGCGGGTGAGTATCTGCCGGGCGCTGATGAACGGTGGCGAGGTGATCCTCGCCGACGAACCGACCGGGGCCTTGGACACCGCCAGCGGCAAGGAGGTGATGAACATCCTGCTGGAGCTGCACGGCGCCGGGCACACGGTGATCCTGGTGACCCACGATCCCAAGGTCGCTGCCCACGCCGAGCGGATCATCGAGGTCAGCGACGGGCAGATCGTCAGCGACCGGCGCACGGCGCGCGAGGCGGTGACGCCGGAGCCTGCCCGGGCACCGGCCGAGGATGCCGCGCCACGGCGCCTGGTGGCCAGCCTCGGGTTGTTCCGCGAGGCCTTCAAGATGGCCTGGATCGCGCTGATCTCGCACCGCATGCGCACCTTGCTGACCATGCTCGGGATCATCATCGGCATCACCTCGGTGGTATCGATCTCGGCCATCGGCGAGGGCGCCAAGGGCTATGTGCTCAAGGACATCCAGGCGATCGGCAGCAACACCATCGACATCTACTCCGGCACCAGCTTCGGCGACAGCCGGGCCAAGGCCATCGAGACCCTGGTACCGGCCGATGTCACCGCGCTCAACGACCTGTACTACGTCGACAGCGCCACCCCGGTGATCGGCCAGAGCTCGCTGGTGCGCTACCGCAACATCGATGCCGACGTGCAGCTCAACGGTGTCAGCGAGCAGTACTTCCAGGTACGCAACATCCCCCTGGCCGCAGGCATCGTGTTCAGCGCCGAGGACGCCCGGCGCCAGGCCCAGGTGGTGGTGATCGACCACAACACCCGCAAGCGTCTGTTCGGCCCCGGGGTCAACCCGCTGGGGCAGGTGATCCTGGTCGGCAAGCTGCCGTGCACGGTGATCGGCGTGACCGCCGAGAACAAGAACCTGTTCGTCGCCGGCAACACCCTGAACGTGTGGATGCCTTACGAGACCGCGGCCGGGCGCGTACTTGGCCAGCGCCACCTGGACAGCATCAGCGTGCGCATCAAGGACGGCATGCCGAGCAAGCGGGTCGAGGAGGAGGTCAACAAGCTGATGCTGCAGCGCCATGGCACCAAGGACTTCTTCACCAACAACCTCGACAGCATCATGCAGACGGTGCAGAAGACCAGTCGCTCGCTGACCTTGCTGCTGTCGCTGATCGCGGTGATCTCGCTGGTGGTGGGAGGCATCGGGGTGATGAACATCATGCTGGTGTCGGTCACCGAGCGGACCCGCGAGATTGGTATCCGCATGGCGGTGGGGGCGCGTCAGTCGGACATCCGCCAGCAGTTCCTGGTGGAGGCGGTGATGGTCTGCCTGATCGGTGGGGTGATCGGGATCGGTTTGTCATACGGGATCGGCTACCTGTTCGCGCTGTTCGTCAAACAGTGGGAAATGGTGTTTTCCCTGGGCTCGGTGATCACGGCGTTCGTCTGCTCGACGCTGATCGGCATCCTGTTCGGCTTCGTGCCGGCCCGCAATGCGGCGCGGCTCGATCCGATCGAGGCGCTGGCCCGTGACTGACGCGGGCCGCGTCTTTGCAGGAGCCGGCAAGGCCGGCTCCTGCAAGGCAGCGAAGTCTGGAAATCAAATTCATGAAGAAGATTAGAAATGCTTCATAATTCATTGAAATTAAAGGAGTTTATTTGTGTGTCATTTTCTAACAAATAACTTTATCTTTTGTTTTCAACTAGTTGATTTATAACGATTTATCGCTTTGCAACCGCATGCTGCACACACTGCTCGTAGTAGGTCTGCTTGATCGCCGCAGGCTTGAGCCGCGAACGGCTGTTGTAGGTCTGTTCGGTGATGCCGAAGGCGGTCATGCGCATCCACGGCTTGCTGAACTTGCGCGCCTGCAGCTTCTTGCGCGTGGCGTACAGGGTCACCCCGGACAGCTTGGCCTGCTGGGCTTCGGCGGCGATCTGCGCGCCCCAGCCGCAGACCTGGCGGTCATTCTGGCTCAGTGCCCGGGCCTGGGCGGCGAACGCCGTGGTGGCCAGCAGGCAGCCGGCCACGGTTGCTAGAAATACTCGCATGTTGCTGTCCTAAGCATCTGAAGAGGAGCGGGATTTTGCCCTTGCTCCAGCGTCCCGGGGGCCAGCAGTTTGCCGTCAGGCGATGGCCATGCGCAGTGGGTTGCGCCGGGTCGGACGCAACGAACACCAGGCCAGGCTGGCGACCCACAGCACGGCCACGCCGTAGTTCAGGCGTTGGTACAGGCCGAACAGTTCGCCAGACTCGCTCGCGCGGGCCATCAGCAGCACGCTGGCCACTGCCAGCAGCGTGCACAGCAGCGACCACCAGGCCAGGCCGGCGGAGCGTGCCAGGCGCCGGCCGAGGCCGATCCACAACAGGCTGGCCAGGGTCAGCGAGAGGAACATCAGCAGCCCGCTGAGGTTGTGCATCTGCTGGGAGAACGAAGGGACGGCCGGTGCGCAGCCCTGGTCGCAGGCGAACCAGCCGGTGCCGAGGCTGCCGATACCGTGCAGCAGCACCAGCAGCGCCGTCAGCCGGGCCAGCTTCGACTGCCGCCAGCGGCGCGCCAGGCCCCAGGCGAACAAGGCGAACAGCACGGCCAGGGGAAAGTTGTTGACCTTCGCCGACCAGTCATGGGTTGGCGCGCCCACCGCGCCCAACTGGCTCATGGCCTGCTGCAGGTGGCTGTAGCCCGGATAGGCCTCGGCGGTCAGCCCCACGCCCAGCAGCAGCCACAGCGGGATGAGCAGGCCGCAGGCCAGCAACAGGCGGTCGAGTGTGTTCATGGCGGATCCTTCCTTGGCGAATGAATGGGCAAACCGGCAGATTACAGCGCCGGTCAGGCCATTCGCCAGTATCAGTTGCCGGTCAGCAGCATCACCAGCAATACCCCGCCGAGCAGGGCCAGGTAAGCCCGGGCGTGGGCGCTGTCGGGCAGGCGGCCGAGCAGCGGCGCGGCCAGGTGCATGCCGAGCCAGGCGCCGACCGTCATCACCAGGGCGGCGCGCAGGTCGACCAGGCCCAGCAGGCCAGGGCCCAGGTCGAGGTCGGTCGCCGGCAGCAGGGCATAGACCAGGGTGGCCGCCAGGGCCATCGGCAGCGACAGCGGGTTGGCCATGGCGGTGGCGGTGCGCATGCTGGCGCCTCGGCGGCGCAGCAGCGGCACGGTCATCACGCTGCCGCCGACGCCCAGCAGCGCGGCCAGGGCTCCGATGGGCAGGCCGACCAGGGTCGCCGCGCCGCGACCCAGGGCGTTCAGTGGGCGTTCGCCGGCAGCCACGAACCCCGGGCGCAGCCAGGCATCGAGCAGGCTCAGTAGCAGGTAGCCGATGAACAGCCAGCGCAGCCACTGGCCGTTGACGTGCAGCGCGGCCCAGGCCCCCAGCAGCGCGCCGGCGGCGATGGCTGGTGCCAGCGGGCGCACCAGGTCCCAGCGCAGGCTGCCCGCGCGCTGGTGGCGCCAGGTGGCCAGGGCGCTGCTGAAGATCATCACCATGGCCGAGGTGGCAACGGCCACCTGCATGGCGTGTTCGGCCAGTGCCGAGCCGGCGCCGTGGCTGGCCAGCAATGATGCATACAGCAAGGGCACGGCGAAGAACCCGCCACCGAAGCCGAACAGCAAGGTGGTGACGCCAGCGCACAGGCCGAAGAGGCCGAGCAGGGGATAGAGCATGGACAGTGCCTCGCAGGTGGACAGGCTGTGCAGGCTAACGTTCGCCAGGCTGGCCGGCATGCGTGGATTGGCCAATAATCGACGTATCTCGGCCAAGGTTCCCGTCATGCGCAACATTCCGCTGTCCCAGGTCGATGCCAGCCCGCGCACCGTGCTGGCCATCGCCACCGACTACCCGCCCGACACGCTGCTGGCGCGCCATGTGCACCGGCGTGGGCAGTTTCTCTATGCGATGAGCGGGTTGATGGAGGTGCAGACCGACGACGGCGCCTGGGTGATCCCGCCCTACAGCGGCGTATGGATCCCGCCGGGCAAGCCGCACCAGGTGCGCATGCGCGGTGCCAGCACCCGCAGCCTGTACATCGAGCCGACGGCGTTGCCGCGCGTCGGTGACGTTTGCGAAGCGCTGCTGGTCGGGCCGCTGCTGCACCAGTTGCTGCTGGCCAGCGCCGAGGTACCGGCGTTGTACGACGAGCAGGGCCGCGATGGCCTGCTGCTGGGGCTGCTGCTGCACGAGCTGGCGCGCGCCGAGCGCCTGCCGCTGTTCGCCCCGATGCCGATCGAGCCGCGCCTGGCCGGGCTGTGCCAGGCATTCCTGGCCCAGCCACGGGTCGACAGCCTGCCGCAGCAGTGGGCCGAACGGCTCAATTGCAGCCTGCGCACGTTCAACCGGCGATTTCGCCAGCAAACCGGGCTGTCGTTCGGCCAATGGCGCCAGCAGGCCTGCCTGATGAGCGCCGTCATACGGCTCGCGGCGGGCGAGCGGGTCACGGTGATTGCCGTCGACCTGGGCTACGACAGCCCGGGCGCGTTTTCCAGCCTGTACCACCGGGTGCTGGGGCATGCGCCATCCAGCGCACGGCAGCGTCGGGTGCAGTGAGCGTTCGCCGAGAGGGAAAAAACGATCGCGGAGACAGGCACAAGGCCGCCGCCCGCTTCCACGGGAAGTGTTCTGGGACCAGCAGAGGGTGACCGAGGAAACGGGGGCGGCGTTGCACCGCCCCGCGATCAAAGCAGAGCAAAGCGCGGGTCAGGCGGCCTGCTGGCGCTTGCCCTGGGACTTGCGGACCTGGGCGCGGCAGGCGTCGCCGAAGGCCTGGAACATCTTGATCGAGTCTGGGTTCTTCGCGGCTTGCCACTCAGGGTGCCACTGCACCGCGAACAGGAAGGGCGACAGGCTCGGGGCGTGGATCGCCTCGACCAGGCCGTCCTCGGCGTGGGCGATCGGCTCGATGCCCTGGCCCAGCTTGCGCAGGCCCTGGCCATGCAGCGAGTTGACGCGGATTTCGTCGCTGCCGAGGGTGTCGCGCAGCCAGCTGCCCGGCTTGATCTTCACGCCATGCACCTGGGCGTACTGCACCTCGACCGGATCTTCCGGGTTTTCCCGGTGGTCGTTGAAGCCAGGCTCGGCGTAGACCTTCTGGTAGATGTCGCCGCCCAGGGCCACGTTGATTTCCTGCATGCCACGGCAGATGCCGAAGATCGGCAGACCGCGCTTGATCGCCGCCTTGACCAGCGGGATGTCGAACAGGTCGCGGTTCTGGTCCTGGCCTTTGCCGGGGGTCTGGTTCTCCTGGCCGTACAGCGCCGGGTCGATGTTGCTGCCGGCACCGGTCAGGTAGACGCCGTCGGCCATGTCCAGGTAGGTCTCGAGGTCGTCGATGCCACAGCAGGTGGGCACCAGGACCGGGACGCAAGCGGAGAACTCGACCAGCGGGGAAATGTACTTGTGGGTCATGACCTGATAGTCATGGCCTTTGCGCTCTTGGCTGCCCATGGTCATCAGGACGACGGGCTTGCGCAGGGAAGGTTGCTTGTTGCCAATGTTGCTGTTGGACATATGTCACCTTGGGACAGGTCATGCCTGTCGTTGTTGTGCAGGCGCACGGCCGGAGCCCTGGGTGCAGCCTGTAGCCCCGAGCACTGCCGGCTCGCCGTGGAGGCGATGCCGGTCGGGGCATGTCTCATAGCTTGCCAGAGCCGTTCGATATGTCAAACGAGCGGCGAGGGGCGCAGGCGCCGGTTTTCGGGGGCTTGCCGGTGTCCGGGCCTTTGCCGGCAAGGGTTTGGCGGGGGTGTTGGTCAATAATATTTAACGACGCAGTCGGTTCATTGCAGCGCTGCAATGATGAGAGCCCGCCCCGGTCCGGGGCGGGCCTTGGGCTCAGGGCTGGCGCGGGTCGGACACGCCGAAGCCGTAGCCGGACAGCAAGCCGTTGCGGATGCCGTTGCCCAGCGGCTGCAGGTGGCCCTGCAGCGGTGCCAGCCAGTCGATCGCGGCACTCGCCAGGGTGCCCGCCAGGCCCAGCTCGTCGCTCCCCGCGCGGGGCAGGGCGTCACCTGGCAGGCTCGGTTTGCCGGCCAGCCAGGGCAGGCTGCCGAGCAGCACGATGTAGAGCAGCAGCAACTTCAGGTACAAGGACAGTGGTACTGGCTGCACCAGGCGTACCAGGTACGACAAGGCGCGGAACAGGTGTATCGCCAGGCCGAGGGTCGCCAGCAGCAGGGCCATGGCCGGGGTGGTCAGGTCGCGGTGGCTGTCGCGGCCGAGGGTCGACAGGTCGTCCGGGGCGACCACCCGCTGCTTCATCAACTCACGGGCATCGTGCTGCAGTGCCGGTTGGTAGACCGAGCGATCGAAGGCGTCCTCGGTCAGGTAGGCGTACAAGGTGATGCCGGCGGGCAGGCCCAGGGCCTGGCGCCACAGTCCCTGTACCCCGGGCACGGCGAGGAAGGACGGGCGCTCCAGGCCCGGTTCGATCCAGCCGGCGCCGATCCGTTGCTGGATCAGTTCGGCATACTGGTTGCGCGCCTCGCGGCGTACCTGACGGGATACCGCGCGGTTGAAGCCGGGACGGTCGTCCGGGCGCCAGAGGTCGTTGACCGGGACGCTCATCTGTTCGCGCAGTACATAGCGCACCGGTTGCCACTCGTTTTCCGGCAGGTTCCACGGATTGAAGTTGCGGCCCCGCTTGCTCAGCAGGCGCTGGTAGTCGCTCCAGGCCTGGCCCTGGCGCTGGAGGATCGCCAGGCGGCTGGTGGCGCCGTAGTACTGCAGGCTGGCGCGACGGTACTGGCGGTAGTTGTCTTCCAGCGCGGCGGTGGCCTGGCGGTAGTTGGCGTAGTTGTGTTGCAGGCCGCCACGCTGCTGGTCGGCGAGTTGCTCGAAGAACGCCTGCGGGCTGAGCCCGGCGATGACAGGCAGCGGTGTGATGGCAGGCAGGCGCAGGGCCAGTTCCATCAGCCGCAGGCGCCCTTCGGGGCTTTGCAGCTGTTGCTGCGTGGCGCCCTGGCCCTCCAGGCGCAGGTCATGTTCGAGCAGGCGGTTGAGCAACGGCACGCCAAAGGCGGCCTGAGCCTGCTGCGCCGGGCTGGCGCGCTCGACCTGGCTGTCGACCAGCAGGCGTTGGGCGTGGTAGCCCACATACAGGCCCGTGCCGCAAGTGATCACGATCCACATCAGGGTGCGACCCAGGCCCCAGCCCAGGCGCATGCTCTTGCGCAGCACGCAACTGAGCAGCAGCAAGGCCAGTGCCACGGCGCTCAGCCATTGGCCGTGTTCGGCCAGGCGCTGCAGCGGGGCATGGTAGGTGAGGCTGCCGACCAGATCGGTCAGGCGCGCGCTGTAGGCCAGGGCGAACACCAGGTAGGCCAGGGTCGGCAGCAGCATCAGGCGCGCCAGCCATTTCTCCTGGTTGCGCGTCAATGGCAGGTCGCCACCCCATAGGGCCTGGGCCAGGCGTTGCAGTGGCGAGAGGGTGTGGCGTGACGGATAGGCCGAGCGGCGCAGCAGGGTGGCGATCATCGGGCTGCACCAGGCTGGGGGGCGGGACGGGCAGGGCTAGGGCTGACCAGAACGGTCGCAGGAGTGTTCACGCGCGGCTTTCCTTGTCGAAACGGGGTGCGTCCAGGGTTGCGCGGCGATAGTAGCATGATGATGGCTAGGTGTGGCTTTGTCGCACGGGTGCTCCATGGGGGGCCAGGGGCAAAGCCTCGTGAGAGGCCGCCCTGGATACAAGCCCTGGCACCTGTTGCGGGTCAAGTCCGCTCCCACGCCAGCACTGAACAGTGGGTTGTCGGTGCGCTAGTGGAGGATCTGTCTCAGGAACGCCTGCGCCCGTGCGCTGCGCGGCTGGCCGAAGAATACCTGTGGCGGGCTGTCCTCGATGATCTGCCCGCCTTCGAGGAACAGCACCCGCTCGGCCACCTGGCGGGCGAAGCCCATCTCGTGGGTGACGCAGAGCATGGTCATGCCGGTGCCGGCCAGTTGCACCAGCACGTCCAGCACTTCGGCGACCATCTCCGGATCCAGGGCCGAGGTCGGTTCGTCGAACAGCATGATCCGCGGTTTCATGCACAGTGCCCGGGCGATCGCCACGCGCTGCTGCTGGCCACCGGAGAGCTGGCCGGGGTACTTGTGCGCCTGGTTCTCGATGCCCACCTTGCTCAGGTACATGCGCGCGCGCTCCTCGGCGTCCTTGCGCGACAGGCCGCGCACGCTGGTGGGCGCCAGCAGGCAGTTGTCGAGCACGCTCATGTGCGGGAACAGGTTGAAGTGCTGGAACACCATGCCGATCTCGCTGCGCACCTGGGCGGCCTGGCGGCTGTTGCCGGCCAGGTCGGTGCCGGCCACCTGGATGCTGCCTTGCTCGGCGATTTCCAGGCGGTTGATGCAGCGGATCAGCGTCGACTTGCCCGAGCCCGAGGGCCCGCAGAGCACGATGCGTTCGCCTTCGCGCACCGACAGGTGGATATCGTGCAGCACATGGAAGGCGCCGTAGTGCTTGTTCAGGCCCTCGATGCGGATCAGCTCGGGGCGGGTGTCGGCGACGGTATGTGGATCGACAAGGCTGGCAAGACTGGAAGCTGCGGACATCATTGTTGTTCTCCCGCTCAAGGTTCAGTCGAAGCGTGTGGCGCTGTAGGGCGTCGGGTCGGTGAAGGGCCGCTGGCCGGTGAGCAGCTCCGCCAGCAGGCGGCCGCTGACCGGGCCCAGGGTGAGGCCGTGGTGGGCGTGGCCGAAGTTGAACCACAGGTTGCGATGGCGTGGCGCCGGGCCGATCACCGGGCGCATGTCGGGCAGGCAGGGGCGCCGGCCGAGCCAGGGCCGGTCGTCCAGGCGCTCGCCGAGGGCCGGGAACAGCTGGCGGGCCAGCGCCTCGCAGCGGCGCAACTGGATCTCGTTGGCGGCGGCATTGCTGGCGGCGAACTCGATCCCAGTGGTCAGGCGCACGCCGAGGGCCATCGGCGCCAGTACGTAGCCGCCCTGGGTGTCGCACACCGAGTGGCTCAGCCGGGCGCCGTCGCGGGTGGCGTAGTGCATGTGGTAGCCGCGCTTGATGCCCAGGGGGAAGCGGTAGCCCAGCGCTTCGAACAGTTCGCCCGACTGTGGGCCGAGGCAGGCCACCACTTCGTTGCCGGTCACCGCCCCGCGCTGGCTGTCGACCTGCCAGCGGCCGTCGACCTGACGCAAGCTGCGGGCATCGCCGTGGAGGAACTGCCCGCCGCGTCGGACGAACAGCGCGGCGTAGCCACGGGTCAGGCCGCCCGGGTCCTTCACGGTTTTCGGGTCGAGCCAGTGGATGCCACCGACCACGCCGCCGTCCAGCTGCTGCTCGCGGGCCTGCAACTGGCCGCGATCGAGGATTTCGTAGTGCAGGCCGTAGCGGGCCAGGGCCAGTACATCTTGCCTGGCCTGTTCGAACAGGACGCTGTCGCGGTACACCTCGATCCAGCCCTTGGCCTGTATCAGGTCCTGCAGGCCGGCGGCCTCGATCAGCGCGTCGTGCTCCTCGACGCTGCGCTGCACCAGCGGCAGCATGTCGGCCGCCGCCTTGGCCAGGCGCCCGGGCGCGGATTGCTGCCAGTAGCGCAGCAGCCACGGGGCGGCCTTGGGCAGGTGCAGCAGGCTGTAGCGCACATCGGGCTGGCGGTTCAGGCCGTAGCGCAGCAGGGCGCCGAACTGGCGCGGGAAGGCATAGGGGATCACGCTGGAGCGTTCGATCAGCCCGGCGTTGCCGTGGCTGGTGCCGCTGCCCGGCTCGTCGCGATCGATCAGGATCACCTGGCGGCCGCGGGCCTGCAGGTGCAATGCGGTACTGACGCCGACGATGCCGGCGCCCAGGACGATGGTCTGGCAATCCATGGAGCGGTTCCTTCGATCAGTTCAGGTGGCGGCCCAGGCGGGCTTCCAGGTGTTTCAGGGTGCGCCGCACGAGCTCGACGATCAGCAGGTAGAGCACTGCCGCCCACAGGTAGATCTGGAAGTCGAAGCTGCGCGAGAAGGCCAGCTTGGTCACCCCCATCAGGTCGTAGATCGTCACCAGCGAGGCGATGGCGCTGGCCTTGATCATCATGATCAACTCGTTGCCCAGCGGGCCGATGGCCACCAGCAGCGACTGCGGCAGGATCACCTTGAAGAAGGTGGTCGAGCGCTTGAGGTTGAGGGCATGGGCGGCTTCGTACTGGCCGGGGGCGATGGCCAGCAGGCTGGCGCGGAAGATCTCCGCCTGGTAGGCGGCGGTGTTCAGGGTGAAGGCGAGCAGGGCGCAGTACCAGGCCTCGCGGAAGAACCACCACAGCCCCAGGTCCTGCCACAGGTCCTTGAGCGAGCCGAGCCCGTAGTACAACAGGAACAGTTGGGCCAGCAGCGGCGAGCCGCGGAAGAAATACACGTAGCCGGCGGCCAGGCGTTGCAGCACGCGGCTGCGCGACATCCGCGCCAGGGCCAGGAGCATGCCCAGCAGCGCGCCGAGGGTGAAGGAGATCGCCACCAGCTTGGCGGTCACCAGCAGGCCGTCGACGAACCGCGCGCCGTAGCGCTCCAGCAGGTCAGGGTCGAGCACGTAGGCCAGCAGTTGCTCGAGCGTCATGGGCGGGCTCCTTGCAGGTGGCGGTTGCTGCGCCGCTCGAGCAGGGCGAAGACCCTGCCCGAAAGCGCCGAGAACAGCAGGTAGGCCAGGCACGCGACGCCGTAGAAGAACATCGGTTCCTTGGTCACGCTGACCGCCAGGTTGGTCTGGCGCATCAGGTCGATCAGCGAGATGGTCGACACCAGCGAGGTGTCCTTGAGCAGGCTCAGCCAGTTGTTCGACAGGCCGGGCAGGGCGATACGGGCCAGTTGCGGCAGCAACACCTTGAAGAATGCCGTGCGCGGCCCAAGGCCCAGGGCCGCGCAGGCCTCGACCTGGCCCTTGGGCAGGGTCTTGAAGGCCATCAGCCAGATTTCGCTGGAGAACGCGGCGAACACCAGGCTGAAGGCCAGCATGGCGGCGAGGAAGGTGTTGATCAGCACCTCGCCTGGGTAGCCGAGCGCGGCGAGCAGCTTCTGCGCGGCGATCTGGCAGCCGTAGTAGATGATCAGCAGGGTGAGCAACTCGGGCAGGCCACGGAACACCGTGGAAAAGGTGGTCGCCCAGGCCCGTGGTAGGCGTTTGCGCGAGCGGGCGGCCATGGCCACCAGCAGCCCCAGCGGCAGGCCGATGGGCAGGCAGGCCAGGGCCAGCGACACGGTGACCAGCGCGCCGGCCAGCAGGGCCTGGCCCCAGCCGCCGCTGGCGAAGGACAGCAGGGAGAGTTGATCGAGCATGGGGAACCCCCGGGATACATGCGACCCGACGGGAGCGGGGCAAGCCCGCTCCGGCACGATTACTGGTAGATGTCGAAGGCGAAGTACTTGCTCGCGATCTTCTGGTACGTGCCGTTGGCGACGATCGCCGCCAGCGCCGCGTTCAGCCGGGTACGCAGGGCCTCGTCGTCCTTGCGCACGGCAATCGCCGCGTCGGCCTTGGTGCCCTCGACGTCGCCGAGGATCCGGCAGCAGTCCTGGCCGTTCTTGTTCAGCCATTCGTGCAGCGGGAACTTGTCGGCGATCACCCCGTCCAGGCGCCCGGCGGCCAGGTCGGCGTTGGCCTCGTCCATGGTCGGGTACAGCTTCACCTCGGCGCCGGCCTTGCCATAGACATCCTCGGCGTAGATCGCCTGGGTCGAGGAGGACTGCGCGCCGACGGTGTAGCCCTTGAAGTCGGTCTGCGCGTCGTCGATCTTGCTGTCGCGGGCCACCGCCACGGTCAGTGGGGTGCGGTAGTAGTGGTCGGTGAAGGCGATCTTGCGGCGGCGCTCGGGGGTGTCGATCATCGATGCCACCACGGCGTCGTACTTGCGCGCCATCAGCGCCGGGATGATGCCTTCCCAGTCCTGGGCGACCAGGGTGCACTCGACCTTCATCTGTTCGCACAGGGCATGGGTGATGTCGATGTCGAAGCCGTGCAACGTGTTGTCGGCATCGACGTAGTTGAAGGGCGGATAGGCGCCCTCGGTGGCAAACCGCAGGGTCTCGGCGCTGGCGCTAGCCGCCAGCAGCAGGGCGCACGCACCCACCACAGCCATGGTTCTGTTCATCTCGCACCTCTGTTCCTACACGCTTGCTTGTTGTTGTTTGCCCATCGGCCACGAGGTGTAGCCGACGAACTCGTTATGGAGAGCGGCAGTTGCTTCCAGGCGTCTTTCAACATCCGGTCCGAGCTTCTTGCAGACCTCGTTGACCATCAGGTGGACCCACGACAGCATCGTCGCGGTGGATTCCCAGAACAGGTTGAACTCGGTGGGGATGCGGAACACCTCGTCGGCATTGGCATCGGCCCAGTCGCAGAAGGTGTCGGTGACCAGGGTCACCGCGATGCCCCGCTCGCGCGCCTTCTGGCACAGCTGCAAGGCATGACGCGAATAGCGGCGGGCTTCGAAGACCACCAGGGTGCAGTCGTGCGGCGGTGCCAGCAGCACCTCGCCGAAGTGCCCGGCGCTGCCGTCGACCTGCTGCACGCCGTCGCGCAGGTACTGCAGCAGGTGGCTCATGCACAGGGCGATGCCACGTTCGGTCTGGAAGCCGGCGATGAATACCCGGGGGGTGTCGGCCAGGCGCCGGGCGACCCGGTGCCAGGCCTCGCCGCGGCTGTACTCGTGCACCCGCACCAGGGCGGCGATCTCTTTCTCAAGGCAGCCGTCGGTGTCGGACGGGGCACTGGCCTGGCGGAACTCCTGCAGGCGGTCGCCGACCAGCCAAGGGCCTTCGCCGAGGTCGCTCTGCAGGTCCTGCTTGAGCGCCTTGAGGTGGGCGTAGCCGAGTGCGCGGCAGAAACGGCCGACACTGGATTCGCTGACATCGAGCTTGGCGGCGATGCTCGCGGAGGTCTGGAACGGCAGTTCGTGGAGGTTGGCGAGCATGTAGCTGGCGATCTTGCGGCCGGAAGCGGCTGCGCTGTGCAGGCTGGCCTCCAGGCGTTGCTTGATCGATTGGCTCATGTGCGGCTCCGGCTGATTTCTGGCGTGGAGAAGAAAATGGCCGTTTTCTGTCATCAAGTCAATATTTGACAGATAGCTGTCATTCACGGGAAAGTCTGGGCGTTGCGCTGAAGCGAATCCAATACCTACAAAGGAGCTCCAGATGTCCGCACCTACCCCCGGCCTTGCCGTGCGCGTGCCGTTTGCCGAACTGCAGGCGTTGTTGCAGGCGATCCTCCAGCGCCATGGCTGCAGCGCGGCGGTTGCCGCCGTGCTGGCCCACAACTGCGCCAGTGCCCAGCGCGATGGCGCCCATAGCCATGGTGTGTTCCGTATCCCGGGTTATGTCTCGACCCTGGCCAGTGGCTGGGTCGATGGCCAGGCGGTGCCCGCGGTGACCGATGTGGCGGCGGGCCATGTACGGGTGGACGCGCGTGGCGGCTTCGCCCAGCCGGCCCTGGCGGCGGCCCGGGCCCTGGTGGTGGACAAGGCGCGCAGCGCCGGTATCGCCGTGCTGGCGATCCACAACTCGCACCACTTCGCCGCGTTGTGGCCGGACGTCGAGCCGTTTGCCAACGAAGGCCTGGTGGCCCTGAGCGTGGTCAACAGCATGACCTGCGTGGTGCCCCATGGCGCGCGCAAGCCGCTGTTCGGCACCAACCCCATCGCCTTTGCCGCGCCCTGCGCCGGGCATGACCCGATCGTCTTCGACATGGCCACCAGCGCCATGGCCCATGGCGACGTGCAGATCGCCGCACGGGCTGGCGAGCGCCTGGCCGAGGGCATGGGCGTGGATGCTGCCGGGCAACCGACCACCGATCCCAAGGCGATACTCGAAGGCGGCGCCTTGCTGCCGTTCGGTGGGCACAAGGGCTCAGCGTTGTCGATGATGGTCGAGTTGTTGGCGGCGGCGTTGACGGGGGGGCATTTTTCCTGGGAGTTCGACTGGTCAGGACATCCGGGGGCGAAGACGCCGTGGACCGGGCAGTTGATCATCGTCATTGACCCGAGCCAGGCCGAGGGCGGGCGGTTTGCCGAGCGTAGCCGCGAGCTGGTGGAGCAGATGCAGGCCGTGGGGTTGACCCGGATGCCGGGTGAGCGGCGGTATCGCGAGCGGGAGGTGGCCGGGCGTGACGGGGTGGCGCTGACCGAGCAGGAACTGGCCGGGTTGCGGGAACTGGCGGGTTGAGTTGGTGCTCGGTCATGGCCACTGTGGTGTTGGGGGATGCATGAGGGCAGCCATGGGTTCGCCGGGGGAGTTGTAGCGCTCTTGAGATCGAGCGCCGCCCGCGCGGCGCATCGCGGGCTTTCGCCCACTCCCACATCTGTTTCGGGCGATGCAGTCCTGTAAGGGCACCGCTGTACGCCTTGGCGCATGCCTCAAGTCAGGCGAAGCGCCAGCAGCGCCCGCGCTGAAACCGCGTCATGCCAACAAGGCGGGCCAGGCAATGCCACAGGAGAGACTGGCCCGAAACAAATGTGGGAGCGGGCGAAAGCCCGCGATGCGTGAGGGCTGCCATGGGTCCGCCGGGAGAGTTGTAGCGCTCTTGAGATCGAGCGCCGCCCGCGCGGCGCATCGCGGGCTTCGCCCACTCCCACATCTGTTTCGGGCGATGCAGTCCTGTGAGGGTAGCGCTGTACGCCTGGGTGCATGTCTCAAGCCAGGCGAAGCGCCAGCAGCGCCCACGCTGAAACCGCGTCATGCCAACAAGGCGGGCCAGGCAATGCCACAGGAGAGACTGGCCCGAAACAAATGTGGGAGTGGGCGAGAGCCCGCGATGCGTGAGGGCTGCCATGAGTCCGCCGGGAGAGTTGTAGCGCTCTTGAGATCGAGCGCCGCCCGCGCGGCGCATCGCGGGCTCTCGCCCACTCCCACATCTGTTTCGGGCGATGCAGTCCTGTGAAGGTACCGCTGTCCGCCTGGGTGCATGTCTCAAGTCAGGCGAAGCGCCAGCAGCGCCCACGCTGAAACCGCGTCATGCCAACAAGGCGGGCCAGGCAATGCCACAGGAGAGACTGGCCCGAAACAAATGTGGGAGCGGGCGAAAGCCCGCGATGCGCCGCGCGGGCGGCGCTCGGTCTGACAGGCGCCGAAAAACTTCTGTCAAGCGCCCAGCCCCCAACACCGCTCAACCCCGACTGCAGCACCAGGCTGATGCCTGCCTCATCCACCCCTTGAGTGCGTTGACTTCGGCTCATTGCACCGCTGCCCGCGACGATTGCCGAGCAGGGGATGTAACCCGAGCTTGCAGGGGGTATGCTCGTGGCCATCTTTTTTGCGACCCACTCGTACCAAGGAGCTGCACGCTGTGTTCAAACATGTCGATGCCTATGCCGGCGACCCGATCCTCTCGCTGATGGAAACCTTCAAGGCCGACCCGCGCGCCGAGAAGGTCAACCTGAGTATCGGCCTGTACTACGACGAAGCCGGCGTGGTGCCGCAACTGGCGGCGGTGGGCGAAATCGAAAAGCGCCTGGCCGGCCAGCCCCACGAAGCCTCGCTGTACCTGCCGATGGAAGGCCTTGCCGCCTACCGCCAGGCGATCCAGGCGCTGCTGTTCGGCACCGACCACCCGGCCGTCAGCGCCGGGCGCGTGGCGACGGTACAGACCGTCGGCGGCTCGGGCGCGCTGAAAGTCGGCGCCGACTTCCTCAAACGCTATTTCCCGGGCTCCGAAGTCTGGGTCAGCAACCCGACCTGGGATAACCACCGGGCGATTTTCGAAGGCGCGGGCTTTAAGGTGCACAGCTACCCGTACTTCGACCAGGACAGCCGCGGCGTCGATTTCGCCGGCATGCTCGCCACCCTGCAGACCCTACCGGCCAACAGCATCGTCCTGCTGCACCCGTGCTGCCACAACCCCACCGGCGCCGACCTCGACCAGAAGCAGTGGCAGCAGGTGGTCGAGGTGGTCAAGGCGCGCCAGTTGATCCCGTTCCTCGACATCGCCTACCAGGGCTTCGGTGAAGGCCTGGTGGAAGATGCCTACGCCATCCGCGAAATGGCCCGTGCCGGCGTGCCGTGCCTGGTCAGCAACTCGTTCTCGAAGATCTTCTCGCTGTACGGCGAGCGAGTAGGGGGCCTGTCGGTGGTCTGTGATGATGCCGCCACCGCCGTCAGCGTGCTCGGCCAGCTCAAGGCTACCGTGCGCCGCAACTACTCCAGCCCGCCCGCGTTCGGCGCCCAGCTGGTGGCCGGCGTGCTCGGCGATGCCGCGCTCAATGCCCAGTGGGCGGCGGAGGTCGAGGTGATGCGCAAGCGTATCCTCGAGATGCGTCAGGGCCTGGTCGACCTGCTCGGCGAGCTGCTGCCGGGCCAGGATTTCCAGTTCTTCCTGCGTCAGCGCGGCATGTTCAGCTACACCGGCTTCAGCGTCGAGCAGGTGCGTCGTCTGCGTGACGAGTTCGGCGTGTACCTGATCGACAGCGGCCGCATGTGCATGTCCGGGCTGCGTCCGGCCAACCTGCGCCAGGTAGCCGAGGCATTCGCGGCGGTGCAAAAAGGCTGAGGCTGCCAGGCCCGGTTTGAGTCGATCGCGGGGCAAGCCCGTTCCCACGCCTGAAACCGGGTTGGCGTGGGGGCGGGCTTGCCCCGCGATCATTCTGACGGCAATAAATACCTTTTCTTGTACAGACAAGTGCAACCGTCCCTCGGGCGGGGCTTCCCCAAGTGCAACCTTTGCATGCACAATCGCGCCCCTCTTCCCCGGTTGAGTTGGGCGAAACGTCTAGTTCGCCATTCTCAGCCTGTTGCAGTCTTGCGAGTGGAGCTTCACCCGGATGAATGAGCAGGCCCCAAGCGTTGAACAGCGCTTTGCAGAATCGACCCCCGCCACCCTCGGCAGTTGGTCGCGTCAAGACACCACCTGGATGCTGGGCCTGTTCGGCACGGCCATCGGCGCCGGAACCCTGTTCCTGCCGATCAACGCCGGCCTCGGCGGCTTCTGGCCGCTGCTGATCCTCGCGGCGCTGGCCTTCCCCATGACCTACTTCGCCCACCGCGGGCTGACCCGTTTCGTGCTCTCCGGCAGCAAGGGCGGCGACATCACCGAAGTGGTCGAGGAGCATTTCGGCATCACCGCCGGTGCGCTGATCACCGTGCTGTACTTCTTCGCCATCTTCCCCATCCTGCTCATCTATAGCGTGGCCTTGACCAACACGGTCAGCAGCTTCATGGAGCACCAGCTGCACATGACTCCGCCGCCACGGGCGATCCTGTCGTTCGTGCTGATCCTCGGCCTGCTGGGCATCGTGCGCTGCGGCGAGCAGGCCACGGTCAAGGTCATGAGCTTGCTGGTCTATCCGTTCATCGTCGCTCTGGCGCTGCTGGCGCTGTACCTGGTGCCGCACTGGACCGGCGGCATCCTCGACACCGCCACCCAGGTGCCGTCCGGCTCGGCCTTCCTGCACACCGTGTGGCTGGCGATTCCGGTGATGGTGTTCTCGTTCAACCATTCGCCGATCATCTCGGCCTTTGCCGTCGACCAGAAGCGCCGCTACGGCGAGCACGCCGACCAGCGCAGCGGCCAGATCCTCGCCCGCGCCCACCTGCTGATGGTGGCCATGGTGCTGTTCTTCGTGTTCAGTTGCGTGCTCACCCTGGACAGCGCCCAGTTGGCCGAGGCCAAGGCGCAGAACCTGTCGATCCTGTCGTACCTGGCCAACCACTTCGAGCAGCCGGCCATCGCCTTCGCCGCGCCGCTGATCGCCTTCATCGCCATCGCCAAGTCGTTCCTGGGCCACTACATCGGCGCCAGCGAAGGCCTCAAGGGCATGATCGTCAAGACTGGCCTGCGCCCGGGCGCCAAGACCCTGGACCGCGTGGTCGCCGCACTGATGCTGGTGGTGTGCTGGATCGTCGCCACCCTCAACCCGAGCATCCTCGGCATGATCGAGTCCCTCGGCGGGCCGATCATCGCGGTGCTGCTGTTCCTGATGCCGATGTACGCGATCCGTCGCGTGCCGTCGATGCGCAAGTACAGTGGCGCACTGTCCAACGTGTTCGTGGTGGTGGTCGGCCTGGTGGCGCTGACCTCGGTGGTGTACGGCCTGCTGGCCTGATCTGCCGCCATCGCGTAAGAAAAACGCCCGGGTCGACGTGAGTCACCCGGGCGTTTGTCTACAGGAATTGCCTGAACGTAGGACAATTTCATCTTCACCCATAGGCACTCGCGCGGCTTCATGCTTAACTCTGGGTCCTTTTCAAACCCCGCATAAGGATCCAGCCATGGCTCAAGTGACTCTCAAAGGCGACCCGGTTCAGGTCAAGGGCGAACTGCCGAAGGCCGGCGCCGCGGCTCCTGCCTTTTCCCTGGTCGCTGGCGACCTGTCCGACAAGTCGCTCAAGGACTTTGCCGGCAAGCGCAAGGTGCTGAACATCTTCCCAAGCGTCGACACCCCGACCTGCGCCACTTCGGTACGCAAGTTCAACGCCCAGGCCAATGATCTGGCCAACACCGTGGTGCTGTGCATTTCCGCCGACCTGCCGTTCGCCCAGGCGCGCTTCTGCGGCGCCGAAGGCCTGGATAACGTGAAGAACCTGTCCACCCTGCGTGGCCGCGAGTTCCTGGAGCACTACGGCGTAGCCATCGCCGACGGCCCGCTGGCCGGTCTGGCCGCGCGCGCCGTGGTGGTGTTGGACGAGCACGACAAGGTGCTGCACAGCGAGCTGGTCGCCGAGATCGCCAACGAGCCGAACTACGACGCGGCGCTGGCGGTACTGAAGTAACACCTGTGTGAAGCCCAGCGCCGGCTTGCCGGCGATGGCGTCACACCTGGAAACGGCCTGGAACCCATTCCAGGCCGTTTTCATTTAAAGTTCATCGTTTTACCCCTGTCAGCCGAAGGTAAAGCACTGGTAAAGCTCCTTTGCTAAAACGATACCAGTGCTTATCGTTCACGCTCCGCACGCCGTCTTTCTCTGAACAAGGTTCGTTCAACCCATGCAAGCCTCCAAATCCCGTTCTCTTCATCGCTGGCTGATCGGCCTGCTGGTCCTGCTGCTGGTGGCCGCCCTGGCCTGGTGGCAGTGGCCTGCGCCATCGACCCACAAGGAAGCGATCGGTGGCCGTCCGGGCCGCGGCGCGGGCATGGGCATGGGCGGGCGCCCGGGTTTCGGCGCCTCCGCCGACCCAGTACCGGTGCGGGTCGAACCGGTGCGCATCGGCGACTTCCCGCTTTACTACAAGGCCTTGGGCACCGTCACCGCGACCAACACGGTCAATGTGCGCAGCCGAGTCGCCGGCGAGCTGGTCAAGATCAACTTCAAGGAGGGCCAGCAGGTCAAGGCCGGTGACCTGCTCGCCGAAATCGACCCGCGCCCGTACCGGATCGCCCTGCAACAGGCCGAAGGCACCCTGGCGCAGAACCAGGCGCAGCTGAAGAACGCCCAGGTCGACCTGGCCCGCTACAAGGGGCTCTACGCCGAGGACAGCATCGCCAAGCAGACCCTCGACACCGCCGAGGCGCAGGTGGGGCAGTTCCTGGGCCTGGTCAAGACCAACCAGGCACAGGTCAACGACGCCCGCCTTAACCTCGAGTTCACCCAGATCCGCGCGCCCATCGGCGGCCGCGTCGGCCTGCGCCAGCTCGACCTGGGCAACCTGGTGGCGGCCAACGACACCACCGCGCTGGTGGTGATCACCCAGACCGAACCGATCAATGTCGTCTTCACCCTCCCGGAAACCCAGCTCGATATCGTGCTGGCACGCTATCGCAGCGGCGTGGCGCTGCCGGTCGAGGCCTGGGACCGTGGCGACCAGGCGCTGCAGGCCACTGGCGTGCTGGGCAGCCTCGACAACCAGATCGACACCACCACCGGCACCCTCAAGTTCAAGGGCCTGTTCCAGAACAAGGACGGCAGCCTGTTCCCCAACCAGTTCGTCAACGTGCGCCTGCTCGCCGACACCCTCAAGCAGGTGGTGCTGGCCCCGGCCGCGGCGATCCAGTTCGGCAACGACGGCACGTTCGCCTATGTGGTCAACCAGGACAGCACGGTCAGCATCCGCAAGCTCAAGGTCGGATCCAGCGATGGCGAGCACAGCGTGATCCTCGACGGCCTGGCCGCCGGCGACCGCCTGGTGCTCGAGGGCACCGACCGCCTGCGCGAGGGCACCAAGGTCGATGTGGTCGAAGACAGCTCGCAAGTGCCCACCACCCCGGGCCAGCACCTGCAGGGGCAGGACGCCAAGGGCTCGGCGCAGGTCGGTGAGTCGAGCGGCAAGGCGGGCGCATGAACCTTTCACGCCTGTTCATCCTGCGCCCGGTCGCCACCACGCTGAGCATGCTGGCCATCGTCCTGGCCGGCCTGATCGCCTACACGATGCTGCCGGTGGCGGCCTTGCCCCAGGTCGACTATCCGACCATCCGGGTCATGACCCTGTACCCCGGCGCCAGCCCACAGGTGATGACCAGCGCGGTCACCGCGCCGCTGGAGCGCCAGTTCGGCCAGATGCCGGGCCTCGAGCAGATGGCTTCGACCAGCTCCGGCGGTGCCTCGGTGCTGACCTTGCGTTTCAGTCTGGACATGAACATGGATGTCGCCGAGCAGCAGGTGCAGGCCGCGATCAATGCCGCCAGCAACCTGTTGCCCAGCGACCTGCCGGCGCCACCGGTGTACAACAAGGTCAACCCGGCCGACACTCCGGTGCTGACCTTGGCCATCTCGTCGAAGACCTTGCCGCTGCCCAAGCTCAACGACCTGGTCGACACCCGGGTGGCACAGAAGATCGCCCAGATCAGCGGCGTCGGCATGGTCAGCATCGCCGGCGGCCAGCGCCAGGCGGTGCGGATCAAGGTCAACGTCGATGCCCTGGCTGCCAACGGCCTGAACCTGGATGACGTGCGCACCTTGATCGGCGCCTCCAACGTCAACCAGCCCAAGGGCAACTTCGATGGCCCCACCCGGGTGTCGATGCTCGACGCCAACGACCAGCTGCGCTCGCCCGACGAATACGCCAACCTCATCCTCAAGTACAACAATGGCGCGCCGTTGCGCCTGAGCGATGTCGCCGAGATCGTCGACGGCGCCGAGAACGAGCGCCTGGCCGCCTGGGCCAACCAGAGCGAAGCGGTGCTGCTGAACATCCAGCGCCAGCCTGGGGCCAACGTCATCGACGTGGTCGACCGGATCAAGGAGTTGCTGCCGTCGATCACCGACAACCTGCCGGCCGGCCTGGATGTCAGCGTGCTCACCGACCGTACCCAGACCATCCGTGCCGCGGTGCGCGATGTGCAGCACGAGCTGTTGTTCGCCATCGCCCTGGTGGTGATGGTCACCTTCGTCTTCCTGCGCCGTTTCAGCGCCACGATCATCCCGTCGATCGCCGTGCCGCTGTCGCTGATCGGTACCTTCGGCGTGATGTACCTGGCCGGCTTCTCGGTCAACAACCTCACGCTGATGGCCCTGACCATCGCCACCGGCTTCGTGGTCGACGACGCCATCGTCATGCTGGAGAACATCTCCCGACACATCGAGGAGGGCGAGACGCCGTTGCAGGCGGCGCTCAAGGGCGCCCGGCAGATCGGCTTCACCCTGATCTCGCTGACCTTCTCGCTGATCGCGGTGCTGATCCCGCTGCTGTTCATGGCCGATGTGGTCGGTCGCCTGTTCCGCGAGTTCGCCATCACCCTGGCGGTGGCCATCCTGATTTCGCTGGTGGTGTCGCTGACGCTGACGCCGATGATGTGCGCGCGGCTGCTCAAGCGCGAGCCGGAGGAAGCGGAGCAGGGGCGTTTCTACCGCGCCAGCGGCGCCTGGATCGACTGGCTGATCCGTCACTACGGCAGCGCCCTGACCTGGGTGCTCAAGCACCAGCCGCTGACCCTGCTGGTGGCCGTGGCCACCCTGGGGCTCACCGTGCTGCTCTACCTGGTCGTGCCCAAGGGCTTCTTCCCGGTGCAGGACACCGGCGTGATCCAGGGCATCTCCGAAGCGCCGCAGGCCACCTCGTTCGCGGCCATGAGCACGCGCCAGCAGTCCCTGGCCGAGGTCATCCTGCAGGACCCGGCGGTACAGAGCCTGTCGTCCTACATCGGCGTGGATGGCGACAACGCCACCCTCAACAGCGGCCGCCTGCTGATCAACCTCAAGCCCCACGGCGAGCGCGACGTCACCGCCGCGCAGGTGATCGAGCGCCTGCAGCCGCAGCTCGACCGCCTGGTGGGAATCCGTCTGTTCATGCAGCCGGTGCAGGACCTGAGCATCGAGGACCGGGTCAGTCGCACCCAGTACCAGTTCAGCCTCAGTTCGCCCGACGCCGACATGCTCGGCGAATGGACCGGCAAGCTGGTCCATGCCCTGCAACAGCGTCCCGAGCTGCAGGATGTGGCCAGTGACCTGCAGGACAAGGGCCTGCAGGTGTACCTGGTGATCGACCGCGACATGGCCAGCCGCCTGGGCATCAACGTCTCGCAGATCACCAACGCGCTGTACGACGCCTTTGGCCAGCGGCAGATCTCGACCATCTACACCCAGGCCAGCCAGTACCGCGTGGTGCTGCAGGCCCAGGCTGCCGCCAGCCTCGGTCCGCAGGGGCTCGAGTCGATCCACGTCAAGGCCGCCGACGGCGGCCAGGTGCGCCTGTCGGCGCTGGCGCGCATCGAGCAGCGCCAGGCTCAGCTGGCCATCTCGCACCTGGGCCAGTTCCCGGCGGTGACCCTGTCGTTCAACCTGGGCCACGGCGCCTCGCTGGGCGAGGCGGTGAAGGTGATCGAGCAGGTGCAGCAGGACATCGGCATGCCGATCGGCGTGCAGACCCGCTTCCAGGGCGCCGCCGAGGCGTTCCAGGCCTCGTTGTCGAGCACCTTGCTGCTGATCCTTGCCGCGGTGGTGACCATGTACATCGTGCTGGGCGTGCTGTACGAGAGCTACATCCACCCGGTGACCATCCTCTCGACGCTGCCCTCGGCGGCGGTGGGGGCCTTGCTGGCGCTGCTGCTCAGCGGCAACGACTTGGGCATGATCGCGATCATCGGCATCATCCTGCTGATCGGCATCGTCAAGAAGAACGCGATCATGATGATCGACTTCGCCCTCGAGGCCGAGCGCCACCAGGGCATGAGCCCGCGCGACGCGATCTACCAGGCGGCGCTGCTGCGTTTCCGGCCGATCCTGATGACCACCCTGGCGGCGCTGTTCGGTGCCGTGCCGCTGATGCTGGCCACCGGATCCGGTGCCGAGCTGCGTCAGCCGCTGGGCCTGGTGATGGTCGGCGGACTGCTGGTCAGCCAGGTGCTGACGCTGTTCACCACGCCGGTGATCTACCTGTACTTCGACCGCCTGGCGCGACGCTGGCGGCCGGCGGCTGAAGCCCGGCAGGCCGACGCATGAACCTGTCCGGACCGTTCATCCGCCGGCCAGTGGCGACCATGCTGCTGAGCCTGGCGATCATGTTGCTGGGCGGGGTGAGCTTCGGCCTGTTGCCGGTCTCGCCACTGCCGCAGATGGATTTCCCGGTGATCGTGGTCTCGGCCAACCTGCCGGGGGCCAGCCCCGAGGTCATGGCCTCCACCGTGGCCACGCCACTGGAGCGCAAGCTGGGGGCGATCGCCGGGGTGACCACCCTGACCAGCAGCTCCAACCAGGGCTCGACCCGGGTGATCATCGGCTTCGACCTGGGGCGCGACATCGACGGCGCCGCGCGCGAGGTGCAGGCGGCGATCAACGCCACCCGCAACCTGCTGCCCAGCGGCATGCGCAGCATGCCTACCTACAAGAAGATCAACCCATCCCAGGCGCCGATCATGGTGCTGTCGCTGACCTCCGACGTGCTGTCCAAGGGCCAGTTGTACGACCTGGCCGACACCATCCTGTCGCAGAGCCTGTCCCAGGTCAGCGGGGTAGGGGAAGTGCAGATCGGCGGCAGCTCGCTGCCGGCCGTGCGCATCGAACTGGAGCCGCAATTGCTCAACCAGTACGGCCTGGCCCTGGACGATGTGCGTAGCGCGGTGGCCAACGCCAACCAGCGCCGGCCCATGGGCTTCGTCGAGGACGCCGAACGCAACTGGCAGGTGCGCGCCAACGACCAGCTGGAGAAAGCCGCCGACTACAGGCCCATCGTGATCCGCCAGCAGAACGGCGCGATCCTGCGCCTGTCGGACGTGGCCAAGGTCAGCGACGGCGTGGAGAACCGCTACAACAGTGGCTTCTTCAATGACCAGAGCGCGGTGCTGCTGGTGGTCAACCGCCAGTCCGGCGCCAACATCATCCAGACCGTCGAGCAGATCAAGGCCGAACTGCCGGCCCTGCAGTCGCTACTGCCGGCCAGCGTCCAGCTCAATGTGGCGATGGACCGCTCGCCAGTGATCAAGGCCACCCTCAAGGAGGCCGAGCACACCCTGTTGATCGCCGTGGTGCTGGTGATCCTGGTGGTCTACCTGTTCCTCGGCAACCTGCGCGCCTCGCTGATCCCCAGCCTGGCCGTACCGGTATCGCTGGTGGGCACCTTCGCGGTCATGTACCTGTGCGGGTTCTCGCTGAACAACCTGTCGCTGATGGCGCTGATCCTGGCCACCGGCCTGGTGGTGGACGACGCCATCGTGGTGCTGGAGAACATCTCGCGGCATATCGAGAACGGCGAGAATCCGCTGCGGGCCGCCTACAAGGGGGCGCAGGAGGTCGGTTTCACCCTGTTGTCGATGAACGTCTCGCTGGTGGCGGTGTTCGTCTCGATCCTGTTCATGGGCGGAATCGTGCGCAGCCTGTTCAAGGAGTTCTCGATCACCCTGGCGGCGGCGATCCTGGTCTCGCTGGTGGTATCGCTGACGCTCACGCCGATGCTCTGCTCGCGCTGGCTGAAGGTTCACGGGCCGCAGCAGCAGACCCGGCTGCAACGCTGGAGCGACCGCGTGCACCAGCGCATGGTCGCCGGCTATGACCGCAGCCTGGGCTGGGCCTTGCGTCATCGGCGCCTGACCCTGCTCAGCCTGCTGGCCACCATCGTGCTCAATGTCGTCCTGTACGTGGTGGTGCCCAAGACCCTGATGCCGCAGCAGGACACGGGCCAGCTGCAGGGCTTCATTCGCGGCGACGATGGCCTGTCGTTCGGCGTCATGCAGCCGAAGATGGAAACCTACCGCCGGGCCCTGCTGGCGGACCCGGCGGTGGAGAGCGTGGCCGGTTTCATCGGTGGCAACAGCGGCACCAACAACGCCTTCGTGCTGGTGCGCCTGAAACCGATCGGCGAGCGCCGGGAGGATGCGCAGAAGGTCATCGATCGCCTGCGCAAGGAACTGCCCAAGGTACCGGGCGGACGCCTGTACCTGATGGCCGACCAGGACCTGCAGTTGGGCGGCGGCGGCCGCGACCAGACTACCTCGCAATACCTGTACACCTTGCAGAGCGGCGACCTGGCGGCCCTGCGCGAATGGTTCCCGAAGGTCGCCGCCGAGCTGCGCAAGCTGCCTGAGCTGACTGCCATCGACGCTCGCGACGGCGGCGGCACCCAGCAGGTGACCCTGGTGGTCGATCGTGACCAGGCCAAGCGCCTGGGGATCGACATGAACATGGTCACCGCGGTGCTCAACAACGCCTACAGCCAGCGCCAGATCTCGACCATCTACGACAGCCTCAACCAGTACCAGGTGGTGCTGGAGATCAACCCCAAGTACGCCTGGGACCCCAGCACCCTCGAACAGGTGCAGGTGATCACCGCCGATGGCGCGCGGGTGCCGCTGTCGAGTTTCGCCCGCTACGAGAACAGCCTGGCCAAGGACCGGGTCAGCCACGAAGGGCAGTTTGCCTCCGAGGACATCGCCTTCGATGTCGCCGAGGGCTACAGCCCCGACCAGGCCATGGCCGCGCTGGAGCGCGCGGTGGCCAAGCTGGGCCTGCCGGAATCGGTGATCGCCCGCCTGGGCGGTACCGCCGATGCCTTCAGCAAGACCACCCAGGGCCAGCCGTTGATGATCCTCGGTGCCCTGGTGCTGGTGTACCTGGTGCTGGGCATCCTCTACGAGAGCTACATCCATCCGCTGACCATCCTTTCCACGCTGCCCTCGGCCGGCGTCGGCGCCTTGCTGGCGCTGTACCTGACCGGCGGCCAGTTCAGCCTGATCTCGCTGCTCGGGTTGTTCCTGCTGATCGGCGTGGTGAAGAAGAACGCCATCCTGATGATCGACCTGGCCCTGCAACTGGAGCGCAACGAGGGCCTCTCGCCCGAGGAATCGATCCGCCGCGCCTGCCTGCTGCGCCTGCGGCCGATCCTGATGACCACCCTGGCCGCGATCCTCGGCGCGCTGCCGCTGCTGCTCAGCCGCGCCGAGGGCGCGGAAATGCGCCAGCCGCTGGGCCTGACCATCATCGGTGGCCTGGTCTTCAGCCAGATCCTCACGCTGTACACCACTCCGGTGGTCTACCTGTACCTCGACCGCCTGCGCCACCGCTTCAACCGCTGGCGCGGCGTGCGCACCGACGCTGCCCTGGATACCCCGCTATGAACTTTGCCCAGACCCGACTCCACCGCGCCCTGCAGTTGCTGACCCGGGGGCGCGGCTCTCGCCTGGCCAGCGCCGGATTGTGCGTGGCGATGCTCAGCGCCTGTACCCTGAGCCCGGACTATCACCGTCCGGAGTTGAGCACTCCGGCGCAGTTCAAGCAGGCCGAGGGCTGGACCCAGGCCCAGCCGGCGGACGCCATCGCCCGTGGTGCCTGGTGGGAAATCTACGGCGACGCGCAGCTCGACAGCCTGGTCGAGGAGCTCAACCGCGGCAACCAGACCGTCGCGCAATACGAAGCCCAGTACCGCCAGGCCCAGGCCCTGGTGCGCAGCAGCCGCGGCTCGTTGTTCCCGAGCCTGGACCTGACCACCAGCAAGCAGCGCTCGGCGCAGGGTACCGGCAGTTCCAGCTCGAGCCTGGCGAGCAACAGCAGCGGCATCCGTGACACCTACAACGCCCAGCTCGGCGTGAGCTGGGAGATCGACCTGTGGGGCAAGCTGCGCGAGACGCTGAACGCCAATGAGGCCAGCACCCAGGCCAGCCTCGCCGACATGGCGGCGATCCGTCTGAGCCAGCAGTCGGAGCTGGTGCAGAACTACCTGCAATTGCGCGTGGTCGATGCCCAGAAGCGCCTGCTCGAGGCCACCGTGGCGGCCTATGAGCGCTCGCTGAAGATGAACGAGAACCAGTACCGCGCCGGCGTCTCCGGCCCTGACGCAGTGGCCCAGGCACGCACCCAGCTCAAGAGCACCCAGGCCGACCTGATCGACCTGGCCTGGCAGCGGGCGCAGTACGAGAACGCCATCGCCGTGCTGATGGGCAAGGCCCCCGCAACGTTTTCCCTGGCCGAGAGCCAGGCCATCCCGGCGTTGCCGCAGGTGCCCATGGCGCTGCCTTCGCAACTGCTGGAGCGCCGCCCCGACATCGCCGCGGCCGAGCGCAAGGTGATGGCCGCCAACGCCAATATCGGCGTGGCCCGTGCGGCGTACTTTCCTGACCTGACGCTGAACATGAGCGGTGGCTATTCCAGCAGCAGTTTCAGCAACTGGATCGAGCTGCCCAACCGCTACTGGTCGGTGGGGCCGCAGCTGGCCCTGAACCTGTTCGACGCCGGCAAGCGCAGCGCCGAGGTGGACCGGACCGTGGCGGTGTACGACCAGACCGTGGCGCAGTACCGGCAGACCGTGCTGGACGGCTTCAAGGAGGTGGAGAACTACCTGGCGCAGCTCAAGGTGTATGGCGATGAAGCGGTGGTGCGCCAGGAGGCGCTGGAGGCGGCGCGCGAATCGCTGCGCCTGACCGAGAACCAGTACAAGGCCGGGTTGATCGGCTACCTGGATGTGGTCAATGTGCAGACCACTGCGCTGAGCAACGAACGCAGCGTGCTGACCTTGCTGCAGGGGCGGTTGCTGGCCAGCGTGCAGCTGATCGCGGCGCTGGGGGGCGGGTGGCGAGAGGAGAGTGCTGCTCCCTAAGGATTCTCCGGACAAGTTACCCACCAGCCGGAAATGGACTGCTTGGAGATGCCGAAACCCCGATTTTCAGCCGCTGATTATTGGAAAACCAAGGCATAGTCTTGGTTTTCTGCCCTCACGGGCGCACCTCTCCCGCTGTAGGCAATTACTTACCACTGCAGGAGAGGTGCGTCTGTAGCGAGGGGAAACCGAGCTGAAGCCCGGTTTCGACGCCATTGACAGCTGAAAACCTGACTCAGGTGAGTCAGCGCCTAGTTTATCGCGGATGGCTGAGCAACTTGCTCGGAGTTTCCCTAGTAGTTACTCTGAACTACCGTTTTCGAAATGGAAGTGCTCTTGAGCTGCGGACGAAAACTTCTGTATGAAAGTAGAAGATTTTTCTTTCTCATTTTTTATACGAAAGTGACCGTTTTCTACTGCCCAGTCGTACACGGAAATACCAACAGGATATTTGGTGAGCACACCGCTCAGGCCATTGTTTTTTATCCACTCCTCTGCATCACCTAGTTCCAAAAACACTGCAGATGGGAATCGCCCTTCTGTCCCGTTAAAAACCCAAACTTCTTTCATGATGTGTTCCTTGATTTCTTTGCGTTCAGATTAGTCGCAGCACGAGCAGTCATTAGGTGAATTTTGGTACCTGTTCCAGCGCTGAATTTTATCTACGCTACGCCTCAGAATAGGTTTGTTTCTATCAATAAATCCTTGCTGGGCAGCCGTTAGTTGAATGTCGCGGTTAATGGGCTTCCCATTTTGCCCAACTTGAATATTTACACCGCCCCCGCCGCGCAAATGGAAGTGAGCAGGAGCGTGGTCACCACTTCTCACATAATGCTCAAGCCGCATTCCGTTCTCAGATGCAATCACTTTAGGCGGCAGTGCTGGTTCTGTTGAGTTCTTCTTGGTTTGACATGATTTCTTCTTCAGCCCAAGAGGGTCAACCCATCTAGTAGGGTTGGGTGCAAATTGATGTAGGTTCAGCCCGCCAAGCAAACCGATTGGATCATGTGACACGAACCGCCCGACGCTTGGATCATAGTAACGATAGCGGTTGTAGTGCAGCCCCGTCTCGTGATCGTAGTATTGACCCTGGAAGCGAATCGGGTTGTTCAGGCCCTGCTGTTTGGCCCATGCCGAGCGCTCCTCGCGGACTTCGCCCCACGCCTTGTACTGGCCGGCCCAAGCGATGTTGCCTTGCTCATCGGTGAGTTCCATCGGCGTGCCGAGGTGGTCGCAGTGGTACCAGGCAATCGCCTCGAATGCTT
>NZ_VWXI01000023.1 GCF_011752525.1 Pantoea sp. Cy-639 | reverse complement strand
GCTTGTAGCCTCCCACAGGTGCTTGTGGGAGCTGGCGAAGCCAGCGATCGAGCGCAAAGCGCTCGCATGCTCGAGGTGGGTTCGACAAAAAGGCTCACACATTCGCCCTCTCCTGCGCACGCCAACCTTCTACCCTCTGCATTCACATTTCCGAGGAAGACGACATGGACTTCCCCTCCTCTCATCGCTTGCGCCGGGGCCGTTTCTCCATATCGGGTCAACGCTATCTGCTGACGACATCAGTCAGGAACCGTCAACCGATCTTCCGTGACCTGCAAGCCGCCCGCATCACCATCCGCCAAATGCGCATCGCCCACGAGACCGACCAGGCATGCTCACTTGCCTGGGTGCTTATGCCCGACCACCTCCACTGGTTGGTAGAACTGCGCCAGGCCAGCCTGGCAAGCCTGATGCGGCAGTTGAAATACCGCAGCACCTTTCTGATCAACCGCGCGTGTCAGCGCCAAGGGCCTCTCTGGCAACAGGGTTTTCACGATCGAGCCCTACGCCGCGATGAGGATGTGCGTACAGTGGCGCGCTATATCGTGGCAAACCCGATCAGGGCGGGGTTGGTATCGCGGGCTGGGTTGTATTCGCACTGGGATGCCACTTGGCTCTGAGCTCCCCTCAACGCATCTGCCCCACCACCAACCCCAGCGCAATCGCGATCATCACCCCCCCCGACACCCGCCCGACCAGCCTCGCCGCTGCCGGGCGGGTACGCAACACCGCCTTCGCGCCATACCCCACCAGCAGGTAGATCACCAGCGAACTGCACAGGTGCACCAAGCCCAGCAACAGGATCTGCGCTGGCAGCGGCCAGCTCGACTGCGGGTCGGTGAACTGCGGCAGCAACGCCAGGAACAGCAGGAACACCTTGGGGTTGAGTCCGCTGACGCAAAATCCCTTGAGCGCCCAGCGCGAACCGCTGTCGCCCTCACCCGCATCCCCCGCCTCGGGCACCGCCGGCTTGAGCAGCAGGTTGCCGCCCAACCACAGCAGGTACACGCAACCGGCCAGGGTCAGCAGAGTCAATGCCAGCGGATGCCCGGCAATCAGGCTGCCGACCCCGGCGGCGACGATCAAGGTGGCCAGAAAATGCCCGGACAGCATCCCGGCCACCGCCGACACTACCCAACGCCCGCGCATGCCGGCAGAGATCGCGTAGGCCCAGTCGGCACCCGGGGTGATCACGAACAGGAAGGAGACGGCCCAGAACGCCGCCAATACACTCATGGCCACTTCGATGGTTCCTTTCACACACGTTTCGGTGAAAGAAAGATTACGGATATCAAGCGGGGATTTTCTTCCGTATATTCCTTAGCACAGCCAAATTACTGGAAGATTCTCCCTCCATGGACCGCACCGACCGCAAGATCCTTGCCGAACTGCAAAAAGACGGGCGCCTGTCGGTGACCGAACTGGCCGACCGCGTGGGCCTGAGCCTGTCGCCCTGCCACCGTCGGCTCAAGGCACTGGAGGAGTCCGGCGCGATCCTCGGCTACCACGCGCGCCTGGCACCCACTGCCCTGGGGCTGAACTTCGCCGCGCTGGTGTTCGTCACCCTGCGCGAGGTCACCCGCCAGCCAGTGGCGGACTTCGAGGCCGCGCTCGGCGAGATCGCGCAGATCGTCGAAGCACAGCGCCTGTTCGGCGACCCGGACTACCTGCTGCACGTGGTTGCCAAGGACCTGCCGGCATTCCAGAAACTGTACGACGAGCAACTGACCAGCATTCCTAACGTGAAACGGCTGAGCTCGACACTGGTGATGAAGGAAGTGATCCAGGATCGCCTGTTGCCGATGTAAGGAAGCTGCACCCAGGAGGGTGTTCGACAGTGTCGCGCAACTGCCGGACACCGAAAGCAGCGAGCGGCACGCACGCTCGAGCAGCAGGCGACACTACGATCACTTGCGCATCGAGCGCGATGCCCCCACGGACCTCATCCTTGTCCCGCCCCCGCCAGCCTTAGTTTTTTTAAGGCTCCTGAACACATATTTACTAATTTCCCGCCCTCCACCCGCCCCGCATCATCCCTCCAACAAGAACGCGTCGCCCCTTGCCGGCACGCCCCTGGGCCGCTTCGCTCGCCCCACCTTGCCTTGGAGTCCGTCATGACCCGTGCAGCCAACTCGGCACCCCTCATCGAGAAACACACGATCGGCTATGTGCCGCCGCAAGACCGCCATGGAAAGGTAAGGGACCTGTTCACCCTGTGGTTCGGCGGCAACATCGCGCCGCTGCCCATCGTCACCGGCGCGCTGGGCGTCCAGCTGTTCCACCTCAACCTGGTGTGGGGCATCGTCGCCATCCTGGTCGGGCACCTGCTCGGCGGCGTGCTGATGGCCCTGCACTCGGCCCAGGGGCCACAGATGGGCATCCCGCAGATGATCCAGAGCCGCGCCCAGTTCGGCTCGCTCGGCGCGCTGCTGGTGGTGGTGATCGCCGGAGTGATGTACGTCGGCTTCTTCGCCTCCAACATCGTCCTGGCCGGCAAGTCGCTGCATGGCGTGGTCGACGCCGTGCCCGTGCCGGTGGGCATCGTCGTCGGCGCGCTGGGCTCGGGGATCATCGGCATCATCGGCTACCGCTTCATCCATGTGCTCAACCGCATCGGCACCTGGGTGCTGGGCATCGGCATCGTGGTCGGCTTCGGCTACATCTTCAGCCATGTGCAGAGCAACGACTTCCTCACCCGCGGCAGCTTCAACCTCGCCGGCTGGCTGGCCACCGTGTCGTTGGCGGCGCTGTGGCAGATCGCCTTCGCCCCCTACGTGTCGGACTACTCGCGCTACCTGCCGGCCGACGTCAAGGTGTCGTCGACCTTCTGGACCACCTACCTGGGCTCGGCCCTGGGTTCGAGCCTGTCGTTCATCTTCGGCGCGGTGGCGGTACTGGCGATCCCGGCGGGGATGGACACCATGGACGCGGTCAAGCTGGCCACCGGCGCCATCGGTCCGCTGATGCTGGTGCTGTTCCTGCTCAGCGTGATCAGCCACAACGCCCTGAACCTGTATGGCGCGGTACTGTCGATCATCACCCTGGTGCAGACCTTCGCCTACCGCTGGATCCCCACGGCCAGGAGCCGCGCGGTGCTGTCGCTGCTGGTACTGGCCGCCTGCTGCGTGGTGGCGGTGTGCGCCTCGGCCGACTTCATCGGCCACTTCGTCGACATGGTCCTGGTGCTGCTGGTGGTGCTGGTGCCCTGGACGGCCATCAACCTGATCGATTTCTACGTCATCCACAAGGGCGACTACGACATCGCCTCGATCTTCAAGGTCGATGGCGGCATCTATGGCCGCTACAACCCGCAGGCCCTGCTGGCCTATGCGGTGGGCATCGTGGTGCAGGTGCCGTTCATGAACACGCCGCTGTATGTCGGCCCGGTGTCGGCGCACATCAATGGCGCCGACCTGTCGTGGCTGGTGGGGTTGGCGGTGACCTCGCCGCTGTACGCCTGGCTGGCCAGCCGCGACAGCCTGTACCGTCGCCGCCAGGCCAGCGCCAGACTGGCGGCCGGGGCCTGAGCCCCGCGCGGGCTCAGTGCCCGGCCGAGGCTGGGGCGGCCTTGGCGGTGAACGGTGGCTTGGCCAGCCAGACCAGCAGGATCAACCCGGCGAACACCCAGGTCAGCAGGGTGAAGTAGTCCACCGTCGACATCATGTACGCCTGGCTGTTGAGGACCTGCTCGAGCTTGGCGTAGCCCTGCGGGCCGGCCCCGCCCAACTGCTCCAGGGCATGCCGGGTGGCCGGGTCGAAGGTGCTGATGTGTTCGCTCAGGTAGGCATGGTGCTGGTCGGCCCGGCGGATCCAGATCCAGGTGGTCAGCGATGCCGCGAAACTGCCGCCCAGGGTGCGCAGGAAGGTCGCCAGCCCCGAGCCATCGGCGATCTGGTGCGGCGGCAGGTCCGAGAGCAGGATGCTCAGGGTCGGCATGAAGAACAGCGCCACGCCAATACCCATGAACAACTGCACCAGGGCGATATGGGTGAAGTCCACCTCGTTGGTGAAGCCAGCGCGCATGTAGCAACTGGTGCCGATCGCCAGGAAGGCCAGCCCGGCCAGCAGGCGCAGGTCGAAACGGTGCGCGTACTTGCCGACGAAGGGTGACATCAGCACCGGCAGCAGGCCGATCGGCGCCACCGCCAGGCCAGCCCAGGTCGCCGTGTAGCCCATCTGCGTCTGCAGCCACTGGGGCAGGATCAGGTTGATGCCGAAGAACCCGGCGTAGCCGCCCACCAGCACCATCGTGCCGATACGGAAATTACGGTGCACGAACAACCGCAGGTTGACCACCGGATGCCGATCGGTCAGCTCCCAGATGATGAAGATCGCCAGGAACACCACGGAAATCAGCGTACCGGTGACGATGAACGAGGACTCGAACCAATCCAGGTCGTTGCCTTTGTCCAGCACCACCTGCAACGCGCCGACACCGACGATCAGCGTCAACAGGCCGACGTAGTCCATCGGCTGGCGGCTGGTGACCACCGGCCGCGCGCGCATCTGCTGGCGCACCACCGCGGCGGCGAACAAGCCGATCGGCACGTTGATGAAGAAGATCCACGGCCAGCTGTAGCTGTCGGTGATCCAGCCGCCAAGAATAGGCCCGGCAATCGGCGCCACCACCGTGACCATCGCCAGCAGCGCCAGGGCCATGCCCCGCTTCGCCGGGGGGTACACGGCGATCAGCAGGGTCTGGGTCATCGGGTACAACGGCCCGGCGACCACCCCCTGGAGCACGCGAAAGCCCACCAGCTCGGGCATCGACTGGGCGACCCCGCACAGGAACGAGGCCAGCACGAACAGCAACGTGGCCCAGATGAACAGCTTCACCTCGCCGAAGCGCCGGCTCAGCCAGCCGGTCAGCGGCAAGGCGATGGCGTTGCTCACGGCGAACGAGGTGATCACCCAGGTGCCCTGCTCGTAGCTCACCCCCAGGTTGCCGGAAATGGTCGGCAGCGCCACGTTGGCGATGGTGGTGTCGAGCACCTGCATGAAGGTCGCCAGGGACAGGCCGATGGTGGTCAGCAACAGGCTCGGCGGGGTGAACTGGGCGGGGGCCGACTGGCTCATCGCTGGGCCGTCTTGCCGGTGGCGCTGTTCTGGTGGATCAGCTGGGTGATCAGGTTGTCGGCTTCGACCAACTGGCGGTCATACACCTGGGTGGTATAGCTGGCCTGCTGCGGTGGCTGCTGGGCCAGGGTCGGGCCGCTCTGGTCGTGCAGATCGACCTCGGCGAGGGTGGACAGGCCGATGCGCAGCGGGTGCTCCTTGAGCTGCTCAGGGTTGAGGTGGATACGCACCGGCACCCGCTGGACGATCTTGATCCAGTTGCCGGTGGCGTTCTGCGCCGGCAGCAGGGCAAAGGCGCTGCCGGTACCGGCACCGAGGCTGTCGACGGTGCCGTTGTACTTCACTTCGCCACCGTACAGGTCGGCGGTGATTTCCACCGGCTGGCCGATGCGCATGTCGCGCAGTTGGGTTTCCTTGAAGTTGGCGTCGATCCACACCTCGTCCAGCGGGATCACCGCCATGGTCGCGGTACCCGGCTGCAAGCGCTGGCCCAGCTGCACGGTGCGCTTGGCGACGTAGCCGGTGACCGGCGCCACCAGGGTGGTGCGGGCATGGTCGAGGTAGGCCTGGCGCAGTTCGGCGGCGGCGGCCATCACCTCAGGGTGCGAGGACACCACGGTGTCGTCGACCAGCGCGGTGCTGGTGGCCAACTGCTGGCGGGCGCTGTTGACCGCGGCCACAGCCACGGCCAGGTCATCGCGGGCATGGGAGATCTCTTCCTGGGCGATGGCGCCGCTGTCGGCCAGTACCTTGCGCCGGTTGTAGTTCTGCTGGGCCTTCTGCAGTTCGGCCTGGCGGGTGTCCAGCTGGGCCTTGAGCGAATCGACGTTGCTGTACAGCCCGCGCACCTGGCGCACGGTACGCGCCAGCTTGGCCTCGGCGGCCTGCAGGGCGACTTCGCTGTCGGCCGGGTCGAACTGCAACAGCACCTGGCCAGCCTGCACCAGGTCGCCGTCGTCGGCGCCGATGCTGATGACGGTGCCGGTCACCAGGGGGGTGATCTCGACCACGTTGCCGTTGACGTAGGCGTCGTCGGTGCTTTCATGCCAGCGCCCGACCAGGCTGTACCAGGCCCAGGTGCCCGCGCCGGCGAGAAGCAGGATCAGCAGCAGGGCCAGCAGCCAGGTCTTGCGCTTGCCCGTGCTGTCGGGCGCGGCGGCTGGGGTGGAGGTGTCGGCGGGAGTGGCCATGACAATACCTTGGAGAATGCGTGACAGGGATCAACGATCGCCGAAGCGGCGGATCGTCAGAGGGTCGCCGGCGCTGAGCAGGACCTTGGCCAACAGGCCTTCGAGGGTCTTGAGCTCCTCGGGTTGCAGCACGCCGACCAGTTCGTTCATCGCCGCTGCGCCGACCTGGGGCAGGCGCTCGGTCAGGCGCTGCCCTTCGGCGGTAAGGGCCATGCGCACCTGGCGGCGATCCTCGGGGCAACGGTTGCGCAGGATCAGGCCCTTCTGCTCGAGGCGATCGAGCATGCGGGTCATCGAGCCGCTGTCCAGGCCGAGGTAGCGGCACAGCTCGGCCGGGCTGTCGACCTGGTACTGGGAGGCGATGATCAGCACCTTGAACTGGGCGGCGGTGACCCCGTCGGCCTCCAGGTGCCAGTCGAGGATGCGGTCCTTCAGGAGCGCGGCGCGACCGAGCAGCATGCCAATGGTGCAGGTCTGGAAGTTTTCCGGAGTGAAATGGGACATTGGGCGTCTGCTCGGACAATTGTATGAAAATATTACTGCCTAGGCAGTGATTGTCAAAGCCTTGATTAGCCAGCTAACAGAATTTTCATGCAACCACCGTCTGTGACAGCGCTCACCCCCGCGCGTGCAACCCCAACGCCTGCACCTCGCCACAGGCGATCGCCATTCCCACCAGCTCGGCCAGGCTGCCCGCCGCCATGCGCCGCATCACCCGCCCGCGGTACAGATCGACCGTCTTCACGCTGACCCCCAAGCGCTCGGCAATTTCCCGGTTGCCCAGCCCTTGCACCAGTGGAATGAACACATCGCGCTCCCGTGGCGTCAGGCGCTCCACCCGCGCCCGGACCTGCGCCAGCTCACTGCCGCCGGCCTGCGCCTGGCCTGCCCGGCTCAACGCCGCCTGCACGCTGTCGAGCAGCAACTGGTCGCTGTAGGGTTTCTCGATGAAATCACAGGCCCCGCCCTTGAACGCCCGTACCACGATCGGCACATCGGCATGGGCACTGACGAAGATCACCGGGATCGACGAGCCGCGCTCGCGCAGCGCCTGCTGCACCGCCAACCCGCCAAGCCCAGGCATGCGCACGTCGAGCAGCACGCATGCCGGCCCGTCGTCCACGCCAGCATCGAGAAACGCCTGCCCGGCGCTGAACGGCAATGCCTGCAAGCCCACCGACTCCAGCAACCAGACCGTCGAGTCGAGCATGCCCGGATCATCGTCGACCACATAGACTTTCGCTTGCACCAGCACCTCTCCTGTCATGTCCGGTTCACCGCCAGCCGGCAGCACAGCACCAGCCCGCCCTCGTCCCCCGCGCGCGCCCACAGGCTGCCGCCAAAGCCCTCGACGATGCTGCGGCTCATGCTCAGTCCCAGCCCCAGGCCATCGGCCTTGCTGGTACTGAACGGGGTGAATATCGCTTCAAGCCGCTCGGCGGCCACCCCCGGCCCCTGGTCGCGCACCTCCACCCGCAGGCCGTCGTCCTGGCGCGCGGCGCACAGCAGGATACGCGACGGCCGCCCGGCGTGCCGCTCGCGATTGGCGTCGATGGCATTGCGCAGCAAGTTGAGCAGCACCTGTTCGAGCAGCACCCGGTCAGCGTGCACCCTCGGCAGTTGCGCGCCCAGGCGCTGCTCGATGCGCACCTGCGCTTCGCCGGCCTCCCAGGCGCACAGGCGCAGCGCCTCGCCCGCCACCTCGGCGATGTCCAACGCCTGCAAGTGGCGCGGCCCCTTGCGCAAGAAGGCGCGCAACCGGCGGATCACCTCGGCGGCGTGGGTCGCCTGGGCGTTGATGCGCCGTAGCCCCTGCCCGACCCGCTCGCGGGCCTGGGGGTCGCGGTCCAGGTTGTCCAGGTAACGCAGGCTGGCGTTGCTGTAGTTGAGCACCGCCGCCAAGGGCTGGTTGATCTCGTGGGCAATGCCCGAGGCCAACTCGCCCAGGGTCGCGACCCGGGCGCTGTGGGCCAGGTTCTCCTGGGCTTCGATGCGCAAGGTGATGTCCCGCGAGACCGCGACCACCTCCACCACCGCGCCGGTGTAGGTCTCGCGGATTGCCCGGCAGGCGATCTCGAACCAGCGGTAACGGCCATCGGCATGGCGCAGGCGACAGGTCATGGTGTGGTAGCCGTCCTCTTCCAGCGCGGCCCCTGCCTGCAACAGCGTCTGACGTCGCTCGGCCGGGTGCAGCAAGGCGCGCACGCCGGTACCGCGCAGTTGCTCGGGCCAGACGCCGAGCAGGCGAAAAGCGGCAGGCGTGGCGTCGAGAAAGCGCCCGTCCGGGCTGTGTCGGGAAATCAGGTCGGTGGTGTTCTCGGTGATCAGCCGGTACAGGCGCCGGGCACGGCTGGCCTCGCGGGTACCGTGGCGCTCCTCGCTGGCGTCGCGGCAGCGGGCCAGCACCTGCTGGCGCGCATCGTCCGGAATGAAGGTCCAGAGCAGGATGCGCTCGCCAACCTCAGCCTCGACCTCGTCGATCGCCCGGCCCTGGCGCAGGCACGCACGCACCAGCGCGACATGGTTGGCCGGCAACCAGGCAGCCAGCGCCGGACCCTCGGCCACCAGCGCCTGCAAGGCGCGATTGAGCTGCCGGGGCCGGGCATCGCTCCCCAGCAACACACTGGGTTGCGGGTCCAGGGCCAGCAAAGGGGAACAAGGGGTGTCCACGTTATAAACGCCTTTCTTATAGTAGTTTTACTATATTGCTATAGTCGATCTTCCATATACGATAACGGCTCGCGTAAAAAAGCGACAGGGAGGCCTGGCCCTCCCACACCCTGATCAGAGCTAACAATCAGCCACCGGGGGGTCATGCGCACAAGGTGCGCCCACCTCCCCTACAGGACCCGCGCATGTCGATCTTCTCCCAGGGCCTGATGCCCGCCCCCGTCAACCACGTCGCGCTCACCCCGCTCAGTTTCATCGAACGCACCGCCGCAGTGTACGGCCAGTACCCGGCCGTGATCCACGGTGCCATCCGCCGCGACTGGCAACAGACCTACGCCCGCTGCCGGCGCCTGGCCAGCGCCCTGCAAGGCCGTGGCATCGGCCGCGGCGACACGGTGGCGGTGATGCTGCCGAACATCCCGGCGATGCTCGAGGCGCACTTCGGCGTGCCGATGATCGGCGCGGTGCTCAACACCCTCAACGTGCGTCTGGACGCCGAGGCCATCGCCTTCATGCTGCGCCATGGCGAGGCCAAGGTGCTGATCGGCGACCGCGAGTTCCACCAGGTGATCGGCGACGCCCTGGCCCTGCTCGAACACCCGCCGCTGGTGATCGACGTCGACGACCCGGAGTATGGCGAGGGCCAGCCGGTCAGCGACCTGGACTACGAAGCGCTGCTCGCCGAAGGCGATCCCGCGTTCGCCTGGGAATGGCCGGATGACGAGTGGCAGGCGATCTCGCTCAACTACACCTCCGGCACCACCGGCAACCCCAAGGGGGTGGTCTACCACCACCGCGGCGCCTACCTCAACGCCCTGGGCAACCAGATGACCTGGGCCATGGGCCACCGTCCGGTGTACCTGTGGACCTTGCCGATGTTCCATTGCAACGGCTGGTGCTACCCCTGGACCGTCACTGCCCTGGCCGGCACCCATGTGTTCCTGCGCCGGGTCGACCCGCAGAAGATCCTCACCCTGATCCGCGAGCATCGGGTCAGCCACCTGTGTGGCGCGCCGATCGTGCTCAATGCCCTGGTCAACATGCCCGATAGCGCCAAGGCAGCCATCGGCCACCCGGTCCAGGCCATGGTCGCCGGCGCCGCGCCACCGGCCAAGGTGATCGGCGCGGTGGAGGAAATGGGCATCCACATCACCCACACCTACGGCCTGACCGAGGTCTACGGGCCGGTCACGGTCTGCGCCTGGCACGAAGAATGGGACACCCTGTCGCTGGATGAGCGCGCCCGGATCAAGTCACGCCAGGGGGTGCGCTACCCGACCCTCGACGGCCTGATGGTCGGCGATCCGCAGACCCTCGAGCCGGTCCCCCGCGACGGCAACACCCTGGGCGAGATATTCATGCGCGGCAACACGGTGATGAAGGGCTACCTGAAGAACCCCGAGGCCACCGCCGAGGCCTTCCGCGGTGGCTGGTTCCATACCGGCGACCTGGCGGTGTGGCATGCCGACGGCTATGTCGAGATCAAGGACCGGCTCAAGGACATCATCATTTCCGGCGGCGAGAACATCTCCACCATCGAGGTCGAGGACACCCTCTACAAGCACCCGGCCGTGCTCGAGGCCGCGGTGGTGGCGCGCCCCGACGACAAGTGGGGCGAGACGCCCTGCGCCTTCGTCGCCCTCAAGACCGGCCATGGCGCCACCCGCGAGGGCGAGATCGTCGCCTGGTGCCGCGAACACCTGGCTGGTTTCAAGGTGCCCAGGACCGTGGTGTTCGGCGAACTGCCCAAGACCAGCACCGGCAAGATCCAGAAATACGTCCTGCGCGACCGCGCCCGGGCTCTCTGACCCCGCCCTGTCCTTGCAGGTGCCGGCCTCGCCGGCGCCTGTCGCCCGATGACCCGACTCGAGACACCGATGAACCACTACAACGCCCCACTGCGCGACATGCATTTCGTCCTCCATGAGGTCTTCGACGGCCCCGCCCTGTGGGCCCGCCTGCCGGCGCTGGCCGAGCGAGTCGACGCCGACACCGCCGACGCCATCCTCGAGGAGGCCGCCAGGCTCACCCACCAGTTGATCGCCCCGCTCAGCCGCAACGGCGACGAGCAAGGCGTCAGCTTCGACAACGGCCAGGTGCGCACCCCCGACGGCTTCCGCGAGGCCTGGCGCACCTACCGCGACGGCGGCTGGGTCGGCCTGGGCGGCAACCCCGAGCATGGCGGCCTGGGCATGCCGAAGATGCTCGCGGTGCTGTTCGAAGAAATGCTCTACGCCGCCGACAGCAGCTTCGCCCTCTATTCGGCGCTCAGCGCCGGCAGTTGCCTGGCCATCGACGCCCATGCCAGCGACGCACTCAAGGCCACTTACCTGGCGCCGCTGTATGCAGGGCGCTGGGCCGGCACCATGTGCCTGACCGAGCCTCACGCCGGCACCGACCTGGGCCTGATCCGCACCCGCGCCGAGCCCCAGGCCGACGGCAGCTACCGCATCAGTGGCAGCAAGATCTTCATCACCGGCGGCGAGCAGGACCTGACCGAGAACATCGTCCACCTGGTGCTGGCCCGCCTGCCCGACGCCCCTGCCGGGCCCAAGGGCATCTCGCTGTTCCTGGTGCCCAAGTGGCGAGTCGAGGCCGATGGCCGGCTGGGCGCGCGCAACGGCGCGCACTGTGGCTCGCTGGAACACAAGATGGGGATCAAGGCCTCGGCTACCTGCGTGATGAACTTCGACGCCGCCGAAGGCTACCTGGTGGGCGAGGCGAACAAGGGCCTGGCGGCGATGTTCACCATGATGAACTACGAACGCCTGTCCATCGGCCTGCAGGGTGTCGGCTGCGCCGAAGCCTCGTACCAGAGCGCCGCGCGCTATGCCAACCAACGCCTGCAGAGTCGCGCCGCCACGGGCACCGGCGACGTACGGCGGCTCGCCGACCCAATCATCGTGCACGGCGATGTGCGGCGCATGCTGCTGACCATGCGCAGCCTCACCGAAGGCGGTCGCGCCTTTGCCGTGTATGTCGGTCAGCACCTGGACCTGGCCCGCTACGCCGAGGACGCCGGCGAGCGCGAACGCGCCCAGCGCCTGGTGGCGCTGCTGACCCCGGTGGCCAAGGCGTTCTTCACCGACAACGGCCTGGAGAGCTGCGTGCTCGGCCAGCAAGTCTTCGGCGGCCACGGCTACATTCGCGAATGGGGCCAGGAACAACGCGTGCGCGACGTGCGTATCGCGCAGATCTACGAAGGCACCAACGGCATCCAGGCCCTCGACCTGCTCGGGCGCAAGGTGCTGGCCGACGGCGGCCAAGCCCTCGCCGGGCTGGCCGCCGAGATCCGCGGGCTCTGTGTCGACGCGCCGCTGTACCGCGAGACGCTGCTGGCTGCACTGGTACGCCTGGAGCAGGTCAGCCAGTGGCTGCAAGCCCGGGTCAGCCAGGACGCCAACCTGGTCAGCGCCTCGGCGGTGGAGTACCTGCACCTGTTCGGCCTGACCCTGTACGCCTACATGTGGGCGCGCATGGCCGCGGCCTCACACCAGCGGCGCGACCAGGACCCGGCCTTCCACGACGCCAAGCTGGCCTGCGCCGCGTTCTATTTCCAGCGCGTGCTGCCGCGCAGCCTGGCCCTGGAGGCGACGATCCGCGCCGGCAGCGCCAGCCTGTACGGCATGGACGCGGAGCAGTTCTGAGGTTTCAGGAGGCGGCGGACGCCTGTTCGCCCTGCTCCTCCCGCGCCGCATAGCGCTGCGCCAGCACCGCGCAGACCATCAGCTGGATCTGGTGGAACAGCATCAGCGGCAGGATCATCGCGCCGATCCCGCCGCCGACGAACAGCACCTGCGCCATCGGCACGCCGGTGGCCAGGCTCTTCTTCGAACCGGCGAACAGGATGGTGATGCGGTCCTCGACACTGAAGCCCAGCACCCGCCCGAGCAAGCGCGTCCCCAGCAGCACCACCGCCAGCAGGATCCCGCACACGGCGAACAGCCCGGCCAGGTGCGGCGCCGAGACGGTATGCCACAAGCCGGTGACCACCGCCTCGCTGAACGCGGTATAGACCACCAGCAGGATCGAACCCTGATCGACCACCTTCAGCCAGCGCGCATTGCGCTTGACCCAGTTGCCGATCCAGCGGCGGGCGACCTGCCCCGCCACGAACGGCACCAGCAGTTGCAAGGTGATCTTGAGCACCGCGTCCAGCCCCGAACCGGTGTCGCCGGATGCGCCCAGCAACAGCATCACCAGCACCGGGGTGAGGAAGATCCCCAGCAGGCTCGAGGCCGCGGCGCTGCAGATCGCCGCCGGCACGTTGCCGCGGGCCAGCGAGGTGAAGGCGATGGCCGACTGCACCGTGGCCGGCAGCGCGCACAGGTAGAGCACACCCAGGTACAGCTCGTTGCCCACCAGCGGCACGAACAACGGCTTGAACGCCAGGCCCAGCAGCGGGAACAGCACGAAGGTGCAGGAGAACACCAGCAGGTGCAGGCGCCAGTGACCGGCCCCGGCGATGATCGCCTCGCGCGACAGCTTGGCACCATGCAGGAAGAACAGCAGGCCGATGGCCAAGTTGGTCAGCCAGCCGAACACCAGCGCGCCCTCGCCGGAGCACGGCAGCACGGTGGCGATGAACACCACCCCGAGCAGAGCCAGGGTGAAGTTGTCGAACAGCATGCGCAAATATTTCATCACAGATTCCGTCTTGTCATTGTGCAAGCCTGGACGATAAGGTCTGCCCCCTTGTGTCGCTAACGCCGGAACCCCTGCCAGTGTCGCCCAACGGACACCACGAGACCCGCCTCGACGCCCTCAGGCGACTGCCACGCCCGGTTTTCGGCCAGGCCGGCAGCCTGCCGAACATCGCCCTGGGCTACCGCCACCAGCACCCCTGGGGGCAGTTGTCACATGCAGGCGAGGGGGTGTTGCGGGTCCGTACCGCCGAAGGCCTGTACCTGGTGCCGCCACAGCATGCGGTGTGGATCGCCGCCCGGGTGCCGCACCAGGTCAGCTGCGACGCCGATACCCGTATCCGCAGCCTGTACATCGAGCCCGACGCCCTGCCCTGGCCCGCTGGCCAATGCCGCGTGATCGCCGTCGACAACCTGCTTGGCGAGCTGATCCAGACCTTCGCCGGATTACCGGTAGAATACGACCGCGAAGGCGCCGACGGGCGCCTGGTACAGGTACTGCTCGATCGCCTGGCCTGCGCCCGCGAGGCGCCCCTGCTGCTGCCGCTGCCCCACGACCGCCAACTGCGACGCATCTGCGACCGTCTCCAGACCGCGCCGGACGACGAGCGCAGCCTGGCGGACTGGGCGCGGCACCTGGGGCTGGCGGAAAAGACCCTGAGCCGGCGCTTCGTGCGTGAAACCGGCCTGACCTTCCGCCTCTGGCGCCAACGCGTACGCCTGCTCAGCGCCTTGCCGGCACTGCGCCGGGGCGAGCGGGTGACCGACATCGCCCTGGCTTGCGGCTACGCATCGCTGTCGGCCTTCAGCGCCGCATTCGGCGAACACTTCGGCCAGCCACCCGGCAAGTTCCTGCGCCAACGACCTTAACCCCGCGACAAGGAAAACAACCTTATGACACGCCCTCTTCCCCTGCTGCTGGCCAGCGCCCTGGCACTGGCCGCCCCGCAACTCCCCGCCGCCGAGCTGCAGGCCACGGTCGACGGCATCATCCAGCCGCTGATGCGCGAGCAAGGCATCGCCGGCATGGCCGTGGCGGTCTACGCCAACGGCCAGTCGCACTACTTCAACTACGGCCTGGCCAACACGCATAACCAGCAGGCCGTGACCCGCGACACACTGTTCGAGGTCGGCTCGGTGAGCAAGGTCTATACCGCCACCCTCGCTGCCCTGGCCAGCGCCGAGGGCAAGCTCGACCTGAACGCCCCAGCCAGCCGCTACCAGCCCGCCCTGGCCGGCACCGCGATCGGCGAGGCCAGCGTGCTGGAACTGGGCGCCTACAGCGGCGACTGCCTGCCGTTGCAGTTCCCTGACGAGGTGAAGACCCCGCAACAGACCCTGGCCTTCTACCAGCACTGGCAACGGCGCAGCGAGCACGGCACCCAGCGCTGCTATTCCAACCCGAGCCTGGGGCTGTTCGGCGACCTCGCGGCACGGGCGCAGCAGCGGCCATTCGCCGAGCTGATGCGCACGCAACTGCTGCCGCGTCTGGGCCTGCAGCACACCTACCTGGAAGTCCCGGCCAACGCTCGTGGCCTCTACGCCCAGGGCTACGACGCCAACGACAAGCCGGTGCGGGTCGGCCCCGGGCCTTACGCCGACGAGGCCTATGGCATCAAGACCAGTGCCAGCGACCTGCTACGTTATGTGCAGTTGCAACTGCAACCGGATAGCCTCGATCCGGCGCTGCGCAAGGCCATCGCCATCACCCAGGGCGGCTACTTCCAGGTCGGCGCCATGACCCAGGGCCTGGGTTGGGAACGCTACGCCTACCCGGTGACGCTCGACACCCTGCTGGCCGGCAATAGCCCGAGCATGATCCGCGAGTCCCAGGCAACTCAGGCGCTGAGCCCCGCGGCGCCCGCCGAAGCTGCCGCCTGGTACAACAAGACCGGTGCCACCAATGGCTTCGGCGCCTATGTCGCGTTCGTGCCGTCGAAGCAACTGGGCATCGTCCTGCTGGCCAACCGCAACTACCCCAACGAAGCCCGCGTGCGCGCCGCACAGCGGATCCTCTCCAGCCTGGAGCCCTGACGCATGTCATTGATGCTCGGCAAGGCCTCTTCGATCAATCCGCGGCAACGCCCGGATTAGCTCGAGCCCGGCGACAACAGCCTTGCCTGACAGGAAAAGCAGGATTGTCAGACAAGATGTAGTGCTTGAAGATTTTCACTACAAAACTGTTGACGCCCTTCCCAGGCCTTGTGCATGATGAGGCCGTCTCCCTGATCGGGAGCGGTGGCAAGGGTGTTCCAGATGGCCTGCGCGGTAACGCAGGCCATCCGTGGAGAGGGAAACTGCCCAGAAGGCAGCGTGAGAAAGCCCCTGTTGCGATGCTGCTGTAGCAGCCTTGGTTAGCGCGCTACATGGTGTGGCGCCGAATGTGAAATTCACCGACGAACTTCACCGACGAATAGAGTAATGGGGGCTTTATGATGAACTTGAACAACAATCCAACCATCGACCAACTCGCTCAGCTGTTCGCCACGCGCAAGGACAGCCTGGACGACCACCTGCTGTGGGTCAGCCAGTCCGGCGAAGTCCGCCTGGACCGCCTGCCGCCGAACACGGTCGAAGACGAATTCGAATCGCACATGCCCAGCATGCGCGCCCGCTTCAAGGTCTACCGCCGTGGCCAGGGCTACGTCGGCAAGAAGGCCGCCGCCGACACCGCGTTCGTCGGCCGCGTACTGCAGACCCTGCAACAAGAATGGCCCGGCGCCCGCGAGCGCCAGGCAATCAAGGTGATCGACTCGCTGAACTGATACCGTGCAGTAGCTGATACACCGCTTCTTGAGCCCGGCCCCCAAGGCCGGGCTTTTTCATGCCTGCTAGAATGCATCCCCCTTGCACAGGAGCACTCGATGGACACCCCTGAATTCGGCAACGGCGATGCGTCCTATCAGGCAGCTGGCGGTATCGACGGCCTGCGTCGACTGGTCGAGGATTTCTACCGGTTGATGGACGAACGCCCCGCGGCCCTCGCCCTGCGTCGCCTGCACCCGCAAGACCTGGCCGCCTCGCGGGACAAGCTGGCGTGTTTTCTCAGTGGCTGGCTCGGCGGTCCGCGGCTGTACAGCGAACGCTACGGCTCGATCGCCATCCCCTCGTTCCATGCCCAGTGGCCGATAGACCAGACGCTGAGCGACCAGTGGCTCGACTGCATGGCCCAGGCCATCGCCCTGCAACCCTGGTCGACAGCCTTCGCCGAGTACCTGCTGCGCCAGTTGCGGGTGCCGGCCGAACGCATCGTCCAGGCCAGCCGCAATCGCCACGCTCAGGCCTGAAGCCGACGCGGCTCGGCCTGGGGCAGCGGCAAGGCGCCGGTGGCCAGGGCCCGGGCGCGATCCACGCCCCAGACCAGCGCGCGGGTCATGGTCTGGCCAGGGAGAGCGGGGTAGTACTCCTCCAGCAAGGCCACGCCATCGCGGGCATACAGCCCGATGAACAACTGCGTGGCCCCCAGCCGCGACAGGCGCACCTGCACATCGATGCTGGTGCCGTCGCTCAGTTCCTCGTCGTGACTACGGCTGTGCAGCTGGGCATCGGCCCATTGCCAGTAGGTCTCTTCCCTGATTCGCATTGAGGTCAATACTCCATGTCGGCAAATGCCGCGCAAGAAAAGCACAGTCGCGGGCGTCCGGCGAGGACGACCCGCCGATACCATGCGCAGGATCAAGGAATGCAAAAAAAACCCCGCCGTTGGGCGGGGCGGGGTGTGCGTCGGTTCACTTCTTCACCGGGAACCTGGGGGTGAAACGGCCCTTCTTGAAGCGCTGCAGGTGCACAGGGCGCATCTGCTCCGAATCGTCCAGGGTCATGTTGGCAAAGCCCAGGCGAAACGCCGACTGGCCGCAACGTACCTGGCTGTTGATCGGAAACGCATCGTTCAGGTCTTCGAAATAGCTGTCGCTCATGCCCGTGTCTCCCTCAAGTGCTGACCGTGCCGGCAGACTGCGTGTCTGCCTGATCTGCGGCGGCCCGATGAAGTGAGACTAGCCGGTCATTTGCAGACCGGTCGGACAAAAAATCCCTGCCCGACCGGCGGCTGCGGTCACTTCAAGCGCACTGCCGTGCCGGTGGCGAACACCACGACCATGCCGCCCTGGACCGACGGCATGCTGATCTCGAAGTCCACGCCTACCACCGCATCGGCTTGCAACTGCCGTGCCCGCGCCTTGAGTTCCTCGGTGGCCTGCTCGCGGGCCTCCTTCAGCGCGCTTTCCAGGGTCTGCGAGCGACCACCGAAGAAATCGCGAAAGCGTGTGAAGAAATCGCGCACGAAGTTGATCCCCTGCACCGATTCGGCGCTGACCACGCCAAGGTACTCGGCGACGGGGCGGCCTTCGAGCTGGCTGGTGGTGCTGATGATCATGCTGCTGACTCCCGGGTGCGATAAAAACGGCGATCCTAGCAAATCACCGCCCGCCCGCGCCCGGTCTTATTGCGCGCAGACCGCGCGCAGGCGTTGCCCCAGGCGTGAGCCGAACACATTGACCAGCAGGCCGAGCATCACCAGCAGCGCGCCCCAACCCTGGGTCGGGCTCAGCCGCTCGCCCAGCAGCAACGCCGAGGAACTCAGGCCGATCACCGGCACCAGCAGCGAGAACGGCGCCACCTTGCCTGCCGGGTGGCGCGACAGCAACGTGCTCCACAGGCTGTAGCCGATCATGGTGGCGACGAAGGCCAGGTAGGCCAGGGCCAGCACCGAACTCCAGCCGATGTTGGCCAGGGCGTGGCCAATAAGCTCCGGCCCCTCGAGCCACCACGACAGCGCCAGGAACGGCAGTGGCGGAATCAGTCCGCCCCAGATCACCAGGGCCACCAGGTCGACCTGGCCGAAGCGCCGGGTAATGATGTTGCCCATGCCCCACATGGCGCCGGCGCACAGGGTCAGCAACAAGGCGATCAGCGGCACGTGGCTGCTGTTCTCGCTGCCGATCACCGCCAACCCGCTGGCGGCCACCAGCAGCCCCAGGACACTGGCCAGGCGCAGCCGCTCACCGAGGAACAGGGCGGCAAAACCAAGGGTGAAGAATGCCTGGGACTGCAGCACCAGGGACGCCAGCCCTGGCGGCATGCCGCTGTACATGGCCTGGAACAGGAAGGCGAACTGGCCCAGCGAGATGGTCGCGCCATAGGCGATCAACCAGCGCCATGGCAGGTTCGGCCGACGCACCAGGAAGACTGCCGGAAACGCCACCAGGGCAAACCGCAGGGCGCCGAGCAACATCGGCGGCAGGCCGTCGAGGCCGACCTTGATCACCACGAAATTGACGCCCCAGGCGATGATCACCACCAGGGCGATCAGCAGGTCCTTGAGTGGCATGCACGCATTCCTTCTTCAGGCTTGTTCTAGACATATTTCGTAACAGCATAAGGGGCTTTTCAGGCCACGGACCAGCACAGTTGCGCAACGCCGTTGCATAACAGTGCGCTGTGATGGCCAATCGAGTGGGACGAAGCCAGGAGCAAGCTTCACTTGACCGGACTTGTATAGACATGCTCAGATCCTGACTCGGCCATCCTCCCTGCGTTCCGCCGATGGCCACCGCCCCCGACAAAAACAACGAAGCGGAGCCCTCCCCGATGTCCAGCAAACCTGTGATCGAGCGGCGCTCGATCGACTACATCCCCGAATCCGAACGCCATGGACGCGTGTACAGCCAGTTCACCATGTGGCTGGGCGCCAACCTGCAGATCACCGCGATCGTCACCGGCGCCCTGGCGGTGGTGCTGGGCGGCGATGTGTTCTGGTCGTTGCTCGGCCTGCTGCTCGGGCAACTGATCGGCGGCGCGGTGATGGCCCTGCATGCCGCCCAGGGCCCACGCCTGGGGCTGCCGCAGATGATTTCCAGCCGGGTCCAGTTCGGCGTGTACGGCGCGGCCATCCCCATGGTGCTGGTGTGCCTGATGTACCTGGGCTTCACCGCCACCGGCACGGTGCTGTCCGGCCAGGCCATCGGCCAATTGCTCGACGTCAGCGACAGTACCGGCATCCTGATCTTCGCCGCGGTGATCGTGCTCGTCACCCTGGCCGGCTACCGGGTGATCCACTGGATCGGCCGCCTGGCCAGCGTGCTGGGGATCATCGCCTTCGTCTACCTGTTCAGCCGTATCCTGATGCTGGCCGACATCGGCCAGTTGCTCGGCAATCGCCACTTCACCTGGGCCAGCTTCCTGCTCGCGGTGTCGCTGGCGGCGTCCTGGCAGATCGCCTTCGGCCCGTACGTCGCCGACTACTCGCGCTACCTGCCCAGCAGCACCTCGCCGGTGAAGACCTTCCTCGCCGCTGGGCTGGGCTCGGTGATCGGCGCCCAGGCCTCGATGATCCTCGGCGTGTTCGCCGCCGCCATCGCTGGCGGCCAGTTCTCCGGGCACGAAGTGGCCTACATCGTCGGCCTCGGTGGTGCCGGCACCACTGCGGCGCTGCTGTACTTCAGCATCGCCTTCGGCAAGGTGACCATCTCCACCCTCAACAGCTATGGCAGCTTCATGTGCATCGCCACCATCGTCAGCGGTTTTCGTGGCCACCTGAACATCAGCCGAGCGCAGCGCCTGCTGTTCGTGCTCGTCATCGTCGGTGCCGCGACCCTGGTTGCCCTGCTCGGCCAGCACTCGTTCCTCAGTGCGTTCAAGTCGTTCATCCTGTTCCTGCTGACCTTCTTCGTGCCGTGGAGCGCGGTGAACCTGGTGGACTACTACTGCATCACCCGCGAGCGCTACGACATTCCGGCACTGGCCGACCCCGAGGGCCGCTACGGACGCTGGAACTGGCCGGGGATCATCGTCTATACCGTCGGCGTGCTGGTGCAGATGCCGTTCATCGACACCAAGTTGTACACCGGGCCGATGGTGGCGCACCTGGGCGGCGTGGACGTGTCGTGGCTGATCGGGCTGGTGGTGCCGAGCGTGCTGTACTACTGCGTGGCCCGCAGCCGGGCGCGCGAGGTGCCGGCCCACATCATCGTGCCCGAGACCCACTGACGACAGCCACAGGCGCCGGCCTTGCCGGCGTCTGTGCGTTGCGGATGCACCTCCCCAGCCGCTGTCATCGCTTCGTCACGCCATTGTCGTAATCTCCAGCGCACCTCCATGCCAAAGGTACCCGGCATGCCGCGCCTGCTCCTGCTGCTGTTCTGCCTGTTTCCCGTGCTGGCCCTGGCCGAGCCGGCGCAGTTGCGCATCCAGGGCTCCAACACCATCGGCGCTGCCCTGGGCCCGGCACTGGTCCGCGGCTTGCTGCAGGCCCAAGGGGCAACGGCCATCGAAACCCGCCCCGGCAACGTCGCCAACGAAACCCAGATTCGGGCGCGCGGGCGCGACGGTCAGGCACTGCGCATCGAGATCGCCGCCCATGGCTCGAGCACCGGCTTTGCCGCCCTGGCCCGCGGCGACGCCGACCTGGCCGCCGCCTCGCGCCCCATCAGCGACCCCGAGGCGCAGCAGTTGCAGGCCCTGGGCGACCTGCGCGGGGCCGAGGCCGAGCAGGTGATCGGCCTGGACGGCGTGGCCGTGATCGTCCATCCCGACAACCCGTTGCCGCAACTGACCACCGAGCAATTGGCGCAGATCTTTTCTGGCCAGGTGCAGCGCTGGGAACAACTCGGCGTACCGGGCGGCGCGATCCACCTGTACGCGCGCGACGATCGCTCCGGCACCTTCGAGACCTTCAGGGCGCTGGTGCTCGACCCGCGGCACGCCGCGCTGTCGCCCCAGGCACGACGCTTCGAGTCGGCCGAGGCACTGGCCGAGCAGGTCAAGCGCGACCGCCAGGCCATTGGTTTCAGCGGCCTGGCCACGGTCCACGGGGCCAAGGTGCTGGCCGTGGCCGAAGGCGACGCCCTCGCCCTGCCCCCCAGCCGTGCCCTGGTGGCCAGCGAGGACTACCCGCTGTCGCGCCGCCTGTTCTTCTACCTGCCCCGCCACGCCCGCCCCCAGGCCCGGGCGCTGGCCGAATTCGCGCAGAGCCCGGCCGGCCAGGCGATCGTCGCCGAGCAAGGTTTCGTCGCCCAGCAGATCAAGGCCCTGCCAGTGCCGGTTCAGGCCGACATGCCGCCGCGCTACCGCGCCCTGGCCCAGGAGGCCAGCCGGCTGACCGTGAACTTCCGTTTCCAGGAAGGCAGCGCCAGCCTCGACAACAAGGCCCTGCGCGATGTGCAACGGGTCGGCGACTACCTGCGCCAGGCCGCCAAGCTGCACGACCAGGCGGTGCTGGTGGGCTTCGGCGACCCCAAGGCCACCCCGGGACGCGCGGCCCTGCTCTCGCGCCTGCGGGCCATGGCCGTGCGCCGGGAACTAGCCCGGGTCGGAGTGGAGGTCAAGGAAGTGACCGGCATGGGCGACGAACTGCCGGTGGCCGGCAACGACCTGGAACAAGGGCGCCTGCGCAACCGCCGGGTCGAAGTCTGGGTCTATTGAACCCGGCTCAGCGCCAGTCGGGCAGCACCACCCGCGCCACCAGCCCGCCGTCGGCGCGATTGCGCAATGTCAGCTCCCCGCCCTGTTCGCGCACACTCGCCCGGGCGGCCGACAACCCCAGCCCGACCCCGCCAGTGTCGCGATTGCGTGAGCCTTCCAGGCGGTAGAACGGCTCGAACACCTGCTGCAAGGCCGCTTCGGGAATGCCCGGGCCATCGTCGCCGATCTCGATGATCAGTGCCTGTTCGCCACGACTCAGTTCGATACACGGGTTACAGGCGTATTTCACGGCGTTGTCCAGCAGGTTGACCACCACACGCTTGATCGCCAGCGGACGCCCTTCGTGCACCAGGTGCGCCGGCCCCTCGAAACCGATGCCGATGCCCTGGTCGCGGTAGTCGTCGACGATGGTCTGCAACAGCTCCGACAGGTCATAGGCCGTGGCCGGCTCGACCTGGGTGCCCTCGCGGAAGAACGCCAGGGCGGCGTTGATCATGGTCTGCATTTCCTCGACATCGCGCACCAGCTTGCGCTGGTGGTCGAGGTCTTCCATGAATTCGCTGCGCAGGCGCATGCGGGTCAGTGGCGCGCGCAGGTCGTGGGAGATCGCCGCGAGCATCTGCGTGCGCTCGCGGATGAAATGCTGGATCTGCGCCTGCATGGTGTTGAAGGCGACGATGGCCTGGCGGATCTCGTCGGGGCCCTCGATGTCGATGGGTGGAGCCTGCAGGTCACCGCCGAAGCGCCGCGCGGCACTGGCGAAACGTTGCAACGGGCTGGCCAGCTGGCGGGTGGCCAGCCAGGCCACCAGCAAGGTGGCCAGCAGGCCCAGGCCGAACACCACGGCAATCCGCGCCTGCACGCTCAGGCCCCAGCTGCGCTCAGGGGCGACGAACGCGAGCCAGCTGCCGTCGGCCAGCGGCACCAGCGCCATGTAGTGCGCCTGGGGGCTGCCCGGCGGCCAGTCACCCGGGCTGAACACTTCGATTTCGCCCGCCTGCGCCAGCGCCTGGCCCAGCACCGGCACCTTGCCCGGATCAACCCGCGCCCCGACGCCCGGCAGCCCGAAGCCATCGCGCCGCGCTCCCCAGCGCACCTGCAACGCGCTGCTGCTCGCCGCCTGCGCCAACTCCCCGCGCAACGGCGCCGGAGCAGCCTGTACCAGGCGCGTGGTCACCGCGATCTGCTCCAGCAACCCAGTCCGCTCGATAGGCGGTCGCGCCCAGATCCCGGCCACCTGGAAGAACAGCGCATTGAGCGCCAGCGAAGCCACCATCGCCGCCAGGATGGTCAGGGCGATTCGCCGCTGCAGGCTGTCGCGGCGCAGCAGTCGGCGAATCACCCGCGGCTGACCTTGGCGGTGAACAGGTAACCGCCATTGCGCACCGTGCGGATCAGGTCCGGGCGCTTGCTGTCCGGTTCGATCTTGCGCCGCAGGCGGCTGACCTGCACATCGATGCTGCGGTCGAAGGCGTCATGGCCCTGGCCGTGGGTAAGGTCGATCAGTTGCTCGCGGGTGAGGATGCGCTGGGGGTGCTCGAGAAACACCACCAGCAAGTCGAACTCGCCCCCCGACAACGGGATCATCACGTTCTGCGGCGAACGCAACTCGCGGCAGGTGATATCCAGGTGCCAGCCGGCAAAGCCGATCACCGGCCGCGCCGGCGCCGCTGCCACGGGCTGTTCGCCGGCGCGGCGCTGCACGGCACGCAACCGGGCGAGCAACTCGCGCGGGGCGAACGGTTTGGTCAGGTAGTCGTCGGCGCCCAGTTCCAGGCCGACGATGCGGTCGCTGAGTTCGGCCATGGCGGTGAGCATGATGATCGGGATGCCGGCCTGGGCACGGACCTTCTGGCACAGGGTCAGGCCGTCCTCGCCGGGCAGCATCAGGTCGAGGATGATGGTGTCCGGCCGCTGGCGGGCGATGGCCGCCCACATCGCCTGGCCATCGCTGGCCAGGTCCACCTCGTAGCCGTGCTGCATGAAGAACTTCTTCAGCAGCGCCAGGATTTCCACATCGTCGTCGACGATCAGCAGTCTGCTCACGTTGCCAGTGTCCGGTTGGAAAAACGGCGACTCTAAGGCCAATGGCCGGCCCAGGTCATATATTTCAATCGAGCAACATTCCATCAACCCGGACATCAAGCGGACATCGCCGGGCAAAGAACCGCGTGCACCCTGCTGGCTTTCCATTGCCAGGTGCCGCCATGAACCCTTCCAACCGCGCCAACTGCAGCGCCGAGCTCAGCCCGACCGCACTGCTCCTCGCCCACCGCGCCAGCGCTCGCGAGCAAGGGCCGCTGATCGTCCAGCAAGCCAGCCTGGCACTGAGCGACGACCAGCAACGCATCGTCCTGCGCCGCTACTTCGAGCACTACAGCCCGGAGGGCGGCGAATGGGTCGAGTATGTGCACAGCGTCGAGACCCGCGACCTGATCCACTGGATGATGGCCCAGGGACAGCTGCAGGTCGACTGCCCGGCAGCGGGCAACGCCCAATGAGCCGCCGCCGCTGGCTCCTGCTGGCCGGTTGCCTGGGCCTGTCGGCCTGCGCCGGCAAGCCGAACGCCCCCGTCAATGCCGGTTTCCTGCATGATTACGACGCCCTCGGCGAGCGCCGTGCGGCCTCGGGGCAGACCGTGCGAGGCTGGGTCGCCGCCGACCTGAAGCCGGGCAGCTACCACAAGGTCTACCTGGAACCGACCTGGTTCAATCCGGCCCTGGCACCGAGCGAGCGCATCCCGCTCAGCACCCTGATCAACATCGGAGGCTACTACGACGCGGCCCTGCGTCGTGAGCTGGGCAAGGTGATGACCGTGGTCGACAGCCCAGGCCCGGACACCCTGGTGGTGAAACCGGCGATCACCCGTGTCGCCACCCATACCCAGGGCCTGCGGTTCTATGAATGGTTGCCGGTGACCCTGGTGGCCGCTGGCGTGAGCAGCGCCGTCGGCATCCGTGACCAGGACAGCGAGATCGCCACCGAAGTGTCGTTCGAGGCTGGCACCAGCGGCCGGGTGGTGGCCGAGCTGCAACGTACCGGCACCGGCACGCCGCTGGAGAACGATCGCCAGGTACTGACCGCGCACGAGGTCAAGGCCGTGCTCGACGGCTGGGCCGACGATCTGCGCCAGGACTGCATGGGGGCTGGCAACGAAATGTAACAGCCTCGCCAGGCTCGCCCCGATATTGGCAACTAGGCTCAAGCCAGTGTGATGCCGGGCCCCTCTGACGGTTTGCGCCGCCATGTCGGAATCACTGTGTTCTCGACAATCCAGGAGGGGCCCATGACCGCTCTGCAGACATTCCTGCTCACCCCGTTCCTCGGTACCAGCGCCTGGTTGTGGCTGGTGTTCATCGTCATCGTCATTGCCTTGCTGGTCCTCGACCTGGGCGTGTTACACCGCCAGGACCGCGAGATCGGCATGCGCGAGAGCCTGCTGCTGTACGCCGGCTACTTCAGCGTCGGCGTGCTGTTCGGCGTGTGGGTCTGGCACCAGTTGGGCGCCCAGGCGGCGCTGGAGTTCTACACCGGGTTCCTGGTCGAGCAGTCGCTGTCGATGGACAACGTGTTCGTCATGGCGATGATCTTCGGCTTCTTCGCCATCCCCCGTCGCTATCAGCACCGCGTGCTGTTCTGGGGCATCCTCGGCGTGGTGCTGCTGCGGGCGCTCATGATCGGCGTGGGCGCGGCGCTGGTGCAGCATTTCGCCTGGGTGCTGTACCTGTTCGGCGCCTTCCTGCTGATCACCGGGGTGAAGATGGCGCTGGCCAGGGAGGACGCCCATCCGGACCTTGCCAACAACCCGGTACTGCGCTTCGTGCGCCGGCACATGCGGGTCACCGACCAGTTGCATGACCGGCACTTCTTCGTCCGCCTCGCGCCGCCCGGCACCCGCCAGGCCTTGCTGCATGCCACACCGTTGTTCCTCGCCCTGGTGCTGATCGAACTGGCCGACCTGGTGTTCGCCGTCGACAGCGTGCCGGCGATCTTCGCCATCACCCAGGATCCGTTCATCGTCTACACCTCGAACATCTTCGCCATCCTCGGCCTGCGCTCGTTGTACTTCGCCTTGTCGGCGCTGATGCACCGGTTCGTCTACCTGAAGTACGCGCTGGCGCTGGTATTGATCTTCATCGGCTGCAAGATCTTCTGGCACGGCCTGGTGGGCGCGGTGCCGGCGGCGCTGTCGCTGGGGGTGACGTTCGGCCTGCTGCTCGCCGGGGTGCTGCTGTCGTTGCTGCGTACCCGGAGCAAGGTCGACGAGGCCAGGCAGTAGAGCTGCCTGCTCAGCCCCAGCCATCCATGCGCATGGTCGCCCGCACCAGGCGCTGCTGCTCCTGCTCCAGTTCGCGCAGGCTGTCGCGGATGCCCTGGATATGCTCGCGGGCGGCACGCTGGGCCTGCTCGGGCAACTGCTCCATCACCGCCTGGTACAGACGCGCATGCTGGCGGTCGATCTGGCGCTTCTGTGCCGGTCGGCCGTACAGGTTGTTGACCGAGGCGAACACCGTGCTCAAGGTCAGGTCGCTGAGCGACTGCAAGGTGTGCACCAGCACCGGATTGTGCGAAGCCTCGCTGATGGCGCGGTGGAAGGCATGGTCGCGTCGGGCATGCTCGCGCGGATCGATGACATCGCCGCCGGCATGGCCGGCGAGCATGTCCTCGTAGCGGCGCCGGATCAGCAGGCGGTCGACCTCGGTGGCGCGCAGCGCCGCCAGCCGCGCCGACTCGGCCTCCAGCAACGCCCGTACCTCGAGCAGGTCGTACAAGGTGCGCGGCTGCGAGCCGAACAGGTGCAGCAGCGGGCTGACGGCGCCACCACCGTTGAGGTCGGCGACGAACGAGCCGCGCCCGTGCTCGGTATCGATGATCCCACGTCCCCTCAGGATACGCAGGCCTTCGCGCAGGGCTGAACGCGAACAACCCAGCTTGTCCACCAGGCGCCGCTCCGAAGGCAGCGCCTGGCCGACCTTGAGCACCCCATCGACGATCAGTTTCTCGACCCGCTCGGCCACCTGCTCGGCGATCTTCACCCTGCCCTGCTCCTGCATGCATGTTGCTCCAACTGGTAGGACCACTGCCAGCACAGCCAGCGGACAATGTCGCGGCAACCCCGCAACGCCACAGCCAAGCGTAGCCATTGTCATGAGAACTGGTAGGACCAGTCAGTAAACCGCTCGACGCGAACTGTTCGCCCCGCGCAGTCTGCCCAAGTGATCGCCCTGCCGGAAACGGGTCGCCCGGCGCCCCGTCGACAACAACAAGATGCCGCGAGAGAGCCACATGAACATCCTCTACGACGAGCGTGTCGATGGACCGCTGCCCACCGTGGACCAGGCCGCGCTGCTGACGGCCCTGCGCGAAGCCTTGCCCGACCTGGCGCTGTTGCACCATCAGGAAGACCTCAAGCCCTATGAATGCGACGGCCTCTCGGCCTACCGCACAGTGCCGCTGCTGGTGGCGCTGCCCGAACGCCTGGAACAGGTCCAGACCCTGCTCAGGCTCTGCCATGCGCGTGGCGTGCCGGTGGTGGCCCGGGGTGCCGGCACCGGCCTGTCCGGCGGCGCCCTGCCGCTGCGCCAGGGCGTGTTGCTGGTGATGGCGCGCTTCAACCGTATCCTGGAGGTCAACGCCCAGGGCCGTTACGCCCGGGTCCAGCCCGGCGTGCGCAACCTGGCCATCTCCCAGGCCGCAGCGCCCCATGGCCTGTACTACGCACCGGACCCGTCGTCGCAGATCGCCTGTTCGATCGGCGGCAATGTCGCCGAGAACGCCGGTGGCGTGCACTGCCTCAAGTACGGCCTGACCGTGCACAACCTGCTCAAGGTCGAGGTACTCAGCGCCGAAGGCGAACGGCTGGTGCTCGGCGGCGATGCCCTCGACAGCCCCGGTTTCGACTTGCTGGCATTGTTCACCGGCTCCGAAGGCATGCTCGGCATCGTCACCGAGGTGACCGTCAAGCTGCTGCCCAGGCCACAGGTGGCGCGGGTGCTGCTGGCCAGCTTCGCCAGTGTCGAGGAGGCCGGCCGCGCGGTAGCCGAGATCATCGGCGCCGGCATCATCCCCGCCGGCCTGGAGATGATGGACAACCTGGCGATCCGCGCCGCCGAGGACTTCATCCACGCGGGTTACCCAGTGGATGCGGCGGCGATCCTGCTGTGCGAGCTCGACGGCGTCGAGGCGGATGTGCAGGAGGACTGCGCACAGGTCGAGGCCCTGTTGCGCCAGGCCGGCGCAAACCAGGTGCGCCTGGCGTGCGACGAGGCCGAGCGCGTGCGCTTCTGGGCCGGGCGCAAGAATGCCTTCCCCGCCGTGGGGCGCCTGTCACCGGACTACTACTGCATGGACGGCACCATCCCCCGCCGCGAATTGCCACGGGTGCTCAAGGGCATCGCCGAGTTGTCCGCGCAGTACGGCCTGCGGGTGGCCAACGTGTTCCATGCCGGCGATGGCAACATGCACCCACTGATCCTGTTCGACGCCAACCTGCCTGGCGAGCTGGAACGGGCCGAAGCCCTCGGCGGCAAGATCCTCGAACTGTGCGTGGCAGTGGGCGGCAGCATCACCGGCGAGCACGGCGTGGGCCGCGAGAAGATCAACCAGATGTGCGCGCAGTTCAACCGCGACGAAATCACCCTGTTCCACGCGGTCAAGGCCGCCTTCGACCCCAGCGGCCTGCTCAACCCCGGCAAGAACATCCCCACCCTGCAGCGCTGCGCCGAGTTCGGCGCCCTGCACGTGCACCACGGGCAACTGCCCTTCCCCGACCTGGAGCGCTTCTGATGAACCCGGACCGCGACCTCGGCCAGGACCTGCTGGAGCAGGTCAACCAGGCCCTGAGCCTGGGCACGCCACTGCGCATCCAGGGCGGCGGCAGCAAGGCCATGCTCGGCCGCCCGGTGGCCGGCGAGATCATCGACACCCGCGGCCACCGCGGCATCGTCAGCTACGACCCGACCGAACTGGTGCTCAGCGCCCGCGCCGGCACGCCGCTGCGCGAAGTCGAAGCCGTGCTGCACGCGGCCGGGCAGATGCTGCCCTGCGAGCCGCCACACCTGGGGCCCGAGGCCACCCTCGGCGGCATGGTCGCCGCCGGTCTGTCCGGGCCGCGCCGCCCCTGGGCCGGCGCGGTGCGCGACGGGGTGCTGGGCTGTCGCCTGATCAGCGGCCACGGCACGTTGCTGCGCTTTGGCGGCGAGGTGATGAAGAACGTGGCCGGCTACGACGTCTCTCGCCTGATGGCTGGCAGTTTCGGCTGCCTGGGCCTGCTCACCGAGGTGTCGCTGAAAGTGCTGCCACGACCACGCCAGTGCCACAGCCTGCGCCTGGAACTGGACGCCCGCCAGGCACTCGCCGAACTGGCCGAGTGGGGCCAGCAGCCCCTGCCGATCAGCGCCGCCTGTCACGACGGCACGGCGCTGCACCTGCGCCTGGAAGGTGGCGAAGGCTCGGTGCGCTCGGCCTGCGAACGGCTCGGCGGCGACACGCTGGACAGCACGTTCTGGAGCGACCTGCGCGAGCAGCGCCTGAGCTTTTTCGACGACCCCGCCCCGCTGTGGCGCCTGTCAGTGCCGCTGGCCTGTGGTCCGCTCGCCCTGCCGGGCCGACAATTGCTCGACTGGGGCGGCGCACAGCGCTGGCTGAAATCCTACGCACCCGCTTCGCAGATCCGCGAACAGGCGGCCAAGGCCGGTGGCCATGCCACGGCCTACGCTCCCGGCGATGACAGCAGCCCTGCGCTGCCCGCCGCACTGATGCGCTATCACCGTGCCCTGAAACAGCAACTCGACCCCCAGGGCATCTTCAACCCTGGCCGCCTGTACCCGGACCTGTGAGCCCATCGCCATGCAAACCCATCTCAGCGACGCCGCCCGCCAACTGCCCCGCGCCGACGAGGCCGAACGCATCCTGCGCAGTTGCGTGCATTGTGGTTTCTGCACCGCCACCTGTCCCACCTACCAGTTGCTCGGCGACGAACTGGACGGCCCACGCGGACGCATCTACCTGATCAAGCAGGTGCTCGAGGGCCAGCCGGTCAGCGCCAGCACCCAGCAGCATCTGGACCGCTGCCTGAGCTGTCGCAACTGCGAGACCACCTGCCCTTCGGGAGTGAGGTACCACGACCTGCTCGACATTGGCCGCGCCGAGGTCGACCGCCAGGTGCCTCGTCCCCTGGGCCAACGCCTGCTGCGTGGCGGCCTGCGGGCCGTGGTGCCCCAACCTGCGGCGTTGCAGGCACTGGTCCGGGCCGGCCAGGTCCTGCGTCCCCTGTTGCCGGCAGGGCTCAAGGCCAAGCTGCCAGCGACGGTGGCCGCGCCTGGAGCACGCCCGGCGCCGCGCCATGCGCGACGGATCCTGCTGCTCGAGGGCTGCGTACAACAGGCCTTGTCGCCCAATACCAATGCCGCCACCGCGCGCCTGCTCGATCGACTGGGGATCAGTGTCGAAGCGGTGCGCGAGGCCGGTTGCTGCGGCGCCGTGGACTACCACCTGGATGCCCAGGCCCAAGGGCTGGACCGCGCCCGGCGCACCATCGACGCCTGGTGGCCAGCGCTCGAAGCCGGCGTCGAGGCCATCGTGCAGACGGCCAGTGGCTGCGGTGCCTTCATCCGCGACTACGGGCACCTGCTGGCCGACGACCCACGCTATGCCGCCAAGGCGGCGCGGGTCAGCGCGCTGTCCCGCGACCTGGTGCAGGTGCTGCAGGACGAACCGCTGGAACGCCTGGGGCTGTGCGCCGAACAACGTCTGGCGTTCCACTGCCCGTGCACCTTGCAGCATGCACTCAAGCTCGGCGGCGCGGTGGAAGGCGTGCTGGCCCGGCTGGGCTTTCACCTGACGCCGGTGCCCGATGGCCATCTGTGCTGCGGCTCGGCGGGCACCTATTCGCTGACCCAACCGGCACTGGCACGCCAGTTGCGCGACAACCGCCTCAACGCTCTGGAAAGCGGCCAACCACAACTCATCGCCACCGCCAATATCGGTTGCCAGCTTCACCTCGACGGGGCCGGGCGCACCCCGGTGCGACACTGGATCGAAATTGTCGAAGCCGCCCTTGCAACGGAGGTGCCTCATGCATAGCAAAGCCGTACTCGGCCAGGCAGACGTCGCCCGCCTGCTGGCCGCCGCGCGCCAGGAAGCCCTCGACCAGCACTGGGCGGTGACCATCGCCGTGGTCGATGATGGCGGCCACCCACTGCTGCTGGAGCGCCTGGATGGCTGCGCCCCGGCCAGTGCCTACATCGCGCTGGAGAAAGCCCGCAGCGCGGCGCTGGGCCGGAGCGAGACCCGCGACTACGAACAGATGGTCAACGGCGGGCGCACCGCGTTCGTGACCGCCCCCCTGCTGACCAGCCTTGAGGGTGGGGTGCCCTTGCGGGTGGAGGGCCAGGTAGTCGGCGCGATCGGTGTCTCCGGAGTCCGGCCCGAGCAGGATGCCCAGGTGGCCAAGGCCGGCGCCGCGGTGCTTTAGGCCAGTGCTGCTTCGGCTGGGCGCTACTTGTCCGAATCGATCCGCAGCGGCGCGCCGATGGCATAGAAATGCCCCCCGGCCACGTAGTGCAGACTGCGCCATTGCGGATCGGCATGCTCGTAGGCCCAGTGCCCGTCACGGAACACCCGGTCATCGGCCCAGGCCGCGACCACCTCGCCGATGAACAGGTCGTAGGTCTGCTGGTTGTGCGGCTCGTCGATCAGCCGGCACATCAGCCAGGCCGAGCAACCGTCCACCAGCGGTGCCGGGAAATCCCCGACCCGCGCCAGTTGCACGCCGATACCGGCCAGTTTGTCCGGCTGGTCGAACAGACTCTGGTTGCCGACCTGGTAGGTCAGTCGGGCCTGGGCCGCATTGGGCACCTGCAACACGAACCAGCCACTGCCCTCGACCAGTTGCCGGGTGCGGGCGGCCTTGTCGAGGACCACGGTGACCTTGGGCGGATCGAAGTCCAGCCCGCAGGCCCACGCGGCGGCCATCACATTGTCGACCCCGGCGTGGCTGGCCGAGACCAGCACGGTCGGTCCATGGTTGAGCAGGCGATAGGCCTTGGTCAGTTCGACCGGCTGGAAATGGCTGTTCATGGGCAGGAACCTCGGCAAGACATGATGGGCATGGCGCAATTCTGCCTCAGCCCCCACACGCCCACCAACACCGGCACATCACTGCCAGGGCTGACGCGGATCAAGACGATGATGAGGGCGCTGCTTGTAATTTCGGAACCCTCCTACCACAAGCACGGAGGCTTCGCGATTGCCGCCCCCGCACCGGTAAAAACATCATTGCGCCCTGGAGCCGTTGAGGCCGCCAACCGCGACCAGCCATCTTCCAGACGAGGCCACGCCATGCCCAGACACCCCCGCACCACCCATCAACTGCGCGACCTCCTGCGCCAACTGCTGGCTCATGAGGTCAGCAACCCGGACGACAATCCGCACCTGTCCGGCGTACGGTTCTTCTGCGCCACCGACGAGCGTACCCGCCAGTTGATCGAGAAAGTCGAGCTGCTCGCCAGCGAGGCATTCTTCGACGACAGCGGCCGGGCCATCCCCGCGCGCATGCGCGATGCTGCGGTGGACGGCGTCTGCATCAAGCAGAAGCGCAAGGCCTGCGCCGACGAGACAGTGATTCGTATCGCCCTGCCGGAAAAGGGCTACATCACCATCAGCACAGCCAGGCTCTGATTGCTCCTGGGTGCCCTTTCCCGCCCCATCGCTGGCTGCGCCAGCTCCCACGGTGACAGCCCGATGACGCCGTAGGCGGTGCTCCCCGGGAAAGGGCTATATCACTATCAGCACAAGTCAGCACAAGCCATGCCCGATGACGCCGCAAGGCCCGCCAGAATGGTCGTGGGAGCTGGCGCAGCCAGCGATGGAGCGAGGCTCCCCGCTTGCAGCTTCCCCGCCAAACCCCGAAGCTTTACCCCTCTCCGTGTTTCGGACACTGCCCGATGGAACTGCATATCCGCCTCGAGGGCCGCAAAGGCCTCGCCGACCAGCTCTACCAGCAACTGCGCGCCGGTATCGACAGCGGCCACCTCGCCGCCGGCACGCAACTGCCGCCCACGCGTCTGCTCGCCGAACAACTCGGCATCTCACGCAAGACCGTGGCCGAAGCCTATTCGCGCCTGACCTACGACAACCTGCTCAGCGGCGTGGTCGGCCGTGGCACCTTCATCACCCCGCGCAGGCCGCTCCAGCCCGAGAGCGCCGAGCCCCTCCCCCTGGCTGCCGCCGACACCCTGGAACGCTGGCGCCAGCGCGCCACCGTGCTTGGCCGACGCACACTGGACGCACCCTCGCGCTACGACTTCGTCGGCGGAGCCTCGAGCAAGGCGCAGTTCCCCTACGACCAGTGGCGCACCTGCCTGCAATACGCCCTGCGCCGCAGCCAGCGCCACACCGAGCGGCAGTTCTCGTCCCAGGGCCTGCCTGAGCTGCGCGAGGCCATCGCCCACCACATCGCCTTCGCCCGCGGAGTGCACTGCGCCGCCGCCGATGTGCTGGTGTGCAACGGCGCCCAGCAAGCCCTGGACCTGATTGCCCGGGTGCTGGTCGAACCCGGCTGCAAGGTGGCCATGGAAGATCCCGGCTACCCTCCGGCGCGCCAGTTGTTCCTGGCCCTGGGCGCGCAACTGCAGGCGGTGCCGGTGGACGACCAGGGCCTGTGCGTCGAACAGATCGAGCCTGGCACCCGGCTGATCTACGTCACCCCCTCGCACCAGTTCCCGCTGGGCATGCCCATGGGCGAGCAGCGGCGCCAGGCGCTACTGACGCGGGCCGCCGAACTGGGAGCGCTGATCATCGAGGACGACTACGACTGCGAGTTCCGCTACCAGGGGCCGGCCGCCGAAGCGCTGCAACGCCTGGACCGGCACGGCCTGGTGGCCTATGTGGGGACGTTCTCCAAGACCCTGCTGCCGGAGTTGCGCCTGGGCTACGCCATACTGCCAGCGGCCGTGCTGCAAGCTGCCTGCGTGGCCAAGCACCTGACCGACTGGCACAGCCCGAGCCTGCAGCAGTGGGCGCTGGCGCGGTTCATCGGCGAAGGCCACCTGAACAAGCACATACGCCGCTGCCACGAGGTCTACAGCGCCCGCCGGGAGCGGATCCTGGCGCGCCTGGACAGCGACCTGGCACCCTGGCTGCGCGCGGTGCCCGCCAGCGCCGGCTTCCACCTGAGCGCCCTGGCCGAACCCGCAGTGGATGTGGAACTGCTGGTCAACCTGGCACGCAAGGTCGAAGTGGGGTTGTATTCGCTGGCACCGTTCTTCAGCCAGGCCCCGGTACGACCGGGGCTGCTGCTGGGCTTCGGCGCCATCGAGCTGCTGGATATCGACCCGGCGCTGGACCGGGTCCGCGATACCCTGCAGCGCCTCAGCTGAGCGACGCGGCGGCGCCGCTCGAGGCCGGCCGGGCGATGGCCTTGGCATAGCCGCGCGGCGCGAAGCACACCGTCACCAGCAACATCGCCACCACCGTGCAGGTGAGCAGCGTCCAGGATGCCTGGAAATCGCCGCTGACATCGCGCAACCAGCCGGTGATGTACGGCACGATGCCTGTGATGATGAAGCCCACGCCCTGGACGAAGGACGCCAGGCTGCCGGCCTCGGCCGGTGTGCGCAGGTGCTCCAGGGTCAGCGTCAGGCTGAGGCTGAAGCAGGCCCCCAGGCCCAGGCCGATCATCGCCACCCACAGGCCCATGGCCGTGGCCGGCGCCAGCAGCAGGCCGAGGAAGCCGCCCAACTGGATCAGCAACGCCAGCCACAACCCCGGCCGACGGTCGGCCAGGCGGCGCAGCAACAGGGGCAACCCCAGGGCGCCAGTGACCTGGAAGATAGTCATCAGGCCAACCAGCTCACCGCCGCCCTGGGCCGTGCCGCCATGCTCCAGGTGATAGGCCGGCAGCCAGGCCACCATGCTGGTGTAGCCGCCGTTGATCAGACCGAAGTACAGCGCCAGCAGCCAGGCACGGCGGTTGCCGAACCAATGGCCGCCCGCAGCCCCGCCGAGCTTGGGCGTGTCCTGGCGTGGCCGCAGGACGACCCAGGCCAGCACCGCCAGCAGGGCCGGCAAGGCCCAGACGCCCAGGCCCATCTGCCAGCGACCGGTATAGGCGGTGATCGATGGCCCCAGCACCGCCGCCAGGCCGCCACCACTCATCAGCGCCGCCGAGTACAGGCCCATGGTCGCCGCCAGACGGGTCGGGAACCAGCGGTTGACCAACCCCGGCATCATGCCCTGCACCACCGCCACACCCAGGCCTGCGACCACGGCGCTGGCGATCAACGCCCAGGCGCTGTCCAGTTGCAGGCGCCACAGGCAGGCCGCGGCAATGGCCGCCAGCCCGCCGAGCATGCCGCCATGCTCGCTCAACCAGCGTCGCAGCCAGGGCTGCAGCAACGGGATCAGTCCCATGCACAGCACCGGCAAGGCGGTCAGCAGGGCCGCCTGCTGGTAGCCCAGCCCGGTGCTCTGGCGCATCGGTTCCAGCAGGGGGCCAATGCTGGTGAGCATCGGCCGCAGGTTCAGCGCCAGCAGCACCACCAGCAGCAGGTTCAGTGCGCCTCTCATGCCTGGCCGGCCTGTTTCCACTCGGCGTACAAGCCCGACTCGCCAGTAGGCTTCAGCGGACGCAGGGGCAGGCTCTGCTGCTGCGGCGGGCGTGCCATCTGCGTATAGACCGCGGCGGTGGACAGGCCATAGGGCTCGCCTTCGTCGTTGTCATAGGCGAACCAGGCGCGCTCGATGCCGCACAGGTGCATGGCCGCCAGGCACATCGGGCACGGATGGCCGCTGGCGTAGATCTCGGCGCCGTCCAGCCGCGCGCGGCCCAAGGCCTGGGCGGCCTGGCGAATGGCCTGCAGTTCGGCGTGGGCTGTCGGGTCCTGGGTGCTGTGGATCTCGTTGACGGCGCGGGCGATCACCTGGCCCTGGTACACCAGCACCGCGCCGAAAGGCCGGCCACCGGCCTGGATGTTGGCACGGGCCAGGTCGATGGCCTCGCGCATGAAGCGTTGTTCCGACATGAATCGGTTCTCCTGTGAAGACCGGGTCATTATCCCGACTCCATCGCCTGGGCAGAAATGAAGAGATTGGATGCACATCAGTGGATGGCTGAATGGGGCATTGGCCTCCCGGCAAAGTGCGCGATTGGCTATTCGATCTGGTGCGGCCCGGCGCTAAGGTAGCGCCACGTTCCCTTTGCTCACTGGAGATTCACCATGCATGACCGTATCGAATGGGCCCGCCAGGCACCTGAAGCCTACAAGGCCATGGTTGGCCTCGAGCAGGCGCTGATCAACTCGGGGCTGGAGCATTCGCTGCTCGAACTGGTGCGTTTGCGCGCCTCGCAGATCAACGGCTGCGCCTACTGCGTCAACCTGCACGCCAACGACGCCCGCAAGGCCGGCGAGAGCGAAGCGCGTCTGCAGACCCTGAGCGTATGGCGCGAGACCCGCTATTTCACCCCGCGCGAACGCGCCGCCCTGGCCTGGGTCGACAGCCTCACCCGCCTGCCCGAGCGTGGCGCCCCGCAATCTGAATACGAAGCGCTGCTGGAGCATTTCAGCGCGCAGGAAGTGGCCAACCTGACCCTGGCCATCGCCACCATCAACGCCTGGAACCGCTTTGGCGTAGGGTTTGCGATGGTGCCAGCGTAGGGCCGGCGATGGTGGCCTGAGCGACTCCCGGCCCATCGCCGGCAACGCCGGCTCCTACAGGGCCGTTGGCGCTCGCCTGGCCCGGTAGCTCCCCGGGCTCTGCCCGGTCCACTTCTTGAACGCCCGGTGAAATGCGCTGGGCTCCTGGAACCCCGTCTGCCCGGCGATCTCGGCGACGCTCAGGCGTCCTTCGCGCAACAGCTCGAAGGCAATGGCCCGGCGTACTTCGTCCTTGACCTGCTGGTACGAGCGTCCTTCGCGCTCCAATTGACGGCGAAAACTGCTGGCACTGAGCTGCTGACGCTCGGCCATCGCCGTCAACGTCGGCCATTGCCCGTACTGCCGCGCCCTCAGGTGCCGATACACCTGCGCCACCAGGCCGTTCTGGTGACGAAAGCGAATCACCAGCCCCTGGGGTGCCGTGCGCAGGAAGGTCTTCAACGCTGCCAGGTCCTGCACCACCGGCAGTCGCAGCCAGGCGCTGTCGAACTCTACTTCGGTACGCCCACTGCCCAGGCGCACGTCCGGCCCCCACAACAGCGCATCGTCCTCCTGGGCCGGCCGAGCCAGGGCCAGCTCGGTGCGGTCGATGGCGATGCGCCGCCCGGCCAGCCAGCACAGCAGGCCGATCACCAGCACCAGGTAGGTTTCCTCGGCGTAGACCCGGGTCAGCGGGTCGGCGATCTGCGAACGCACGCTGATCACCGCGCGGCCACCACGCTGGCTGAAACTTCCCTGCAGATCACGCAGGAACAGGCCGAAACTGCCCAGGCACTGGCGCAGCGCCTTCTCCAGGTTCGGCTCCTGGATCAGCCCGCGGCAGATCAGTGCGAAGCTGCCCAGCGGCATGCCATGGCTGTCGAGCTGGAAGAACTCATCGCCAAGTTCGCCGATCAGCGCCAGCCACAACTGGGCGAAGGCCTTGGCCGGCACCCGCGCCTGGGGCTGAACCAGCACCTGCGGGTCGATGCCCACCGCGCGCAGCTGGGCGTCGCGTGCCTGCGGCCGATCACGCAGGGCATGCAGCATGGCGTTGAGAAAGTACACCGCGACCGTGTCGCTATCGCGCATGGCAGAAGTCCGCTGTCTATGCTGAGTGGCAAAAAATGCCAGGTTGCCTGAGCAGATCCGGCATAGGCCGCTTCCAGGCCTTTGCCTAGACTCGATCAACCCCAGGGGTTGCAGAAAAGTGCGGCGGCCATTCTCGCAGAGCTGTCGCCGCCCCGCCACGCCTTCGCACACGGAGCCTCCCATGAGCAGCACAGAAATCTATGTCGTCAGCGCGGTACGTTCGGCCATCGGCAGCTTTGGCGGTTCGCTCAAGGACCTGCCGCTGGCCGATCTCGCCACCCAGGTGGCCCGCGCCGCCATCGCCCGTTCGGGCGTCGAGGCCGCGCAGATCGGCCATGTGGTCATGGGCAACGTGATCCCCACCGAACCGCGGGACGCCTACCTCGGCCGGGTCGCGGCGATGAACGCCGGCATCCCCAAGGAAACCCCGGCCTTCAGCGTCAACCGCCTGTGCGGCTCGGGCCTGCAGGCCATCGTCTCGGCCGCCCAGGGCCTGCTGCTGGGTGACAGCGACATCGCCCTGGCCGCCGGCGCCGAAGCCATGAGCCGCGGTCCCTACCTGCTGCCCCAGGCCCGTTGGGGCGCGCGCATGGGCGACCTGCAAGGCATCGATTACATGGTCGGCATCCTCCAGGACCCGTTCGAGCACTTCCACATGGGCATCACCGCCGAGAATGTCGCCGAGGCCCACGGCATCAGCCGCCAGATGCAGGACGAAGTGGCCCTGACCAGCCAGCGCCGCGCCGCCCGCGCCTTGGCCGAGGGCCGCTTCGACGGCCAGATCGTGCCGATCGAGATCAAGACCCGCAAAGGCGTCGTGCAGTTCGCCATCGACGAGAACGTGCGTGCCGACGCCAGCGCCGAACAACTGGCGGCGATGAAGCCGGTGTTCAAGAAAGACGGCAGCGTCACCGCCGGCAACGCCAGCAGCATCAACGATGGTGCCGCCGGCCTGGTCCTGGCCACCGGCGACGCCGTGCGCCGCCTGGGCCTGAAGCCGCTGGCGCGGCTGGTGGCCTACGCCCACGCCGGGGTCGAGCCGGCGCTGATGGGGCTGGGTCCGATCCCGGCCACCCAGAAAGTGCTGGAAAAAGCCGGCCTGAAGGTCGCCGACCTGGATGTGATCGAGTCCAACGAAGCCTTCGCCTCCCAGGCCTGTGCCGTGGCCCGTGCCCTGGGCTTCGACCCGGAGAAGGTCAACCCCAACGGCTCGGGAATTTCCCTCGGCCACCCGGTAGGCGCCACCGGCGCGATCATCGCCACCAAGGCCATCCATGAACTGCAACGTGTCCAGGGCCGCTACGCCCTGGCCACCATGTGCATCGGCGGCGGCCAAGGGATCGCTGTCGTCTTCGAACGCGTTTAAGGAGCACCCCGCATGACTATCGAACAGATCGCCGTGATCGGCGCCGGCACCATGGGCAACGGTATCGCCCAGGTGTGCGCGACCGCCGGCTACCAGGTATTGCTGGTGGACGTTTCCGACGCTGCCCTGGAGCGCGGCGTAACCACCCTGACCAAGAACCTCGAACGCCAGGTCAACAAGGGCACCCTCGACGCCGAACGCGCCGAGGCGGCCAAGGGGCGCATCCGCACCAGCACCGACTACGCCCAGCTGGCCGCTGCGCAACTGGTGATCGAGGCGGCTACCGAGAACCTGGCGCTCAAGCAGCGCATCCTGCAGCAGGTAGCCGCCAGCGTGAGCGCCGACTGCCTGATCGCCACCAACACCTCGTCGCTGTCGGTGACCCAGTTGGCCGCCAGCATCGAGCACCCCGAGCGCTTCATCGGCGTGCACTTCTTCAATCCGGTGCCGATGATGGCGCTGGTCGAAATCATCCGTGGCCTGCAGACCAGCGACGCAACCTACGCCCAGGCCCTGCTGGTGACCGAGAAGCTCGGCAAGACACCGATCACCGCCGGCAACCGTCCGGGCTTCGTGGTCAACCGCATCCTGGTGCCGATGATCAACGAGGCGATCTTCGTGCGCCAGGAAGGCCTGGCCAGCGCCGAGGACATCGACACCGGCATGCGCCTGGGCTGCAACCAGCCGATCGGCCCCCTGGCCCTGGCCGACCTGGTCGGCCTGGACACCCTGCTGGCGATCATGGAGGCCTTCCACGAGGGCTTCAACGACAGCAAATACCGCCCCGCCCCGCTGCTCAAGGAGATGGTCGCGGCCGGCTACCTGGGCCGCAAGAGCGGCCGCGGCTTCTTCAGCTACTGAGGCCGCGCCATGCCCCCGGTCAACGCGGCGCTGCGCTGCGCCAACTTCGAGGAACGCCGCGACAGGGCCATGGCCCTGTTCGCCGAGAAAGGCTTCGGCCAGGTCAGCATGCGTGAGCTGGCGGCGCACGTCGGCCTGACCGCAGGCTCGCTGTACCACCATTTCCCGAGCAAGCAGGACCTGCTGTACGACCTGATCGAGGAGCTCTACGAGGAGTTGCTGGCGACCCTGGACCAGGGCCGCCGGGCCCTGGCCCGAGGCAAGCCGGTACTGGCCTGCCTGATTGCCGCGCACTGGCAGTTGCATGGCGAACGGCCGTTGCAGTTTCGCCTGGCCGAACGCGACTTCTGTTGCCTGAGCGAGGCCCAGCAGGCACGCCTGCTGGCCTTGCGCGAGCGTTACGAGAGCGGTCTGCTGCGTCTGATCGCGCCGCAGGCGAAACTGACCGGCGAAGCCCTGACGGCCACCGGGCAGGTGTTGGCGGCCCAGCTCAACCAACTGCCCGGCCTGCTGCGCGAACGCACGCTCAGCGAGGCCGACGGCCTGGCACTGATGGAAAGCCTGGTACTGGGCGGTATCGAGCGTACGCTGGGCTAGCCGCTCCGTTCACTCCCTGCTACTACCTGCAAAGCCTGATCGCTGATTGGTGCTGCCGGCACCTGGACGTGGAAACAAGCCTGCCCCGCGATACCGGCAAAGCCGGTGCCATCCATCGCGGGGCAAGGCCTGTTCCCACACTGCCCCTCAAGGCATAGCCGCCCTCACAGCACGTCCCGTGCCAGCAACCCCGGCACCGCCACTACCAGCATCGCCACTCCCGACAAGGTCAGCAGCCCCAGTACGATCCGCCGAAACGCCACCTCGCTGATCCCCAGGTACAGACGCGTGCCGAGCAAGGTCGGCAGCGCCATCGCCAGTACCACCACGCCGAACGCCGGCAGCAATGCCACTGTCACCAGGCCGGTGCCCAGGTAGGTAGCCATGGTCACCGCCAGCATCGACAGGTTGAAGTTCTGGATCACCGCCCGCTGCTGGTCGCGCTCGAAACCGCGCAAGGTGCACCACAAGGTCGGCACCGTGCCGGTGAACCCGCCGATCCCTCCCAGCACCCCGCCCACCATCCCCACCGCGCCATCGGCCAGGCGCCCGCCACGCAGGCGCGGCAGGCGTGGTGCCAGCAACATCAGCGGGCACCACAGCACCAGCAACGTGCCGAACATCGCCTTGAACCAGAGCATGTCCAGGTACGGCAGCCCCCACACGCCCAAGGGAATGCCCGCCAGCCCACCGAGGACGAATGGCCACAACAGCGACCAACTGAAGCCACGGCGCACGCTGAACAACGCAATCAGTTGCCCGGCAAGGCTGCCGAACACCGTGAGCACCGCCGCCACCTGCGGTTCCAGGCTCCAGGCCCAGAACGACATGGCCACCATGCCGAAGGCAAAGCCGGACAGCCCCTGGACGAAACCGGCGACGATGGCACCGAGGGCGATGAGGTAGAGCGAATCCATGATGGCTCCCTGGCGTGGACGGCCAGCCCCTGTCGAGCCTGACCCGTGCAGCATTGCAGCGACTGACGATATCATCGGGCCATCTGTCGCGTTAAGCTCGCGGCCTGCCCCTGCATTCGTGCAGTCCTCCAGAGACCACAAGGAGTTGTCTCATGCCCGATGCCCCCCAGCTGGACAGCTCCCGCCGGATACTGGTCAACCACCTGCAGGGTATGCCTGGCAACGCCCGTGTTCATGTCGAGGCCACCGATGCAGACAAGGGCTCGTTCAGAACAGGTGCCAGCGCCCACAAGATGAGGAAGAGCCGTGGCTCATGATCGCGTCACCGCTCCCACGCTGACTCTTGTCTCGACCGACTGCTCGCAAGGCCGAGTCCCCCGTAATCAAGGATGTCGATGAACCCGTCAAGCATCGTGTACTACTGGCACGCCATCGAACTGTTGCAGCCGCAATCCGTTCCCAAGCTCAACACCCGTGATGAAGACGACATCTATTCGCCGTTCTTCCACGACCTCCTCACCCAGGGTGAACCATTGCCGTGGCAGGCCGGCAGCCCGGTGCAGAAGCAGAAGCTGCCCGAGAAACGCGTCTGGAGCCACAGCGTGTTCGCCCATCTATACGATAGCCTGGCCGTTACCCAGGCCCTGGGCGCGCATTTTGGCGCCAACCAGGGCTACACCGAACCGCAGTCCCGGGAAACCGCCCTGTTCGCCCTGAAGTTCACCGAGGAGGGCGCCCTGGTAGCGGATAGCCTGATCCTGTCCAGCGAGGCCTGGTTCCTCGGCTGCGTGCTCGCCGGGCGAACCTGGACCCATGGTTTCGACAGCGCCCAGGAAGGCGCCCGTCACATGGCCAGCAGCCTGCTCAGCGGCACCGTGACCCACAAGGCGCTGCATGAATTGACGTGCGCGGTCCGGGAACAACTGGGTCTGGAGGAATTCTTCGGTGATGCCCCCTGCCGGCATCGGCTGCGCTCAACACCGATCGACCCCGAAAAGCCCGCCCCCGCGGACGATCCGCTCAACAGCTTCCTGCTCGATGACCTGGTCAAGGTCGCAGCGGCACTGGAGCGTGGCGAATCCAGCAGCGCCCTGGCTCAATACCTGCGTGAGCATGACCCCCAACAGCGGCTGTACCTGGATCATCCGGACGCTTCGCTGCCGATCGTCGAGCGGCTCTATCCGCACAAACTCGCCCCAGGCTGCTGGCCGAGCCGCCATCACCTTGGCCTCGTGCATTCGCAGCAACTGGCCGTCAACAGCCTGCTCGACGAGCTTGGCGACAGCGCAGGCGTCCTGGGAGTCAACGGCCCGCCCGGAACAGGCAAGACCACGCTGTTGCGCGACCTGATCGCTGCCGTGGTAACTCGCCGTGCCGACGTACTTGCCTCGTTCGACAGGGCTTCGCAAGCCTTCGTCAGCAATGGCAGCGAAGACATCAACGATACTGGCCGCAAACAGACAGGCTATCGTCTGAATCCGGCCCTGTTCGGTTTCGAGATCGTCGTGGCGTCCAGCAACAACGTCGCGGTGGAAAACATCACTCTAGAGTTGCCCCAGCTCAAGACCGTCGACGCCTCCTGGCTGGGTGAAATCGACTATTTCGCCGACCTCGCCACTCTGTTGATCGACCAGCAAGCCTGGGGTCTGATCTCCGCGGCCCTGGGCAGCAAGACCAAACGCAAGCAATTCGTCAGCCGCTTCTTCTACGGCGAACCACCGCCCAAGAAGAAGCCTGCACGTGCGGATATCGCCGCCAACGACCTGCAGAGCGCCGATGTGCTGGCCGAGCAGGAGGACAGTTACACTGCCGATATCGACCTGTCCGACAAGCCCACCGGCCCCAAAGGATTCATTGGCTGGTTGACCAATCCTGCCAACAACGTCCCCGAGCAAGAGCGCCAGAGCTGCTGGAAAGCGGCGACAAACCGCTACAACGCCTGCAAAGCTGCCGCCCAGGCACTGTGCGAACAGGTCAACGTCATCAACCAGCACATCGATGGCGTCCACCAACGCCGCTCGGCACTGGCCCGGCAACGTGTCGAGCACGCCAACCACAAGCTGGCCCTGGAACGACTTCAGCTCGACCTGGTCGATCACGAGACCACCCAGCTGATACCTGCCCGGGAGCACTTGCAAAACGCGCTGCAGACCCTCGATGGCCACGCCAGCCAGCAACCTGGCCTATGGCTCAACCTGATCACACTGTGGGGAGCAACCCGCCGCTGGCGTGCACGCCTGACCCGCCTGCGCCAACAGCACCGGCTGTGCGACGACGCTTACGAGACTGCCGTAAAGCAGGACAAGCGCCTGGGCGAACAGGTACAGGATCGCCAGCAGCAGATCGAGACGGCCTGGCAACAGTGCCAGGCGCTGGAGGCAACGCTGTGCAGTGATATCGAGGCCGCTCGCATCCTGGCCACCGCCGGGGGCGCCGAACACGTGCTGGCATGGCTCGAGCACGGCACACTCAATCCTGACGAGGCAATCGAGAAACTCGAACCGTGGCAGCTGGAAGGCTGGCGGCAGGCACGGGCACGCGTGTTCATCGAGGCCCTCCACCTGCACAAGACCCTGTTCCAGATCGAGGCGAAGCGCCTGAGCGCCAACCTCTACTGCATCACCCGACAACTGACCGGCGCCCCGTACCACGGCATTTCCCCTGACCTGGGCCGGTCCATCTGGGCATCGCTATTCATGGTAGTCCCGGTCCTGAGCAGCACGTTCGCCTCGTTCGCCCGTTCCTTCGGCAGCTTCGGTTGCGGCGAGATCGGCTGGCTGCTGGTGGATGAAGCAGGCCAGGCCACTCCCCAGGCGGCCGTGGGCGCCCTCTGGCGTGCGCAGCGTGCCGTGCTGGTGGGCGATCCGCTGCAACTGCCGCCGATCGTGCCAGCATGCGACGCCGTGCTCGAACACATGCGCAAGCACTACCAGGTCGATCCGCACTGGATATGCAATCGCCAATCGGCCCAGTCTCTGGCCGACCTGGCCACGCGCTGGGGCAAGATGCTCGGCCCCAGCCAGGCGCAGACCTGGGTCGGCTTGCCACTGGTGGTCCATCGTCGCTGCGATCGCCCCATGTTCGAGATGGCCAACCGCATCGCCTATGCCGGTGCCATGGTATACGGGACCCATGCCCCTGCCCCCGAAGAGGCCAGCAAGGCCAGCCTGCCAACCGGCTGGCTGCACGTCATCGGCCCCTCGTCGGGCAACAACTGGGTGCGCCAGGAAGGCATCATGCTCAGGCGCCTGCTGGAGCGGCTCACGGTCGACGGCGTGGCGCATCACGAGATCACGGTCATCACACCGTTCCAGGATGTGCGCAGCAAACTCTCGAGCTTCCTGCCCAAGCAGATCGTCTACGGCACCATTCACACCATGCAAGGCAAGGAGGCGCAGATCATCATCCTGATACTTGGAGGCAGCACCGACAACGAAGGTGCACGTGACTGGGCCGTCAGCACACCTAACCTGCTCAACGTCGCCGTCACCCGTGCCAAGCAGCGGCTCTACGTCATCGGCGACTACGATGACTGGAGCCAACGCCAGCAGTTCGAAGACATCATGCCACTGCTGCCGAAACTGCCCTTTGCCATGCCCAGCAATACCCTCAGCGCATGATCCATGGCGCGTGCAGGCCAGGCCCCTGGCCTGCACGCCTCCTGAGCTATTGACCCCCACATGCTCCCCGTTCCATGCTCGAGCGCTTCCATCCCACGCTCAAGGAACGACCGCATGAAGCTGGAAACACTCGCCATCCACGCGGGCTTCAGCCCCGACCCGACCACCCGCGCCGTGGCCGTGCCGATCTACCAGACCACCTCGTTCGCCTTCGACGACACCCAGCACGGCGCCGACCTGTTCGACCTCAAGGTCGCCGGCAACATCTACTCGCGCATCATGAACCCCACCAACGACGTGCTCGAACAGCGCATGGCCGCCCTCGAAGGCGGGGTCGGCGCGTTGGCGGTGGCCTCGGGCATGGCCGCCATCACCTACGCCATCCAGACCGTCGCCGAGGCCGGCGACAACATCGTCTCGGTGGCCAAGCTGTACGGCGGCACCTACAACCTGCTGGCGCACACCCTGCCGCGCATGGGCATCCACACCCGCTTCGCCGCCCACGACGACATCGCCGCCCTCGAGGGGCTGATCGACGCACGCACCAAGGCGGTGTTCTGCGAGTCCATCGGCAATCCGGCCGGCAATATCGTCGACATCGCCGCCCTGGCCGCTGCCGCCCACCGTCACGGCGTGCCGCTGATCGTCGACAACACCGTGGCCACGCCGATCCTCTGCCGGCCGTTCGAGCATGGCGCCGACATCGTCGTACACTCGCTGACCAAGTACATCGGCGGCCACGGCACCAGCATCGGCGGCATCGTCATCGATTCGGGCAAGTTCCCCTGGGGCGACAACAAGGAACGCTTTGCCCTGCTCAATACCCCCGATCCGTCCTACCATGGCGTCACCTACACCGAGGCCTTCGGCCCCGCCGCGTTCATCGGCCGCTGCCGCGTGGTGCCACTGCGCAATACCGGCGCCGCGCTGTCGCCGTTCAACGCCTTCCTGATCCTGCAGGGGCTGGAGACCCTGGCCCTGCGCATGGAGCGCCACACCGAGAACGCGCTGAAGGTCGCCCACTACCTGCAGGCTCACGAACAGGTGGCCTGGGTGAAGTACGCCGGGCTGCCCGACCATCCCGAGCATGAACTGGCCCAGCGCTACACCGGTGGCAAGCCGGCGTCGATCCTGTCGTTCGGCATCAAGGGCGGCCAGGCGGCCGGCGCACGCTTCATCGACGCGTTGCAACTGGTGGTACGCCTGGTCAATATCGGTGACGCCAAGTCGCTGGCCTGCCACCCCGCCTCCACCACTCACCGCCAGCTCAACGACGAAGAACTGGAGAAGGCCGGTGTACCGCGGGACATGGTGCGTCTGTCGATCGGCATCGAGCACAGCGACGACATCATCGCCGACCTGGCCCAGGCGCTGCAGGCCAGCCGTGGCTGATTCATCCGCGCCCTGCCTGATGCCGACGGTGGGCGCCCTTTGTGCAAGCCTGGATATCCTGCAATGACCCTGTTCTACCTGAAGCTTCTGGTTACCCCGCTGCTGATGTGGGCCATTTCCCTCGCTTCACGCCGCTGGGGCGGCCTGCTCGGCGGATTGCTGTCCGGGCTGCCGGTCACCTCGGCGCTGGTGATGACTTTCCTGTGCCTGGAGCAGGGCAGTGCCTTCGCCCTCGGCGCGGTCCCTGGCGCCCTCGGTGGCCTGGCCGCGGTACAGGCCACCTATGCGTTCTACCTGCTGGTCACGCGCCATGCCGGCCTCGCCGTGGCGGTGCCGCTGGCGCTGCTGTTCTATGGTGTGGCGGCCTATGCCTTTACCCACTGGGGTGGACTGTACCTTTCGATTGCGGTGGCCCTGTTGCTGATCGGCCTGCTGATCCGCGCCAGCGGCCGCGAACCGACGCCAGACACCCTCGCCCGCCCTCGCCAACGTTTCTGGGAGATCCCTCTGCGCATGGTTTCCGCCACCAGCCTGCTGATGGCCACCACCGGTTTCGCCAGTTGGCTGGGGCCCGCGGCCAGCGGCATGCTCGCGCCGATACCCGTGATCGCCTGGCCATTGGTGGTGTTCGCCCATGTGCAGGGCGGCCGCGCCGGGATGGCAGTGATGGTGCGTGGCAACGCGATTGGCGCCGTGGGAGTGATTGCGTTCTACCTGACCCTGGCGGGACTGCTCGAGTATCTGGGTCTGGCCATCACCATGACACTCGCGATGGCCTTGGCGGTCGCGTTGACGGTTGCGCTCGCCAGTGCCCTGCGTCGTCCGTGAGTCTGCTCTACGTCTGCAGGGAGGCGATTACCAACTGTTCAACCTGGCGCCCTGAAGCGTTTGCCAGACAGCAGAAAGCCGCTCCTGGGAGCGGCCTTCTGCTGTTTGGTCGACTGGAAAGCTGGCCCTCCTGCCTGGTACTAGCCGTCCTTCCCCTCCTCCTGCGCCTTGACCGGCAATTGTCCATCGATCATCGCCTTGGCCAGCCCGCTGAGGTAGTACGTGGCACGCATCAGCGTCTGCGCTTCGCGCGGCTTGAGCAAGGCCTGTTGCGTGAGCCCGGTGATGACCCCGAGGATCACCGACGTTTCCTGCAACACGTCCCGCGTCGGCAACCCCGGCACTGCTCGTACCCAGTTGCGGATCGAATAGCGTCCCGCTCGCGCCGCCAGGCTGACGACCTTCAACCCGACCTTGTCTTTCGACTCTTCATCCCTGCTCACCCTTCACCCCCTGTTGTGCAAGAACAGCAGCAAGCCCCCCACCTGCCACCGCCCGAATAGAGAAAGTGTCCGCCGCGCCCCGTACCCAGGCCACCGGGCAAGACCGCGCGATCCTTGCGCGGCGCTCTGCCCATCACCCGATCAACCAAGGCGGCCGGGGCACGACGAACAGGGCGAGACTAGAACGTCATGCTCCCGGGCCACAACGGGCCAGACTGGGGAAAAAGCCCCTTTGAGAAATGGACTACATCAATACAAGGAACCAAGTTGTAGGACCTGCAGAAGGTGGCAAGCACAAACCCTGTCAATGAACAACCTGTACCGTTGGACGAAAGTAACGGTTCAAGATTCCTACAGCCGCGGCCGATAATGGAGGCGAGAGTCCCGCCATTGCGTCATGTGCGTGCGATATTCAAAAAAAGAACAATCACCGAAGGTCTCCGAATATGAGCTTGAAATTCCGCCACAAGGTGCTGCTCAGCGCCTGCGGGATCGTGGTATTGGCGTTTGCCTTGTTTGCCCTCTACAACGACTACCTGCAACGCAACACCATCCGCCAGAACATCGAATCCTCCGTCCAGCAGGCCGGCACCCTGACCGCCAGCAGCGTGCAGAACTGGATGAGCGGACGCATCCTGCTCCTCGAGAACCTGGCCCAGGACATCGCCCAGCAAGGCGCCGGCAGCAACGTGCCAGCGCTGGTCGACCAACCGTCCTATACCCAGAACTTCCTGTTCACCTACCTCGGCCAGGCCGACGGGGTGTTCACCCAACGCCCGTTCGTGGAACTGCCCAAAGGCTTCGACCCACGCCAGCGCCCCTGGTACGGCGAAGCTGTCAGCGCCGGTCACACGGTGTTCACCGCCCCCTACCAGGGAACGGTCGGCGGCCTGATGATGAGCATCGTCATGCCGGTCAAGGCCAAGGGCAGCGGCGAGCTGCTCGGCGTGGTCGGCGGCGACCTCAGCCTCAGCACCCTGGTCGACATCATCAACGCCGTCGACTTCGGCGGCATCGGCCACGCCTTCCTGGTC
>NZ_VWXI01000022.1 GCF_011752525.1 Pantoea sp. Cy-639 | reverse complement strand
GGACATCGGGCGATATCTCATGCAGCGGTACAACTGGACACGGCCACATCAGTACAACGGTTTCGTGCCGCCGGCGGTTGCTGAGGAAAAACTCAATTCTGTGTCCGGGAATTGTTGACCACTACAGTCAGCATGGGCGCTCAAAAAGGAATCGATGGGTTGGTGAGTCGTGGAAGAAAAGGTACTGAAGTCAAAATCTTGGGTAGCTAACTATTTCTACTCAAAGGTTTGCGAATATCAACATTACCTCGAACAGGTGGTAGGCCACTGTGACAGTTCGCTGGCGCGGTTTGCCCAAAAGCTGCCGCCCGGCGACAACGAAGGCAGGCTTCTTACCTACGCATATGGCTCGCTCAACAACATGGTGCAGACCTTGAAAGATGGTGGGTCGGTGTTTCTTCCTACCGCCATTACTTGGACAGACATCAAGGCCTTACGTCACGGCGAGTTTTTTTACCTTTCGCGCAATGCAGCTACGCATGATGGAAATCCGATAATCGACGCATGGGTAGACGGCAGGTATTACGTAGGCAAAGACATTGAGCGTTTCGATGGATTTGGGAAATTCATCAAGATTCAGCGCCCAGTCGAAGATGTCCGTACCTTCACGCTGGAGTTCAGCCGTGACTTTTACGGTTTTCTCGCCGATCGGTTAACGCTCCTCGGTGATGACCATCAGTTAACACAACCCATCATCGGGCCGTCAGAAATTGAGCAGATCATGGGGTCGCAATTGATCCCAGAGGATGTGAAAAGTCTATTTTCAGGTCAAATCGACGAAATCAAGGAAAAGGCTGGGAACATAAAGTCTGATCCTGTTGCGAAAGCGCTTGAGCAAATTCGTACCGGTGCCGACTACATTCGACGTGTTTCCTAACTGTTTTATCCCAGTTGGCCGCCATGCATCCTCTGAGAGGAGAATACGCTGGCGGCCAGAGTCTGAGGATTAAGCGGCTGGCGACCGGTCCAGCAAAAAGTCCATTTGCGCTGCTCCTTCGATCCAGGCTGTGTCCAGGCGCTGGCGGGCGATGGTGGCGTATTCGGGGTTCAGCTCGCAGATGACCGATTGCCGGCCTTCCTGCATGGCGACGAGCGCGGTGGTGCCGGCGCCGCCGAACGGGTCGAGCACCATGCCGCCACGCGGTGAGCCGGCCAGAACGCAAGGCCGGATCAGGTCGGGCGGGAAGGTGGCGAAGTGGGCGCCCTTGAAGCTGTGCGTGGCCACAGTCCAAACGCTGCGCTTGTTACGAGTGAGTCTGGCGCCGATCTTGTGCAGTGAGCCCCGGATGTTGGAGTTTTCGGTCGGTCGTTCACCTGGCAGCGACTCCACGGGGGCGACGTTGCCAGGTCCTCGCGGCTCTGCCGCGTCCTCAGCGATTGCCGCCTGGTCGAAGTAGTACCGCTTCGACTTGCTCAGCAAAAAAACATACTCATGCGCCTTGGTGCAGCGATCGCGAACACTTTCCGGCATTGGGTTAGGCTTGTTCCAGACGATGTCCTGGCGCAGGTACCAGCCATCGTCCTGTAGAGCGAACGCCACTCGCCACGGGATGCCGATCAGATCCTTCTCTTTCAGCCCATCCGGTACTTCCTGGATCGACTTGCAGATTTCCTCCTGCCCGCGGCGCCGGTTCGCAAAATCGCCACCACTCTGCGGACCAAGGCCGCCCTTCCGAGCGTAGCTGTCGCCAAGGTTGAGCCACAGCGTGCCATCGTCGCGCAGCACGCGGCGAACTTCACGGAAGACGGCGACCAGGGCCTGCACGAATTCTGCGGGTGTAGATTCCAGGCCAATCTGTCCATCCGCGCCATAGTCGCGCAGTCCGAAGTAGGGTGGGCTGGTGATGCAGGTATGCACTGACTGATCCGGAAGCGCCCGCATCATCTCGATGCAGTCGCCCACCAGGATGCGGTGCTGCTGGGTCATGTTGTGGTCCTTGCGTGCAGGCGCCCCCCTCGCCGGGCTGGCGTGATTGGCTGACTTAGGTTATTTGTGTCCGACTGAATACTTAAGCTAAGGGACTTGTGTGGCTATTGAAAATGTGATGCTGACTCTTAATAGAATTCCCGAGATCAATGCAGTTATTGATGCCGGTACTGACTACAAAACATTGGCGGGTTTTTTACTTACAGTGATTGCGGTAGTTCTGGGGTCAGGTGTGACGGTGTATACATTCAAGCGGACCGTCAAGAGTCAGGAAGATGTCGCAACTGCAGCGATCATTCGCTCTAGCCGTCAGGCTTGGATTAATGAGGTTCGCGACTGCTGTTCAAGATATGTGGCGGCTGTGTGTAGTGTTAGTGATCTTATAATAAAAAGAGGTGGATGGTTTGAATGTAATGGAATAGATATAGGGCAAACTGGAGCGTGGATTTCGTTTGAGCGCGAAAACCCTGATTGGGTTGAGTTGTCAGTGGTTTCAGTTAATGAGACTCGGGCGTTGCGCGCTAAGATACAGATGTTACTGAACTCCGGCGAGGCAGAGACGGATGATCTTTTAAAAGCTATGGATGATGCTTATGAGCGCGCATCTAAAGGAGAGAGAGAAATGTCTGGGTTGTGCGACGCGATTGTGTTTTGTGCTCAGAAAATAATAAAAATAGAATGGGAGCGGACCAAGAAGGGAGTTTAGTCATATCTCGCATGCATGCGCCGCCCTCCGTGGCAGGATGCGGCATGGTGGCAATAGGTTGGTCACGACCGAACGTCACGAATGCTTGATAAGCGCTTCAAGCTGCTCGTCGGTGAGTCGGTCGGAACCGTGAATCAGGCGGGAAATAAGGTCTTGCTCTTCGTCGATCTTGGCGCGGGTCATTGATCGTTTAAGCGCGGCGTCGGTGTTGTGGTAGAGGTCCGTGACAATCCGGCGTGACAACAACCGGGCTTCGCGCTCCTCTGCCGAGAGCTTGTCCCGCTCCCGCTGTTCCTTCTTGCGCTGGGCTGGCGTCTTCGCCATGGCCGATACCTCCCAAGCCGCTGGGCGGCAGATTGATGTGCTGTTGGCGCCGGCCGTGCCGGACGCGCGCGGTGATGCGTTTCATGCTGCTTTCTGCTGATTCCAGGCGCCGACAGCGGCAAAGATCTTGGCGGCCTCTGCCTCGTCAAGCGTTGTGTCGGTAGGGATGGCGATCCAGCCGGCCGCCACCAAGTGATTCGGGTTCGCCCAGGTCAATCCAGCACTTGCCGGTAGTGAAGAAGGGTTCGCGGGTTCCGAGCAGACCTATGTAGGTGTCTGGTCGGTTCAGTCTGCACTGATCGAGGGGGATGTAGCTCAGGCGCAGCGGACCGATCAAGTTGAAGTGCGCCAGGGGGAGACGAATGCGTTAGTGCAGCAGGTCAGCAAATCGGTAGTAGACCTGAGCACCGCTACGGCACAGCAGTTCAGCCAGGTTCAAGCACAGCAGGCCGCTGCCTCTGCTGCGATCCAGCGCAATGACCAAGCCATCGTCGACACCAATGGCAGAGTCTCCGCGATCTCCTCATGGAAGACGGAGACCAACGTCAACGGTAAACGGGTGGCAACTGGCATTGTTCAGGGCAGTAACGGAGAGGTTGGTGAGATCCTTCTCTCTGCGCAGCGGGTTGCGATCATCAATGGCATCGATGGGCCAGAAAGCAACTTGTTCGTCTTCCAGGACGGCCAGGCGTTTATCAACGCCGCCTTCATCAACAAGGCGTTCATCCAAGAGTTAATCCTTGGCATGACGCTGCGCTCGCAGGCTGTCAACTCACAGGGGCTCCCCTTGATTGAGCTGAACATGGTCACGGGGGCTGTCGCGATCCGTGGTCAATCTGCGGAAGGTTCGACCCTCCTGAATAACAATGGCCTCTACGTTTATGACCTCAACTTCATTGAGCGCACTGCAGTAGGGAGGATGTCCTGATGGCCGCCCAATATGGGATCCGGACGCGAGACGCGGCCGGTGCTATCACTCTCGATACGACGATTACCCCGACTGCTCAATGCTGGCAACTATGCCGCGGCCGCTGAGCAATTCCCGCGCTGGAACACCCGCGCCGCCATGGTGCTCTCCGACTTGCTCTCACGGGCTGATGCTCGAGCGGGAGAGCTGGCGTCAGCGTATGACCGTGCCAGAATAGCTGGGCTTGCGTGCGAGGCGTCCTATAATGCCTTGGTCAAACCGGCAGGATAATGTCGTGAAGCGAAGCATCGAAGGGCTAGCGCAGGCTGGCGAGCCGCTGATACGCGAGGCCCTTGAGGCAAGACGCGCGTATCAGGACGCTGCGGATGCTGGCGCGCCGGTTGAAGAGGTGAGGCGGCTGAAGCTGCTGGCCGATTCGCTTTACCAGGCCGTGATTGACTACCAGCTCCTAGCAGCTGGTAGACCTCCGTCGACGATCCAATAAGCAGGCCAAGCGCATGAAACGACCAGCACCACTCATGCCTGATCACCCCATGTATACAGACGCTGTCGCAGCATTCAAGCGGTATCAGGAAGCGCAGGAAGCCGGTGTGCCCGCTGAAGAAGTCGAGCAACTGCGGCAGCATGCTGAGTTCCTGTTCCAGTCAGTGACGGACTACCAGCTTGAAGCGTTGGGAGGCCAATCGCTTAACCGTCACTGAACCGGATCTATGAGGCCTGCGCCCTGGTTGCGCACGTTGCCGACAGCGGTGCCGACCCGGTACCAGTCGAAGGCCTCTGCAGGTTCTCCAAGGTTGGCACAATCTGTTCCGCGTACTCGCTGGACATGCCGGCCGCGATCCATTCGACGTAAGCGTCCAGCCAAGTGTTGCCTCACTCAGCGCTTAACGCTAGAGTCTGGCCTGGGCGTTCGCTGCGCCCGCGGTCCGCGCGAAGGGGCAACCCAGGCTCGCTTTACTCACTTTCTTTTCCCAACTCCCGGCTTGCGGGCGGACCGAGCCAGACAAGGAGTTGGCATGCCCGCCATTAATACTTCCCGCCATCACGGCCGCCTCGATCTACCCACCTTGCGTAAGCGCGCCAAGCGCATGTTGACGGCGTTGAAAGATAACCAGGCCAGCGAAGCTCGCGCACAGCTTTGTGCGCTCGGCCTGCCTGGCCCCTCTTACTGTCTTGCTGACACCCAGTGGCTGGTGGCCCGCGAGGCCGGCTTCGCCAGCTGGCCCAAGCTCAAGGCCCACGCCGATGCGGTGGCCTTCGCTGCGCGTCACCCGGGTTTCGTTGCCGATGGCGAGACCGCAGTACAGCACTGGCGCTGCGGCAACGATATCGAGCACAGCTTGCGCACTGCTGGCTTCCAAGGCGCGTTTCACATGTTCGACGACCCGATGGTGATGGGGCCAGTCCCCACATTATCGGAACCTGAGTACTGGCAGGTACGCAGCGCCTATGTGCAACAGGCGTTCGGCCTTGCCGCCAGTGATATCGCACAGCGCCAGGCCACACAGCGGTCGGCATTGGCGCAACTTCATGCCGATAGCGAAGTGGTGCTCTGGTGCGAAGCCGACGCCTATGACCAGTTGTTCCTGGTCCGGCTGCTGGCAAGTCTCTCCAGCCGACCGCGCCGACTCGAACTGATCGAAATTGCCCAGGTGCCGGGGGTTGAACGGTTTATTGGTATCGGTCAGCTGGCGCCAGACCTGCTCGCCTGGCTCTGGCCACAACGCCGCCCACTGGGGGACGACGCGCTGGCGCTGGCGCGCCAGACGTGGACCGCGTATACCGCGCCGGATCCGTGCGAATGGGCGCAATTGGCGGGCCAGCAGCATCCGGCCTTGCCGCTGCTGGCCCCCGCCCTAGCACGGCAACTGCAGGAGCTTCCGGGCGTAGACGACGGCCTGAGTCTGACCGAGCGTCTGGTGCTGCGCATCCTGGGAGAGCATGGCGAGCTGCCCGCAGGTCGGGTGTTCGCCCAATTGATGCAGCACGATGAGCCGCTACCGTACTTGGGCGACTTGATGTTCCATGCATTGCTGCGGCCATTGATCGATGCTCCTCAGCCGCTATTGCGCGAAGGGCTGGGAAACACCTGGCCGCAACGACTCCTTCAGTTGACGGAGCTGGGTGACAGGGTTCTGACCGGACAGGCGCATTGGCTCGACCAACAGCCGCCGGAGCGTTGGGTGGGTGGAGTACATTTAGCTGCCGGCAAGATGCCCTGGGTGGTTAGCACGCAGGGGCAGGTATGGCGGCGCTGAATGATTGCAGGCCTTCCTGGACGATCTGGGATTTGAACGGCTTTGGATAGGCGTTTCGTTGGTGCATGGCGATCCCGCTTGCAGGAGCTAAAAATGGTGTCCACTTAAATAGGTGGACACCATTGCCCTTAATGCAGGGATCAGGTAGCTGGTTTGGCCGGACGGTTACCATTCGACCGCCAGACATCACCGCCAGCGTCTTGCCCTGGGTGGGGTGCACGGCGCCGAGCGCCAGGGGAATCCAGTCGATCTGCGCCTTGAACACGGCAGACATTGCTCCGTGGCGCTCCGGCGAGCACCACACCTGGCCTTCCGACCACTGCACCAGATCGCGCAGCTCCTGCACCTTGGGGTGCTCTACCGGCATATCGTCAGGTAGCGGCAGGCCCGAAGGATTGAAGATGCGCGTCTCGGCGCCGAAGTGCTCCAGCAGGCGCGTGGCCTCTTCCACCAGCTGAGGGCTCAACAGGCCGACACTCCAGTCCGGAAAGCGCTACACATCCTGGTAATTTGCTCATCGTCTATTCAGTACCAGCAGTATTGATGTATGAGGCGGCAGCCTATGGCATCTTCAGGTGGTTTTGCATCGTACAGATAGAGACGGCCTGTGCTGGCTTGAACAGAGAAATCCTACTGTCTATAGTGATTTTGCGTACTCAATCGTCACGGCGCGCATGAGGCTCTCCTCAGTAATGGAAAATTCAAAACATGGAGTTGTTATGAAAAAGATATTCTCGAGTGCTGTGCTTGCTTCACTGTTTATGGTCGCCTCTTCACACGCTTTAGCCTCGCAAGATTATACGGTGCACTTCGAGAATACGAGTGCTAAGGCTAAATATGTTAAACAACTAAATAGCCAGTGCATGCACAGTCCGAAGGATGGTAGCACCAATACCGTTCCGCCTCGGGGAGGTATTGATTTGCCTATGACTGACTCGAATAACGTTTCTGGTGCATGCACGAATGGGTCAAAGGAAATAAACTGGGCTGTAGATGATGAAAACCCCACGATTGCAAACTTGACTTTCAAGCATTATAAGCTCAATGGTACTTGGTATACTAAAGTTAGTACTTCCTCTGGCTTGTCTGCGACCATTACTTGCAATAATAGAGACTGTTCGACATCTGGCAGCCCCGGTGTCTCTGGTGAGCCTTCGCCTATTATCATTACGTTTAACTGATGATTTTTGTTCTCCCCCGGACATGTCCAAGTGTCTGGGGGCAACTCAAATTTCCTTTAATGTTCGCCGGGGCGCACTCGGTTCGGTGATGATCCCGCGAGTCTGGGGGCGTGATCAGATCGATTCGCACCATGGCCAGGGCAGAGCGTTCTAGATCGTTCATGGTTTTCTCCATGCAGGCGCCTCCCTCCGTGCTGATGGTGACAATCTGGGAGGGATGGGGTATTACGGATGACCGGCATGGGCCGGGGCAAAAGGAATTTGAAAATGCATCACACTGCCACAGGCTCGTTCGACGTCGCCCTCAATCCGGAAGCTTTGAGCGGTGTAGCCAAGCAGTCAGGCCTCGGTCGATTGTCTTTGGATAAGAAATTTCAGGGCGATCTGGAGGCCACAAGCCTGGGAGAGATGTTGTCGTATCGCAGTAGCGTGCAAGGGTCTGCTGGCTACGTTGCGATGGAAACTGTGCAAGGAACCTTGCACGGCCGCCGCGGAAGCTTCGTACTTCAACATAGTTCGACGATGAATCGTGGGGCACCCGTCCAGTCTATAACTGTTGTACCTGACTCCGGTACTGACGCACTCTCTGGGCTGGCTGGGAGCATGGTCATCACGATTGTCGATGGGCAGCACTCATACACATTTGAGTATGTGCTACCCGATCCAGCCTGATTTGTAGTGGTCAACGAGTGCTACCCAACTTCCACTCATGTTCTAGACCAGAAGCATAATGGGGTAGCATCTCCATGGGATTCAGCTAACGTTTTCTGCGCAGTAATTTAGACATTCGTTTTGGACATCAGGGAGATTGTTCATGAAGAAAATGATTGCAGCCTCTGCCATCACGCTCTCGGCGCTGTTGACTCTGCAGATGGTGCATGCCGAGGGGGAGATTGCTGACGGTGTACGCCATGACGTGCGCGAGGTGGACGATGGCGTTGACCACGATGCCAAGGACATAGACAAAGGTGCCAAGCACGATGCCAAGGAAGTCGACAAAGGCATCAAACATGATGACAAGGAAATCGATAAAGGCGCCAAGCACCTTGGCAAAGAGGCCAAGAAGCACCTTTGAAAGATCATCGGCCCGCCAGGCGGGCCTTCGACAAGAGGGACTTTGCATGAAGAAGATCATCGTGCTGGCATTCTGCGCCATGCTGTTGCCTGGTTTCACCTTTGCCAAAGATGACCACCATGAGTGCGAGGCTGCACTGGACAAGCTGAAATCGGCCACGGAGTCCGACTTCACCAGCAGCGGACACCATGAGCACGAGCAGGCCAAGCAGGCGCACGCCGACGGCGACTTCAAGAAATGCGCCGATCAGGCAGAAAAAGCACTTTCCCACCAAAAGAACAGTTGAGCCCAGATAGAGTGCAAGGGGCGAATGCCCCTTGTATTCGCAATCACCCGGTGTTGAGGGTGCTGATACAAGGCTTTGCTAAAAGTGCAAGCGCGAGCATGCACTTCTCATCCAGGGGCACCCGTGGCCAGCGTCCGCTCGACGAACCTCAGGATCGCCGCATTCATCTGTTCCAGGCCGGGCTCCTCCAATGGGTAGTGACCTGCGTTGTCGAGCAGGGACGTGGTCACCTCGACATGGCGCAGGCGTTGCAGGAACGGCTGGCTAAGGGCAAGCGGTGTCCAGCGATCCGCCGCCGGCTGGGTCAGCAGAACAGGGCAGACCTTGAAGGTTTCCGGTTCTATGGCTGGTACGTAGCTGAGGTAGGAGCTCAGGAAGCGCAGGCTGGCCCAGTTGCCAGCCGAGGTGCGGTCCTCCAGGCAGGCCTTGAGCGCGGCTTTGTCGTTGACCAGAGCGTGCATCTTGCTGGCCAGCCACATGGGCAGCTTCAGGCCAGCCAGGGGCGTGCGCGCTGCCGCGTGGATCATGGGAATGCCCAGACGCCCCATCAGCGGGAACAGCGCAGTTTGTTCCCTGACGCGTGCCATTCGCTGATCGAGGAAGGTCATGCCAACGATGCCGGCGACGTGGCCGTTCAACGCAGCCGCGTGGTAGGTGAGCATTCCCCCAGCGCTGAGCCCGTAGAGGAATATCGGCCGGCGATCTCGGGTGCGTTCGTGCTCGATGAAGTCGCTGGCCAGCTCCACCCAGGTGTCGTAGCGGACCTTCGCGCCAGCAGCGACCTTCGTTTCGCCGTAGGTGGGCATGTCGATGGCCACGGTCTCCAGTCCCAGGCGGGCCAGAGGCCGGCCGGCGATAGTGGACATCTGTCGCCCGTTGGTGCCGACGCCGTGGAAGAGGATCACCTTGGCCGGCGCCGCGGCATGGGTATAGCGATCCAGATGCACTTGGTGTCCGCGCCAGGGCCAGTACTCTTCCTTCGGCGCACTGCTGGCATCGATGCGGTAGGCAGGGGGGAGGAAAGCCTGGATCACTTGCCACTGGGGCTGTTCTGCGTAGCTCATCGAGGTACTCGCACTGGACAGGATCGGTAGGGAAATCTATAAAGATGACATTTGTCACGATTGAAAACATAACATATGTCTGATTTTGTCGATATGCAAGCGTCTTCAGCACCGTCCAAGGGCAAGCGGGTGGGCCGCCTGCCACAGCAGGAGCGCTCGCAGACGCGCATCACGAAGGTGCTGGAAGCGGCGGAGCAGTTGCTGAGCGAAGTCGGCCCTGATGCTGCGTCCATACCGGAGATATCCAAGCTGTCAGGAGTGCCTCGGGCGAGCATCTACCAGTTCTTCCCTGACAAGTACGTGCTCTTCGCCCATCTGGCGCAGTTGCAGATGGAGCGTATAGGGCAGTTGATCGTCTCGATGCAGCCGCAGGTGAAGGAAGACTGGAGAGCCGCGATTGGCCGGGTCGTTCGCGGCGTAGTGGACTACTACAACGCCCACCCGGCAGCGGCTGCGCTTCTGATGCGCGGCAACTTCACCTCCGCCGATCGTCAGGCACACCAGGAGAAGGACTCGATGATCGGGTCGCTACTGCGCGAGTTCCTCCAGGCAGAGGGGGCTTTCGAGAAGCTTCCGCAACAGCCGGATACAGCCACCCTGTCGGTCGAAATTGCTTTTGCCTGCATGCGCTATGGCTACCTGGAGCAGGGGCACATCAGCGAGGCGATCTGCTCCGAATCGATCGAAGCCGTCATCGCCTACTTGTCACGCTGGGAGTAGTGACTCTGGCCGACGGCAGCTGGTGTGAGGCAACTGCCGACCCATAGCGGACGATCCATGCTTTGGGGGGAGTGCGGTGTTCGGATGTGATCGCCGGGAAATTTTCAGCGCCTATGAGATCGAGCGCCGCCCGCGCGGCGCATCGCGAGCTGCGCTCGCTCCCACATTTGTTTCGGGCCAGTAATGCCTGTGCCGGTCGGGCGCGACCGCCTTGTTGGTACGACGCGGTATCGAGTCAGGCGCTAAAGCGTTCGCGCGCAAACCTCACGGGAATGCTTCGATCCTCCCTCCCGCAGATGTCCGCTCAGGCTCGGTGACGGATGTCGAGAATATCGAGATGATGATCAAGCCTCTTGCGCCAGGCAGGCTGTCTGATTGGCCATTACTCACGTTGCAGCAATCACCGAAGATGGCGGTTCGACGCGGTAATACCTGCTGCTTGGCTACGCGACCATCACAGCCCTTCACGGCGATAGCGCAATAGGTCATCCTCGTCTGCGTATTTCGGCAGAACCCTGTACGAGAAGAAGAACCCAGTCAGGAGGATCGATATGGGCAAGACAGCCAAGCCGTTCTATTTCGCAGGCACTGCAGTGGTCGCTGTCGGCGTGATGTTCGCCGCCGTTGGCGCTTTTGGCCAGGTGGCATTCGGGTACACCGCCGTGGGCCTGCTGGTACCTGGCCTCATGCTGCTCGGCGCCGGTGCCTGTTCGAGCCGTCGGCGAGCTTGAGTGCGCAGAGGTGTCCAGGCAAGAGCGATTCAATTCTTCGAATGAGGTCAAGATGGCTGGATCAAGGGAGCTGTCGGATCAAGGCGCTTCACATGAGCTGTTGTGGGCGGGCGCCACGTTGCTCAGCCTTATCGCCTTTGCCGCCAATTCAATCTTCTGTCGATTGGCGTTGAGAAGTGGTGATATCGACCCCGAGTCCTTCACTGCAATTCGTCTACTGAGCGGTGCGATCTTCTTGCTCGTGCTCATGAAGGGCCAGGGCACAGGAACGCTCGGCGGAAGTTGGCGAGGAGGTCTGTACCTGTTCGTCTATGCCTACCTGTTTTCGCTTGCCTATACACACCTGGATGCCGGCGTGGGCGCGCTCATCCTGTTTGGGGCAGTACAGATCACCATGTTCGTACTGGCCTGGGCCAATGGCGAAAAGCTGCGGCCCAAGGTGGCGACAGGCATGCTCATCGCCTTTGCAGGCCTGATCGTACTGCTTTCTCCTGGAGGCAGCGCTCCACCGCTGCTCAGTGCACTGGCGATGGTCATCGCAGGGGCTGCCTGGGGGATCTATTCGATGCTTGGCAAAGCCTCAACCAATCCGGTCAGTGATTCCGCGGGAAACTTCTTGCGCAGCTTGCCGCTGGTAGGCCTGGCTGGCGCAGTAACCTTTGCGCAGGGTCAGGTGTTCATGACCCCCGCAGGGGCCCTTTATGCCGTGGCCTCGGGAGCGCTCGCGTCAGGGGCCGGATATGCCTTGTGGTATGCGGTGATCGCCCGGATGAGCGCGCAAACGGCGGCAACGCTGCAACTGAGCGTGCCGGTCATCGCTTCGGTCGCTGGCGTGATCCTGCTCGACGAGCCTCTGTCGGCTCGTCTGCTGCTCGCATCGCTGATTGTGCTTGGGGGGATCGGGTTCGCGCTGCTTGGTGCCCGAAGAAAACCCCAGGGTTGACTGACCATCGCGCGGTTTGCCTGGATCAGCTGGGTGAAACGCCAGCCTGCCAGCGCATGCTCAGTTCCATGGCCCCGGTATGTTCATCGACCCCCTCGGCAATGATCGAGAAGCCATGGCGCAGATAGAAGGCGATGGCTCGTTCATTCGCGCGGTACACGCTGAGTTCCAGGCTGTCTCGACCCGTTTTCACGTAATCGACCAGTCGTGTACCCAGCCCTTGTCCCTGGGCGGCGGGGCTGATGAACAACGCAGCCAGGCTATGCCCATGAAGCGAGACGAAACCCTGAACTTCACCATCGTGCTCATGGACAAACGTAGTGGCGGCCGGGATGTATTGAGTCCGCATGGCTTCGACCTGGCTTAGCCAGAAGTCTTTCGGGATGAAGTGGTGAGCGCGGATAGATGCTTCCAGCCAGATTTGCAGAACGGCATCACTATCAGAAGGGGTGTAGGGGCGGATCATGAACAGGTTTCCTGGCGGTGTCCTGGGACACTAAGCGAGGGCAGGCGCGCATGCAAGTCGTTCCCACCGGTCAATATTCCGATGCAAACCTGTGGAAATGGACTACGGTTGTTGTCTGGCCGTGGGACGGCAAGCGTCGCTCCCTGGGCATCGATTTCAGGATGGACCTGAATCAAGGCGTGGTGCACCGCCTTGGCGGTGGGTAGCCCGCCACCTCTTCCGTGTTAAGGAGAACACACATGGCAATCGATCAAGTACGCGAAGCAGCAGATCAGACAGCACTCGTGGAGGCCGAGGTATACCGTTGGTACAACCTCTTCTTCCCGTGGTCCCGCGGTAAGTGCAGTCAATCGGAAAGTGCCATCAAGCCCTTGTACGATGCGCTCGACGATGACTTCCGGGTAGTGCTCACCAACGGCCAGATCATGGGGCGGGCCGACTATTGGGCGCGACTCTGGAGCCTTTATGGCGAGCGTGAGGGGAGCCCGGAGTCGCACATCATCGATCTTTCGATCGAAGCGCTGCCAGGCGGTTTCTTCCTGACGGTGTTCGACCTCGTCAAGGACGGTATTCCCAAGAAGAAAGTCGACTCGGCGCTGATGCGCCTGGATCCGAAATCCCCCTCTGGCGTTTCGTGGATCTATGTCCACGAGAGTGAGCACGAGAGGGCGGCCGCGTAAGCGCTGCAGTTTTCGTCAGTGATAATCATCTGACGGGGACATGCGCTGGGGCGAGTGTGGGGGAGTGAAGTGGCTCTCCAACCATCCCCCTGAGCCTGAAAAAGGACAGGCCGCAGCTGCCGGCCTGTCCTTGGGCGTCTTTACTTGCGCTTGCCCGAAGCGTCCTGCTCGACCACGAGGTCCAGCACATAGACCTCGGACGAAGCGTCTGCCGGCGGGTTCTTCCATTCGTACTGCTTGACCCGCAACACGGTGCGCACGCCATCCTGGTGCTCGTAGCCCTGGATGGACTGGTACAGCGGGTGCCAGGTGTCCTGGGTAGGCAGTTGCAGACCGGCGTCGTCATAGCGACGTTCGCGCACTTGCAGGCACTGGTAGCCTGGGATCAGCGGGTGGCTGCACTTGGCAGTCTTGGCGGCCACTTCCAGAAACTTGATCTCGCCCTTGCTGCCGTAGAGGGTTTCCGGGGTAGCTTCGCCCTGGAACTTGAGCACCGAACCGTCCTGGGTGGTCAGTTGCAGCACGGGGGCCTGGGCATCATCGCTGGCAGTCGCACGCAGGTCACCCTTGATCAGATGGCCGACCTGGGCATCCAGGTCCATCAGGCTTTTATCGCAGGCCATCAGGGTCGAGGCCAGTGGCTGTACCTTCAGCACGCCGTTCTGGTAGCTGTAGCCGCCGAACTGGCGATTGCAGCCGCCGCTGATGTTCAGGCTCTGCTCGGCGAAGCTCAGGCGCAGCTTGCGCTCGATGCCAGTGGTCATGGCGGCGATTGGCTTGCCCGCTGCATCAGTGGCCGATTCCAGCTGCCAGTAGTAGGCCGGCAGCTTGGATTGGACGACGGCAGAGGTGGCGGTGACAGGCATGGAAGGCGATCCTTCATGGGAGGTGGACGTCGGGGCGCATGCCTGGAGCAGGGCCGCGCAGACGGCAACTAGGAGAATGTTCTGTTTCATGGTTCGCTCTTTCAGCCTTGAAAAGTAGGGGCGGCATCCTTGGGGAAGGCTGCCAGCGCCGGTAAAACGGGGTGTCGAGGTCGCCGCGGAGGTGATTCTGCATGCCCCTGGAGGCGCGTCGGGCGGTCTTGTCCGTTACCGATGGCAATCGGACAGTATCTATACCCTCTGGTTCACCAAACCCCTGTCCAGGAATGTTTCTAGATATTGCATCACGAAAAACAAACTGTTTTGCTGGGGCGACTTCACTCAAGGAGGTCTGGCGCATGTTTCATCTTTCGCTACCCGTCAATCGGTTTCACGAATGCCTGCGGTTCTACGTCGACTGTTTCGGCGCGCGGGTGGTCATGCTCGGTGATCAGGCGGCGAACCTGTTCGTCTTCGGTGCCCAGGTCACCTTTCATGACAAGCCGGACACCCCCTTGGGCGAGCAGGGGCGCAAGCAGATGCACTTTGGCCAGGTCGTACCTGCTGATGAGTGGATGAGCATTCGCGATGTCCTGATCGCCCACGGCCATGAAATCCTGCTCCAGGTGCCCCCGGGCTCGACCGAAACGGGCCGTGGCAAGCTGGTGGTCGAGGACCCCAGCGGCAACCTTGTCGAAATCAACAGCCATGCTCCGGCTTGATCAGCCTGCTTCTGGCAAGAACCATGATCACCACTTTCGTCCATGTTGTTTGCTGCGCTGCAGTCAGTAAAATGCAGCATGTTCACCCTGGTAAATTGCAAATGCTTAACTTTCGCATCATGGCGTTTTCCCTACTGATGGTCGGCCTGGCCGGTTGTGCTTCCCCAGGCTCGCCGACCGCCAGCAAGCTCACCCGCAAGGCGCCCGCCGATTATGCTGCTTGTGTCCTGCCCAAGTGGCAGGCTCTGGCGCCGCAGGCCACGCAGAAGTCGATCTCCAATGGCTACCGGCTGACTGCACCCAGCGCAGTGGCCTCGGACAACGTGCTGGAGGTCGTCAAGTCCCAGGACGGCAGTCGGGCGACCTTCTACAAGGGTAGCTTCCTGTCCAGCGACAAGCTGCGCATGGCCGCGCGGGAGTGCCTGGACTGACCGCCTACGCATGACGTGGCGCGATGATGAAACTCTAGCTAGGACCTGAACCTCCTGCCTGGGTGCGGTCAAAATTTGGCAAGGCCCGGTTTCTCCGGGCTGGAGACCATCACATGAAACGCACTACTGCTTGGGTCGTCATACTGTCTGGCGTGTTGTTGCTCAGTGGCTGCTGGCCTTACTGGCGTGAAGGGCATCATCACCGGCATTACTACGATGGCTACCGGGGTGGCCAGGAGTATCATCGCTACTGATCCGGAGCGGCCTCAGGCCGGCCCGGAGCGCATGGCGCTCTTGCCCTGAAGTATGCAAGGACGGGGCGTCGTGCGTGAACTGAGCCGAGCCTGGAACTGGCCGTCATGGGCGCGGAGCCTGGCAAGGGCATCGAATCATTTATGGATATCGCACATGACCCAGCCAGATCACCTTGCCCACTACGTCAGTGCCATCCTGGGGCATGCCTCGCTACGGACTGCCCGGGTCGAAGCGGCGAATGAACAGACCTGGTTCGACCAGGGCTGCCGGGTTACCGCCGAGGAAAAGATCTATGCCTTCGATGATGGCGCCTTGGTCAAGCGGCTGGCGGAGCAGGACGACTTTCCAGACGATGCGGTCTGCGCGGAATGCTGGATCAGCTACGAGGTGCTGCGTCAGCCCCACGGCAAGGTAGTCACCCCTTGCCGAGTGAGCTTCAACAACGCCTGCCGCGAGGCATACTGGTTGCGCTATTTCGGCAGCTAACCTCGTCAGGGCTCGCGGTATAGCAGTACGTAGTCGTTGTTGTCGAAGCGCCCGTTCAGTTGCGGGTGCAGCGCCTGGGCCGACGTCGCTTGCAATGCCTGGAAGTCGTGTCGATCCATCATCAACCATGCCGGGCCAGGCACGGCCTGCAACTGTGCAGGCGTTTCGCTGAATACCGGTTGCAGGTCCTGGTCAAGGTTGACCATGAATTTGATGGCCTTGGCGTCCTTGCCCAGGCGGTGCAGCACCAGCGGGGCAGGGTGCTGCGCGATCTCGGCGGCCACGGCCTGGCTGAAGCCACGGGTGTCGTACAGGCGCCGTTCCACGGGCTCGAATACCACCACGTACACCAACCACAGCGCGAGCACCGCACAGCCGGCCATGACCTCTGCTCGCCAGCGCGGCAACCACAGTCGAGACACTGCCGCCACTTGCAGTACCAGCAACACCGCAACGGGCACGCCGATGTCTGCCAACTGCGCGGGATATCGCCGTTGGACGATCAACAGTGCGATGGCCAGCAGGCCAGGCGTCAGCAGCCACAGTGCGAGCACGATGCGGCGCAACCAGGCAAAGCAACGCCCGTGGAGCACCTGGAACGGGTAGGCGGCAACGATCGCCACCATCGGCAGCATCGGCAGCAGGTAGCGGGCTTTCTTCGCCTGTGGGATCGACAGGCCGAGCATGACCACCAGCGCGGCTGCCGTGCAGTACCACACCAGGCTCAGCGCCGGCCCGCGCTGTTGCTCGCGCCCCAGCCAGGCGGCCAGCAGCCCGGGCAAGGCGAGGGGATAGGCCAGCGCGTAGTTGCCCAGCGAGCTGGTGAAATAGAACAGCGCGCCACTGGAGCCCTCGCTACCGTCCATGCGACCCATGAACTGCATGCGGATCACATCCTGCAGGAACGCTTCGCCGCCACTGACCCGTGCCAGCCACAGCAGCAGCCCGATACAGGCGGCAAGCAGCAGGCTGGCCAGCAGGCCAAACAGCAGCAGTCGCCGCCACTGGCCGGTGAGCAGGTAGTAACCACACAGCATGCCGGTCGGCACCACCAGGCCAATAGGGCCACGGATGCCGAATCCCAGCAGCAGCAAGACAAAGACCCAGGGCCAGCGCCGCCCGGCGCCACGGTGATCGTGGGCGTAGCCGAGGTAGAACACGGCCAGTGCGACAGCCGCGAGCATCAGGTCCTGGGACACGGCGCGCACTTCGCTGACGAAGGTCGCGGTCAGCAGCAGCAGGACGATGCTGCTCCAGGCCCAGCGCTGCGAGAAGGGCGCCAGCAGTCGGTACATCAAGGTGACGATGACCGCGCCGGCAATGGCGCTGGGCAGCCAAGCGCTCAAGCTGTCGACCGCGCCGAACGGCAGCGACAGCAGCCAGATGAACAACGTCGAGAGCGCCGTGTAGTCTGCGTAGGGCTGCCCGTAGGTGGTCGGGAACACGGTTGGCCCATGGCGCAGCATTTCCTGGGCGAACAGCACGAAGCGCGAGTCGAAGCCGATGGGCGCCTGCCCATGCGCCCCGGCGCAGAACAGCAACAGTGCCAGCAGCCCTGCGAACAGGGACTGCCGGCGGATGGCGGGCGACAGGGTCATCACGCCGCTGCCGTGGTCCGGCGCGGTTGCCCGGGGGCTACCGGCAACTGGCAGGAGTCGCCACGGCCGATCGGGAAGTACTTGAAGCCTTTGCGCGACAGGCGCTCGGCGTCATACAGGTTGCGCCCGTCGAAGATCACCGGTGCCTTGAGGCGTTGCTGGATCAACTCGAAGTCCGGTGCCTTGAACTGCTGCCATTCGGTGCAGATGATCAGCGCGTCGGCACCAGACAGCACCGACTCCGGCGTCCCCATCAGCATCAGCTTTTCCTCGTCCGGGTACAGGTGCTGGGTTTCCTGCATGGCCTCGGGATCGAACGCGCGCACGCTGGCGCCGGCGGCCCACAGCGACTCGAGCAGCACCCGGCTGGGCGCATCGCGCATGTCGTCGGTGTTGGGCTTGAACGCCAGGCCCCAGACCGCGAAGGTCTTGCCGCGCAGGTCGCCCTGGTAGAACGCCTTGATCCGTTCGAACAGCTTGTGCTTCTGCCGTTCGTTGATGGCCTCGACTGCCTGCAGCAGGTCGCTGGAGCAGTGGGCCTGCTCGGCACTGTGGATCAACGCGCGCATGTCCTTGGGGAAGCATGAGCCGCCATAGCCGCAGCCGGGGTAGATGAAGTGGTAGCCGATGCGGGTGTCGGCGCCGATGCCCTGGCGCACCGACTCGATGTCGGCGCCCAGGTGCTCGGCCAGTTCGGCGATCTGGTTGATGAAGCTGATCTTGGTGGCGAGCATGCAGTTGGCGGCGTACTTGGTCAGCTCGGCGCTGCGCAGGTCCATGAACATGATGCGGTCATGGTTGCGGTTGAACGGCGAGTAGAGGTCGCGCATCACGTCGCGCACATCCTCGCCTTCGCAGCCGATGACGATGCGGTCTGGGCGGCGGCAGTCGGCGACGGCCGAGCCTTCCTTGAGGAACTCCGGGTTGGAGACGATATCGATGCGCAGCTCGCGGCCACCCAGCGCGGCATCGATATGGGCGCGCAGCTTGTCGCCGGTGCCGACCGGCACGGTGGACTTTTCCACCAGGATCAGCGGCAGCTGGCGGTGGCGGGCCACTGCCTCGCCGACCGACATCACATACTTGAGGTCGGCCGAGCCATCCGCGCAGGAGGGCGTGCCAACGGCGATGAAGGCGACGCGGCCATGCTCGACGGCGAGCTTTTCATCCGTGGTGAAGTGCAGCCGGCCACCGTCCATGCCTTCGCGCACCAGGCTGGAAAGGCCTGGCTCATAGATGCTGACATGGCCCTGGCGCAACAATTCGACCTTCTTTTCGTCGACATCCATGCAGACGACATCGTGGCCGACTTCGGCCAGTACCGCGGCTTGCACCAGGCCGACGTAACCGCTGCCAAACACTGTGATTTTCATGGAGCACTCCTGAACGCGGGCGCACGGGCCGGACGGGTATTGATAGTGATGACACCGAGCATGACCAGTGCCACGCCCAGTGATTTGGTAAGAGAGAACGATTCGTCGAACAGCGGCAGGCTGGCCGCCAGCAGGTAGACCAGGGCGTAGCTCAGGCTCAGCAGCGAGTAGGCCCGGCCCAGCGGCAGGTCGCGCAGGGCCAGCAGCCAGCAGAGCATCGACAGGGCATAGGCGGCGATCGCTGCCAGCACCACGACCACGGGCAGGGCGGCGATGCCCTGGCCCGTGAGCGCGGCCAGCCATTCACTGGGCTGTGGCAGGCGAGTCATGCTCCAGCGCATGGCCAGTTGGGCGCCACTGACCAGCAGCACGCTGCCCAGGGCAAAGGTGATACCCAGGCGCTGGTTCATGCTTGCTGTCCCAGCAGGGCCACACCGGCGATGACCAGGGCCACGCCGAGCCAGTGACGGCGGTCGACCGGCTCATGGAAGGCGAAGCGTGCGATCAGGGTGATCAGCACGAAGTTCAGACTGAGCATCGGGTAGGCGATGCCGACCGCCATGCGCTGCAGCACCAGCAGCCAGACCAGCAGGCCGCTGCCAAGCGCGGCCAGGGCCAGCCACAGCCACCCGGAGCGCAGCTTGCTGGTCCAGGTGCTGTCCTGCCCGCGCCAGCTTTCCACGGCGAACTTCTGTGCCACCTGGCCCAGGCAGGTCAGCAGGCAGGCGCCCAGCAGCAACAGCCAGCTCATGGCGTGTCCCCGGGCAGGATGACGATCACCAGGTTGCCTTGCTCGTAGCGTGTGCCGTCGTCGGGCAGCAGGTCGAGCTCGCGGCGCTCGTCCTCGCCCTTGACCCGCATCACCACGGCGACCGGACCGGTCCGGCGGGCGTCGTCAATCCACTGCTCTACAGTGGTGTCGGTCACCCGTTGCGCGGCACCTTCAGGATAGGCCAGGCCGTACTTGAGTTCGCCGACGGTGTTGTACAGCGCGACTTTCGGCTGCTGCAGGCGCCAGGCCAGGGCCGACGCCGCACCGAGGTCGTTGCTCAGCAGGTGGGTGGCGCCGGACAACTCGTCGAGGTGTTCGAGAATGAACTGGTCGGGGGTCTTGTTGGCTTCCACCGACTTGGGCAGTGCGGCCGGCATCAGGCCGACCAGCAGCAGGCTGCCCAGTGCCGGTGCGGCCCAGCAACGCAGCGGCGACATGGCCTGGGCCAGGCTGGCGATGACCCATCCGCTCAGCGCCACGCACAGCAGCAGCAAGGTGGACAACTCGTGTTCATACACGGGTTTCTTCAACTGCAGCCAGGCCAGCGCGATCAGCGCGACCACGCCCAGGGCCAGGTTGATCCAGCCATTGATGCCCAAGGCCCGGCCTTGCTGCTGGCGCAGCCGGTCGGCCAGCGCGTGGCCCAGCAACAGGGCCAGGGGCAGCAGGCAGGGCAGGATGTAGGTCGGCAGCTTGCCTTTGCTCAGGCTGAAGAACAGCAAGGGCATCAGCAGCCACAGCAGCAGGAAGCCGATACGTGGCTGGACGCGTTCCTGCCAGGCCTGCTTCAGCGCTGTTGGCAGCAATCCGACCCAGGGCAGGCTGAAGGCTACCAGCAAGGGCAGGTAGAACCACCAGGGCGCGTCATGCTGGGCGTTGTTGCCAGCAAAGCGGCGAATATGTTCATGCCAGAAGAAGAACCGCCAGTAGTCCGGCTCCTGGGCATGCACGGCCAGCACCCACGGCAGGCTGACCAGAATCGCCACGCCGACCGCCACGGGGCCGTAGACCAGTAGCTCGCGCCAGCGTTTCTGCCAGAGTATCCACGGCAGTGCGATCAGCACCGGCAGCAGCCAGGCGAGAAAACCCTTGGTCATGAAGCCCATGCCACAGGCCAGGCCGAGTACCGCCCAGGCCGCCAGGCGTTGCCCGGTGCCGCGGCTGTCCAGGGTGAACCACAGGGCAACCAGGCTGAGGTTGACCCACAGGGTGAACTGCGGGTCCAGGTTGGCGTAGCCGGCCTGGCCGGCGACCATGGCGAAGCTCATGTAGAGCAGGGCGCAAGCCAGGCTCTTGCGTGGGTCGTTCCACAGGCGGCGGGCCATCAGGAAGCACAGCAGCACGCTCAGTCCGGTACTCAGTGCCGAGGCGAAGCGCACGCCGAACAGGTTCTGGCCGAACAGCCCCTGGCTGAGGGCGATCATCCAGTAGCCGGCGGCCGGTTTTTCGAAGTAGCGCAGCCCCATGAAGTGCGGCGCGACCCAGTCGCCGCTGAGCAACATCTCCTGGCTGATCTGCGCATAGCGGGTTTCGTCGGGGATCCACAGGCCGTGGCTGCCCAGCGGCAGCAGGTAGGCCAGCACGAACAGCCCCAGCAACAGCGGTAGTGTCCAGCGTTTGCTCATGCCCCTTGCACTCCCAGCCAGCCTTCACGGCCATCCAGGACGCCGCGCTGCACGCAGGCGATAGGCAGGGTGTCGAGCGAGGAGGGCAGCAAGTCCCCCAAAGGTTTGAACGTGATGCCACGCTGGCGTGCGTCAGCCAGCAACTGGCGAAAATCCTGAGCCATCAGAATCCCTTCTACTTCTGCATGGATGGTGTAGACGTTGAGTGCTTGTGGGCGGAATCGCCCGAGGATGAAGGCGTTGAAGTCCGCGGCGGCGACCTGCGGACCGACGACTTCGTCGAAGGTCGGCAGGTCCACCGGGACCTGTGGCGCCCCCGGCGTGCCATCGGCCAGGCGAGGGCGGAACAGGCTGGCTCCGCGGCAGTCGCTGTTATAGCGAAAGCCGAAGGCCTGCTTGGCCTCGATCACCCGTTCGTCCGCGCGCCAACCGGCGGCGGCCGAGCAGTCGACCGGCGCACCGAGAATGTCGCTGAGGGTGTCGACCCCCTGGCGGATCTGCTCGATCAGCTGCGTTTCGCTCCAGCGCCCGGCGTTGGCCTGCCAGCCATGGTGGTCCCAGGCATGCAGGCCGACCTCGTGGCCGGCGTCCCGGGCCTGACGCATCAGGTGCCCGAGGTCGCGACCTATCGGCTTGCCGGGCCAGGCGGTGCCGGCCAGGAGAATGTCCCAGCCGTACAGCCCGGCGGCATTGGAGCGCAGCATCTTCCACAGGAATTGCGGACGGATCAGCCGCCACAGGTGGCGGCCCATGTTGTCCGGCCCGACACTGAAGAAGAAGGTCGCCTTGACCTGGGCCTCGTCGAGCAGTTCCAGCAGACGCGGCACACCTTCACGGGTGCCGCGGTAGGTATCGACATCGATGCGCAACCCTGCCTGCATCAGCGTGCTTCTTCTGCCGGACGGGCCTCGATCTCGCGCATGGCTTCGCGCAGGAAGAAGTCCAGGGTGTTGCCGATGGTCTCGCGCATCTCCACGGTCGGCTCCCAGTTCAACAGGCGCTTGGCGTTGGCGATGCTCGGCTTGCGGTGGGACACGTCCTGGTAGCCGCCGCCGTAGAACGCCTTGCTCTCGACGTCGCGGAAACCGGCGAACGGCGGGAAGTGGCCACGCAGCGGGTGAGCTTCGAACTGACGCAGCAGTTCTTCGCCCAGCTGGCGGATGCTGGCCTCGTTGTCCGGGTTGCCGATGTTGATGATCTGGCCGTTGCAGACATCGTTGTCGTTGTCGATGATCCGTGCCAGGGCCTCGACACCGTCGGCGATGTCGGTGAAGCAGCGCTTCTGCTCGCCGCCGTCGAACAGGCGGATCGGCGTGCCTTCCACCAGGTTCAGGATCAGCTGGGTGATGGCCCGGGAGCTGCCGATGCGCGCGGAGTCCAGGCGGTCCAGGCGTGGCCCCATCCAGTTGAACGGACGGAACAGGGTGAAGTTCAGGCCCTTCTGGCCATAGGCCCAGATCACCCGGTCGAGCAGTTGCTTGGAGACCGAGTAGATCCAGCGCTGCTTGTTGATCGGCCCGACCACCAGGTTGGAGCTGTCCTCGTCGAAGTTCGGGTCCTGGCACATGCCATAGACTTCCGAGGTCGAAGGGAAGATCACCCGCTTGTTGTACTTGACGCAGTAGCGCACCAGACGCAGGTTTTCCTCGAAGTCCAGCTCGAACACACGCAGCGGGTTGCGGGTGTATTCGATCGGCGTGGCGATGGCCACCAGCGGCAGCACCACGTCGCATTTCTTGATGTGGTACTCGATCCACTCGGAGTGGATGCTGATGTCGCCTTCGACGAAGTGGAAGCGCGGGTGATGGCGCAGGCGCTCGATGGCGTCGGAGCCGATGTCCAGGCCGTAGATCTCGTAGCGCTCGTCACTGAGCAGACGCTCGGACAGGTGGTTGCCGATGAAGCCGTTGACGCCCAGGATCAGTACCCGGGTGCGACGTGCCGGCCGGCCAGCGTCGCCGCCGCGCAGCAGCGAGCCTTCGACCAGGCCCAGCTCGTTGGCCAGTTGCGGGCCGCTCAGGAACAGGCCGTTGTCGTTGCGCTGGCCGGCGCTGATCACCAGCGAGTCCTGGCCGCAGGCGATGCGCAGCGGGTCGGTGCTGATCACCCGGCCCGGGGCCAGGCCATCGTTGCCCTTGACCACGTCGGCGCTCCAGACGATCAGCTTGTGCTCGCCGACCGGGCAGAATGCGCCGGGGTAGGGCTGGGTCACTGCACGGACCAGGTTGAACAGGGTTTCGGCAGGCTGTTTCCAGTCCAGGCGGCCGTCGGCCGGGGTACGGCGGCCGAACACGGTGGCCTTGGACTCGTCCTGCGGGGTTTCGCTGACCTTGCCCTGGCGCAGCGCCGGCAAGGTGTCGCGCAGCAGGTCGGCGGCAGCGCTGCGCAGCTTGCCGTGCAGGCTCAGCGCGGTGTCGCTGCGTTCGATGGCGACGCGCAGTTGGGCGACGATGGCGCCAGCGTCGGCGCGCTTGACCATGCGGTGCAGGGTGACGCCGGTTTCGGTCTCGCCGTTGACCAGCACCCAGTTGGCCGGTGCGCGACCACGGTAGCGCGGCAGCAGCGAACCGTGCAGGTTGAAGGCGCCCTTGCGGCCGGTGGCCAGCAGCGGTTCGCTCAGCAGGTTGCGGTAGTAGAACGAGAACAGGTAGTCCGGGTTGAGCTGGCTGATGCGCTCGACCCACAGCGGGTGGTTGACGTCATCGGGCGCATGCACCGGGATGCCCTTGCGCGCGCACAGCTGGGCGACCGAGCCGTAGAAGGTGTTTTCCTTGGGATCGTCGGCATGAGTGAACACCGCTGCAATGTCGTAGCCGCAGTCGAGCAGGGCTTCAATGCCGGCGCAGCCGATATCGTGATAGGCGAAGACAACAGTTTTTGCACTCATGGGGTGACCTGACCAGAAGTAGAAGAAGTGAAACCATCAACCGTGACAGCGGCTGCCGGAGTAGGGGCAGGGCCGCTGCGCAGGACTTTCTCGATGAAGAACCGTGGGCGGGCGCGCACGTCGCTGTACATGCGCCCCAGGTATTCGCCCAGCAGGCCCATGCCGATGAACTGGCCACCGGTGAACACGAACAGGACGGCGAACAGCACGAACAGGCCGTTACCGGCCCAGCCCGGGCCGAAGGCCAGGCGCAGCACGATCAGGGCCACGGCGAACAGCACGCCGAGCGCGGCCATGCTGAAACCGACGATGCTCAGCAGACGCAAGGGCGTGGTGGTCATGCAGGTGATCAGGTCGAACATCAGGCTGATCAGGCGCATCGGGCTGTACTTCGAGTCCCCGTGTTCGCGCTCGGCGTGGTTCACGATGATCTCGGTGGTGTGGCGGGCGAAGCTGTTGGCCAGGATCGGGATGAAGGTGCTGCGCTCGCGGCAGGCGAGCATGGCGTCGATCACCGTGCGGCGGTAGGCGCGCAGCATGCAGCCGTAGTCGCTCATGGCCACGCCTGTGGAACGTTTCACGGCGTAGTTGATCACCTTCGATGGCCAGCGGCGCAGGGCCGAGTCCTGGCGGTTGCTGCGCACCGTGCCGACCACGTCGAAGCCGCGTTCGGCCTCGGCGACCAGGCGCGGGATTTCTTCCGGCGGGTTCTGCAGGTCGGCGTCGAGGGTGATCACCACGTCGCCCTTGCATTGCTCGAAGCCGGCCATGATCGCCGCGTGCTGACCGTAGTTGCGGTTGAGAATGACCGCCACGAACGGGCTGTTCTCGGCCTTGGCGGCGTCTTCGAGAATTTGCGCGGAGTCGTCACGGCTGCCGTCGTCGACCAGCACGATTTCATAGGGGTGGCGCAGTTGCTGGCAGGCCGCGCCGGTGCGGCGCAGCAGCTCGGGCAGGCTCTCCTGTTCGTTGTAGACCGGGATGACGATCGACACGCAGTTAATCGGGTAAGGTCTCACGCCTGTTTTTCCATAAGCAGTTCAATGGCACCCACGACCCGGTCCAGGTCGTGGTCGGTCATGTCGGGGAACAAGGGGATCGAGCACAGCCGTGCCGAGTTCCATTCGGTGTTGGGTAGCGACACATCGGGATAACGCTGGCGGTACCAGGTGTGCAGGTGGGTGGCGATGAAGTGGATGCCGGTGCCGATGCCACGTTCCTGCAGGCCTTTCATGAAGGCTTCGCGGTCGAGGCCGCAGCGTTCGCTGTCGATGCGCAGGATGTACAGGTGCCAGGCGTGTTGCTGCGCGTACTGCGGTACGGCCAGGGGCTGCACCGGCAGGCCTTCCAGGCGTTGCTGGTAGCGTGCGGCCAGTTCGCTGCGGCGGGCGTTGATCGCGTCCAGGCGCTTGAGTTGCACCAGGGCGATGGCGGCGTTGATGTCGGCGAGGTTGTACTTGAAGCCTGGCTCCATGACCTGGGCCTGGGGCTTGCGGCCGTGGGTCAGGCGGTCATAGGCGTCTACACCGAGGCCGTGGAACTTGAGCATGCGCACCCGGTTGGCCAGGGCTTCGTCGTCGGTGACGAACATCGCGCCCTCGGCGCAGGTCATGTTCTTGATCGCGTGGAACGAGAAGATCGCCGTGCCCTGGGCACCGACATGGCGGCCCTTGTAGCGGGTGCCGACGGCGTGGGCGGCATCCTCGATGACGCTGATGCCATGCTTGTCGGCCAGGGCGTACAACGGATCGAGGTCGAAGGCGGCACCGGCGTAGTGCACCGGAATGATGGCCTTGGTCCGCGCAGTGATGGCAGCCTCGATGCGCGCTGCGTCGGTCATCAGGGTGTCGCGGTCGACATCGACGAACACGGGTGTTGCGCCGAGCAGGGCGATCATGTTGGCGGTGGACACCCAGGTCTGCGACGGGGTGATGACCTCGTCCCCGGGGCCGATGCCCAGGGCCAGCAGGGCGATGTGCATGCCGCCGGTGGCGGATGACAGGGCGATGGCATGACGGCAACCGACGTACTGGGCGAACTGCTCTTCAAGTGCCTGGTTCTGTGGTCCGGTGGTGATCCAGCCCGAGCGCAGGACCTGCTCGACAGCCGCGATTTCTTCTTCGCCTATACTCGGGCGGGAGAAGGGGAGAAACGCCTCACTCATGAGCACCTCGGTGATGCAGGAAAATGACAGAACCCATTGATTTCATTGGATCCAATCACAGCGTAGACGCAAAAAAAGCTTTTGCATCCAGTGCATTGGCAAAAAGGTATTACGTTGCGCAGGGTCAGTTTTTCGGCATTGACCTGGCCGTGCATGCCTCAAGGCGTTATCCGGCAAAGGGTATGCCGGTTTTTGTGAAAGAAGTATGAAAAAGCAGTTGGTGTCTCGTGATATCTAAAATACCGACAGCTCTGGTTCAGGTTTGTGATTTAGTGTGCTTATGTTTAATAAAGTGTGAAGTTGGCAAGTAACTGACTCGGTTAGGGTTTTTTTATGCTTGCAATTGGCTGAAGTGTCACTTCTGCTGGCCGGTCAGGCCTTCGGTATATAAGCCACGCTCTGGTCTTCGCGGGCATGCAACCATCGCTCGCCCCTGCTGGGCAGGGTAGTGACGATCTGGTGATCGCCGCCCAGGTAACCGAACGGTGGCGTCTCGCCATGGCGGTAATGCGCCACGATGATCGTGCGCTGCGGATCCCAATGTTCGCCGCTGGTGCGCTCCAGCCAGGCCATGAGGGCGCTGGTGTCGCCGCTGCGCGGGTAGTCCTGGGTCTGCTCCACGTAGTAGAAGGGTGCGCCGCCGGTCTGCAGGTACATGGGCAGCTTGTTGTCCACCTCGACCATGACCAGTCGCCACTGTGTCAGGGGGGCCTGCCGGCTCGCCAGCTCGCGCACGGCCTCGCCGAAGCGGATCACGCCGCCACCGCTGTTGCTCCAGGGCACCAGGACACCAAGCACGGCCACCAGCAGCGCGGCAGTCACCCCGAAGCCCAGGTGCAGGCCACGCCCCTTGGATTGGCGCGCGGCCATCCAGCGCGTGACCCACCAGGCGCCGAGCAGTTGCGCGAAGGGCACCAGGGGCAGCACGTAGTAGCTGCGTCGGCTGCCGCTGGCGGTGAAGAACAGCATCAGCAGGCCAAGCCCCTGGATCAGCCAGCGGGTATCCGGCTCGACCTGTCGCCAGTGACGCAGGGCCACCCACAGCGCGAGGATCCAGCAGGGGGCCCAGGGCAGGGTGTAGACCGGCAGGTAGATCAGGTAGGTGTAGATCGGTCCGAGGTTGTCGAAGGGCTGGAAGAAACGCACCACATTTTCCCGCAGCACCAGCCCGAGGCCGCTTTCGCCGTAGTTGGGCGTGCCGTACAGGTGCGACAGCAGGAACGGCGTCATGTACAGCGCCCCGGCCAGCAGCAGGGCCGCCGCCAGGCGCAGGTTCAGGTGGCGACGCCAGCGCCGTTCACCGAGCAGGTGCGGCAACAGCAGCAGCCCCGGCAGGATGAAACCGATCAGCCCCTTGAACAGCGAGGTCAGGGCCAGCAGCCCGAAGAACCCGGCGTAGCGCCAGAAACGGGTGTCCTCCGGCCCCCGCCAATACCACCAGACCGCCGCCAGCACCCCGCACACGGTGAGGATATCGGCGGTGGCGACCCGCGCCCAGAACACGAAATAGAAGGTCGTGGCCAGCATCCAGCCGGCGATCAGGCCGGTACCCTTGCGAAACAGGCGCTCGCCCAGCAGGTACACCAGCCAGACACTCAACCACGCCGCGACGACCGAGGACAGGCGCAGCGACCAGGGCCCCAGGCCACCGGTCAGCCAGCTGCTGGCAGTGATCAGCCAGTACGACAGCAGGGGCTTGTCGTAATAGGCGCTGCCCTTGAGGTAGGGGTCGAAGTAGTCGCCGCTCTGCAGCATCTGCAGGGCGATGTTGGCCCAGCGGGTTTCCGCGCCCCACAGCTCGCGACTGCCCAGGCCGAACGTCAGCATCAGGGCGGTGGCGGCCAGCAATATCAGCAGGGCGCGTCGATCGGTACGGCTCGGGTTCATGGTTGGCTCTGAGGAATGATGAAGATTTCCAGCTTGCCGCGACGGTAGTGCTCGGCATCCTTGGGCAGCGCCTCGATCTCCTCCAGGTCCTGCTTGCCGTTGACCCGTATCACCACACCGATCGAGCCCTTGCTGCGAGCCTCGGCGAGCCAGGGCCCGATGTCCTCGAGGCTGACCTTGCGCGCGGCCATGGCCGGGTCGCCAAGGCCGTACTTGAGTTCGCCGACGGTGTTGAACAGCACCACCTCAGGCCGGCGCAGGCGCCACGACAGGGCCGATGCCGCGCCCAGGTCGTTGCTCAGCAAGGTGTGGGTTGCGCCCAGCGCCTGCTGGTGCTCGGCGATGAACTGGTCGGGCATCTTGCTGTCGACGATGCTCGCCGGCATCGCCGCCGGCAGCAGCGCGACCAGCATGCCGATGCCCAGTGCCGGCATTGCCCACAGGGTCAACGGGCGCAGGATCTGCAGTGAGTTGGCGATCAGCCAGGTGGTCAGCACGACACAGGCCAGCAGCAGGCTGAACATCTCGGCGTGCTGGTAGACCTGCCGGCTCGTCTGCAGGTAGGCCAGGGCCAGCAGGGCGGCGGCGGCGAGCACGGTATTGACCGCGCCATTCAGGCGCAGGGCACGGCTGTCCTGGCCTTCCAGCCAGCTGTTCACGCGCTTGGCCATCAACAGGGCCAGGGGCAGCAGGCAGGGCATGATGTAGGTGGGCAGCTTGCCGCTGCTGGCACTGAAGAACACCAGGGGCAGCAGGAACCACAGGGCGAGGAATGCCGTCTTCGGCTCCCGTCGCTCGCGCCAGGCGCGCAGCAGGGTAGAGGGCAGCAGCACGGCCCAAGGCAGGCTGGCGGCGAACATCAGCGGCAGGTAGAACCACCATGGGCGGGCATGCTGGGCATCCTCGCCGGCCGCGAAGCGGCGGATATGCTCGTGCCAGAAGAAGAACCGCCAGAAGTCCGGTTCCCGGGCATGCACCGCCAGCACCCAGGGCAGGCTGATCGCCACGGCTACCAGCACCGCGACCGGGCCATAGCGCAGCAGCTCGGCGAAACGCCGTTGCCAGAGCATGTAGGGCAGGGTGATCAGCACCGGCAGCAGCAGGGCCAGAAAGCCCTTGGTCATCAGGCCCATGCCACAGGCGGCGCCCAGCAGTGCCCAGGCCAGCAGGCGGGAGCGCGAGGTCTGGCTGTCGATGGCGAACCATACCGCCACCAGGCTCAGGTTGACCCACAGGGTGAACTGCGGGTCGAGGTTGGCGTAGCCGGCCTGGCCGGCGATCAGGCCGAAGCTCATGTACAGCAGGGCGGCGGCGGCGCTGATGCGCGGGGTGTTCCACAGCCGGCGGGCGATCAGGTAGGCCAGGCAGATGCTGATGCCGGTACTCAGGGCCGAGGCGATGCGTACGCCGAACAGGTTCTCGCCGAAGATCGCCTGGCCGAGGGCGATCATCCAGTAGCCGGCGATGGGTTTCTCGAAGTAGCGGATCCCCATGAAATGCGGGCCGACCCAGTTGCCGCTGAGCAGCATTTCCTGGCCGATCTGGGCGTAGCGGGTCTCGTCGGGGATCCACAGGCCATGGGACATCAGGGGCAGCAGGTAGAACACCACGAAGGCCAGCAGCAGGCCGGGAATGGCCAGGCGTTCGGCCAGTGAGGGTGTGGCGAGGGTGGGCAGGGAACGGACAGAGTGGCGCAGCGGACTGTTGTCGGACGTCATGAGTGGGCCTTGGTGCCAGGCGGTTCACAGGTTTCAGCGGGCGCTCGGGGCAATCCGATGCGAGCGCACCACTGGGTTGAATGAATACAGGGGCTTGACCTCGGGCTCGAGGTCCCGCATTCAGCGAACGGGCGCGCCTCCGGCGCGACGTTCTGACTGCAAGCCAAGCGTGAAAGCGGGAAAAGTCCAGCAGCATCAACAGTTTTGTTTGTTACCGTTTGTATTGCCGTTGGTAGTCGAACACGTCCCAGGCAACGCGTTGGCGAATCCTAGGCAGCAGGATGTACGGGCGCGGTGAAGAATCCGTGAAAAAGTTGCGAGGCTGATGCAGGCGTGGAATCCTCACGCCGATGTGCCCTTTGCGAGTCCATGGTCATGTTGAACGGTTTCAACCACCTCACCCTGGCGGTGTCCAGCCTGCCCGGCAGCATCGACTTCTATCAGCGCTTGCTCGGCTTCACGCTCAAGGCCCGTTGGGCGAACGGTGCCTACCTGTGCCTGGGCGAGCTTTGGCTGTGCCTGTCGCTCGATCCACTCGAGGGGCGACCTGCGCAGCACGGCTATACCCACTATGCGTTCTCCATCGACCAGCAGGATTTCGCCGCCTTCGGCCAGCACCTGCGCACGCACGACGTGCGCCTGTGGCGCCAGGACAAGAGCGAAGGGGACTCGCTGTATTTCCTCGACCCTGACGGGCATCAGCTCGAGGCGCATGTCGGCGACCTGCGTTCCCGGCTGGCGGCCTGCCGCGAACGCCCCTACGAGAACATGGTGTTCTTCGATTGATCGTGGAGGAGCGGTTCGCGCAAGAAAGCGGGTGCGTGTGCCGACTCGGATGGGTAGAGTGCCAGGTTCGTTCATTGCCCGGAGCTCAGCATGTCTTGCGCCTTCACCCTGATGCAATCGCCTGTCGGCGTGCTGACCCTGGCGGCACGTGGCGACCGCCTGGCCGCCGTGCTGTGGGAGCAGGAGCGGGAAAACCGGGTGCGCCTGGGCGAATTGCATCGTGACGACCAGCACCCGACGCTACGTGAAGCGGCGCGGCAACTGGGCGAGTATTTTGCCGGACAGCGCCAGTGTTTCGACCTTGAGCTGGATTTCGCCGGTACCGAGTTCCAGCGCCAGGTCTGGGCCGCGTTGCTGGCCATTCCATTCGGCCAGACCCGCAGCTACAGCGATATCGCCCGGCAGATCGGCAACCCCGACGCGGTCCGGGCGGTAGGCGCGGCCAACGGGCGCAATCCGATCTCGATCATCGCGCCTTGCCATCGGGTGATCGGGGCTTCGGGCCATCTGACCGGATTCGCCGGTGGCCTGGCGGCCAAGCAGTACCTGTTGGCGCTGGAGGGGCGGCAGAGCCTGGCCTTGGCGTTCTGAACGATGACACGCAAATCCCCTGGCCGCGGCATCAGCGCGTCGACAAGCGCACTCGGCTTCACCCTGCTTGGCGGTGTCCTGGCCTTCTGCACGCTGGCCCTGGCCTATGAGTGGATCGTCGACCTGCGCCGTGGCGTGCACCTGGTCTACAACCGTGCAGGGCCATCGCGGCTGTTCAGCCTGGCCGACGCGCCGGGTGCCTATTGGGCCTCGATGGTTGGTGCGGGCCTGGGCGTGCTGTTTCTGGCTGGCCTGACCTGGGTGTGCTTCTGGCTGGTGCGGCTGGTCCGGCAGTGAGCTGCCGGTTTCGAGCGCCCAAAGAAAAGCCCGCTGGGGGAGGCGGGCTAAGCGTTTCACGGATGAGGCTTCAACATGCCTGGGCAGGCGTGAAAATAATGTGAATAACCGAACATTTATTTTTTTATTTTCAATATCCACTCTAAATAATTATTCATTTCTGAAGTTTTGCAGTGCACGTCTTTAGTGACGCCTGATCTTTTATCAGGTATTGAAGCCGTTGCAGGGTTGAATTGGTTGTCATCTGGATATGTCGGACGTCATTGTTTCCCGCAAATGGATCCAGTTCATATAGCCAACTGACATAGTTCGAGCGGATTGCAACGCTAGAATCTACAAGTGCGATAACTAATAAAGGGGTTGTACCGTCCGTTGCTTGTCATCCATTACTGATGGGGGCTTGGAGGGTGTCGTATGAAACGCCTGGCGATAGACATGAGCCCGGCTTCGCTGATCAATGCGATCCTGGTGGCCTGCATGGCTGGCCTGTTCCTGGGAGGATGCGCGCAGAATGCCGATGTACGGGGCGGACACGACTACACCTCGGGAACCACGGTAAAGAACCCGCCCGACTACCTGGTATGCGTGCAGGACGAGTTGCCCAGCGGCTCGAAAGTGTATCTGTTGAACAACAGCAGCGCGATGGATTTGTACGTCGACAGCACGGACCCGAAGAAGGCCTCCGGCCTGGTCGAAGTCCAGGGCGCGGGCGCGCAGCACAAGTTCACCGCCTACCAGCGTGACGCCTGGTACGACCGCGGCCGGTTGCTCGATGCCGCGCTCCTGTGCGCGAGGACGTAGCGCCGGCCACGGCCGAGTCAGTCGAGCCAGACGGCCAGCAGCACCAGCGCGACGGCCAGCAGCGTGCCGACGAACAGGGCGTACTGCTGGCGGGCCCGTCGGGCATGGGCCTCGACCTCGCGCAGGTACTGGCCCGGCGGCGGCGCGTCCGGTCGGTGGCGCAGGCCTTCGGCCATGTCGGCGAGACGGCCGTTGACCAGCAGGCCGACCAGGTAGTAGCTGACGGCATAGCTGCCCAGCACCAGCAGCAGGTACTTCATGCGCTCGGTTCCAGCCGGCAGGCATGGGCGCTGGCATTGGCGGTGTCGAACAGCAGCAGGCCTTCAGCCTCGTGGTCCAGGCTTGCCAGCAGTTGCCCTTGAGCGTCCCAGGCCGCCGATTGTCCGGCTCCGACGAAGACGTCGGCCGGGCCCACGCAGTTGGCCATCAGCACTGGCATGCCCAGCTGCCGGGCGACCTTGGGGTAGTGCGCGAAGCCTTCCTCGATGCCCTTGGCGGTCTTGGCCACGCTGACCAGGTACAGGTCGGCGCCTTGTGCCCGGGCCTGTTCGGCATGGCCGAGGAACATCGACTCGTAGCAGATCGCCGGGGCCACCTGATGTTCGCCGACGGCAAATACCAGAGGCTGCGTGCCGGGCAGGAAGAACTCCAGTTCATCGCCGTGCAGGCGTTGCTTGGCGTAGCTCAGGGGGGCTTCATGGGGCCGAAGTACCAGCATGCCGATGCGCACGCCGCCGATCGCCGGCAGTGGCAGACCGACGGCGGCGCTGACGCCGCGGCGATCGCACAACGCCTGCAAGGGGGCCATCAGCGGTGCCTCGGCGGGGGTTGCCAACTGGCGTGCCAGGGAGGGCTCGTAGCCGGTCAGCGACAGTTCCGGGAATACCAGCAGCTCGGCGCCCATGGCGGCGGCCTGTTCGATGCAGCGCAGGTGGCGCTGGAGGTTGCCGGCCAGGTCGCCCTTGCGCGCGGCCAGTTGCACTGCGCAGATCTTCACGAATGAATCCGTCCTTGATCCAGATAGGAAAAGCGAGGATACAATTCCTTCGGGCGCCGCCACCAGTGCGCAGGCGTTGATTTCATGGAGGGAAATAGCAATGAGCCACGCCGCAGCCATTCCTCCCGACTCCCTGATTGCTGGGTACGCCACGCGGGCGGGTTTTCGTCATTGCCGGGCGATTCGCCTGACGGATGACGGGCGGCCCGCCATGGCCCACTTCCTGCGCCTGATGAGCAGCATGCCGGGCTGGATCGATGACCTGATGGTGCTGCGCAACCGGTTGGTCGGCATGTTCGGCTTGAAGGACCTCGGCCGGCTGACGGCGATCGACCCGCAGCGCGCGCCCGAGAGTTACCAGCCGGGAGAGCGGGTGGGAATCTTCACCTTGCTGGCCAACAGTGACGACGAAGTGTTGCTGGCCGACTGCGACCGGCATCTGGATGTGCACATCGCGCTGCTGCGTCGGCGCAGTCCCGACGGCCAGTGCCAGGTGTTGGTCAGCACGGTGGTGCGTACCCACAACTGGCTGGGGCGGCTGTATATGCTGCCGGTGGCGCCGTTCCATCGCCTGATCGCGCCGATTGCCCTGGGGCGGCTGCGGGGTTGAGGGAGCGCCGCCTGGCAATCACGCGGGCGTGGACAGGGTGTCCGTGCCATGCTGTGGGAGACCTGCAACGCCGGCACCGAAGCAGTAGCAGAGGAACGATGCGATGAACCGTTATCGGCGGTTGGCCGCCAACCTCCACGGGCGAGACCTGGCCGTGGGCGATATCCATGGATGCTTCCACCGTCTGCGTGCGTGCCTGGACAGTGTCAGTTTCGATCCTGCGGTCGATCGGCTGTTCAGCGTCGGCGACCTGGTCGACCGTGGGCCATACAGCGAGCTGGCCCTGGAGTGGCTGGCACAGCCCTGGTTCCACGCGGTGCAGGGCAATCACGAGACGCTGGCGATCGACCACCTGTACGGCGCCAGGGTGGACCTGGACTTGTACCGCAATGCCGGCGGCGAGTGGTTCCTGGATCTGCCCATTGAGCAGCAGCGCCCGTTTGTCGAAGCCTTCCTGAAGCTGCCGGTGGCCCTGGAGGTCGACACGGCGCGTGGACCGGTCGGCCTGCTGCATGCCGACAGTCCGTTCGCCGATTGGGCAGACCTGCGTGCGAGCTTGCAGCGTTACGACGATCCGGATGTGCGCGAGGTGTGTCAATGGTCGCGGCGACGCCTGAAGGAGAGCGACGAGCAGCCTGTGGAGGGGGTGCGGGCATTGCTGGTCGGGCATACGCCGGTGCTTCAGGTGAAGGTGCTGGGCAATGTCTGGCACCTGGACACCGGCGGTTGGGCAGGGGGGCACTTCAGCCTGCTCGACCTGGCCGACCTGACCTTGCTCACCCCCACGCCAGGTGCACCAGCACACCCACGGCCAGCAGGATCAGCATCACCCCCGAGGCCCGCTCCAGCCAGGGCAGGATCCGACTGAAGCGGCGCAGCACCCGCTGATTGCCGATGGCCAGGGCCACCAGCAGGTCCCAGGCCAGGACCATGGCGAACATCCAGCCACCGTACAGCGTCTTGGCCACGGGGCTGCTGCTGCCGAGCAGGCTTGCCAGGCTGGCGTAGAACAGCGCGTTCTTCGGATTGAGGATCCCCGAGGCGAAGCCCATGACCAGGCTGGTGCGCCAGTTGCCCGCAGGGTTGGCGAGCGGTTTTTCGCTGGCGACCAGCTGGGTAGAGCCGGCATGGCGCAGGAACAGCCCACCGATATACAGCAGGTAGGCGCAGCCGGCCAGTTGCAGGGCGATGAACAACCCGCTGCCCTCATGCAGGGCTGACACACCGGTGAAGGCGGCGCCGATGAACACGCCATTGGCCAGGGCGATGCCCAGGCAGGCGCCACTGGCCACCCGCCAGCCGGCGCTGGCCGAGGTGCGGGCGACCAGGAAGAAGTCCGGGCCCGGGGAGAGCAGGGCGAGAAAGTGGGCGACGGCGATGAGCAGGAACTGTTCCATGGGCGGCTTCTTGGCGAGGGAAACCGGCAGTCTGGCGAGGGCGGCGGCTGGGGTATTGAAGAATATTGCAGGCCTCGCAGGCCGCCTCATGAAGGCTGGTGCGATTACTACAGCGGTCGAGGCGCGTGGTTCGCCAGCAAGGCTGGCTCCTACAGGCGGAGGGCCGAGCGCCGGTACACCCCTGGCGTCACCCCGGCATGGGCCTTGAATACCCGCTGGAAGTGGCTCTGGTCGGCGAATCCGAGCCGGTAGGCGACCTCGGCCAGCCCGCTCCCTTCACGCAACAACCGCCGGGCCCGGTTGACCCGGGCATTGAGCAGATAGGCATGGGGCGTCATGCCGGTGGCGGCGGCGAACGCCCGGATCAACGGATAGCGACCGATTCCGGCCAGTCCGGCGAGGCGCTCCAGGCTGAGTTCGGCAGGGTCGCTCTGTTCTATATGTGCAATCAAGCGATCCAGTACCGAGGGGGCGAGCGGCGGCGCCGTCATCGTCGCCGGCTGTGTGGCGAAGTCATGGTCGCCGATGAAGCTCACCAGCGCAGCGTCTTTTTCCACTGCGGGTGCTGTTGAGAACAGCAACGCGTTCAGCGCGCAGAACTGTCGGTACAGCGCCGCCGAGCGGCTGATGCGCGCCGGTGCCTCCGGCGCGCCGGCAGCGATGCCCGACTCGAGGCGCAACTCGGCGAGCCAGGCGGCGTCCAGGTGCAGCATCTGGTAGCTCCAGGCCTGCCCGGCATCGGGGTTGCAGGCATGCACCCGTTGCGCGGGCACCAGCACCAGGGTGCCTGGCGTCAGCCGAACCTCGCCGTTGCCTGCGCCGGTGAAGCGGCTCGTGCCGGCATCCACGGCGCCGATGGAGAAGGTCGGGTGGCTGTGCGCCTTGTAGCAGGCGCGGCTATGGCAGGCACGCCGACTCTCCACGTGAGGCAGGGCGGGGTCGTGCCAGATTTCGCTGCGCGCCGGAGGCATGGCGGGTCACCTGAGGTCGGTAAGGTCGCCAGTCTAACGTGCGTTGCACTGTGCCGGCCATTTGCCGTGTGGCTGTGCTTGACGTCACCCCCTGGCAGGCCGAGGCTTGCGCTGTCCCCAAGGAGAAGAAGAATGGACCTGTCGAGCCTGCTGCTGTTCATCCCCGCCTGTTTCGCCCTGAACATGGCCCCCGGCCCCAACAACCTGTTGTCCCTGCACAATGCCAGCCGCTACGGCCTGCGCATCGCCTGCGTGGCCGGCGGCGGGCGGCTGCTGGCCTTCAGCGGCATGATCGCCCTGGCCGCCATGGGCCTGGCGGTGGTGCTGCATACCAGCGAGTACCTGTTCCTGGCGATCAAGGTGCTGGGTGCGGGCTACCTGTTCTATATCGCCTGGCAGCTGTGGCGCGCGCCGGTCGGCCAGGCGCAGGTGAGCGGTGAACAGCCCCGGGGCGTGTGGAAACTGGCGCGCCAGGAGTTCTGGGTAGCGGCGGGAAATCCGAAGGCGATCCTGATCTTCACCGCGTTCCTGCCGCAGTTCGTGTCGGTCGGTGGCAGTACGCCGGTCAGCCAGCAGTTCCTCCAGCTCGGGGTGTTGTTCCTGCTGCTGGAATGGGCGGCGATCGCCATCTATGCCGGGTTGGGCGCCTACTTGCAGCGCTGGTTCGAGCGCCCAGGGCCGCGCCGGCTGTTCAACCGGGTCAGTGCCTCGCTGCTGGGTTGTGCCGGGCTGGGGTTGCTGGCGGCACGGCGCTGAGGGCGTTTGCCACTGGCTGGCGGTTGTCTTCGAAGGCTTCACACATGGACGGATCAGTCACGGCAAGCGGGCTGATCCGTTTTATTTTGCGGCAACTGATCCTTGCGCTTTCCGAGTGCCTCCCGCGTATCGCGAATTTAGACAGAAATACGTCTATTGCGCTTGTTTGCCGCCGATTTAATCTTGACGCGACCCGCCTCATCCCCGAAGGTTGGGTGCACTTTCGGCTGCAACTTTGCTGCTGTTCGCGCAAGTGACGGCCATGCTGGAAATTCTCGACGAACTCATGGACCGATTCTGTCGGCCCAGTGACGGTGATGGGGTGCAGCCCCGGGGGTAGCGTGTGAAGTGGTGGAAGCAGTCGGGTCGCCAGGACCTGGAAATCAAGCAGCTCGCAGACACGGTCGAAACGTTGCGTGGGCAGTTGCTGGCAGCCGAGCAGCGCGCGGCGCAGGCGCAGGCGCAAGTCGTCGCGCTGTCGGCGCAGAACGAGGTGCTCACGCGCCTGGCCGGCAACCTGTCGGCGTTCTCCCACTCCCTGGAAATGACCCAGAGCTCGTTCTCCAACCTGGCCCACAGCATGGAGCAGGAGCGCGACTACGCCATCCGTATCCAGGGCATTGCCAGTAGCAACCAGGCCAGCATCGATGCCATCGCCATCAATCTCGAGCAACTGGCCGAGTCGTCGGGCGAGGCCTCGGAGAAGGTCGGCAAGCTGGACCATCAGGCGCAGCAGGTCGGCGGTGTGCTGCAGATCATCCGCGAGGTGGCGGACCAGACCAACCTGCTGGCCTTGAACGCGGCCATCGAGGCGGCGCGGGCCGGGGAGGCCGGGCGCGGATTCGCGGTGGTTGCCGATGAGGTCAGGACCTTGGCTCGGCGCACGGCGGAGGCGACCGCCGAGATCGGCACGCTGGTGACGGCTATTCGTGCCGACAGTGCGCAAAGCCGGGGTCATATCGCCACCCTGGCCGAGCATTCGGCATCCTACAGCGATGTCGGGCAGGGCGCGGCCAGCACCATGCGCCAACTGCTGGAAATGTCGAGCGTGGCCGAGAGTTCGGCCTCGGTCTCGGCGCTCAGAAGCTTCTGCGAACTGGCCAAGCTCGACCACCTGATCTACAAGTTCCGCGTCTACAAGGTGCTGTTCGGCGTGTCACAGGAGCAGGCGGCGGACTTCACCGACCATACCCATTGCCGCCTGGGCAAGTGGTACCGGGAAGGGGATGGCGCCACCTATTACGCCCATCTCGCCGGCTACCGGGAGATCGACGCGCCCCATGCCGCGGTGCACCGCTGCGCGTTCGAGGCCATCAGCGCGCATGTCGGCGGCGATACGGCGGCGATGCTCAGGGCCGTGGCGGAAATGGAAGTGGCCAGCCAGGGTGTCCAGGAGGGGCTGGAGCGCGTGGTCGCCAGCGGCGAGCAGGCCCCCGAACTGCTGGACCGGCGCCGTGGCAGCGAGGCTCAGTCGCGGTAGAACGTTTGCACCAGGTGATAACCGAACTTGCTCTTGATCGGTCCGTGCACCACGCGCAGGGGCTTCTTGAAGATCACCTGGTCGATGGCGCCGACCATCTGGCCCGGGCGGACCTCGCCGAGGTCGCCGCCGCGCTTGCCGGACGGGCAGGTGGAAAACTTCTTCGCCAGCACGTCGAAGGCTTCGCCATTGGCGATGCGCTGCTTGAGCTTCTCGGCTTCGTCAGCGGTCTTGACCAGGATATGGCGGGCTTGGGCTTTCATCGGGTAACACCTGTGCTTCGGGGCGAAAAAGGGCGCCATTATGCCTGATGCGGCCGGGTGAGGGGACTCCTGCAGGAGGCCGGCAGTCTTCTCCACGATAGCCGTTACTGGGCCAGCCATCCGCCATCGACGTTCCAGGCCGCGCCGCGGACCTGGCTGGCGGCCTCGCTGCAGAGGAACACGACCAGCTCACCCAATTGGCCAGGTGTCACGAAGGCCTGCGAAGGCTGCTTTTCAGCCAGCAAGGCCTGTTGCGCCTGCAACGGATCCTCGCCGTTGGCGACACGCTCGTCGATCTGCTTCTGCACCAGCGGGGTCAGCACCCAGCCTGGGCAGATGGCATTGCAGGTGACGTTACTGGTGGCGGTTTCCAGGCCGATCACCTTGGTCAGGCCGACCACCCCATGCTTGGCCGCCACATAGGCGGCCTTGCCGGTGGAGCCGACCAGGCCATGCACCGAGGCGATGTTGACGATCCGCCCCCAGCCGCGTGCGCGCATGCCGGGCAATGCCAGGCGGCTGCCATGGAACACCGCCGAGAGGTTGAGCGCGATGATCTTGTCCCAGGCCTCGACCGGGAACTGCTCCACGGGCGCCACATGCTGGATGCCAGCGTTGTTGACCAGGATGTCGACGCCACCGAACGCTTGCTCGGCCATGGCGAACATCTGTTCGATCTGGTCCACGTGCGCAAGGTCTGCCGGGTGGTGGAGTGCCTTCACGCCATGCCGGGTGATTGCGGCCAGGGCCGGGGCCGGATCGCCGAAGCCGTTGAGCAGGATATCGGCGCCTGCCGCGGCCAGCGCCTGGGCTATCCCCAGGCCGATGCCGCTGGTGGAACCGGTGACCAGCGCGGTCTTGCCTTTGAGTGTCATGCCGTTCTCCTTCAGAGGATGCCGGTGGCTTTGAACCTGGCGATGACCATGAACACTGCCAGATTCTCGCTCAAGGTCATACCGAAAGTGTCCTTGCTCCCGTAGGAGCGGCCTTGTGTCGCGAAAGGGCTGCGCAGCAGCCCCCGACAATCTGCAATTCAAGCAGCCCTTTCCCAAAAAATCGCAAACCCTTGAAAGAGTCGGGCCCCACGACAGATCAGGTCGGTCACCTTCGCGGGTCGAACGCTTCGCGCAGTGCCTCGCCGATGAACACCAGCAACGACAGGATCGACGCCAGGGCCAGGAACGCGGTAAAGCCCAGCCACGGTGCTTCCAGGTGCTGCTTGCCCTGGGTCACCAGTTCGCCCAGCGAGGCGCTGCCGGCCGGCATGCCGAAGCCGAGGAAGTCCAGGGCGGTGAGGGTGGTGATCGCGCCGGTGAGCATGAACGGCACATAGGTCAAGGTGGCGTTCATGGCGTTGGGCAGCACATGGCGCAGCATCACCTGGGTGTCCGGCAGCCCCAGGGCACGGGCTGCGGTGACGTACTCCAGGTTGCGCCCGCGGAGGAACTCGGCGCGTACCACGTCCACCAGGGTCAGCCACGAGAACAAGGCCATGATCCCCAGCAGCCACCAGAAGTCCGGCTCGACGAACCCGGACAGGATGATCAGCAGGTACAGCACCGGCAACCCCGACCACACCTCCAGCAGGCGCTGGCCGATCAGGTCGACCCAGCCGCCGTGGTAGCCCTGCACGGCGCCGGCGGCGAGGCCGATCAGCACGCTGAGCGTGGTCAGGGCGAAGGCGAACAGCAGCGACACCCGGGTGCCGTACAGCACCCGGGCCAGCACGTCGCGGCCCTGGTCGTCGGTACCCAGCCAGTTCACCGTGCTTGGCGGGCTAGGGGTCGGCACCTGCAGTTCGTAGTTGGGTGTGTCGGCGCCGAACGGAATCGGCGCGAACAGCATCCAGCCGCCTTGCGCCTCGATCAGCTGACGCACGTACTGGCTGCGGTAGTCGGGCTGGAACGGCAACTGGCCGCCGAACTGCTGCTCGGTGTAGCGCTTGAATGCCGGGCTGTACAGCGCGCCCTGGTAACCCAGCAGCAGCGGCTTGTCGTTGGCCACCAACTCGGCGCCCAGGCTCAGCAACAGCATGCCGGCGAACAGCCACAGCGAGATCCAGCCACGACGGTTGGCACGAAAGCGCTGCAGGCGGCGACGGGCGATGGGCGACAGCATCAGCGCGCCCTCGTGTCGAAGTCGATGCGCGGGTCGAGCAGGGTGTAGCAGAGGTCGCCGAGCAGGCGCATCAGCAAGCCGGCGAGGGTGAAGATGAACAGCGTGCCGAATACCACCGGGTAGTCCCGCGACACGGCCGCCTCGTAGCTCAGGCGGCCAAGGCCATCGAGAGAGAAGATCACCTCGATCAGCAGGGAACCGGCGAAGAACACGGTGATCAGCGCCTGGGGCAAGCCGGCCACTACCAGCAGCATGGCGTTGCGCAGCACATGGCCGTACAGCACCCGACGCTCGCTCAGGCCCTTGGCGCGGGCGGTGACCACATACTGGCGGGCGATCTCATCGAGGAAGGCATTCCTGGTCAGCAGGGTGAGGGTGGCGAAGCCGCCGATCACCAGCGAGCCCACCGGCAGCACCAGGTGCCAGAAGTAGTCGGCAAGCTTGCCCAGCAGGCTGAGCTGGTCGAAGTCGTCGGATACCAGCCCGCGTACCGGGAACCCGTTCAGCGAGGTGCCGCCGGCGAACAGCACGATCAGCAGCAGCGCGAACAGGAATGAGGGCAGGGCGTAGCCGACCACGATCAGCACGCTGCTCCAGGCATCGAAACGGCTGCCGTGGCGTACCGCCTTGCGGATGCCCAGGGGGATCGACACCAGGTAGGTGATCAGCGTCGCCCAGAACCCCAGCGACAGGGTGACGGGCAGCTTGTCGAGGATCAGCTCGGTGACCTTGGCGCCGCGGAAGAAACTCTGGCCGAAATCGAGCCGGGCGTACTGGCCGAGCATCAGCCACAGGCGTTCGCTGGCGGACTTGTCGAAGCCGTACTGGCGCTTGATCTCGTCGAGCAGCCTGGGATCCAGCCCGCGACTGGCACGGGACTCGCCGTGGAGCAGTTCGACCCGGGCACCCGGGGCGCTGCCGCCAAGGCCTTGCAGACGAGCCACGGCCTGTTCCACCGGGCCGCCGGGAGCGGCCTGGACGATGGCGAAGTTGACCAGCAGGATCGCCAGCAGGGTAGGGATGATCAGCAACAGGCGCCGGAGGATGTAGCGGGTCATGGCTGCTGTGCGCTCAGTTCGGTCATCTGCGCCTGGGTCAGCGGCGTCGGGCTGACCTCCCACCAGGTGTCCAGGCCCTCGTCATAGGTCGCCTGCACCTTGGGCAGGCCGAAGCGGTTCCACCACACCGTCGAGCTGCCCGGTGGGTAGTAGTTGGGAATCCAGTAGTAGTTCCACTGCAGCACCCGGTCCAGGGCGTGGGCATGGCGCAGCATGTCGGCCTGGCTGCTGGCGCGCACCAGGCCATCGAGCAGGTGATCGACGGCCGGGTTCTTGAGCACCATCAAGTTGTTCGAGCCCGGGTCGTTGGCCGCGGCCGAGCCGAAGTAGGTGTACAACTCGCTGCCCGGTGACAGGGTGACCGGGTAGCCGGTGATGACCATGTCGTAGTCGCGGGCCATCAGGCGGTTGACGTATTGCGCCGAGTCGACGTTGCGGATGTTCAGCTCGACGCCAATCTGCGCCAGGTTGCGTTTCCACGGCAACAGCAGGCGCTCCAGGCCCGACTGGCCGTTGAGGAAGGTGAAGCGCAGGGGCTCGCCCCGGGCATCGACCAGGCGATCGCCCTGCGGTCGCCAGCCGGCCGCTTCGAGCAAGGCCAGGGCTTGCAACTGCTGCGTCCGGATGATCCCCGAACCGTCGCTGACCGGGGCGGTGAACACCTGGTCGAAGACCTCGTCGGGCACTTGTCCACGCAGCGGCTCAAGCAGCTTCGACTCGTCGGCGTCAGGCAGCGCCCGGGCCGCCAGCGGGGTGTTGGAGAACAGGCTCTGCTGGCGGATGTACAGGTTGCGCATCATCTGCCGGTTGCTCCACTCGAAGTCCCACAGCAGGCCCAGGGCCTGGCGCACGCGACGGTCCTGGAACATCGGCCTGTCGAGGTTGAACACGAAGCCCTGGGCCACCTGCGGCTTGGCCGGACCCAGGTGGGCGCGGCGCAGGCGGCCGTCGTCGAGCGCGGCGCCGTTGTAGCCGAGGGTGAAGGCGGTGGCGGAGAACTCGCGGTTGTAGTCGTAGCCACCGCCCTTGAGCACCTGGCGGGCGACTTCGGTATCGCCGAAGTACTCGATGCGCAGACGGTCGAAGTTGTACAGGCCGCGCGCCACCGGCAGGTCGCGGGCCCACCAGCCCGGGTCGCGCGCGAAGGTGATGCTGCGGCCATTGTCGATTTGGCCGATGCGGTACGGACCGCTGCCGACCGGTTTGTCGAAGCCGCCGCCATTGGCGAAGTCGCGCTGTTGCCAGTCGTGCTCGGGCAGCACCGGCAAGCTGGCCAGGTCCAGCGCCAAGGTGCGGGCATGGGGCCGACGCAGGTCGAAGCGTACCTGTCGTGGCCCTTCGATGCGCACGCCGGCGACGTCGGCGAACTGGGTACGGTACTTGAGGCTGCCCTTGCTCATCAGCAGCTCGAAGGTGAAGCGCACATCCTCGGCGCGTACTGGCTTGCCGTCGGCGAAGGTGGCGCGCGGGTCGAGGTACACGCGCAACCAGGCATCGCCGGGGCCGCGCTCCAGGCGTTGGGCGATCAGGCCATAGACGGTGTAGGGCTCGTCCAGCGAGCGCGTGGCCAGTGGCGCATAGAGCCAGCCTTCGACCTGGCTGACGCCGATGCCCTTGTCGATGTACGGCAGGACATGGTCGAACTGGCCGATCTCGATGGCCGAGCGCCGTAGGCTGCCGCCCTTGGGGGCGTCGGGGTTAACGTAGTCGAAGTGGCTGAAGCCTGCGCTGTAGCGGGGCGCTTCGCCGTAGACGGTGAGGGCGTGGTTGGGGGCGGCTTGTAGCGATAGCGGGAGTATCAGGTACAGGCCACTGATCAGGGCACCACGGACGAGCGCGAGGGTGTGTCGGGAATGAGCTTGCCCTGGGCAGGCAGCAGGGGAGCAGGCTCGGACAAAGCCTGCTCCTGAAAAGCGCGCTCCTGCTGGGGAGGTCACGGCAGTGCCGGGTCAGTCCTGGCGGCTGGTCACTTCCAGCAGGTGATAGCCGAACTGGGTCTTCACCGGGCCCTGCACGACATTCAGTGGCGCGCTGAACACCACGGTATCGAACTCACGGACCATCTGGCCGGGACCGAACGAACCCAGGTCGCCGCCCTGGCGGCTGGAGGGGCAGGTGGAATTGGCCTTGGCGACTTCGGCGAAGTCGGCACCGGCTTCGATCTGGGCTTTGAGTGCGTTGCACTGGTCTTCGCTGCTGACGAGGATGTGACGGGCGGTGGCGCGGGCCATGGTGATGCTCCTTGTGGATGAAGGCGCAAGCCTAGCGCAAAGCGCGCGCGCTGTCTGTTGCAAGCGACAGCTCCAAGGCGCTTTACCTAGCATTTCTGTCAGTTGTGCCGTGACTGGTGGCAGTCGTTCAATCAGGCGACCGTTGACTCACTCCCACACTTCGAAGGGGCTCCAGCATGGCCAATAACACACGGAACAACTTAGTAGCCGTACAGCCGGAGGGTGGTTACTCTCTCCAGGACTTGCTGGATGCCTTTAACAAACTCAGCTTCACACCATCGATCAACGCCGCGGGTACCTTGCAGCGTATTTTCATTCCACGCCAGGTCTACCCGTTGCGTGGCACATCCGGCGCGCATGTCGGGGTCAACTTCCATATGGTCCAGGCAGGCATCAATGGCCTGGAAATTATCGTGCAAGCCTATCCGGAAATGAACGAGGGGGATCGGATCGAGGTGTTCTGGCGTGACCCGAATCTGCCTGTGGCCACTGGCATCGTCGGCCCGCCGCCAGCCGCCGGGCAACCACCGGTGTCCGGTCAGCCCGGTGCCCATTTCTTCCTCTATGTAGCGGCCGAAAAGGTGCCAGGGTTCGTCCGGCCTGGCGCAGATCCCTCGCCGGAACAGATCGAGGGTGTCGTGTCCGAGTTGTGGCATCGCGTCACTCGTGCCCCTTCGGGGAACACCGAAGAGTCCCTGCGCTTGAACGTACTGAGTCGGATGGTGCAGCCAGGGGGCGTTGATCCTGAGCCCGACAGGCCTGGTCATTTCCGGCTCTTGCCACCTCAGGCGACGGTACCGCCTGAGGGTGTGACCGGGCAGCAGGATATCAATGTAACCATCCCGGCCTACCTCTATATGCGGGCTTACGATCTCATCGTATTGAGCTGGGGTGGTGTGTTCGTAGAGCAAGTCGTTGAACCTGCGCAAGCCGGCACACCAGTGGTCATTACCGTGCCCAAAGAGGTGATCAGGGACGCCGGGCAGAGCGACAACCTTATTCTCGTTTATCGGGTTACGGATGAGGTTCAGCGTCAGTCCAGCGACTGGTCATTGCGTGGGGCAGTCAAAGTCGAGTTTGACGATGGCACCCTGCTCGAGCCGCTGATCATCGACGAGACTTCAGAACCAGCACAAGTGGATGTGATTGACCTTGGCAAGTTGGGTGCCAATGATCTTTCCGTCATGGTCGATGCTCGTGGGCTTGCACCTGGCTTCAATCTAACGGTAGGTGACGTTGTCACCCTTACCTGGCGCGGCATTACCGCGGCGGGTCAAGTCTTCGAGCATGAACTCCCTCCGCGAACCGTGAATAGCCTGGATGCTAGACGTGGGGTGACGTTCAGTATCGAAAATCTTCGTTTGCTGGCACTGGGCATGGGCGCCGGGATTGCATTTTACCGGATCCAGCGAGGGGCTGGAACGTTCCCTTCAAAACGCAGTTTCGTATCGTTCATTGGTCAGGCGCGACAACTGACGGCCCCCACCTTGCTCGAGGCCAAGGACGATAGGGTAGAGGCCAACAGCAAGACCGCTACCGTGCACATCGAGGCCGCCGTTGGCCTGCTGGCGCTCGATTGGGTGACGCTGTTCTGGACAGGGACCCGGGCGGATCAGACCCCATTGCGTTATAGCGAACGACGTCGAATCAGCAGCGCGCAGGCAGGCAAGGACTTCATCTTCAGGATCGACCCCGCCGTGAATCTGGTGTCGCTCGATGGCGGTAGCCTGGCGCTGAGTTTCCAGATTGAACGCGCTGGTCTGCCGATGCCTCTGGAATCGGAGACGACGTCCGTTGGGGTGGGCAGAAGCTTGTATGATTTGCCCGCGCCCGAGACATTCCCGGTATTTGCCGGCGGTAACGTCATTCCTGCCGACAATCTCGGTGGCATCGATGTGATCGTGCGTTTCTTTGCCCCACCGCAGACAACGATCCGTCTGAACTGGGCTGCAGAGAAAGGGGAGTCGTTCTTCGATGAGTTGCCTGCGGACCTGAATGAGCCCGCTTACTTCTCGATCGCTCACGATTTGCTACTCGATAACACGGGCGGCCAGGTAACGGTCACCTACACCATCCTTGAACCGGGCAAGCCTGATCGCATTTCTGAACCGCTGATCCTGAACATCGGCGTGGTGCCGAGCAAGGACCTGCCCCCACTGGAGTTTCTTGGCACGGGCGGGGTGGTGCTCGACCCTGCCAAGCCATTCGCGCCCAACGACCCGGTCACGCTGCGCATCGTCGCGGCTGCCGACTTGCAAGTCGGTGATGAGTGGGAGGTCAGTTGGGCTGGCCAAAATCCAGGCAGTGTCCATGTCTATTCGGAACGCGTCATCGAAGGCCAGCAAGGTCAGCCGCGGGAGCACCGGATCCCGGCCGATGTCGTCAGGGCCAGCAACAACGGCGATGTGGTGGTGCACTACAACGTGTATCGGCTCACGGGTGCTGAACAAAGCTCCAAACCGATCACGATACGGGTTCAAGGTGCCGCGTTGCCGTTGCCGATCTTCGTCGAGGCCGTCAATGGCAATCTCAATCCGGACGATGTGCGCAGCGGTGCCACGGTACACATCGCGGCAGCTGCTCAGTTGCGCGGTGGTGACCTGGTGACGCTGAAGCTGAACCATCCGAATGGGGCCAAGTATTACCCGAGGACTGTGCTGGCGAATGAGGCGGGCCTGGCGCTGAGTATCACCGTGCCCTATGCCGACATTTCAGCGCTACTCAATCAGAAGGTCGATTTGTCCTATACCGTTTTCCGTAACCCGAACGGCCCTACGGAACCTTCGGACAGCAGCGCTTACACCGTCAGCCGAGTGCTCAGCAGCGGTACCATGCGTCTGTTCGGTGCTCGTTACAACGTCTCCACATACCGGGCTTCAGGATCGTCTCGGGTGATCAGCGCCTACAGCACTACCACGCCCCCACGGCCGATCCTGGTGGAGTGGCAGTACCAGGGCGATACCACCTGGACCGCAGGTTACACCTGGCTGGACAAGGAGCCTTGGAAGGTACTGCGGGTGCGTAACCTGTCCGATGCGGTGCTGCTCAATCCCGGCAATGTGTTCGGCACCGGTAACGATGCCCAGGTTAACGGTACGGCGGCGTTCGCCGCACTGATCGAGAACCAGCCGCATACTCCCGGACGCTTTGCCTTGGCCTACTGGGGAATGGTGGGTTGGGGAGGACGTGGACCGGGAATGGCGTTGGACAATGCGCGTGGGCTTTGTACCACCCGCAGTGCCTGTGCGGCCTGGCTGGACAATGGCAACGTGGTGACCTGGGGCAATGCGGCCGAAGGCGGGGCATTGCGTGCCGAGGACGTGGGCAAGCCATTTCGCTTCATCCGCAGCAACTCCACCGTGTTCGTCGGCAAACGCCAGGACACCAACACACTCAGTGCCTGGGGGGTAATGGCCGATGGCGCGGACATCCCGCAGAACATTCGTCAGCTCACGGATATCGTAGAGGTCTATGGCGCAGGCCTGGCGTTTGCCGCCAAGCGCAGCAATGGCATGCTGCTGGCGTGGGGGCAGGCGGCCAACGGCGGCTCGATACCTGCGGCTATCGCCAACCGTACCGACAACTTCTATGTCAAAGGCAACTACGCGGCCTTCGTGGTACGTCGCAACGACATGAGCGTGGAGACCTGGGGCAACGCCACCTATGGCGGGAACGCACCGGCGAACATCAAGGCGCGCAAGGATATCGCCACCCTTGAAGGCGCCACAGCCCGGGCCTTCTCGGTCATTACCACGGCGGGCCAGGTCCTGGCCTGGGGGGCCTCCACCCATGGCGGTATCGTGCCGCCGAATATCGCGGCGCTCACCGATATCGTCGAGGTGACCAGCACCTGGCATGCCTTCTGTGCCCGCCGACGCAGCGGGCATGTGGTGGCCTGGGGCAATGTGACCAAAGGCGGCACCATCCCGGCCAACATCCTGCAACTGGACGACATCGTCCAGGTGGTGGGCAGTGCCTGGAGTTTCGCCGCACTGCGCAGCAACGGCACCGTGGTGGCCTGGGGGCACGCCACTTCGGGCGGCAATGTCACCACTGTGCCTGGATTGACCAACGTGCGGGCGATCTATGCCAACAGCAACGGTTTCACGGCCTTGACCTCCGATGGCCGGGTGGTGACCTGGGGGCATCCGACTGGGGGCGGTGACAGTTCGGCGGTGCAGTCCCTTCTGCGCAATCGTCTGGTGACCGGCCATCCGGACACAACGCCTGGCGCCAAGGTTGCAGCAGATAACGAACTGCGTCGCGTCTGACTCCCCTGCCTGTGTGAGCTGTCAGGGTCGCCAGACCCTGGCAGCCAAGGAGAACCGTTATGTGCCATTGGTTAAATAAAGGGCTGGCCAAGGGTGGCCTGGCCTGGATGTTTGGTGTGCTGTTGACTACCGTCGTGAGCCCTGCGTGGGCCGACTTGGCGGCGCCCACGACGACGTTGGTTACGGAAGGCGCAACGCTTGATCCGAGCGATATTCCTGGCAGTGGGTTGGAGGTCACGACCATGACCGGTGGCCCGGCCTACAACCAACAGAGCCTGGCTGTGAGGCTGTTGGTCAATGGGCAGGTGATCGAGGGACCGCGCACGGTGGTCGGTCTTTCAACGAGGCCTATTCGGCTACTGCTTGCCAAGGCCTTGTTCGAGCCCCACGCGGGTGCGGATGTGCAGATCAGCTACTGTGTCGGCGTCGGCGATCCAGCACTCCCGTTGCAGCGACTCTGTGAGCAGGCTGCCAGCCCGCCGCTCTCGTTCAAGCTCGCCCAAGGTTTTTCAGGCAGCTACATCCATGACCTGAGCAGCAAGCTGTTGGTAGCGGTCTATCGCAACGGTGAGATGTTGTTACCCAAGCCCGGGGTGGATCGCGAGGTCTTCAGTTTCGTGCGTCAGGCACCCGGTGCGACGGGCTACACCAGCAGTGACACAAGTGTCGCGACCGTGGACTCACAGGGCAGAGTCACTGTCCTGCGCAATGGCAACGCCACGATCAGCGCGCAATTGCCGGGGCAGCCGCAGGCTTATCAATTGACGGTACGGGGCATTCATCAATTCGAGGTGGTATCCAGCACGGGGGCGACCTGGGATCAGGCCAATCAGCAATGCGTAGGGCTTGGTGGGCGATTGCCGGAGGAGCTGGACTTCAACGACCTCAAAGGCCGCTTTGCGCTGAAGATGCGTGAGCTTGGACTGCCTGACTATCCGATTTGGGGGGGTAAGGCCGGCTTGGGTTCAGGGACGGCCACAACCTTCGATCCGCGCAGCGACAAAGTGACCTCCGAGACGACTGGCGCCAACACGCTGCGTCAGGTGCTCTGTTTCAGGAGCTGAGCTCGGTCCAGGTGAGCAGATAATCGTGGTGAGTGCTCGGGTCAGTCCAGAAAACAAGGCGGGAAAAAATGAACAGTGAGTTCGAAATGCCAGACGAGGAAACCCTGGAGCAGGCGCGCCAGCGTTTCAATGAACACTTCACCGATGCTGCAAGTCCTGGCCTGGCCAGTGTCGCTTTGCCGCGGATGTTCATTCCCGGTGCGCCACTTCTGGACAGGCTGGCCGAAGTGGGTGTCTACAGCGGCCTGCTGCAACCCGAGCCCCAGGGGCTCGTGGTCATGCTCCAGCGCTACCCGGACATGCGCGCCGATGATTTTCTCGAAGTGTTCTGGCATGGCCGAGGCAGCGATGCGAGTCCGTTGTTCACGGCTTATCTGGAAACCGAGCAGGTGGGCTGCGACATCCCCTTCTATCTGCCGAGCAATCAGGTGGTAGAGGGGATTGGCGACCTGTACTGTCGCATCACACGCAACGCAGGGCAGGAGCAGGTCGGTTGCACGACGGTACTTGAAGTACTGTGCAAGCCGACACTCCCTGGCGGTCCGGACCCGACACCTGATACCGCCTGGCATGGTGGCCTGGAGGCTCCGGTAGTGGATTCGCAGATAGTATCTGGAGAGTCGGCATGGGTGCTGATAAAGCCTTGGCTGTACATGCAGGCGGGCGGCTTGTTGCAACTGGCCTGGGGCAACCAGCTGGTGGAGTACCGCTTTGCCGATGACCAGGTCGGGCAACCCTTGCGGGTCGAGGTTCCCGCTGCCCATATCGCCAATGCCGGTGACAGCGGGCAGATACCGGTGCGTTATCGGATCATCGATGTAGTGGGCGATGTCTCGGAAAAGTGGTCGGCGGTCACCTGGGTATCGGTGCAACTGCAGCCAGGGCTGGGCGATGCGCCACGCGTAGAGGGCGCGATCGAGAAGCAACAGGTCGATTCTGCCGCCGCGACGGTACGGATCATGGTGTGGGCTTCGTGCCTGCAGGTAGCCGTCGGCGACGAAATCGAACTCGTACTCGAAGGTTTCGATTTCGTCGCCCGGCCACTGAGTCTCGATGCCAACTCGCTTGGGCTCGACCTGCGTCGACGCATCGATGAGACAGGCAAAGGTTACCTGTTTGAAGTACCGGCAGGCTGGTTGGCGCAACTGGCCGGTGGATGGTTGACGCTGGCCTGCCGTTATTGGCGCGAAGGGCAGGTGGTGGCACGATCCGGTACGCGCTACCTGGAAGTCAGCGGTGCCTTGCCTGGGCTGCCCTTTGCCGACCCCAGCGCCGATTTCGAGGGCCGGCTCGACCCCGCGCAACCGAGCCAGGCGGTGGTCGTGCGCTACTTTGGTCTGGCTTATGGCGATCGGGTGAAGTTGTGCTGGCAGGGTTTCACTGCCAACGGTCAGCCCTATGTCTGGGAAGTGACTCGCCGGGTAAGCCGCGCGGATGCTGGTCGCGGCCAGTTGGTATTCCTGATTCCGCCGCAGCACCTCGAGGCATTGGACGGAGGTAGCCTGCAACTGCGCTACAGCGTCGAGTGCCCGGGGCCGGCGGCGCCTCGCCAGTCCCCACGGTTGTGGTTGCAGGTCGGTCAGATGCCGGTGGCACTGCCGGCGCCACAGGTCGTCGACATGGACGAGGACAACGATGTGCGTGTGGTCGCCGGGCAACCCGTGAAGGTGCGACTGGACTACCCGGACCGCCATGAGGATGACCAGGTAACGCTCATCCTGCTGGGCGTGAACGCGGCTGCCAGTATCCGCCTCTGTGGTCATGGGCAGGAGTGGTCGCTACCGGCCGAGGTTCTGGCGGCCGGCCTGGAGCATCTCAGCGAATTGCACTACCGCGTCACGCGCCAGTCCGACCAGCAGGTTCGCCAGTCGGCAACCGTGGCCTTCACCGCCACGGCTGGGGTGCCGTTGCAGCTAGGCGCGCCGCAGGTGATGGAGGCCAATGCCAAAGGCTGCCTCGACCCCTCGCAAATACCGCCGCAGGGCGCGACCGTGCTGTTCCAGGGCCAGGCAGCCGGCCTGCGCCCTGGCGATAGCGTGCGTCTGCATGTGACGGGAGCGGTGACGTTCGACAGCGAGCCGTTGATTCACGACCCGGATCAGCCACTGAGCTTCCTGTTTCCCGCACGCTTGGTCACGGCAAGCCTGAACGGGCAGTTGACCTTCACTTACAGCGTGACGCGTGCGGGCCGGGAGAGAGGACGTTCAGAAGCGGTGCAACATGCTGTGCGCTACCAACTGTGGATGGCCACTGACACGCTGAACCTCAACGGGTTGTCGGTGAAATATGGTTGGCCCGCCAAGGGCCTCGACTCGATCGGCAATACCGCCGTGCGTACTGCCAGCGGCGGTTCGGGGGCTTGCCGTTACGTTTCCAGCAAGCCCACTGTAGCTTCGGTGGATCCTAGAAGTGGCAAGGTCACGGGCAATGCCAATGGCAAGGCAACCATCACCGCGACTGACGACGCGGGTACTCAGGTCAGTTATCTGGTGAACGTCAGTAACGTGTGGAACCTCAACTTGCGCACCGATATGCGTAACCCGAAATGGAGCTGGCCCCAGGCTATCCAGTGGATGAACAGCCTGGGTGGAAGTCCGGTCACTGCCGCGTTCATCGCCGATATGCAGCGGGTCTACGGAGCACCGCTGCCATTGCCCAGGTACATATGGAACTGCGTCAAAGTGAGCAGTGATGCTGGCATGTTCTACCACCATGCCTATGCGTTCTCCGGTTATTTCTGCTCTGCCAACACGCCTAACACGAACATCTATGGTGGCATGTGCGTGACGCCACGCAATGGATGATGCCGAGCCCAGATACGGGACAGGAGAAGAAAGATGGATTCGACAAACCTGGGGCGTGTGCTGTCGTGGGTGATGCTTTGCGTGATCGCAATGCCTGGCGCACATGCCATGAGTGGTGTGGAAACCGCCATTGCCTTGAACCAGCGGGTGGCGGCAACGCCTGCGCGCTGCCTGGGCAATGAGCCCGTGGACGCCTGCAGCGGCGTGCTGATGCGGCCGATGATAGAAGCGCATCAGCGTGAATTCTGGCGTCACGACTCCTTGGCCGAGTGGCGGCAATACGAGCCTTTCCAACTCTTGCGCCGCGATGGCAAGACCGTGGGCAACCCCGAGCGCAGCGGTTATGTCATGCACTCAGGGTTCGATGCAGCGGCCCAGGGCAAGCTTTACCAGGTCGTGGGTCGCGAAGGCAACGAGGTTCGCCTGGGGTACTGGGACGCCAGCCAGCCGAAGCAGTTGCCAGTGCAGGCAATCTACTACCAGCCGGGGCTTACCAATGCGTTGCTGCGCGCTCAGCGCAGTCAGATGGCCTGGTTCCAGGCCACTGGACAGTGGCTCCCGGTATTGCGCTATGTGGCGGGGGATGCACCGTTCGGCTTCGATCAGCGTGAGCAGCTGTATAACGGTTATGAGGTGGCGGAGGCGATCAATGCGCGGTACGACAGTAAGGACACTGTCTGCCCGGATGGTCGCTCGCGCTTCTTCTGCAATGGAGTGCTGGTGCGTGGTACGGGAGTGGGTAGCTTCAAAGCGTGGAATCCCAGCCCAGCCTCGCAACGTAACAATGGTGTCTCGTTCAGCTATTTTTCGGTGGACGCGGGGTTGGATATCACGATCTGGCCGCAGGGATACATCGTATCGCCATTGGGGGTCCCGGTCACTCGACGCCTGATCATGAGCTGTATCTATCCATTCGATGGCGGTACCAGCAACCTCGGACAACCTTGTCTGGATCGGGGAATCTGTTCTGGGATTACCGACGACACGGCATGGCTGAAAAGATATCCCACCCCACCTCGCAACTCCTGCGCGTTTCGCCCTGATCCGGCAGAGTTTGATGTTGGCGTGAAAGCGCATCGATGGAGTCTCGAGGAGCACAGGCGTGTCAACGAAGACTATGACTCGGAAGACTATGACTGGAACGAGGTGATTGTGCAGGCGTGGCCCCAGGACAAGCCAGGGGAACTGCCACTTGAGGCGTTTTTCTACAGTCCGAAGGTGCGTTACCCTCCTGCGGAGCCGGGGCCTGCCAATGCTCGTCGCTTTCAACGTGAGTACGTGACGGAAACGCATCGGTACTTGCCAGTACTGCGCCTGGACCCCAAGGCGCCTGACGGGAAGCTGGTGACCTATCTGCCCTTGGATCAGGCGACTGAATAAGGTCCACTCGGGTTGTGGCGCGACAGTGGGCGACTCGCTACCCGGCCCCGGCAGCCCTTCAATACCTGCAAGGGCTGACCCCGACTATCTGAGGTGTGACGCTGGCATACGGGATTCAGCGCAGGGCTATGGCCGCCTGGTGCAACAGCCGGGCGGTATTGTCCCAACCCAGACACCCGTCGGTAACCGACACCCCGTACTTCAGCGCGCCCTTGCCTAGCGCCTGACAGCCCTCGAACAGGTGGCCCTCGATCATCATGCCGACGATCGAACGGTCACCGGCCAGGCGTTGGCGCAGCACCGCCTCGAACACCGCCGGCTGGCGCGCCGGGTCCTTGCCGCTGTTGGCATGGCTGCAGTCGACCATGATCCGCGCGGCCAGTCCGGCCTTGGCCAGCCCTTGGCGAGCCAGGGCGATGCTCTGGGCGTCGTAGTTGGGTCCCTGGTGTCCGCCGCGCAGTACCAGGTGGGTGTCGGGGTTGCCCAGGGTCTCGATGATCGCTGGATGGCCTTGCGCGTCCATGCCGAAGTGGCGGTGCGGGTGCGCGGCGCTGCGCATGGCGTCGCAGGCGATGCCTACGCCGCCGTCGGTGCCGTTCTTGAAACCCACCGGCAGTGCCAGGCCGCTGACCATCTCGCGGTGGATCTGCGACTCGGTGGTGCGCGCGCCGATGGCGGCCCAGCCCAGCAGATCGTCGAAGTAGCCGGCGGCCATCGGTTGCAGCAGTTCGGTGGCGACCGGTAGGCCGCGTTCGATCATGCCCAGCATCAGGCCGCGGGACAGGGCGATGCCGGCGTGCATGTCGTCGCTGCCGTCCAGGTGCGGATCGTAGGCCAGGCCTTTCCAGCCGACGGTGGTGCGGGGTTTCTCGACATAGGCGCGCATCACCAGCAGCAGCTTGTCGTCGACTTCGCGGCTCAGGGCGGCGAGGCGCTCGGCGTACTCCAGGGCCGAGCGCGGATCGTGCAGTGAGCACGGACCGACCACCACCAGCAGGCGCTCGTCGCGGCCTTCGAGAATGGCGCGGATCGCTTGACGGTGGGCGTGGACTTGCTGGGCGAGTTCGCTGGGCAATGGCATCTGCTGCTTGAGCAGGTGCGGGCTGGGCAGACGCTGGCTGACGGTGGTGTTGGCCGCGTGTGGCTGGGTCAGGGGCAGGGCGAGGTTCGAGGCGTGCATGGCGTGTTCTTCCCTGGGCGGACGGCGGGTTCTGGCCCGCGCGGTCGGCCCTATAGAGGTGTTCGACAGATCGTCAAAAGGGGTGTTTGTGCGGCAGTGCCACCGGAAATCGACCGAACGGAGGCGGCAGGCTGGCCCGAACGGAACTGGCTAAATCGCCATGCATAGGTGCGGTAGTAGGTGGTGTAGTTCATGAATCTGTCCTCAAGATGAATCGGTGTGTACAAGGCCCGGAAAAACAAAACCCCCGGTCGGGGAGCCGACCGGGGGTTTGAGTATTCTCATGTTCGGCGGCCCCTCGAAGGTGGGCGCCGGGTGGGAATCGGCGCCTAGTGGCTAAACCAATACCCAAAATAAAACGCAGCAACGACGTCACGACCGGCAACGGCCAGCACACGGTGCGCAGGGCGACCGGTGAGGTTGGCGTGGTTGCAGGATTGTTTCGACATGTTGCTCTCCAGTGAATGAGCCCGAGCTTACTGCACCTTCGGCCCGGCATTCAATAAGTAATTGCTATCGGCGCGATCAGGGTTTGGGCGGTGACACCCGATGCGGTTAGCATGCCGTGGCACGCACTGAGCCAAGGAGACACGCATGAACCGTTACCTGTTGCTGTTGGCATTGCTGGCCGGCCAGGCGCCGGCCTGCGAGGTGCAGACCGACAAGGCCTACAAGGACGAGCGCTTCGGCAACTGGGTGATTCCGGTGCGGCTCGCGCGCGGCGAGCGTTGCGTGATTCACGACTACACCACGGCAGAGGGGCAGAAGACCTGGCGCGAGCGGTGGGCGCGGGTGGAGAAGATCGGCCCGTTGCACCCTGACCGGCTGGGTCGCCTGCGACGTGAATACCAGCCGGGCGATCCGCTGCGGGTCAATCGCTACGTCTACACCGCCGGCCACCAGGCGGGCGAGGAGGACGTGGTGTTCGCCGCGTTTCCCGATGGCCAGGAGCGGCGCGCGGTGGCCTATCACCTGGTGATTGACTGAGGCGCCTTGCAATCGGCCGATCCGCACCCATCTAGCAGGCCTTGTCTTACTGGAAAACCGGCCATGGAACCCAACCGTTTCGGCGATATCGCCGCCTTCGTCAGCGCCGTCAAGGCCGGCAGCTTCACCGCGGCGGGCCGCGCCCTTGGGCTGACCCGCTCGGCGGTGGGCAAGAGCATCGCCCGCCTGGAGGCGCGCATGGCGGTGCGCCTGCTCAACCGCACCACGCGCAAGCTGAGCCTGACCGACGAAGGGCTGGTGGCGTTCGAACGCTGGCGGCAGATCCTCGACGACCTTGACGAGGTCGACACCACCATGGCCCAGCGCCGTGGCCAGCCCAGCGGCACCTTGCGCCTGACCGCGCCGTTGTCGTTCGGCCAGCGTCATGTGCTGCCGATCCTCGATGCCTACCTCAAGCAGTGGCCCGACCTGCGCGCCGACATCCGTTTCACCGACCGCTGTCTCGACCTGGTCGAGGAGGGCGTCGACGTGGCCGTGCGCATCGGGGTGCCGAAGGAAGATTCGCAACTGCTGACCCGTACCGTGGCCTGGCAGCAGTTCGCCACCTGCGCCTCGCCCGAGTACTTGCAGCGTCATGGCACGCCCCAGGTGCCGGCGGACCTGTACGGCCATGACAAGATCGCCTTTCTGGTGGGGGAGAAGTCCAGCCCGTGGCGCTTTCGCACCGAGGCAGGGTTGCACCTGTGCGAGGAGCCGGGGCGGCTGAACATCGACAGTTCCGAGGCGATGCTCGAGGGCGCGCGTGCCGGTTTCGGGCTGATCCACTTGCCGACCTATATCACCGGCGATGACCTGCGTAGTGGTCGGCTGGTGGAGGTGTTGCACGATTACCGGCCGCCGGCTGAGCCGATCCGTATCGTCTATCCGAGCAAGCGTCATCTGTCTCCGCGGGTGCGCGGGTTCATCGACCTGCTGGTGGCGCGTTGGGCGCAGGGTGTGCCGTGGGAGGCCCAGGGCTAGGTGGTTTGGTGGCGAACCGGGTGCTGTGGGGCGCAGAGGAAGGGGGGTAGGAGCAGGTGATTGCCGAAAGAGTTATAGCGCCTGTGAGATCGAGCGCCGCCCGCGCGGCGCATCGCGGGCTTTCGCCCACTCCCACATTTGTTTCGGGCCAGTCTCTCCTGTGGCATTGCCTGGTCCGCCTTGTTGGCATGGCGAGGTTTCAGCGTGGTCGCTGCTGGCGCTTCGCCTGGCTTGAGACATGCACCAAGGCGTACAGCGGTACCTTCACAGGACTGCATCGCCCGAAACAGATGTGGGAGTGGGCGAAGCCCGCGATGCGCCGCGCGGGCGGCGCTCGATCTCAAGAGCGCTACAACTCTCCCTGTAGTGGTCTACTAACCCCGGACACCTTTTTAGGCGAAGATGATCGCCACACAGAGGTGTTCAATGAGCAGACAACGACGTACTTTCACCCCAGCCTTCAAGCGTGAGGCTGCCAGCCTGGTGCT
>NZ_VWXI01000021.1 GCF_011752525.1 Pantoea sp. Cy-639 | reverse complement strand
TAGTGAAACGATGCATCGCCGATGGTAGTGTGGGGCTTCCCCATGTGAGAGTAGGTCATCGTCAAGATTCATTTCGCAAAACCCCTATCTGCACATGCAGGTAGGGGTTTTGTCTTTTCCGTGCCCGCAAAGCCAGTGCAACCTTGTGATTGTGTCATGCCGGCGCTGGCCCTTTTCCTATGCAAGGCCTCGGGGCGTGGCTATCATGCCAGCCTTATTCCAAGTCGAGACTGGCATGCTGAAGTTGTTGAATCTCCTCAAGGATGGCCGGTTTCATTCCGGAGAAGCTCTGGGCGCTGCCCTCGGAGTGAGTCGCAGCGCCGTTTGGAAGCAGCTGCAACATATTGAGAGCGATCTGAACCTGACCATTCACAAGGTCCGCGGGCGCGGCTATCAGCTTTCGACACCGCTGAACCTGCTTGACTCGGCTGCGATTGCCGAATTCGCACTCGGTGATCAGTGGCCTGTATTCATTCATGAAAGCATCGACTCCACCAACGCCGAAGGGCTCCGGCTTGCCGCTGATGGCCAGGCGGCCCCGTTCCTGGTGCTTGCCGAGCGGCAGAGTGCTGGTCGTGGCCGGCGCGGCCGTCAGTGGATCAGCCCATTCGCTGAGAATCTCTACTATAGCTTGGTGCTGCGAGTAGAGGGTGGTATGCGTCAGCTCGAAGGGCTGAGCCTGGTGGTGGGGTTGGCGGTGATGCGTTCCCTGCAGGCTTTTGGTCTCAAGGATGTCGGGCTTAAATGGCCTAACGATGTCCTGGTCAATGGACGCAAGATCACTGGGATTCTGCTGGAGCTCGTGGGTGATCCTGCCGATGTCTGCCATGTGGTGCTGGGCATTGGTATAAATGTGAACATGTTGAGCAGTGAGCAGATTGACCAGCAGTGGACATCCATGCGGGGTGAAGTGGGGCGCGTAATCGATCGTAATCACCTCGTCGCCTTGCTCTCTCAGCAACTGCAGCATGAGTTGGCTCGTCATCGGCGCTATGGTTTTGCTGCGTTCCAGGAGGAGTGGGAACAGGCGCACCTTTGGCAGGGGCAAAAAGTTTCGCTGGTTGCCGGTACGACTCGAATCGACGGTATTGCCCGCGGCGTTGATGGGCAGGGCGGCTTGCGTCTTGAGATCGATGGTGTGGAAAAGAGCTTTAGTGGTGGTGAGCTCAGTCTGAGGTTGCGTAATGATTCTTGAGCTCGACTGCGGTAACAGCTTTATCAAGTGGCGGGTCATCCATGCTGTAGATGCGGTGATCACTGGTGGCGGTATCGTTGATTCCGATCAGGCGCTGCTGGCTGCAGTCGCGACGCTTCCTGCCTTGCGCCTGAGCGGCTGCCGCATGGTCAGTGTGCGCAGTGAGGAGGAGACAGCTTCGCTATGTGCCTTGCTGCAGGCAAACTTCTCGATCACCGTGAGTGTCGCCCAGCCGGTAAAGGAGATGGCGGGGGTCCGCAATGGTTATGAGGACTACGAACGCCTGGGGATGGATCGGTGGTTGGGGGCGCTCGGCGCCTACCATCTCGCCAAGGGCGCGTGCCTGGTCATCGACCTCGGTACTGCTGCGAAGGCAGACTTTGTTGCGGCGGATGGCGAGCATCTGGGAGGCTATATCTGTCCTGGCATGCCGTTGATGCGTAGCCAGTTAAGAACTCATACCCGTCGCATCCGCTATGACGATGCGTCCGCTGAACGGGCCTTGAGCAGCCTTGCTCCGGGGCGCTCGACGGTCGAAGCGGTAGAGCGCGGTTGTGTACTGATGCTCCAGGGCTTCGCTCGTACCCAGATCGAGCAGGCCCGAGCGCTTTGGGGCGAAGAGTTCACGGTGTTTCTCACGGGGGGGGATGCCCCTTTGGTGCGTGACTCGGCCCCTAACGCGCGGATCGTGCCGGATCTGGTATTCGTCGGCTTGGCCATGGCCTGCCCGTTGAGCTGAGGTGTCTATGCGCTGGTTGTTTCTGCTACTGCTCGTGTTGAATGTCTTCTATTACGTCTGGCATCAGCAGGAAGCCCCCCTGAAGGCCAAGGAAGTTGCGCCGCTGTCCTTGTATAAAGGCACTCAGCAGGAAATTCGCCTACTGCGTGAAACGGGTGTGCCGGCGCCGGCAAGGCGTCGTGACGAATGCCTGGTGGTGGGGGGAGTTGCTACGAAGGAGCAGCTCGATGCGTTGCGCCAGCGCTTGCTGAGTCTCGATATCGCCACGCAGCCGGTTGCCGGACAGTTGCCTGGCGCGGATGGGATGTGGCTCAAGGTTGGGGCCGAAAGCGAGCGTTTGCTGGACCAAACCGTGCTCTCGACTCTTTCCAAGGATTTCAACGACTTAAAACACAAAATTATTTTGTGCGAGGGTATTGCAACTGCTGAATAGCTTGATAGAATGGCGCCCGCTTCACAGGGAACACCACTCAGGTGGTAGAGCTGGAAGCGGTGTCAAAGTAGCTAAGTTTCAGATTTGATTGAAAAAATTTGAAAAAACGCTTGACACTGAGGCGGCAGCCGAATAGAATGCCCGCCACATCTGGAGGGATTCCCGAGCGGCCAAAGGGGACGGACTGTAAATCCGTTGCGAGAGCTTCGAAGGTTCGAATCCTTCTCCCTCCACCAGTTTTAGCGAGAGCCGCAAGCTCCGCGGGTATAGTTTAGTGGTAGAACCTCAGCCTTCCAAGCTGATGATGCGGGTTCGATTCCCGCTACCCGCTCCAAGTTTGCAGGGTTTTGCACAAAGTGTTTCGCTCTTGTAGCTCAGTTGGTAGAGCACACCCTTGGTAAGGGTGAGGTCAGCGGTTCAAGTCCGCTCAAGAGCTCCATATAAACAAAGGCAGATATGAAAATATCTGCCTTTGTTCTATCAGCGGTATGACTATTTCTTCTGCGGAGGACTGTATCGATGGCTAAGGAAAAGTTTGATCGTTCGCTACCTCACGTTAACGTCGGCACTATCGGCCACGTTGACCATGGTAAGACCACTCTGACTGCAGCGCTGACTCGCGTCTGCTCCGAAGTTTTCGGTTCGGCCGTCGTTGAGTTCGACAAGATCGACTCGGCTCCGGAAGAAAAAGCGCGCGGTATCACCATCAACACCGCTCACGTCGAGTACAACTCGAACATTCGTCACTACGCTCACGTTGACTGCCCAGGTCACGCTGACTACGTGAAGAACATGATCACCGGTGCTGCCCAGATGGACGGCGCGATCCTGGTTTGCTCGGCCGCCGATGGTCCGATGCCACAAACCCGTGAGCACATCCTGCTGTCCCGCCAGGTTGGCGTTCCGTACATCGTGGTCTTCCTGAACAAGGCTGACCTGGTAGACGACGCCGAGCTGCTGGAACTGGTCGAGATGGAAGTTCGCGACCTGCTGTCCACCTACGACTTCCCAGGCGACGACACTCCGATCATCATCGGTTCCGCTCGTATGGCCCTGGAAGGCAAAGACGACAACGAAATGGGCACTACCGCTGTCAAGAAGCTGGTAGAGACTCTGGATGCCTACATCCCTGAGCCAGTTCGTGCCATCGACCAGCCGTTCCTGATGCCGATCGAAGACGTATTCTCGATCTCGGGTCGTGGTACCGTTGTTACCGGCCGTATCGAGCGTGGTATCGTCCGCGTTCAGGATCCGCTGGAAATCGTTGGTCTGCGTGACACCACCACCACCACCTGCACCGGCGTTGAGATGTTCCGCAAGCTGCTGGACGAAGGTCGTGCTGGCGAGAACTGCGGCGTGCTGCTGCGCGGCACCAAGCGTGACGAAGTTGAGCGTGGCCAGGTTCTGGTCAAGCCAGGTTCGGTCAAGCCGCACACCAAGTTCACCGCAGAAGTCTACGTCCTGTCGAAGGAAGAAGGCGGCCGTCACACTCCGTTCTTCAAAGGCTACCGTCCTCAGTTCTACTTCCGTACCACTGACGTGACCGGTAACTGCGAGCTGCCGGAAGGCGTTGAAATGGTAATGCCAGGCGACAACATCCAAATGGTTGTCACCCTGATCAAGACCATCGCAATGGAAGACGGTCTGCGTTTCGCCATCCGTGAAGGCGGTCGTACCGTCGGCGCCGGCGTCGTCGCAAAAATTATTGAATAAGTAGTTGATTTACTTGATCAGGCCGGTATAATTGCCGGCCTGATACAGCGTTAAAGGTCAGTAGCTCAATTGGCAGAGCGACGGTCTCCAAAACCGTAGGTTGGGGGTTCGATTCCCTCCTGACCTGCCATTCACCTCGGTGTGATTGGCTTTCTTCCTTACAGGATCCTCCCCGATGACTCCCAAAACTGAAGCCCAAGAATCGCGTTTTGATCTGTTCAAGTGGCTTGCTGTTGTCGCATTGGTAGTTGTTGGTGTCGTGGGTAATCAGTATTACTCCGCCTCTCCGGTCCTGTATCGCGTACTCGTTCTGATTCTCCTTGCTGCTGCTGCTGGCTTCGTTGCTCTGCAGACTGCCAAGGGTAAGTCGTTCTTTGCGCTGGCGAAGGAAGCTCGTACCGAGATCCGTAAAGTCGTGTGGCCGACCCGCCAAGAGACCACGCAGACCACGCTTATCGTCGTGGCTGTGGTTCTGGTCATGGCACTGCTGCTGTGGGGGCTCGACTCCCTGCTCGGCTGGTTGGTCTCCTTGATCGTTGGCTAAGGGTGTCTCGTGGCTAAGCGTTGGTATGTTGTTCATGCTTACTCGGGTTACGAGAAGCATGTCATGCGCTCCCTGATCGAGCGTGTCAAGCTGGCTGGCATGGAAGACGAATTCGGCGAGATCCTGGTTCCGACCGAAGAAGTCGTCGAAATGCGCAACGGCCAGAAGCGCAAGAGTGAGCGTAAATTCTTCCCTGGCTATGTATTGGTCCAGATGGAAATGAACGAAGGGACTTGGCACCTTGTCAAGGATACCCCTCGGGTCATGGGTTTCATTGGTGGTACCGCAGACAAGCCTGCGCCGATCACTGATAAAGAAGCTGAGGCCATCCTGCGTCGCGTTGCCGACGGCAGTGACAAGCCGAAGCCGAAGACGCTGTTCGAGCCGGGCGAAGTGGTTCGCGTCATTGACGGTCCGTTCGCCGACTTCAACGGCAGTGTCGAAGAAGTTAACTACGAGAAGAGCCGCCTGCAGGTTGCAGTGCTCATTTTCGGTCGCTCTACTCCGGTGGAGCTTGAGTTCAGCCAGGTCGAGAAGGTCTAGCCGAACGACGCATCCCATACCCCGCAGCCCTATGTGCTGCGGGGTTTTGTCGTCACTGGGATAAAACGCAAGTCATACGGGGAGCCATCTGGCGTTCGTACCCGATTTTGGAGTAGCTCATGGCTAAGAAGATTCAGGCTTACATCAAGCTGCAAGTAAAGGCCGGCCAGGCCAACCCAAGCCCACCCGTTGGTCCAGCACTGGGTCAACATGGTGTGAACATCATGGAATTCTGCAAGGCCTTCAACGCCCGTACTCAGGGTCAAGAGCCAGGTCTGCCGACTCCAGTGATCATCACTGTCTACAGTGACCGTAGCTTCACCTTCGAAACCAAGAGCACCCCTGCCTCGGTTCTGCTGAAGAAAGCTGCTGGCCTGACCAGTGGTTCGGCTCGCCCGAACACCGTTAAAGTCGGTACCGTCACCCGTGCTCAGCTGGAAGAGATCGCCAAGGCTAAACAGGCTGATCTGACTGCCGCTGACCTGGATGCAGCTGTACGCACCATCGCTGGCTCTGCCCGCAGCATGGGTCTGAACGTGGAGGGTGTGTAATGGCTAAGCTGACCAAGCGCCAAAAGGCAATCGCCGAGAAAATCGAAGCAGGCAAGGCCTACAACTTCGAAGAGGCCGCAACTCTGCTGGCTTCGCTGCCGACTGCCAAGTTCGTAGAATCCTACGACATCGCCGTTAACCTCGGTGTTGACCCACGTAAATCCGACCAGGTCGTTCGTAGCGCTACCGTGCTGCCACACGGCACTGGCAAGACCGTGCGTGTTGCTGTCTTCACCCAGGGTCCAGCTGCTGAAGCCGCTCTGGCTGCCGGCGCTGACCGTGTAGGCATGGACGATCTGGCTGCCGAAATGAAAGGCGGCGACCTGAACTATGACGTCGTCATCGCATCGCCTGATGCCATGCGCGTTGTGGGTCAGCTGGGTCAGGTTCTGGGTCCTCGCGGCCTGATGCCTAACCCGAAAGTGGGTACTGTGACCCCAGACGTTGCCGGCGCTGTCAAAAACGCCAAGGCTGGTCAGGTTCGCTACCGTACCGACAAGAACGGTATCATCCACACCTCCGTTGGCAAAATTGGCTTCGAAGCCAACAAGCTGAAGGAAAACGTTGAAGCCCTGATCGCTGATCTGAAGCGTATCAAGCCAGCTTCCTCGAAAGGTATCTACGTCAAGCGCGTAACCCTGAGCACCACCATGGGCCCAGGTCTGATCATCGATCAGAGCTCGCTGAACGTGTAATGCTCGGCCGCTGCGACCTGGTTGCAGCGGCTTACTAAATTGGGGTCCCTGCCTGGCGGGGGCTATCCAAGACCGTAGGCGGCGCAAGCCTTAAACCACAAGCCTACGCAGATGGTGCTCCCGATTCGTTTACGAATCAGACACCAAAACGACATCCGGCTTCGGCCAGATGAAACGGTAGAAACCAGGAGTAAACCCGTGGCAATTAAACTCGAAGACAAGAAGGCCATCGTCGCTGAAGTCAACGAGGCTGCCAAAGTCGCTCTGTCCGCTGTCGTGGCTGATGCCCGTGGCGTGACTGTAGGCGCAATGACCGGACTCCGTAAAGAGGCCCGCGAAGCTGGCGTTTACGTACGTGTCGTACGTAACACCCTGCTCAAGCGCGCTGTTGAGGGCACCGAGTACTCGATCCTCAACGACGCGTTCAAAGGCCCGACCCTGATCGCTTTCTCCAACGAACACCCGGGCGCCGCCGCTCGTCTGTTCAAAGAGTTCGCCAAGGGTCAGGACAAGTTCGAGATCAAGGCAGCTGCGTTCGACGGCAAGTTCCTTGCCGCTAACCAGATCGACGTGCTGGCAACCCTGCCAACTCGCGACGAGGCTATCGCACAGCTGATGAGCGTGATCCAAGGTGCAACCAGCAAGCTGGCTCGTACCCTGGCTGCTCTGCGCGACCAGAAAGAAGCCGCCGCTGCCTAAGGCCGCGTAGTCTCTTTCGAAATCAAACGTTTAATTTGATGGCCGCGTAGGCTGTCACCCCAATACAGGAATACATAGTCATGTCTCTGACTAACGAGCAAATCATCGAAGCGATCGGCCAGAAAACTGTTCTGGAAATTGTTGAACTGATCAAAGCGATGGAAGAAACCTTCGGCGTTACCGCTGCTGCCGCTGTTGCCGCTGGCCCAGCTGTTGCTGCTGCCGCTGCTGAAGAGCAGACCGAGTTCAACGTCGTTCTGACCGAAGCTGGCGACAAGAAGGTCAACGTGATCAAGGCAGTTCGTGAACTGACCGGTCTGGGCCTGAAAGAAGCCAAAGAGAAAGTCGACGGCGCTCCTGCTGTCATCGCTGAAGGCGTTTCGAAAGAAGCCGCTGAAGACGCGAAGAAGAAGCTGGAAGAAGCTGGCGCTAAAGTCGAGCTGAAGTAATCTCGACCTTGCGACTCCAGTCCGAGCGTTGAGCGAAGGGCTGATGGCTGGTGGCTTATGCCACCGGCCTTTTTCCGTTATTGGTGGCCGATCAGGTCGGCCCCGATAACGAGCTGCAAGACACCCAAGAGGGTGGCGCAAACCAAGGGGTTTGCACGATTTTCTGGCTGCTCCCGCCGGGAGATGCCAAACAAGCAGGTGACCAAGCTGGGGAATGCTGATGGCTTACTCATACACTGAGAAAAAACGTATCCGCAAGGACTTTAGCAAGTTGCCGGACGTCATGGATGTGCCTTACCTCCTGGCTATCCAGCTGGATTCGTATCGCGAATTCCTGCAGGCGGGAGCATCCAAGGATCAGTTCCGCGACGTCGGTCTGCATGCGGCCTTCAAATCGGTATTCCCGATCATCAGCTACTCCGGCAATGCTGCCCTGGAGTACGTCGGCTATCGCCTGGGCGAGCCGGCTTTCGATGTGAAGGAATGTGTCCTGCGCGGTGTGACCTTCGCGGTTCCGCTGCGTGTGAAGGTGCGCCTGATCATCTTCGACAAGGAATCGTCGAATAAAGCGATCAAGGACATCAAAGAGCAAGAAGTCTACATGGGTGAAATCCCCCTGATGACTGAGAACGGTACCTTCGTTATCAACGGTACCGAGCGTGTGATCGTGTCCCAGTTGCACCGTTCGCCGGGTGTGTTCTTCGACCACGACCGTGGCAAGACTCACAGTTCGGGCAAGCTGCTTTACTCCGCACGCATCATCCCTTACCGCGGTTCCTGGTTGGACTTCGAGTTCGACCCGAAAGACTGCGTGTTCGTCCGTATCGACCGTCGCCGCAAACTGCCGGCCTCGGTATTGCTGCGTGCGCTGGGCTACAGCACCGAAGAGGTGCTCAACACCTTCTACACCACCAACGTCTTCCACATCTCTGGCGAGAAACTGAGCCTGGAGCTGGTGCCGCAGCGTCTGCGTGGTGAAGTCGCGGTCATGGACATCCATGACGGCAGCGGCAAGGTCATCGTCGAGCAAGGTCGCCGTATCACCGCGCGCCACATCAACCAGCTGGAAAAGGCTGGCGTGAAAGAGCTGGACGTGCCGATGGAGTACGTGCTTGGCCGCACCACCGCCAAGGCGATCGTGCATCCGGCTACCGGCGAGATCCTGGCCGAGTGCAACACCGAGCTGACCACCGAGCTGCTGATCAAGATCGCCAAGGCTCAGGTTGTCCGCATCGAGACCCTGTACACCAACGACATCGACTGCGGTCCGTTTATCTCGGATACCCTGAAGATCGACACCACCAGCAACCAGCTGGAAGCCCTGGTCGAGATCTATCGCATGATGCGTCCAGGCGAGCCGCCGACCAAGGATGCCGCCGAGACCCTGTTCAACAACCTGTTCTTCAGCGCCGAGCGTTACGACCTGTCCGCCGTTGGTCGCATGAAGTTCAACCGTCGTATCGGTCGTACCGAGATCGAAGGTTCGGGCGTGCTGAGCAAGGAAGACATCGTCGAGGTCCTGAAGACCCTGGTCGATATCCGTAACGGCAAAGGCATCGTCGACGACATCGACCACCTGGGTAACCGTCGTGTCCGTTGCGTTGGCGAGATGGCCGAGAACCAGTTCCGCGTTGGCCTGGTGCGTGTTGAGCGCGCAGTCAAGGAACGCCTGTCGATGGCCGAAAGCGAAGGCCTGATGCCGCAGGACCTGATCAACGCCAAGCCGGTCGCGGCGGCGGTGAAGGAGTTCTTCGGTTCCAGCCAGCTCTCGCAGTTCATGGACCAGAACAACCCGCTCTCCGAGATCACCCACAAGCGCCGCGTTTCCGCGCTCGGCCCAGGTGGTCTGACCCGTGAGCGTGCTGGCTTCGAAGTCCGTGACGTACACCCGACCCACTACGGCCGCGTGTGCCCGATCGAGACTCCTGAAGGTCCGAACATCGGTCTGATCAACTCCCTGGCAGCCTATGCCCGCACCAACCAGTACGGCTTCCTGGAAAGCCCGTACCGCGTGGTGAAGGAAGGCGTCGTCAGCGACGACATCGTGTTCCTGTCCGCTATCGAAGAAGCCGATCACGTCATCGCTCAGGCCTCGGCCGCGATGAACGAGAAGAAGCAACTGATCGACGAGCTGGTAGCTGTTCGTCACCTGAACGAATTCACCGTCAAGGCGCCGGAAGACGTCACCCTGATGGACGTTTCGCCGAAGCAGGTTGTTTCCGTCGCTGCCTCGCTGATTCCGTTCCTCGAGCACGACGACGCCAACCGTGCATTGATGGGTTCGAACATGCAGCGTCAGGCTGTACCGACCCTGCGCGCCGACAAGCCGCTGGTAGGTACCGGCATGGAGCGCAACGTCGCCCGTGACTCCGGTGTCTGCGTGGTTGCTCGCCGCGGTGGCGTGATCGACTCGGTCGACGCCAGCCGTATCGTTGTTCGTGTTGCTGACGACGAAGTCGAGACCGGTGAAGCCGGTGTGGACATCTACAACCTGACCAAGTACACCCGTTCGAACCAGAACACCTGCATCAACCAGCGTCCGCTGGTGAGCAAGGGTGACAAGGTTCAGCGTGGCGATATCATGGCCGACGGCCCGTCCACCGACATGGGTGAGCTGGCTCTGGGTCAGAACATGCGCATCGCGTTCATGGCATGGAACGGCTTCAACTTCGAAGACTCCATCTGCCTGTCCGAGCGTGTGGTTCAGGAAGACCGCTTCACCACGATCCACATCCAGGAACTGACCTGTGTGGCCCGTGACACCAAGCTTGGCCCAGAGGAAATCACCGCGGACATCCCGAACGTCGGTGAAGCCGCGCTGAACAAGCTGGACGAAGCCGGTATCGTCTACGTGGGTGCCGAAGTCGGCGCTGGCGACATCCTGGTCGGCAAGGTCACTCCGAAAGGCGAGACTCAGCTGACGCCGGAAGAAAAACTGCTGCGCGCGATCTTCGGTGAGAAGGCCAGCGACGTTAAGGACACCTCCCTGCGTGTGCCGACCGGCACCAAGGGTACCGTCATCGACGTTCAGGTCTTCACCCGTGACGGCGTCGAGCGCGACAGCCGCGCCCTGGCCATCGAGAAGATGCAGCTGGACGAGATCCGCAAGGACCTCAACGAAGAGTTCCGCATCGTCGAAGGTGCGACCTTCGAACGTCTGCGTGCTGCCCTGAACGGCCAGGTGGTCGACGGTGGCGCGGGCCTGAAGAAAGGCACCGTGATCACCGACGAAGTCCTGAACGGTCTTGAGCACGGCCAGTGGTTCAAGCTGCGCATGGCCGAAGATGCACTGAACGAGCAGTTGGAAAAGGCTCAGCAGTACATCGTCGATCGCCGTCGCCTGCTGGACGACAAGTTCGAAGACAAGAAGCGCAAGCTGCAGCAGGGCGATGACCTGGCTCCGGGCGTACTGAAGATCGTCAAGGTCTACCTGGCAATCCGCCGTCGCATCCAGCCGGGTGACAAGATGGCCGGTCGTCACGGTAACAAGGGTGTCGTCTCGGTGATCATGCCGGTCGAAGACATGCCGCACGACGCCAACGGTACTCCGGTCGACGTCGTACTGAACCCGCTGGGCGTACCTTCGCGTATGAACGTCGGTCAGATTCTCGAAACCCACCTGGGCCTCGCGGCCAAGGGCCTGGGCGAGAAGATCGACCGCATGATCGAAGAGCAGCGTAAAGCTGCCGAGCTGCGCACCTTCCTCACCGAGATCTACAACGAGATCGGTGGTCGTCAGGAGAACCTGGAAGAGTTCACCGACGAAGAGATCATCGCCCTGGCGAACAACCTGAAGAAAGGCGTGCCGATGGCTACTCCTGTCTTCGACGGTGCCAAGGAGCGTGAGATCAAGGCCATGCTGAAACTGGCGGACCTGCCAGAAAGCGGCCAGATGGTGCTGTTCGATGGCCGTACCGGCAACAAGTTCGAGCGTCCGGTGACCGTTGGTTACATGTACATGCTCAAGCTGAACCACTTGGTGGACGACAAGATGCACGCGCGTTCCACTGGTTCCTACAGCCTGGTTACCCAGCAGCCGCTGGGTGGTAAGGCGCAGTTCGGTGGTCAGCGTTTCGGGGAGATGGAAGTGTGGGCGCTGGAAGCATACGGCGCGGCATACACCCTGCAAGAAATGCTCACAGTGAAGTCGGACGACGTGAACGGCCGTACCAAGATGTACAAGAACATCGTGGATGGCGATCACCGTATGGAGCCGGGCATGCCCGAGTCCTTCAACGTGTTGATCAAAGAGATCCGTTCGCTCGGTATCGATATCGATCTGGAAACCGAATAACACGTGACGCGAAGGGGAGTGGGGCAGGTAATGCCCGCTCCCTGCTCCGCCAGGAGGAAAGGCCTTGAAAGACCTACTGAATTTGCTGAAAAACCAGGGTCAAGTCGAAGAGTTCGACGCCATCCGCATCGGTCTGGCGTCGCCTGAAATGATCCGTTCGTGGTCGTTCGGTGAAGTCAAAAAGCCGGAAACCATCAACTACCGTACGTTCAAGCCTGAGCGTGACGGCCTGTTCTGCGCCAAGATCTTTGGCCCAGTCAAGGACTACGAGTGCCTGTGCGGCAAGTACAAGCGCCTCAAGCACCGCGGCGTAATCTGCGAGAAGTGCGGCGTTGAAGTTGCCCTGGCAAAAGTTCGTCGTGAGCGCATGGCGCACATCGAGCTGGCCTCGCCGGTTGCCCACATCTGGTTCCTGAAGTCGCTGCCGTCCCGTATCGGCCTGCTGATGGACATGACCCTGCGTGACATCGAGCGCGTGCTCTACTTCGAGAGCTACGTGGTGATCGATCCGGGCATGACTACCCTCGAGAAGGGTCAGTTGCTGAACGACGAGCAGTACTTCGAAGCGCTGGAAGAGTTCGGTGACGACTTCGACGCCCGCATGGGTGCCGAGGCTGTCCGCGAACTGCTGCACGCTATCGACCTGGAGCACGAGATCGGTCGCCTGCGCGAAGAGATTCCGCAGACCAACTCGGAAACCAAGATCAAGAAGCTGTCCAAGCGCCTGAAGCTGATGGAAGCTTTCCAGGGCTCGGGCAACCTGCCTGAGTGGATGGTCCTGACTGTCCTGCCAGTACTGCCGCCGGACCTGCGTCCGCTGGTACCGCTGGATGGCGGCCGCTTCGCGACCTCCGACCTGAACGACCTGTATCGTCGGGTGATCAACCGTAACAACCGTCTGAAGCGCCTGCTTGATCTGTCGGCGCCGGACATCATCGTGCGCAACGAAAAGCGCATGCTGCAGGAAGCGGTCGACGCCCTGCTTGACAACGGCCGTCGCGGTCGCGCCATCACTGGCTCGAACAAGCGTCCGCTGAAGTCGCTGGCCGACATGATCAAAGGTAAGCAAGGTCGCTTCCGTCAGAACTTGCTCGGTAAGCGTGTCGACTACTCCGGCCGTTCGGTAATTACCGTAGGTCCGACCCTGCGTCTGCACCAGTGCGGTCTGCCGAAGAAGATGGCCCTCGAGCTGTTCAAGCCGTTCATTTTCGGCAAGCTGGAAATGCGTGGTCTGGCGACCACCATCAAGGCAGCCAAGAAGATGGTCGAGCGCGAGCTGCCGGAGGTGTGGGACGTTCTCGCCGAGGTGATCCGCGAACACCCCGTCCTGCTCAACCGTGCACCGACCCTGCACCGTCTGGGTATCCAGGCCTTTGAACCGGTTCTGATCGAAGGTAAGGCTATCCAGCTGCACCCGCTGGTCTGCGCCGCGTACAACGCCGACTTCGACGGTGACCAGATGGCCGTTCACGTGCCGCTGACGCTGGAAGCCCAGCTCGAAGCGCGTGCGCTGATGATGTCGACCAACAACATCCTGTCGCCAGCCAACGGTGAGCCAATCATCGTTCCGTCGCAGGACGTGGTTCTGGGTCTGTACTACATGACCCGTGAAGCCATCAACGCCAAGGGCGAAGGTCGTGTGTTCGCCGACCTGCAGGAAGTCGACCGCGTCTTCCGCGCTGGCGAGGCCGCGCTGCACGCCAAGATCAAGGTCCGTATCAACGAGACCGTGAAAGAGCGTGACGGCAGCATCGTCAAGAACACCCGTATCGTCGACACCACTGTCGGCCGTGCGCTGCTGTTCCAGGTAGTACCGGCAGGCCTGCCGTTCGACGTCGTCAACCAGTCGATGAAGAAGAAGGCGATCTCCAAGCTGATCAACCAGTGCTACCGCGTGGTTGGTCTGAAAGAGACCGTGATCTTCGCCGACCAGCTGATGTACACCGGCTTCGCCTACTCGACCATTTCCGGTGTCTCGATCGGTGTTAACGACTTCGTTATCCCGGACGAGAAGGCCCGCATCATCGGTACTGCTACCGACGAAGTGAAGGAAATCGAGAGCCAGTACGCCTCCGGCCTGGTAACCCAGGGCGAGAAGTACAACAAGGTCATCGACTTGTGGTCGAAGGCCAACGACGAAGTGTCCAAGGCGATGATGGCCAACCTCTCGAAAGAGAAGGTCATCGACCGTGAGGGCAAGGAAGTCGAGCAGGAATCGTTCAACTCGATGTACATGATGGCTGACTCCGGTGCTCGTGGTTCCGCGGCCCAGATCCGTCAGCTGGCCGGTATGCGTGGTCTGATGGCCAAGCCGGACGGCTCCATCATCGAGACGCCGATCACCGCGAACTTCCGTGAGGGTCTGAGCGTACTGCAGTACTTCATCTCGACCCACGGTGCTCGTAAGGGTCTGGCGGATACCGCGTTGAAGACCGCGAACTCCGGTTACCTGACCCGTCGTCTGGTCGACGTGGCCCAGGATCTGGTCGTGACCGAGATCGACTGTGGTACCGAGCAGGGCCTGCTGATGACCCCGCACATCGAAGGCGGCGACGTTGTCGAGCCGCTGGGTGAGCGTGTACTGGGTCGTGTCATCGCCCGTGACGTGTTCAAGCCAGGCACCGAGGACGTCATCGTTCCGGCCGGTACCCTGGTCGACGAGAAGTGGGTCGAGTTCATCGAGCTGAACAGCATCGACGAAGTGATCGTGCGTTCGCCGATCAACTGCGAAACCCGCTACGGTATCTGCGCCAAGTGCTACGGTCGTGACCTGGCCCGTGGTCACCAGGTGAACATCGGTGAAGCTGTCGGCGTTATCGCTGCACAGTCGATCGGTGAGCCTGGTACCCAGCTGACCATGCGTACGTTCCACATCGGTGGTGCTGCAAGCCGTACCTCGGCTGCCGACAGCGTCCAGGTGAAGAACGGCGGTATGGTGCGTCTGCATAACCTTAAGCAGGTCGAGCGTGCCGATGGCAACCTGGTTGCCGTGTCGCGTTCCGGCGAGCTGGCCATTGCCGACGAGTTCGGTCGTGAGCGTGAGCGCTACAAGCTGCCTTACGGTGCGGTGATTTCGGTCAAGGAAGGTGAAAAGGTCGAAGCTGGCGCCATCGTCGCCAAGTGGGACCCGCACACCCACCCGATCGTTACCGAGCTGAAAGGTACCGTGACCTTCGTGGGCATGGAAGAAAACATCACCATCAAGCGTCAGACCGACGAACTGACCGGTTTGACCAACATTGAAGTCCTGGACGTCAAGGATCGCCCTGCCGCTGGCAAGGAAATCCGTCCGGCGATCAAGATGGTCGATGCTGCTGGCAAGGACCTGTACCTGCCTGGTACCGACGTACCGGCCCAGTACTTCCTGCCGGCCAACGCCCTCGTCGGTGTGGCTGACGGTGCCCAGATCGGTGTTGGTGACGTTATCGCGCGTATCCCGCAAGAAACGTCGAAGACCCGTGACATCACCGGTGGTCTGCCACGCGTTGCCGACCTGTTCGAAGCGCGTCGTCCGAAAGAAGCCTCGATTCTGGCTGAAGTCAGCGGCACCATCGCGTTCGGCAAGGAGACCAAGGGCAAGCGTCGTCTGGTCATTACCCCGACCGACGGTAGCGATCCGTATGAAGAGCTGATTCCGAAGTGGCGTCACCTGAACGTCTTCGAAGGCGAACAGGTAAACCGCGGCGAAGTTATCTCCGACGGCCCGAGCGATCCGCACGACATCCTGCGTCTGCTGGGTGTGAGCGCGCTGGCGAAGTACATCGTCAACGAGATCCAGGACGTTTACCGTCTGCAAGGCGTGAAGATCAACGACAAGCACATCGAGACCATCCTGCGTCAGATGCTGCGCAAGGTCGAGATCTCCGAGTCGGGCGATTCCAGCTTCATCAAGGGCGACCAGATGGAACTGACCCAGGTACTGGTAGAGAACGAGCGTCTCGCCGGCGAGGACAAGTTCATCTCGAAGTTCACCCGTGTGCTGCTGGGTATCACCAAGGCCTCGCTGTCGACCGAATCGTTCATCTCGGCGGCTTCCTTCCAGGAAACCACCCGCGTACTGACCGAGGCGGCGGTAACCGGCAAGCGCGATTACCTGCGCGGCCTGAAAGAGAACGTGGTCGTGGGTCGTCTGATCCCGGCGGGTACCGGTCTGGCCTATCACAGCGAGCGCAAGCGTCGCCGTGATGCCGACAAACCGCTGCGTGTGAGCGCCAGTGAGGTGGAAGCCGCACTGACCGAAGCGCTGAACTCCAGCGGTAATTGAGTCCAGGGCAGGGCCCCGGCACGCCACGTGCGGTCATCGACGACATGAATTGTTGCCGATGACCGGACGGGGAGGGCCGGGGCCTCGTCTTGACTGGGTGCAAGATCCTCTTTAGACTTTTGTACCCTTAAATTTGGTGAGGCTCCGTCTCGCCAATTTTTGGCTTTCTTGCAAGACAATAGAGTCGCAAGACAATCAGTGGAGCTAGTAGATGGCAACTATCAACCAGCTGGTACGTCAGCCGCGTAAGCGTTCGGTCGAGAAGTCCGACGTTCCTGCGCTGCAGAACTGCCCGCAGCGTCGTGGCGTGTGCACCCGTGTGTACACCACCACGCCGAAAAAACCTAACTCGGCACTGCGTAAAGTATGCCGTGTGCGTCTGACCAACGGTTTCGAGGTTTCCTCGTACATCGGTGGTGAAGGCCACAACCTGCAAGAGCACAGCGTCGTCCTGATCCGTGGCGGCCGTGTAAAAGACTTGCCAGGTGTTCGTTACCACACCGTTCGCGGCTCTCTGGATACTTCGGGCGTCAAAGGCCGTAACCAGGGTCGTTCGAAGTACGGTACCAAGCGTCCGAAGTAATCGGCCGTTTGCAGACATCCATTTATTTGAGTCGATAAGAGTAAGGTCGGGCAGGGGTCGAAGACCCGCGTCCCGGGCTAACCTGAAGACCGTTTGAGGGCTTATCATGCCAAGACGTCGTGTAGCAGCAAAACGTGAGATCCTGGACGATCCGAAGTACGGATCCCAGATCCTCGCCAAGTTCATGAACCACGTGATGGAAAGCGGCAAGAAGGCCGTAGCCGAGCGCATCGTTTACGGTGCCCTGGATACCGTCAAAGCACGCAAGAACAGCGACCCCCTGGAAATCTTCGAGAAAGCTCTCGACGCCATCGCTCCGCTGGTCGAAGTTAAGTCCCGTCGTGTCGGCGGTGCTACTTACCAGGTTCCGGTTGAAGTTCGTCCATCCCGTCGTAACGCTCTGGCAATGCGCTGGCTCGTAGACTACGCCCGCAAGCGCGGCGAGAAGTCGATGGCTCTGCGTCTGGCCGGCGAACTGCTGGATGCTGCCGAAGGCAAGGGTGCTGCAGTCAAGAAGCGTGAAGACGTGCACCGTATGGCCGAGGCCAACAAAGCGTTCTCGCACTACCGCTTCTAATTCAAGCATCAATTTTTTTGCGAGGGCTTTATGGCTCGTACTACAGCAATTAACCGCTACCGTAACATTGGTATCTGCGCGCACGTTGACGCGGGCAAGACTACCACTACCGAGCGGATCCTGTTCTACACAGGTCTGAGCCACAAGATGGGCGAGGTGCACGACGGCGCCGCGACTACCGACTGGATGGTGCAGGAGCAGGAGCGCGGTATCACCATTACCTCCGCTGCCGTTACCACCTTCTGGAAAGGTTCCCGTGGTCAGTACGACAACTACCGCGTAAACGTCATCGATACTCCCGGCCACGTTGACTTCACCATTGAAGTAGAGCGTTCGCTGCGTGTACTCGACGGCGCGGTCGTTGTGTTCTGCGGTACCTCCGGTGTTGAGCCGCAGTCCGAAACCGTATGGCGTCAGGCCAACAAGTACGGCGTTCCACGTGTTGTCTACGTGAACAAGATGGACCGTGCCGGTGCCAACTTCCTGCGCGTCGTAGGTCAGATCAAGAACCGCCTGGGTCACACCCCGGTTCCTGTTCAGCTGGCCATCGGTTCGGAAGATAACTTCCAGGGTCAGGTCGACCTGATCAAGATGAAGGCTATCTACTGGAACGACGACGACAAGGGCACCACCTACCGTGAGGAAGAAATTCCTGCGGATATGGTCGAGCTGGCCAATGAGTGGCGCAACAACATGGTTGAAGCCGCCGCCGAAGCCAACGAAGAGCTGATGAACAAGTACCTTGAAGAAGGTGACCTGTCCATCGAAGACATCAAGGCTGGTCTGCGCGCCCGTACCCTGGCGAGCGAGATCGTTCCTGCTGTCTGCGGTTCCTCGTTCAAGAACAAGGGTGTTCCCCTGGTTCTCGACGCCGTCATCGACTTCCTGCCTGCTCCGACCGAGATCCCGGCGATCAAGGGTATCCACCCTGACCTGATCGACGTGCCGAAGGACGAAGTCAAGCCTGAGCAGTTCGACGAGCGTCACGCTGACGACGACGAGCCGTTCTCGGCCCTGGCCTTCAAGATCGCCACCGACCCGTTCGTTGGTACTCTGACCTTCGTTCGCGTTTACTCGGGCTTCCTGACCTCCGGTGACTCCGTCATCAACTCGGTCAAGGGCAAGAAAGAGCGCGTTGGTCGTATGGTCCAGATGCACGCTAACCAGCGTGAAGAGATCAAAGAAGTACGCGCTGGTGACATCGCTGCTCTGATCGGCATGAAGGACGTCACCACTGGTGACACCCTGTGCAACGCCGACAAGCCGATCATCCTCGAGCGTATGGACTTCCCTGAGCCTGTGATTTCGCTCTCCGTAGAGCCGAAAACCAAGCAGGACCAGGAAAAGATGGGTATCGCACTGGGCAAGCTGGCTCAGGAAGACCCGTCGTTCCGCGTCAAGACCGATGAAGAAACCGGTCAGACCATCATCTCGGGTATGGGCGAGCTGCACCTGGACATCCTCGTTGACCGCATGAAGCGCGAGTTCAACGTCGAAGCCAACATCGGCAAGCCGCAGGTTTCGTACCGCGAGAAGATCACCAAGTCCAACGTCGAAATCGAAGGCAAGTTCGTTCGTCAGTCGGGTGGTCGTGGTCAGTTCGGTCACTGCTGGATCCGCTTCTCGGAGCCGGACCAGGACGAAAAAGGCAACATCACCGAAGGTCTGGTGTTCGCCAACGAAGTCGTTGGTGGTGTGATTCCGAAGGAATACATCCCTGCGATCCAGAAAGGCATCGAAGAGCAGATGAAGAACGGCGTTGTTGCCGGCTATCCGCTGATCGGCCTGAAGGCTGCGGTATTCGACGGTTCGTACCACGACGTCGACTCCAACGAAATGGCGTTCAAGATCGCTGCATCGATGGCAACCAAGCAACTGGCCCAGAAGGGCGGTGGCGTGGTTCTCGAGCCGATCATGAAGGTCGAAGTTGTAACCCCGGAAGACTACCTGGGTGACGTGATGGGTGACCTGAACCGTCGTCGTGGTCTGGTACAGGGTATGGATGAGTCGGTCTCTGGCCGCGTCGTCCGCGCTGAAGTTCCGCTCGGAGAGATGTTCGGTTACGCAACCGACGTTCGTTCCATGTCTCAGGGTCGCGCAAGCTACTCCATGGAATTCTCCAAATACGCCGAAGCTCCGTCGAACATCGTCGAAGCACTCGTTAAAAAACAAGGCTAATCCCCTTTAGGCAAGAGGTTCACTGTCGTGGCTAAAGAAAAATTTGATCGTTCCCTTCCCCACGTTAACGTCGGCACCATCGGCCACGTTGACCACGGTAAGACCACTCTGACCGCAGCTCTGACTCGCGTCTGCTCCGAAGTTTTCGGTTCGGCCGTCGTTGAGTTCGACAAGATCGACTCGGCTCCGGAAGAAAAAGCGCGCGGTATCACCATCAACACCGCTCACGTCGAGTACAACTCGAACATTCGTCACTACGCTCACGTTGACTGCCCAGGTCACGCTGACTACGTGAAGAACATGATCACCGGTGCTGCCCAGATGGACGGCGCGATCCTGGTTTGCTCGGCCGCCGATGGTCCGATGCCACAAACCCGTGAGCACATCCTGCTGTCCCGCCAGGTTGGCGTTCCGTACATCGTGGTCTTCCTGAACAAGGCTGACCTGGTAGACGACGCCGAGCTGCTGGAACTGGTCGAGATGGAAGTTCGCGACCTGCTGTCCACCTACGACTTCCCAGGCGACGACACTCCGATCATCATCGGTTCCGCTCGTATGGCCCTGGAAGGCAAAGACGACAACGAAATGGGCACTACCGCTGTCAAGAAGCTGGTAGAGACTCTGGATGCCTACATCCCTGAGCCAGTTCGTGCCATCGACCAGCCGTTCCTGATGCCGATCGAAGACGTATTCTCGATCTCGGGTCGTGGTACCGTTGTTACCGGCCGTATCGAGCGTGGTATCGTCCGCGTTCAGGATCCGCTGGAAATCGTTGGTCTGCGTGACACCACCACCACCACCTGCACCGGCGTTGAGATGTTCCGCAAGCTGCTGGACGAAGGTCGTGCTGGCGAGAACTGCGGCGTGCTGCTGCGCGGCACCAAGCGTGACGAAGTTGAGCGTGGCCAGGTTCTGGTCAAGCCAGGTTCGGTCAAGCCGCACACCAAGTTCACCGCAGAAGTCTACGTCCTGTCGAAGGAAGAAGGCGGCCGTCACACTCCGTTCTTCAAAGGCTACCGTCCTCAGTTCTACTTCCGTACCACTGACGTGACCGGTAACTGCGAGCTGCCGGAAGGCGTTGAAATGGTAATGCCAGGCGACAACATCCAAATGGTTGTCACCCTGATCAAGACCATCGCAATGGAAGACGGTCTGCGTTTCGCCATCCGTGAAGGCGGTCGTACCGTCGGCGCCGGCGTCGTGGCCAAAATCATCGAGTAATCACTCGATCGGTTGAAAAAACCCCCGCTCAGCGGGGGTTTTTTTTATTGGGTTGACACTAAATTGGGGCGTCTATAGAATCACGCCTCCTTTTAACGGGCGTAGTGCGCCCGATGGGAACAGCCTGGAGTCTGAAATCCAATGCAAAATCAGCAAATCCGTATCAGGTTGAAGGCTTTCGACCATCGCCTGATCGACCAATCCACCCAGGAAATCGTGGAAACCGCGAAACGTACTGGTGCACAAGTGCGTGGTCCAATTCCACTGCCTACCCGCAAAGAGCGTTTCACCGTTCTGGTCTCCCCGCACGTCAACAAAGACGCGCGTGACCAGTACGAGATTCGCACTCATAAGCGTGTTCTGGACATCGTCCAGCCTACGGATAAAACCGTTGACGCGCTGATGAAGCTTGATCTGGCGGCCGGCGTGGAAGTGCAGATCAGCCTCGGCTAAGACTTCGGTCTGGTCGTGTAACGCTCTGAAATGGGCGGCCATAGCGGGTGAAAGCCCCGTACACTCATGAGGTTTACAACATGACTATTGGTGTAGTCGGTCGAAAAGCGGGTATGACCCGTATTTTCACCGAAGAAGGTGTCTCCATTCCGGTCACGGTCATCGAGATCGAGCCGAATCGCGTCACCCAGTTCAAAACCGAAGAAACTGATGGCTACCGTGCAGTGCAAGTCACTGTCGGCGAGCGTCGTGCTTCGCGTGTGACCGCCGCTCAGGCAGGCCACTTTGCCAAGGCTAACGTTGCCGCTGGTCGCGGTGTTTGGGAGTTCCGTCTTGAAGAAGGCGATTTCCAGGCTGGCGATCTGATCAAAGCTGAACTCTTCACTGCAGGCCAGCTGGTAGACGTAACCGGTCAGTCCAAGGGTAAAGGCTTCGCCGGTACCATCAAGCGTTGGAACTTCCGTGGTCAAGACAACACCCACGGTAACTCCGTATCGCACCGTGTCCCTGGCTCCATCGGCCAGTGCCAGACTCCTGGTCGTGTATTCAAGGGCAAGAAGATGTCCGGTCACATGGGCGCCGAGCGCGTGACTGTTCAGTCCCTGGAAGTAGTACGCGTAGACGCTGAACGCAACCTGCTGCTGATCAAGGGTGCCGTCCCAGGCGCTACTGGCGGCGACGTGGTCGTGCGTCCGGCTGTCAAGGCTCGCGGTTAAGGGGAAACTGACATGCAACTCAATGTAAATGACGCTCAGGCGATCGAAGTTTCCGAACTGACCTTCGGTGGCGAATTCAACGAGACGCTGGTACACCAAGCAGTCGTGGCCTACATGGCCGGCGGCCGTCAGGGCACCAAGCAGCAGAAGACCCGTTCTGACGTGGCCGGTGGCGGTAAGCGCCCATGGCGTCAGAAAGGTACTGGCCGTGCTCGTGCTGGTACTACCCGTGGTCCGATCTGGCGTGGCGGTGGTGTAACCTTCGCAGCTCGTCCTCAGGATCACTCGCAGAAGCTCAACAAGAAGATGTATCGCGCAGCTCTGCGCTCCATCCTCGCTGAGCTGGTGCGTAGCGACCGTCTGGTTGTGGTTCAGGACTTCGCTGTTGAAGCCCCGAAAACCAAAGACCTGCTGAACAAGCTGAACGGCATGGGTCTGAGCGATGTTCTGATCGTTTCGGACGCTGTTGATCAGAACCTGTACCTGGCTGCTCGCAACCTGCCGCACGTCGATGTACGTGACGTTCAAGGTTCCGACCCGGTCAGTCTGATCGCATACGAGAAAGTGTTGATCACTGTCTCGGCCGTGAAGAAATTCGAGGAGCTGCTGGGATGAACCAGGAACGCGTATTCAAAGTCCTCCTTGGCCCGCACGTTTCCGAGAAGGCTACCGTTCTGGCTGAGAAAAAAGGCCAGTTCGTATTCAAGGTTGCTACCGATGCAACCAAGCTGGAAATCAAGAAAGCTGTCGAAGGCCTGTTCAACGTAAAAGTTGAAAACGTGTCGACTGTTAACGTTCTGGGTAAAACCAAGCGTACCGCACGTGGTCTGGGCAAGCGTAATGACTGGAAGAAGGCGATCGTCTCCCTTCAGCCAGGCCAAGATCTCGATTTCAGCAGCAGTGCTGAGTAAGGAAGGGGTGCATCATGGCAATCGTTAAATGCAAACCGACTTCCCCTGGCCGCCGTTTTGTGGTCAAGGTGGTCAACAAGGAGCTGCACAAAGGCGCTCCTCACGCACCGCTGATCGAGAAAAAATCGAAGTCTGGTGGTCGTAACAACAATGGCCGCATCACCACTCGTCACGTTGGTGGTGGCCACAAGCAGCATTACCGTCTGGTCGACTTCCGTCGCAACGACAAGGATGGCATTCCAGCCACCGTCGAGCGTATCGAATACGACCCGAACCGTACTGCTCACATCGCCCTGCTGTGCTACGCAGACGGTGAGCGTCGCTACATCATCGCCCCTAAGGGCGTGAGCGCTGGCGATCAGCTGATCGCAGGTGCACTGGCCCCAATCAAGGCCGGTAACTCCCTGCAGCTGCGCAACATCCCAGTAGGTAGCACCGTTCACGGCATCGAACTGAAGCCGGGTAAAGGTGCTCAGATCGCTCGTTCCGCTGGTGCTTCCGCTCAGCTGATCGCGCGTGAAGGCGTCTACGTGACTCTGCGTCTTCGCTCTGGCGAAATGCGTAAAGTACTGGCCGAGTGCCGTGCGACCCTGGGCGAAGTCTCGAACTCCGAGCACAGCCTGCGTTCGCTGGGTAAAGCTGGTGCCAAACGCTGGCGCGGCGTTCGCCCGACCGTTCGTGGTGTTGCCATGAACCCGGTCGACCACCCACACGGTGGTGGTGAAGGTCGTACCTCCGGTGGTCGTCATCCGGTATCGCCATGGGGCTTCCCAACCAAGGGTGCTAAAACCCGTGGTAATAAGCGTACCGACAACATGATCGTCCGTCGTCGCAAGTAACTAGAGGGATACGACAGTGCCACGTTCTCTGAAAAAAGGTCCTTTTATCGATCTTCACCTGCTGAAGAAGGTCGAAGTGGCGGTGGAGAAGAATGATCGCAAGCCAGTTAAAACCTGGTCGCGCCGTTCGATGATCCTGCCACAAATGGTCGGTCTGACCATCGCGGTACACAACGGTCGCCAACACGTCCCAGTTCTCGTGAACGAAGACATGGTCGGCCACAAACTGGGCGAGTTTGCCGGTACCCGCACCTACCGCGGGCACGTGGCTGACAAGAAAGCCAAGCGTTAAGGGGTAAGGAAATGGAAGTAGCCGCTAAGTTGTCGGGCGCTCGCATCTCCGCCCAGAAAGCCCGCTTGGTCGCCGACCAGATCCGCGGGAAGAAGGTGGGCGAAGCGCTCAACCTGTTGGCCTTCAGCAGCAAAAAAGCCGCTGAAATCATGAAGAAAGTCCTCGAGTCGGCCGTAGCCAACGCCGAACACAACGAAGGCGCTGACGTTGATGACCTGAAGGTCTCCACCGTCTTCGTCAACGAAGGGCGTTCGCTGAAGCGCATCATGCCGCGTGCCAAAGGCCGCGCTGATCGCATCGTCAAGCGGTCTTGCCATATCACTGTCAAGGTTGCGGACAAGTAACGGAGTCGATCAGATGGGTCAGAAAGTACATCCCACTGGCATTCGCCTGGGAATCGTCAAGGAGCACACCTCCGTCTGGTATGCAGACGGCGCTACTTACGCAGATTACCTGTTGAAGGATCTGAAAACGCGTGAGTACCTCCAAGACAAACTAAAAAGCGCGTCCGTAAGCCGTATCGATATTCATCGTCCGGCTCAAACTGCACGCATCACCATCCACACTGCTCGTCCCGGTATCGTTATCGGCAAGAAAGGTGAGGACGTTGAGAAGCTGCGTCAGGACCTGACCAAGCAGATGGGTGTGCCTGTGCACATCAACATCGAAGAGATCCGCAAGCCGGAACTCGACGCCATGCTGGTTGCTCAGAGCGTTGCCCAGCAGCTGGAGCGCCGCGTTATGTTCCGTCGCGCCATGAAGCGCGCCGTGCAGAACGCCATGCGTATTGGTGCCAAGGGCATCAAGATCCAGGTGAGCGGTCGTCTCGGCGGTGCCGAGATCGCACGTACCGAGTGGTATCGCGAAGGTCGTGTGCCTCTGCACACCCTGCGTGCCGATATCGACTACAACACCTACGAAGCTCACACCACCTACGGTGTGATCGGTGTGAAGGTTTGGATCTTCAAAGGCGAAGTAATTGGTGGTCGCCAGGAAGAGCTGAAGCCTCAAGCACCAGCGCCTCGTAAAAAAGCTGCTAAGTAAGGGGTACGCCAAATGTTGCAACCAAAGCGTACGAAATTCCGCAAGCAGATGACCGGCCACAACCGTGGTCTGGCACTGCGCGGTAGCAAGGTCAGCTTCGGCGAGTTCGCTCTGAAAGCTGTAGCTCGCGGTCGTCTCACCGCCCGCCAGATCGAGTCGGCACGTCGTGCCCTGACCCGTCACGTAAAACGTGGCGGTAAGATCTGGATCCGTGTCTTCCCGGACAAGCCGGTTACCAAGAAGCCTCTCGAGGTTCGTATGGGTAAAGGTAAGGGTTCCGTGGAATACTGGGTTGCCCAGATCCAGCCAGGCAAAGTCCTGTACGAGATCGAGGGTGTTTCTGAAGAGCTGGCGCGCGAAGCTTTCGCCCTGGCTGCTGCAAAGCTGCCTCTCGCCACCTCCTTTGTTAAGCGGACGGTGATGTGATGAAAGCGAATGAACTTCGTGAAAAATCGGCACAGCAACTGAATGAGCAACTGCTCGGCTTGCTGCGCGACCAGTTCAATCTGCGCATGCAGAAAGCAACTGGCCAGTTGGGGCAGTCGCACCTGCTCTCGCAAGTTAAGCGTGACATCGCTCGCGTGAAAACTGTGCTCAACCAGCAGGCAGGTAAGTGATCATGGCTGAAGCTGAAAAAACCGTCCGTACGCTGACTGGCCGTGTCGTCAGCGACAAAATGGACAAGACCATCACCGTTCTGATCGAGCGTCGCGTTAAGCACCCGATCTACGGTAAATACGTTAAGCGTTCGACTAAGCTGCACGCGCACGACGAATCCAACCAGTGCAAGATCGGCGACAAGGTTTCCATCCGTGAAACCCGTCCGCTGGCCAAGACCAAGTCCTGGGCACTGGTTGAAGTCCTCGAACGCGCTGTTGAAGTCTAAGGGCTAAGGGTCGGAGAAATTTTATGATTCAGACTCAATCCATGCTCGATGTGGCCGATAACAGCGGCGCTCGTCGCGTCATGTGCATCAAGGTGCTCGGCGGTTCCCACCGCCGTTACGCCGGTATCGGTGACATCATCAAAGTAACCGTCAAGGAAGCAATTCCGCGCGGTAAGGTCAAAAAAGGCCAGGTGATGACCGCTGTTGTCGTCCGTACCCGTCACGGTGTACGTCGCGCTGACGGTTCCATCATTCGTTTCGACGGCAACGCTGCTGTTCTGCTGAACACCAAGCAAGAGCCGATCGGCACTCGCATCTTCGGGCCAGTGACCCGTGAACTTCGTACCGAGAAGTTCATGAAGATCGTCTCGCTCGCCCCTGAAGTGCTCTAAGGAGATCCGACATGCAAAAGATTCGTCGTGACGACGAGATCATCGTGATCGCCGGCAAAGACAAAGGTAAGCGCGGTAAGGTGCTGAAGGTTCTCGCTGACGACCGTCTGGTCATCGGTGGTGTCAACCTGGTCAAGCGTCACACCAAGCCTAACCCGATGGCGGGCGTCCAGGGCGGTATCGTCGAGAAAGAAGCGCCTCTGCACGCTTCCAACGTTGCCATCTTCAACAGCGAGACCAACAAGGCTGACCGCGTTGGTTTCAAAGTAGAAGAAGGTAAAAAAATTCGTGTCTTCAAGTCGACCCAAAAAGCGGTTGATGCTTGAACACTGCTAGGTAGAAGACCATGGCACGACTGAAAGAGATTTACCGGAACGAAATCGCTCCTAAGCTTAAGGAAGAACTTAAGCTGTCGAACGTGATGGAAGTTCCGCGCGTTACCAAGATCACCCTGAACATGGGTCTGGGCGAAGCGATCGGCGACAAGAAGGTCATCGAGCACGCTGTTGCCGACCTGGAAAAGATCACTGGCCAAAAGCCAGTTGTGACTTTCGCTCGTAAATCCATCGCGGGCTTCAAAGTCCGTGAAGGATGGCCGATCGGCGTCAAGGTGACCCTGCGTCGCGAAAAAATGTACGAGTTCCTGGACCGCCTGCTGGCGATCTCCCTGCCACGGGTTCGCGACTTCCGCGGCCTGAATGCCAAGTCCTTCGACGGTCGTGGCAACTACAGCATGGGCGTGAAAGAGCAGATCATCTTCCCGGAAATCGACTACGACAAGATCGATGCTCTGCGCGGTTTGGACATCACCCTGACCACCACTGCTCGTTCGGACGACGAAGGCCGCGCTCTGCTGCGTGCTTTCAAGTTCCCGTTCCGCAACTGATTGGAGTAGGAAAATGGCCAAGAAGAGCATGAAAAACCGCGAGCTGAAGCGTCAGCTCACGGTAGCCAAGTACGCTAAAAAGCGTGCCGAGCTGAAAGCGACCATCGTCAACCTGAACGCCTCTCCTGAAGAGCGCTTCGCCGCCGTTGTCGCCCTGCAGAAGCAACCACGTGACGCCAGCGCCTCGCGCATGCGTAACCGTTGCCGTCTGACCGGTCGTCCGCACGGTGTGTACCGCAAGTTCGGCCTCGGCCGTAACAAGCTGCGCGAAGCCGCCATGCGTGGTGACGTGCCAGGTCTGGTCAAGGCCAGCTGGTAATCCCGGTTGGCGTGACCGCCGGCGGAAGGGGAGAAATCTTCCGACCGCCGGTGACCTCGCAACGAAACAAGCCCCTATATGGGGCTTGTTTCGTTTCTGCCTTGTGTCTAGAATGACCGGCTCACCTGAGCCTGGGTTTTTTGCCCTGCCTGCTCGGGTGGTTTTGATAGCCGCAAGGCTAATAATTCTTGTATCAGGAGCATCTAGCCCATGAGTATGCAGGACCCGTTAGCGGACATGCTAACTCGCATCCGTAATGCCCAGATGGCTGAAAAGTCTGTCGTAAGCATGCCTTCTTCCACCCTGAAGGTCGCGGTTGCCAAAGTACTGAAAGACGAAGGTTACATCGCCAGCTACGAAGTGACCGGCGAAGCCAAGCCTTCCCTGTCGATCGAGCTGAAGTACTTCGAAGGCCGTCCGGTCATCGAAGAGCTGAAGCGTACCAGCCGTCCTGGCCTGCGCCAGTACAAGGCCGTTACCGAGCTGCCGAAAGTACGTGGCGGCCTGGGCGTGTCTATCGTCTCCACCAACAAAGGTGTGATGACTGACCGCGCTGCGCGCGCTGCCGGTGTCGGCGGCGAAGTTCTGTGCACAGTGTTCTAAGGGGAGATAGGCATGTCTCGCGTCGCTAAGAACCCCGTTAAGCTGCCAGCAGGCGTCGAAGTCAAATTCGCCGGCCAGCAGCTTTCGGTGAAGGGTGCCAAGGGCACTCTCGAACTGAACGTTCACTCGTCTGTTGAAGTTACCGAAGAAGCTGGTGAGCTGCGTTTCTCCGCTCGCAACGGTGACCAGCAAGCTCGCGCCATGGCCGGTACCACCCGCGCTCTGGTGAACAACATGGTCCAGGGCGTAAGCCAAGGCTTCGAGCGCAAGCTCCAGCTGGTCGGTGTTGGTTACAAGGCACAGGCCAAGGGCACCGTCCTGAACCTGGCTCTGGGCTTCTCGCACCCAGTGGATTACGAACTGCCAGCCGGTATCACCGCTGAAACCCCAAGCCAGACCGACATCCTGATCAAGGGTATCGACAAGCAGCTGGTAGGTCAGGTGGCCGCTGAAGTCCGCGGTTTCCGTCCGCCAGAGCCTTACAAGGGCAAGGGTGTGCGTTACGCGGACGAAGTAGTCCGTCGTAAAGAAGCCAAGAAGAAGTAGGGCCTAGCAAATGACCGACAAAAAAGTTACTCGACTGCGTCGCGCTCGCAAAGCACGCCTGAAAATGCACGAGCTCGAAGCCGTGCGTCTGTGCGTGTTCCGCTCCTCGCAGCACATCTACGCCCAGGTCATTTCGGCCGACGGCAGCAAGGTTCTGGCAAGCGCCTCGACCTTGGACAAAGAACTGCGTGATGGCGCCACTGGCAACATCGACGCGGCCACTAAGGTTGGCAAGCTGGTAGCTGAGCGTGCGAAAGCCGCCGGTGTATCTCAAGTTGCCTTTGACCGTTCCGGCTTCAAGTACCACGGCCGCGTCAAAGCGCTGGCTGATGCTGCTCGTGAAGGCGGGCTGGAGTTCTAAGTTATGGCAAATAACGATCAAAAGCGCGACGAAGGCTACATCGAGAAGCTGGTTCAAGTTAACCGCGTAGCCAAAACCGTAAAAGGCGGCCGTATCTTCACCTTCACCGCACTGACCGTGGTTGGTGATGGCAAGGGTCGTGTTGGCTTTGGCCGTGGCAAATCGCGCGAAGTACCTGCTGCGATCCAGAAAGCCATGGAAGCTGCTCGTCGCAACATGATTCAGGTTGACCTGAAGGGCACCACTCTGCAGTACGCCACCAAGGCCGCCCACGGCGCCTCGAAGGTTTACATGCAGCCTGCCTCGGAAGGTACCGGTATCATCGCCGGTGGCGCAATGCGTGCCGTCCTGGAAGTTGCTGGCGTTCAGAACGTTCTGGCCAAGTGCTACGGTTCGACCAACCCGGTGAACGTGGTTCACGCCACCTTCAAGGGTCTGAAAGCCATGCAATCCCCTGAGTCCATTGCTGCCAAGCGCGGCAAGACTGTTGAGGAGATCATCTGATCATGGCAACCGTAAAAGTAACGCTGATCAAGAGCACCGCCGGCCGCCTGCCTAACCACAAACTGTGTGTTAAAGGCCTGGGTCTGCGTCGCATCGGTCACACTGTAGAAGTCCTGGACACTCCCGAGAACCGCGGGATGATCAACAAGGCTTACTACATGCTGAAGGTCGAGGGTTAATCGATGAAACTCAATGATCTGAGTCCAGCGCCGGGTTCCCGTCGCGAGAAGCACCGTCCGGGCCGTGGTATCGGTAGCGGTCTGGGCAAGACCGGTGGCCGTGGTCACAAAGGTCAGACCTCCCGCTCCGGTGGCTCCATCGCTCCAGGCTTCGAAGGCGGTCAACAGCCGCTGCACCGTCGCCTGCCGAAGTTCGGCTTCGTTTCCCTGAAAGCCATGGACCGCGCCGAAGTGCGTCTGTCCGAGCTGGCCAAGGTGGAAGGCGATCTGATCACCGTTCAGTCCCTGAAGGACGCCAACGTGATCGGCCAGCACGTACAGCGTGTGAAAATCATGCTGTCGGGCGAAGTCACTCGCGCAGTCACCCTCAAGGGTATCGCCGTCACCAAAGGTGCACGTGCGGCTATCGAAGCAGCTGGCGGCAAGTTCGAGGAATAAATGGCTAAGCAAGGTGCTCTCTCTTCGCTCGGTAAGGGCGGGATGTCGGAACTCTGGGCTCGTCTGCGCTTTCTGTTCATGGCGATCATCGTCTACCGGATCGGCGCGCACATCCCAGTGCCAGGCATTAACCCGGACCGTCTCGCGGATCTGTTCCGGCAGAATGAGGGGACCATTCTTAGCTTGTTCAACATGTTTTCCGGCGGCGCGCTGGAGCGCATGAGCATCTTTGCACTGGGGATCATGCCGTACATCTCGGCGTCGATCATCATGCAGCTCATGACTGCTGTAAGCCCGCAGCTGGAGCAGTTGAAGAAGGAAGGTGAAGCTGGCCGTCGCAAGATCAGCCAGTACACCCGCTACGGCACCGTTATCCTGGCGCTGGTTCAAGCCATTGGCATGTCCATTGGCCTGGCCAACCAGGGCGTGGCGTTTTCTGTTGGCCTGGGCTTCCATGTCGTCGCCGTCTCCACCTTCGTGGCGGGCGCGATGTTCATGATGTGGCTCGGCGAACAGATCACCGAGCGCGGTGTGGGCAACGGTATCTCGATGTTGATCTTCGCAGGTATCGTTGCCGGTCTTCCGAGAGCAATCGGGCAGTCTTTCGAGTCTGCGCGTACAGGCGATATCAACATTTTCGCCCTTGTCGCTATCGGTTTGCTGGCAGTAGCGATCATCGGTTTCGTGGTGTTCATTGAGCGTGGTCAGCGTCGTATCGCCGTTCACTACGCCAAGCGTCAGCAGGGCCGCAAGGTCTTCGCTGCGCAGACCAGCCACTTGCCGCTGAAGGTGAATATGGCGGGGGTAATCCCAGCCATTTTCGCGAGCAGCATCTTGCTGTTCCCGGCTTCGCTGGGTGCCTGGTTCGGTCAGTCCGAAGGTATGGGCTGGCTGCAGGACATCTCGCAGTCGATCGCTCCTGGTCAGCCGTTGAACATTCTGCTGTTTAGTGCAGGGATCATTTTCTTCTGCTTCTTCTACACAGCGTTGATGTTCAACCCGAAAGACGTAGCGGAAAACCTGAAGAAGTCCGGTGCCTTTATTCCGGGTATCCGTCCTGGTGAGCAGTCGGCACGCTACATTGATGGCGTTCTGACTCGTCTGACCATGTTCGGTGCTCTTTACATGATGGCCGTCTGCCTTCTGCCCCAGTTCCTGGTGGTGGCAGCAAACGTGCCGTTCTACCTTGGCGGGACCTCGTTGCTGATTGTGGTAGTGGTTGTGATGGACTTCATGTCCCAAGTACAATCGCACCTCGTTTCGCACCAGTACGAATCCCTGATGAAGAAAGCCAACCTGAAAGGCTACGGCGGCAGCGGTCTGCTGCGCTGATCTAGCCCCTTAAGGTTCGAGGAGTCGGTAATGAAAGTTCGTGCATCGGTGAAAAAGCTGTGCCGCAACTGCAAGATCATTCGTCGCGAAGGTATCGTGCGCGTGATCTGCAGCGCGGAACCGCGTCACAAGCAGCGCCAAGGCTGAGTGTGATCCGCGCTTCAAACCCAGCAGCTAGTGTGCTGCTGGGTTGATTATTCGTTTCTACAGCGATATTATCTCGCGCCCTATTTCTTGGCTTCCGGGGCGTAGGTAGCTGTCAATTGGAGTCCCACTGAATGGCCCGTATTGCAGGCGTCAACATTCCAGATAACAAGCATACTGTTATCTCGCTGACCTACATCTATGGTGTCGGTCGCACTACTGCACAGAAAATCTGTGCAGACGCTGGTGTCAACCCAGCCGCAAAGATCAAGGATCTGAGCGACGAGCAAATCGAAACCCTGCGTGGCGAAGTCGCGAAGTTCACCACCGAAGGTGACCTGCGTCGTGACATCAACATGAAGATCAAGCGCTTGATGGACCTGGGTTGCTACCGCGGCCTGCGTCATCGTAAAGGTCTGCCGGTTCGCGGTCAGCGCACCAAGACCAACGCACGCACCCGTAAGGGCCCGCGTAAGCCGATCCGCAAGTAATCGCCCAGGAATATAGACATGGCAAAACCTGCTGCTCGTCCTCGTAAAAAAGTCAAAAAGACAGTGGTTGATGGCATCGCCCACATCCATGCGTCTTTCAACAACACCATCGTGACCATCACCGACCGTCAGGGCAACGCACTGTCCTGGGCTACTTCCGGTGGTTCGGGTTTCCGTGGTTCGCGCAAATCCACCCCGTTCGCAGCTCAGATCGCTGCTGAGCGTGCTGGTCAAGCTGCGCTGGAATATGGTCTGAAGAACCTCGACGTCAACGTCAAGGGTCCAGGTCCAGGTCGTGAATCCGCCGTTCGTGCACTGAACAGCTGCGGCTACAAGATCGCCAGCATCACCGACGTGACGCCAATCCCGCATAACGGGTGCCGTCCGCCGAAGAAGCGTCGCGTGTAATCAGGAGACAGATAAATGGCACGTTACATTGGTCCAAAATGCAAACTGTCTCGCCGTGAAGGCACTGACCTGTTCCTGAAGAGCGGCGTTCGCGCTCTGGAATCGAAGTGCAACATCGAAGCAGCCCCAGGTATCCACGGCCAGCGCCGTGGCCGTCAGTCCGACTACGGTACCCAGCTGCGCGAGAAACAAAAAGTTCGTCGTATCTACGGTGTACTGGAGCGTCAATTCCGCGGTTACTACCAAGCGGCTGCCTCGAAGAAAGGCGCCACCGGTGAGAACCTGCTGCAGATGCTCGAGAGCCGTCTGGACAACGTCGTTTACCGTATGGGCTTCGGTTCTACCCGTTCCGAGTCCCGTCAGCTGGTTTCGCACAAAGCGATCAGCGTAAACGGCAAGACCGTAAACATTCCATCCTACCAAGTTCGTCCGGGTGACGTGGTCGCGGTTCGCGAGAAGTCGCTGAACCAGCTGCGCATTGTTCAAGCCCTTGAACTGTGCGCCCAGCGTGGCCGCGTTGAGTGGGTTGACGTGGATGCTGCCAAAAAGTCGGGCGTTTTCAAGAACGTTCCTGCTCGCAGCGACCTGTCCGCCGACATCAACGAAAACCTGATTGTCGAGCTCTACTCCAAGTAAGGGCTAGAAAATAGGTGCATCCATGCAGATTTCGGTAAATGAGTTTCTGACACCCCGCCACATCGATGTGCAGGTTGTCAGTCCAACCCGCGCCAAGATCACGCTCGAGCCTCTCGAGCGTGGCTTCGGCCATACCCTGGGCAACGCGCTGCGCCGCATCCTGTTGTCCTCCATGCCTGGCTGTGCAGTAGTCGAGGCCGAGATCGATGGCGTACTCCATGAGTACTCCGCGATCGAAGGTGTACAGGAAGACGTCATTGAAATCCTGTTGAACCTGAAAGGCCTGGCTATCAAACTGCACGGTCGTGACGAAGTTACGCTGACCTTGTCGAAAAAGGGTTCGGGGGTGGTTACCGCTGCCGATATTCAGCTGGATCACGATGTCGAGATCGTCAACCCCGATCACGTAATCGCGAACCTGGCGTCCAACGGCGCCCTGAACATGAAGCTCACTGTAGCTCGTGGTCGTGGTTACGAGCCGGCCGACTCCCGTCAGACCGACGAGGACGAAAGCCGCAGCATTGGCCGTCTTCAGCTGGACGCTTCGTTCAGCCCGGTGCGTCGTATCGCCTATGTGGTCGAGAACGCCCGTGTTGAGCAGCGTACCAACCTGGACAAGCTGGTCATCGATCTGGAAACCAACGGCACCCTGGATCCTGAAGAGGCCATTCGCCGCGCTGCGACCATCCTGCAACAGCAGCTGGCCGCGTTCGTCGACCTCAAAGGTGACAGCGAGCCGGTCGTGGTCGAGCAGGAAGACGAGATCGATCCGATCCTGCTGCGCCCGGTTGACGACCTGGAACTGACTGTACGTTCGGCCAACTGCCTCAAGGCGGAGAACATCTACTACATCGGCGACCTGATTCAGCGTACCGAAGTAGAGCTGTTGAAGACTCCGAACCTGGGCAAGAAGTCCCTGACTGAAATCAAGGACGTCCTGGCCTCCCGTGGTCTGTCTCTCGGCATGCGCCTCGACAACTGGCCGCCTGCAAGTCTTAAGAAAGACGACAAGGCGACTGCCTGATCGTCGTAATCACCGAACGTAGTGTTTGGTAAGGAATGAATCATGCGTCATCGTAAAAGTGGACGTCACCTGAGCCGTACCAGCTCTCACCGCAAGGCTATGTTCCAGAACATGGCAGTGTCGCTGATCGAGCACGAGCTGATCAAAACCACCCTGCCGAAAGCCAAGGAACTGCGCCGCGTTGCCGAGCCGCTGATCACCCTGGCCAAGGAAGACAGCGTCGCCAACCGTCGTCTGGCTTTCGACCGTACCCGTTCGAAAGCTGCCGTTGGCAAGCTGTTCAACGACCTGGGCAAGCGCTACGCCACCCGTCAGGGCGGCTACCTGCGTATCCTGAAGTGCGGTTTCCGCGCTGGCGACAACGCGCCTATGGCGTACGTCGAGCTGGTTGATCGTCCGGTCGGTGGTGCTGTAGAAGCTGCCGAGTAAGACGTTCTGTCTGCTGCAAAGAACCGGGCCTAGTGCCCGGTTTTTTGTGCCTGTAATAATTAAAAATATCTATCGTAATTAGTTTTTCAATGAATTAGATCTTGTAACAGGCTTCGTCGATACTCTCTCCATGCCGTCTAGCCGGCCATTCGAGACCGATAAGGAGAGCCCATGAGCAAGATCCTGACCACCGCCAGCGGTGCACCTGTAGCCGACAACCAGAACTCGCGTTCCGCCGGCCCGCGTGGCCCATTGCTGCTCGATGATTTCCATCTGGTCGAGAAGCTGGCCCACTTCAACCGTGAAAACATCCCTGAGCGTCGTGTGCACGCCAAGGGCTCGGGGGCCTACGGCACTTTCACGGTCACCCGGGACATTACTGCCTTGAGCAGCGCCCGTCTTTTCGATGCCATCGGCAAGCAAACCGAAACCTTCCTGCGCTTCTCCACGGTTGGCGGTGAGCGCGGCTCCGCCGATACAGAACGTGACCCACGTGGCTTTGCCGTCAAGTTCTACACCGAGGAAGGCAACTGGGACATCGTTGGCAATAACACCCCGGTGTTCTTCATCCGTGATCCGCTGAAGTTCCCAGACTTTATCCACACCCAGAAACGCCACCCGCAGACCAATCTGAAGAATGCTCAGATGATGTGGGACTTCTGGTCGCATTCGCCTGAGGCCTTGCACCAGGTCACCATTCTGTTCTCCGATCGTGGGATTCCAGATGGCTACCGGCACATGCATGGTTTCGGCAGCCATACCTACAGCCTGATCAACGCCAATGGCGAGCGTACCTGGGTCAAATGGCACTTCAAGACCCAGCAGGGCATCAAGAACCTGGCTCCGGCCGACGCGGCGCGTCTGGCTGGCAGTGATCCGGACTATGCTCAGCGTGACCTCTTCGAGGCCATCGAGCGCGGTGACTTCCCACGTTGGACGGTGTGTATCCAGGTGATGAGCGAGGCCGAAGCGGCAGCGCGTGAAGAGAACCCTTTCGATGTAACCAAGACCTGGTCGCAGAAGGACCATCCGCTGATCGAGGTTGGTGTCCTGGAACTCAACCGCAACCCGCTCAACTACTTCGCTGAAGTCGAGCAGGCCACTTTCGGCCCGAGCAACATGGTTCCAGGTGTTGGCCTTTCACCTGACCGTATGCTGCAAGGTCGGGTCTTTGCCTACGCCGATGCTCACCGTTACCGTGTGGGCACCAACCATCAGCAACTGCCGGTCAACGCGCCGCGCAGCCCGGTGAACAGCTACCAGCGCGATGGCTCGATGGCCCTTGGCAGCTATGGCGGCTCGCCAAACTATGAGCCGAACAGCTACGCCGATGCGCCCAAGCAATCGCCACGCCATGCGGAGCCTGCGCTGGCCCTCAGCGGTGTCGCAGATCGCTACGATCACCGCGAGGACAACGACTACTACAGCCACGCTGGTGCGCTGTTCCGACTGATGAGCAATGAACAGAAGGCACTGCTCATCAGCAATATCGCCGGCACCATGTCGGGTGTCAGCGAGGACGTGATCCAGCGTCAGTTGCAGCACTTCTTCAAGGCCGATCAGGCCTACGGAGAAGGGATTGCCAAGGCCTTGGGCATGAATATCGCCTAAGTCGAAGTGATAAGAAGAACCGCCCTCATTTGGGCGGTTTTTCAATGAATATCACTACTGTTTAGCCGATTTTTTGCATCGAATTGCGCGTTTTTCAGTGACCACGAGCAAAAGCTGGTTCACACTATGCCCATTGACGTTTTCACAGGGAGAAACAGGGCGATGCAAGGTCACCCGGACGTAATCAACTACCTCGTCACGCTGCTGAAGGGCGAACTGGCGGCGCGCGACCAGTACTTCATCCATTCGCGGATGTACGAAGACTGGGGCCTGGGCAAGCTCTACGAGCGCATCAACCATGAAATGGAAGAAGAGACGCAGCACGCCGACGCGCTGATGCGTCGTATCCTCATGCTCGAAGGCACCCCTGACATGCGTGCGGACGACCTGGAAGTCGGCAGCACCGTGCCGGAGATGATCGAGGCCGATCTCAAGCTCGAGTACAAGGTCCGCGCCGCGCTGTGCAAGGGCATCGAGCTGTGCGAGCTGCACAAGGACTATATCAGCCGCGACATCCTGCGTGCACAGTTGGCCGATACCGAGGAAGATCACACCTACTGGCTGGAGAAGCAGCAGGGGCTGATCAAGGCCATTGGCCTGGAAAACTACCTGCAATCGCAGATGTAAAAGCCTGGGGCTGCTTTGTAGCCCTGTCGCCACACAAGGCCGCTCCTACAGGACTGCGCGAAGTCAGGCCTGTAGGAGCGGCCTTGTGCCGTGAAAGGGGCGCAAAGCGCCCCCATGGCCTTACGCTCGGTCCCGCTCCAGCAGCGGCTTGAGGTAATGCCCGGTGTGGGAGCGCTGGTTATCGGCCAGCTCCTCGGGCGTACCGCAGGCAATGATCTGCCCACCTTTCGAACCACCCTCAGGTCCCAGGTCCACCAGCCAGTCGGCAGTCTTGATCACATCCAGGTTGTGCTCGATGACCACCACGGTGTTGCCGTGATCACGCAGGCGGTGCAGTACGTCGAGCAGTTGCTGGATATCGGCGAAGTGCAGGCCGGTGGTCGGTTCGTCGAGGATGTACAGGGTCTTGCCGGTATCGCGCTTGGACAGCTCGCGGGACAGCTTGACCCGCTGCGCCTCGCCGCCGGACAAGGTAGTCGCCGACTGCCCCAGCTTGATGTACGACAGCCCCACATCCATCAGTGTCTGCAGCTTGCGCGCCAGGGCAGGCACCGCGTCGAAGAATTCGCGGGCATCCTCGATGGTCATCTCCAGCACCTCGTGGATGTTTTTGCCCTTGTACTTGATCTCCAGGGTCTCGCGGTTGTAGCGCTTGCTCTTGCACACGTCGCAGGGCACGTAGATGTCCGGCAGGAAGTGCATTTCCACCTTGATCAGGCCGTCACCCTGGCAGGCCTCGCAACGTCCGCCTTTGACGTTGAACGAGAAACGTCCCGGGCCATAGCCGCGCGAGCGGGATTCTGGCACGCCGGCGAACAGCTCGCGGATCGGCGTGAAGATGCCGGTGTAGGTCGCTGGGTTGGAGCGTGGGGTGCGGCCGATCGGGCTCTGGTCGATGTCGACGACCTTGTCCAGGTGCTGCAGGCCGTCGATGCTGCTGTGCGGCGCCGCTTCCAGGCTGCTTGCGCCGTTCAGGGCGGTGGCGGCCAGCGGGAACAGGGTGTTGTTGACCAGGGTCGATTTGCCCGAGCCGGAGACGCCGGTGACGCAGGTCAGCAGGCCGATCGGCAGTTCCAGGTCGACGTTTTGCAGGTTGTTGCCGCGTGCGCCCTTGAGCTTGAGCGACAATTTCTTGTTGCGCGGTGTGCGCTTGGCAGGCACGACGATCTTCTTGCGCCCCGACAGGTACTTGCCGGTCAGCGAGTCTGGGTGTGCCATGACCTCCTGCGGTGTGCCCTCGGCGACGATCTGCCCACCGTGAACGCCAGCGCCGGGGCCGATATCGACCACGTAGTCGGCCAGGCGGATGGCGTCCTCGTCGTGCTCGACGACGATCACCGTGTTGCCCAGGTCGCGCAGGTGGTTGAGGGTTGCCAGCAGGCGGTCGTTATCGCGTTGATGAAGACCGATGGACGGTTCGTCGAGGATGTACATCACCCCCACCAGGCCGGCACCGATCTGGCTGGCCAGGCGGATGCGCTGGGCTTCGCCGCCGGAGAGGGTATCGGCGCTGCGATCGAGGGTGAGGTAGTCGAGACCGACGTTGACCAGGAACTGCAGGCGCTCGCAGATCTCCTTGAGGATCTTCGCCGCGATCTCGCCACGTCGGCCGCTGAGGGTAAGGGCGCCGAAGTAGTCGCTGGCCTCGCCGATCGGCAGGTTGGTGACCGCCGGCAGGGTCTTCTCGCCGACCCATACATGGCGTGCCTCGCGGCGCAGGCGGGTGCCGCGGCAATCGGGGCAGGGCTGGGTGCCGAGCAGCTTGGCCAGTTCTTCGCGCACGGTGGCCGACTCGGTCTCGCGGTAGCGGCGTTCGAGGTTGGGCACGATGCCCTCGAACGGATGCGAGCGCTTGACGATGTCGCCGCGGTCGTTGAGGTATTTGAAGTCGACGCTCTGTTTGCCGCTGCCGTGCAGGATGACTTTCTGGTGTTCGGCCGAGAGCTGGCCGAACGGCTCCTCGAGGCTGAAACCGTAGTGCGCGGAGAGTGAGCCGAGCATCTGGAAGTAATAGACGTTGCGCCGATCCCAGCCACGGATCGCGCCTTCGGCGAGCGTCAGTTCGTTGTTGACCAGGCGCTTGGTGTCGAAGAACTGCTTCACTCCCAGGCCGTCGCAGGTAGGGCAGGCGCCGGCCGGGTTGTTGAAGGAGAACAGCTTGGGCTCCAGCTCGCTGATGGCATGACCGCAGATCGGGCAGGCGAAGCGTGCGGAGAAGATCATCTCTTCGCCTTCCTCGCCATCCATCGGGGCGACCAGGGCGATGCCGTCGGCCAGCTTGAGCGCGGTCTCGAACGATTCGGCCAGGCGTTGCTGCAGGTCGGCACGGACCTTGAAACGGTCCACCACCACATCGATGCTGTGCTTTTTCTGCTTGTCCAGCTTGGGCAGTTCGTCGAGCTCGTAGAGCTTGCCGTTGACCCGGGCGCGGACGAAGCCCTGGGCCCGCAGTTCGTCGAACACCGCCAGGTGCTCGCCCTTGCGTTCGCGGATCACCGGGGCGAGCAGCATCAGCTTGCTGCCTTCGGGCTTTTCCAGCACCAGGTCGACCATCTGGCTGATGGTCTGCGCTTCCAGCGGGATGTCGTGGTCCGGGCAGCGTGGCGTGCCGACACGGGCATAGAGCAGGCGCAGGTAGTCGTAGATTTCGGTGATGGTGCCGACGGTCGAGCGGGGGTTGTGCGAGGTCGACTTCTGCTCGATGGAAATGGCCGGCGACAGGCCTTCGATGGTGTCGACGTCGGGTTTTTCCATCATCGACAGGAACTGCCGGGCATAGGCCGACAGGGATTCCACGTAGCGGCGCTGGCCTTCGGCGTACAGGGTATCGAACGCCAGGGACGACTTGCCGGAACCGGACAGGCCGGTGATCACGATCAGCTTGTCCCGCGGCAGGGTCAGGTCGATGTTCTTCAGGTTGTGGGTGCGTGCCCCACGGATCAGGATCTTGTCCACTGCAGCCTCGCTCGGCGGGCATAAACCCAGGAGTATACGGCGCGCCACCACCACGCGGCAAAGCGTCGCGTATATGCCGTCAAGGCGTCGGACTGATAGAATCGCCGCCGGTTCACACGAGGTTAATCCATGCACGACACCCACAACGAGCGCATGAGTGGCAGCGAAACCCGCGCCGCCAGTGGCCTGGCTCTGGTCTTTGCCTTTCGTATGCTGGGCATGTTCATGGTCCTGCCAGTGCTCGCCACCTATGGCATGGACCTGGCGGGTGCCACGCCGGCGCTGATCGGCCTGGCCATCGGAGCCTACGGCCTGACCCAGGCCGTGCTGCAGATCCCGTTCGGGATGATCTCCGACCGTATCGGCCGTCGCCCGATCATTTACCTGGGGCTGCTGATCTTCGCCCTCGGCAGCGTGCTGGCGGCCCAGGCCGACTCGATCTGGGGCGTGATCGCCGGGCGTATCCTGCAGGGGGCCGGGGCGATTTCTGCGGCGGTCATGGCACTGCTTTCCGACCTCACCCGTGAGCAGCACCGGACCAAGGCCATGGCCATGATCGGCATGAGCATCGGCCTGTCGTTCGCCGTGGCGATGGTGGTGGGGCCATTGCTGACGCGCGCCTTCGGCCTGTCAGGATTGTTCCTTGCCACTGCAGGACTTGCCCTGGTCGGCATCCTGCTGATTGCCTTTGTCGTGCCCAGCGCCCACGGTGCCCTGCAGCATCGTGAATCCGGCGTGGCGCGCCAGGCCCTCGGCCCGACCCTGCGCCATCCGGACCTTCTGCGCCTGGATGTGGGCATCCTGATCCTCCATGCGATCCTCATGGCCAGCTTCGTGGCATTGCCGCTGGCGTTCGTCGAGCGCGGCGGGCTGCCCAAGGAGCAGCACTGGTGGGTGTACCTGACCGCGCTGCTGGTCTCATTTTTTGCAATGGTCCCGTTCATCATCTACGGCGAAAAGAAGCGCAAGATGAAACGCGTCCTGCTCGGCGCGGTCAGTGTCTTGCTGCTGGTGGAGGTGTTCTTCTGGCAGTGGGCTGACAACTTGCACGGACTGGTGGTCGGCACCGTGGTATTCTTTACTGCCTTCAACCTGCTGGAGGCATCCTTGCCTTCGCTGGTCAGCAAGGTGTCGCCCGCCGGCGGCAAGGGGACGGCAATGGGGGTGTATTCCACCAGCCAGTTCCTTGGCGCCGCGCTGGGAGGAATCATCGGTGGCTGGTTGTTCCAGCACGGTGGCCTGAGCATGGTGTTCCTGGGTTGCGCGGGGCTGTGTGCCCTGTGGCTGGTCACTGCATTGAGCATGAACGAGCCGCCCTATGTGACCAGCCTGCGCATGCCGCTGACGCCGGAGGCGGTCCGGGAAGCCGGGCTGACCGAGCGCCTGATGGCCGTGCCGGGTGTGACCGACGCCGTGGTGGTGGCAGAAGAGGCCGCCATCTATATCAAACTGGATACGAAAATTTTGGACCGTGCGACCCTCGAGCGTCTGGTGAACCCAGCCTCTTCGGCGTGCGAAGCCTAGGAGAACGTTATGGCCCGTGGGGTTAACAAAGTCATTCTGGTCGGCACCTGCGGTCAGGATCCCGAAGTCCGCTACCTGCCCAACGGTAACGCCGTGACCAACCTGAGCCTGGCCACCAGCGAGCAGTGGACCGACAAGCAGTCCGGCCAGAAGGTCGAGCGCACCGAGTGGCACCGTGTGGCGCTGTTCGGCAAGGTTGCCGAGATCGCCGGCGAGTACCTGCGCAAGGGCTCGCAGTGCTACATCGAAGGCAAGCTGCAGACCCGCGAATGGGAAAAGGACGGCATTAAGCGCTACACCACCGAGATCATCGTCGACATCAACGGCACCATGCAGTTGCTCGGCGGTCGTCCGCAGGGCCAGCAGCAGGGCGGTGATCCTTACAACCAGGGCGGTGGCAACTACAACCAGGGTGGTGGCCAGCAGCAGTACAACCAGGCACCTCGCCAACAGGCGCCGCGTCCGCAGCAGGCCCCTCAGCGTCCGGCGCCGCAGCAGCCAGCACCGCAACCGGCCGCCGATTTCGACAGTTTCGACGACGACATTCCGTTCTGATCGATTTTTTCGTTTCGCGCGTCAAAAAAAACCGCCGCTTTGCAGAAAGCGGCGGTTTTTTATGGGCGTTATATTTTTCAATATCTTATCGGCGATTGTTTGTTTTGTTTCCACTATAACTTCGCTGTTTATCTAGGGGTATATATTAGGCGACATCAGGGAAACCCCTAGATGATTGTTTGTCCTTGTGTTTTCTATCCTTATGAGTGGTTGCAATGCGCCATTAATGGCATTAGGCTATCCAACCGCTTGATCAACTGTCCACCGGAGTGTGGACTGACTCAATAGAACTTTCCCGCGTTAAGTTAGGAAGACTAGGTCTCCAGCTTTAATTTGCAAGTTCTAACTGTGAGATATGGATGTCGTATTCTTCGAAGCTGGCTGCGCGCTATCTTGAACTTGGCAAGAACGCTATTACCGCGGGTTCGTTCGGCGGTGAGGACGTACGTTTTTCCGGCGAGTTCGAAGCCCTCGAAAGCGAACTGACCAAGGCCCAGTCGATCCACGCCAGTGGCCAGGTAGACTGGCTCAGGATCCTCGAGAACAGCGAAGCGCTGCTGCGCGACCAGTCCAAGGACCTGCGTGTCACCGCATGGATGACCTGGGCCCTCTACCAGCGCGAATCCTACGCCGGCCTGCTGGCTGGCCTTGGCCTGTTGCGCGAGCTCTGCGAACACCATTGGGACGACCTGCACCCGGCCAAGGCGCGTACGCGCTCGGCTGCCATCGGTTGGCTGGTGCCGCGCCTCGAACAGGCCCTGGGCAGCGACATTGCGATCAAGGAGCAACTGCCACTGTTCCAGCAGATGGTCGAGCATCTGTCGGGGCTCGAGACCGTGTTGTCCGCCCGGTTGGGGGACGATGCGCCACTGCTGCTGCCGATCTGCCGTTCGCTGAAGAACCAGGTCCAGCGCTCCGCCGACAACGAGCCACAGCCCGGCGCTGTCGGTGCCATCGTCGCCCAGGTCAAGCAGGCCGCCACCCAGCTGTTCAGCCCCGGCGAGCCGATCGAGAACGAGAAGGACGCCACCAAGGCCTTGCGCTCGCAACAGGAGCAGGGCCGTCAGCTGTGCGTCTGGTGGCAGCGGCAGAAGGCCACCGACCTGCGCGCCCTGCGCCTGAACCGCACGCTGCTGTGGTTGCCCATCGAGGCGATGCCCGAGCGCAACGCCGAGAACGTCACGGCCTTGCGCGGGCTGCCCGCCGACAAGCTCAAGAGCTACAAGGAACGCTTCGACCAGGGCCAGTACGCCGACCTGCTGGTGGAACTGGAGAACAGCGTGGCCAAGGCGCCGTTCTGGTTCGATGGCCAACGCCTGGTGTGGGAGTGCTGCCAGGCGCTGGGCGTCGAGGCCGGCATGCGCGAAGTGGAGATGAACTTCGCCTCGCTGCTGCAGCGCCTGCCCAGTGTGATCGAGCTGAAATTTCACGATGGCACCCCGTTTGCCGACCCCGAGACCCGCGCCTGGATCGCCGGTCATGTGGTGTCGCACCTGCAGGACGCGGTGACCCAGACCGTGGCCGAGCCCGGCCTGCGCCAGGCACCCTGGGAGGAGGCCCTGGACGCGGTGCTCCCGGTGCTGCGCAAGGAAGGCCTGAAGACCGCGGTGCAAACCCTCAAGCAACAGATGCAGGGCGTCCATGGCGGACGCGAGCGTTTCTTCTGGCAATTGAGCCAGGCGCGTCTGTGCTACACGGCCAAGAAGTACGAACTGGCCAGAACCCAACTCGAAGCCCTCGACGAGCAACTGCGCCAATCCGGCCTGGATGCCTGGGAGCCCGACCTCTCGCTGCAGGTGCTGCACCTGCTGCATACCTGTTGCGAGCTGCTGCCGCAGAATCATGTGGTGCGCGAACGCAAGGACGAGATCTACCGCCGACTGTGCCATCTCGATCTCGAAGTCGTACTCGAATAGGCCCAAGGGCCATAACCCTCAAGGAGAAAACCAATGGCCAAAGAAGGCTCGGTAGCCCCCAAGGAACGCATCAACGTCACCTTCAAACCTGCCACCGGTGGCGCTCAGGAAGAGATCGAGCTGCCGTTGAAGCTGCTGGCGATCGGTGACTACACCCTGCGTGCCGACGATCGCAAGATCGAAGACCGCAAGCCGATCAGCATCGACAAGATGAACTTCGACGAAGTGCTGGCCAAGCAGGAACTGAGCATGACCCTGGCCGTGCCGAACCGCCTGCAGGAAGGTGCTGAAAGCGACGAGCTGGCGGTCAATCTGCGCGTCAACACCATGAAGGACTTCAACCCGGCCAGCCTGGTCGAGCAGGTACCGGAGCTGAAGAAGCTGATGGAACTGCGTGAAGCCCTGGTCGCCCTGAAGGGCCCGCTGGGCAACGCCCCGGCCTTCCGCAAGGCCATCGAAGGCGTGCTCGCCGACGATGAGTCTCGTGAGCGCGTGCTCGGCGAGCTGGGCCTGAACGCCAAGCCGGACGCCTGATCCCCCTAGTCAAGGAAGCCAATTGTCATGAGCACCGCCGCACAACAACAGAGCGCCGAGAACAGCGAATTCAGCATTCTCGACAGCATCATCGCCGAAACCCGCCTGACTCCGGACGACGAAGCCTACGACATCGCCAAGCGCGGCGTGTCGGCCTTCATCGAAGAACTGCTCAAGCCGCAGAACGACGGTGAGCCGGTCAAGAAGGCCCTGGTCGACCGCATGATCGCGGAGATCGATGCCAAGCTTAGCCGCCAGATGGACGAGATCCTGCACCACCCGGACTTCCAGTCGATGGAGTCGGCCTGGCGTGGCCTGCAGTTGCTGGTCGACCGCACCAACTTCCGCGAAAACATCAAGATCGAGATCCTCAACGTCTCCAAGCAGGACCTGCTGGACGACTTCGAGGACTCGCCGGAAGTCATGCAGGCTGGCCTGTACAAGCACATCTACACCGCCGAGTACGGCCAGTTCGGTGGCCAGCCGGTTGGCGCCGTCATCGCCAACTACTTCCTGTCGCCGAGCTCGCCCGACGTCAAGCTGATGCAGTACGTCTCCAGCGTCTCCTGCATGTCCCACGCGCCGTTCATCGCCGCGGCCGGTCCGAAGTTCTTCGGCCTGGAAAGCTTCACCGGCCTGCCTGACCTGAAGGACCTGAAGGATCACTTCGAAGGCCCGCAGTTCACCAAGTGGCAGAGCTTCCGCGAGTCCGAGGACGCGCGCTACATCGGCCTGACCGTACCGCGCTTCCTGCTGCGCAACCCGTACGATCCGGAAGAGAACCCGGTCAAGTCGTTCGTCTACAAGGAGAACGTGGCCAACAGCCACGAGCACTACCTGTGGGGCAACACCGCGTACGCCTTCGGCACCAAGCTGACCGACAGCTTCGCCAAGTTCCGCTGGTGCCCGAACATCATCGGCCCGCAGAGCGGTGGCGCGGTGGAAGACCTGCCGCTGCACCACTTCGAGAGCATGGGTGAGATCGAGACCAAGATCCCGACCGAAGTGCTGGTCTCCGACCGTCGCGAGTACGAGCTGGCCGAAGAGGGCTTCATCGCCCTGACCATGCGCAAGGGCAGCGACAACGCGGCGTTCTTCTCGGCCAACTCGGCACAGAAGCCGAAGTTCTTCGGCATCAGCGCCGAAGGCAAGACCGCCGAGCTGAACTACAAGCTGGGCACCCAGCTGCCGTACATGATGATCGTCAACCGCCTGGCCCACTACATCAAGGTCCTGCAGCGCGAGCAGCTGGGCTCCTGGAAGGAGCGCACCGACCTGGAGCTGGAACTGAACAAGTGGATTCGCCAGTACGTCGCCGACCAGGAGAACCCGAGCGCCGAAGTCCGTGGCCGTCGTCCGCTGCGTGCCGCCCAGGTGATCGTCAGCGACGTGGAAGGTGAGCCGGGCTGGTACCGCGTGAGCCTGAACGTGCGTCCGCACTTCAAGTACATGGGCGCCGATTTCACCTTGTCGCTGGTCGGCAAGCTGGACAAGGAGTAAGCGTCGATGAGGGATGGCTACGGAAGCCTGTTCGAACGCCTGAGCGGCGAAGCCGACCAGCGTGCCAACTGGCGGCGTGAAGACGCTGCCATGGCTTCCGTGGCCGTTCACCTGGCGAAGATGCTCAGCACCCGGGCCGGCAGCGTGCAGACGCTCGCCGACTACGGGCTGCCGGACCTCAACGACATGCGCCTGAGCCTGCACGATGCGCTCAGCCAGGCGCGCCGGGCCATCGAGTACTTCATCGAGGCCTACGAACCGCGCATGTCCGATGTCCGGGTGATATCCCGCCCGCGTGATCACGATCAGCTCAAGCTGGCTTTCAGTATCGAAGGCCAGCTTGAGGTGGACGGTATCAAGCGCCACGTCAGCTTTGCCGCGCGCCTGGATGGCAGCGGGCAAGTCAGAGTCAGTCAAGGAGACTAGCGATGTTGCGGTGCGCATAGCCTGAGATCCCCGAATCCCTGCGCGGCAAGTTGCCCGACCGAGTGCCTGGCCAGGCACGGCGCATGTGTCAAACCGACCCCTTGGGCGGTATCGAGATCTGAAATCAGGCGGAACGACGGATGTCCTTCAACTACTACTACCAAAGCGAGCTGACGGCGCTGCGCCAGCTGGGGCGGCGCTTTGCCGAGCGCAGCCCGGCGCTGGCGCCGTTTCTCGGCCAGGCCGGCCGCGATCCGGATGTCGAGCGCCTGCTCGAAGGTTTCGCCTTCCTCACCGGCCGCCTGCGGCAGAAACTCGATGACGAACTGCCCGAGCTGACCCACTCGCTGATGCACCTGCTGTGGCCGAACTACATGCGCCCGCTGCCGGCCTTCAGCATCCTGCAGTTCGATCCCCTGCGCCAGTCCGGCCCGGCCTTGCGCGTCGAGCGCGATACCCCGGTGGAAGGGCGGCCGATCGACGGTGTCAGCTGCCGTTTCCGCACCTGCTACCCGACCGAAGTGCTGCCCCTGCGCCTGGCTGCGCTGAACTACTCGCTCAACGGGCAGGGCGCGCTGCTCAGCCTGCGTCTGGAGATGAACTGCGACGGCAACCTGGGCGACGTGAAGCTGAGCAAGCTGCGCCTGCACCTGGCTGGCGAGCGCTACATCAGCCAGATGCTCTACCTGAGCCTGCTGCGCAGCCTGGCCGGGGTCGAGCTGATGCCGCTGGACAGCCACGGCAAGCCACTGCTCAACGCCAAGGGCGAACCGCTGCTGCTGCGCGCGCCGGCGGCCAAGGTGCAGCCGGTGGGCTTCGCCGAGGAAGAGGCGCTGATTCCCTATCCGCTGAACACCTTCCGCGGCTACCGCTTCCTGCAGGAGTACTTCGCCTTCCAGGACAAGTTCCTGTTCGTCGACGTCACCGGCCTGGACGTGCTGCAGAGCCTGCCGGAGGAGACCCTCAAGCAGGTGCACGGCGTCGAACTGCGCTTCGACATCCGCCGCGGCGAGGCCCAGCGCCTGCGCCCGACCCTGGACAACGTCAAGCTGTACTGCACGCCGATCGCCAACCTGTTCAAGCACGATGCCCTGCCGATCCGCCTGGACGGCAAGCAGGACGAGTACCTGCTGCTGCCGGCCGAACTCGACCCCGAGCACTGCGGGGTGTTCTCGGTGGACGGCGTGACCGGCTGGAGCCCCGGTGGCCTGGGCTACCAGAACTACGTGCCGTTCGAGTCGTTCGAGCACGATGCCAGTTTCGACGTGCCGGAGAACCGCCCGCACTACAGCATCCGCCAGCGCTCCTCGCTGCTGCATGACGGTCTCGATACCTACCTGAGCTTCGGCGTGCACCAGGCCGAGTCCCACGAGACCCTGTCGATCGAGCTGACCTGCACCAACCAGAACCTGCCACGGCGCCTGAAGCTTGGCGACATCTGCATGCTCAGCGAGGAGACCCCGGAGTTCCTCACCTTCCGCAACATCACCCCGGTCACCGCCAGCTACGCGCCGCCGCTGAACCGCGACTTCCTGTGGAAGCTGATCAGCAACATGTCGCTGAACTACCTGTCGCTGGCAGACGTGGACGCGCTCAAGGTGATCCTCGAGACCTACGACCTGCCGCGCTACTACGACCAGCATGCCGAGAAGGTCAGCCGGCGCCTGCTCGGCGGCCTCAAGTCGATTCGCCACCAGCATGTTGACCGCCTGCACCGGGGCCTGCCGCTGCGCGGCCTGCGCACCGAGCTGACGATCGACCCGGAGGGCTACATCGGCGAGGGCGACCTGTTCGTCTTCGCCTCGGTGCTCAATGAATTCTTCGCGCTCTACGCCAGCCTCAACTCGTACCACGAGTTGCGGGTGAAAAGCACACAGGGGGAGGTGTACCAATGGACACCACGCATGGGCCTGCAACCGCTGCTGTAAGCCGGCTGAGCCGGAGCATCCGCGAGTACTCGCTGTTCCAGGCGGTGCTGCTGGTGATGGAGCAGTTGCGCGAGGCCTACCCGTACCTGGAGGACGAGGCGCTCTACGACCTGGTGGAGTTCCAGGCCAACCCCAGCCTGGGTTTCCCCGGCAGCGACGTCGACCGTATCGAGTTCTTCCACGAGCACGGACAACTGCGCGCGCGCATGCGCTTCAACCTGATCGGCCTGGTCGGTTCCAGCTCGCCGCTGCCGGCGTTCTACGGCGAGCAGGCGCTGGGCGACAACGAGGACGGCAACCCGACGCGGATGTTCCTCGACCTGTTCCATCATCGCCTGCAGCGGTTGCTGCTGCCGATCTGGCGCAAGTACCGCTACCGCGCCAGTTTCGAAAGTGGCGCGCTGGACGGCTTCTCGTCGCACCTGTTCGCCCTGATCGGCCTGGGTGGCGAGGAGATCCGCCGGGCCAAGGAGCTGAACTGGAAACGCCTGCTGCCGTACCTCGGCGTGCTCAGCCTGCGCGCCCACTCGGCGGCGCTGATCGAGGCGGTGCTGCGTTACTACTTCAAGCATGCCGACCTGGTCATCGAGCAGTGCCTCGAGCGCCGCGTGGACATCCTCGAGGAGCAATGCAACCGCCTGGGCCTGGCCAACAGCCTGCTGGGCGAGGACGCGGTGCTTGGCGAGCGGGTGCGCGACCGCAGCGGCAAGTTCCGCATCCATATCACCCAGCTGGACTGGCAGCGCTTTCACGAGTTCCTGCCGATCGGCTTCGGCTACCAGCCACTGTGCGCGCTGACCCGCTTCACCCTGCGCGACCCGCTGGACTACGACATCCGCCTGGAGCTGCGCCGCGAGGAGATCCGCGAACTGCGCATCGGCGAACAGAACGTCTGCCACCTGGGCTGGACCAGTTGGCTGGGTCGCGAGCGCGCCGATGGCGTGGTGACCCTGGGAAGCAAAATTCATTAAGGACCAATGGCCATGATCAACGTAGACCTGCAACAACTCGTCCAGGCACTGGACGCCGACAGCCGCCGCGACCTGGAGCGCTGCGCCGAGCGCTGCGTCGCCCGCGGCGGCAGCAAGATCCTCGTCGAGGACCTGCTGCTGGGCCTGCTCGAGCGCCCTGACAGCCTGCTGCAACGGGCGTTGCAGGACGCCGCGGTGGACGTCGGCGAGTTCAGCGCCGCGCTGCAGCCGAATGTCGAGCACAGCGCCACGCGCAATCCGGTGTTTGCCCCGGAGCTGGTGCAGTGGCTGCAGGATGCGTTGCTGGTGTCCAACCTCGAACTGGGCCAGAGCCAGGTCGACCAGGCCGCGCTGATCCTCGGCCTGCTGCGCAACCCGCTGCGCTATGCCGGCAGCCGTTACCACAAGCTGCTCGGCGGCCTGGATATCGAACGCCTCAAGGGCTATGCCCTGGCCCAGCAACCGGCCGCGCCGAAGGCCGCCGGCGCGCCCCAGGGCGAGTCGATGCTGCAGCGCTTCACCCACAACCTGACCCAGCAGGCGCGCGACGGCAAGCTCGACCCAGTGCTGTGCCGCGACACCTCGATCCGCCAGATGATCGATATCCTCGCCCGCCGTCGCAAGAACAACCCGATCGTGGTCGGCGAGGCCGGCGTGGGCAAGACGGCCGTGGTCGAGGGCCTGGCCGCGCGCATCGTCGCCGGCGAGGTGCCACCGGCACTGCTGGGCGTCGACCTGCTGGCGCTGGACATGGGGCTGTTGCAGGCCGGCGCCAGCGTCAAGGGTGAGTTCGAGCGTCGTCTCAAGGGCGTGATCGACGAGGTCAAGGCCGCGCCGCGGCCGGTGATCCTGTTCATCGACGAAGCCCACACCCTGATCGGCGCGGGTGGCAATGCCGGTGGCTCCGACGCTGCCAACCTGCTCAAGCCGGCGCTGGCGCGTGGCGAGCTGCGCACCATCGCCGCCACCACTTGGGCCGAGTACAAGAAGTACTTCGAGAAGGACCCGGCGCTGGCCCGGCGCTTCCAGCCGGTGCAACTGCATGAGCCGACCGTCGGCGAGGCGGTGACCATCCTGCGCGGCCTGGCCCAGCTGTACGAGAAGAGCCATGGCATCTACCTGCGCGACGACGCGGTGGTCGCCGCCGCCGAGCTGTCGGCGCGCTACCTGACCGGTCGCCAGTTGCCTGACAAGGCCGTCGACGTGCTCGACACCGCCTGCGCCCGAGTGCGCATCAGCCTGGCCGCGGCGCCGGACAGCCTCGAGCGCCTGCGCACCGAGCTGGCCGAGGGCGAGCGTCAGCGCAACGCCCTGCAGCGTGACGCCGAAGCGGGCCTGGAAATCGACCAGGAAGCCTTCGAACGTCTGACTGCGCGGCTGGCCGAAGCGGCCGAACAGGAGCAGGCGCTGAACGTCCGCTGGAGCCGTCAGCGCGAGCTGGCCGAGCAAGTGCTGGCGCTGCGTCAGCAAGTGGCCAATGCCCCGCTGGAGGCGGTCATCGAAGAAGGCGAAGAAGGTGAAGAGGGCGGCGCGGTCGAAACCCGCGCGCAACTGCAACAGCGCCTGGCCGAAACCCACCATGCCCTGCTCGACGCCCAGGCCGAGGAGCGCCTGGTCAGCGCCGAGGTGTGCCCGCGCCTGGTGGCCGAGGTGATCAGCGCCTGGACCGGCGTGCCGCTGAGCCAGCTGGCCCGCGAGCACAACGCCAAGGTGATCAGTTTCGCCGACGACCTGCGCGCCCGTATCCGTGGCCAGGAGCAGGCCGTGCATGCGCTGAACCGCGCCATGCGCGCCACCGCCGCCGGCCTCAACAAACCCGATGCGCCGGTCGGCGTGTTCCTCCTGGTCGGCCCCAGCGGCGTCGGCAAGACCGAGACCGCGCTGGCGCTGGCCGACCTGCTGTACGGCGGCGACCGCTTCATCACCACCATCAACATGTCCGAGTTCCAGGAGAAGCACACCGTCTCGCGCCTGATCGGCGCGCCGCCCGGCTACGTCGGCTACGGCGAGGGCGGCATGCTCACCGAGGCGGTGCGCCAGAAGCCTTATTCGGTGGTGCTGCTGGACGAGGTGGAGAAGGCCGACCCGGACGTGCTCAACCTGTTCTACCAGATCTTCGACAAGGGCGTGGCCAACGATGGCGAAGGGCGCCAGATCGATTTTCGCAACACCCTGATCCTGATGACCTCGAACCTGGCCAGCGACCAGATCAGCGCGCTATGCGAAAACGGCGAGCGCCCGGACGCCGAGCTGCTCGAGCAGCAGATCCGCCCGGTGCTCAGCCGCCACTTCAAGCCGGCGCTGCTGGCGCGCATGCGCGTGGTGCCGTACTACCCGGTCGGTGGCCCGGTGCTGCGCGAGCTGATCGAGATCAAGCTGGGCCGTCTGGGCGAGCGTCTGCAGCGTCGCCAGTTGGCGTTCAGTCACTGCCAGCCGCTGGTCGACCACCTGGCCGAGCGTTGCAGCCAGAGCGAAAGCGGCGCGCGCCTGATCGATCACCTGATCGACACCCATGTGCTGCCCAAGGTGGCCGATCGCCTGCTCGAGGCCATGGCCAGCGGCGAAGCGGTCAGCCGTGTGCATGCCACCCTGGACGCAGACGCCGGCGTGACTTGCGAGTTCGCCTGAGGTGGGAGTGATGTTCACGCACGTGCCGCAACCGCTGGCCTATGCCGAGTCGCTGCTGGACACCTTCAGCGAGCTGGCCCGGGCCACTGACGAGCAGGCGCTGTTGCAGGCGCTGGTACCGGCGGTGGCCGGGCTCAGCGGCTGCTCGCTGGTGCAGGTGTACCTGCTCGACCCGACCCATACCCGGCTCGGGTTCGAGGCCGGCTGGCTCGACGGGCGCCTGCTGGCGCGCGATTGCTCCAGCCTGCCGGCCGACTACAACGGCGAGCAGCTGTTGCAGTTCGCCCTGTGCCAGAACCGCGTGGTGAACATCGCCGATCTCTCCGGCAGCCTGTTCGACACCAGCTTCCTGCCGTGTGAGGCCACCCCCTGGCAGGCGCTGCTGGCGGTGCCGCTGGTGACCTCGCAGCAGCGCGTGGCCGGGGTGATGCTGTGCGTGAACCGCAACCGTGGCGGGCTGGAGGCGTTCGCCGACTCCCTTGGCCAGCTGGGCAGTTTCGCCATGGGCCAGGTGCAACTGCTGCGCCGCCTGCGCCAGCCTGAGCCACAGCCCCAGTCCTCCCGCAGCGTCCCGGTGGCCGCCAGCAGCTACGGCCTGATCGGCCAGAGCCCGGCCATGCGCCAGACCTGCCAGATGATCAGCAAGGTCCTGCACAGCCCCTACACCGTGCTGCTGCGCGGCGAGACCGGCACCGGCAAGGAACTGGTGGCCCGCGCCATCCACGACTATGGCCCGCGCCGTTCCGGCGCGTTCGTGGTGCAGAACTGCGCGGCTTTCCCCGAGAGCCTGCTGGAGAGCGAGCTGTTCGGTTACCGCAAAGGCGCCTTCACCGGTGCCGACCGCGACCGCCCCGGGCTGTTCGACGCCGCCGATGGCGGCACCTTGCTGCTCGACGAGATCGGCGATATGCCCCTGGCGCTGCAGGCCAAGCTGCTGCGCGTGCTGCAGGAGGGCGAGATCCGTCCGTTGGGTTCCAACGTCACCCACAAGATCGACGTGCGCATCATTGCCGCCACCCACCGCGACCTGGCGCAGATGGTCAGCGACGGCCTGTTCCGCGAAGACCTGTACTACCGCCTGGCGCAGTTCCCCATCGAGCTGCCGCCGCTGCGCCAGCGCGCCGGCGACGTCATCACCCTGGCCCGGCACTTCTGCGACAAAGCCTGTGCCTTCCTCCAGCGCAACCCGGTGGGCTGGTCGCAGGCCGCCCTCGATCACCTCGAGGGCTACGCCTTCCCCGGCAACGTGCGCGAGCTCAAGGGCCTGGTGGAGCGGGCGGTGTTGCTGTGCGAGGGCGACGAACTGGGGATCGACCACTTCTCGCTGAGCCTGGCCGAACCACCGCCGGACGACAGCGAACTGAACCTGCGCGAGCGCCTGGAGAAGGTCGAGCGCAGCCTGCTGCTCGATTGCCTGCGCAAGCACGACGGCAACCAGACCCTGGCCGCCCGTGAGCTCGGGCTGCCCCGGCGCACCCTGCTGTACCGGCTCGGGCGCCTGAACATCCAGATCGGCGATTGCGAGGCATGACCGGCATGACCCCGACACCTACCCACTTCACCCCAGGCGCGCCCATGGCGGCGCATGCCTCATCCGTACATGGAGTCGTTCCGATGTTTCACCGTCACTGGCGGGTCACGTTGCTGGCCCTGGTTACCGCATTCGCCCTGGCAGGTTGCGCTGGCAACTACAAGTTCGACGACGACAGCTACCGCCCCCTGGGAGATCCCCAGGCCCTCGAACGTGACAACTGAGCACAAGGAACCCTGACCATGGAACTGGTTTTCGAACTGCTCGACCGGCGCCAGCACGGCCGCACCGACTCGCCGAACAAGACATTCAGCCGCGCCGGTGGCCAGATCGGCCGGGCCAAGGACTGCCACTGGTGCATCGAGGACGACAAGCGCCACCTGTCCAGCCACCACGCGCAGGTCACCTACGAGAACGGCGCGTTCTTCCTGACCGACACCAGCAGCAACGGCATCCGCCTGGCCAGCAGCGGCGCCCAGTTGCACAAGGGCGAGGCCTACCGCATCGAGCAGGGCGCGATCTATCGGATGGGCGACATCGAGGTGCGCGCGCGACTGATCGACAGTGAGCCGGGTGTCGACGTCGGACTGGGCATGCCGGGGGCCAACATCATCCCCGACGATGCCTTCCTCGAACTCGACCCGATCACCGCGCTGGACCAGGAAGAGACACGCCTGCAGCCGATGGACGAGCTGGCCGCCATGGCCATGCCCGAGCCACCGGCACGCCAGCGTGCCGACTACGCGCAGATCGACCGCGAGAGCCTGATCGTGCCGACCCTGGTGCCGGCCGTGGCCCCCGAGCCGGTACCTGCTCCGGCGCCGCGCGAGCGCCGTGACGACGCCTTCTGGCAGCGCTTCGGCGCAGCCCTGGGCATCGACCTGGACGACCTCGACGAGCAGGCCCGCGAAGACCTCGCGGTGCAGGCCGCCGGGCTGTTGCGCCACAGCGTCGCCAGCCTGCAGCAGAGCCTGCGTACCCGCAGCGAGTTGAAGAACGAGCTGCGCCTGTCGCTGACCACGCCGCAAGGCGCCAGTCGCAACCCGATCAAGGCGCCGCTGGAGGCCGACCAGGTGCTTGGCGAACTGCTCAAGCCGCGCCGTGGCGGGCAGTTGTCCGGTGAGCAGGCGGTGTCCCAGGCGTTCCGTGACCTGCAGGCGCACCAGGTGGCCATGCTCGGTGCCAGCCGCCACGCCCTGCGCAGCACCCTGGAGCACTTCGCCCCGGAACAGCTGGTGCTGCAGTTCGAGCGCCAGGGCCGCAAGGGCCTGTTCGCCAGCCGCTGGAAGTCCTACGTGCGCTACCACCAGGCCCTGGTCGGCAACGGGGACTGGAGCGAGCGCCTGCTGGCCAAGGACTTCGCCCGAACCTACGAGGAGCAGGTGCGCCTGATCGCCTCGCTCAATCACGATTCGCAAGGATGATCTTCATGACGCGCATCTCCCGCACGATGCTCAGGGCGACGTGGGCCCTGGCTGCCCTGTTCTGGCTGACCGGCTGCAGCGCCCTGTCGCCGTATTCGACCATGACCAAGCTCGACCTCACCCTGGTCGCCACCGACCAGCTCAACCCGGACATCAACGGCCGGCCATCGCCGGTGGTGGTGCGCCTGTACGAGCTCAAGCGTCCGGTGGCCTTCGAGAGCACCGACTTCTTCAGTCTCTACCAGCGGCCCAAGGAAATCCTGGCGCAGGACATGGTGGCCAGTGAGGAGCACGAATTGCGTCCGGGCGAGACCCTGACCCTCAAGCTGAGCATCGACCCTGAAAGCCGCTTCGTCGGCGTCATGGCCGCCTACCGTGACCTCGACCAGGCGCAATGGCGCCGGTTGCAGGTGATCCGCGCCGGCGAGCGGGTGACGGCGAACCTCTACCTGGACCAGGCCGGTATCCACAATGGCGTGCCGGCAGTGGCACAAGCGGGTGATCGTCGATGAATGTGCACAAGGTAGTCTGGCAGGAGGGGATGCTGCTGCGTCCCCAGCATTTCCAGCACAACGACCGCTACTACGACAGCCAGATGAAGACCCGCACCCAGTTGCTGGGCACCTACACCTGGGGCTTCATCAACCTGGAGATCGACCTGCAGTTCCTCAGCATGGGCAAGCTGGTGATCAGCCGTGCCGCCGGCATCCTGCCCGACGGCAGCCTGTTCGAGCTCGACGGCAGCAGCGAGCCGCTGGCCCTGGACGTGCCGCCGAACACCGGCGCCACGCCGATCTTCATGGCCCTGCCGCTGGTCACCGGCAACCACATCGAGGCGCGTCGCCCCGAGCAGTCCGATGTGCTGACCCGCTACACCACCTACGAGCTGGACGTGTCCGACTCCAACGCCGGCGACGACAACAGCAGCCAGATCAACTGCGCGCGGCCCGACTTCCGCCTGCTGCTCGGCGAGCAGCAGACCGACCAGGCCTACGTCAAGCTCAAGGTCTGCGAGATCCTCGACACTTCGCCGGACGGGGTCATCAGCCTCGACCCGGACTTCGTGCCGACCTTCATCCGCACCCATTCGTCGGTGTATCTGCTGTCGTGCCTGAAGGAAGTCATCAGCATGCTGGCGCTGCGCGGCGACACCCTGGCCGAGCGCATCCGTTCCAACGGCAAGGTCGGCGGCGCCGAAGTCGGCGACTTCATGATGCTGCAACTGATCAACCGCACCGAGCTGCTGCTGCGTCACTACCTGAGCCTGGAGCAGGTGCACCCCGAGGAGCTGTACCGCACCTTCCTGATCATGCTCGGCGACCTGTCGACCTTCTCCAGCGATACCAAGCGCCCGCGCCTGGACGCGCGCTACCAGCACAGCGACCAGGGCGCGAGCTTCCGCAAGCTGATGGAGTCGATTCGCCAGGTGCTGTCGATGGTGCTCGAGCAGCACGCCATCGAGCTGGAACTGCAGCAGCGCCAGTACGGCATTCTGGTCTCGCCGCTGCACGACCCGGGCCTGCTCACCACCGCCTCGTTCGTGCTGGCCGCCAGCGCCAACTGCGAGTCCGAAGAGCTGCGCCAGCGTCTGCCGTCGCACCTCAAGGTCGGCCCGGTGGAGCGCATCCGCCAGCTGGTCAACCTGCACCTGCCGGGGCTCAAGGTCAAACCGCTGCCGGTGGCACCGCGACAGATCCCGTTCCACGCCAACAAGACCTACTTCATCGTCGAACTCGATGCCGCCGATCGCGCCAAGATGGACGGCTCCGGCGGCTTCGCCTTCCACGTCACCAGTGAGTTCTCCGATCTCGAACTGAAATTCTGGGCCATCAGGAACTGAGCATGAGCAAGGACATGGAACATTCCCAGGACGACAAGACCGTCCTGTTCAACCAGGATGGCTCGGCACCGGAAGGTCAGGCACTGACGGCCCTGGGCAGCTCGGCACGGGCCGAGCCGCTGGAGCAGCGCGTGGTCTATTCGGCGCGCCTGCCGTCCAGTGGCAGCTTCAGCGTCGGCCTCAACCCGCTGGTGGCCGCCGCCGGCGAGCTGCTTTCGGAGGTGGTGCGACTCAAGCACAGCGAGACCGCCGAGGACCTGCAGCTTCTCAAGGAGCGCCTGAGCGGCTGCATCCGCACCTTCGAGGCACGCACCCACTACGAGGGCGTGGAGAACAGCCAGGTCACCGTGGCCCGTTACCTGCTGTGCACCGTGGTCGACGAAGCAGTGGTGACCACGCCGTGGGGCAACGAGAGCCAGTGGTCGCAGATGAGCCTGCTCAGTGCCTTCCACAACGAGACCTTCGGCGGCGAGAAGTTCTTCGCGCTGCTCGATCGCATGTCGAAGAACCCGGTCAAGCACCTGCCGATGCTCGAGCTGATGTACCTGTGCCTGTCGCTGGGCTTCGAGGGCAAGTACCGGGTCATCGACCGTGGCATGTCCGAGCTTGAAGGCATCCGCGACGCGCTGTTCCGGCAGATCCGTCAGCTGCGCGGCGATGTGCCGCGCGAGCTGTCGCCACGCTGGGAAGGCCTCGACCAGTTGCGCAACAGCCCGGTGCGCATCGTGCCGTGGTGGACGGTGGCGCTGTTCACCCTGGTCTGCCTGGTGGTGATGTATTCCGGTTTCGCCTGGGTGCTGGGGGAACAGCGCGCGACCGTCCTGCAACCCTTCCAGACGCTTGAGCAGAGTGCGGCCCAGCCGCGGCCGTGACACAAGGACCTGTGATGAAGAATTTTTTCAAGAAAGTCGGCGCCTTCCTCGCCCGCACCTGGGTCTGGAGCCTGCTGCTGGTGCTGGCCCTGGCGCTGCTGGTGTGGTTCGCCGGACCGCTGCTGGCGGTGGCCGAAAACAAGTTCTGGGAAGAGGCCGCCGCGCGGTTGCTGACCATCAGCGTGCTGTTCCTGGTCTGGGGCCTGTGGATGGTGTTCGCCAGCTGGCGCGCCAACAACCGCAAGCAGGTCGAGCTGGAGAGCGAGGACGGCCGCGAGCGCCTGGAGCGCGAGGAACGCAAGGAAGAGGAGGGCAAGGAGATCAAGGCCCGCTTCAGGCACGCCTTGTCCACCCTCAAGCACTCGAGCCTCTACGGTGGCCGCAGCGAACGCTGGCGCCGCGACCTGCCCTGGTACCTGGTGCTCGGCCCGCAGGGCGCCGGCAAGACCAGCCTGATCGACCATTCCGGGCTGGAGTTCCCGATCAACGCGCTGGAGCGCAAGCTCTCCCGTGATCCGGCCAGTGGCGACTTCTGCGACTTCTACTTCGCCGAACAGGCCGTGCTGGTGGATACCGCCGGGCGCTTCCTCAACCAGTCCGACAGCGAGATCGACGGCCATGCCTGGCGCGTGCTGCTCGACCAGCTGCGCCTGCGTCGGCGCAACCGTCCGCTCAACGGCGTGGTGATCACCGTGCCGCTGGACACCTTGCTCGGTGGCGAGGCGGCGGTCAGCGATCTGGCGCAGAAGGTACGCTCGCGTCTGCAGGAGCTGCGCCAGCGTCTGCACGTCGAGGTGCCGGTATACCTGGTGCTGAGCAAGACCGACCGCCTGCAGGGCTTCGACGCATTCTTCGACCAGCAGTCGCGGGAAGAGAACGAGCAGGTGTTCGGCATCACCTTCGGCAAGGGCCAGAACGGCGCCGACACCGAGCTGCTGGCCAAGGAGTTCCAGGGGCTGCTGCAGCGCCTGGGCGACCAGGTCACCCAGCGCATGCACCACGAACGCAACACCCTGCGCCGGGCGCGGATCCTCGACTTCCCGCACCAGCTGGGCCGTATCGGCGACCAGCTGTGCCTGCTGGTCGACGCCGCCTTCACCGGCAACCGCTACCAACGCGCCAGCCAGTTGCGCGGCTTCTACCTGACCAGCGCGCCACACCAGGCGCCGCGGGTCGACAGCGACAACGGCTTCAACCCCGGCCAGCCTGGGCGTGGCGCGCCCCAGGGGCGCTCGCGCTTCATCCTGCAACTGTTCAGCCGGGTGATCTTCCCCGAATACGACCTGGCCGGTCTCGACCAGCGTGAACGCCGGCGCATCCACTGGGGCCAGCGTGCGGTCTACCTGGGCGCACTGGGTGCGCTGGTGCTGTTCGGCATGCTCTGGGCGGGCAGTTTCTCTGGCAACCACGAGCGCCTCGAACAGGTGCGCGAGCTGGGTCGCCAGTGGCAGCGCCAGCACCAGGGCCTGGATGCCCGCGACGACGCCCTGGCCGCGCTCAAGCCGTTGGACACGGCCTGGCAGGCCGCCCAGGTGTTCCCTGCCAGTGGCGATGTCTCGTTGCTGCAACGCAATGGCCTGTACCAGGGCGAGCCGGCCAACGCGGTGCTGCAGCCGGCCTACCAGCGCGAGCTGGAGAACGTCCTGCTGCCACGGGTGGCGCAGATGGTCGAAGGGCAGATCCGCAGCAACCTGAAGAACCGCGAGCGCCTGCTCAACAGCCTGCGCGCCTACCTGATGCTCGGCCTGCCCGAGCGCCGTGACCAGGACTGGCTCAAGGATTGGGTGGCCAACGGCTGGTCGCAGCGCTATACCGGCAACACCGCCGTGCAGGAAGGCCTGAACGCGCACTTCGGGCGCCTGCTCGAGCAGCCGTTCACCTATCCGCTCAACGACGCCCTGGTGGCCCAGGCACGCCAGGTGCTGCGTGCCGAGTCGCTGGCCAGCGTGGTCTACCGCGTATTGCGCGAGCAGGCCCGCAGCCTGCCGGAGTACCGCCTCAGCCAGCAGCTCGGCCCGCAGGCCAGTCAGTTCGTCGGCATCGACTACCCGATCCCCGGTTTCTATACCTCCCAGGGCTACCAGCAGTACTTCTCGGTGCAGGGCGCCAACCTGGTCAACGATATCCTGCGCGACAACTGGGTACTGGGCGAGGGCAGCGGCATCAGCGACATGGACATGCGCCGGCTGATGGTCGAGCTGGAGCAGTTGTATTTCCGCGACTACGCCAACTACTGGGGCGAGGCGGTCAACCAGGTCGGGCTGATCCCGTTCAACGATGCCGGCGAAGGCGCCGACCAGCTGTCGGCACTGACCGCCGCCAACTCGCCGTTGTTGCTGTTGCTCACCGAGGTACGCGAGAACACCCGCTTCCCGGTGCTGCCGGAAACCCCGGACGAGGGCACCGAGGCGGCGCAGGCCGCCGCAGGCAAGGCCGCGACCAAGAAGCTCGGCAAGAACGGTGCGGCCGTGGCGGGCGCAGTGGCCGGCAAGGCCCGCGACGCCCTGGCCAAGAAGCCGCTGCCGGACACCGCGCGCATGGCCCTGCAACGGCGTTTCGAGCCGCTGCACCGGCTGCTCGACGACAACAACGGCCCGGGCCCCGACCTGGCGCCGACGCTGCAGGCGCTCAACGACCTGCAGCAGCAGTTGGCCAGCCTGGCCCGTTCCAACCAGGCCGAGGAAGCCTCGTACCAGATGGCCAAGGCACGCATGTCGGGGCAGCGTGATGCCCTGAGCAGCCTGCGCAACGGCACCGCGCGCCTGCCGCGTCCGGTGGCCGGCTGGTTCAACCTGCTGTCCGACGACATCTGGCGCATGGTGCTCAACGACGCCTACAGCTACCTCAACCAGCGCTACCAGAACGAGCTGTACAGCTTCTACGGCCGTGCCATCGAGTCGCGCTATCCGTTCAACGCCCATGGCACCAGCGATGTGGCGATCAGCGATTTCCGCGAATTCTTCAAGGCCCAGGGTGTGGCGGATCGCTTCTTCGACACCTACATGCGTCCGTTCGTCAGCGGTGAGGCCGGCACCTACCGCCTGCGCAGCCTCGACGGCCAGAGCCTGCCGATGGCCCGGGCGTTCCTCGAACAGATGGGCACCGCCCAGACCATCCGCCAGAGCTTCTTCGCGCAGAACCCGGAAGAGCCGCAGGTGCAGTTCAAGCTCGAGCCATACACCCTCGATCCGTCGGTGAGCCGCGCCGAGTTCCGCTTCGGCGACACGGTGATCGACTATCGCCATGGCCCGATCGTCTCGACCAGCCTGAAGTGGCCGACCGAGGCCCAGGACGGCAACAGCAGCCTGACCCTGGAGCAACTCAGCGGCCGACCGATGGCGCTGGAGAAGAACGGTGGCCCGTGGTCGTTGTTCCGCCTGCTCGACCTGATGCAGACCGAGTACCTCAAGGGCCGCGACACCATGGTGCTCAAGGCCAATGTCGGCGGCATGCGCGCCAATTACCTGCTGACCAGCCAGCGCGCGCCGAACCCGTTCGACATGAGCGTGCTGCGCGGCTTCCGCCTGCCAGGGGAGCTGTGATGCCAGCCGCCACCCCCTGGCGCAGCGCGGCGCGTACCGACCCGGGCAAGGTCCGGGCGCGCAACGAGGACGCTTTTCTCGATTGTCCGCAGCAAGGGCTGTGGGCGGTCGCCGATGGCATGGGCGGGCACGAGGCCGGCGATGTCGCCAGCCAGATGATCGTCGAGAGCCTGGCCGAACTGCCGGCCAGCAGCAGCTTCGACGAGCGCGTGGTCGCCGTGCGCCAGTGCCTGCACTGGATCAACCGGCGCCTTGGCCAGGAGCTGACGGTGAGCGTCGAGGGCCAGGCGCGGATCATCGGCAGCACCGTGGTCGCCCTGTTGCTCGAAGGCCGCCGCGGCGCCTGCGTGTGGGCCGGCGACAGCCGCTGCTACCTGTGGCGCGGCCAGCGTCTGTACCAGCTGACCCGCGACCATTCGCTGCAGCAGCAACTGATCGACAAGGAGCGCATGAGCGCCGAGCAGGCCCGTGTACATCCCTCGGCCCGGGCCCTGACCCGTGCCGTGGGCGCCAGCCCCAGCCTGACCTTGGAAGTGCTGGAGTTCGAGGCTCAACCGGGCGATGTGTTCCTGCTGTGCAGCGATGGCCTCTACGACGGCCTGGAAAGCGGCGGCCTCGGCCACGCCCTGGACCTGGCTTCGCCCGGCGAAGCCCTGCAACGCCTGTTCGATACCGCCCTGGGCGGTTCGGCGAAAGACAACCTGACCGCAGTGGTGATCCACCGATGAACCCTGGCAGCGGCGATGCGCTGGATGTGCTCGAAGCCCTCGAGCAGGACAACGAGTCGACCTACTTCGCATTCACCCAGGCCAGCGAGCCTGAGCCCGCGCGCAGCGGCAAGCCCCGCCGCAAGCGGCGGGGCAAGGGCCGTGGGCAACCTGCCGTGGCGGTGCCGGCGAGCCCTCCGGTACGCGCGCTGGCGCCACTGCCCGAGGTGCTGGCCGGCCGCTATCGCCTCGAGCGTCTGCTCGGGGCGGGGGGCATGGGCCGGGTATACCGGGCCCGCGACCTGCTGCAGGAGCGTTTCGGTGATCCGCAGCCGCTGCTGGCGCTGAAGCTGATGAGCGACCAGCTGGCCACGGCGCCGGATGCCAATGCGCTGCTGTTCAACGAGTACGCCCTGACCAGCCGCCTGCGTCATCCCAACTTGGTGCGCCTGCAGGGCTTTGCTGTCGACCCGGAGACCGAGCGCGGCTTCATCACCATGGAGTTGATGCGCGGTACTTCGCTCGACCGCCTGCTGTGCGACCAGCCGCTGGGGCTGGGCTGGCCCCAGGTATGCGAGATCGCCGTGCCGCTGCTCGATGCCCTGGCCTGCGTGCATGGGCAAGGTGTGGTGCATGGCGACCTCAAGCCGAGCAACGTGATGCTCACCGACGATGGCCTGCGGCTGTTCGACTTCGGCCTGGGCATGGCCCTGGAAGGACCGTTGGCCGGCCTGCCGCACCTGAGCCATGGCCGTTTCGAGGCGTGGACCCCGGCCTATGCCGCGCCCGAGCTGTTCGAGGGCGGCACGCCGAGTACGGCCAGCGACCTGTATGCGGTGGCTTGCGTGCTGTACGAGCTGGTTACCGGGCGTCATCCGTTCGACCGGGTGTTGTCGCTCAAGGCGCGTGAACAAGGCCTGCAACACAGCCTGCGCACGCCGGAGGGCATGCCGGGCAAGGCCTGGTCGGCGTTGCGCAAGGCCCTGGCCTTCGATCCTGGGCAGCGCGACATCGGCGCCGGGCAACTGCGCGACGCCTTTGCTGCGCGCGGATTCTGGGCGAGGTTCGGGCGGTAACGTGGAAACGCTACGGGATCTGGGACTGGCTACGGTGATCGCGTTGGCGCAAGACGGGAATCCTGAACTTTGGGTCAACTGCGCAAGAAGTTGCGCACTCAAATGTGGATAAGTGTGTGGATAGTTCGATGCAGCCCTTGGTAATCGTCATGTACAGCCAACTGCGCAACTTTTTGCCACCACTGCGCAAGAAGTTGCGCAACTTTTGAATGGTTCAAGTTGAAAAGAGCATCTAAATGGATGTGCGTGCTTTGTAACTATCTGTTTTTAATTGATAAATAAAAACTGGCACGCCCTTTGTATTACCTAGTCGCCCCGAGGTGGCAAATTCCTGCCACCCGGCGACTATTTCTCAAGCAAGGAGAGCGACACATGGCAACTCCCGCCTACATGGCCGTCACCGGCGAAAAACAAGGTCTGATCACCGCTGGCGCCTTCACCGCCGACTCGGTGGGCAACACCTACCAGGAAGGCCACGAAGACCAGGTCATGGTC
>NZ_VWXI01000020.1 GCF_011752525.1 Pantoea sp. Cy-639 | reverse complement strand
GTGATGCTGATAATCTTGGCGACTATCAGTCCGTACTCACAAGCACCCACACGAATTGCTTGATTCAATTTGTTAAAGAGCGTTTGGCTAAGAGCTTTTCGTCTCAACCGAGGCGCGCATTCTACGCTAACCTCACTTACTGTCAAGCGTTATTTTGAAGTTTTTTTGAAGCTGCTTTTCTCAAAACACCTTCAACCTCAACAACTTACCGCCTGCCTCGTTGCGTTCATCGCTGCGAGGAGGCGAATAATACGCGGTTTGAAATCAGAGTCAACACCTTGTTCTAAAAAAACTTTCGCTTTTCATCTTGCTCTCCTTAAGCAGGCTATCCGGCCTGTTGCTATATAAGAGGGAAAGCTCGAATCCGCCTTCTAGCGTGCCACCACCGACCGCTCCACCGCCCTGCCCTGGCGTGGCAGCGCCCTGGGTCGCCACCAGTTCTGCCCCGGATGAGGTGAGTCAAGGCTGACCCGCTCGCCCATCTGCGGCGTGCTCAACTGCACCTGCGCGGCATTGGCCAAGGCGAGGATACGCTCGAACGGCTCCTGCCAGCTGTGGATGGAGAGGTCGAAAGTACCGTTATGGATCGGCAGCAACCAGCGCCCACGCAAATCCAGATGGGCTTGCAGGCTTTGCTCGGGCTGCATGTGCACGTTCGGCCAAGCCAGGTTATAGGCGCCTGTCTCCATCAAGGTCAGGTCGAATGGCCCATAGCGCTCGCCGATTTCGCGAAAACCGGCGAAGTATCCAGTGTCGCCACTGAAGAACAAGCGCAGATCGTCATTGATCACGACCCACGAGGCCCACAGCCTTCGATTGCTGTCGAACAACCCGCGGCCAGAGAAATGCTGCGCCGGGGTCGCGACGAAGCGCACCCCCTCGACCTCGGTCTCCTGCCACCAGTCCAGTTGCCGTACCTTGGCCGCAGGTACCCCCCACTCGACCAGCAGGTCTCCCACCCCCAATGGCGCCAGAAAATGCTGGGTGCACGGCGCGAGCCGGCGAATGGCCTGCTCATCCAGGTGGTCGAAATGGTCGTGGGAAAGAATCACGGCGGTCAACGGCGGCAAATCATCGATCGCCAGTGGCGGCGCATGAAAACGCAGTGGCCCGGCCCACTGCACCGGCGAAGCGCGTTCGGCGAAAACCGGATCGGTAATGAAGAAGCGCCCGCGCAGCTTGAGCAGCACGGTGGAGTGCCCCAGCCGCCACAGGCTATGGTCCGGCGCGCCCAGCACCTGTTCGCGGCTCATCGGCTGCAGGTTGAACGCCGAGCCCGGACGCGTTTCCGGCGGCTTGCGCAACAGCAGATACTTGAAGCCGATGCGCAGCTTCTTGAACACACCATCCTTCGGCAGCTCGGCCTGGTTGTGAAAGCGCCCATCCCGATGCGGTGCCGGCTCGCCGGCAGATGTGACCATGGGATCCATGAGCAGGAGCACTCCGAGCAAGAGGAAAGCCTTCATGTTACTCCACAGGTATCGGTTCAACCGTGAATTGGCTTGTAAGGTCATTTTTCGCCGATGAACGATTGTTCAACAATATTCATACGCGTTATGCGATAAACGGTGCTTCACAGAAGAACGACAACCATGATCGACACCCGTAGCGGCAAGGGACTCTCTTTCGTCAGGCGCATCTACCTGCCGCGGATCATTGGCCTGGCCATCGGCCTGTTCAGCGTGATGGCCGCGGTGGCACCCCTGCACATGCCGAACTGGGCCTGGACCCTGCTGCTGTTCAATGGCCTGGCCTGGCCACACGTGGCCTACCAATGGGCGAAACGTTCGACGGCCCCTTACCAGGCCGAACAACGCAATCTGCTGCTCGACTCACTGATGGGCGGGTTCTGGACTGCAGCCATGCACTTCAATCCGCTGCCTAGCGTCACCATCCTGTCGATGATGACCATGAACAACGTCGCCGCCGGCGGCAAACGCCTGCTGCTGCGCGGAGCACTCGCGCAAGTGGTCGGAATGGCAGTGGCCTGCACCCTGCTCGGCCCCGGCCTGCAGTTGCACGCCACGCCACTGCAAGTGGGCGCCTGCCTGCCGATGCTGACGCTCTATCCGTTGGCGCTGGGCTGGGTGTGCTACCAACTGGCGATCAAGCTGGCCGAGCACAAGCGTCGCCTCAGCGCCCTCAGCCGTACCGACAGCCTCACCGGCCTGCTCAACCACGGCTCATGGAAAGACCTGCTGCTGCTCAAGTTCCAGAGCTGCCGCCAGCAACAGTTGCCCGCCGTGGTCGCACTGATCGACATCGACCACTTCAAGGCCATCAATGACACCTACGGCCACGTGGTCGGCGATTGCGTGCTACGCCAGCTCAGCCAGGAGCTCAAGCGCAGCCTGCGTGAGGATGACCTGGCCGGGCGCTATGGTGGCGACGAGTTCTGCGTGATCCTGCCCGGCACCCACGAGGCCCAGGCCTGCCAAGCCATGGAGCGCCTGCGCGAGCGGGTCGGCGCCTACCGCAACCCACAGTTGCCCGACCTGCGCATCAGCCTGAGCATCGGCCTGTCGGCTTTTCACCCTGCGCTTGACACCCCGGAGCACTGGCTGGAAGAGGCCGACAAGGCGCTGTATGCCGCCAAGCACCAGGGACGCGACCAGGTCAATTTCGCCAGGGATGGGGCCAGCCCGATCAGGCTGGTCTATCCGGAGTAGCCCCCTTCAGGTCCATGCGCGGGACCGCCTCAGCGCAAGCGGCGCTCGGCGACGATCTCCGGCAGATCGTCGCGCCGCAGATACAGGCGTAGGGGCTCTGCGATGTTCAGGCGGTCATCCACGTGCTGCTCCAACAGCAATGCCAGACGCTCGCGACACAGCGCCATGCGCTGGCCACCCTCAGGGCGCCAGACGAACTCGTGGCACGGCGTGATGCTGGCATCGGCCACATCCATGCCGAAGGCGTCTTCGGAAAAACGCACGATATGGGTGCCGCGCTTGCCATGGAAACCGACGAAGCCCTTGAGCTGGTCGGCGGCGTTGCAAATGTCCTGGGACGAGATGGCCATGACGTTACCTCACAAGAAGTCTGGAAGTGACGCACACCGGGCAGTTGCGGTCGCCTCTGGCGGGCAACGCGCGGCACCAGCCTACTCCATCGCCGTTTTTTTTGCCTGCGCCACACTGCCGCCCCCAGCCAGGCTCAAGCTTTATCGAGTTCTGGATCGATCTGCGACGCCAGCACCACGGCCAGCCAGTTCATGAATACCTGCACCCGTCGCGGTACATGACGCTGACGGGCATACAGCAACGATACCGGCATGGCCCGGGCCCGCCAGGCCTCGAGCACCGCCACCAGTTCGCCACAGCGCAAATGTTCCTCCACCCCCACCGCCGGCACCTGGATCAGGCCAAGACCTGCCAGGCAGGCCGCCGAGTAGGCTTCGGCATTGTTCACCGTCACCACGCCGCCCATGGCCTGGAAACACAGCTCGCCATTGTGCTCATACTCGAAGCCCGGGCTGCGCGCACCCAGGCTACGTACATAGTGGACCAGCCGATGTGTCGCCAGGTCCTTCAGGCCAAGCGGCAGGCCAAAGCGCTCGAGATAGGCAGGGCTGGCACAGTTGCGCATGCTCAGTTGCCCGATCGGACGAGCCACCACGTCAAGGTCACCCAGGGCGCCAATGCGCATCACGCAGTCGAAACCCTCGCGCAGCAGGTCGACCTGGCGGTCGGTGCAACTGATCTCCAGCTCCAGGCCCGGGTAACGCGCCAGGAACTGTGGCAACGCAGGAACGATGACCCGCCGCGCCATCATGGTCGGCAAGTCGATGCGCAGGCGACCGGTCAGGTCGGCGTCGTCGGCGCGGAACAGGCTTTCGATCTCGTCCATCCCCGACAACAGGTCCTTGCTGCGCTCGTACAGCAGGACAGCGTCCTGCGTTGCCTGCACACGCCGCGTAGTCCGGTTGAACAGGCGTGTTCCCAGCAACGTCTCCAGCGCCCTGACCTGCTCGGACACCGTCGAGCGCGGCAACCCAAGGCTGTCTGCGGCCAAGGTGAAACTGGACAGCTCACTGACCCGGACGAAGGTGCGCAGCAGTTCGAGCTTGTTCATCGAGACGCCTCATTGCACAGAAAAGTCGAACAGTATTTCCGGTTTCTTTGGATTTAACAGTCAGATAACGACCAATAACCTGTCGCCAACAGCCACCCACTCTCGAGGTAACCAACATGACTCGCAAGATTGCCCTGATCACCGGCGCCAGCCGCGGCCTTGGCCGCAACGCCGCCGAGCACCTGGCCGCCCGTGGCGTCGACATCATCGGCACATACCACAGCAAGGCCGATGAAGCCCAAGCTGTGGCCACCACGCTGGAGCAGGCCGGCGTGCAAGCTGCCATGCTGCAACTGGACGTCAGCGACAGCGCCAGCTTCGCCGACTTCGCCAGCCGCCTGGGTGACACCCTTGAACAGCAGTTCGGCCGCCGCCAGCTGGACTTCCTGGTGAACAATGCCGGTATCGGCCTGAACGTGCCGTTCGGCGAGACCAGCGAGGCGCAGTTCGACCAGCTCATGAACATCCAGCTCAAGGGGCCGTTCTTCCTCACCCAGCGCCTGCTGCCACGACTCGCCGACGGCGGCCGCATCGTCAACATCTCCACCGGTCTGACCCGCTTCGCCCTGCCAGGGTATGCCGCCTACGCTGCCATGAAGGGCGCCATGGAAGTACTGACCCGCTACCAGGCCAAGGAGCTGGGTGAGCGCGGCATCCGCGTGAACATTCTCGCCCCGGGTGCGATCGAGACCGACTTCGGCGGTGGCCTGGTGCGTGACAATCAACAAGTCAACGCCTTCATCGCCGGCAACACCGCCCTGGGGCGTGTCGGCCGGCCCGACGACATCGGCGCAGCCATCGCGCTGCTGCTGGAGGACGGCAATGGCTGGATCACCGGCCAACGCCTCGAAGTGTCGGGCGGGATGTTCCTTTAACACCTGCAATGACGAGGCATTGCCGCGTACAGGCTCAGTGCTCCTGAACCTGCACGCTGGCAGTCATGCCGGCACTCAGGGTGACCCCCTCGGGCACCTGGTCCAGGCGGATGCGCACAGGGATTCGTTGGGCCAGGCGCACCCAGTTGAAGGTCGGTTCCACCTCCGGCAACAACTGCCCATCGGGTGTCGAGTTGCGGTCGGTAATGCCGCGGCTGATGCTCTCCACGTGCCCCTGCATGGAGTCGCCGGCGCCCATCAGCCAGACCTTGACCGGATCGCCGACGCGAATGCGCGGCAACTTGGTTTCCTCGAAGTAGGCCTGGATATAGAACGTGGCATCGTCCACCAGCGCCATCACCGCTTGCCCTGTGTTGACGAAGTTGCCTTCGGCCAGGCGCAGGTTGGTGATATGGCCAGCGCGCGGCGCGCGTACTTCGCTGCGGGCCAGGTTGATCCTGGCCACCTGCAACTGGGCTTCGGCCTCGTGCAGCTCGCCGCGAGCGACGGCAGCATTGATCTGCGCGTTCTCACGCAATTCGGCGCTGATTGCCTCCGGCCCCAGCGCCGTGCGCCGGGCAGCCTCGCGCTCGCGCAGGCGCAATTGCTGGGTGCGGGTCTCGACCACGGCGCTGGCCTGTTCGAGGGCGGCCTGGAAACGCTCGCGGTCGATATTCATCAGCAGATCGCCGGCCTTGACCTGCTGGTTGTCGTGAACCTTCAGCGCGCTCACCCAGCCGGAGACATCCGGTGCGATCACCACGACATCGGCGCGCACCCGGGCGTCGCGGGTCCAGGGCGTGAGCATGTAGTACTGCCAGAGCTGATAGCCGGCGAACACGGCGAGCATCACCACGCACAGGGTGACCAGGGGGCGTACGGCTGCACGCATGGACTTACTCCTTATAAAGAGCCTGACAGACGTACCACCAGGAACAGGACGCAAACGAACAGCGCCGCGTCGAACAACGCCTCGTGCCAGATCCAGCGTCCCAGGGGCGTGGCTTGCACGATGAAACGCAGCAGGCCGGTAAGCAGCAGTGCCAGCAATACATAGATCAGGAACGGGCTGAGCAGCACGCCACCCACCGTCCACTCACGCAGCGCCATGGACATCCTCCTGCCAGCGGCACCACTTGCCCCAGCTCTTGCGCAATTGCAGTACCGCGCCGATGGCCAAGCGCAGCGGGTCGCTGGGCGGCTGACGGCGCAGGGCCTCGATGAACTGTTCGCTGGCGGTGTCCAGGCGCTGGCCTCGGCCCGGCGCGGGACCACTGGCAAGCACCGCCTCCAACTGTTGCAGGTACGCGCGCTCAGCGCCGCCCAGCGACGCCTGTGCCATCGCCAGGCACAGCCGCAGATGGACCAGCTCATCACCGATGTCCAGACCGTGCAGGCCATCATCCCAGCGCTGGCGTTCACTTTCTGGCAGTTCACTGGCGTGTCGCGCCAGTTGCATCAGGCGATCGGCCATGCGTCCACCGAACCAGCTGTCGGCGCCACGCAGGTCGCGCCGGGTCAGGCGCACCAGGTCGCCCTGGGTGGCGGCACGCAGGCGCCGACCAAGCCAGGCCGGATGGCGCAGCACCAACAGGCGGAACGCCAGCACGGCGGCACCCACGCCCAACAGCATGGCCAGGGCACTGTTGAGCATGCTCGCCACATCGAAATGCATGGCGTTGAGCGGCGCCACCAGGACGACGAAATGCAGGCAGTAGGAGGTGGCGGTGGCGCCGATGCGCGGGTGGGCCATGCCCAGTGCACCGAAAAACAGTGGCACGCCCATGCCCAGGCAAAGCATGGCGAAACTGCTCCATTGCGGCAGGAGAACCTGACCCACCAGGAACGCCACGGGTATCGCCAGGAGAATCCCGCGCAGGAAGCTCAGGCCGATCTGCGCGCCGTTCTCGCGGCTGGCGAACAAACTGCACACCACGCAGGTCAGCACCAGGCCGCCAGGCGCCGAGGGCCAGGCGCTGGCCAGCCAGAAACTGCTCATGGCCAGGAACGCCAGGGCGCTGCGCGAACCGAACAACAAGGCCAGGGATACGTCGCGATGGGCCGCCAGGCTTTGCGCGACTTCCTTCGGCGCCCTGCCCTGCTCGACATTGTCCAGCGCCTGGGTCGCGGCCATGGCGTTGTCCAGCAACAGGGTCAGGCGCGCCAGGCAGTAATGCTCGGCAGAACTGATCCGCTCGTCATGGGCCGCATCCCACAGCCGCTGGCGCAGCACCAGTAGACTGGGTTGTTCGGGGGCAGCCAGCTGCGCACGGACTTCTTCCAGCCAGGGCAGCAGATGGCGGGCTTCGTCCTCGTCGAGCTGACGCCACTGCCGACGCACCGAGCGCGACAGGCGCAGCAGCACCATCAGCCTCTGGCTCAGGCCACGGATCGCCCGTGCACGCTGGCGGCCGCGACCGCCCTCGAACCAGGCGTGTTCACGCTGGGCATCGATGGCGACGATACGCCCAAGGATCTCCAGCAGCCCTTTACCCGCCTCGTCCTCGCCGCCGAGCATGGCGCTGGCCGCCTGCAGCCCGTTCTGCCAGGCCTGGCGGGCCTGCCCGGCGAGCTGCTGTTCGACACGCATGGGCCAGAGCAACGCACTGCTCGCGGTCGCGCAGCAAATGCCCAGGCAGATTTCGGTGCAGCGGGCCACGGCCTGGTCGAATACCTGCAGCGGATGATCGATAGCCGGCAGGGCGATGATCGCCACCGTATAACCGGCCAGCACGAAGGCATAGGCCCAGGCGCTGCGCAACTGCGTGGAGGCCGCGGTGCACAGCGCCAGCCATAGCGCCAGGCACAACAGGAACAACCAGGGCGTCTGGGCGAACAGGCCGATGAACACCACCGACATGAACGTTCCGACCAGCGTCCCGGCCAGGCGTGCCAGGCCCTTCTGCACCACCATGCCGGACATCGGCTGGGCGACGATGAAGGCTGTCATCAACGCCCAGGCAGGCTGCTCCAGCCCCCAGCGCATCGCCAGCCACAACGCCAGGCCGCCACCGAGCAAGGTCTTGATGGCGAACTTCAGGGCAAGGCTGCTGGGTGCGAACAGGGCCTGGAAGGTGATGGGCACGAATCGGACCTTGGGAAGCTGGGCACTAGGAAGAAAGATAGACAACAGGCGGGAGGATAAAGCGGAAACGATTAATTAGCTAGCTAAGCAATTGACTGGCAAAGGCGCCGAATCTCACCCGCGCTTGCCCGCGGGCAGAAACGCTTGCGCCAGCGCCTGGCCTTTGCGCAGGCAAAAAAATGGGCGACCGAAGTCGCCCTAAATGCCTTGCGTGCTCGTGAATCGGGAAGGATCAGCGCGGCTTGCGCTTGTTCGAGTCCTTCCAGATGAAAATGCCCAGACCGGCGAAGAACGCCAACATCAGCCCGACCGTTACCACACCTGCGATAACCACATTGTCGAAGAACATGTCGGCCCCTCCCTTGGTGTGCCGTCATCCGATGGGTGCAAGGTAACCAAAGCCGGGAGGGAGGAAATTGACCGGAGTCAAAGGTGCCCGGGGCCGGGCACGCAAGGCGGGTGCAGGGTTGACCTGCATCAAGTTTCAGCGCTTCTTGGGTTTGCCCTTGGGCTTTTTCTTCTTCGCGCCAGCCAGCGGCATGGCCTGTTCGAAGGCCTGACGCATGTCGTTCAGGCGCTTGTCGTTGAGGTCGTGGACGCGTTTGGCGCGCTCGGCGCCGAAATCGATCAGGTTGTCTTGGCTCATGGCGGGCTCGACGGACAGCAGAAGCCTCAATGATGAAGGCTGGCGGCGGCGCTGGCTAGGTCTCAGACTTCGATATCCACCAGCAGGCCCTGGCGGGTACGCTCGCCCAAAGGGGCGACCGGCACGGTATTGTCGGCGTTGAGTTCGTCGCCCGGGAGTGCCTCGAAGCGCTCCTCCTCGTCCTTTCTGCGCCGTTGCTGCTGGCGGCGCTGCTCGTCGCGCAGCAACAGCGCCTGTTCCTCGGGGTCGCGATGATGCTTGAGATCGACGGTGCCATCACTGGAGGAGGGTTGGGCCGGCACCACCGGGGGAATATCCGGGGTCGGTTTGACCGGGTCGTGTTGCGAGGTCACCGGGGCGGCACTGAGCGGGATGATCGGCGGCAGCATGGCATGTTCTCCTGTAGCCACTGTGTCGGCCGCGGATCAGCCGCCTTGAGCACTGGCGACGCAGCCTGTGCGGCGCGTCACACCGCCGCAGCCTGTCCAGTATAGCCCGCGGCTATTCGGCGTCGTCGTCCTGTTCGCCATCGGCCGGCGTGCTGGCATCGCTCCACGGCCGTTTGTAGACCTTCTGCCAGACCTCGTCCATGTGCTGGCGCAGCACTGGCGGGGCATTCTTCAGCGAGGCGCTGTCCTCGCGCTCGCCACCGAAAGGCTCTTCGCCCGCCGGGGTGATCAGCGACTGTCCGGTAATGGTGTAGACCGCCTGCCCTTCGTGCATTTCGATGGCGATGTCATGAGGGTCGATACCGCCCCCGCAGAAGGCGTGGCTGGCCACGGTCACTTCGGCGACACCATCCTTGTTCAGGTCGCTGACATCGCTGACATCGGTATAGAAGTCGACATCCAGATCCAGGCCGGCACAGGTGGTTTCCTGCTCGCTCTGCCAACGCGGCTTGAAGGCATCGCTCGACGCCGTGCGACCGTACAGGGTGGCCTTGAGCACCACCTTGTCGACCTCTTCCTCGGTATCCGGGTCGGTGGCCTGGCCATCGACCCGGCTCAGCACCAGCAGGCCTTCGCCTTCGCGATCATGAAAATGCACGCTCTTGATCGGCGTCTGCACGCCCAGTACTTCCAGTTGCTCGACCGGAATCGGCGGAAGGATTTCGAAGGTTTTCTGTTCGCAGGCGGCCAGCAGCGCCAGGCTGCCCATGGCCAGGGAGAGGTTCAACCAGCGGTGCTTGGCAGGCATGGCGGCTCGGGGCCCTCGTGGCGGGAAGGTATTCGTCGATGAAAGCGCTAGACTCTTTGGTCTGACGGAGCCGATCCGTTAACATAGCCGGCTTTTTCACCGCGGGAGTTTTGGCAGTATGGCGCAGCAGTATCAACCGGGGCAACGCTGGATCAGCGACAGCGAAGCCGAGCTCGGTCTTGGGACCATCCTGGCGCAGGATGGCCGCCTGTTGACCGTGCTCTACCCGGCCACGGGCGACACCCGCCAGTACTCGCTACGCAATGCGCCGCTGACCCGCGTGCGCTTCTCGCCGGGCGACCAGATCACTCACTTCGAGGGCTGGAAGCTGACCGTGCGCGAGGTCGAGGATGTCGATGGCCTGCTGGTCTATCACGGCATCGACGCCCAGAACCAAGCCTGCACCCTGCCGGAAACGCAGTTGTCGAACTTCATCCAGTTCCGCCTGGCCAGCGACCGTCTGTTCGCCGGGCAGATCGACCCGTTGTCGTGGTTCTCCCTGCGCTACAACACCCTGCAGCACACCAGCAAGCAGATGCTCTCGTCCCTGTGGGGCCTGGGCGGGGTGCGCGCGCAACCGATCGCCCACCAGTTGCACATCGCCCGTGAAGTGGCCGACCGCATCGCCCCTCGCGTACTGCTGGCCGACGAAGTGGGCCTGGGCAAGACCATCGAGGCCGGCCTGGTGATCCATCGCCAGTTGCTGTCCGGGCGCGCCAGCCGCGTGTTGATCCTGGTGCCGGAGAACCTGCAGCACCAGTGGCTGGTGGAAATGCGCCGGCGCTTCAACCTGCAGGTGGCGTTGTTCGACGCCGAACGCTTCATCGAGAGCGACGCCAGCAACCCGTTCGAGGATGCCCAGCTGGCGCTGGTCGCCCTGGAGTGGCTGGTGGACGACGAAAAGGCCCAGGACGCGCTGTTCGCTGCCGGCTGGGACCTGATGGTGGTCGACGAGGCCCACCACCTGGTCTGGCACGAAGAGCAGGCCAGCCCGGAATATGCCCTGGTCGAGCAACTGGCCCAGGTGATTCCGGGCGTGCTGCTGCTCACCGCGACCCCCGAGCAACTGGGCCAGGACAGTCACTTCGCCCGCCTGCGCCTGCTCGACCCCAACCGTTTCCACGACCTGGCCGCCTTCCGCGCCGAAAGCGAGCACTATCGTCCAGTGGCCGAAGCCGTGCAGGAGCTGCTCGACGAAGGCCGCCTGTCGCCCAAGGCCCACGCTACCATCCAGGGCTTCCTGGGTGCCGAGGGCGAAGCCCTGCTGGCGGCTGTCAACGACGGAGACAGCCAGGCCAGCGCCCGCCTGATCCGCGAGCTGCTCGACCGCCACGGCACCGGCCGCGTACTGTTTCGCAATACCCGCGCCGCGGTGCAGGGTTTCCCCGAGCGTCAACTGCACCCCTACCCGCTGGCCAATCCCGAGCAATACCAGAATCTGCCGCTTGGCGAGCGTGCCGAGCTGTACCCGGAAGTGGCCTTCCAGGCCCAGGGCGAGACCGGCGACGATGAGCGCTGGTGGCGCTTCGACCCACGGGTCGACTGGCTGATCGACACCCTGAAGATGCTCAAGCGCACCAAGGTGCTGGTGATCTGCGCCCACGCCGAAACCGCCATGGACCTGGAAGACGCCCTGCGCGTGCGCTCCGGCATCCCGGCCACGGTATTCCACGAGGGCATGAGCATCCTCGAGCGCGACCGCGCCGCCGCTTATTTCGCCGATGAAGAGTTCGGCGCCCAGGTGCTGATCTGCTCCGAGATCGGCAGCGAAGGCCGCAACTTCCAGTTCGCCCATCACCTGGTGATGTTCGACCTGCCGGCCCACCCCGACCTGCTCGAACAGCGTATCGGCCGCCTGGACCGGATCGGCCAGAAGCACACCATCGAACTGCACATCCCGTACCTGCAGGACAGTCCGCAGCAGCGCCTGTTCCAGTGGTATCACGAAGGCCTCAACGCCTTCCTCAATACCTGCCCGACAGGCAATGCCCTGCAGCACCAGTTCGGCCCGCGCCTGCTGCCCCTGCTGGCCGGAGGCGACGACAAGGCCTGGGACGCGCTGGTGCTCGAAGCGCGCGCCGAACGCGAAGGCCTGGAAGCCGAGCTGCACAGCGGCCGCGACCGCCTGCTGGAGCTCAACTCCGGTGGCGCCGGCGAAGGCCAGGCGCTGGTCGAGGCGATCCTCGAGCAGGACGATCAGTTCGCCCTGCCGATCTACATGGAAACCCTGTTCGACGCCTTCGGCATCGACAGCGAGGACCACTCCGAGAACGCCCTGGTCCTCAAGCCGAGCGAGAAGATGCTCGACGCCAGCTTCCCGCTGGGCGACGACGAAGGCGTGACCATCACCTACGACCGCGGCCAGGCGCTGTCCCGCGAGGACATGCAGTTCCTCACCTGGGAACACCCGATGGTCCAGGGCGGCATGGACCTGGTGCTGTCCGGTTCGATGGGCAACACCGCCGTGGCGCTGATCAAGAATAAGGCGCTCAAGCCAGGCACCGTGCTGCTCGAGCTGCTGTACGTCAGCGAAGTGGTCGCGCCGCGCAGCCTGCAGCTGGGCCGCTACCTGCCCCCTGCGGCACTGCGCTGCCTGCTCGACACCAACGGCAACGACCTGGGCCCGCGGGTTGCCTTCGAGACCCTCAACGACCAACTCGAGAGCGTCCCCAAGGCCAGCGCCAACAAGTTCGTCCAGGCCCAGCGCGATGTGCTGGCCAAACGCATCGCGGCTGGCGAGATCAAGGTCATGCCGGTCCACGAGGAGCGTGTGGCCCAGGCGCAGCAGCGCCTGGCAGCCGAGTCCGATGAGGAACTGGCCCGTCTGACCGCGCTGAAGGCCGTCAACCCGACCGTGCGCGACAGCGAGATCGACGCCCTGCGCCGGCAACGTGAAGAGGGCATGGCGGCGCTGCAGAAAGCGGCACTGCGCCTGGAGGCGATCCGGGTACTGGTCGCGGGCTGATCCAGCCTGACACCCTCGCGGGGCAAACCCGCTCCCACGCCGTGATCCGGGCGTGGGAGCGGGTTTGCCCCGCGATCGTTTCCGGCCCACGGACATCCGCTTAGATCGCTTTGCTATCGCATGCATATCCAAATGGTAGCGATCAAAGTGCCATTAATCAGGAAGGCTTAAACACCCGTTCCTATACTCCAGCAGGAACAGTCTCCATCCACGCTGTTTTGGGGACGAGTGAAAACTCGAAAAAGAGACCTGCAATGGAGTGGCTGGGACTAAAGATGTTCGCCGGGCTACCGGCGACCGGGCAAATCATCCTCGAATGCCGGCACAACCCGTTCCTCGTGCTGCTCGCCTTCAGCGTGGCCAGCACTGCCTGCTTCGCCACCCTGGACATGGCCGAGCGCCAGAGCCATAGCGACGACCTTACCGCCAGGCGGCAATGGCGGGTTCTGGGCGCCTGTTGCCTGGCCGGTGGCCTGTGGGCCATGCACTTCATCGGCATGCTCGCCCTCCAGGCCCCCCTGGACATTCACTACGACGCCTTGCTCACCGGCGTCTCCCTGCTGATCGCCCTGCTCGTCGCCTGGCTGACGATGAATTGCCTGGACCGTACCGATCTGAGCCTGGGCCACTGCTTGCGCATGGCACTGTTCATCGGTGCGGGGATCAGCTTCATGCACTATGTCGGCATGGCGGCCTTGCAGACCAGTGCCCAGCAGTATTACCAGAGCGGCCTGACGCTGACCGCCGTCGCCTTCGCCATGGCCACCAGCCTGGCCGCCCTGCTCATGGCCCGGCACTTTCGCCGAGGCAGCGGCACCCTGCACCTGCTGATGAAATACGGCGCCAGCCTGCTGATGGCGGGCGGTATCGTCATCACCCATTTCACCGGCATGGCCGCGCTGACGCTGGTCACGCCCGATGACAGCGTGCTGCGCCTGGGCAGCAACGACAACAACCTGCAACTGGCCCTGACCATCGCCTTCATCACCTTGCTGATCAGTGGCGGCAGCATCAGCGCGGCCCTGGCCGACAAGAAGCTGCAAAGCAAGGAACACGATCTGCGCCGGGTCAACCTGCTGCTCAGCCAGCTCGACCAGGCACGCGCCTCGCTGCAGCAAGCCGCGCACTATGATGCGTTGACCAACCTGGTCAACCGCCGCGGTTTCAACCAGGTGTTCGCCGAACGCCTGGCCGAGCTGGCCGGCAGTGAAGGCATGCTGGCGGTGATGTTCCTCGACATCGATCATTTCAAGCGCATCAACGACAGCCTCGGCCATGCCGCCGGCGATGAACTGCTCAAGGTGATCGCCGGGCATATCAAGGCCGCAACCCGCGGCCATGACCTGGTGGCACGTTTCGGCGGCGACGAATTCTGCATCGTCACCCGCCTGAACAACCGCGAGGAGGCCCGTCATCTGGCCCAGCGGATCATGCTCCGGATGAAGGAGCCGATCGACCTGGCCGGCCGGCGCATGGTGATGACCACCAGCATCGGGATCAGCATCTATCCGGACGATGGCCGCAGCACCGAAGAACTGCTCAAGAACGCCGACCTGGCGCTGTACCAGTCCAAAGGTTGCGGACGCAACAGCCTGCATTTTTTCAACAACGGCCTGAAGACCCGCGCCACCCTCGAGCTGCAACTGGAGGAAGAACTGCGCGGCGCGCTGTTCGAGGCCCGCGGCCTGTGCGTGCACTACCAGCCGATCTTCGACTTGCATACGGGGCAGGTGGCCAAGCTCGAAGCCCTGGTGCGCTGGCAGCATCCCCAGCATGGCTTGCTCAGCCCAGAGCGTTTCATCGGCATTGCCGAGGCCAACGGTCTGATCACCGATCTCGACCTGTGGGTACTGCGCCAGGCCTGTGAAGACCTGGCCGAACTCGGCCGCCGTGGCCATGAGCGGCTGCGGGTGACGGTGAACTGCTCGGCGCTCACCCTGGGCCGCGAGGAACTGGCCGGCGAAGTGGAGATGGCACTGTTCCAGGCCGGCCTGGAACCGAGCCATCTGGAACTGGAAGTCACCGAGAACGCGCTGATGGGCGATATCCAGCACACCGTGAGCCTGCTCAAGCGCATCAGGGCCCAGGGCGTGGCCCTGTCGATCGACGACTTCGGCACCGGCTATTCGTCACTGGCTTATCTGAAGCGCCTGCCACTGGACGTGCTGAAGATCGACCGCTCGTTCATCCAGGATGTACCGGGCAGCCAGAAAGACCGCGAGATCGTCCAGGCGATCATCGTCATGGCCCACACCCTGCACCTGAAGGTGGTCACCGAGGGGGTCGAGAGCCACGAGCAACGTGAGTTCCTCAGCACCCACGGCTGCGATTTCCTGCAGGGCTACCTGCTCAGCCGCCCACTGGCGCTGGACGAACTGGGCCCGCTGCTCGAACGCCTCGAACGAGAACAGACCAGCCTTACGCCTTGTTGCGATACAGCGCTACCAGCGTCGCCGGGTCTTTTTGCAGATAGCCCTGACCTCCATGCAGGCGCATCAACTGCGCGGCGAGGCCACTGAGCGGGGTTGCCGAACCTTGCTCGCGGGAGAATTTCACTGCGGTGTCGAGATCCTTGAGCAGCGTGCGCACATGCCACTTGATCGGCTCGAAACGGCTTTCGGCCATCTGCGGGGCAAGGATCTGCAAGGGCCTGGAGTCGGCGAAACCGCCAGCCAGCGCTTCGGCGATCAGCGTCGCATCGACACCGGACTGCTCGGCCAGGGCCACCACCTCGGCGATCACCAGGGCATTGCAGGCGACGATCATCTGGTTACAGGCCTTGGTCACCTGCCCCGCCCCTACCCCGCCCATGTGCGTGACCCGTTGCCCGAGGGTCAGCAGCACAGGGCGGGCGCGCTCCAGGTCCTCGGCCTGGCCACCGACCATGATCGCCAGGGTGCCAGCCTCGGCGCCCGGTGTACCGCCGGAGACCGGCGCATCGAGCCAGGCCATGCCACACAGCGCAGCCAGTTCGGCAGCCATGTCGCGGGTGGCCGTCGGCTCCAGGCTGGAAAGGTCCACCAGCAATTGTCCAGGACGCGCGCCCTGGGCGATGCCCTGATCACCGAACACCACCTCGCGCACCACCGCCGTGTCGGCCAGGCACAGCAGCACGATGTCCACGCCCACGCACAGGTCGGCCGGGTTGGCCGCCAGCCGGGCCCCCGCTGCCACCAGCCCCGCGCATTTGTCCGGGCTGCGGTTCCATACCGTCAACGGATAACCCGCGGCCAGCAGGCGGCGACACATCGGCAACCCCATCAGGCCGATCCCGGCAAATCCCAGCGAAGGCAATGCACTACTCATGAGCGACTCCAGATTAAAGAAGCATGACAAGCGGACGATGCAGTGCGGGTGCGGAGAAAAAACCTTAGCGCGGCTAAGGCTAACCCCTATCGCACACAAAAAAGACGCACTGATAAAGTCGCGAAATCTCTCCGTGATGGCCAGATGACATGCGCCACCGGTGAAGCCCAACACTCCAGGCAAATGGCGCACTATGACCTCTACGAACACTTCTGCCAATGCGGTCCCCGAGTCGTCGCTCATCCCCGCTTCGCCGACCGCCGGTGGTGCTCGAGATTACCCTGCCAACCGTGGCATGCCAGCACAGCAATACCTGTACTTCACCGAGCAGGACATCCAGCGCATCCTCGACAACCTCGACGGCCTGCGCGACCTGGTGTTCCCGCAGAACCTGCATGTCGAAGACGAGGACCAACTGCGCCTGGAGCAGCAGTTCCCCTCGGTCTGCCTGATCGGCCTGGGTCGCTGCGGCTCGAACATCGCCCTGGACGTGGCGGAGCTGGTCTACAACGCCCGCACCTTCTTCCTCAACGAGTTCAACAACGAGGATCGCCACAAGGGCGAGGCAGGCTACAGCCCCGCACGCTGGATCCGCCAGAACCTGCGCCTGGTGCAGAACAAGGGCGCCAAGCCGGTGTTCCTGGTGGAACCGCTGGTGATGCTCGGCGACCTGGACAAGGACATCGCCGGACGTATTCGCTTCTCGCGCAAGGGTGAGCGCGGTGGCTTCCTGCGCGACTACAGCAAGATGAAGATCATGGACCTGTCCGAGGTGCATGCCGGTGGCGCCGGCAACGCGCCGATCCTCGGCCAGTACCTGGCCAAGATCATCCTCAACAAGGATACCCAGCGGTTCTCCAGCGCCGACTGGAAGCTGATCCACTCGTACCTGATCGACTCCTGCGGGATCAAGGCCAACCAGTCGCGCCTGTACTTCTACATCTTCAGCGCCGGCGGCGGTACCGGCTCGGGCATGGCCTCGGAGTTCGGCCTGGCCCAGCAGTACTCGTACATGAACAAGACCTTCGACACCAAGCCTGCCGACGAGAACGACGGCAAGAGCGGTCACTCGTTCGTCTTCGAGCCGATCTTCACCAGCGGTATCTGCGTGCTGCCCAACGCCTCGGATCATCGCAGCGAGATGTCCGAGGCCCTGCACATCAACGCCGGGCGGCTACTGTGCAAGTACCTGTCCGAGGAATGGGACTTCTCGTACAACTTCGACAACGAAGACAGCAGCGAAGCCAGCGTCATGGGCCGCATCCGTCCGTGGAACGCGATGATGCTGATCTCCAACGACATCATGCGCTACGCCGAGGAGAGCGACGACGGCACGATCCAGAACATCGACGTCAACGCCATGGAGAAGCACGCCAACCAGTACATCTCCCAGCAGATCTTCAACATCCTCACCGCCCAGGCGGTGACCACCGACTACGACCAGAACTACTTCCGCCGCGCCGGCATCGACATCGGCGAGACCATCCGCCTGGACGCCAACGACCTGTTCATGAGCCTGGCCGGTCCTGTGGCCATCGCCTACGCCGAGTCCGTGGTCCCGGAGATCCCGCCGGCCGGGTCGGACAAGTTCAAGGTGTTCGAGCGCGAACAGCCACGCCTGGATATCGACGACCTGTTCTTCCGCTCCATCGACCTGCCGCACTTCAACAAGCAGACCCAGGCCATCGAAGGCATCAGCCTGCTGCCGATCGAGTCGCGCCGCTACCGCGCGGCGCTGGAGCAGTACCAGGCCTCGGGCTACGATGCCGCAGCCTTGCATGACCTGCACTTCTTCAAGAACTGCTCGTCGGTGGTGTCGATCGTCTCCCTGCCCAAGGACTACAAGCTGTCGTACATGGACCTGAACCGGCTCAAGACTCACCTCAACAGCCTGTTCCCGAACACCACGCTCAAGCGCTACGCCCTGGTGATCGGCGCCTCGGCCAACCTGTCGCTGACCACCCTGATCGCCAAGAGCCCGTGCCTGTCGGATGATTTCCTGACCCTGATCGTGGCGTTCATCAAGCGTTGCTTCGCGCGCAACCCGTACCGCTTCGACGACACCCTGGACAACGCCATCCTCGAGTTCATCACCAGCGAGCACTTCGACGAGAACAGCATCGACGAATTGCTCAACGAATTCGAGAACCCGGCGAAGATCCTCGACACCAACTGGTACGCGATCAAGCCGATGTACGAGAAGAAGTACCGCGAGCTGATCAACGACAAGAGCCGCTTCGTCTCGATCAACGACATTCGCCTGTCGCGCGAATGCGTGAAGAAGGCGGTGAAGTACCTGCGCGAAATCTTCAGGCACCGTATCGGCAAGACCCGGGTAATCTCGCTGAACAGCCATACCGGGCGCGTCGACTATTGAGAGATGATCGCGGGGCAAGCCCGCTCCCACGAGGAACACACGATCCTTGTGGAAGCGGGTGATCTCTGTGACAGCTAGCAAGCTGGCGATTGCTGTGAGAACTGACGATTGTGGGAGCAGGCGATAGCCTGCGATGGGCACTGCACGGAAGCCGCCCATTACGCATGCCGTAAACTGTTACCGCCCCGCCGAATCACCCCACCGTTGTTACTTGTCCCCACCTTACGTGAGCGTCAACGCGCACCCTCTTGAAGCGCCTGCGCGTTTTTACGCACTAAAAACGCGCACGTTTATTCCGCTTTCTTCGTCTGGATCACGATGAAGGGCGAAACCACCACAGCCCAGATCTCTGGATCGCGGGTTTGCAGGTCCATCGCCTGTTCGGCCGAGACCGGCCCAACCACGCCATCATTGCGCCACTTGGTGAAGATCTCGCTGCGATTCTCGGCCATCGCCTCGGCAACGGTGATCAGGTCGAGGGACGGGTCGACCCAAATCAGGTCACCCTTCGCCCAGAAACGCTCCAGGGCTTTCCACTCGATGACGGCGGTCTCGCCGAGCAATTTGGCATAGAGGGTGCTTACTTGATCAGTCATGGGTCTACCTGCAAGAAAAATCGGCCAACAAAAAGGCCGGTATTTTTGCAGAAAAACCTGGTTTCAAATATGTAATTTGGTCGATCAGGCCCGAAGTTGCAGGTAAGGGCGTGAGATGCAGGCAAAGTGATGGCGCTTTTCTGTATCTTTATGTCGATCACGCGACACCCTCGAAAACAGACGCTTTTCGCCCGCTTTTCAAGCGCTCGGATGGCGCTCTACACTGTACCGGTACAGTTCCGGGACATGTTCCGGGGGAAGGTGGGGTTACGGCATGGCGTAGCCAGTCCGCGAATCCCGCCCGGTCTGTAGCCCTGGCCTCAGGACTATAAGAATTACAACAGAATGAGTGGAGCACTATGATCAAGATTTCCAAGCTGTTCGCCGCAATGGTTCTGGCCGGGGTTGCCAGCCATTCGTTTGCCGCCGATACCATCAAGATCGGTATCGCAGGTCCCAAGACCGGTCCGGTCACCCAATACGGCGACATGCAGTTCACCGGCGCCAAACAGGCCATCAAGGACATCAACGCCAAGGGCGGTGTCGATGGCAAGCAACTCGAAGCCGTGGAATACGACGACGCGTGCGACCCTAAACAGGCCGTGGCCGTCGCCAACAAAGTGGTCAACGATGGCGTCAAGTTCGTGGTCGGCCACCTGTGCTCCAGCTCTACCCAGCCTGCGTCGGACATCTACGAAGACGAAGGCGTGATCATGATCACCCCCGCCGCCACCTCCCCGGAAATCACCGCCCGTGGCTACAAGCTGATCTTCCGCACCATCGGCCTGGACAGCGCCCAGGGCCCGGCCGCCGGCAACTACATCGCCGACCACGTCAAACCGAAAGTGGTCGCCGTCCTGCACGACAAGCAGCAGTACGGTGAAGGCATCGCCACCGCGGTCAAGCAGACCCTCGAGAAGAAAGGCACCAAGGTCGCCGTCTTCGAAGGCCTGAACGCCGGTGACAAGGACTTCTCCTCGATCATCCAGAAGCTCAAGCAGAACAACGTCGACTTCGTCTATTACGGCGGCTATCACCCAGAGCTGGGCCTGATCCTGCGCCAGGCGCAAGAGAAGGGCCTGAAAGCCAAGTTCATGGGGCCGGAAGGCGTGGGCAACGACTCCATCTCGCAGATCGCCCAGGGCGCCTCCGAAGGCTTGCTGGTCACCCTGCCGAAGTCGTTCGATGCCGACCCTGAGAACAAGGCCATCGTCGACGCCATCAAGGCCGACGGCAAGGACCCGAGCGGTCCGTTCGTGTTCCCGGCCTACTCCGCAGTCGAGCTGATCGCCGGCGGCATCAAGGCGGCCAAGTCCGAAGACACCGCCAAGGTGGCGGCAGCCATCCACGCCGGCACCTTCAAGACCCCGACCGGCGAGCTGTCGTACGACGAGAAGGGCGACCTGAAGAACTTCAAGTTCGTCGTCTACGAATGGCACTTCGGCAAGCCGAAGACCGAAGTCTCCCCTCAGTAACTGCGTGACTGAATAGCTGACCGAGAAGCCCACTGTGCGAGCAGTGGGCTTTGTTTTACGAGGTTCATGGGCCCGATTCCCGCGATCCGGGGGCCGGCTCACCTGAAAATCTTAAAACCGTCACCCGCGGTCTCCTGGCTGTGCCCGCAAATCGATCACGTGGCGAAGACCACGCGACCCCAAGGGCCAGGGTCACCCCCGCCAGAGAAATGCAAATCAGGTTTTTAGGAGCGCTGTAATGCCTGAGATCTATCATTTCCTCCAACAACTGGTTAACGGATTGACCATCGGCAGTACCTATGCCCTGATCGCCATCGGCTACACGATGGTGTACGGCATCATCGGCATGATCAACTTCGCCCACGGCGAGGTGTACATGATCGGTTCCTACGTGGCCTTCATCGCCCTCGCCGGGCTGGCCATGATGGGCATCCACTCCCTGCCGATCCTGATGACCGTGGCCTTCGTCGCCACGATCTGCGTCACCAGCGCCTACGGCTACAGCATCGAACGGGTCGCCTACCGGCCGCTGCGCAACAGCAACCGGCTGATCCCGCTGATCTCCGCCATCGGCATGTCGATCTTCCTGCAGAACACCGTCCTGCTGTCGCAGGACTCCAAGGACAAGTCCATCCCCAACCTGATCCCCGGCGCGTTCTCCTTCGGCCCGGGCGGCGCGGAGGAAGTGCTGGTCTCGTACATGCAGATCCTGGTGTTCGCGGTCACCCTCATCGCCATGACCTGCCTGACCCTGTTCATCTCCCGTTCCCGTCTGGGGCGCGCCTGTCGTGCCTGCGCCGAGGACATCAAGATGGCCAACCTGCTGGGCATCAACACCAACAACATCATCGCCCTGACCTTCGTCATCGGCGCCGCGCTGGCGGCGGTGGCGGCCGTGCTGCTGAGCATGCAGTACGGCGTGATCAACCCCAACGCCGGTTTCCTGGTGGGCCTGAAGGCCTTCACCGCGGCGGTACTGGGCGGCATCGGCAGCATTCCGGGCGCCATGCTCGGCGGGCTGGTGCTGGGCGTTGCCGAAGCCTTCGGCGCCGATATCTTCGGCGACCAGTACAAGGACGTGGTGGCATTCGGTCTCTTGGTTCTTGTCCTGTTGTTCCGGCCGACCGGCATCCTGGGCCGCCCGGAGGTTGAAAAAGTATGAACAGACATCTCAAACAGGCGTTGTTCAGCGCCTTGCTGGTCTGGGCCGTGGCCTTCCCGGTCCTGGGCCTGAAACTGAGCATCGACGGCATCAGCCTGGTCGTCCACAGCCAGGGCTCGTTCACCCTCGGCATCATCGCCGCGTGCTCGGTGCTGATGTTCCTGCGCGTGCTGTTCGACAAGCAGTGGAGCGCGGTGATGGGACATCGCTCCGAGCGCAAGCTGGTACCGGCATCGGTGACCAACTTCCTCACCCTGCCCAAGACCCAGCGCTGGGTGATCATGGGGCTGATCGTGGCCGCGCTGGTCTGGCCGTTCTTCGGCTCGCGCGGCGCGGTCGACATCGCCACCCTGATCCTGATCTACGTGTTGCTGGGCCTGGGCCTGAACATCGTGGTCGGCCTGGCGGGGCTGCTCGACCTGGGCTATGTCGGCTTCTACGCGGTCGGTGCCTACAGCTACGCGATGCTCTCGCACTACCTGGGCTGGAGCTTCTGGGTGTGCCTGCCGATCGCCGGCCTGATGGCCGCTACCTTCGGCTTCCTGCTCGGCTTCCCGGTACTGCGCCTGCGCGGTGACTACCTGGCGATCGTGACCCTCGGCTTCGGCGAGATCATCCGCCTGTTCCTGCGTAACCTCACCGACTGGACCGGCGGCCCCAACGGCATCAGCAACATCCCCAAGCCGGAGTTCTTCGGCCTGACCTTCGAACGCAAGGCCGCCGAGGGTATGCAGACCTTCCACGAGTTCTTCGGGCTGGAATACAACTCGATCAACAAGGTCATCTTCCTCTACCTGGTCGCCCTGCTGCTGGCATTGCTGGCGCTGTTCGTCATCAACCGCCTGCTGCGCATGCCCATCGGCCGCGCCTGGGAAGCGTTGCGCGAAGACGAGATCGCTTGCCGTGCGCTGGGCCTGAACCCCACCGTGATCAAACTCTCGGCCTTCACCCTGGGCGCCTGCTTCGCCGGTTTCGCCGGCAGCTTCTTCGCCGCCCGTCAGGGCCTGGTGACACCGGAATCGTTCACCTTCATCGAGTCGGCGATCATCCTCGCCATCGTCGTGCTGGGTGGCATGGGTTCGCAGCTGGGGGTGATCCTGGCAGCCATCGTGATGATCCTGCTGCCGGAGATGATGCGTGAGTTCAGCGAATACCGGATGCTGATGTTCGGTGCGCTGATGGTATTGATGATGATCTGGCGTCCGCAGGGCCTGCTGCCCATGCAACGTCCTCACCTGGAGTTGCGCCGATGAGCCGCGAAATTCTGCAAGTCAGCGGCCTGAGCATGCGCTTCGGCGGCTTGTTGGCGGTCAATGGCGTGGCCCTGACCGTCAAGGAAAAACAGGTGGTGGCGCTGATCGGCCCGAACGGTGCCGGCAAGACCACCGTATTCAACTGCCTGACCGGCTTCTACAAGCCCAGCGGCGGCACCATCCTGCTCGACGGCCAGCCGATCCAGGGCCTGGCCGGCCACCAGATCGCCCGCAAGGGCGTGGTGCGGACCTTCCAGAACGTGCGCCTGTTCAAGGAGATGACCGCGCTGGAAAACCTGCTGATCGCCCAGCACCGTCACTTGAACACCAACTTCTTCGCCGGCCTGTTCAAGACCCCGAGCTTCCGCCGCAGCGAGAAGCAAGCCATGGAACGCGCGCAGTACTGGCTGGAGAAGGTCAACCTGACCGAGTTCGCCAACCGTACCGCCGGCACCCTCGCCTATGGCCAGCAACGGCGCCTGGAAATCGCCCGCTGCATGATGACCCAACCGCGGATCATCATGCTCGACGAGCCGGCCGCCGGCCTGAACCCCAAGGAGACCGAGGACCTCAAGGCCCTCATCGCCTACTTGCGCGAATCCCACAATGTGACCGTGTTGCTGATCGAGCACGACATGAAGCTGGTGATGAGCATTTCCGACCACATCGTGGTGATCAACCAGGGCACGCCCCTGGCCGACGGCACGCCGGAGGAGATCCGCGGCAACCCTGATGTGATCAAGGCCTACCTGGGGGAGGCGTAAATGCTGAAGTTCGAGAACGTTTCCACCTTCTACGGCAAGATCCAGGCACTGCACAGCGTCAACGTCGAGATCAACCAGGGCGAAATCGTCACCCTGATCGGCGCCAACGGCGCGGGCAAGTCGACCTTGCTGATGACCCTGTGCGGTTCGCCCCAGGCAAGTGCCGGCAGCATCAAGTACCTGGGCGAGGAACTGGTCGGCCAGCCGTCTTCGCACATCATGCGCAAGAGCATTGCGGTGGTGCCGGAAGGCCGCCGCGTGTTCGCTCGCCTGACCGTCGAGGAAAACCTGGCCATGGGCGGTTTCTTCACCAGCAAGGGCGATTACCAGGAGCAACTGGACAAGGTCCTGCACCTGTTCCCGCGCCTGAAGGAACGCTATATCCAGCGGGGCGGCACCATGTCCGGCGGCGAGCAGCAGATGCTGGCGATCGGGCGGGCGCTGATGAGCAAACCCAAGCTGCTGCTGCTCGACGAGCCGTCGCTGGGCCTGGCGCCAATCATCATCCAGCAGATCTTCGACATCATCGAACAACTGCGCCGCGACGGCGTGACGGTGTTCCTGGTGGAGCAGAACGCCAACCAGGCGCTGAAGATCGCCGACCGCGCCTATGTGCTGGAGAACGGCAAGGTGGTGATGCAGGGCACCGGTGAAGCGCTGCTGACCGACCCGAAGGTACGTGACGCGTACCTCGGGGGGTGAATGATCAAGGGGCCTTCGGGCCCTTTGTTCTGCCTGTCGAACACCGGATTGCAGTGCCAGCCCTACCGCTGGGAAACACGCTGTCGTGGGAGCGGGCTTGCCCCACGACAGGGCCGTCCCTCTTGTGGACACCCCACAGGCTCGGTAACGTGGCCGGCACTTTTTGCCCGAACACCGGAGCCCGCCCCATGCGTCTCACCCCCTCCCTGCTGCTCACCGCCCTGCTGCCCGTGTTCGCCGGTTGCCAGATGCTGGCCGACAAGCCGGTCGACCCGAACCTCGGCACCACCCGCATGCAAGGCCAACTGAGTGCCGCAGGCGGCCACCTGTTGTTCAAACCCTGCAGCGAGGCCCGCCAGTTCGTCATCAACGACGCCGCCGGTACCGGCATCCTGCAGGAAGCCGCCAACCTGGCCGACGATGCCGGCGACAAACTGTTCGCCGATGTCCGCGGCCGCCTGACCGGCAACCAGCAGGCCGGCAACGATGGCCAACTTGACGTGACCCGTCTGTATCGCCTGGAAACCTCCGAGTACAGCGGCTGCGAGGACCCCAACTTCCGCCAGCTGACCCTGCGTGCCGGCGGCCACGAGCCAGATTGGGACATCAAGGCCAGCGGCAAGGGCATGGTCCTCAACCGTATCGGCCAGGCCCCGCTGCCGCTGCCATTCCTCGAGGAGCAGATGCCCGGCGGCGGCCTGACCCTGTCCAGCGAAGCCAATGGCCAGCGGGTCGAGCTGTGGCTCGCACCACAGCGCTGCGTCGACGGTGCCACCGGTGCCATCCGCCATCTCAAGGCCGAGCTGCGCATCGACGGCAAGACCCTGCAGGGCTGTGGCTACTACGGTGGCGCTCGCGACAACTGATCGCCGGGTACTTTTATCCTGCCAGTCGGGGCGGCTAACAGCTTATACTTGGCGGTTTGTGTAAAGCCGCCGGCCGCCCCATGGCCGGGATACTGGATCCTGCCATGCTACGAATCAACGAACTGAAGCTGCCCCTGGACCATTCCGACGACGAGCTGCGCGCCGCCATCGTCCAGCGCCTGGCCATCAGCGACGAGCAACTGCTCGGCTTCACCCTGTTCAAGCGCAGCTACGACGCGCGCAAGAAGAACAGCGAGATGCTGTTCATCTACACCATCGATCTCGAAGCCAGCAACGAAGCCGAACTGCTCAAGACCTTCGCCGACGACCCGAAAATCGGCGTTGCCCCGGACGTCAGCTACAAGTTCGTCGGCCATGCCCCAGCCGAGTTGCCGGAGCGTCCGATCGTGGTCGGTTTCGGCCCCTGCGGCATCTTCGCCGGCCTGCTGCTGGCACAGATGGGCTTCAAGCCGATCGTCCTCGAGCGCGGCAAGGAAGTACGCCAGCGCACCAAGGACACCTGGGGCCTGTGGCGCAAGAGCGTGCTCAACCCCGAGTCCAACGTGCAGTTCGGCGAGGGCGGTGCCGGGACCTTCTCCGACGGCAAGCTGTACAGCCAGATCAAGGACCCGCAGCACCATGGCCGCAAGGTCCTGGAAGAGTTCGTCAAGGCCGGCGCGCCGGACGAGATCCTCTACATCAACAAGCCGCACATCGGCACCTTCCGCCTGACCAGCATGGTCGAGAAGATGCGCGAGGAAATCATCAACCTGGGCGGTGAAGTGCGCTTCCAGCAGAAAGTCACCGACCTGCTGGTCGACGGCGAGCAGCTCACCGGCCTGGTCCTGGAGAGCGGCGAGCAGTTGCAGTCGCGTCACGTGGTGCTGGCCCTCGGCCACAGCGCCCGCGACACCTTCCGCATGCTCCACGCCAAGGGCGTGTTCATGGAAGCCAAGCCGTTCTCGGTCGGTTTCCGTATCGAGCACCCGCAATCGCTGATCGACAAGGCTCGCCTGGGCAAGTACGCCGGCCACCCGAAACTCGGCGCCGCCGACTACAAACTGGTGCACCACGCCAAGAACGGCCGTTCGGTGTACAGCTTCTGCATGTGCCCAGGCGGTACCGTGGTCGCCGCCACCAGCGAGCCAGGCCGGGTGGTCACCAACGGCATGAGCCAGTATTCACGCAACGAGCGTAACGCCAACTCCGGCATCGTCGTCGGCATCGACCCCGAGCGTGACTACCCGGGCGGCCCGCTGGCCGGCATCGAGCTGCAAGAGCGCCTGGAAGCGCACGCCTACGTGATGGGCGGCAGCAATTACCAGGCCCCGGCGCAGTTGGTCGGCGACTTCGTCGCCGGCCGGCCGTCCACCGCACTGGGCAGCGTCGAGCCATCGTACAAACCTGGGGTGACCCTGGGCGACCTGGCACCTAGCCTGCCGGACTTTGCCATCGAGGCGATCCGCGAAGCGCTGCCGGCCTTCGACCGCCAGATCAAGGGCTACAACCTGCATGACGCCGTGTTGACCGGGATCGAGACCCGCACCTCCTCGCCACTGCGCATCACCCGTGGCGCCGACCTCCAGAGCCTCAACCTCAAGGGACTGTTCCCGGCAGGGGAAGGCGCGGGCTATGCCGGCGGCATCCTGTCCGCCGGTGTCGACGGCATTCGCATCGCCGAGGCCGTGGCGCGGGATATCCTCGGGCTGTAAAACCCTGTCGCGCGGCAGGCAAAAGAAAACCCCGGACAGGCCTGGCCTGTCCGGGGTTCTTTGTTTCAGCGATCAGTGAGTGACGCGGCTGGTGCCACCCACGGTCATGATGCGCACGCGCTCGCCGACGCGGAAGATTTCGTTCTGCTGCACCTGCTGCACGTAGGCGCGCATGCTGCCGTCGTCTTCGCGCACGGTGATCTCGACACCCTGGGTGCGGGTCAGGCCTTCCTCGGCGGCGGAACCAGCCAGGCCACCGGCCACGGCACCGATCACCGCGGCGACGATGCTGCCACGGCCACCACCTACAGCGCTGCCGGCAACACCACCGACGATGGCGCCAGCGCCACCGCCGATCGGGGTCTTGGAGCCCTCGATCTTCACCGGACGCAGGGATTCGATGGTACCCATGCGCACGGTCTGCACGCGACGCGCCTCGTCACGGGAATAGCTGTCGCCGCTCAGGGACGACTGGCAGCCGCCCAGCAGCAGCGAAACGGTGGTGAAGCTGGCCAGCAGCAAAGCGGATTTACGCATGGGGACAATCTCCAGTAAGTCAGGTAGCCATTAGACTATTCGTCTTGACAAGTGTCACGACACAATCGTTATAAAATTGTTTTCATTCAGCCCGAGTACAGCCAGCAACGGCTGTGTCGCAAGCTTTCTGCCGAGACAAAGGATAGTCATGGATTACTTCATCGTCGTCGTTGTGACAGTCGCCGGCCTGTACTTCCACTGGTGGCTGTATGTACGCATGCGCCTTTGGATCGACCGTGACCTGGCACTGTCGCTGGCGGGGACGGACCCACTCAAGCGCGAATACATGCTCGAAGTGCTCGAGCGCGCGCGGGCACAAAAGATCGGGCGCAAGGAATTGGCAGCGTGGCTGGAGCGAGAAGCTGCAGGATTCAGATGAAACAGATGAATGCGGGGCTGCGGCGCAGCCCCGCCCACCTCAGGGCGCCAGGCGCTCGCGCAGCCACTGGCCCTCGATTAGCCGATAGTTCAGCCGATCATGCAGTCGACTGGCCCGCCCCTGCCAGAACTCGACACGCTCCGGCAGCAGGCGATAGCCGCCCCAATGTTCCGGACAGTGCGGCTGAGTCTCGGAAAACCGCGCCTCGGTAGCCTTGACCAGCCCCTCCAGTTCCCCGCGATCGGCAATCACCCGGCTCTGCGGCGACGCCCAGGCACCCAGGCGGCTGCCCAGCGGACGTACCTGGTAGTAATCGTCGGATTCCTTGGCCGTGACCTTCTCCACCCGCCCCTCGATGCGCACCTGACGCTCCAGCGCCGGCCAGAAGAACGTCATCGCCGCGAATGGATTGGCCGCGATGTGTTGCCCCTTGGCGCTTTCGTAGTTGGTGAAGAAGGTGAACCCGCGCGTATCGAGTGCCTTGAGCAGCAGCACTCGACAATGCGGACGACCGTCGGCATCGACGGTCGCCAGGGTCATGGCGTTGGCTTCCACCGGCAACTGCTCGGTCTTCACCGCATCAGCAAACCATTGGTGGAACAGCGCGAACGGCTCCCCCGGGGCCTGGGCTTCGGCCAGGCCATCACGGGTATAGTCGCGGCGCATATCGGCCAGGGATTGGGTCATGACTGCGTTTCCTTGACGATCAGTTGGTCTTCGCAGGGCTGTTGGCGGCGACTTTCTTGTCGGTTACGGCCTTTTTCGCGGCAGGTTTGGCTGCGGCTGGCTTCTTCTTCGCGGCGGTGCTGGCCTTGGCCTTGGCGGCGGGCTTCTTCGCGGCTGGCTTGGCTGCGGCCTTGGCGGTTGGCTTGACGTCGGCGGCCTTGGTCACCGGGGCCTTGGCATCCTGCGCCGCGACCATCGCGGTCGGCGCCGGTGCGGCCTGCTGGTACTTGGCCAACAGTGCGACCATGGTGTTCTGCGGGGTCAGCAGCAGTTCGACGCGACGGTTCAGGGCGCGGCCCTCGGCGCTGTCGTTGGCGGCGCGTGGCATCACCGAACCCATGCCCTTGAGCATCAGGCGATCACGCTTCAGGCCGCTGAGACGGAAAATCGCCGACACCGAGGCCGCACGCTCGAGGCTGAGCTTCTGGTTCGCGGCGCTGGCGCCGCTGCTGTCGGCATGGCCGAGGATCAGCAAGGCGGTCTTGCTGTCGGTCTCGATGACCTTGGCCACCTGGGTGATCGGGCCGAGGGTGGCCGGCAGCAGCATGTTCGGGCGATCAGGGTTGTAGGAGCTATCCACCGGAATAGTCACCGCCAGCACGTCCTCACGACGCTCCAGCTCGAACTTGCTGCCCTTGATGGCTTCGCGCACCTTCGGCTCGTACTGATCGAGCCAGGCCTGGGTAGCCTTCTGGTCGATCTTCGGCACGCTCGCGACCGCGCCCTTCTTGTCATCGGCACCGAACGGCCACCACCAGCGGCTGCTGCTTTCGGACTTGGCGTCGGCCTTGGCCACGTTCTCGGTGACCGCCTCCTTCACCTCCTGATCGGCGACCTTGTCGGAACCAAACGGCCACCAGCTCAGGCTGCCGTCCTTGGAGGCGTCCTGCGAGTGGCTGGCACAGCCAGTCATGGTCAGGCACAGCGCGAGTGCTAAGGTTTTATGTGAAGACATCAGCGATACACCATGAAATTGAAGGGATTTTGCCCATACCCATCGGGCAGTGGCATTGAGGATAGTCAAAGGGTTCGAGCAACACCCGCATTACCCGATCAAAGGCAGTCGGCAAGCACGCGCACCAGGTTCTGCGCGCGTGGATCCATCAGCACATAGGGGCCGAGGGTATTGGTGACAAAGCCGAAAGCCACGTCGTGCTCAGGGTCGGCGAAGCCCACCGCCCCCCCGGCACCGGGATGGCCAAAGGCGCGAGCGCCCAGGCCGAAGGTGGCATTGGCCACCCCAGGCTGGTCAAGCATGCAACCCAGGCCGAAACGGGTCTGGGTCAGCAGGGTACGGTCCTGGCCAAGGCTGTGCTCACGGGTCAGTTCGTCGAGCAGTTCGGACTCGAGCAGGCTGCCGTCGAGCAGGCCGGCATAGAAGCCTGCGAGGCTGCGCGCGTTACCGTGGCCATTGGCCGCAGGTTGCTGCATGCGTCGCCATTCAGGCTTGTTGGTACTGGTGAGGATCGCCGGCGGATTGGTGAATGCACGGGTCGACAACGCCTCGGGCTCACGCATCGTCACCTGCAGCAGGCGCTGGGCCGCGGCATCGCCGGGATTGCCCTTGCCACGGGCGATATGCGCCACACGATGGAACTCGCTGTCCGCCAGGCCGACATGGAAATCCAGCCCCAGTGGCCGGGCGGTACGGGCAACGATGGAGTCGCCAGGGCCTCGACCATCGACACGGCGAATCAACTCGCCGATCAGCCAGCCGTAGGTGATGGCGGCATAACCGTGCTCGGTGCCAGGCGTCCACCAGGGTGCCTCGGCGGCCAGCGCGTCGACCATCACCTGCCAGTCGTACAGGGCCTCGGCCGGCAGCAACTGGCGAATGGCCGGCAAGCCAGCGCGATGGCTGAGCAACTGGCGCAAGGTGATGCTGTCCTTGCCGGCCTGGGCGAACTCGGGCCAGTAGCGCGTCACCGGCACGTCGAGGTCCAGCTTGCCCTCGCCCACCAGCTGCAACGCGGTGACGGCGGTGAAGGTCTTGGTGCACGAGAACAGGTTGGCGATCGTGTCGCTATGCCAGGCTTCGCGCCCATCCTTGTCGGCGCTGCCGGCCCACAGGTCGACCACGGTTTCCCCGCCAACCTGGATGCACAATGCGGCACCACGCTCCTGGGGATCCTCGAACAACGCGGCGAAGGCATCGCGCACCGCCTCGAACTTCAGCTCATAGTGACCCTGGATCTGCACCCGACTACCTCTTCAGTACGACCTGCTGACAAAGGGGGGCATTGTTTCAGTAGTTGGGCAATTTGCCTACTGAAGATAGCTGGGTGGTTGTAGCTTTGTTCTGATCCTGCAGGTTACGGCTGCTTCGCCGGCAAAGCCGGCGAAGCGAGCGTTACGGTGCGGACTTGCCCAGTTGCGTGCGCAATTGGGCCATGGCTTGTCGATTGCTGCGCTGGACCGCCTCGATGAAGCCGGCATAAGGCACGTCAGTGATCGCCACCAACCCCAGGTGGCCGTTCTCGCCATCGAGCAGGCGCCCGCTGGCCGGCTGGTCAAGGTACTGGAACCAATGCGCACCGACGATCATCGGCTGGGCCATCGCGGCCTTGAGGAAGTTCGCATAAGCCGGGCCCCGGTCCTCTTCACGGGCGACTTCCAGCGGGCCAGGCCAGAAGGGGCCACGGTCGCGGCTGCCGAACTGGAACTCGGAGACCAGCACCGGCTTGTCCAGCTCGGCCAGTCGGGCGAAGTCGTAACCGTCCTCGGGTTTGAGCGTATAGAAGTTGAAACTCAGTACATCGCAGAACTCGGCACAGGCCTTGACCGCCTCGGGAGTACTCACCGCGTAGCGCCCCCCCAGCAGCAGGTGATTGGGCGCATGCCACTTCAGCGCGTCGGAGATCGTCTTGAAGTAGGTCTCGGCGAACACCTGCTGGAAATACTGGTAGTCACGCTCGATTTCCGGATGCTCCGGATTGGGCAGGGGCGCCTCGAAGCCCGGGTCCTCCATCAACTCCCAGGCCGTCAGCTCGATGCCCCAGGCCTTGGACAACCCTTCCTGGTTGCGGTACTTGTCGCGCAACTGCTTGAGGAAGGCGCGCTTGGCTGGCACATCGGTGGTCAGGCGCAACGTGCCGTAGGCCAGGCCATAGCGGGCCTTGGGCTCGCCACCGGGCGCGGCCCAGGCCAACTCATTGTCGGCAAAGTAACCGATCAGCCAGGGGTCGTCGCGATGGTCGCGGGCAGCGATGGCCACTGCACGCTCGGTGGCCATGGCAAAGCGTGGGTCGAACGGGTCGGGCATGCGCCCCCACCAGTCCATGCCGGTGCTGATGCTGGCGTAGTCACCGACGATCGACAACGGCAAGGTGTATGGCATGCGCTTGGCCCGGCCCAGCGCCGGATCGCTCCAGTTGCCCAAGGTATTGAAGCCCCAGGCCTGCAGGCGGTCGAGGGTGTGAGCCTGCCAGCGCGTCGCGTCGAGCATCGCCGGTGGACAGGCGCTGGCGGTCGGGCAGCCCTGGCCATGGGTGCGCTGAAGATTGGCGGCGTAGAAGTCGAACCAGCGCCCTTGCTTGAAGTTGCGCCCCTGGGACGACGCATTGCCATCGTCGTTGTTGCCTTCGCCATAGAACGCCGACAGCGCATCGCCATCGCCCGGAAGCCCCTTGAACATGCCTTCTCGGCCGGCGACATAGGTGCGCCCGCCATCGGCCGCCACGGCGTTGACACCCAACGAATAGAACGGATGCCCCGCCGGTGTCACCAGGTACCAGCGACCATCGCGTTTTTCAGTGCGGAAGAACCCCTTGGCCTCGAACACCGGGCCGGCCAGCAGACCACCGTACGGGTCCAGCCCGAGCTTGCCACGTTCGGCCAGCCAGGCCTTGAGCTGGGGCTGTTCACGGCTGTCGGCAGCCCTGAGTTGCTCGTCACTGGTGACTTTCTCCGGCCAACGCCCCCGGGTGGACTGGCCATAGCCATCGATCAGATCGCCATAGGCCGCCTTGAACGCCTGGTCGTCGTCCTGCAGACCCACCCGCTCGATCAACAGGCTCTGGGCCACCTTGGGATTGGGGATGCTCAGGCTGACCGAGATGACCTGCTTGAGATCGACCTCTCCACTGCTGCTGGCCAGCAACAGCCGTTGCCCGTCATAGGTCCATGGCATCGGCGGGCCGGCGCGCATGCCCTGGCTCAGTGGCGAACTGGCGCGCAACGGGATCATCACGGTCTGCGCCGGCCCGGCCGGCAGGTCGATACGGCTGCCGAGCGTGCGCCCGTCGCTGCTCTGTACCGTGACATCCACGGTCAACGCCCAGTCCATGGCACTCTGCAGACGCAAGGTCAGCGCCTGCCCCGCGGACCAGTCCCAGGCTCCGGCCTGCGGGCCCAGGCGCAAGGTGGGTTGCGCCACCGGATTGAACACCACCCTCCGCAACACCTCGCCTTCGGCCGTCTGTTCCGCGTTGTACTGCGGCATCGCCGCGTCCTGGGTGGTCACGTTCACCACCGAGGCAGGACGCACGAAACTGAACAGCGTCTGTTGTCCGGCCAGCAGCGGCGTGCTGAACAACAGGGCGAACATGGCAGGCAGGGTACGGCGGATCATAGGGCGATGACTCTCCTTCCGAGCCCTTCTCGGGCTCACGATCGAGTAATGGACAACGGGGGACTGTGCCTTGCTCCGGCAGTCAGCCGATTTCCCGTCGGAATGGCGGCAACGCATTGAGAATAGCCTTGCCGTAGCGCTGGGTGACCAGGCGCCGGTCCAGCAAGGTGATCACGCCGCGGTCCTGTTCGGTGCGCAGCAGTCGACCACAGGCCTGGATCAGGCGCAGCGAGGCGTCGGGGACGGCGATCTCCATGAACGGATTGCCGCCACGGGCTTCGATCCACTCTGCCAGCGCGGCTTCGACCGGATCGTCGGGCACCGCGAAGGGGATCTTGGCGATCACCACGTGCTCGCAATAGGCGCCGGGCAGGTCGACCCCCTCGGCGAAGCTGGCCAGGCCGAACAGTACGCTGTGCTGGCCGTCGTCGACCCGGGCCTTGTGCTTGTTGAGGGTCTCCTGCTTGGACAGGTTGCCCTGGATCAGTACCAGCTTGCGCCAGTCGCGATCGAGACCATCGAACACGTCCTGCATCTGCTTGCGCGAAGAGAACAGCACCAATGCGCCACGGGCCTCCTCGACGATGGCCGGGAGCTCGCGGATGATCGCCGCGGTATGGGCGGTCGCATCCCGTGGATCGGCGCCCAGGTCGGGCACTCGCAACAGCCCGGCGTCACCGTGCACGAACGGGCTGGGCACCACGCACTGCACGGCGTCACGCGGCAGGCCCGAGCGCATGCGGAAGCGGTCGAACTTGCCCAGCGCGGTCAGCGTCGCCGAAGTGACCAACGCGCCATGGGCGACGTTCCACAGGCTCTTGCGCAGCATTTCGGCGGCCAGGATGGGGCTGGCGTTGACTTCGATGTCGAACAACGCACCGCTTTCGGCCAGGGTCAGCCAGCGCGCCATGGGCGGGCTGTCCTCGGGGTCCTCGGCGGTGAAGGCGGTCCACAGTTCCCAGTTGCCCTGGGCACGGGTCACCAGGCTGCCGAACAGCGGATACCACTCTTCGGCCTGATGGCTGGCGATGCCGATGTTGTTCTCGCCGTCCATGCCTTCCTTGAGCAGGTCGGCCAGGCGGGTGAACAGGTCGTTGAGGCGGGCGAAGCCTTTCTTCAGCTCGATGCCGACTTCGCGGATCTGCTCGGGGACCACGCCGCCCTCGAAGCGGTAGCGCGGGCGATCGCGGCCTTCCATGTCCTCGCCGGCACGGAAGTCGGCGACCTGTTCGCACAGGGTGAACATGAACTGCTGCTGGGTGCGCACCTCGCGGGCCAGTTCCGGCACCTGCTCGATGTACTTGCCCAGATCCCCCGGCAGCGGGTGCTGGGCCAGCAGCTTGGTGAGGTTCTTGGCGGTCTGCTCGAGCCAGTCGGCGGTGGAACGCAGCCGCGAGTAGTGGGCGAAATGGCCGATGGCCTTGTCCGGCAGGTGATGGCCTTCGTCGAACACGTACATCGTGTCGCGCGGGTCGGGCAGCACGGCACCACCGCCGAGGGCCAGGTCGGCCAGGACCATGTCGTGGTTGGTGACGATCACATCGACCTTGCCCATGCCTTCGCGGGCCTTGTAGAACACGCACTGCTGGAAGTTCGGGCAGTGGCGTCCGGTGCACTGGCTGTGGTCGGTGGTCAGTCGCGCCCAGTCCTGGTCCTCGATGGCCTCGGACCAGCTGTCACGATCACCGTCCCAGCGGTTGCCGGCGAGCTTCTCGATCATGCTGTTGAACAGCTTCTGGCTGCGCTCGTCGACTTCGATATGAAAGCCTTCTTCCTCGAACAGCTGGGCAGTGGCCGACTGGGCGTGGCCTTCTTGCAGCAGGATGTCGAGCTTGGACAGGCACAGGTAGCGACCGCGGCCCTTGGCCAGGGCGAAACTGAAGTTCAGGCCGCTGTTGCGCATCAGGTCGGGCAGGTCCTTGAACACGATCTGCTCCTGCAGCGCCACGGTCGCCGTGGCGATCACCAGGCGCTTGCCGGCGGCCTTGGCGGCAGGGATCGCGGCCAGGCTGTAGGCGACCGTCTTGCCGGTACCGGTACCGGCCTCGACCGCCACCACGGCGGGCTCGCCGGCGCGGCGCCCTTCGTCGTCGCAGGCAATGTCGCCCAGGACCTTGGCCACTTCGGCGATCATCAGGCGCTGGCCGTAACGGGGCTTGAGGCTTTTGGCTTCGAGGAAACGCGAGTAGGCGCCCTGGATGGTGGCTTTGAGTTCGTTGCTGATCATGGTCTGCGGGCGCCCGGAGGGCTGGATATATTTTCAGTGTTTCGCATGGGCCGGCTATCATACCCCGCTATTGCCCTTTGTGCCGCATGGAGATCCGGATGCTCGCCTTTGCCCTGCCCTACACCCTGCATGTTCTCGCCGCCCTGGTCTGGGTCGGCGGCATGTTCTTCGCCTGGTTGGTACTGCGCCCGGCCACGGTTGCCGCCCTGCAGGGACCCGATCGGTTGCGTTTGTGGGTGGAGGTTTTCCAGCGGTTCTTCAGATGGGTCTGGCTGGCGGTAGCGGTACTGGCTGTCAGCGGTGTGGGGATGATCCACCTGCGTTTCAGCGGGTTCGAGACAGCGCCCCATTACGTCCAGGTGATGATTGGCGGCGCGATCGTGATGTTCGCGCTGTTCATGCGCATCCAGGCCTTGCTGCTGCCGGAGCTGCGCACGGCGGTGCAGGCGCAGGACTGGGCCGCGGGCGCCGGGGTCCTGGGGCGGATCCGACGGATGGTCGGGATCAACCTGCTGATCGGCGTTGGGGTTGTGGCGGTGGCCAGCTCACGCATCCTGCTCTGAGGCCTGAGCTGGCCGGCCCTCGTGTGTCGAGGGCCAGGCCCGCCTGGTCCGGCGGGAGCGGGCTCAGCCCTTCAAGGCCTTCTTCGGGTAGATATCGTAGCGGCTCGACTTCCCTTCCAGGCTGTGGCTGGGCTTGCTTCCTTCAATGATCGGTGCCTTGCGCGGGCGCTTGACCACTACCCGGTGCGTGGCCAGCGCCAGCGCCGCCTCGAGCAACGCAGGGGCATCCAGGTCATCACCGACCAGCGGACGGAACACGCGCATTTCCTTCTTCACCAGCGCGCTCTTGTCACGGTGCGGAAACATCGGATCAAGGTAGATCACCTGCGGCGCCTCGCCCTCCCAGGCGCGCATGCGCTCGATGGCATTGCCGGTCAGCAAGCGCATGCGCCCGACGATCGCCCCCACCTCCTCGTCCCCGCGCGCGCGCGCCAGGCCATCCTCGAGCAGTGCCGCGATCAGCGGCTGACGCTCGATCAGGGTCATCTGGCAACCCAGGCTGGCCAGCACGAACGCATCCTTGCCCAGGCCAGCCGTGGCATCGAGCACCTGTGGCCGAACGCCTTGGGCAATGCCGACCGCCTTGGCGATCATCTGCCCGCTGCCGCCGCCGTAGAGCCGCCGATGGGCAGCCTGCCCCTCGACGAAGTCCACCCGCACCGGCCCCGGCGCTTGCGGACCCAACTGCTGGATCTGCAGGCCCTCGGTCCCCACCTGCACCGCGAACCCCGCCGCCTCGTCGACCAGCGGCAACCCCAGCCGATCGGCCCAGGTCACGGCCTGTGCCTGGAATTCCGGGGCCAGGGCCTCGACCCTGATACCTGTGCCCTGCTCTTGCTCTACCATCGGTTCCCGCACTCAAAAAAATTAATGAAACCCCGGCCACGGCCGATACACGCAGTATCCCGCTATTCTGCCAGAGCACAACGCGCGCGACTGCCATGTCAGATACTCTTCCCATCGGCTTGACCTACCTGTCGCCTGTCGGCAACTACGGTCGGCAGAACACCCAGGCACTGGGCGGCGTCAGCCACCTGTGGCAGGACTTCTTTGCCCGCGCCATGGCCGAGCAGCAAGGGGACGACGTCGACAGCTTCAGTCAGGCGCTGGCGCAGTACGACAAGGAAAGCGGCGAGCCCGTCGGCGGCGCCAAGGCCCTGAGCCTGATCGACGCCCAGCGTGCCCTGCCGGTGCAGGACACCGAGGTCAGCCCTCCGGAGCCGCTGTTCCTGCCCAAGGCCGAACTCGAGGCCAACCTGCTCGAGCCTGCCCCCGAACCGTTCAACACCGCCGAACTGATCGAGCAACAGCGCCAGCTAGACCTGAGCAACAGCTGGCTGCGCCCGGTGGTCATGAGCCAGGGCCATCCACTCCCCGAGCCCGCTCCAGGCCCTGCCCCACGGGCGCTGTACCTGCCGATCGCCGAATTCGAGACCGAACTGCTCGACCCGGCGCCGGAACCCTTCGACGACGCGACCCTGGCCCAGCAACAGAACGATCTTGAGTTCGACACCCACTGGGCACGCCCAGTGGTACTGAACAACGTCCGCGTGCACGCCTGAGCCAACCCCTCCTCAGCGGCGGAACAGCGCATTGAGCTGGGCAAACGGCAACGCCTGCTCACCATACTCGAACGTGCCCCGCTCACGGATCTCCAGTGCCGCGCGCTGGAACGCGCCCAAGGCTGCGCGGGCCAGTGACGAGCCGACGCTGATGCGCTTGACGCCCAGGTCCTGCAACTGATTGACGCTCAACGACACGCCCGGCATGCCCATCAGCACGTTCACCGGCCTTGGCGCAACGGCCTGGACCACTGCACGGATCTCATCGACACTGCGCAACCCTGGCGCATAGAGCACGTCGGCACCTGCCTCGGCATAGGCCTGCAAGCGCCGGATGGTGTCGTCCAGGTCAGGACGGCCATGCAGTAGGTTCTCGGCGCGAGCGCACAACATGAAGGGAAATGCCAGGCCACGGGCAGCCTGCACCGCCGCGCGGACCCGGGCAACGGACAGCTCGAAGTCATAGATGGGCTCATCGCCACAGCCGCTGGCATCTTCGATCGAACCACCCACCAGCCCCGCTTCGGCTGCGCGCAGGATCGTCTGGGCACAGTCCTCCGGCAGGTCGCCGAAGCCGTTCTCGAGATCCGCCGCCACCGGCAAGGGCGTGGCATCGACGATGCCCTGGGCGTTGGCCAAGGTCTCTTCACGATTCAAGGCGCCCTCGGCGTCGGGCCGCCCGAGGCTGAAAGCCAGCCCCGCGCTGGTGCTGGCCAGAGCCTCGAAGCCCAGCGCCGCGAGCAGCTTCGCCGAACCGGCATCCCAGGGGTTGGGCATGACGAACGCGCCGTCGCGCTCGTGCAATGCCTTGAAGGCTTCGGCTCGCAGGGTTTGCACATCCATGGTTCGACCTCCGGCAGGTTCAGGGTGGCGTCAGAGTAGTCCCAGTTGTTCGACCTCGGGGGCGCGTGGCAATTCAGCCAGCGCAGGCAAGCCCGGCAGACGCGCCATCAGGCGTTGGTGAAAACGCTGGGCCAGCGCCGCCGCCAACAGGTTGTCGGCCGTGTGCAGGAACATGTAGGGGCTGCGGCCTTCCTCGATCCAGGTCGCGATCTTGTCGACCCACGGCGTGAGAAAGGGTTCGTTGGCGTCCAGCTGCGGGTGGCCGATGAAACGCACTTGAGGATGCTGGCTGAAGGCGCAAGGACGTGGAGGCACCCTGGGTTTCTTCGCCTGGGCATGCAGCACGCCAGGGTCGCGCAGGGTGCAACTGAACAGCGCGCGCGGGTCCAGGCAGATTCGTTCCACACCGCGCTCGTGCAGCAGGCGATTGAGCACGCGCTCCTCCTCGCCACGGGCAAAGAACGCATCGTTGCGCACTTCCACCGCCACCGGCACACCGATCTCGTCGAGAAAGAACGCCAGCTCACCCAGGCGCGCCGGGCCGAACAGCGCGGGCAATTGCAACCAGTAAGGCGAAACCCGCGCCCCCAGCGGTGCCATCAGCCGGATGAAATCGCGTGCCGAGTCGAGCTGCTCACGCAGATCACCCGCATGGCTGACATCGCCGGGGAACTTGGCAGTGAAACGAAAACCTGGCGGCATGGCCTGGGCCCAGCGCTCGACGGTGGAGGGCGCGGGGCGGGCATAGAAAGTGGTGTTGCCTTCGACGGCATTGAACACCTGGCCGTACAGCGCCAGGTACTCGGCGGGACGCGCATCAACAGGATAGAGGTAGTCGCGCCAGGCGTTCTCACTCCAGGACGGGCAACCGAGGAAATAAGGAAGGGGGGACGGCATCATCCGTCAAATGTACAGGTCCAGCCCCAGCACTTCCATCTCCCAGTCGGTGAAGCCGGCCGTGGTCAGGTAGCTGGCCAGCGCCGTGGAGGTGCGCCGGTCGCGGGCACGGGGGAAGACCATGTCCTGCTGGCGGGCCGGCAGGTTGCCACTGCGACGATTGCCACGGGCCTGCACAGGGGCGGCCTCGAGGTCCTCGATGACCTCGGCGTCATCGACGGCTTCGTCGCGCACCGTCGCCTTGCGTGGCGCACGCTTGATGGGATAGCTCTGCGAGGAGAAGCCGTCGATACGCATGGAATGGGCACTCTGAATCAGTGATGGCAATTTAGCAGCATCAGGGATCCATCGCTAATGCCCGAACTGATAACTGGACCACAGTTCGCGCAAAAGGTTTAGCTCGAATGGCAATAACCGACGAACAACCTCAGCGCGCCTTGGGCGTAGCTACATTATCGCGCAGGTATACCGGTTGTGCCTGCTCGGCGACGACCGCCTCGCCACGGGCCCAGGCAAACGTCGCCAACTGGAGGATATCCTGGGCGCTGGGCAGGGCCGCAGCATCGCAACCGCCCACCGTCGCCGCCAGGCGCTCGGCATAGCCCCAGCCGGTGCCCACGCCATACCAGTCACCGGCACCCGAAGGCAGCACCACGCGCTCCGGTGCCAGCACCGCCTCGTGGCCGACCAGGCGCATCTCGCCCTGCTCGGCCCGGTAGCAGCCCCAATACACCTCGTCCATGCGTGCATCGATGGCGGCAGCCACCTGCTGCACGCCGCGCTCGCGCAGCGCGCCCTGGGCCAGGGCGGCAAGGTTGGAAACCGGCAGCACCGGACGCTCGAGGGCGAAGGCCAGGCCCTGAACCACGCCGATGGCGATGCGCACGCCAGTGAAGGCGCCCGGGCCACGGCCAAAGGCGATGGCGTCCACTGCACTCAAGGCCACGCCCGAGTCGGCCAGCAACTGCTTGATCATCGGCAGCAGCTTCTGCGCGTGCATGCGCGGGATGACCTCGTAATGGCTGGTTACCTTGCCGTCATGCAGCAGGGCGACGGAACAGGCTTCGGTGGCGGTATCCAGGGCCAGCAAGGTGGTCATCGAACGAAGTATCCAGGTGACAGGGAAAAGAGCGGCAGTATAAACGACAACGGCCCGCGAGCGGGCCGTCGTGACGCACGGTGATGGATCAGCTCAGGGCTGCCAGCACCTTGGCGGTGATCGACTCGACCGAGCCGACGCCCTCGATGTGGCTGTACTTCGGCTTGCCGGCGTTGGCGGCCGACAGCTTCTGGTAGAAGTCCACCAGTGGCTTGGTCTGGCTGTGGTAGACCGACAGGCGATGACGCACGGTTTCTTCCTTGTCGTCGTCGCGCTGGATCAGGTCTTCGCCGGTGACATCGTCCTTGCCTTCCACTTTCGGCGGGTTGTACTGGATGTGGTAGGTACGGCCCGAGGCCAGGTGCACGCGGCGACCGGCCATGCGGCCGACGATTTCTTCGTCGTCCACGGCGATCTCGATCACGGCATCGATATCGACGCCGCCGGCAACCATGGCTTCAGCCTGCGGGATGGTGCGCGGGAAACCGTCGAACAGGCAGCCGTTGGCGCAATCCGGCTGAGCGATGCGCTCCTTGACCAGACTGATGATCAGGTCGTCGGAGACCAGTTGGCCGGCATCCATGACTTTCTTGAGTTCCAGGCCCAGCGGGGTGCCGGCCTTGACGGCGGCACGCAGCATGTCGCCGGTGGAGATCTGTGGAATACCGAACTTTTCGGTGATGAACTTTGCCTGAGTACCTTTACCGGCCCCGGGAGCTCCCAGCAGAATTACGCGCATCTTGTGCTCCTCATATTTTTCTATGCAAATCAACGGATTCGGCGCACAAGGCCAACTCCGGAAAATCGGATGAGACCGTAAAATCGGTCAAAAGGCTGCTCAAGATACACAGCGACCGCCCCCCCGACAAGCGTCCCAAAGTGGCGCGAATGCGCCCCTTGGGGCCTGCCGGGTGGTCGGTTGCGCCCGGCGCAACCGGGTCCCATGCCCTCCACTGCCCCCCCTCGGCGGCCCCGGGCAAACCACTCAACTCGAACCTCACCCCGTGTTGCGCAAGCCGGCCGCGATGCCCGCCACCGTCACCAGCAAGGCCTGTTCCAACGGGCTGTCCAGAGCAGCCTCACGGCTGCGCGAACGGGCCAGCAGCTCGGCCTGCAGACGGTGCAGCGGGTCCAGATAGGTGTTGCGCAGGCGGATGAATTCCAGGGTTTCCGGGCTATGCGCCAGTAGCACCTGCTGCCCGGTCAGGCCCAGCACCACCTGGCACGACTGCGACAATAGGTCGCGCAGGTGCGCACCCAATGGCAACAGCCCCGGTTGCACCAGACGTTGGTCGTAGGCTTCGGCAATCTGCGCGTCGGCCTTGGCCAGCACCATTTCGAGCATGTCGATGCGGGTGCGGAAGAATGGCCAGCGTTCGCGCATCTGCGCCAGCAGTTCGCCCTGCCCGCGCGCCAACGCGTTGCCCAGCGCCGTTTCCCAGCCCAGCCAGGCCGGCAGCATCAGGCGGGTCTGGGTCCAGCCGAAGATCCATGGAATCGCCCGCAGGCTTTCAATGCCCCCGGCGCGGCGCTTGGCCGGACGGCTGCCCAGGGGCAAACGACCCAGCTCCTGCTCCGGGGTCGACTGGCGGAAGTACTCGACGAAGTCGGGATTGCCGCGCACAACCTCGCGATAGGTCTTGAGACCATCGGCGGCCAACTGGTCCATCAGCGTACGCCAGGCTGGCTCAGGCGGCGGCGGTGGCAACAGGGTCGCCTCGAGTACCGCGGCCAGATAGAGATTGAGGTTCTGCTCGGCGATACCCGGCAGACCGAACTTGAAGCGGATCATCTCGCCCTGCTCGGTGGTGCGCAAACGTCCACCCACCGAACCCGGCGGCTGCGACAGGATCGCCGCATGGGCCGGGCCGCCGCCACGCCCCACCGTACCGCCACGCCCATGGAACAGCAGCAGTTCGACCTGGTGCTCGCGACAGATCCGCACCAGGTTCTCCTGGGCCCGGTACTGGGCCCAGGCAGCGGCGGTGGTACCGGCGTCCTTGGCCGAATCCGAGTAGCCGATCATCACTTCCTGCGGGCCGTGCAGGCTGGCGCGATACCCCGGCAAGCCGAGCAGGCGCTCCATTACCGGGCCGGCGTTGTCCAGGTCGGCCAGGGTCTCGAACAGCGGCACGACCCTCATCGGCCGGGTCAGGCCGGCCTCTTTGAGCAACAACTGCACGGCCAGTACGTCGGAAGCCGCACCGGCCATGGAGATCACATAGGAGCCCAGCGAGGCGGCGGGCGCCGCGGCAATCTCGCGGCAGGTGGCGAGCACCTCGGCGGTATCGTCGCCGGGGGTGTAGTGCACCGGCAGCAAGGGCCGCTTGTTGTCCAGCTCGCGCTGCAGGAACGCGATGCGCTGCTCCTCGTCCCAGTCGGCATAGCGACCAAGCCCCAGGTAGTCGGTGATTTCCGACAGTGCGTCACGGTGCCGGGCGGCATCCTGGCGAACATCGAGGCGCACCAGGAACAGGCCGAAGGTCACGGCGCGACGCAGACAGTCGAGCAGCGGGCCATCAGCGATCACGCCCATGCCACAGGCGTGCAGGGACTGATGGCACAGCTCCAGCGGCGCGATCAGCTCGCGGTTTTCGACCAGCACCGCGGCACTGGCCGGCTGCGGCCCGTTCAGCGAGGCGTGGGCCCAGGCGCGGGTCGCACGCAGGCGGTCACGCAACTGCTTGAGCAAGGCGCGGTAGGGTTCGGCGCTGTCGCCCACCTGCTCGCGCAGGGCGGGGCTGGCTTGCTGCATCGACAGCTCGGCGGCGAGCAGGTCGATATCGCGCAGGAACAGGTCGGCAGCCATCCAGCGCGCCAGCAACAGCACCTCGCGGGTGACTGCGGCGGTGACATTGGGATTGCCGTCGCGGTCACCGCCCATCCACGAGGCGAAACGCACCGGCGCCGCTGCCAGTGGCAGGCGCTGACCGGTCGCCTCGAACAGCGCCCTGTCGACATGGCGCAAGTGGCTGGGCAATGCCTGCCACAGCGAATGCTCGATCACCGCGAAGCCCCACTTGGCCTCGTCCACCGGCGTGGGCCGGGTGCGGCGGATCTCTTCGGTATGCCAGGCCTCGGCGATCAGCCGACGCAGGCGCTCACGCACCTGGCCGCGTTCGGCAGGCGTCAGGTCGCGGTGATCCTGCACCGCCAACTGCGCGGCGATGGCGTCGTACTTCTGGATCAGGGTGCGACGCGCCACTTCGGTGGGATGGGCGGTGAGCACCAGCTGGATGTCCAGCCCGGCCAGTTGCCGGGCCAGCGCCTGGTCGCCGTGTCCGGCCTGCTTCAGGCGGGCCAGCAGCTCGGGCAGCACCCGCGCCTCGAACGGCGCCGGCTGCTCGGCATCGCGGCGGCGGATCAACTGGTACTGCTCGGCGATGTTGGCCAGATTGAGGAACTGGTTGAACGCCCGCGCCACCGGCAGCAGGTCGTCCTCGGCCAGGTCGCCGAGGGCGGTGCTCAGTTGCTCGCCCTCGGCGCGCCGGTCGGCCTTGGCGCTGTGGCGGATATCCTCGATCTTCTGCAGGAACGCCTCGCCATGCTGCTGGCGGATAGCCTCGCCCAGCAGTTCACCCAACAGATGCACATCTTCACGCAAGCGCAGATCGATATCGCTCATCGGGGCCTCTCCCGTCCAGGAAAACGCATGCCCTCAAGAGTGCCCACTCACGCCCGTACCTGGCAAGCCGGGCACGGGCAGAGCAACTACAGTGAACAAAGGTCATCCGACGCAATGCCCCCTCGTGGCTTTGACAGAGGTCATCATGAAGATCCGCGAACTCGCCCAGCACTGGGAACAGAATGCCACCGGACACCTGAGCCCCACCGGCCATGTCCTGCACCTGGACATGGAGGCCGAGGCACGGCTGGCCGCACTGGCCGACATGTACCCCAGGCGCAGCCCCGAAGCCTTGCTCGGCGAACTGGTCGGCGCAGCGCTCGAGGAACTGGAAGCCAGCTTCCCCTACATCAAGGGGCAGCAGGTCATCGCCACCGACGAGGAAGGCGATCCCCTGTACGAGGACGTCGGCCCCACGCCTCGCTTCCTGGCACTTTCCCGCCAGCACCTGCGTGCCCTGGGCAGCTTGCGTGAAGACGAGAAACACTAGCACTTCCCCCGCCGGGCCTTGCCAGACAAGGCCCGCAATACCTGCGCAACGCCTGGAAGTTCCCCCTTGCACACACTGACCAATCAGTCAGAAAAAAAGATACTTAGCGTGCGAATTTTTCTGAACTATTCAAAAAACGCTTCGGTCACAGCCAATAGCCATCACGGTAAAACCCTGTAAACACGGGCGTTACCGCGCTCGCAGACGACAGGGAAACAGCGATGGATGCGATGAACATCGTCGTTTTATCAGGAGTGATCCAATGGAGCTGACCACCATGAAGACCCGCACCGAGAAACACCCATCCACCCACTTGCGCGGGCTCAAGCTGGCCGCACTGGCCCTGGGCAGCAGCCTGGTCCTGGCCGGTTGCGCCGGCAAGCCGCCCACCGAGCAGTACGCCGTGACCCAGTCGGCGGTCAACTCGGCCGTCAGCGCCGGCGGTACCGAGTTCGCCGCCGTGGAAATGAAAGCGGCCCAGGACAAGTTCAAGCAGGCCGAGATCGCCATGCACGACAAGAAGTACGACGAGGCCAGAAGGCTCGCCGAACAGGCCGAGTGGGACGCTCGCGTCGCCGAACGCAAGGCTCAGGCCGCCAAGGCCCAGAAAGCCGTGCAGGATGCCCGCCAGGGCGTCAAAGACGTACGTGAGGAAGGCCTGCGCAGCGCCGAGTAAGCCTGCCTAGCCGATAAAGCCTTCGTTAGAGATCAAAGGATGAACACTATGCGCAACTACGTCATGATTCCCGCCCTGTTGGCCCTGAGCGTCGGCCTGGCCGCCTGCTCGCACGACCCGAACGCCAATCTCGAGTCGGCCCGCACCAACTTCTCGGCCCTGCAGAGCGACCCGCAGTCGAGCAAGGTCGCCGCGCTCGAGACCAAGGACGCCCAGGACTGGTTGAACAAGGCCGACAAGGCCTACATGGACCGCGAGGACGACAAGAAGGTCGACCAGCTCGCCTACCTCACCAACCAGCGCGTCGAAGTGGCCAAGCAGACCATCGCCCTGCGCACCGCCGAAGCCGAACTGAAGAACGCCTCGGCACAGCGCGCCCAGGCCAAGCTGGACGCCCGTGACGCGCAGATCAGGAAACTGCAGGAGAGCCTCAACGCCAAACAGACCGACCGTGGCACCTTGGTGACCTTCGGCGACGTGCTGTTCGACTTCAACAAGGCCAACCTCAAGAGCAGCGCCTACCCGAACATCACCAAACTGGCCCAGTTCCTCCAGGAGAACCCGGAGCGCAAGGTGATCGTCGAGGGCTACACCGACAGCGTCGGCTCGGCCAGCTACAACCAGGGCCTGTCCGAGCGCCGCGCCAACAGCGTGCGCATGGCGCTGGTCCGCGCCGGCGTCGACCCGACGCGCGTCGTCGCCCAGGGCTACGGCAAGGAGTACCCGGTGGCGGATAACTCGAGCAACTCGGGCCGCGCGCAGAACCGTCGGGTGGAGGTGACCATCTCCAACGACAACCAGCCGGTGGCCCCGCGTCGGTGAACCAGGCCCACTGAAAGCTGTGACGTGAAGAAAAACCCGCCCTGGTGGCGGGTTTTTTCTGGCCTGCCATCCCGTTGAAAGCACTAGCTGATTGCGGCTACAGCGCCGTGGTGAGGGTGATCGCGGTTGGCAAACGCAAAAACGACGAGGTCCATGCGATCAAGCGCTCGTCCGACAGCGCTTACTGCACCTGCTGCGGCGTCTCCTGCCCTACGCAGCGCACCGCGCGCTTGCGGTTGTCCACCAGCACGCCGGTCAGGCCCTTCTGCTGGGTATCGAACATCACCAATACGCCATCGACGCACTGCGCCACCTGCGGTGCCGGATCCAGCGAGACCTTGTAGTCCTCGCCCGGAATGGTCTTGAGCATGGTGAAGTCCTGCAGCAGCAGGGCGTCCTCAGGCTTGGCGAAATGCAGGTAGCCGTAGTACCAGAGGGCCCCCACCGTCACGATGATGCTGCCGACGCCGGTCAGGATCAGCGGGATGGCGTTGCGTTCTTCACTCATTGCTTGTTCTTCTCGTCAGGGTAGTTTGGCACCTCGGCCAGGCGGCGCAGGCCGTTGAAGTGCGATGGGTCGTCCAGGAAGCGCAGCATCACCTGGCGCCAGATCGGGTCGGCGAAGGTCTGCACGTGGTCGCCACGGGTCAGTTGCAGCACCCGCGGAGGTGGCGCATGCCGGTACAGGCTCAGGCCGTTGTCCAGCGGCACCAGGTTGTCGTCGATGCTGTGGAAGAACAGCTTGGGCGGGCTGTCCAGACGCTCGATGGAGTGGATCGCGCTGTCGGCATCCGGCACCAGCCACGACAGTGGCACCTGCAACGGCCAGGTCATCCATGAGGTGCCCAGGGCATAACGCCCCACCGCGCGGTAACTGGCCGGCACGCCGTCGAACACCAGCGCCTGGAAGCGTCGGCGCTGCTCGGGGTGCTGCGCCAGGTAGTGGATGGCCATGGCGCCACCGAGGCTCTGGCCCAGCAGCACTCGTGGCTTGCCTTGCGCCTGCGGAACCTGGTCCAGCCAGTCCAGTGCCGCCGCGATATCACCATAGACTTCAGGCAGCATCGGCGTCCCCTGGGACAGACCATAGCCGCGGTAGTCGATCATCAGTACCTGATAGCCTTCTTTCGGCAGCCAGTAGCTGGCCCCCAGATGCCAGGCCAGATTGCCGCCGTTGCCATGCAGGTGCAGCACGGTGCCCTTGACCTCGGTGCCTTCCGGCACCGGCAGCCACCAACCGTGCAGGCGAGTACCGTCGGCGGCGACGAGGGTCAGGTCCTGGTACGGCAGGTGGGCTTGCGCCGGGGTGAACGGCTGGCCGGGTTCGGGATAGAACAGCAGGCTGCTGCAGCCGCCCAGCAGCAACAAGCCGAGGCCAAGGGCGAAGTGACGGCAGGCGTCAGAGAATGTTCGCGTAGTCGGCTTCAATGCGGTCCAGGCTCAGGTGGTTGAGGAAGTTGGAGAAACACATCCAGGCCGACAGCGCATTGAGGTCGCGGAATTGTTCCGGCAGGTACTTGGGCGGCTCCACCAGCCCTTCTTCGACCAGCTGGCGCAGCGTGCGCATGTCTTCCAGGGTGGTCTTGCCGCAGAACAGCAGCGGAATCTGTTCCAGCTTGCCCTTCTTCACGGCCAACTGAATGTAGTTGTAAACCATGATGAAGCCCTTGAGGTAGGACAAGTCCTTGGTAAATGGCAGCCCATTGGGCACCGAACCACGGAACACCCGGCTGGCGTTGCTGTAGCTCTGGCTCATCTCGAAGCCCTGGCCACGGAAGAATTCGAAGACCTGCAGGAAGTCCGCGCCCTCCTCGACCATGTGGATCGCCCGGGTGCGGTTGGTGAGCTTGCGCAGGCGGCTAGGGTAGGAGGCGAAGGCGATCACCTCCATGAGAATCGCCAGCCCTTCCTGGGTTACCGTCGACGAGGGCGGCCCCTTGGCCAGGAAGGTGCAGATCGGCTGGTTCAGGCCATTGAGCGTGGTGCCGACGTGCACCAGCCCCTCATGGACCTCCAGTGCCCGCACGTCCCGGCTGTTGAACATGGCATCGGCGCGAACCTTGATGTAGTCGGCACCCGCCGCGGCATCGGCGACGATACCGTCGGACTCGAACACGCGGATGGTCTCCTCGGCCTCGCCGAACACCTTGTTCAGGCGGCGCTGAAGGATCTCCACGGCCTCCTTGGCGGTGAGGTTCTTTGGTTCATCCTTGAGGTCGCCCCGGCCGTCGATGTTGTTCAGGTAGTCCGAGAGCATCAGGCCCAGGTCGGCCAGGGTCGGGTCCCCGGCATGGAAGGCATCCGAAGCGGCCCCGTACAGCTCCTGGGAAATCAGGCCGAAGTCGTCGGTGCCACGTGCCTCGAGCATGCGCACGACCATGCGGTACTCCCTGCACATCCGCCGCATGATCTGCCCGACCGGGTTGAACTGGCCCAGCTGGCGGGTGATATCACGCTCGATGCTCTGGAACTCGGCCTTCAGCGAGCTGGCGTCGAACGACAGCGGACGGCTCTGGTAGTAGGCACGGTCGACTGCGGGTGGCTCCTTGCCCTTGGCCTTGAGAAAGCCCTGGCGAATGCCATCGTCCCACTTGACCGCGTCGAGCACGCGGATCGGGGTTTGCGCGGCGACGATACGGTCGGACAAGCTGCGGATGGTTTGCTGGTATTCGTCCACCGAGGACTCCTTGCGTTCGAATGGGCCCGGTTCGCTGCTATCTGGCGGAGCGCTGGAAACGCGCCGCCTCGACGAACAGGTCGGAGTTGGCCGGGTCGTCCAGGTAGGCCAGGACCCGCTCGGTCGGGCTGTCGATCAGCACGCCCTCGCCGTTGTCGTCCGCTGCCTGGGTACTGCGCCCGCTCAGTTCCTTGTTATCCAGCGCTTGGCGCACCTGCTCGACATCGAGGTTGTAGACCACCAGTTGCTTGCCGTCGATCACCTCGAAGCCGCCGATCACGAAGTTGCCGCCCAGGCGCTTGGGCACGCCAGCCGACAGGTACCAGCGGTTGCCATGGCGGGCGACGGTGAAGGTGTATTCTTCCGGGGCCTTGCCCTGGCTGCGGGCGATGGCCTTGTAGGTATTGCCGCCACCGCGGCTGATGTCCAGTTGCAATGGCTGGCCCCAGGCGTCCTTGCTGCTCCACTGCCCCAGCAAGGCCTTGGGCGCCGGCTGATTGGCGGCCAGCGGCTCGTCGAAGGTCACCAGACAACCGCCCAGCAGCAGGAATGACAAGGTCAACAACACCACACGCCAGGCTTTCATCAGGTTCTCCTTGAAAATTCGTTCACGGCTCAAGCCGTGGCCAGCACCATCTGCAGATACCGGACAAGGATAGCGAGCATCTGCCCGTCGGCCTGCATGTTCGCATCCTTGAGCAGGCCCTGATACTCCATCTGCTCGATGATCGCCGTCAACATCCGGGCATCCTGCTCGGGCTGGCGCGACCCCACCACCTGCAACATCTGCCGGGCACCATGCAGCAGGATCTGCTCATGGGCGCACACCAGCTCGGCCAGGCGCGGGCACAGCAGCGCCTCCTGGCGGAAGGCCTGCTCGGCCATGAGGAAGTCACGACGGTTGTGCAACTGGCGCATGACGTAGTCCGCGGTCATCTGCGCCACCTGGTCGACCAGCCGCGCCCTCGCCTGCGGGCTGCCGTCGCCCTGGGCGAGCAACTGGCGCAACAGCACTTCGGTGTTGGCCCACAGCTTGGCCAGGTGGGCGGCGCTGCGTTCGACGTACTGGGCGAAGGTGTCGGCCAGCAGGTCCTGGATATCCTTGAAGTAGTAGGTGGTGGCCGAAAGCGGTACGCCGGCCTCGGCGGCCACCGCTCGGTGGCGCACGCCACGCACGCCGTCACGCACGACAATGCGCATGGCGGCGTCGAGGATCTGCTGGCGACGCTGTTCGCTGCCTTGACGGGCGGTCTTGCGACCCTGGTACTGCACGCTTTCGGCGACGGCGGTGGCGATGCCGGCGGCGCCTTGCTGGGCCATTGCGGGTGTCACTGGGGGTTACCTCATGGACAGTGGTATGCCTGTGCCGGCCTGTTTGCGGGACAAGCCCGCGAACAGGCCAGGATCGACAACATAAAGCTTCGGACATGAAAAAGCCGCCTCGAAAGGCGGCTTGTTCACATCACTCAGGCCTGTGGGCGCATGTGCGGGAACAGGATCACGTCGCGAATCGACGGCGAGTTGGTCAGCAACATCACCAGGCGGTCGATACCGATGCCTTCACCGGCAGTCGGCGGCATGCCGTATTCCAGGGCGCGGACGAAATCGGCGTCGTAGTGCATGGCTTCGTCGTCACCGGCGTCCTTCTCGGCTACCTGGGCGAGGAAGCGCTCGGCCTGGTCTTCGGCGTCATTGAGCTCGGAGTAGGCGTTGGCGATTTCGCGGCCACCGATGAACAGCTCGAAGCGGTCGGTCACGGCCGGGTTGTCGTCGTTGCGGCGGGCCAGTGGCGAGACTTCGAACGGGTACTCGGTGATGAAGTGCGGCTGCTCCAGCTTGTGCTCGACCAGTTCCTCGAAAATCATCACCTGCAACTTGCCCAGGCCTTCATGGCCCAGCACCTTGGCGCCGGCCTTCTTGGCGATGTCACGGGCACGGTCGACGTCCTGCAGGTCGGCGGCGGTCAGTTCCGGGTTGTACTTGAGGATCGAGTCGAACACCGACAGGCGGGCGAACGGCTCGCCGAAGTGGAACACCTTGTCGCCGTACGGCACATCGGTGGTGCCCAGTACCAGCTGCGCCAGCTCGCGGAACAGTTCCTCGGTGAGGTCCATGTTGTCGCGGTAGTCGGCGTAGGCCTGGTAGAACTCGAGCATGGTGAATTCAGGGTTGTGACGAGTCGAAACACCTTCGTTACGGAAGTTGCGGTTGATCTCGAACACTTTTTCGAAGCCGCCGACCACCAGGCGCTTGAGGTACAGCTCCGGCGCGATGCGCAGGAACATGGCCATGTCCAGGGCGTTGTGGTGGGTTTCGAACGGCTTGGCCGCGGCGCCGCCCGGGATGGTCTGCAGCATCGGCGTCTCGACTTCGAGGAAATCGCGCTCGATGAGGAACTTGCGGATGTGCGAGATTACCTGCGAACGCACACGGAAGGTGTGACGGGTTTCCTCGTTGACCATCAGGTCGACGTAGCGCTGGCGATAGCGCTGTTCGGTGTCGGTCAGGCCGTGGTGCTTGTCCGGCAGCGGGCGCAGCGACTTGGTCAGCAGGCGCACGTCGGTCATCTCGACGTACAGGTCGCCCTTTCCGGAACGGGCCAGGGTACCTTCGGCGCTGATGATGTCGCCCAGGTCCCAGGTCTTGACCGCGGCCAGGGTTTCCTCCGGCAGGGTCTTGCGGTTGACGTAGACCTGGATACGGCCGGTCATGTCCTGGATGACCATGAACGAGCCACGGTTGAGCATGATGCGACCGGCAACCTTGACCGGGATCGCGGCTGCTTCCAGCTCTTCCTTGGTCTTGTCCGCGTACTGCTTCTGCAGATCGTTGCAGTAGCTGTCGCGACGGAAGTCGTTGGGGAAGGCGTTGCCCTTGGCGCGCTCGGCGGCAAGCTTTTCCTTGCGCAGGGCGATCAGGGCATTTTCTTCCTGTTGCAGGTCTTGCGATTCGGTCTTGAGGTCGCTCATGTCGTCATTCTTTCCATCAGGTATTCGTTGCCCCACACAGGTGAGGAATCGCGGAGCAAGCCCGCTCCCACGGGTTTGCCGCCGCTTGGATGCTCAGAGCCCCTGCTTGAGGCTCGCTTCCAGGTACTGGTCGAGGTCACCGTCCAGAACCTTCTGGCAGTCGCTGCGCTCGACGCCGGTCCGCAGGTCCTTGATGCGCGAGTCGTCGAGCACGTAGGAGCGGATCTGGTGCCCCCAGCCGATGTCCGACTTGCTGTCTTCCAGGGCCTGGGAGGCGGCGTTGCGTTTCTGCATTTCCAGCTCGTACAACTTGGCCCGCAGCATTTTCATGGCGGTGTCCTTGTTGGCGTGCTGCGAGCGTTCGTTCTGGCAAGCCACCACGGTGTTGGTCGGCACGTGAGTGATACGCACCGCCGAGTCGGTGGTGTTCACGTGCTGACCGCCGGCACCGGAGGAACGATAGGTATCGATGCGCAGGTCGGACGGGTTGATCTCGATCTCGACCTTGTCGTCGATCTCGGGGGACACGAACACCGCCGAGAACGACGTGTGGCGACGGGCGCCGGAGTCGAACGGGCTCTTGCGCACCAGGCGGTGCACGCCGATCTCGGTACGCAGCCAACCGAAGGCGTACTCGCCCTTGATGTGCACGGTGGCGCCCTTGATACCAGCGACTTCACCTTCGGAGAGTTCGATGATGGTGGCGTCGAAGCCGCGCTTGTCGGCCCAGCGCAGGTACATGCGCAGCAGGATGTTGGCCCAGTCCTGGGCCTCGGTGCCGCCGGAGCCGGCCTGGATGTCCAGGTAGGCGTTGTTCATGTCCATCTCGCCGCTGAACATGCGACGGAACTCGAGCTGGGCCAGTTTTTCTTCCAGGCCTTCCAGTTCGGTCACGACGTCGCCGACGGCGCCTTCGTCATTTTCCTCGACGGCCATGTCGAGCAGGTCCTGGCAGTCGGCCAGGCCACCGGACAACTTGTCCAGCGTCTCGACGACCTGCGCCAGCATGGCACGCTCTCGGCCCAAGGCCTGGGCGTACTCAGGCTTGTTCCAGACGTTGGGGTCTTCCAGCTCGCGGTTTACTTCGACCAGACGATCAGCTTTGTGATCGTAGTCAAAGATACCCCCGAATGGACTGGGAACGCTCGGTGAGGTCCTTGATGGTGTTCAGGATCGGTTGGATTTCCATGGGCGGGCAGCTCTCGTGCGAATTCGGTGAAAAGCCCGCGAGTATAACCGAGTCTGGGGTATGGCGGCAGACCCACCGGGCGGTATGACGATATTCAGCTGGAGCGCCGCTGATGCTGCCCCAAGCTTGTCTCCCGTTCAGTTGGCGATAGCTGCGCCATCCCAGGCGAAGCCTGCCTCCTCGGTGCAGCCGAGCGAGCGAGGCCCGCAGTAGCGTCAAGCAATCCCGACCTGGTTACGCCCGCTGTTCTTGGCCTGGTACAACCCCTTGTCCGCCGCCGAGATCAACTGCCGGCAATGGCTGCCAACCGCCGGTGTCAAGGTTGCCAGGCCAATGCTCACGGTCAGGTGCGAAGCCGCGTCGGGCACGGTATGGGCAATGTTCAACCCCATGATCGTCTGCCGCAGTTTCTCGGCGATCAACCGCGCGCCCCCCGGCGAGGTGTTCGGCAGCACCAGGGCGAACTCCTCGCCACCATAGCGCGCCGGCAGGTCGGTCGGCCGCGAGCAGCAACCTCGAATCGCCTCGGCCACCTGGCGCAGGGCCTCGTCGCCGGCCAGGTGGCCGAAACTGTCATTGAATGCCTTGAAGTAGTCGACATCGACCATCAGCATCGACAATTGCTGCTGCTCGCGGATCGACCGCCGCCACTCCAGCTCCAGGTACTCGTCGAAGTGCCGACGGTTGGACAGCCCCGTGAGGCCGTCGGAGTTCATCAGCCGCTGCAGCATCAGGTTGGTGTCGAGCAACTGCTGCTGGCTGACGCGCAAGGCCCGGTAGGCCTCGTCACGCTGCAACAGCGTCAAATAGGAACGCGAGTGATAGCGGATACGCGCCACCAGTTCGATGTTGTCGGGCAACTTGACCAGGTAGTCGTTGGCCCCCGCCGCGAAGGCCGCGCTCTTGACCAGCGGATCCTCCTTGGTCGACAGGACGATGATCGGAATGTCCTGGGTGGCCGGGTTGTTGCGGTACTCGCGTACCAGGCTCAGGCCATCCAGGCCAGGCATGATCAGGTCCTGCAAGATCACCGTGGGCTTGATGCGCATGGCCTGGGCCACTGCCTGGTGCGGGTCGGCGCAGAAATGGAAGTCGATGTTCTCTTCGTGGGCCAGGCCACGCCGCACCGCTTCGCCGATCATCGCCTGATCGTCTACCAGCAGGACCATCGCCGCACTTTCGTTGATGGTCGTGAAACCTTCGATTGGTAGATCATTCATCCCTAGTCACCCGATCACAGCCGGCCAGGCGGCGTGGCTCAATACATGTCGTCATTTCGAATAGATTTCCATCAGTCGCCCGGCAATCCGCTCCAGCGCGTGGATCTCCACCGCCGCACCGATCGCCGCTGCCGCCTTGGGCATGCCGTACACCGCGCAACTCTGCTGGTCCTGGGCAATCGTCAGGAAACCCTGCTCACGCATCATCTTCAGGCCCTGGGCACCATCGCGCCCCATGCCGGTGAGCAGCACGCCCACCGCGTCACCGGACCAATAGCGCGCCACGCTCTCGAAGAACACGTCGATCGAGGGCCGGTAGATTTCGTTGACCGGCTCGGCAGTGTAGGCCAGTTCACCGCCCTTGAGCAGGCGGATATGGTGGTTGGTCCCGGCCAGCAGCACCTGCCCGGGCTGAGGCGGCTCGCCTTGGCGGGCCAGGCGCACGGGCAGGCCAGATGCGCTGCTGAGCCATTCGGCCATGCCGGCAGCGAACACCTGGTCGACATGCTGGACCAGCACAATGGCTGCCGGGAACGTGCGTGGCAACCCCTTGAGCAGCACCTCGAGCGCCGCCGGGCCACCCGCCGACGAGCCGATGGCCACCAGGCCACGGCGCTGCGAAGCCTCGCGCAAAGGCGCGGACACCGTCCTTGGCAGGCTGGGCCGTTGCTGGCCGATCAACCAGCCGATGTTGAGAATCTTGCGCAGCAGCGGCGCGGCGGCCTCGCGGGCATCGCCGGCACCCAGCGCCGGGGTGTCGACCACATCCAGGGCGCCATGACCCATGGCTTCGAACACCCGGTGCACGTTCTGCTTGCGGTCGACCGTGACGATGACAATGGCACATGGCGTCTCGGCCATGATCCGCCGGGTCGCCTCGACGCCATCCATCACCGGCATGATCAGATCCATCAGGATAAGGTCCGGAGTCTGCTCGGCACAGCGTCTGACCGCCTCGGCGCCATCGCTGGCGACCCACACGACCTGGTGCGCCGGTTCTAAAGCCAACGCCCGGCGCAAGGCCTCCACGGCCATGGGCATGTCGTTGACGATGGCGATCTTCATCCCTGGGCACCTCCGATCAGCTCCACGACCGCATCCAGCAACGCATCGTCATGGAAGCTGGCCTTGGCCAAATAGTAGTCGGCCCCGGCATCCAGGCCACGACGCCGGTCCTCTTCCCGGTCCTTGTAAGACACCACCATGACCGGCAGCGATTGCAGCCGGTGGTCTCGGCGCACCAGGGTGACCAGTTCGATACCGTCCATGCGCGGCATGTCGATATCGGTGATCAGCAAGTCGAAATCCTCGCTGCGCAGGGCGTTCCAGCCGTCCATGCCGTCCACCGCCACCGCGACTTCGTAACCCCGGTTGCCCAGCAGCTTGCGCTGCAGCTCGCGCACGGTGAGCGAATCGTCGACTACCAGCACTCGCTTGCGTGGCACGCCCTTGCCAGACTTGCCGCTACGCTCGATACGCTCCAGGCGGCCGGTGCTGAGCAGCTTGTCCACCGAGCGCAGCAGGTCCTCGACGTCGATGATCAGCACCACCGAACCGTCGTCGAGCAACGCCCCGGCGGAGATGTCCTGGATCTTGCCCAGGCGCGGGTCGAGTGGCATCACCACCAGCACCCGCTCGCCGACCAGGCGCTCGACGGCCACACCGTAGAGCTGATCGCGCTCGCGGATCACCACCACCTGCAGGCCCTGGCCCTCATCCTGCGCAGAGGGCCGGTTGAGCAGCTGGCTGGCGGCGACCAGGCCGATATGTCGGTCCTCGTGCCAGAAGTGCTGGCGCCCCTCGACCTGGACGATGGCCTCGGCCGGCACTTCGAGGGTGCGCTCGATATGGGCCAGGGGGAAGGCATAGGCCTCGCCGCCCACCTCGACCACCAGGCTGCGCACCACCGACAAGGTCAGCGGCACCTCCAGGTGGAAGCAGCAGCCCTGCCCCGCCACCTGGGTCAACTCGATCGACCCACGCAGCTCGCGCACCATGTGCTGCACCGCATCGAGACCGACGCCCCGCCCGGACACCTCGGTGACCGTGTCGCGCAGGCTGAAACCGGGCAGGAACAGGAAGGTCAGCAGCTCCGCCTCGCTCATCTGCGCCACGGTCTCGGCCGGCGACAGGGCGCGCTCGACGATGCTCTGGCGCAGGCGCTCCAGGTCGATACCGGCACCGTCATCGGACAATTCGAGGATCAGCAACCCGGCCTGGTGCGAGGCGCGCAGGCGCACCGTACCTTCGTCAGGCTTGCCCGCCAGCAGCCGCCGCTCAGGCAACTCGATGCCATGGTCGACGGCATTGCGCAGCAGGTGCGTCAGCGGCGCCTCGAGACGCTCCAGCACATCGCGGTCGACCTGGGTCTTCTCGCCCTCGACCACCAGCTGTACCGGCTTGCCCAGTGAACGGCCAAGGTCGCGCACCATGCGACTTTGCCCGGTCAGCACGTCGGCGAACGGGCGCATGCGGCAGGCCAGCGCGGTGTCGTACAGCAACTGTGCCCGCTGGCTGGCCTGCCAGCCGAACTCGTCGAGATCGGCGGCCTGCTGCAGCAGGATCCGCTGGGTTTCGCCGAGCAACTGCTGGGTTTGCGCCAGGGCATCGAGCACTTCCAGGCTCTGCCCGCTTTCCTCCAGCTGGGTCTTGAGCCCGTCCAGCGCGCGCATGCCCTGGCCATGCATGCGCTTGAGGCGCTGCAGGGTGGCGAGGTAAGGCTTCAGACGCTGGGTCTCGACCAGTGACTTGCTCGACAGGTCGAGCAGGCTGTTGAGGCGATCGGCGGTAACCCGCAGCACCCGCTCGCCGCCTTCGCCGGTGCGCTTGCCAGGCTTGCGCGATGCCACGGTTTCAGGTTCGGCTTCGCTCACAGGCGCGAACTCAGCCGGTGGCGCCTGCACCACAGGCATCGCGGGGATGACAGGCACGGCTGGCACTGTCGCAGCCGCAAGCGGATCCAGCAGCGCCGCCAGTTGGGCGAGAAACGCCGGCACCGCAGCTTCGCTGTCCTGCTCGCCGGGGGTGGCGATCCGCATCAGCAGGTCGGTCCCCTGCAGCAACGCGTCGATATGCTCCGCGCGCAACAGCAGCCGCCCTTCCTGCGCGGCCACCAGGCAATCCTCCATCACATGGGCGACGCTGACCCCGGCATCGATGCCAACGATCCGCGCGGCCCCCTTGAGCGAGTGCGCCGCACGCATGCAGGCCTCGAGCTGGTCAGGTTGCGCCGGATTGCGCTCCAGTGCCATGAGGCCCGCGCTGAGCACCTGAGTCTGCGCTTCGGCCTCCAGGCTGAACAGCTCGAGCAGCGACGCGTCGCGCATTTGCTCCGGGGTCATGACAGGCTCCGCTTCACGGCTTGCAATAGGTGTTGTTCATCCAGCACGCGCACACTGCGCCCACGCCACTGCAGCACCGCGGCGGTGAAGTGGACGGCGTCGCGCCCTTCCTGCAGCAGCGCCGGGTCCAGGCGATGGATGCCGTCGATCTCATCCACCGGCATCACCACCGGGCCGCCCTCGGCAGCCAGGATCAGCATGCGCGGGAGCACCCGCCCGGCACGTTCGCCGCTCGACTCGCCAGGCACGTTCAACAGATCGGCCAGCGACAGGCAAGGCACCAGCGCGCCGCGCACATTGGCCACTCCCTGCAATACTCGCGAACGCTGGTGTGGCAACGAATGCATGGACTGCAACGGCGCGATCTCGGCCAGACAGGCGGTGGCCAGGCCAAGCCACTCCTCGCCGAGGCGGAACAGCAGCATGGAGCGGCCAAGCGCCACCTCGGCCTGCGCTGGCGCATCGACATCGTCGTCCAGCACTTGGGCGTAACGGTCCAGCAGCCGGGTGGCCGCCGCGGCGTACACCTCACAGTTGCGACAATGGATATGCCGCTCCAGCAGCGGACACTGCTTGTTGCCATGGACACCAATACGGTTCCAGCAATCGTCGATGAGCGCGTCATCGCCAGCGATCAGTTGCATGTCGTGGTTCATCGTTCAGGCTCCCGTCCCGCCCTTGCCGCACGCTCCTGCAGGCGCCGCGCACCTGCCGCGTCGCCCTGGGAGGCCAGCAGCGCAGCCAGGTGTGCCAGGGCCTCGGGATGCTGGGGTTCGAGATAGAGCACCTTGCGGTAATGGATGATGGCCTGGGCGGCATCGCCCGCGGTGTCGCTGAGCAGGCCCAGCCAGTAGTAGACCTGCGCCCTGGGCGCGAACTGGCGCAGATAGCGCTCGCAACTGGCCCGGGCCTGCTCGCTCTGGCCACTGTTGGCCTGCTGGGCAATGGCTGCCAGCAATTGCGCTTCGCTTTCCCGCGACGCAGGCGCCTTCGACGGCACGGCAACGCCAGGACGGCTGGCACGCGGCGGCAACGGTCGGACCCTCGCCGCTATCGGCAGTGGACGCGCGCTGGGCGGCGGCAAGGCCGTCATCGTCGGCAACGGTTCCTGGCGAACGTAGGCGAACGACTGGGCGATTCCCAATGGACGCATGCCCAAACGTGCCAGCAGGCTGCCCTCGGCCGGCCCGATGAACAGCACGCCCTGGGCGTGGGTCAGGCGCTTGAGCACCTCGAACACCCGTTGCTGGGTCGGTACGTCGAAATAGATCAACAGGTTGCGGCAGAACACGAAATCGTACAGGCCCTCGCGACTGGCCAAGGCCGGGTCCAGCACATTGCCGGCCTGCAGGCTGACCTGCTGACGCACCCGTTCGTTCAGCCGATGGGTCTCGCCATGGGCGCTGAAGTGCCGTTGGCGAAATGCCAGCTCGCTGCCACGGAAAGAATTGCGCCCGTACTCCGCCTGCTGCGCCCGCGCAACGGAGTTGGGGCTGATATCGATGCCATCGACGCGAAACGCCTCGCTGCTCACACCACCGTCGAGCAGCGCCATGGCGATCGAATACGGCTCTTCGCCGGTCGAGCACGGCAGACTGAGAATCCGCAGCGGCCGCGCGCCGGCCAGCTCGGCCACGCGTTTGTGGGCCAGCCCGACCAACGCCGTGAACGACTCCGGGTAGCGGAAGAACCAGGTCTCGGGAACGATCACCGCCTCGATCAGCGCCTGCTGTTCGGCGCCGGACTGCTGCAGGCGCAGCCAGTAGTCATCGAAGTCATCGGCCTGCGCGACAACACAGCGCTGACGCAGCGCGCGCTCGACCATGGGCGCACCGACCGACTCGACGTCCAGGCCGATGCGCTCCTGCAGAAAACGAAAGAAACGCTGCAGGCTCATGTCGGCGCCTGCCCAGGCTCTGGCGGATACAGCAACTGGCGCACTGTGTCCGGCAGCAGGTCGTCGATGCGGATGCGCTGCACCAGTCCCTGGCCGTCCTGGCGCACCGGCCCCAGGTAGGGCGCGTTGTCATTGTCCAGGCCATAGGGCTGGAACTCGTGCTCCGGGCAACGCAGGGTGTCGGTGGCTTGCTCGAGCACCAGGCCCAGGGGCAGATCAGGGCGCAGCGGGTCGCCACGGTAGTGCACCAGCACCAGGCGCGTGCTGCTGCGCGATGGCGCGGGGCTGCCGAAACTCAGGGCCGACAGGTCGATCACCGGAACCAGCGCGCCACGATGGGCCAGCACACCGGCGACCCAGGCCGGGGCCTGGGCGATCGGCTTGAGCGCCCGCCGCGGCAAGACCTCGAGCACTTCGCGCACATCCAGGGCGAAACGCTGCTCGGCGATGCTGAACTGCAGGTAGAGCACGCCCTTGTCGGTGGCCACGCGGTCCTCGCGAGGATGCAAGACGTTCATCGGCGTCAGACTTTGAAGCGCGACACACCGCCACGCAGGCCGGTGGCCACCTGGCTCAGTTCGTCGATGGCGAAGCTGGCCTGTCGTAGCGACTCCACGGTCTGGGTGCTGGCATCGCTGAGCTGGGCCAGGGCCTGGTTGATCTGCTCGGCGCCGGTGGCCTGGGCCTGCATGCCCTCGTTGACCATCAACACCCGCGGTGCCAGTGCCTGGACCTGGTGGATGATCTGGCTGAGCTGTTCGCCCACCTGCTGCACCTCGGACATGCCGCGGCGCACTTCTTCGGAAAACTTGTCCATGCCCATCACCCCGGCCGACACCGCCGACTGGATCTCGCGAACCATCTGCTCGATATCGTAGGTGGCCACTGCAGTCTGGTCAGCCAGGCGGCGCACTTCGGTAGCCACCACGGCGAACCCACGGCCGTACTCGCCGGCCTTTTCCGCCTCGATGGCCGCGTTCAGCGACAACAGGTTGGTCTGGTCGGCGACCTTGACGATGGTGACCACCACCTGGTTGATGTTGCTGGCCTTCTCGTTGAGGATCGCCAGCTTGGCGTTGACCAGGTCGGCGGCGCCCATCACCTGGTGCATGGTCTCCTCCATGCGCGCCAGGCCCTGCTGGCCAGCACCCGCCAGGTTCGAGGCGAGGTCGGCGGACGAGGTGACCTCGGTCATGGTCCGCACCAGGTCACGGGATGTGGCGGCAATCTCCCGCGAGGTGGCACCGATCTCGGTGGTGGTCGCGGCGGTCTCGGTGGCGGTGGCCTGTTGCTGCTTGGACGTGGCGGCAATTTCGGTGACCGACGTGGTCACTTGCACCGACGAGCGCTGGGCCTGGGCCACCAGGTTGGCCAGCGACTCGGCCATCTCGTTGAAGCCGCCCTCGATGGCGCCGAACTCGTCCTTGCGATCCAGGCTCAGGCGCATGCTCAGGTCACCGGAACGCAGCCGGTCGAGGGCATGGACGATGCGCTGCATCGGCGCGGTGATCGCCCGCATCAGCAGCAGGCCACAGACGCCAGCGGCAATGATCGCCAGCAGCAGCGAAACGACCATGCTGCCCTTGGCGGTGGTCACCGCGCTGACGATCTCGTTGGTGGCGTTGTCGGCCGACTCGCGGTTGCGGTCGATCACGCCATTCAGGTGCTTGCGACCATCGACCCAGGCCGGCGTCAGCACTTCGCCGATCAGGCGCTGCGCTTCGGCATAGTTCTTCTGCCGGTAGGCGTCGAGCACCTGGTTGACGCTCTTGACGTAGTTATCTTCAAGAAGGGTGAACTGATCGAAGGAGCGCTGGTCATCCTTGTCCTTGATCGTCGCCTGGTAGCTGGCCATGTGCTGCTTGAGGCGATCCTCGAAACTCTTGAACAGTTCCATGTCGGCGCTGGTGATCTCGCGATGGTTCGACAGCCCCACCAACTGCTGGCTGGTGACATAGCTGTCGACCCAGGCGCTGCGGATCATCGAGCTGTAGTAGACGCCGGGGATGCTGTCGGACCCTACCGCCTCCTCGCTGGCCTCGATCGCCACCAGCCGCGAATAGGCGGCCACGATCATCAGCAGCATGATGGCGATGATCACGGCGAAACTTGCCAGGATCCGTTGGCGCAAGGTCCAGTTCTTCACATTCAGCCCTCAGGAATTCAATACGAGCGGGAAAATCGCCGAAGTATAGCCCAGGCGCCCTACGCATTTGCGGCTGAATTCAGGTGGCTTCAGGCGTCCTTGCCTATTGCTGTGGCCAAATGACAGTTCATTGATCCGCGACAAGCCGGACCTGGTCCTCGAGTTCCTGGCGCAGCACCGGGTCAAGGCGCAGCTGGCGGGCCAGTTCGTCGAGGTAGGCGCGCTCCATGAAATGCGCCTGGTCGACCATCATCACGCTGGCCAGGTACATTTCGGCGGCCATCTCTGGCGTCTGCGCGGCACGCGCCACCTCGGCCGGGTCCAGGGGCTTGTTCAACTCCGCGTGCAACCAGGCCTGCAGTTCGCGATCCCCGTCCAGACGGCTGAACTCGCCCTCGATCAGCGCCCGCTCGCGCTCGTCGATGTGGCCGTCGGCCTTGGCCGCCGCCACCAGCGCCTGCAATACCGCCTGGCTATGCCGCTCGGCCTCGACCGGCGGCAGGCGATCCAGCGTCTGCGGCGCCTGGGCGTCCGCGCCCTGGCGCGCCTGCCAGTTGCCATAGGCTTTGAAGGCGAGCACACCGAGGGCGGCCAGGCCACCGTAGGTCAATGCCTTGCCACCGTACTTGCGGGCTTTCTTGCTGCCCAGCAGCAGGCCCATCGCGCTGGCGGCAAGCGCACCACCGCCAGCCCCGGACAACATGTTGCCAAGGCTGCCGCCGGCAGTGGGCTTGCCGGAACTGCGCGGGTCGAGCGAATCGCCCAGCAGCGCCTGGCCGGATTTGAGCAACTGGTCGAGCAAGCCACGGGTATTCATCTGGAAGGTCTCCACAGTGTGCAAAGAGGCCAGAAGAGTAGGCCGGCACGCCGCTTTCGCCACCAGGGCAAGTGCTTCCGGATGTTGCATCGGCGGACGGGGAAAACGGACTAGACTCGACCACGCCAATACGCCGCCGCAGCCCGGCCCAGCCTTGCAAGGCCAGACGCAACGACGGCAAACGCCCCGGAAGGAGTCCCGACATGCAAAACCGAATGCTGATAAACGGTCGCCTGGTCAGTGGCGAAGGGCCGACCTGGACCGTGCTCGACCCAGCCAGCGGCAGCGCCCTGGCACAGATCGCCGAAGCCACCGAGGCCCAGGTCGATGCCGCCGTGCGCGCCGCCGACCTGGCCTTTGCGGGCTGGTCACAAACCACGCCAAAGGAGCGCGCCAGCGCATTGCTGGCCATCGCCACGCAAATCGAGACCCATGGCGAAGCACTGGCCCGCCTGGAGTCGGATAACTGCGGCAAGCCATTCAGCGCGGCGCTCAACGACGAAATCCCGGCGATCGCCGACGTGTTCCGCTACTTCGCTGGCGCGGCCCGCTGCCTGGGCGGCTCGGCCGCCGGCGAGTACCTGCCGGGACACACCTCGATGATCCGCCGCGATCCCTTGGGCGTGGTCGCCTCCATCGCGCCATGGAACTATCCGCTGATGATGCTGGCCTGGAAGATCGCGCCAGCGCTGGCCGCTGGCAACACCGTGGTGATCAAGCCTTCGGAGCTGACCCCGCTGACCGCCCTGCGCCTTGGCGAACTGATCCAGGCACTGCTGCCGGCCGGGGTGCTCAACATTCTGTTTGGCCGCGGCCAGAGCGTCGGCAACCCGCTGGTAACCCATCCCAAGGTGCGCATGGTCTCGTTGACCGGTTCGATTCCCACAGGTGCGCACATCATCGGCGCCACCGCCAACAGCGTGAAACGCATGCACATGGAACTGGGCGGCAAGGCCCCGGTGCTGGTGTTCGACGATGCCGACCTCGACGCCGTCATCGACGGCATACGCACCTTCGGTTTCTACAATGCCGGACAGGACTGCACCGCAGCCTGCCGCCTGTACGTGCAGGACGGCATCTACGAACGCTTCGTCGAGCGCCTGGGCGAGGCCGTGGCCAGCATCAAGGCCGGCCCGCAGCACGCGCCGGACACCGAGCTCGGCCCGCTGATCAGCGCCCAGCACCGCGACAAGGTGGCCGGCCTGGTGCAGCGCGCCATTGCCCAGCCACACATCCGCCTGGTCACCGGTGGCAAGGCTATCCCCGGCGACGGCTTCTTCTTCGAGCCAACGGTGCTTGCCGACGCCCAGCAGGACGACGAGATCGTCCGTCACGAAGTGTTCGGCCCAGTAGTCTCGGTCACTCGTTTCAACGACGAGGCCCAGGCGCTGGAGTGGGCCAACGACTCCGACTACGGCCTCGCCTCGTCGGTATGGACCCGCGACACTGGCCGCGCCCATCGCCTGGCTGCACGCCTGCAGTATGGCTGCACCTGGGTCAACACCCACTTCATGCTGGTCAGCGAGATGCCTCACGGAGGGCAGAAGCACTCCGGATACGGCAAGGACATGTCGATGTACGGGCTGGAGGACTACACCTGCGTGCGGCATGTGATGTTCAAGCACTGATGCCGCTACGGCCAGGAGTCGCCATGGATGGGGCCAGGGCAGGCCCCATCCGGATAGCCCGGCGCTGGTTCAGTCGCGCAGGTCGGACTCATGGATCGGGTTGGCGCGGCTGGTCGCCCGCTGGTACTGGGCCGGCCAGGTGGCCTTGTTGCCACCCAGGTCATCGTCGGCATGCAACGGCCAGTACGGATCACGCAACAACTCGCGGGCGAGGAAGATCAGGTCGGCCTGACCGGTGCGCAAGATGTGCTCGGCCTGCGCCGGTTCGGTAATCATGCCGACGGTACCGGTGGCGATTTCCGACTCCTTGCGTACCCGTTCGGCAAAGCGCGTCTGGTAGCCGGGCCCCGTCGGTATCTCGGCATTGACCGAGGTGCCGCCCGATGACACATCGATCAGGTCGACACCCAGTACCCGCAGCCGACGCGCAAGCTCGACCGTCTCGTCCGGATTCCAGCCATCCTCTACCCAGTCGGTGGCCGAGACCCGCACGAACAACGGCAACGCTTTCGGCCAGACCTGGCGTACCGCCTCGACCACCTGCAGGGTCAGGCGGATACGGTTTTCGAAACAACTGCCATAGTCGTCACGACGCTGGTTGCTCAGGGGCGAAAGAAACTGGTGCAGCAAGTACCCGTGGGCAGCATGGATTTCCACCACCTTGAAACCCGCCTGCTCGGCACGCCGGGCAGCCGCGACGAAGGCGGCGACCACCCCCTGGATCTCCTCGCTGCTCAGTTCGCGCGGAGGCGTATGCTGCGGGTCGAAGGCGATCTTCGACGGCCCGACCGGCTGCCAGCCGCCTTCCTCGGGCTTGACGCTGCCCTGCTTGCCGAGCCAGGGGCGATGGGTACTGGCCTTGCGCCCGGCATGGGCGAGCTGGATACCGGGCACGGCGCCCTGAGCGCTGATGAAGCGGGTAATGCGTTGCAACGGCAGGATCTGCTCGTCATTCCACAACCCGAGATCCTCGGCGGTAATTCGCCCGTCGGCGGTGACGGCGACGGCCTCGCTGATCACCAGGCCGGCGCCACCGACCGCGCGACTGCCCAGGTGCACCAGGTGCCAGTCGTTGGCCAGGCCGTCGACCGAGGAGTACTGGCACATGGGGGAAACGGCGATGCGGTTGGGCAGGGTCAGCTGACGCAGGGTGTATGGCTCAAGCAGCAGGCTCATGAGGGCACCTCCCAAGGACTCCAATGGTGGTCCGGTCCGGGCACTCATGATGGAACTGGGTCCGGTACCGGTGCTTTCAGACTAGACCATCGGGCCGTCGGCTGTTCGGGCAAGGCACGAACCTGCCGCCGCGACGATCACAGGCGCTGGATGATCAACTCCCCTGCGGCCCCCGCCAGGCCTGGCTGCCCTGGTTGGCCCGGACGGCCATTGGCGCCGGCATCGGTGCTGTACACCAGGCAGCCCTTGCTGGCACCACCATGCCCCGCCTTGCCAGCCGCCCCCGGCTTGCCCGGTGCGCCGCCCTCGAGACGGACGCTGATCCGTTCAGGGGGAAAGTCTTGCGGTACGCTCAGGCGCACCCGGCCACCGGCAGCGCCATCATGGCCGTTGCCACCGTCATCGCCATTGGCGCCACGGCTGGCCTGGCCCCAGGTGCAACCACCCGGCGTGCCATTGCCGCCGTCGAGGCCGACATAGCCCGGTGCGCCGGCGCCGCCACGGGCATCGATCGCCAGGCGCTCGGCCTCCAGCGCCGCCAGGCGCAGGTCCAGATTGCGCCCTGGGCGGGCGGGCCGCTCGAAGTTGCCAGGCGCCCCAGGGGCGCTGATTTCGCTGCCCTCGGCCAGGTAGGCGGAGATCGCCTCGATGCGCAGGTCATCTGCGGCCGGGGCGATGGCAATGCGTGCGTCACGGCCCAACTCGAGCCGGTCGATCTTCAGCTCGGTCAATGTGGCCGGCAGCAGCAACGTGCCCGAATCGGCGATACGCAGGTGCTCCAGGTGCACGCTGGCCGACTTGTTGGCCAGGCGCAGCATCGAATGGGCCGCCACATCGAGGGACTCGGCCTGGGCCATGGGGGTGGCCAGCGCGGCCAGCAACATCAATTTACGCATGGCTGGACGCCTCCTGCGGCCGAGGAATGGACATGACATGGAAAATACCGGTCAGCAGGATCTGCAAGCGGTCGAACCAACGATGGCTGCGCCCGCGCAAACTGCCATTGAAGAACAGCACCTCGAGCATGTGCAGTGCCAGCAGCGCGATACCTGCGGCATTGATCAACAGATTGAACGGCAGCGGCTGCGGCATGAACAGATTGACCAGCACCACCCACCAGAACACCACCGTCAGGGCCTTGCCCAGGCCCAGGATGAACGTCATACCCCGCCCCCATGACTTGTTGTCTTGTTGTTATGTCGGCGCGGCCCGTTCGAGCGGACCGCGCCGGCAACAGTAACCCCTGCGCAGGGGCGTGCGCCAGTGGCCTCAGTTGAGGTGCAGTTCCACCCGTCGGTTGTGCGCGCGACCTTCCTCGGTATCGTTGTCGGCCACCGGCTGGCGCTCCCCGAGCCCCTGACTGGTCACCTTGTTCGGCATCAGTCCTTGGCTGATCAGGTACTCGGCGACACTGGCGGCACGGCGCTCGGACAATGCCTGGTTGTAACTGTCGGAGCCGACGCTGTCGGTATGGCCGATGACCTTGACACTGGTCACTGCCGGGTCGTTGAGCTTGTCCACCAGGCTGTGCAGGCGCTGCTGTGCCCCGGGCATCAGCTCAGCGGAGTTGAAGGCGAACAGCACCTGTCCCTGATCGTCGAGGGTGATCACCTCGGGTGTCGCGGCGGGCTCGGGTCGCGGGCTGGAGGCCGGGTAGCGCGGCAATGGACAACCCATGTGGTCCACCGGCGTGCCGGCCGGTGTGTCCGGGCAGCGATCGCGACGGTCGAACACGCCGTCACCGTCTTCGTCGCCATCCTGGGCAAAGCAGATCAAGCCACCGGCAATGGCCCCGGCGACACCGCCACCGGCAGCCCAACCGGAACTTTCGATGGCCCCCAGACCACCGCCGACCAAGCCGCCAAGCAGGCTGCAGATGGGCCAGGTCCTCTGATTGAGTGGCGCGCTGCCATCGCTGTGGGTCGCGCAGCCTGCAAGCAGGCCCGTGACCACCACCAGCGGCAGTGCCGCCTTCGACAAAACACTCATGCTGAATGCTCCTGTGTCACCCACCGCTATCGATCCCCCGGAGTAAAGACGCGCCCGCGCCACTTCTCAAGGCGCGGGCACGCGACCGTCAGCGCTGGATCTTGATCTCGGTGCGACGGTTCATGGCACGTCCTTCGGCCGTGGCGTTGTCGGCAACCGGCTGCGATTCCCCGGCACCGACCACGGAGACGAAGCTGGCGCGCGGTACGCCGCTCTCGACCAGGTAGTGCACCACCGAGTGGGCACGGCGCTCGGAGAGCTTCTGGTTGTAGCGGTCGGAACCGACACTGTCGGTGTGCCCGGTCACGCTCAGGCGCGCGCTCGGGGCCTCTTTCTTCAAGCGCGTGGCGACCGTGTTGAGGCGTTCCTTGTCGGCGCCGGTCAGGCGGGCAGAGTTGAACTCGAAGCGCACGTCACGGATGACGATGACCTCCTCCTTCTGCACCATCACCTCCTCGACCACCGGCGGCGGCAACGGGCAGCCATTGGCGTCGACCTGTACCCCGCGCGGCGTGCCAGGGCACTTGTCGCGGCTGTCGGGCACGCCATCGCCGTCCTCGTCGCCATCGCCATGGGACCAACAGTAGCCCGCCGCCAGGCCGCCACCGAGCAAGGCGCCCCAGCCCGCCCAGCTGGAGCTCTCGATGGCGCCCAGGGCCGCGCCACCCACGCCGCCGGCCAAGGCGCACTTGGGCCAGTCTGTCTTCTGCAAACCTGCACAACCAGTCAACACACTGGTGAGCAGAACCAGGGGTATCGCTGTGCGTACGATGCTCATCTTGTTGCTTCTCCTTGGAGGATCGGTGCAAAACCGATGCTCTGGGAGTAAAGACCGCCCGTCAGCGCTCTGCCAGCACGCCGCCATCACGCGACCGCGTGCCTCTTTGCCTGAGTGTCTGGGACCGCTAGTCTTGAGCGATCTGAACGAGGAATGGCAATGACCGACGCTTTCTCCCGACGTACCCCACAGCAGGCCCTGGCCGCCCTGCTCGAGCGCTTCACCCCGCGCCACCTGCTGTTGGTCGGCAGCCGTTTCCCAGCCCTCGAGGCCTTCGCCGCCGCCCACCCGGACACCCGCATCGACGTGGCCGCCCCCGGTCCGCTACCTGCCGGGCTGGCTGCCCAGCGCTTCGACCTGGCACTGCTGGTCGACTGCCTGGAACACCTGCCCAAACGCACCGGCCTGGAACTGCTGGGCGGCATCCGCAACCTCAACGCCAGCCGCGTCGCCGTGCTGGCCGACCTGAGCGCCTGCAACTGGCAGGCCACCGATTTCTTTGCCCTGGCGCTGTCAGCCAACGAGAAATTCCAGCGTGACGAGCAGGTATTGAGTTTGTTCACCTATGATCTGCATGACTACAAACAGGTCCCGGACTGGCTCAACGCCCGGTTCTGGGCCAATCCGGAAAACTTTGGCAAGTACTGGTGGTGATTCAATGAGTGTCTCGGTCTGCCCATGCGGCAGTGGCAACCTGCTCGACGCCTGCTGCGGGCATTTTCACGCCGGCACTGCGGCGCCGGATGCACGGACGCTGATGCGCTCGCGCTACAGCGCCTATGTGCTGGGCCTGGTGGACTACCTGGTGGCCACGACCCTGCCGGCCCAGCAGGCAGGGCTGGACCGCGCCGGCATGGCTGCCTGGAGCGCCCAGAGCACCTGGCTGGGGCTGGAGGTGGAAAGCGCCGAGGTGTTCGGTGGCCAGCCCGAACACGCCTTCGTCACCTTCACCGCGCGCTGGCACGACCTGGAGGGCGATCACCAGCACCGTGAGCGCTCGGCTTTCGTCCAGCACGGCGGGCGCTGGTACTTCATCGACCCGACCGTGGCGCTGAAGGCCGGACGCAATGACCCCTGTCCCTGCGGCAGCGGACAGAAGTTCAAGAAGTGCTGCGCCAGCTACCTGGGCAACTGAGCATGCGCGCCCTGGCCCGCCTGTTCGTCCTTGGCCTGCTGCTGAGCGGGCTGGCGGGCTGCGCCAGCTGGGGCGACAGCGACTGGCGCCAACCCGAGGTACACCTGGTGAAGGTGGAAAAGGTCAGGATGAACCTGCACCAGCAGGAGTTCGTCCTGCACCTGCGGGTCGTCAACCCCAACGACGAACGTCTGTTCATCCGCACCCTCGCCTACACGCTGCAGCTCGACGACCTGGTGCTGGCCCAGGATGAAGCCAGCCTGTGGCGCAGCGTCGGCGGCCATGCCCGGCGCACGTTCAAGATCACCGCGCGGACCAACCTCTGGCAGCACCTCAAGCCCCTGGCGAAACTGCTGCGCAGCAAGCAACCGCTGCAGTACCACCTGCAAGGCGAACTGGCCACCGGACTGATCATCCATCAGGACCTGCACTTGACACGCAGTGGTGAGATAATCCCCGGCGATCTTAAACCGGAGTAATCCCGCAATGACCCAGCAACCCCATGTCCATGGCCCCGACTGCGACCACGGTCACGACCATCATCACGACCACGGCCATGTGCACGGCCCGCACTGCAACCACGGCCACCAGGAGCCGGTGCGCAACGCCCTGAAGGACGTTGGCCGCAACGACCCTTGCCCGTGCGGCAGCCAGAAGAAATTCAAGAAGTGCCACGGCGCGTAATGCAGCCTTGAGCGGCAGGCTCCGAGCCACAAGCAGAAACAGACGCGCTTTTCTCTGGCTGCTTGCTGCTCGCAGCTTGCCGCTGCCCACCATTCGTAAATAAAGCACCTCCGGCACCTTGCACGGCGACTGCGCGCTCACTACCTTAGCGCCTTTCACAACCCCGCCACGCCCTGCAGGAGCCTAGTCTCATGGCCGCCCCCGTCCTACCTTCGATTCGTCCCCGCTTCGGCAGTGCCGCGGCGTTGCTTGGCACGCTCGCGCTGACCGGCTGCCAGATGGGCGGCTACCAGGACAGCGTGCCACCCACCACGGGCGTGCAACCGCTCAAGGGCCTGGCCCAGAACGTATCCGTGCGCCGTAATGCCATGGGCGCCGCGCTGATCGAGAGCAGCAGTTTCCATGATGCGCTGTTCAGCCTCGGCTATGTGCACGCGGGCGATCGCATCGAGCAGATGGTCGCCATGCGCCTGCTGGCCCAGGGGCGCCTGGCCGAACTGGCCGGCGCCGAGGCACTGGACATCGACCGCCTGATGCGCGCCGCCAACCTCAAGCAGAGCGCCGGCCAGCTCTACGCCGACGCCTCGCCCAGGCTGAAACGCTTCTTCGAGGTCTACGCGCGCGGGGTCAACGCCTACCTGTTCCGCTACCGCGACAAGCTGCCGGCGGAGCTGGCACGCAGCGGCTATCGCCCGGAATACTGGAAACCCGAGGACTCGGCGCTGATCTTCAGCCTGTATGCCTTCAGCCAGTCGGTGAACCTGCAGGAAGAACTCTCGGCCCTGACCCTGGCGCAGAAAGTCGGCACCGACAAGCTGGCCTGGTTGCTGCCCAGCGCTCCCGATGAGCCGTTGGCCGAAACCGAGGCAGACAAGCTCAAGGGCCTGAACCTGGCCAGCCAGTTGCCAGGACTGGGCGCGCTTGCCGCCAGCGGGCAGAAACTGGCCGACCTCGGCCTGCTGGGCAATCCAGGTTCGTCGAACCTGGCCCTGGCGCCGCAACGCAGCCGCAGCGGTAAAAGCCTGCTGGCCAGCGACAGCCGTGCCACCTGGGCCCTGAGCCCGGTGCAGATCCATACCAGCCGCTACCAGGTCGCCGGGCTGTCGCTGCCCGGCCTGCCGATCGTGCTGGCCGGCTACAACGGCAAGCTGGCCTGGAGCGCCAGCGCGGTCATGGCCGACAATCAGGATCTGTTCCTCGAGCAGGTGCGTCGCCAGGGCAGCCAGCTCAGCTACCTCGCCGACGGCAAGTGGCAGCCCGCCCGCGCCCGCAGCGAAACCTTCTTCGTCCGCGGCCAGCGCCCCCTGCGCGAAGTGCTGTACGACACCCGCCACGGTACCTTGCTGCCGGGCCATGGCAGCCTGGCCCTGGCCCTGCACCTGCCGCAACTCAAGGATGACCGCAGCCTGGACGCGCTGTTCGACCTGACCCGTGCCAGCAACATCGAGCGGGCCTTCGACGACACCCGCGAGGTCGGCGCGGCGGCGCTCAACTTCGTGTTCGCCGAGCCCGGGCACATCGGCTGGCAGGTCAGCGGCCGCTACCCGAACCGCCGGGAAGGCCAGGGTCTGCTGCCCTCGCCAGGCTGGGACGGGCGCTATGACTGGGACGGCTATGCCGACGCCATGCTCCACCCTTACGACCAGGATCCCCCCAGCGGCTTCATCGGCCACGCCAACCAGCGCAGCCTGCCCAAGGGCTACGGCATGCAACTGTCGAGCACCTGGTACTACCCCGAGCGTGCCGAGCGCCTGGCCCAGCTGGCCGGCAACGGCCGCCACGACAGCCGCAGCCTGATGGCCCTGCAGAACGACCAAGTCACGCCGCTGGCGGGCAAGCTCAAGCAGATGTTCGAGGCGCCTGGCATGGCCCAGCCGCTCAAGCAAGCCATCGATGCCCTGCCCGCCGGCCAGCGCGACAAGGCGCGCGAAGCCCTGACCCGACTCAAGGCCTTCGACGGCCGTCTGAGCCCGGTGTCGGCCGATGCCGCGCTCTACGAACTGTTCCTGCGGGAAGTCACCCGACAGACTTTCCTCGACGAGCTTGGCCCCGAGTCCAGCCCAGCCTGGCAGGCCTTCGTCGGCAATGCCCAGCTCTCCTACTCGGCCCAGGCCGATCATCTGCTCGGCCGTGAGGACAGCCCGTTCTGGGATGACCGCGGCACCGCACAGAAGGAAGACAAACCCGCCATCCTCGCCCGCAGCCTGGCTGGCGCGGTGGACGCCGGCATCGCCCGGTTGGGTGCCGACCGCCGTACCTGGCAATGGGGGCAGTTGCACCAGTACCACTGGCCGGCACCGAACTACCATGGCCTGGGTGACAACATCAGCCGCTCGCCAGTGGCCGCCGGTGGTGACTTCAGTACCCTGGCCCTGACCCCCTACGCCTGGGGCAACGACTTCGACACCCATCTGCCGGCCTCGGCACGGATGATCGTCGACTTCGGCCAGGCCGAGCCGCTGCAGGTGCTGACCAGCAGCGGTCAGTCCGGCAATCCGGCCAGCCGCCATTACAGCGACGGTCTGGATGCCTGGCTCAAGGGACGGTTCGTGAGCCTGCCCCTGCAACCACAGAATTTCGCCCGGACGTATGGCAGCCAACGCCTTACCCTGGTGCCGGGCAAGTAAACATCTGGACCTGCAGAAGCCGCCCGAGGGGCGGCTTTTTCATGCTCGATCACACTGAAGATCGCCTGTTCACCTGCCCTCGCGCTGCCCCGAACGCACGGCAAATGATGCGTCCCCCCAGAAGTTGTGCTTCTATCCTTGATCCACCCTCTACAGCAGCCCGTTCCCGCCAGGATCACCATGCACCATTCGACCCACGACCTGCTCTCTCCCGTCCCAGGCATCGCCCGTCAGTTGCACAGCTTCCACTTCGGCCCACGTGGCGCGGGCAAGGTCTATATACAGGCCTCGCTGCACGCCGACGAACTGCCAGGCATGCTGGTAGCCTGGCACCTGAAGCGCCGGTTGCTCGAACTGGAGCAGCAAGGGCGCCTGCTGCGCGAGATCGTCCTGGTGCCGGTGGCCAACCCGGTGGGCCTGGAGCAGGTGCTGCTGGACGCACCCCTAGGGCGCTTCGAGCTGCAGAGCGGGGAAAACTTCAATCGTAATTTCGTCGATCTCTCGGACAACATCGGCGACCAGGTCGAGGGCCACCTCACCACTGATCCGGCACACAACCTGGCCCTGATCCGCGAATACCTGCGTCGGGGCCTGGACACCCAACCCGCCCGCACGCCCCTGCAATCGCAGCGCCTGACCCTGCAACGCCTGGCTTGCGACGCCGACATGGTGCTCGACCTGCATTGCGACTTCGAGGCCGTCGAGCACCTGTACACCACACCGGAAGCCTGGCCCCAGGTCGAGCCCCTGGCCCGCTACATCGGCGCCCAGGCCAGCCTGCTGGCCACCGACTCGGGCGGCCAGTCGTTCGACGAGTGCTTCAGCCTGGTGTGGTGGCAGTTGCAGCAACGCTTCGGCAAACGCTTCCCCATTCCCCAGGGCAGCTTCTCGGTCACCCTGGAGTTGCGCGGCCAGGCCGATGTCAGCCATCCACTGGCGAGCCGGGACTGCCAGGCGCTGCTCGATTTCCTCTGCCACAGTGGCGCCATCGAAGGCCAACCGGCGCCCCTTCCTCCCCTGCGCTATCCTGCGACGCCACTGGCGGCGGTCGAGCCGCTCACCGCGCCCCTCGGTGGGCTGCTGGTCTTCCACGCCAAGCCTGGCCAGTACCTGGAGGCCGGGCAACTGATCGCCGAAGTGATCGACCCGCTGAATGACCGCGTGACGCCCCTGCACAATACCCAGGCAGGCCTGCTCTATGCGCGCAGCGTGCGGCGCATGGCCACGGCCGGCATGGTCGTCGCCCATGTGGCCGGCGAACAGGTCTGTCGCAGCGGCTACCTGCTGGGCAACTGAAAACCTGTCGAGCTCAGGCGATCGGTGAAGGTGGAGGCTCGTCGGGCAAGGTCGGCTCGCCCGGTTCCATCGGCGAATGCTCGCCGGGGTCCGGTGGTTGCGGGGTATCGGGATCAGGCTGGTGCGGCACCCCGCCAGCCTGTAGCGGTATTGGCGGATGCGCCAGCAGCGTCCAGGCCAGCACGCCGATCTGGTTCGGCTGCAGGATGGCCAGCTTGGCGCTGATTGCGGGGTCGAGTTTCATGGGCGGCTCCTGACGAGAGCCGGCGCGCGTGCTGCGCACCGGGACTGTTCCCGTTGGAGTGCCGGGCGGGGAAACAATTCCCCGCGTTTGTCGCCTCAGGTACGCGGCAGGGTCACGCCGCGCTGGCCCTGGTACTTGCCACCACGGTCCTTGTACGAGACTTCGCATTCTTCATCGGATTGCAGGAAGAGCATCTGCGCCACGCCTTCGTTGGCATAGATCTTCGCCGGCAAGGTGGTGGTGTTGGAGAACTCGAGGGTAACGTGCCCTTCCCACTCAGGCTCGAGCGGGGTGACGTTGACGATGATGCCGCAGCGGGCATAGGTGCTCTTGCCCAGGCAGATGGTCAGCACATCGCGCGGGATGCGGAAATATTCGACGGTACGCGCCAGGGCGAAGGAGTTCGGCGGGATGATGCACACGTCGCTCTTGATATCGACGAAGCTGCCGGCATCGAAGTTCTTCGGGTCGACGGTGGCCGAATTGATGTTGGTGAACACCTTGAATTCATCGGCGCAGCGCACGTCGTAGCCGTAGCTGGAAACGCCGAAGGAGATGACCCGGCTGTCCTGTTCGCCGCGCACCTGGCGCTCGACGAACGGTTCGATCATGCCGTGTTCCTGCGCCATGCGGCGAATCCACTTGTCCGATTTGATGCTCATGGCGGGGGGGTCCTGAAAGAGTGCGGGCTGAAAACGAGATGCGCATCTTACCGGTCCCGGCGCCCGGGTTAAAGTTTCCTTGCCCTATCCCGCGCCGGACGGGGCCTGCACAGGCCGTCGATCCGAATTTCATCAAAGCGCTTCTTGGCCATTGGCAGGTCGTGGAAAGTGGGTTAAGGTGGCGCCACTGTGCTGCACGTGACACCGAGAATCTCTAGTTTGATGCACGATCCTGATCGGCCCATCGCTGAATTTTCTGCTCTCTTTGCGCTCAGTCCCGGCCAGGGTTTTTCCTGACCGTTATCAACTTTGTCCAAGGAGACAGAAAAATGTCCAACCGTCAATCCGGTGTTGTCAAGTGGTTCAACGATGAGAAGGGCTACGGCTTCATCACCCCTCAGTCGGGCGACGACCTGTTCGTGCACTTCAAAGCCATCCAAGCTGACGGCTTCAAAACCCTGAAAGAAGGCCAGGCTGTTACTTTCGTCGCTACCCGCGGCCAGAAAGGCATGCAGGCTGAAGAAGTTCAGATCGCCTAAGTCGATCTCGCTTCCTCGCTTTCAAAAAAAACCCGCCATTGGCGGGTTTTTTTGTGTCTGCGGGAGCGCGTCTGCCCGGCAATATCGTTTGCCAGGGCTGACGCCATCGCGGGACAAACGCTCCCCCATGCCCCGCTCAATCCTGCGGCTGACTCAATCCTCGCTGATGGTGATGCTCGGCATCGCCGGCGCAGCGGCCTCCTGCAGCACGATGCGCGCACCCACCTGGCGCGCCAGTTCCTGATAGACCATGGCGATCTGGCTTTCCGGCTCGGCGATGGCGGTGGGCTTGCCGCTATCGGCCTGCTCGCGGATCAGCATCGACAACGGCAGCGACGCCAGCAGTTCGACACCATACTGCGCCGCCAGCTTCTCGCCGCCGCCTTCGCCGAACAGGTGCTCGGCATGGCCGCAGTTCGAGCAGATGTGCACAGCCATGTTCTCCACCACGCCCAGCACCGGGATGTTGACCTTGCGGAACATCTCCACGCCCTTCTTGGCATCCAGCAGGGCCAGGTCCTGCGGGGTGGTGACGATGACCGAACCTGCCACCGGCACCTTCTGCGCCAAGGTCAGCTGGATGTCGCCAGTACCCGGGGGCATGTCGATCACCAGGTAATCCAGGTCGTCCCAGGCGGTCTGGGTCACCAGTTGCAGCAAGGCCCCAGAAACCATGGGGCCGCGCCAGACCATCGGCGTGTTGTCGTCGGTGAGGAAAGCCATGGACATGACCTCCACGCCATGGGCCTTGATCGGCACGAACCACTTCTGCTCGCGCACCTGCGGCCGGGTGCCCTCGGCAATGCCGAACATCACGCCTTGGCTGGGGCCATAGATATCGGCATCGAGAATACCGACCCGCGCCCCTTCCCGGGCCAGGGCCAGGGCCAGGTTGGCCGCGGTGGTCGACTTGCCCACGCCGCCCTTGCCCGAGGCCACGGCAATGATGTTCTTGACGTTGGCCATGGCCGGCACCTGGGCCTGGGCCTTGTGCGTGGCGATGACGCAATCGATGTGCACGCTGGCGGCGGTGACACCTTCGAGGTTCTCGATGGCGGTTTGCAATACCTGCGCCCATCCCCCCTTGAACAGGCCGGCGGCGTAGCCCAGTTGCAGTTGCACGGCGACCTGACCGCCCTGGATATCGATGGCGCGCACGCAACCGGCGCTGACCGGGTCCTGGTTCAGGTAGGGATCGGTGTACTGGCGAAGCACGCCTTCGACGGCGGCACGGGTAACGGCACTCATGGAGGCTCCCATTGGCAAACTGGATACGGAACAGGCGCCTATGCTAACCCGTCAATCGTCAGCAGATGCGCACGCGGGGTGAAATAAATTCTCCAGCCCTTTATAGTGGCCGATCACCCTCATTTTTACCCCGTAGCCAGATAAGTAGCCGAGCCACCATGTCCGAGCCACGTCAGATTCTCGTCACCAGCGCCCTGCCCTATGCCAATGGATCCATCCATCTTGGCCATATGCTGGAGTACATCCAGACGGACATGTGGGTGCGCTTCCAGAAGCTGCGTGGCAACCAGTGCGTCTACGTCTGTGCCGACGATGCCCACGGTTCGGCCATCATGCTGCGCGCGGAAAAGGAAGGCATCACTCCTGAACAGCTGATCGCCAATGTCCAGGCCGAGCACAGCAGCGACTTCGCCGACTTCCTGGTCGACTTCGACAACTTCCACTCCACCCACAGTGAAGAGAACCGCGAGCTGTCGGGCCTGATCTACACCCGCCTGCGCGATGCCGGTCACATTGCCACCCGCTCCGTGACCCAGTACTTCGACCCGGAAAAAGGCATGTTCCTGGCCGACCGCTTCATCAAGGGCACCTGCCCGAAATGCGCGGCCGAGGACCAGTACGGCGACAACTGCGAAAAATGCGGCGCCACCTATGCGCCAACCGAACTGAAGAACCCGAAGTCGGCCATCTCCGGCGCCACCCCGGTGCTGCGCGACTCACAGCACTTCTTCTTCAAGCTCCCCGACTTCCAGGCCATGCTGCAGCAATGGACCCGCAGCGGCACGCTGCAGGACGCCGTGGCCAACAAGCTCGCCGAATGGCTGGACGCCGGGCTGCAGGAGTGGGACATCTCCCGTGACGCCCCCTACTTCGGCTTCGAGATCCCAGGCGAGCCCGGCAAGTACTTCTACGTCTGGCTGGACGCGCCGATCGGCTACATGGCCAGCTTCAAGAACCTCTGCGCCCGTCGCCCGGAGCTGGACTTCGACGCGTTCTGGAGCGAAGGCTCCAAGGCCGAGCTGTACCACTTCATCGGCAAGGACATCGTCAACTTCCACGCCCTGTTCTGGCCAGCCATGCTCGAGGGCGCGGGTTTCCGCAAGCCGACCGCGGTCAACGTGCACGGCTACCTGACCGTCAACGGCGCGAAGATGTCCAAGTCGCGTGGCACCTTCATCAAGGCCCGCACCTACCTGGACCACCTGCAGCCGGAATACCTGCGCTACTACTACGCCGCCAAGCTGGGCCGCGGCGTCGACGACCTCGACCTGAACCTCGAGGACTTCGTGCAGAAGGTCAACTCCGACCTGGTCGGCAAAGTGGTCAACATTGCCAGCCGCTGCGCAGGCTTCATCCACAAGGGTAACGACGGCGTGATGGTCGCAGGTGACGCCGCGCCGGAGCTGACCGAGGCCTTCATCGCCGCCGCACCCTCCATCGCCGAGGCCTACGAAAGCCGCGACTTCGGTCGCGCCATGCGCGAGATCATGGCCCTGGCCGACCGCGCCAACGCCTGGATCGCCGACAAGGCGCCATGGTCGCTGGCCAAGCAGGAAGGCAAGCAGGATGAAGTCCAGGCCATCTGCGCCCAGGGCATCAACCTGTTCCGCCAGCTGGTGATCTTCCTCAAGCCGGTGCTGCCGCTGCTGGCCGCCGATGCCGAGGCCTTCCTCAATGTCGCGCCGCTGACCTGGAACGACCTGCAGTCGCGCCTGGAAAACCACAAGCTCAATGCCTTCAAGCCGCTGATGAGCCGTATCGAGCCGGCGAAAGTCGAAGCCATGGTCGCGGCCAGCAAGGAAGACCTGCTCGCCGCCGAAGCCAAGGCCCCGGTCGGCAATGGCGAACTGGCCAAGGACCCACTGTCGGCGGAAATCGAATTCGACACCTTCGCAGCCGTCGACCTGCGCGTGGCCCTGATCCTCAAGGCCGAGGCCGTGCCAGGCGCTGACAAGCTGCTGCAACTGACCCTGGACATCGGCGACGAGCGCCGCAACGTGTTCTCCGGCATCAAGTCGGCCTACCCGGACCCGAGCAAGCTCGAAGGCCGCCTGACCATGATGGTCGCCAACCTCAAGCCGCGGAAGATGCGCTTCGGCGTTTCCGAAGGCATGGTCATGGCCGCCGGCCCCGGCGGTGAAGAAATCTACCTGCTGAGCCCGGACAGCGGCGCCAAGCCCGGACAGCGCATCAAGTAAGTCTCTAGCCCCGGCCACTGGCCGGGGCATTTCCATCCCGCGCTGCCTGCCGGATAATCACGGCAATCTGCGGCTTTCGGCATCGTCATGAACGACTACGTCCTGGTCCTGGTCAGCGCCGCGCTGGTCAATCACCTGCTCCTGCTGCCTGGGCCGGTCGATCGCGTGCGCTTGCAAGCCCTAGGCCTGTGCGTGGCGCTGCTCGTCATGAGTACGCTCATCATCGGCCAGTGCCTGCTGCAATGGCTGCTCTTCCCCCTCCAGTTGCAGGACCTGCGGCTGTTCCTGCTGCTGCCGCTGCTGGCCGCCCTCGCCTGGGTGATACCCGAGCTGATACGCCGGCTGCGCCCGCTGTGGCCGATCGATGGACTGACTCCGCTGCTGGCTGGCAACGCCCTGGTGCTAGGCTTGCCCTTGCAGCTTGGTGAAGGACGCCTCGACCTGTGGCCGACATTGCTCCGAGGCGTATTCGCCGGTCTGGGGTTCTGGCTGGCCCTGGCGCTGCTTGCCGACCTGCGCGAACGCAGCCGCCATGAGCAGATACCCCAGGCCCTGCGCGGCCTGCCGATCGAGCTGCTCGGTGCCGGGGTGATGGCCATGGCGTTTTCCGGCTTCAATGGACTCTTCACGCAATGAACCTGATTCAACGCATCGACGCCCTGCTGCCGCAGACCCAATGCGGCAAGTGCGGCCATGGCGGTTGCCGGCCCTATGCCGAAAGCCTGGCCACAGGCGAGGCGATAAACAAATGTCCGCCCGGCGGCAGCGAAACCATCGCCGCCCTGGCCGAGTTGCTGCAGATGCCGATCGTCGCCCTCGATGAGCAGCGTGGCCGTGCACCAGCGCAGATAGCCTTTATCCGCGAAGCCGAATGCATCGGCTGCACCAAATGCATCCAGGCCTGCCCGGTGGACGCCATTCTCGGTGCGAGCAAACTGATGCATACCGTGCTCGCCAGCGAATGCACCGGCTGCGATCTGTGCCTGGAGCCCTGCCCAGTGGACTGCATCGAGATGCAACCGGTGCCGGACACGCTCACGCCAATTATCGGCGGCCTAGCTCACACAGCAGAACAACGCCAGGCCCGGGAACTACGCCGCAGCCAGGCACGGCAGCGACACCTGCAACGTGCCGCACGCTTGCATCGCGACGAGGCCAGGCGCGCGGCCGAGCGTCAGGCGCGTCAGCAGCCAGGCGCTGCCAGCGCAGCAGATGCCGCGCTCAAGCAGGCCAAGATCGCCGTAGCCATGAGCCGCGCGCAATTGAACAAGGCCCTTGGGGCCGCTGGCGATGCTCCTGACCGTCTGCAACGTGAACAGCTGGCCAACCTCGAAGCAGTCGCCGAGCAAGCCCGCAAACACCTCGATGAGCTGCAGAACCATGCAGGCGCCTGATCCTCGCCTGCGTGCAGCCATGGGACTGGTCATGCTGGCCTGCACGCCCGGCCTGCTGGTGCTGTTCTGGCTGCATGGCTGGGGTGTGCTGTTCAACCTGCTGCTGTGTGCCGCCACCGCACTGGCCACAGAAAGCCTGTTGCTGGCCTGGCGCAAGCAACCGATCGGCCCTGCGCTCAATGACGGCAGCGCCCTGGTCACGGCCGTGCTGCTGAGCGCCGCACTCCCCAGCCTGGCCCCCTGGTGGCTGCCGATCATCGCGACAAGCGCGGCCATCGGCCTGGGCAAGCAAGCATTCGGCGGCGTAGGTCTCAACCTGTTCAACCCAGCCATGGTCGGCTACGCCTTCGTCGTACTGTGCTTCCCTTTGCCGATGAGCCATTGGGCCAGTCAGGCGCCGGACCTGCTCGACAGCCTGCGCCTGAGTTTCGGCGCCAGCCCGCCGGTCGATGCCTGGGCCAGTCCCACGGTACTCGACGCCCTGCACCATAATCGCAGCCTGACCATCGACGAACTGTTCGCCCACCATCCAGCCTTCGGTCACCTGGGAGGGCGCGACAGCGAATGGGTGAACCTGGCATTCCTGCTCGGCGGCCTGTTCCTGCTGCAGCGCAAGGTGTACAGCTGGCACGCGCCTGCAGGCCTGCTCGGCGGCCTGTTCGTGTTCAGCCTGCTGGGCTGGAACGGATCAGGCTCGGACTCAAACGGCTCGCCGCTGCTGCACCTGTTTTCTGGCTCGACCATGCTGACTGCCTTCTTCATCGCTACCGAGCCGGTCTCCGGCTGCCGACGCCCCCTGTCTCGCCTGCTGTTCGGCGCCGGCGCCGGGCTAGTGATCTACTTGATCCGTACCTGGGGCAGCCTGCCCGACGGCAGTGCCTTCGCCATCCTGCTGATGAACCTTGCCGCCCCAGCCCTGGATCGCTGGGCCGACCGCCGGCAGCAGGCACCGACATGAACCGGCGTGCGCGCAGCCACCTGCTGCTGCTACTGGTGGTCATGCTGGCCGTGGCCGGCACAGTGGCCTGGCAGCGCTGGACCCTCGCACCGATCGATACAGCACAACGCCAGCAACAGGAACAGCAGTGGCTCGCCGTGTTGCCTGCCGACCGCTACGACAATCAGCCATTACGCAGCCCACTCCCCCTGGTCGAACCCCAGTTACGTCACAGCCGTCTGCTCAGCGGCTTCCAGGCCCGCCTGGATGGCACACCCAGTGCCGTCCTGCTGCGTGTCGAATGCCAAGGCTATGCCGGACCGATCGAGCTGGCGGTTGCCATCGATCCTCAGGGGCGTCTGCTGGGCATTCAGGTACTGCGGCAACAGGAAAGCCCAGGCCTGGGCGACCAGTTGGCCGAGCCGACGCATCACTGGCTGGCTCAGTTCTCAGGCAAAGCCCGCAGCGATACCCCGGACCCAGCCTGGGCACTCAAGCGCGATCACGGCGAGTTCGATCAGTTGGCAGGCGCCACGGTCACTTCACGGGCCGTCATCGATGCGTTGCAGGATGCCCTGCGCTATTTCGATGAACATCGCCTGCAACTGCTCGGACAAGCGCCCCATGAATAGGTACTGGTTACTGGGTGCCAGTCTGGCGCCACTGCTCGGCGCCACCGGTACAGCCCATCAGGCACTGCTGATCGCGCTATGTGCCCTGCTGCTATTGACGCTGCATCAGGCATTGATGGCGCCCTTGCGCCGCCACCTGGAGCCCGACGCCCGACAATGGGCCAGCCTGGCGCTGGTCGCAGCACTCGTCACCTGTCTGCAACTGGGCCTGCGCGCCTGGGCGCTGCCCGTCGCGCAGTTACTGGGGCACTATCCCATGCTGCTGGCCCTGCCCTGCCTGGCCATCGATCGACAATTGCCAGAAACCGGCCGCTGGCGAGCGCTGTCCGACCAGTTGTGCATCCTGCTCCCGAGCTTGCTGGCTCTGGGCGCCTGCCGACAGCTGCTGGGCGAGACCTTTGGCCTGCACCTCGCCAGCCTGGCTCCAGGAGGGCTGATAGTGCTCGGTCTGCTGCTGGGCCTGTACAATCACCTGCGTCCGTCGCGCCCCTCCTCACGCCGTCAAGGAAACCTTTGACCCCATGAATGCCGCCAAACGCCTGGAGATCTTTCGCAGGCTGCATGAAGACAATCCTGATCCCAAGACCGAACTGGCCTATACCACGCCCTTCGAACTGCTGATCGCCGTGATCCTCTCGGCCCAAGCCACCGATGTCGGGGTGAACAAGGCCACCGCGCGCCTGTTTCCGGTGGCCAACACCCCGCAAGCCATCCATGCCCTGGGCGTGGAAGGGCTGAGCGAATACATCAAGACCATCGGCCTGTACAACAGCAAGGCGAAGAACGTCATCGAAACCTGCCGCCTGCTGGTCGAACAACATGGTGGTGAGGTTCCAGAGACCCGGGAGGCGCTCGAAGCCCTGCCAGGCGTGGGCCGCAAGACTGCCAATGTGGTGCTCAACACAGCCTTCCGCCAATTGGCCATGGCCGTCGATACCCATATCTTCCGGGTCAGCAACCGCACGGGGATCGCCCCAGGCAAGACCGTGCTGGAAGTGGAAAAGAAGCTGCTCAAGTTCGTGCCGAAGGATTACCTGCTCGACGCCCATCACTGGCTGATCCTGCACGGTCGCTACGTGTGCCAGGCACGCAAGCCTCGCTGCGGCAGCTGTCGAATCGAGGACCTGTGCGAGTATCGCCACAAGACCTCTGACGATTGAAGCAATAGCAAAAACACCAGCGTTCGATTGAAAAAATCTTTTTTACCCGTTCTGCGAATCCCGCTATAAGGTCGGCCAAGGGCCCTTTGGCTTGGAGTGACGCATGAGCACCGATAAAGAAGACTTGGCTATCGACGAAGATTTCCCCAGCGCGGAAGAGGAAACGGAGCCGCAGGTCGAACCTGCGAAGACCAACCTCAGCAAGCGGCGCACGATCGACAATATGCTGGAAGAACGACGCCTGCAGAAGCAACTGGCCGACTTTGACTACGATCTGTAGCGCAACGCACAAAAAAGCCTCCTGAACGGAGGCTTTTTTGTGCTCAGGCCAAACCGTTACGCTGGGCCAGTTCGATAAGATCCACTAATGAGCGGGCGTTGAGCTTCATCAACAACCGGGTCTTGTAGGTGCTGACAGTCTTGTTGCTCAGGAACATGCTGTCGGCAATTTCCTTGTTGCTCTTACCACGGGCAAGTTGCTGCAGCACCATCATTTCCCGCCCTGAAAGACGTTCGACCATTTCGGTCTCGGTCCCCCCTCCGACGCCAGACCGCCCCTTGTGCAACGCTTGATTGGGGAAATAGCTGTAGCCGGAGAGTACAGCTTTTATGGCACTGAGCAATTCCGTCAGTTCCTGCTGCTTGCACACATAGCCGGCCGCACCTGCTTGCATGCAACGCATCGAGAAATGCCCGGCCGCCTGTGATGTCAGTACCAACGTCTTGCTTGCTGGACTTGCCAGGTTGATTCTGGCAATAACCTCCAAACCATCCAACTTGGGGATCCCAATATCCAGAATGACTATATCCGGCAGATGTTCTCGCGTCAGTTGCAAGGCATCTACCCCATTGTCGCTTTCCGCCACCACCTCGTAGCCATGCCGTTCCATCAGCATGCGCACAGCCAGGCGAATGACCGGGTGATCATCCACGATCAGCACTTTGTTCATGCGATATCCATTGATGCGTTATTTTGATTTCGGCTACCCACCAACAACCGAGCATAACGATTATTTACGCTACAGTTTCCCTGGCAAATACGCCGAAGAAGAGACTTACCGCTATTTAGGAAACGTCCTACGCTCGGTTGTTTCACTAAATGTAATAAGGCCCTGCCTGCCTTGAGAGCCTGCTAAGTTAGCGATACGGCAATCTGGATCCAATTACGTAACGCGCACAGTGAGCGCAGGAAATTTCATCTATCCATGAAAGATATTCTCAGCCGTTTTTCACTACGGAAAATCATTCCCGAGCAGGAATAACTTCAGATATCCCTGGAAGGCAGAACGCGCTAAATGATGGATAAAGCTTGCTCGGATGCTCACCATGAACCAGGAACCTATCAGCCCACTGACTCTCATCGCCGTCTTCGCTGGTGTCATCGAAGCGTCCGCACTCGCCTCGCTACCCTTTCTGAGCGAGGAAAGCCAAGAGATCTATACTTGGTTTCTGGTGGGTTTCCCCTTCTTTCTCACGGTGCTGTTCTTCCTTACGCTCAATTTCAACACGGGATCTTTGTTCACCCCGGACAAGCATGATCAGGGCTCATCTTGCGCAACGCCGGTACAAACCGCATCGGAACCCTCCATCAAGAGAGGGTCAGAACGACAGGAGGCACAGATACCCGATCAGGAGCACGACGAGCCGATGATCATCGCCATCTCCGGCCCCGACAGCCGCAAACTGATCGAACGACATGTCTTGCGCATGATTGCCAGGCCACAGAACGCAACCCGGCGCTGGGTGCTGTACAACCTTGACACGCGAGCCTGTATCCACTTTTCGGTGGGGCCTATGACGGAAGATCAAGAAGCCTCTTTCATCATCGATCGACTTCTCTGATCGACAGACCCAAAATCCCGGCACAAGACGTAATGCTGTTCGCTCAAGCGAAGTAGCCGATCAACCTGGATCGTCTGCCAGGCTGACATTGCAGGTGGTACAGCTTGCAAGGCCCCAGGCCAAGCTGGCACACGGGATGGGGGAGTAAACCCTATTCAGGACAGGGCACGGGCATAAAAAAAGCCGATACCAGGAAACTGGTATCGGCTTTTCCGGATGCCGGATCAGAGCAGCGAACGGCCCTTGTTGGCGGCGATGCGCATACGCAGCGCATTGAGCTTGATGAAGCCTGCGGCATCGGCCTGGTTGTAGGCACCGCCGTCTTCTTCGAAGGTCGCGATATTGGCATCGAACAGCGAATCGTCCGACTTGCGGCCGACCACGGTCACGTTGCCCTTGTACAGTTTCAGGCGCACGACACCGTTTACGTTGACCTGCGAAGCATCGATCATCTGCTGCAGCATCAGGCGCTCCGGGCTCCACCAGTAGCCGGTGTAGATCAGGCTGGCGTACTTCGGCATCAGCTCATCCTTGAGGTGAGCGACTTCGCGATCCAGGGTGATCGACTCGATGGCGCGGTGAGCCTTGAGCATGATGGTGCCGCCCGGGGTTTCGTAGCAGCCACGGGACTTCATGCCCACGTAACGGTTCTCGACGATGTCCAGGCGACCGATACCGTTGGCGCCACCGATGCGGTTGAGGTCGGCCAGCACGGTCGCCGGGGTCTTCTCGACACCGTCGATGGCGACGATGTCACCGTTGCGGTAGGTCAGCTCGATGTAGGTAGCCTGGTCCGGGGCGTTCTCCGGGGAGACGCTCCAACGCCACATGTCTTCTTCGTGCTCGGTCCAGGTATCTTCCAGGACACCGCCTTCGTAGGAGATGTGCAAAAGGTTGGCGTCCATCGAGTAGGGCGACTTCTTCTTGCCATGACGCTCGATCGGAATGCCATGCTTCTCGGCGTAGTCCATGAGCTTCTCACGGGACAGCAGGTCCCACTCGCGCCACGGTGCGATGACCTTGACGCCCGGCTTGAGGGCGTAGGCCCCCAGTTCGAAACGAACCTGGTCGTTGCCTTTGCCGGTGGCACCGTGGGAAATGGCATCGGCGCCGGTTTCGTTGGCGATTTCGATCAGGCGCTTGGCGATCAGCGGACGGGCGATGGAGGTACCCAGCAGGTACTCGCCTTCGTAGACGGTGTTGGCGCGGAACATCGGGAACACGAAATCGCGCACGAACTCTTCGCGCAGGTCATCGATGTAGATTTCTTTCACGCCCATCGCCTGGGCCTTGGCGCGGGCCGGCTCGACCTCCTCGCCCTGCCCCAGGTCGGCGGTGAAGGTCACCACTTCACAGTTGTAGGTGTCCTGCAGCCACTTGAGAATCACCGAAGTATCAAGGCCGCCGGAATACGCCAATACGACCTTTTTTACGTCCGCCATGCCATCACTCCACGGGATTGTACGGAAAGCCGATGATTCTACCGGCCTTGCCGAAAAAATTACAATGGGGCGACAGCTTGTGATGACAAAGCGACAGAACTTGTCGATACCGCGACCACTGGTCGCACTCAGGGCTTGGTCGCGGGCGCGGCCTGAGCCGCTGGCGCACCAGCGCCTGTCGCCGGTGTCGCGACGCCACTCGGCGCTGGCGTGGTAGCAGCTGGCGCTGGCGGTGTGACTGGCGCTGCAGGCTTCTCCACGGGCTTCTCGACCGGCGCGACACGGTCGAGCTGGATATTCACCCGGCGGTTGCGCGCGCGGTTGGCGGCATTGTTGTTCTTGACCAGCGGATAACGCTCGCCATGGAAGCGCACGGTGATCTGCTCGTCCGGGATACCATGGGCCTTCAGATAATCGGCGACCGCCAAGGCACGGCGGCGCGAAGTATCACGGTTGGTCAGACGGTTGCCACTGTTGTCGGAATGGCCATTGAGTTCGATATGGTTGACCGTCGGATCGGCCTTCAGATAGTCGAGAATCACATCCAGGCGCGCCTTGCCCGCCGCATCCAGTTCGATCCCACCGCCGGGGAAGCCGACCTGGGTCTGGCGAATCTGGTCGAAGTTCATCGGCAACAGCTTGGTGCTGCAGGCTTGATAGTCGCTGTAGGCCTTGGCGAAGCTGACAGGCATCACATGCACTTCCATCGCCCGGCCACCTTCGCCGGTGTAGTTACGCACCACGGTGCTACGGCCATCGAGCAAGCCATTGATCAGCCGACTGGCCTGGCCTTGGGTCGAGGTGAACAGGACCCCGCTGCGGCCCATGCGCACCGCCCCCAGATTGACGTCGCCACGCCCGGGCTGCCAGGGCGCCGCCGCCGCCAGCAGCGTGGCGGAGCCCGCCCCCAGCACATTGCTGTCGGAGCGCAACTGGAAGACCGGCTGCTCACCGGCGCGGCGCACGAACTCGCCCGTCCCGAAACCGTCGATCGGCTGGATCAGACGACACTCGAACTGGTCACCCTCGACTTTCCAGGCGACGTTCTCCACGCGAGTCTGGAAGGTCAACGCCCCGGCCGGCAGGCTGGCGACAAGGGTGAACAGGGCTAGGTAACGCTGGCGCACGGGCGGCTCCACAGATTCTGACGGCTTACCCCAAGGCTATCGGACACTCGTCGGAAAACTTGATAGCCGTGCTCGCCCCAGGGTTTTCCGGTAGCATTGGCACCTGAGTTCGACCCGCCTGGAAACCCCAATGTCCGATCGCCTGACCCTCTTGCGTCCCGATGACTGGCACATCCATCTGCGCGATGGTGCCGTCCTGCCTCATACTGTCGGCGACGTGGCGCGCACCTTCGCCCGCGCCATCATCATGCCCAACCTCGTGCCACCGGTGCGCAACGCCGCCGAAGCTGGCGCCTACCGCGAGCGCATCCTTGCCGCACGCCCTGCCGGCAGCCGCTTCGAACCGCTGATGGTGCTCTACCTCACCGACCGTACCAGCGCCGAAGACGTGCGCGCAGCCAAGGCCAGCGGCTTCGTCTACGCCGCCAAGCTGTACCCGGCCGGCGCCACCACCAATTCCGACTCGGGCGTGACCAGCATCGACAACATCTTCCCGGCGATCGAGGCCTTGGCCGAAACCGGCATGCCGCTGCTGGTGCATGGTGAAGTGACGCGCAGCGAGATCGACGTGTTCGACCGCGAGAAACGCTTCATCGACGAGCACATGCGCCGCCTGGTCGAGCGTTTCCCTGGTTTGAAGGTGGTGTTCGAGCACATCACCACCAGCGACGCCGCACAGTTCGTCAGCGAAGCGCCGGCCAACGTCGGCGCGACCATCACTGCCCAGCACCTGCTGTACAACCGCAACCACATGCTGGTCGGCGGTATCCGCCCACACTTCTATTGCCTGCCGATCCTCAAGCGCAACACCCACCAGGTGGCACTGCTGGACGCGGCCACCAGCGGCAATCCGAAGTTCTTCCTCGGCACCGACTCGGCACCTCACGCCAAGCATGCCAAGGAAGCCGCCTGTGGCTGCGCCGGCTGCTATACCGCCTATGCCGCCATCGAGCTGTATGCCGAAGCGTTCGAACAACGCAACGCGCTGGACAAGCTCGAAGGCTTCGCCAGCAAGCATGGCCCTGACTTCTACGGTTTGCCGCGCAACATCGACACCATCACCCTGGTGCGTGACGAGTGGACGGCACCAGACAGCCTGCCATTGGGCGACAACACCGTGATTCCGCTGCGCGCTGGTGAAAAACTGCGCTGGCGCCTGCTGGAGGACAACGCGTGAGCGAAGACCTCTACGAAGACGACCAGGACGGCCAGACCGGCAGCAGCTCGCGCCATCCGATGGCCGAGCGTTTCCGCGGCTACCTGCCGGTGGTGGTGGATGTCGAGACTGGCGGCTTCAACAGCGCCACTGACGCCCTGCTGGAAATCGCCGCAGTGACCATAGGCATGGACGAGAAAGGCTTCCTGTTCCCGGAACACACCTACTTCTTCCGGGTCGAGCCGTTCGAAGGGGCGAACATCGAGGCGGCGGCACTGGAGTTCACCGGTATCAAGCTGGATCACCCGCTACGCATGGCCGTGAGCGAGGAATCGGCGCTCACCGACATCTTCCGCGGCGTGCGCAAGGCGCTGAAGGCCAACGGCTGCAAGCGGGCAATCCTGGTCGGGCACAACAGCAGCTTCGACCTGGGCTTTCTCAATGCCGCGGTGGCGCGCAACGACATCAAGCGTAACCCGTTCCATCCGTTCTCCAGCTTCGACACCGCCACCTTGGCCGGACTGGCCTATGGCCAGACCGTGCTCGCCCGAGCCTGCCAAAGTGCCGACATCGACTTCGATGGACGCGAGGCGCATTCGGCGCGTTATGACACCGAGAAGACCGCCGAGCTGTTCTGCGGCATCGTCAACCGCTGGAAAGAAATGGGCGGCTGGCGCGACTTCAACGACTGAGCCACAAGCTTCAGCAGCAGGAAAGCGCAACGCGTTTTCCTGCTGCTTGAAATCAGAGGCAAAAAAAACCGGCCACAAGGGCTAATGCCAGTCAGTTAAGCTGACTGGCATTTTCATTTTCGGGTCGGATATTTTGCTGGTCGTTGCTTAACTACTCTCGGGAACCAACGATCAGGTCGTCGATGAGGCAAGATATACTGCGCCGCTG
>NZ_VWXI01000001.1 GCF_011752525.1 Pantoea sp. Cy-639 | reverse complement strand
TGACGACCATAGAGCATTGGAACCACCTGATCCCATCCCGAACTCAGTAGTGAAACGATGCATCGCCGATGGTAGTGTGGGGCTTCCCCATGTGAGAGTAGGTCATCGTCAAGATTCATTTCGCAAAACCCCTATCTGCACATGCAGGTAGGGGTTTTGTCTTTTCCGTGCCCGTAAAGCCAGTGCAACCTTATGACCGCGTCGGCTGGCTCCTACAGGGACCTGGCTGCTGCGACAAGGCGATGCTGGAAGTCAGTCGCGGGCGAGCTCGGCCAGATGGGCCGTGGCCTCTTCACTCTTGAGTACCAGCACATCGCTTTCGAGTGTATCCAGCACCACTTCAGCGGTATTGCCGATCAGGGCCCCGGAAATACCAGTGCGGGCCACGGTGCCGAGGATCGTCACCACCGCCTCGCACTGCTTTTCGGTATAGGGAATCAGCACATCGGCGGGACCTTCGGCAATATGCAGACGATCGGCGCTGATATCGAACTCGGCCTGGAATGCCAGGCAAGCTTCCCGATAGCGTTTCTCGATGGTTTCACTGAGCTGGTACACCGGATCCGATGCCGCCAGCATGGGGGAGGGGTGGGCGCTGATCACGTGCAACTCGCCCTTGGCCAGGCTGGCGATAGCGTAGCCGTGGTCGATGATACTGGCATGCAGGCGCCGATGGTCTTCGTCCTGGTTGCCGACATCGACAGCGGCGAGGATCTTGCCGCCTGTCCAGGGCCGTTCGCTCTTGACCATCAGCACGGCGCACGGGCACTCGCGCAGCAGCTTCCAGTCACTGGGCGTCAATAGCGCCTTGCGCAGCGGATTGTCTGGTCGATGCTCCTTGATCACCAGTTCGCAACCTTCGGCCTGTTGTACCTGGATGATCGATTTGTGCAGAGTTTCCTGCCAATGCTGCTCGTAGGTGACATTGTCATAGCCATCGTCGTGTAGCTGGCTGCTGAGCAGGCTGAGCAGCGCCGCATGGTCCTGCTTCTTGTCGCACATCAACAGGTGAAGGCGCGCACCGGTCACGCCAGCGATCAGTTTGGCCCGAGTCAGGGCGCGGCTGTGGGCGTGTTCGGGGTCGAGAACGACGAGGATGCTGCGGACGGCTTGCATGGACGTGAGCTCCTTTTTGGATGGCGACCAATGCCTGACTATAGACGGCGCGCCTTCCGCCGGCGCTTGACCTGCATCAAGCATAGTCACTGGCACTCGGCGGCGTCGCCGGTATAATCGCCGGTCCTGTTGACGCCCTGTGTGATTGCGAGTGCCATGTCCCTGATTCCTGAAATCGATGCCTTCCTCGGTTGCCGTACCCCTGATGCCTGGATCGAGGCGGCGCTGGCCGACCAGGAGACCCTGCTGATCGATCACAAGAACTGCGAGTTCAAGGCCGCGAGCACGGCATTGAGCTTGATCGCCAAGTACAACAGCCACCTGGACTTGATCAACATGATGTCGCGCCTGGCCCGTGAGGAACTGGTGCACCACGAGCAGGTCCTGCGGCTGATGAAGCGTCGCGACGTACCGTTGCGGCCGGTGTCTGCGGGACGATATGCCTCGGGTCTGCGGCGTCTGGTACGGGCCCACGAGCCGGTCAAGCTGGTGGATACGCTAGTGGTCGGCGCGTTCATCGAGGCCCGTAGCTGTGAGCGTTTCGCCGCCTTGGTACCGCACCTGGACGAAGAGCTCGGCACCTTCTACCACGGCCTGCTCAAGAGCGAGGCGCGTCACTATCAGGGTTACCTGAAACTGGCGCATCAGTATGGCGACGAGGCGGACATTGCCCGGGTGGTGGAGTTGGTACGTGCGGCGGAAGCCGAACTGATCAGCTCCCCGGACCAGGAGCTGCGCTTCCACAGCGGCATCCCCATGGCCCAGGTCGCCTGAGCGACGCTTACTGCCGGCGTCCCAGCAACAAGCCGACCACCAGGCCGAGCCCTGCTGAAATCGCCACGGTCTGCCAGGGATGGCCGCCGATATATTGCTGGGTCGCCTCGACCACCGGTTGCGCCTTCTGCCCCAGTCGACTGGTGGCATCCCGGGCCTGGCGCAGTTTCAGGCCGAGCTGGGCGCGCAGGGTATCGGCGTCTTCGCCGACCAGCGATGCACTGTCAGTGAGCAGTCGCTCCGACTCCTCGATCAATGCCTGCAACTCGCTGAACACTTGGTCCTTGATCTGTTCACTATCGGTTTGCACGGTGGTTTTCCTGGCCATCTACACGTCCTCGTCAAGGGGGGAGTTGAACAGTGGATGCCGCCACGCCTGGAAAGTTGCAGCGGCGTACCGATGCCCGGCCGCGACAGTGTAAGATAGCCCCCATTTTTCAGTGGCAGGTATTACCCCATGAGTTTCAATCTGGCCAACATGAGCTTCGAGGAACGGGCGCAGATCGAGGCGGAAAAGGCTCGCTTGTTCGAGTATTGGCAGAACAACCTGGGCAAGGCCAAGGCCGAGGCCGCGCGGCTGATCTCGGAAAAGTCGCGGCGCAAGGGCAAGTGGGCTGAATGGGTGCGCGCCGAACTGGATGGCATGTCGCCAGCAGAGTTCACCTACCTGGTGCGTAGCGAAGTCAACAAGATGATGGCTGCCGCCAGCGCCAATCGTTGAGTCAGGCGGACACTTCCTGCACGGCTGTGCACACCCGGTCCAACTGGCCGGCCGAACGGCCGCTGATCAATGGCGGCAGCGTCATCGTCGGGCCGCTCGGCGAAGTACTGGCCGGGCCGTTGCTGGGCGAACGCGGACTGCTCTGTGCGCAAGTCGATACCGATGAGCTGGTGCGGGCGCGCTACGACTTCGACGTGGTCGGTCACTACGCGCGGCCGGATGTATTCGAGTTGAGCGTGGATGAACGTGCGCGCCCAGGCGTGCGCTTCATCGGCAGCGGCGGCTGAGACTACCAGGCGTAGCCGGTTGGCGCGGGCAGGTCGAGCCGGCCCTTGTCGATGAAACGCACCGTGCCCAATGGTCCACCGGCCAGCTTGCCACGCAGCACGTAGGGCAGGCCCTGCAGCGACTCGACCCGGCCCAGCCCGTAGGCCTGGCGCAGAAAGGCGAACGCGGTGATGCTCACCGGCACGCTGAGCACGGTTTCGCCGTAGCGGTCGATATGCCCGCGCTGGTTGCTGACACCGGCGGCCAGCGGCTGGTCGTTGACCTCCAGGTTCAAGGCGACACCGCTGAAGTCCACTGGTGTCTCGTTGGGGTTCTGCACGCGGATCTTCACCGCCATGCGCAGTTCCAGGTCCTGGCCGGGCAGGGGATCGATGCCGATCACGCTGATGTTCAGCGGATCGCGGTTCTGGAACAGAGCGCAGGCGTTCAGGCCCAGGCACAACAGCAGGATCAGGCAGCAGCGGACGAGCATGGCGGTGAGGGACTCGGGTCACGGGCGAGCCGGCAGTGTGGCAAAAGCGCGGCGGCGTTGAAAGTACCGGGCATTATGAAAGATACTGTTTCTCATTAACGTTCGATAACTCTTCCCGACGGCCTTCACTTTTCCATGGCGACCTCTCCCGTGTCCGGGCTGCTGGCCAGTTTCCAGGAGCATTACGATGACCTGCTGCAGTTCCTGACCCGGCGCATGAGCGACCGGCAGCGTGCCGCCGATGTCGCCCAGGAAACCTACCTCAAGCTGGTGAAGGTCGACGATCAGGCCGTGCGGGTGCTGCATGCGCGCAGTTTCATCTTTCGCGTGGCCGGCAACCTCGCCATTGATGCCTTGCGCCGTGAGCAGCGCCTGGCAGCCAGCCACGAGGACAGCGATGGCGACACTCCGATCGCCTGCCCGGCACCGCCTCCGGAGGCTGCCTTGCTGGCCCGCGAGCGTCTGCAGATCCTCGACCAAGCGCTGCTGCAGTTATCCGGCAACGCACGCCAGGCACTGTTACTCAACCGTGTCGAAGGCCTGACCCAGGCGCAGATCGCGCAACGACTGGGCGTTTCCGAGAGCATGGTGGCAAAATACATCGGCCAGGCCTTGCGCCATTGCCGTGACTGGCTCAAGCACAACCATGACTGAAGCCCACGCCATGCCCGCCCCACAACCGCTCAGCACGTTGTCCGACGATGCCCTCGACTGGCAGGTCCTGCTGCACTCGGGCAATGCCACGGCGATCGACCACAGCCGTTACCAGCATTGGTGTCGGCTGAGCCCGGCGCATGCCGAAGCGGCGGCCGAGGCCGAGGCATTGTGGCTCGACCTGGGGCATACGCCGACGGCCAAGGCCAGCCTGCCGGCCGCGCCACGCAGGTGGCGCTGGCTGTCGGCGGTCGCCGCGTCGCTGGTCTTGGGCATGGCCGGGCATGTTGCCTGGCAACAGTTGCCGATCTGGCGGGCGGACTATCACACCAGCGTCGGCCAGCGACAGAGCCTGACCCTGGCCGACGGTTCTCGGGTCACCCTGAACAGCGCCAGCGCCTTGTCGGTGGTGTTCGATGAGCACCAGCGCAAGGTGGTGCTGGAGGCGGGCGAGGCGTTGTTCGAAACGGTCGCCGATCCCCGTCCCTTCGTGGTGCAGGCGGGGGGCGCGCCGGTGACCGGCAACGCGGCGGTGTTCAGTGTGCGGCGCGAGCCGGGTGGCGCTCAGGTGCTGCTGGCCGAGGGCCAGGCCGAGGTCGCGGGCCAGGTGCTGCAACCCACGCCGGATGCCGGGACCCGCACCGCCTGGCAGCGCGGCAAGCTGATCTTCAATGGCAAGCCGCTGGGCCAGGTGCTGGCCGAGCTGGAGCGCTACCAGCATGGTCGTATCGTGATCCCCGACCAGCAGCTCGCGGCCCTCGAAGTCAGCGGCGTGTTCGACCTTGACGACCCCCATGCGCTGTTGCGCACCCTCGAGCAGCGTTATGGGCTGAAGGTCACTTACTTGCCGTTCCTGGCCGTGGTGTATTGAGCCGTTCAAGCGGAATCGAAATTTTTTTCATTTACCGCTGCAAGTTCGTCGTAGCCAGATCGTCGTAGGGGCACTGATCAGCCAACCCTTATCCCTACGACTGTCTGGAAGCTCTTTCGTGAAGGCCACGCTCCCGCACCGCTTCAAACACGCCATGTTGTCCTGCACCGCCCTGGCTACTCTGGCCGGCCCGCTGCTGGCCGAGGCTGCCACCGATGTCCCTGGCGCCAGCGCCCAGGCGCGCCAGGTACGCCTCGAACTGCCAGCCCAGCCGCTGGACCAGGCCCTGACCGCGTTCGCCGACCAGGCCGGACTGCACCTGCTGTACACCACCGCCGACGTGGCCGACCTGCAGGCGCCGGCGCTTAGCGGCAGCTACAGCCTGGAGCAGGCCCTGCAGCAATTGCTTGGCGGGACGGGGGTCAGCTACCAGTTCAACGATGCGCGCACGGTCACCCTGCGCCGCGCTGCGCCACCGCAGAGTGTCAGCCTCAAGCCCATCGAAGTCAGCGTGGCCTCGCGCACCAGCACGGCGATCAGCGAGATCCCCGGCACGGTCTGGGTGGTCGACCAGCAGCAGCTGCGCGAGCAGATCGACAGTGGCGTGAGCCTCAAGGAGGCCATCGGCAAGCTGGTCCCGGGCCTGGACCTGGCGCCTGAAGGGCGCACCAACTATGGCCAGAACATGCGCGGCCGCGACGTGCTGGTGATGATCGACGGCGTCAGCCAGAACAGCTCCCGCGGACTGTCGCGCCAGTTCGACAGCATTTCGCCGTTCAACGTCGAGCGCGTCGAGGTGTTGTCCGGCGCCAGCGCGATCTATGGTGGCGGCGCCACCGGCGGCATCATCAACATCGTCACCAAGAAGGGCGAGGCAGGGCCATTGCGCTTCGAGACCCAGCTCGGCGCCAGTAGCGGCTTCAACAACAGCGATGACCTGTCGACCCGCATCGCCCAGTCGATCAGCGGCGGCAACGAACGGGTCAACGCCCGCCTGGGCATTTCCGGCGAGCAGAACGAGGCGTTCTACGACGGTGCCGGCAAGCAGATCTTCATCGACAACACCCAGACCGACCTGCAGTACAACCGCAGCCTGGATATCCTCGGCACACTCGGCCTGACCCTGGACGACCAGCAAAGTCTCGACCTGCTGGCCCAGTACTACGACTCCGGCAACCACGGCAGTACCGGTATCTACTTCCCCAACCTGCGTCACAATGCCCCGTCCGACCTCGAGGACGCCGAGTTGCGCGGCGGTTATTCGTCCGACCTGCAACCGCGCACCCGACGGCTGCTGCTCAACGCCAACTACCACCACCGCGATGTGCTCGGCCAGGACTTCTACCTGCAGGCCTCGTATCGCAAGGAGAACGACAACTTCTACCCGTTCCCCTATTACAACACCGGCAAGCCCACCGGTTCGCGCGGCGTTTACTTCGCGGCTTCGCAACAGAACTTCGAGGTGTCTGGCCTCAAGGCGCTGTTCGCCAAGCAGTGGGACACCTTCAAGCTGACTTACGGCGTCGATCTGGATCGTGAGCGGTTCAGCGCCGAACAGACCACCTTCGATGCGCGGGTATCGTCCGAGAGTGGCGGCCTGGATCTGGACAAGGCCAGCAAGGCGCCGCGCTACCCCAGCTATCGGGTCGATGGCGTGTCGTTCTACAGCCAGCTGGACTGGCACCTCACCGACAACCTGACCCTGTCCGGCGGCGCTCGGCGCCAACAGATGGATGTCGAGGTCAGCGACTTCAAGAACGTGCCCGGTGGCAGCAACGACTACCAGGTGAACCTCTACAACCTGGGCGCTATCTATGACTTCAAGAATGGCCACCAGGTATGGACCAACTACGGCGAGGGTTTCGAGTTGCCGGACCCGGCCAAGTACTATGGCAAGCCGGGCCTGTCGGTGGGCGACAACCCACTGGCCGGGATCAAGAGCCGCCAGGTGGAGCTGGGCTGGCGCTATGCGGACCTCGACTGGAACGCCCAGGCGGCGCTGTACTACATCTGGTCGGACAAGGTCATCAACGTCGATTCCGCTACGCTGACCATCGATGTCGAGGATCAGAAGCGTCGAGACTTCGGCTTCGAGGGCGCGTTGAGCCGTTATTTCCAGAACGGCTGGGAAACCGGTGGCACCTTGCACCTGGTGCGCTCGCAAGAGCAGGACGGCGACGGTGACTGGGTCAAGCGCGACGCCCGCTACGCGTCGTTGTCCAAGGCCACCGCCTTCGTCGGCTGGAAGGGCGACGGGCGTTCGGCGCGGCTGCAGGCCAACCATGCCTTCACCCTGCGCGACGATGCCCACCACGAGATCGATGGCTATACCACTTTCGACCTGCTGGGCAGCCAGGAGACTGGTTTCGGTACGTTCAGCGCAGGGATCCAGAACCTGTTCGACAAGCAGTACAGCACGGTGTGGGGACAACGGGCGACGCTGTTCTACGCGCCTACCTACGGGCCGGCGTATCTGTACGACTATCAGGGGCGGGGGCGGACCTATACGCTTACCTGGAACCTGGTCTACTGATCAAGGGGGGCTTGTTCTGCCCGTGCAGGTTTGGCCTCATCGCCGGGCAAGCCCACCCGCAAAAAGTCCGCATCCACAAGGCCCGCTGCCATAAGGGGGCACCCTCGGAGCGGACTTTCATGCACCAGCAAATGCCGCGCCCAGGTCCTCGACGAATGCCAGCAACGCTTCACCCGGTGCCTGCGCACGGTGCCGGGCGAGGGTGAACTGCACGCTGAAATCCAGCGTCGGATCCAGCGGCCGCAATAGCCCTTGGGCTTCCCACGGCGCGGCGCAGTGGCAGGGCAGGTAACCGATATGACGCCCCGACAGGATGAGCGTCAGCGCGCTGTCGATCTGCTCGGCCAGCGCACTGCTGCGGCGACTCTGGAACGGCTCGCCCTGCTTGAGAAAGCGATAGGGATGGCGCACCTGGTCGGTGTCGAGCAACTGTTCGCGGTTCATCTGCGTCATCTCGAACAGGGCATGTCCCTGGCCGCAATACAGTCGCTGGGGTTCCTCGAACAACGGCTGGTAGTCGAACGCTGCCTGGTTGCCGGAAAAGTAGCTGATCGCGCAGTCCAGGCGTTGCTCCAGCAGCAGGCGTTCCAGCTCCGCCGGTGGGGCACTGGTCAGTTCCAGTTGCACCGTCTCGTCGCGCTGGCGAAAGCGCGCGATGGCCTGGGCGAGACGCAGGGTCACGCTGCTGTCCTGGTTCTCCGCCAGGCCGATGCGCACTGTCCCCAGCAAGCGCCCGGCCACGCCATTGGCCTGCTGGCGGAACTGCTCGATCTGCAGCAGCAGGGCGCGTGTCGCCTGGAGCAGCAGCTCGCCCTTTTCAGTCAGGCGAAAGCCACCCTTGCCGCGGCTGCACAGCCGGTAGCCCAGGCGGGTCTCCAGTTTCGCCATCTGCTGGCTGATGCTTGGCTGGCTCAGCCCCAGCACGCCCTGGGCGGCGCTGAAGCCACCGGCCTCGACCACCGTGACGAACAGCCGCAGCAATTGCAGGTCCAGGTCATGGAGTTGTCCAAGCATCACATTGCTCCTGGTTAATGTCAGCTTTGCAAAGTTGCGATTTATGCAATGTAACCTGACAGGCATGCTGACGACATCCCAGCCCCACGCCGAGGTGTCCGTCATGCATCGAACGTTGTGCCTGCTGTCCCTGCTGTTCACCTTGCCGCTGCAGGCCGAGGAGAAGGTCGTCAACCTGTACAGCTGGGCCGATTACGTCGCCCCGCAGGCCTTGGCGCGTTTCGAACGGGAAACCGGCTACAAGGTGCGCTACGACACCTTCGACACCACCGAGGTGCTGGAGACCAAGCTGCTCACCGGCAACAGTGGCTACGATGTGGTGGTGCCGTCGGCCACGGTGCTGGCCCGGGCGCTCAAGGCCGGCGCGTTGCAGCCACTGGACACCCAGGCGCTGCCAGGCTATGCCAACCTCGACCCGGACCTGCTGGCCAAGCTGGCCGAGGCCGATCCCGGCAACCGCCACGCGGTGCCCTATACTTGGGGCACTCTGGGCCTGGGGGTGAATGTCGAGGCCGTGCGCCAGCGCCTGGGCGATGTGCCGCTGGACAGTCTCGACCTGTTGTTCAAGCCCGAATACGCCAGTCGCCTGAAGGATTGCGGCATCGCCATGCCCGATTCGCCCCAGGAGGTGATCGGTATCACCCTCAACTACCTGGGCAAGGACCCGTACAGCCAGGACAAAGCCGATCTGGAAGCGGCCCAGGCCCTGCTGTCGCGGTTGCAGCCGTCGGTCAGCTACGTGGCCAACGGGCGACAGATCAACGACCTGGCCAACGCCAGCGTGTGCCTGGCGCTGACCTACAGCGGCGACGCGGCCATGGCCGCCGACCAGGCCCGGCGTGCCGGCAAGTCGTTCACGCTGGTCTACCGCATTCCCCGGGAAGGCACGCTGGTGTGGCTGGACAACCTGGCGATACCCAAGGATGCCCCGCACCCGCAAGCCGCTCGTGCCTTCATCGCCTTCATGCTGCGCCCTGATTCGGTCGCGGCGCTGACCAATACCCTGTTCTTCGCCAACGCCAACCAGGCGGCCACGCCGCTGGTGGCCCCGGCGGTGCGCCAGGATCCGGACATCTACCCTTCGGCCGAGGTGCGCCAGCGCCTGTTCGCCGACCGTAGCATGGCGCTGTCCGACCTGCGCCAGCGCAATCGCCTGTGGACCACCTTCCGCAGCCGCCAGTAAGCCCGACACCCACAAGGAGACTCACCGTGGAACCTGCCCAGGACAACGATCAGGCCATCACTCGCGACAGCCTCTACGGTACTGCCGCAGAAAGTACCTATGCCGGCATCACCAGTTTTTCCCGGCGCCGCTACAGCCGTGACCTGCACGGGGTCGACGTGGTGGTCAGCGGGGTGCCGTTCGACACCGCCACCAGCAATCGTCCCGGGGCGCGCTTCGGCCCACGGGCGATCCGCGCCGCCTCGGTGCAGCAGGCCTGGGCCCGGCACTGGCCGTGGACGTTCGATCCGTTCGACCACCTGGCGGTGATCGACTACGGTGACTGCGCTTTTGACAGCGGCACCCCAGACGCGGTACCGGACAGCATCCAGGCCCACGCCGAGCGTATCCTCGACGCCGGTTGCGCGATGCTCACCCTCGGCGGCGACCATTTCATCAGCTACCCGCTGCTCAAGGCCCATGCCCGTCGCCACGGCCCGCTGGCGCTGATCCACTTCGACGCCCACAGCGACACCTGGCCGGACGAGGAGGGCAAGCGCATCGACCACGGCACGATGTTCTGGCATGCGGCGCGCGAAGGGCTGGTCGCCCCGGCGTGCTCGGTGCAGATTGGCTTGCGTACCACCAACGACGACAGCCAGGGCTTCGCCGTCCTCGATGCCCGGCAGGTACATCGACTGGGCAGCGAGGCGATCATCGCAGCGATTCGTCAGCGGGTGGGGGAGCGGCCGGTGTACCTGACCTTCGACATCGACTGCCTCGACCCGGCCTTCGCGCCCGGTACCGGCACGCCGGTGTGCGGAGGGCTGAGCACGGTGCAGGCGCTGGAGATCCTGGGCGGCCTGCGCGGCATCAACCTGGTGGGGATGGACCTGGTGGAGGTGGCGCCGGCCTATGATCACGCCGACATCACCGCCTTGGCCGGGGCCACGTTGGCGATGGAGATGCTGTGCCTGTATGCGGCGCGGCACAAGGTAGACACGCGCCAGGCGCAAGGTTGAGGCGTGGGGACGGGCATGTTCGGCGATAGCGACGAGATCGGAGCCATCCATCGCAGGGCAAGCCCGCTCCCACGTTCCGCGCTCGGTATCGCGAGCGCAAGGCAAGGGCCCATACTGAAACATCAGGAATCATCTCGACTCTGATTTCCCCTTTTGCGTCGAACCCTGCGCGTCTTAGGCTATCCAACCCTGGAGTGCGCCTTTTCGTACCGGAGGTGAAGCATGAATCCCACACTGCCAACCCTGGCCCTCGGCCTGTTGCTGGCCATGCCGCTCCAGGCTGCCCCCTTGCCAGTGCCACTCCTGGCCGCCAACGATGGCAACAATCCCTACAACAGCCCGATCATGCGGGCCAATCCGAACAGCCGCCAAGGCAGCGTGCCGGCCACGCCGCCGGTGCGTGGTCCGTCCACCCAGCCTGTGCCGCGCCCGCCGACCCTGGACAACGGCGGCATTGGCAACGGCGACAACCTGCGTCGTCAGCAGACTACCCCGAACCTGGAACCCACCCGGCCACCACGCGATTCGCAGCGCGTGCCTTGAGCCCCCTCGAAGGAATCGAGCATGACCCCACGCACCTGGTTGACCACCCTGGCTGCCGCCAGCCTGTTTCCCCTGCTGGCCCATGCCGCGCCTGAACAGCAATTGCCCAGCGAAGAGGGGCAACTGACCATCAGCACCCTGGCCGATGGCTTGCGCAACCCCTGGGCCCTGGCCTTCCTGCCGGACGGCAAGGGCATGCTGGTCACCGAACGCCCAGGCAACCTGCGCATCGTCAGCCCTGAAGGCAAGGTAGGTCCGCCGCTGGCCGGGGTACCCCAGGTCTGGTCCGAAGGACAGGGCGGCCTGCTCGACGTGGCGCTGTCGCCAGACTTCGCCAAGGACCGCACGGTGTACCTGTCGTATGCCGAGGCGGGCCAGGATGGCAAGGCCGGCACGGCGGTGGGGCGGGGCCAGTTGTCCCTGGACCAGGCGCGGCTGGAGCACTTTGCGGTGATCTTCCGTCAACAGCCCAAGCTGTCCGAAGGCAATCATTTCGGTTCGCGGCTGGTGTTCGATCGCGACGGCTACCTGTTCATCGCCCTGGGCGAGAACAACCAGCGAGCCACTGCCCAGGACCTGGACAAGCTGCAAGGCAAGATCGTGCGCCTGTTGCCTGATGGCGAGGTGCCGAAGGACAACCCCTTCGTCGGCCGCGACAACGTACGCCCGGAAATCTGGTCGTTCGGCCACCGCAACCAGCAGGGCGCGGCGCTCAACCCCTGGACCGGCAAGCTGTGGACCCATGAGCACGGGCCACGCGGCGGCGACGAGATCAACATCCCCGAGCCGGGCAAGAACTACGGTTGGCCGATCGCCACCCACGGCATCGACTATTCGCTGCAACCGATTCCCGAGGCCAAGGGCAAGCATGTCGACGGCATGGTCGACCCACACCATGTGTGGGAAAAGTCACCAGGCATCAGTGGCATGGCGTTCTATGCCAGCCCGGTGTTCAAGGCCTGGGACCACAACCTGTTCATCGGTGCGCTGGCGGGCCAGGAGCTGATCCGCCTGCAGCTCGAAGGCGACAAGGTGGTGCATGAGGAGCGCCTGCTGGGCGAGCTGAAGGCCAGGATTCGCGATGTGCGGGTGGGGCCGGACGGCTATCTGTATGTGCTGACCGATGCCAAGGACGGGGCGTTGTTGAGGGTGGGCTTGAAGGAGGGCTGATCCTGTCGCGGGGCAAGCTTGTTTCCACGCTGTTCAGGGGCACGCCGGCGATTATGGAGGCGGGCCAGGTCCGCGATGGCGTACCATGCGCGGCATGACTCCAGAAGCGCTCTACCAGCAGGCCCTCGACGATCGAGGTTTCTTTCCCGACCCGGCCCAGGCCAGCGCCGTCGCTGCGCTGCAAGCCTGTTTCGAGGCCCTGTGCCAGGGCCGCGTGCCCCAGGGGCTATACCTCTGGGGCCCGGTCGGCCGCGGCAAGACCTGGCTGATGGACTTGTTCCACCGTTGCCTGCAGGTGCCGGCGCGGCGTCAGCACTTCCACCATTTCATGGCCTGGGTCCACCAGCGTCTGTTCCAGCTGAACGGCACCACCGACCCGCTCAAGGCCCTGGCCCGCGAGCTGGCAGGCGAGATCCGGGTGCTGTGCTTCGACGAGCTGTTCGTCAGCGACATCGGCGATGCGATCATCCTGGGCCGGCTGTTCCAGGTGCTGTTCGACCAGGGCGTGGTGATCGTCGCCACCTCCAACCAGCCCCCCGACCAACTGTACCGCGACGGCTTCAATCGCGAGCGCTTCCTCCCGGCCATCGCCGCCATCGAGCGGCATATGCGCGTGCTGGCGGTGGCGGGCGAGCAGGACCACCGTCTGCACCCTGGTGCGCAGCATCAGCGCTACTGGGTGGCGCAGGCGGGGCAGGCGAGTGCGCTCGAGGCGGTGTTCGCGCAGCTGAGCCCGCACGATCCCGGCAGCGACCAGCCGTTGTGGCTGGGTTCGCGGCAGATCCGGGTGCTGCGGCGCAGCGATCAGGCGCTGTGGTGCCGTTTCGCCGACCTGTGCGAGCAGCCATTGGCGGCGATGGACTTCATGGCCTTGTGCGACCGCTTCCCGGCGATCCTGGTCAGTGCGATTCCTGCCCTTGGCGGGCCGCAGCAGGAAGGGCGGATCGCCCGGGGGACCGAGGACGGTGCCGCGCAGGTGGTGGCCGGTGATCGCGCGCTGCCGCAGCTGGCGCGCAAGGATGACAGCGTGCGCCGCTTCATCGCCTTGGTCGACGAATGCTACGACCGGCGCGTGGCACTGTACCTGGAGGCCGAGGTGGCATTGGAGGCGCTCTACACGCAAGGGTACCTGGCATTCCCGTACCAGCGGACCCTGAGCCGGCTGCGGGAGATGCAATTGCAACGCTTCGCCTGAAGCCGACCATGGGCCCGTGGCTCAGGTTGAGCCCACGATACCGGCGTAGCCGGTGCCATCCTCTGCGGGGCAAATCCGCGCCCTGGTCGCACTCAGCGCTGCAGCCAGCCGAGCAGCGCCTGGTGGAACTGGTCGGGTGCCTCGATCTGCGGTGCATGGCCCAACCCCTCGAAGGTCACCAGCTCACCCTGTGGGATCAGCTTCGCCACTTGCGGCCCCAGTACCTTGTAGCGCCCCAGTTTCACCTTCACCTCGGGCGGCGCGATGTCGCTGCCGATCGCGGTGTTGTCCTGATCGCCGATCAGCAGCAGCGTCGGCATCTGCAGCTCCTGGAACTCGTGGACCACCGGCTGGGTGAAGATCATGTCGTAGATCAGCGCCGAGTTCCACGCCACCACGGCGTGCCCCGGCCCCTGGTTCAGCCCCACCAGCATCTGCACCCAGCGTTCGTATTCGGGTTTCCAGCGCCCGGCGTAGTAGGTGTTGCGCTCGTAGTTGCGCACGCCCTCGGCATCGAGCTTCAGCTCGCGGGCGTACCACTGGTCGACGGTACGATAGGGCACGCCCAGGGCCTTCCAGTCTTCCAGGCCGATGGGGTTGACCATCGCCAGGCGTTTCACCTGCGCGGGGTACATCAGCGCATAGCGGGTGGCGAGCATGCCGCCGGTGGAATGGCCGAGGACGATGGCCTGGTCCACACCGAGGCTGGCCAGCAATGCATGGGTGTTGCTGGCCAGTTGCTGGAAGCTGTACTGGTAGTGGGCCGGCTTGCTCGAGGTGCAGAAACCGACCTGGTCCACGGCGATCACCCGGTAGCCTGCCTGGCTGAGCGCATCGATGCTGGTTTCCCAGGTCGCGGCGCAGAAGTTCTTGCCGTGCATCAGCACCACGCTGTGGCCATTGGCCTTGCCCTGGGCCGGCACGTCCATGTAACCCATCTGCAAGGCCTGGCCCTGGGAATGGAAGTCGAAATGCCTGAGCGGATGAGGATAGGCGAAGCCTTCGAGTTGCTGGCCGTAGGCAACGGCTTCAGTGGCGATGGCGGAGCCTGTGGCGAGGCAGGCAAGGGCCAGGGCGGTGGCGCGCAGCATGGGGGCACTCCGTGTAGGGCCATGTGGGGAAGGACGACTGTAGCAGCCCGTGGCGCTGGCCGGGCGTGAACGCTGTCACCCGTTGTGGAGCCAGCCCAGGGTAATCATCGCCACCACGATGTAGCGACCGCCCTTGGCCAGGGTGACCAGCAGCAAGAAGCGCCAGAAGGGTTCGCGCATGATGCCGGCGATCAAGGTCAGCGGGTCGCCGATCACCGGCATCCAGCTCAGCAGCAGCGACCATTGCCCCCAGCGCCGGTAACGCTGTTGCGCGCGCTCCAGCTGGCTGGCGCTGAAGGGGAACCAGCGGCGCCCGCGCAGGTGTTCGATGGCCCGGCCCAGCAGCCAGTTGACCACTGAACCGAGCACGTTGCCCAGGGTCGCGACCAGCAACAGCAGGCCCCAGGCATCGGGCTGGCGCAGCAGCAAGCCGACCAGCACGGCCTCGGACTGCAGCGGCAGCAGGGTGGCGGCGCCGAAGGCGCTGAGGAACAGCGCCCCGAGACTGAGCATCAGTAGTTGGCGACCACGGTGTCCTGGCCGTCCCGGGTCACGCCGATGACCTGGTAGGCATCCTTGTGGTCACCCATTTCCATGCCCGGCGAGCCCATGGGCATGCCCGGCACGGCGAGGCCCTTGAGGTCGTCGCGCCTGGCCAGCTGGCGCACCTGCTCGGCCGGTACGTGGCCTTCGACGAACTTGCCGTCGATCACGCCGGTGTGGCACGAGGCCAGACGCGGTGCCACGCCCAGGCGCTGCTTGACCGCGCTCATGTTCGGCTCGACATGGTCGTTGACGGTGAAACCGTTGTCGCTCAGGTGCTTGATCCAGGCCTTGCAGCAACCACAGTTGGGGTCGCGGTAGACATCGATGGTCTCGGCGGCCTGGGCCAGGCCGGCGATGGCCAGCAGGCCGAGGGTGAGCAGGTGTTTGCGCAGCATGGTGGAGCTCCTGTGGAACAGCATGATTCATGGGCTGGGTCGCCTGCGATGAATGGCGCCGGCTGCGCCGATGCTCGGGGCTTCAGAAACGCAGGCGAACCCCGGCTACCAGGCGGGTCTGGCCGGTATCTTCGCCATCCGCCCGAGCCTGTTCGGCGCGGTTGCCGTGCAGGCGGTTGAAGCTGACCCCGACATAGGGCGCGAAGCCGCGACTGATCTCGTAGCGCAGACGCAACCCCACTTCGCTTTCGGCCAGCCCCGCGCCTTGTTCGCGGCTGGCGTCGTTGCGTCCGAAGAGATTGGCTTCGACGGTGGGTTCGAGGATCCAGCGGTTGGTCAGCAGCATAACGTAACCGGCCTCCAGGCGCAGTGCGGTCTGCTGGCGTTCGCCGGCGTAGGCGGTGGCTTCCAGTTCCAGGCCGTAGAGGGGGGTGCCCTGGATACCGAAGGCTGCCCAGTGTTGGCCACTGGCGGGCTTGAAGTCCTGGCGCACACCACCGACCAGTTCCCACCACGGGCTGATGGCATGGCCCCACAACGCCTGCAGCTCGGCCTTGTGGGTCTTGCCCTGTTGTCGTTCACCCTCGCTGCGCAGCTACAGGCGGTCGATATCGCCACCGACCCAGGCCGTGGCGTTCCAGTTCAGCGCGTCGCTGCTGTCGAAGTGCTGGTACTCCAGCTGATCGACGATCACCGCCCAGTTGAGGGCCCGGTCATGCACCTGGTGGCCGGGCAAGGGAGGGAACGCGGCCTGGCGCTCGGCATCGCCGATCACCGGCAGGGGGGTACGGGGTTGATCGGCGGGTGCGGTGGCGTGGTTCATCTGGCTGTGATCCATGCCCGTCATGCCGGCGGCAAGGGCGCGTTCGCTGGCCAGCAGCGCGAGCAGCGCGACGCCGGTGGCGATGCGGCGATTGCTGATGCGTTCATTCATCGACCCGTACCTCGCGGAACATGCCGGTTTCCATGTGATAGAGCAGGTGGCAGTGGTAGGCCCAGCGCCCCAGGGCGTCGGCGCTGACGCGGTAGCTGCGGCGACTGCCGGGGGGAATGTCGACGGTGTGCTTGCGCACCAGGAAGCGTCCGTGTTCGTCCTCCAGGTCGCTCCACATGCCGTGCAGGTGGATGGGGTGGGTCATCATGGTGTCGTTGACCAGGGTGATGCGCACCCGCTCGCCGTACTTCAGGCGCAGTGGCTCGGCATCGCTGAACTTGATGCCGTCGAACGACCAGGCGAAGCGCTCCATGTGGCCGGTCAGGTGCAACTCGATGTCGCGTGACGGCTCGCGGCCGTCAGGGTCGGGGTAGGGGCTGCGCAGGTCGGCGTAGGTCAGCACCCGGCGACCGTTGTCGCGCAGGCCCAGGCCGGGGTCGGCGAGGTTGGCGCGCGGGGCCATGGTCTGCATGTCCACCAGCGGGTTGCCGGTTTCGCTGGCGGGGTGGGTCTGCATGCCGCTCATGGTCGAGTGGTCCATCCCGGCCATGGCAGCGTGGTCCATCTGCCCCATGCCGCCATGCCCCATGTCGTCCATGCTCAGGACCGGGCGCGGATCGAGCGCGGGTACTGACGCCTGCAGGCCGGTGGCACGCGCCAGGGTGCCACGGGCGTAGCCGGTGCGGTCCATGCTCTGGGCGAACAGCGTGTAGGCGGGCAGGTCGCCTACCGTCACCAGCACGTCGTAGGTCTCGGCCACGGCGATGCGCAGCTCGTCCACCCTTACGGGTGTCACCGGCAAACCGTCGGCGGCGATCACCGTCAGCTCGAGCCCGGGGATGCGGAAGTCGAAGTAAGTCATCGCCGAAGCGTTGATCAGGCGCAGGCGTATGGTTTCACCGGGCTGGTACAGGCAGGTGAAGTTGCCCGCTGGCGGCTGGCCGTTGAGCAGGTAGGTGTAGCTGGCGGCGCTGATGTCGGCGAGGTCCGTCGGGCTCATGCGCATCTTCGCCCAGGCCCAGCGTTCGGTGACGGTCTTGCCCCAGCCGTTGTCGGCGACATCGTCGATGAAGTCGCCGACCGTGCGCTTGTGGTAGTTGAAGGCGTCGGACTGCTTCTTCAGCGTGGCCAGCAACGCCTCCGGCGCCTGGTCCGACCAGTCGCTGAACAACAGCACATGGTCACGCTGGTAGTGATGCGCCTGCGGCTCGCGCGGCTCGATGACGATGGCGCCGTAGACACCGGCCTGTTCCTGCAACCCGCAATGGCTGTGGTACCAGTAGGTGCCGCTCTGGCGCAGGGTGAACTGGTAGAGGTAGTCGTCCCCTGGCGCGATACCGGCGAAGCTCAGGCCCGGCACGCCATCCATGTTGGCCGGCAGCAGAATGCCGTGCCAGTGGATCGAGGTGGGTTGGTCCAGGTGGTTACGTACGCGCAAGGTGACAGTGTCGCCTTCGCGCCAGCGCAGTACCGGGCCGGGCAGGCTGGCGTTGATGGTCTGGGCGGTGCGCGGCTGGCCGGTGATGTTGACCGGGGTCTGGCCGATGAACAGTTCGAAGTGCTGGCCGCTGAGGTCGTGCGGCCGCCGGCCTTCGGCGGCCAGGGCCAGCGGGCGCCAGAGGCCGAGGCCGACGAGGGCGCTGGCGGCGCCAAGGCCCTTGACGAAGCTACGACGGGTTGGAGTCGGTGGCATGGTGTGCTCTCGCAACTGACCACTGGGAGCGGGCTTGCCCCGAGGGTACGGTCCGAGATGTTCGCCGCCAGGGCCTGTCAGTCACCTGAGCTGTGGATTACAGATTCGTCAGCCACGCTGTGCTCGGCAAGTATTCCCCATGCCCGCACGGTGGTAGGGGCGATAGGGTGTAGGACCCTTCGCTAATCGCCGGATACTCATGAATATGTCGTCGCTGGTTTCACTGCCTCAGTCCGAGGGTAACCTGATCGGCCTGGGCTCGCAGTTTTCCTTGGCGGAGCGCAATGACCTGTTGGACCTTCTGGCGCATGCCGAAGGTTTCGCCAGCCGTCTCGTCGATCGCCAGGTGGATTGGAAGGCACGACATCGTGGTGTGGAACGTCGGCACGGCCTATCGCTTCGACCGCGCGCGGTTCGCCACCTTTCGCGAGTCGATCCAGAGAGATCTGCTCGCCTGGTCGCGCAGCGCGCTGCAAGAGCTGCCGCTTGGCCGCTAGGCGTCGGGCAGGTCACGCATCAACAGGCCATAGGCCAGCGGCACCTGCTCCGGGATGGGCAGGTAAACGGTATGGCCATCGCCCGGCGCGACGTGCGCGGCCTGTTGGTGGCTGTCGTTCATGCGTTCGAGGTCGAAATGGTAGTTGCCGCGAGGGGTCATCAATTCCAGGTGGTCGCCCACGGCAAAGCGGTTCTTCACCTTCACTTCGGCCAGGCCCTCGACGCGCACGCCCGTCAGCTCGCCTACGAACTGCTGACGCTCGGACACCGAGTTGCCGCGCTGGTAGTTCTGGTACTCATCGTGTACGTGGCGCCGCAGGAAGCCTTCGGTATAGCCGCGTTGGGCGAGGGATTCGAGGTTGGTCATCAGGCTGCGGTCGAACGGGCGCCCGGCCACGGCGTCGTCGATGGCCTGGCGGTACGATTGCACCGCGCGGGCGCAGTAGAAGTGCGACTTGGTGCGGCCTTCGATCTTCAGCGAGTGCACGCCCATGTGGGTCAGCCGCTCGACGTGCTGGATGGCGCGCAGGTCCTTGGCATTCATGATGTAGGTGCCGTGCTCGTCCTCGAAGGCCGGCATCTGCTCGCCCGGGCGGTTGCTTTCCTGAAGCAGGAACACCTGCTCGGTAGGCGTACCGAGGCCCAGGGTCGGTTCGACCTCGTGGACGATATCGCCCGTGGCATTCTCGGTGGCCGGGGTGGCGTCGTACTTCCAGCGGCAGGCGTTGGTGCAGGTACCCTGGTTGGCATCGCGCTTGTTCAGGTAACCGGACAACAGGCAGCGGCCGGAGTAGGCCATGCACAGTGCGCCATGCACGAACACTTCCAGCTCCATCTCCGGCACCTGCTGGCGGATCTCCTCGATTTCTTCCAGCGACAGCTCCCGGGACAGGATCACCCGCGACAGGCCCAGCCCCTGCCAGAACCGCACGGCGGCCCAGTTCACCGTGTTGGCCTGCACCGAGAGGTGGATGGACATGTGCGGGAAGTGCTGGCGTACCAGCATGATCAGCCCCGGGTCGGACATGATCAGCGCATCCGGCCCCATGTCGATGACGGGGGCCAGGTCCTTGAGGAAAGTCTTGAGCTTGGCGTTGTGCGGGGCGATGTTGACCACCACGTAGAAGCGCTTGCCCAGGGCATGGGCCTCCTGGATGCCGAGCGCCAGGTTGGCGTGGTCGAACTCGTTGTTGCGCACCCGCAGGCTGTAGCGCGGCTGGCCGGCATAGACCGCGTCGGCGCCGTAGGCGAAGGCGTAGCGCATGGTCTTCAGGGTGCCGGCGGGGGCGAGCAGTTCGGGCTTGGCGGGTGGGGTCATGGGGGCGCACCAGGGACAAAAGGCGCGAATGCTAAGGCGACGGCGCTGCGGCGGTATTGACCTGGGTCAACGGCACTTTTGCCGTTATGGCGCGCACTAAAGCGTTGAGCCTCTGAGGAATGCCCATGAACGAGGCCCTGACTGCGCTGCTGGTGACCAAGGCGGGTATTCAGTGCAGGCCGTTGGCCTAGCGGAAGCTGTAAGAAACTCCCAGATAAGCTGCGAAACCTTCCCCCGGCGTCGAACGGGCGACATCCTTGCCACCATCGTCATACCCCGGCGTCACCGTCGCCGCATAGCGCTGGTTGGTCAGGTTGCGCAGGTCCAGCCAGGTCTGCCAGTCACGTTTCGGCGAGTCCCAGCCCAGCCGCGCGCCGAGCAGAGCGTAGGCGTCAGCGTGGCTGCTGTTGGCGTAGTCCACTTGCACCTTGGAGGCCATCTGCGTATTCACGCCGGCGTAGAACCCCGCCGGCCAGTCGTAACGCAACTCGGCCTGGTAGTAATGCATGGGGATGCCGGGCAGGCGGTTGTCGCCAAACTTGTCGTCGTCACGGTAGTGGAAGTCGCTGAAGGTATAGGCCTGGCGCAGGCTCAGCTTGCCGGTACCGGGTTGTTCCCAGAGCGTGCTGTCGAGGCCCGCTTCGACGCCCTGGTGTACCGTGGGGCTGGCGTTGAACTCCTTGAACGGCAAGCCTTGCACGATTTCCACGTTCAGCAGTTCGTGGCGTACCTGCGCGTAGTACCAGGCCAGGTCCCAATGCCCCAGCGCCGAATCGCCGCGCGCGCCTAGTTCCAGGGTGGTGGCGGTCTGGTTCTGCATCTTCATGGGCTGGTTGTTGACCGGCGCACTCCAGACCAAGGACCACGGATGCGGCGGCTCCACCGAGCGGCTGAGGTTGCCGTATACCTGCAGGTCCGGGCGAATGTCGTAGCGCAGGCCCACTCGTGGGGCATAGTCCCAGTCGTGCTGGCTGACCTTGCCGCCGCTGGCCGGGTAAGTGACGTCGCTCTCGCGGCGGGTGTAGATCATCGCCAGGCCAGTGGTCAGCCACAGGTTGGGGATCAGCTCCAGGTCATTGCCCATGTGCAGCACGCTGTCCGAGCCTTGGTACGTGAAGTCGCGCGTGCGGGCGCCGAAGTTGTCTCCACCGGAGCGGGCGAACTGCGAGGCGCCGCTGTTGGGCAGATGCTTGGTGGTACGCCAGCCGACGGTGGTCTTGCTGTCGTGGCCGAACAGGGTGTCGCGACGCATATAGTTGAGCATGCCGCTGACGTCGGAGTAGGCGACCTTCAGGCGCATCGGGCCTTCGCGCAGGTCCATCGGGTAGTCGTGGTAGACCAACCCAGCCTCCAGGCGCGACTCGTCGTCGAGGAAGAAGGTGGTCTTGTTGCCGACCCAGGTGCTGCCAGGCTGTGGACGGCTGTCGTCGCGGGCCAGGTAGGCCGGATTGGCGGCCCGTGGATGGTGCTTGATCTGCTCCTTGGTCAAACGCCCGGCCAGGTCGTTCTCGGTCTCCCGGTAGCGCAGGTAGAAGCGCGTTTCCAGGTTGGGGTTGAAGCGATAGCCGACGTTGGCGGCGATGCCCTTGGCGCTGCCGCTGCTGTGCTGCTGGTAGCCGTCGTATTCGGCATCGGTCAGCGCCACGTAGTAGTCGAGGTCGCCCAGCACCTGGCCAGAGCTGATGTGGCGGCGCTGGTAACCGCGGCTGCCGGCCTCGTAGCGCACCTGCAGCGGCGCGGCATCGTAGCCGGTGTGGGTCACGTAGTTGATCGCGCCGCCCAAGGCCAGGGAGCCCTGGTCGAAACCGTTGGCACCGCGCAGCACTTCGGCGCGGCTCAGCCACAGTGGCTCGAACAACTCGTAGGGCGTGCCGCCGGGGCCGGTCAGCGGCAGGCCGTCGAACATCGTGTACACCCCTGAGCCGTGGGCACCGGGCGCACGGTTGATGCCCGAGCCCCGGATCGACAGCTTGATGCCGTCGTTGCCGGCCGACTGGGCGAACACCCCCGGCTGGTAGGCCAGCACATCCTGGTTGCTGGCCAGCCGGCCCTGGCCGACCTTGTCCATGTCCACCAGGTTGCTGGCACCGGGGATCTCGTGCAGGTGTTCGGCGGCGCCCTCGAGTTCGGACTGTGCCTGGCCCTGGACCAACACCTGGTCGAGCTCGACCTGATTGGCGGCCTGGGCGGTACCGGCAACGAACAGCGCCAGCAGGGAGTAGGGGAGGGTGGGACGCATGGGGACGGGGTTCCAGATCGAGTGCGGGAGTCTGACGCTGCAAAGGGCAGACGAAGCACACCGGCCGATCTGTAATCGCCATTGCGGGGCGCAAAAAAAACACCCCGCCGAGGCGGGGTGTCTTTTACATCACTGCACTGATCAGCCGATCAGTTGCAGGCCAGCCTGCTGCACCATCTCCAGCAGCGGCTGCGGGTAGACACCGAGCACGAAAGCGAGGATGGCGATGGCCAGCAGCATCACGCCGCCAGTGCGCTGTTCCCACTTCAGTGGAGCGTCGTGGCGACGCAGGTTCGGCTCGACCAGGTACAGGGTGACCATGACGCGCAGGTAGTAGTACACGCCGATGGCGCTGCCGATCACCAGGGCGCCGACCAGCCACCACAGGTGCGACTCGACGCCGGTGGCGATGATGTAGAACTTGCCGATGAAGCCCGCGGTCAGCGGGATACCGGCCAGCGACAGCATCATGACGGTCAGTACCGCGGTCAGGTACGGACGGCGCCAGAACAGGCCGCGGTACTCGTACAGGGCGTCGGCGTCACGGCCGGCGTACGGCGAGGACATCAGGGTGATCACGCCGAAGGCGCCGAGGCTGGTGATCACGTAGGTGACCAGGTACACGCCCATGGCCTCCAGGGCCAGGCCCTTGCTGGCGACCAGGGCGATGACCAGGTAGCCGAAGTGGGCGATGGACGAGTAACCGAGCAGACGCTTGAGGTTGCTCTGGGTCAGCGCCAGCAGGTTGCCGATCAGGATCGAGGCGACCGCGATCACGGCCAGCACGGTGCTCAGCACGCCGCTGCTGGCAGCAGGGGAGAGCATGAACAGGCGCACGACCACGGCGAACACCGCGACCTTGCTGGCAGTGGCCAGGAACGCGGCGACCGGTGCCGGGGCGCCTTCGTACACGTCCGGGGTCCACAGGTGGAACGGTACCAGCGACAGCTTGAAGGCCAGGCCGACCAGCATCATGCCCAGGCCCAGCTGGGCCAGCAGGCTCGGCATGCTGGTGCTGGCCAGGGCCTTGCCGATCTGGTCGAAGGCCAGGCTGCCGGCATCGGCGTACAGCAGGGCCATGCCGAACAGCAGGAAGGCGGAACCGGCGGCCGACAGCACCATGTACTTGATGCCGGCTTCCAGCGAGCGCTTGTTGAAGAAGGCGTACGCCACCAGGCCATAGACCGGCACCGACAGCAGTTCCAGGCCGATGAACAGGCCGGCCAGGTGGTTGGCGCTGACCAGCACCAGGCCACCGAGGGCCGACATCAGCAGCAGCAGGTACAGCTCTTCACGGTTGCCCGGATAGCCCTTGGAGCCTTCGCCGAGGTAGGCGTGGGCGAGGGTGACGCAGGCCAGCGTCGCCACCAGGATGATCGCCATGTACAGGCAGGCGAACTTGTCGATGGTGACCAGCGAGGTCACCGCCAGCGGCGCGACCTTCAGCGCCGGCAGGATCGACAGCAGGGCCAGGTTCAGGCCCACGGTGGACAGCAGGAAGGTCTGCGAGTGGTTGCGCTTCCAGGCGATCGCCAGCATCACCACCACCGTGGTGAGGGTGGTGATCAGCATCGGCGCCAATGCGATGAAGTGTTGAGTGGTGAATTCCATAGCGCTCTTACCGGGCCGAAGCGAGTTGAGTGAATGCGGAACCGAGCCACTGCTGCACACCGCTCATGGTGGCGGCAGAAGTGTCGAGGAACGGCTGCGGATACACGCCCAGCAGGATCAGCAGGCCGGCCAGGCCCAGCACCATGATCAGCTCGCGACCGTCCATGCCGGCCAGCACGGTATCGGCCTTGGCCGGACCGAAGTAGGCACGGTGGATCATGATCAGCGAGTAGACCGAACCGAACACCAGGCCGGTGGTGGCGATCACGGTGATCCATGGCACGTGGGCGAAGCTGCCGATCAGGATCAGGAACTCGCCGACGAAGTTGCCGGTACCCGGCAGGCCCAGCGAGGCGGCGGCGAAGAACAGGCTGATGGCCGGCAGATACGCGATGCGGTGCCACAGGCCGCCCATCTGACGCATGTCACGGGTGTGCAGGCGCTCGTACAGCTGGCCGGACAGGATGAACAGCGCGGCGGCCGACAGGCCGTGGGCCAGCATCTGGATCACCGCGCCTTGCAGGGCCTGCTGGCTGCCGGAGTAGATGCCGATCAGCACGAAGCCCATGTGCGAGACGCTGGAGAAGGCGATCAGGCGCTTGATGTCGGTCTGCGCGAAGGCCAGGAAGGCGCCGTAGAAGATGCCGATCAGGCCCAGGGTCATGGCGATCGGCGCGAACTCGGCCGAGGCGTTCGGGAACAGCGGCAGGGCGAAGCGCAGCAGGCCGTAGGCCGCGGTCTTGAGCAGGATGCCGGCGAGGTCGACGGAGCCTGCGGTCGGTGCCTGGGCGTGGGCGTCAGGCAGCCAGGAGTGGAACGGCACCACCGGCAGTTTCACCGCGAAGGCGATGAAGAAGCCCAGCATCAGGATGTACTCGACGCCGGCCGGCAGCTGGGCCTTGAGCAGGTCGCTGTAGTTGAAGGTGATCACGCCGGTGTTGTTGTAGTTGACCAGCACCAGGCCGAGGATCGCCACCAGCATGATCAGGCCGCTGGCCTGGGTGAAGATGAAGAACTTGGTCGCCGCGTAGATCCGGGTCTTCTTGCCGTCAGCCGAACTGTGACCCCAGAGCGCGATGAGGAAGTACATCGGCACCAGCATCATTTCCCAGAAGAAGAAGAACAGGAACAGGTCCAGGGCCAGGAACACCCCGACCACGCCGCCGAGAATCCACATCAGGTTGAGGTGGAAGAAGCCGACGTGGCGCTGGATCTCTTTCCACGAGCACAGCACCGACAGCACGCCGAGCAGGCCGGTGAGCAGGATCATCAGCAGCGACAGGCCGTCGAGGGCCAGGTGGATGCTGATACCGAAGCGCTTGATCCACTCGACTTTGTATTCGAGCGCCCAGGCAGGTTCGGCGCCCGGGGTCGGGGCCAGCGTGTAGTTACCGGTCGCCCACAGCCACAGGCCGATGCCGAGCAGCAGGGACATGGTCAGCAGCGCGATCCAGCGCGGCAGGGTGGCGCCGAAGCGCTCGCCCAGCCAGCACAGGAAGCCGCCGATGAAGGGGATCAGGATCAGCCAAGGCAAAATCATGACGGGTTCGTTTCCTTTCGCAGAGTCGCAAGGTTCGCAAAGTTCATGGTCATACCGCCGCTACTACCACGGCACCGAGTACCAGAACGGCACCGACGGCGATCGAGGCGGTGTACCAGCGCAGCTGGCCAGTCTCGGTCTTGCTCATGGCGACGTGACCGCCGCGAGCCAGGCGAGGAATGAGGCCAATGCTGCGGTCGACCGGATCCTTGCGCAGGATGTGGCTGATCAGCAGGTAAGGTTTGACGAACAGCTTGTCGTAGATCCAGTCGAAGCCCCAGGCGGCGAACCACCAGGCCGACAGGACGCGACCGATGCTGCTGTTGGCGATGGCGCTGACGAAACGGCGCTTGCCCAGGAACAGCAGGGCCGACAGCAGGATACCGGCGACGGCGATGGCGCCCGAGGCGATTTCCAGCGAGTGCTTGGCTTCGCCACCGGCATGGCCGGCGCTCTCAGGCAGCACGCCTGCCAGCGGCGGGTGGATCCAGGCGCCGATGAAGGTCGACAGCACGATCAGCACGCCCAGCGGCAGCCAGTGGCTGATGCCGTGGCCGGCATGGGCTTCGGTCTTCGCTTCGCCGTGGAAGGCGATGAAGATCAGGCGGAAGGTGTACAGCGAGGTCATGAACGCGCCGACCAGGCCGGCGTACAGCAGGCCGGTGTTGCCGCTGGCGAAGGCTTCCCAGAGGATCTCGTCCTTGGAGTAGAAGCCCACGGTCAGGATCGGCAGGGCGGCCAGGGCAGCGCCACCGACCACGAAGCTGGCATAGGCCAGCGGCAGCTTCTTCCACAGGCCGCCCATCTTGAAGATGTTCTGCTCGTGGTGGCAGGCAACGATCACCGCACCCGAGGCAAGGAACAGCAGGGCCTTGAAGAAGGCGTGGGTCATCAGGTGGAAGATCGCCGCGTCCCAGGCACCCACGCCCAGGGCCAGGAACATGTAGCCGATCTGGCTCATGGTCGAGTAGGCGAGGATACGCTTGATGTCGGTCTGTACCAGCGCGGCGAAGCCGGCCAGGACCAGGGTCACGCCACCGACGACACCGACCAGGTGGAGGATGTCCGGGGCCAGCAGGAACAGACCGTTGGTACGGGCGATCAGGTACACGCCCGCGGTCACCATGGTCGCCGCGTGGATCAGCGCCGAGACCGGAGTCGGGCCGGCCATCGCGTCGGCCAGCCAGGTCTGCAGCGGCAGCTGCGCCGACTTACCGACCGCGCCACCCAGCAGCATCAGGGTCGCCAGCACCATCCAGGTGTCGCCGGCCTTGAACTTCTGCGGTGCCAGCACCAGCAGTTCCTGCACGTTCAGGGTGCCCAGCTGGGCGAACAGGATGAACAGGCCGATGGCCATGAACACGTCGCCGATGCGGGTGACGATGAAGGCCTTGAGTGCTGCGTTACCGTTGTTGCGGTTGCTGTAGTAGAAACCGATCAACAGGTACGAGCACAGGCCCACGCCTTCCCAGCCGAAGTAGATGAACAGCAGGTTATCGCCGAGGATCAGGAACAGCATGCTGGCGATGAACAGGTTGGTGTACGAGAAGAAGCGCGAGTAGCCGGCTTCGCCACGCATGTACCAGGAGGCGAACAGGTGGATCAGGAAGCCGACGCCGGTGACCACGCCGAGCATGGTCACCGACAGGCCGTCCAGGTACAGGGTGAAGTTCGGCGCGAAGCCGTCCACCGACATCCACTGCCACAGCAACTGGCTGTACGCGCCACCTTCAGGCGGGGCGACGTTGAACTGCCAGATCACGTAGGCGGCCACGGCCGCCGAGAGGCCCACCGAGCCGACGCCGATCAGCGCGGACAGATTCTCCGAGAACCGCCCGCGGGAGAACGACAGCAGCAGGAAGCCGATCAGGGGAAAGACGAAAGTCAGGAAGAGAAGGTTCATCCGCGCATCTCACTGGCAGCATCGATGTCGAGAGTGTGGAAGCGGCGATACAGCTGCAGCAGGATCGCCAGGCCAATGCTGGCCTCGGCGGCTGCCAGGCTGATCACCAGAATGAACATCACCTGGCCGTCGGGCTGGACCCAACGGGCACCGGCGACGATGAACGCCAGTGCGGAGGCGTTCATCATGACTTCCAGGCTCATGAGCACGAAGAGGATGTTGCGGCGGACCATCAGCCCGACCAGACCTAAGCAGAACAGGATGCCGGCGACTGCCAGACCATGCTCGAGAGGGATAGCACCCATGATTTACTCCTTCGCCTCGTTGCGGCCCAGGTGGAAGGCGGTGACGGCGGCCGCGAGCAGCAGCATCGACGCCAGTTCGACCACCAGCAAGTACGGCCCGAACAGGCTGATGCCCACTTCTTTCGGGCTGACGGTGGTACCGCTGATGGCTGCGCCACTCGGGGTGACGAACAGCACGTACAGCAGCTCCAGCAGCAGCAGGGCGGCGAGGATCACCGGCCCGGCCCAGATGCCCGGCTTGAGCCAGCCACGCTCCTGGGCGACCGAAGCCGGCCCGAGGTTGAGCATCATCACCACGAAGACGAACAGCACCATGATGGCGCCGGCGTAGGCGATCACTTCCAGGGCGCCGGCGAACGGCGCACCGAGGGAGAAGAAGATCATCGCCACGGAAATCAGCGAAATGATCAGGTAGAGCAGGGCGTGCACGGGGTTGGTGCCGGTCACCACTCGAAGAGTGGAGACCACGGCGATCCCGGATGCGAAGTAGAAAGCGAATTCCATCTTTCTGTCCTTATGGGAGCAAGCTCTTCACGTTGATCGGCTCGGCTTCGTTCTGCGCAGAGCCCTTCGGCTTGCCAGCGATGGCCATACCCGCAACACGGTAGAAGTTGTAGTCAGGGTTCTTGCCGGGGCCGGAGATCAGCAGATCTTCTTTCTCGTACACCAGGTCCTGACGCTTGAACTCGGCCATTTCGAAATCCGGAGTCAGCTGGATCGCGGTGGTCGGGCACGCCTCTTCACACAGGCCGCAGAAGATGCAGCGCGAGAAGTTGATGCGGAAGAACTCGGGGTACCAACGGCCGTCCTCGGTCTCGGCCTTCTGCAGCGAGATGCAGCCGACCGGGCAGGCCACCGCGCAGAGGTTGCACGCCACGCAGCGCTCCTCGCCGTCGGGGTCGCGGGTGAGGACGATGCGGCCGCGGTAGCGCGGCGGCAGGTATACGGGTTCTTCGGGGTACTGCAGGGTGTCGCGCTTGCGGAACCCGTGGGAGAACACCATGGCCAGGCTGCGCAGCTGTGTGCCGGTGCCCTTAACGATGTCGCCGATATACTTGAACATGGGTCAAATCCTCACTGGGCCGCGACGGCTGGCGTGTTGTAGAGCACGATCGCAGCGGTCACCAGCAAATTGATCAGGGTCAGCGGCAGGCAGAACTTCCAGCTGAAGTCCATCACCTGGTCATAGCGTGGGCGCGGGATCGAGGCGCGCAGCAGGATGAACAGCATGATGAAGAACGCGGTCTTCAGGGCGAACCACAGGAACGACAGTTGCGGCAGGATGCCGAACGGACCGTGCCAGCCGCCGAAGAACAGAGTGACCAGCAGCGCCGAGATGAGGATGATGCCGATGTACTCGCCGACGAAGAACATGCCCCATTTCATGCCGGCATATTCGATGTGGTAGCCGTCGGCCAGTTCCTGTTCCGCTTCTGGCTGGTCGAACGGGTGACGGTGGGTCACGGCGACGCCAGCGATGAAGAAGGTGCAGAAGCCGAAGAACTGCGGAATGATGAACCACAGGTTGTTGGCCTGGTATTCAACGATGTCGCGCATGTTGAACGAACCCACCTGCACCACCACGCCCATCAGCGCCAGGCCCAGGAACACTTCGTACGACACGGTCTGCGCCGAGGCCCGCAGGCTGCCGAGCAGGGCGTACTTGTTGTTCGACGACCAGCCGGCGAACAGCACGGCGTAGACCGACAGACCGGCCATGGCGAAGAAGAACAGCAGGCCGATGTTCAGGTCGGCGACGCCCCACAGCGGGGTGATCGGAATCACGCAGAAGGCGATCAGCAGGGCGCTCATGGCCACCACCGGTGCCAGGGTGAAGATCATGCGATCGACGAAGGGCGGGTTCCAGTCTTCCTTGAAGAACATCTTCAGCATGTCGGCGGCGATCTGGAACATGCCGTACGGGCCGACGCGGTTCGGGCCATAGCGGTCCTGCCACCAGCCCAGCAGACGACGTTCGACGAAGCTGAGCAGCGCGCCGCAGACCACCACCGCCAGCAGGACGACGATGGCCCGGACCACGGTGAGGATCACATCGATCACTTCGGGGGTGAACCAGCTCATTGTGCTGCCTCCTGCAGACCTTCGACGGATGCACCGAAGATGGCGGGCGGAATGCCGGCCAGGCCTTTGGGCAACGCAACCAGGCCAGCGCCCAGTTCTTCATTGATACGCAGCGGCAGACGCAGCGAAACACCGGCGACGTTCAGGCTCAGCAGCGCGCCTTCGTTGACGCCCAGGCGGTCGGCCTCGGACTTGGCCAGGGCCACGTAGGCGGCCGGGATGCGCTCCTGCACCGGGGCGGCGCGCGAGGAACTCTCTTCGCTGCCGAACAGGTGGAAGAACGGTACTGCGGTCCAGGTGCCACGGGCCGGGTTGAACGCGCCCGGAATGGCGTTGAACCAGTGCAGGCGGTCGCCTTGCGATTCGATCAGGCGCACGCCCGGATCACCGGCACGCAGGTGGCCGCCGACTTCGTCCTGGAACTTGTTCCAGGCCTGCGGCGAGTTCCAGCCCGGCGACCAGGCGAACGGTACCTGCTGGCGCGGTTCGGCCGAGCCCGAGTAGCCTTCCATGGAGAAGGCGAACGCGGTGTCCTTGTCCTGCGGGGTACGGGGTTCGTGCACGCTGATGTTGGCGCGCATGGCGGTACGGCCGGAGTAGCGCAGCGGTTCGCGGGCCAGTTTCATGCCCTTGATGCGGAACGCGGCGCTTGGCGCGGCGTTGACGATGCCGGCCAGTTGCGGGGCGGCTTCGGCGCAGGCGCTGGTGACGTGGTCGAGCTGGGTCCAGTCCACCGGCTTGTTCAGCAGGGTCGCACGCAGGGCGTGCATCCAGCGCCAGCCTTCGTGAACCAGGATGCCGCTGTCCAGGTATTGCGGGTCGAACACCTGGAAGAAGCGCTGGGCACGGCCTTCCTGGCTGACCAGGGTGCCGTCGCCTTCGGCGAACGAAGCAGCCGGCAGCACCAGGTGGGCTCGGTCGCTGGTCGCGGTCTTGGAGTGGTCGGCGACGATCACCACCTTGGCGGCGGCCAGGGCGGCATCGACCTTGGCGGCCGGCACGCGGGTATACAGGTCGTTTTCCAGCACGACGATGGCGTCGGCCTTGCCGCTGATCACCGCGTCCAGCGCGGCATCGACGGACTCGCCGCCGAGCATGGCCATGCCGAGGCTGTTGGCCTCAGGAACGACCAGGCTCAACGAACCGTTCTTCTCGCGCAGCTTGAGGGCCTTGGCGATGTTGGCGGCGGCTTCGATCAGCGCCGGGTCGGTGAGCGAGGTACCGGCGACCACCAGCGGGCGGTTGGCGGCGACCAGGGCATCGGCGATGCGCTGGGCCAGGGCCTTGGCTTCGGCGTCCAGGCCTTCGACGGCCGGGGCGCTCGGATCGATGGCGTGAGCCACGGCGAAACCGATGCGGGCCAGGTCAGCCGGGGCGGCGTGCACGCACTCTTCGGCGACGTCGTCCAGCTTGGTCTCGGCCAGCGAGGCGATGAACAGCGGGTACAGCGCGTGCTGGCCGATGTTCTTCACCGCAGCGTCCAGCCAAGGCTGTACGCGCATGGCGTCGGCCATGGCCTCGGCCTTGCCCTTGGTGGCCTGGCGCACGGCCAGGGCGACGCGGGCAGCGGTCTGGGTCAGGTCTTCACCGAGGACGAATACGGCGTCGTGGTCTTCGATATCGCGCAGGGTAGGGACCGGCAGCGGGCTGTTGTTCAGCACGTCCAGAACCAGGCGCACGCGGGCCAGCTCACCGGCTTCCATGCCCGAGTAGAAGTACTCGGCACCGACCAGTTCGCGCAGGCCGTAGTTGCTCTCGAGGCTGGCGCGCGGCGAGCCGATACCGACGATGGTACGGCCGCGCAGCAGGTCGGCGGCCTTGTCCAGGGCGGCGTCCAGGCCCAGCTTGGTGCCATCGGCCAGCAGTGGCTGGCGTGGGCGGTCCTTGCGGTTGACGTAGCCATAGCCGAAGCGGCCACGGTCGCACAGGAAGTACTGGTTCACCGAGCCGTTGAAGCGGTTCTCGATGCGGCGCAGCTCGCCGTAGCGCTCGCCCGGGCTGATGTTGCAGCCGCTGGAGCAGCCGTGGCAGATGCTCGGGGCGAACTGCATGTCCCACTTGCGGTTGTAGCGCTCGGAGTGGGTCTTGTCGGTGAACACACCGGTCGGGCAGACCTCGGTGAGGTTGCCGGAGAACTCGCTTTCCAGCACGCCGTCTTCGACGCGGCCGAAGTACACGTTGTCATGGGCGCCGTACACGCCCAGGTCGGTACCGCCGGCGTAGTCCTTGTAGTAGCGCACGCAGCGGTAGCAGGCGATGCAGCGGTTCATCTCGTGGGCGATGAACGGGCCGAGGTCCTGGTTCTGGTGGGTACGCTTGGTGAAACGGTAGCGGCGCTCGTTGTGGCCGGTCATTACCGTCATGTCCTGCAGGTGGCAGTGACCGCCTTCCTCGCACACCGGGCAGTCGTGCGGGTGGTTGGTCATCAGCCATTCGACGACGCTGGCGCGAAACGCCTTGGACTCGTCATCGTCGATGGAGATCCAGGTGCCGTCGGAGGCCGGGGTCATGCAGGACATGACGATACGACCACGGGTGTCGTTCTCGTCGGTGTACTGCTTGACCGCGCACTGCCGGCAGGCACCGACGCTACCGAGCGCCGGGTGCCAGCAGAAATAGGGGATGTCGAGGCCGAGCGACAGACAGGCCTGTAACAGGTTGTCCGCACCGTTGACTTCGAGCGCTTTGCCGTCTACGTGGATAGTGGCCATGGTTCAAAGTTCTTCGTTGGCCCGCGTGAGCGGGCGTGGCTAATGGAAATCGGTGGGCCTGCGGCACGCCACGCGTCATGCGGGCCGGCCGGCAGGCTGGCGGGTGGCACGGACCACCCGCGGTCTATCTTGTTATGCGCCTACCACAATCGGTTTCGCCAGGTTCGGGCGCAGGGTGTCGGCGCTTTCGGGCGCGACACCGGCCTCGAACTCCGAACGGAAGTACTTGATGGCACTGCCCAGCGGCTCAACGGCACCTGGTGCGTGAGCACAGAAGGTACGGCCTGGGCCGAGGAAGTTGACCAGACCCAGCAGGGTCTCGATGTCTTCGGCGCGGCCCTGGCCTTTCTCCAGGGCGCGGAGCATCTTCACGCTCCACGGCAGGCCGTCACGGCACGGTGTGCACCAGCCGCACGACTCGCGGGCGAAGAACTCTTCCATGTTGCGCAGCAGCGAAACCATGTTGACGCTGTCGTCCACCGCCATGGCCAGGCCGGTACCCATGCGGGTGCCGACCTTGGCGATGCCGCCGGCGTACATCTGCGCATCGAGGTGCTCGGGCAGCAGGAAGCCGGTGCCGGCGCCGCCTGGCTGCCAGCACTTGAGCTTGAAGCCGTCGCGCATGCCACCGGCGTAGTCTTCGAACAGCTCGCGGGCGGTGACGCCGAACGGCAGTTCCCACAGGCCAGGATTCTTCACCTTGCCGGAGAAGCCCATCAGCTTGGTGCCGTGGTCTTCGCTGCCTTCACGGGCCAGCGACTTGTACCAGTCGTTGCCGTTGGCGACGATGGCCGGCACGTTGCACAGGGTCTCGACGTTGTTCACGCAGGTCGGCTTGCCCCACACGCCGACGGCGGCAGGGAAGGGCGGCTTGGAGCGTGGGTTGGCGCGGCGGCCTTCCAGCGAGTTGATCAGCGCGGTTTCTTCACCGCAGATATAGCGCCCGGCACCGGTGTGCACGAACAGCTCGAAATCGAAACCGCTGCCCAGGATGTTCTTGCCCAGCAGGCCGGCGGCCTTGGCTTCGTCAATGGCGCGGTTGAGGTTCTTCGCCGCGGTGGTGTACTCGCCGCGCAGGAAGATGTAGCCACGGTAGGCCTTCAGGGCGCGGGCGCTGATCAGCATGCCCTCGACCAGCAGATGGGGCTGTTGCTCCATCAGCATGCGGTCCTTCCAGGTGTTGGGCTCCATTTCATCCGCGTTGCACAGCAGGTAGCGGATGTTCATGGACTCGTCCTTGGGCATCAGGCCCCACTTCACGCCAGTGGGGAAGCCCGCGCCGCCACGGCCCTTGAGGCCGGAGTCCTTGACGTTCTGGACGATGTCGTCGGCGGACATGTCGGCCAGCGCCTTGCGCGCGGCGGCATAACCGTTCTTCGACTGGTACTCGGCCAGCCAGACCGGCTCGCCGTCGTCACGCAGGCGCCAGGTCAGCGGGTGGGTTTCGGCCGTGCGCGCGATGCGGTTGGCCGGGCCGAAGGAAGTGATGGTCATACGTAACCCTCCAGCAGTTTGGAGACGCCAGCCGGCTGCACGTCACCGAAGGTGTCGTCGTCGATCATCAGCGCCGGGGCCTTGTCGCAGTTGCCCAGGCAGCACACCGGCAGCAGGGTGAAGCGCCCGTCGGCAGTGGTCTGGCCGAGGCCGATGCCCAGCTCGCTCTGGATCTGGCTGACCACGGACTCGTGGCCGCCGATGTAGCAGACCATGCTGTCGCACACGCGGATGATGTGGCGGCCGACCGGCTGGCGGAAGATCTGGCTATAGAAGGTGGCCACGCCCTCGACGTCGCTGGCGGGGATGCCCAGCACTTCGCCGATGGCGTAGATGGCGCCGTCCGGCACCCAGCCACGTTCCTTCTGGACGATCTTCAGGGCTTCGATGGACGCCGCGCGCGGGTCCTCGTAGTGGTGCATCTCGTGCTCGATGGCCGAGCGCTCGGTCTCGCTCAGGGCGAAACGGTCGGTTTGGATAAGCGTGCTGTTCATGCTTAGCGGTCCACGTCAGCCATAACGAAGTCGATACTGCCCAGGTACGCGATGAGGTCCGCGACCATGCTGCCTTTGATCACCGAAGGGATCTGCTGCAGGTGCGGGTAGCTCGGGGTACGGATCCGGGTGCGGTAGCTCATGGTGCCGCCATCGCTCGTCAGGTAGTAACTGTTGATGCCCTTGGTCGCCTCGATCATCTGGAACGACTCGTTGGCCGGCATGACCGGGCCCCACGAGACTTGCAGGAAGTGGGTGATCAGGGTCTCGATGTGCTGCAGGGTGCGCTCTTTCGGCGGCGGCGTGGTCAGCGGGTGGTCCGCCTTGTACGGGCCTTCCGGCATGTTGCGCAGGCACTGGTCGATGATGCGGATACTCTGGCGCATCTCCTCGACGCGGACCATGCAGCGATCGTAGGCATCGCCGTTGTGGGCCAGCGGTACTTCGAACTCGAAGTTCTCGTAGCCGGAGTAGGGGCGGGCCTTGCGCAGGTCGAAGTCGCAACCGGTGGCACGCAGGCCGGCGCCGGTGGTACCCCACTCCAGGGCTTCCTTGGTGTTGTATGCGGCGACGCCGATGGTACGACCCTTGAGGATGCTGTTCTGCAGGGCCGCCTTGGTGTACTCGTCGAGGCGCTTGGGCAGCCATTCGACGAAGTCCTTGACCAGCTTGTCCCAGCCGCGTGGCAGGTCGTGGGCGACGCCACCGATGCGGTACCAGGCCGGGTGCAGGCGGAAACCGGTGATCGCCTCGATCACGGTGTAGGCGCGCTGGCGGTCGGTGAAGGTGAAGAACACCGGGGTCATGGCGCCGACGTCCTGGATGTAGGTCCCCAGGAACAGCAGGTGGCTGGTGATGCGGAAGAACTCGGCCAGCATGATGCGGATCACGTCGACCTTCTGCGGCACCTGGATGCCGGCCAGCTTCTCGACCGCGAGCACGTACGGCAGGTTGTTCATCACCCCGCCGAGGTAGTCGATACGGTCGGTGTAGGGAATGAAGCTGTGCCAGGACTGGCGCTCGGCCATCTTCTCGGCACCACGGTGGTGGTAGCCGATGTCCGGGACGCAGTCGACGATCTCTTCGCCGTCCAGTTGCAGGACGATACGGAAGGCACCGTGGGCCGAAGGGTGGTTGGGGCCGAGGTTGAGGAACATGTAGTCCTCGTTGGCGCCCTGACGTTTCATGCCCCAGGCTTCCGGGTTGAAACGCGCCGACTCCTCTTCAAGCTGCTGCTTGGCCAGGGTCAGGCTGTAGGGATCGAACTCGGTGGCGCGGGCCGGGTAGTCCTTGCGCAGCGGGTGACCTTCCCAGGTCGGCGGCATCATGATGCGGCTCAGGTGCGGGTGGCCGGCGAAGTCGATGCCGAACATGTCCCAGACCTCACGCTCGTACCAGTTGGCGTTTGGCCAGATACCGGTCACGCTCGGCAGGTTCAGGTCGCCCTCGCTGAGCGACACCTTGATCATCACATCGCTGTTACGTTCGATCGACAGCAGGTGGTAGAACACGCTGAAGTCGGCGGCCGGCAGGCCGCGGCGCTGGGTGCGCAGGCGCTCGTCGACGCCGTGCAGGTCGTACAGCATGCTGTATGGCTTGGCGACACCGCGCAGGAAACTGAGCACTTCCTTGAGCTGGGCGCGCTTGACCCACAGCACGGGCATGCCGGTGCGGGTTTCCTGGGCGACGAATGCGTCGGCGCCAAAACGGTTGTGCAGTTCGACGACCACATCCTGGTCGTCAGCCTTGTAGGGCGGAATGAAAATAGCGTTGTCCGCTGTCATGGTCTCGGTCGCTTTGGGTCAGCGTTAAGAATGAAGCCAGGCCGCCGGCTCCTTGGGGAGCGGGCGGCAGGTCGCTGGATCAGACTTCGTCGGGGCTGCGCAGGTTGGTTACCGCAATGCGCTGTTCGCGACGCAGGTCTTTCTGGGCGGGCATCTCGGCACGGTAGATGCCTTGATCGCCAACAACCCAGGAAAGCGGGCGTCGCTCTTGGCCGATCGACTCCTGCAGCAGCATCAAGCCTTGCAGGAAAGCCTCAGGGCGTGGCGGGCAGCCAGGCACGTAGACGTCCACGGGGAGGAACTTGTCGACCCCCTGAACGACCGAGTAGATGTCGTACATGCCACCGGAGTTGGCGCACGAGCCCATGGAGATGACCCACTTCGGCTCGAGCATCTGCTCGTACAGGCGCTGGATGATCGGCGCCATTTTGACGAAGCAGGTACCGGCGACGACCATGAAGTCGGCCTGACGCGGCGAGGCCCGGATGACTTCGGCGCCGAAGCGGGCGATGTCGTGGGGTGCCGTGAAGGCCGTGGTCATTTCCACGTAGCAGCAGGAAAGGCCGAAGTTGTACGGCCAGAGGGAGTTCTTGCGACCCCAGTTGACCGCGCCACGCAGGACATCTTCGAGCTTGCCCATGAAGATGTTCTTGTGGACCTGGTCTTCCAGCAGTTGATCGGTGACGGTTTCCCGTTCACCGACCGGATACTGCTCGTTGGGTGCGTCCGGATCGATTCTGGTGAGATTGTATTGCATGCCAAAGCCTCATTGTTTCAGCTTCGCTTGCCGCTTGCGGCGACCTTCGGGAGCCCAATCGAGCGCCCCGACGCGCCATAGGTAGACAAGACCAGCCAACAGAATTGCAATGAAAACGAGTGCTTCGACGAATCCGGTCCAGCCACTTTCGCGGACGGACACAGACCATGCATACAGGAAGAGGGCTTCGATATCGAAGATCACGAACAGCATCGCGACCAGATAGAATTTGGCGGAGAGGCGCAGGCGGGCGCTGCCCACGGGCAGCATGCCGGATTCGAAGGGTTCGTTCTTGGCGCGACCCCAGGCCTTGCTACCGAGCAGGCTGGACAGGCCGAGCATGAAGGCACACAGGCCGACGACACCCAGGAGGAAGATGGCAAAGCCCCAGTTGTGGGCGATGAGACCTACCGAATCGGACATGCTTGAAATCCTTATACAGAGACCCAGCTCTGCAATCTGAAAAATGTAGAGCGGCGACGTGGTGTCGCAGACGCAGTGACCAAATGTCGCAGCTGAATCAATCGCGCTGATTTTATGGGTAAACCTGGTGCAAGTAAAATTTCCGTTGCAAATTTATTCGTAGGTTTAAGAACAAAAATCTTTCGTAACTGGCTGAAACCCTTGAGTTTCGGGCATTGCGTGCGGTTTTGTTAATTATGTTTCTTGCATGGCGTAATGGCGGGCTAGTTGTGTAATGATAATTAATATCATTTAACTTGAGCTGTACTGATTTAGCCTTTCTGGGCCTTGCAAAGTTCATTGGCCAGCCGCACCCCCTTGCCAATTGAAAAAATGCTCGTTCTAGCAGCTATTGGCACCTCGCGCACCGCTCTGGATCAATACTTTATCGATTGAGCCGCGAGTCGCCGACGCGGCAATCAGCCATTGGCCAAGCCAGTAGGCGAGGATGATCAGGTACTCGGCGGCGGCAAACGGGCTGACGAAGCGGTTGATGCCGATCAGGCTGTCGGAGAACACGAAGGCGCAGGCGCCCAGGGCTGCGAGCCCGCCGCAGGCGAGGGCGCGCCAGAGCATCGCGCCGATGGCCAGGGCATACAGCGCCACGGGGAGCAGCAGTGGACCGAGGTCGTGGCTGGCGAGCAGGCCGAACAATGCCCCACCGATAAGAAGGGCGAATGCCAGGGCAGGGTAGGCCGGGTGCCGCGTGAGGTTGCAGTAGCCGCGCAGGTAGGCCAGGTGGGCGCAGAGGAATGCGGCCAGGCCGAACACGAACAGCTCGCGCGGGATTGCCAGCAGAATGTCGCCGAGTACCGAAAAGCCCAGGCCGATCATGATCCAGCGGCGATAGAGCGTATCGGGGGAGGTGCTCAGCCAGGCAATCAGGGCGAGCACTGGAATGGGTTTGGCCAGCAGGCCGAGCAGAGCGTTGTCACTGACCAGTGCATATAGATAGCAGGCTGCGGCTGCGACGGCGATGGTGAGCAGGTGGCCGGGGCGGGGCATGGGCAGTCCTTGCTATGGGGTAGCCACAAGCTTAGACCTGATCCTGGGTTTTGCTGGCGGCGGGCTCCCGCAGGAGGTCGGGGCTGGCCTGAAAATGAACAAGGCCCGGGATCCTCGCGGATCCCGGGCCTTGTTCAGCAGCTCACTGGACTCAGTGGAACTGTTCTTCCTCGGTCGAGCCGGTCAGTGCGGTTACCGACGAGGCGCCACCCTGGATCACGGTGGTCATGTCGTCGAAGTAGCCGGTGCCGACTTCCTGCTGGTGCGCCACGAAGGTGTAGCCCTTGTTGGCGTCGGCGAACTCCTGCTCCTGCAGCTTGACGTAGGCGGTCATGTCGTTGCGGGCGTAGTCGTGCGCCAGGTTGAACATGCCGTGCCACATGTTGTGGATGCCGGCCAGGGTGATGAACTGGTGCTTGTAACCCATGGCCGACAGTTCGCGCTGGAACTTGGCGATGGTGGCGTCGTCCAGGTTCTTCTTCCAGTTGAAGGACGGCGAGCAGTTGTAGGACAGGATCTGGTCCGGGTATTCCTTCTTGATTGCCTCGGCGAAGCGACGGGCTTCGTCCAGGTCCGGCTTGGCGGTTTCGCACCAGATCAGGTCGGCGTACGGTGCATAGGCCAGGCCACGGGCGATGGCCTGGTCGAGGCCGGCACGTACCTTGTAGAAGCCTTCGCGGGTGCGCTCGCCGATCACGAACGGCTGGTCGTACGGGTCGCAGTCGCTGGTCAGCAGGTCAGCGGCGTTGGCGTCGGTACGGGCCAGGATGATGGTCGGGACGCCCGATACGTCGGCAGCCAGGCGCGCGGCCACCAGTTTCTGTACTGCTTCCTGGGTCGGTACCAGTACCTTGCCGCCCATGTGGCCGCATTTCTTCACCGAGGCCAGTTGGTCTTCGAAGTGCACGCCGGCGGCACCTGCCTCGATCATGTTCTTCATCAGTTCGTAGGCGTTCAGTACGCCACCGAAACCGGCTTCGGCGTCAGCCACGATTGGCGCGAAGTAGTCGATGTAGCCTTCGTCGCCTGGGTTCTTGCCGGCTTTCCACTGGATCTGGTCGGCGCGGCGGAACGAGTTGTTGATGCGCTTGACCACGGTCGGTACCGAGTCGACCGGGTACAGCGACTGGTCAGGGTACATGGATTCGGCCGAGTTATTGTCGGCGGCCACCTGCCAGCCCGACAGGTAGATGGCCTGGATGCCGGCCTTGACCTGCTGCACGGCCTGGCCACCGGTCAGGGCGCCCATGCAGTTGACGAAATCTTTTTCTGGGCGGAAGGACGGGTGGGCACCTTCGGTGACCAGCTTCCACAGTTTCTCTGCACCCAGGCGGGCCAGGGTGTGCTCCGGCTGCAGGGAGCCACGCAGGCGAACGACATCAGCGGCGGTGTAGGTACGGGTCACGCCTTTCCAGCGCGGGTTCTCGGCCCAGTCTTTCTCGAGGGCTGCAATTTGCTGTTCGCGTGTCAGTGCCATGGAAATAAACCTCGTCGCATCGATCTTGAATGTAATTGTGCTGATGCTCGGAATCGCGGATCGGAGGGCCGGGGCGGCTGTCCATTCGCAAGGAGTGCGGCGGCGAACGGGGAAGTGTGCAGGGGGAAGGGGGCAGGTCAGGCGAGGGTGTGCCCTGCAGGTCGGCTCGTGGTTGCCTTGCTGCTGTGCGACGCGATTGCCAGAACTGCGGTGATGCGCTTCCGTCCCTCGGGACAACTTCTTCGTTGCAGTCGCAATCCCGTCGAACCGCCTTGTGGGCCGTATGGACACGAGGCGCCTCCACGGTGGGAGGAGCGCGCCTCGAAGACCCTTGCCAGGGCCTCTGATTAGCGGGAGCGAGGCCATCATGCCCTTGCCGAAAAGAGCCTGTCAAACGTTTTGTAGTGATTTTTTTGGTCTACTACATCCTTGGTCTAATGCGACTTGCCGGTCAGTTTCAAGGCCTCTGGTCGAGGCCTTGATTTGCCTGGTATCAGTCGAGAAGGTCGACTTTGACGCGCAAGGTCATGTTTTCACCGCGCTGGGTGCTGTAGGTCAGGGTCGACGCGCGGTTGTCGGCTTGGCTCTGCTGGTTGAACCCGGCCAGGGTGATCCACTCGCCGAGCTTGCCGGTGATGGTCGTGTCGGTGCTCTGCACTTTCACTACATCGGGACGTTCGTGACTCATTCGGTCGTTATTGGTGCTTATTTGCAGACGAACCGTATCTCCGCTCAGGCGTGGGGTGACGTAGAAACCCTGGGTGACATTGCGGTATTCGGTGTTGCTCTGGAGGCGTCCGTAGCCGTCGGTGGACGTGCTGGTGACTGGGATGCTCTGGCCGACCTGGATCAGCGCCGGCTGGCCTTCGCTGGCCTGCACTTGCTGCAGGCCGCCTTCGCGGTTGGCGGTGCCGTACTGGATGACTCGCGCGTTGCCGCGGTTGTCCTGGAAGTTGCTGTCGCTGTTGTCGACGCTGATCAGCATGCGCTTGGGGGCGGTGTCGAGTTGCTGCAGCAGGGCGCGCAGGTCGTCGATGCGCGGCTGCGGAGCGTTGACGATCAGCTTGTCCTCGAAGGTGTTGACGCTGCCGTCCTTGCCGATGAACGACTGGGCGGCGGGCAGCAGTTCGGCGCTGCTGCGGTGCTGCAGCGCAATGACCTCGGTGGCGGCCTGGGCGCCGAGGCTGGCGGCGAGCAGCAGGGAGGCGATGATGGGGCGTAGCGGCATGTCCATGATCTCCGCGGGTGGAATGTTCATGATGGCAAATTTGTCAGCATCTTGCCGGGTATGGATCACAGCGGGGTGAATTAATGCGTGGTGGCTGCTGTCAGACAAATTCCGTAACATCGCGCCCCTCGATTTCAGGCTCACCCCCCTCGCTGCTCTATTGCGTGGGCGCGGGACAAACCCGCTCCCACGCGGTCGAGCCGGGGCTGTTTACAGGACCACCATGAAACCCGCTCGCCTACGTGCCGACCTGCTCGCCGGCCTCACGACCTCCTTCGCCCTGGTGCCCGAGTGCATTGCCTTCGCGCTGGTGGCGCATCTCAACCCTCTGATGGGGTTGTACGGTGCCTTCATCATCTGCACGCTCACTGCGCTGTTCGGTGGTCGTCCAGGCATGATTTCAGGCGCTGCCGGCTCGATGGCGGTGGTGATCGTCGCCCTGGTGGTGCAGCACGGCGCCCAGTACCTGCTGGCCACCGTTCTGCTCGGCGGGGTGGTGATGATCCTGTTTGGCGTGTTGCGCCTGGGCAAGTTGGTGCGCCTGGTGCCGTATCCGGTGATGCTCGGCTTCGTCAACGGCCTGGCCATCGTCATCGCCCTGGCCCAGCTGGAGCATTTCAAGGACGGCGAGCACTGGCTCAGTGGCGCGCCGCTGTACCTGATGATCGGCCTGGTGGCGCTGACCATGCTGGTGGTGTACGTGCTGCCGAAGCTGACCCGTGCGGTGCCACCGGCGCTGGTGGCGATCCTCGGCGTCGGCCTGCTGGTCTACCTGCTCGGCCTGCCGACCCGCACCCTCGGCGACATGGCGCATATTGCCGGTGGCTTGCCGACGCTGGCCCTGCCGGACATCCCGTGGAACCTCGAGACCCTGAAGATCATTGCGCCCTACGCGGTGCTGATGGCCATGGTCGGCTTGCTGGAAACACTACTGACCCTCAACCTCACCGACGAGATCACCGAGAGCCGTGGCTACCCGGACCGCGAATGCGTGGCCCTGGGGGCGGCCAACATGGTCTCGGGCCTGTGCGGTGGCATGGGGGGCTGCGCGATGATCGGCCAGACCGTGATCAACCTCAGTTCCAACGGACGAGGCCGGTTGTCGGGCGTGGTCGCGGGGGTGATGATCCTGCTGTTCGTGCTGTTCCTGTCGCCGCTGATCGAGCGCATTCCGCTGGCGGCGCTGGTGGGCGTGATGTTCGTGGTGGCCCAGCAGACGTTCGCCTGGGCCTCGTTGCGGGTGCTGCACAAGGTGCCGGCGAGCGATGTGCTGGCGATCGTCGCGGTGACCGTGGTCACGGTGTTCACCGACCTGGCCATGGCGGTGATGTTCGGCATCGTCATCGCCGCGGTGAACTTCGCCTGGCAGCATGCGCGGGAGCTGTATGCCGACAGCCATGAGGACGCGCAGGGGAGCAAGCACTACCAGGTGCATGGCACGCTGTTCTTCGCCTCGACCACGCCGTTTCTCAACCAGTTCGACCCGGCGGGCGATCCGGCCAGGGTCATCCTGGATTGCCGGCACCTGAGCGTTGTCGACTACTCGGCGATCGCGGCGTTGAAGACGTTGCGCGAGCGTTATGCCAAGGCTGGCAAGCAACTGCGCGTGGTGCACCTATCGGAGCGCTGCAAGAAGTTGCTGAGGCGGGCTGGCGAGCAGGACTGAGGTTCTTCATGGGCCGAGCCGGCTTCATCGCTGGCTGTCGCCAGCTCCCACAGGATGTCTATTGATCTGGCTTTATCGCTGGCTGTCGCCAGCTCCCACAGGATGTTTATTGACCTGGCTTCATCGCTGGCTGTCGCCAGCTCCCACAGGATGTTTATTGACCTGGCTTCATCGCTGGCTGTCGCCAGCTCCCACAGGATGTCTATTGACCTGGCTTCATCGCTGGCTGTCGCCAGCTCCCACAGAATGTCTATTGACCTGGCTTCATCGCTGGCTGCCACCAGCTCCTGCAGGGTTCTAGGTGACTTTGGGGGCAACATGGTCCTTGTGGGAGCTGGCGATAGCCAGCGATGAGGCCGGTACAGGTCATTCCCCGCGGTTCTTCTTCACGATGGCATCGGCAATGCTCGCCGGTGCCTCGGCGTAGCGGGTGAACTCCATCGAGAAACTGGCCCGGCCCTGGGTCATCGAGCGCATCGAGGTGGCGTAGCCGAACATCTCACCTAAAGGTACCTCTGCACGAATTGCCTTTCCTGCGGAAACATCTTCAGTGCCCTGTATCATTCCTCGGCGGCGATTCAAGTCGCCCATGATGTCCCCGAGAAAATCTTCCGGCGTCACCACCTCGACCTTCATCACCGGCTCCAGCAGCACCGCGCCGCCTTTCTGCGAGAGCTGCTTGGTGGCCATGGACGCGGCGATCTTGTAGGCCATCTCGTTGGAGTCGACGTCATGGTACGAGCCGTCGAACACCGCCGCCTTGAGGCTGATCAGCGGATAGCCGGCCAGCACGCCGTTCTTCATCTGCTCCTCGATGCCTTTCTGGATTGCCGGGATGTACTCGCGCGGCACCACGCCGCCGACGATCTCGTTGACGAAGGCCAGGCCCTCCTGGCCTTCGTCGCCCGGAGCGAAGCGGATCCAGCAGTGCCCGTACTGGCCGCGCCCGCCGGACTGGCGGACGAAGCGGCCTTCGATCTCGCAGGTGTTGCGGATCTTCTCGCGGTAGGCCACCTGCGGCTTGCCGATGTTGGCCTCGACGTTGAACTCGCGGCGCATGCGATCGACGATGATGTCCAGGTGCAGCTCGCCCATGCCGGAAATGATGGTCTGGCCGGTCTCCTCGTCGGTCTTGACCCGGAACGACGGGTCCTCCTGGGCCAGCTTGCCCAGGGCGATGCCCATCTTCTCCTGGTCGCCCTTGGTCTTCGGCTCGACCGCCACCGAGATCACCGGGTCGGGGAAGTCCATACGCTCGAGGATGATCGGCTTGTCCATGTCGCACAGGGTATCGCCGGTGGTGACATCCTTCATGCCGATCAGTGCGGCGATGTCGCCGGCGCACACGTCCTTGATCTCGGCGCGCTGGTTGGCGTGCATCTGCACCATGCGACCGATGCGTTCCTTCTTGCCCTTGACCGAGTTGAGCACGGCATTGCCGGAACTGAGCACGCCGGAGTACACCCGGGCGAAGGTCAGGGTGCCGACGAACGGGTCGGTGGCGATCTTGAAGGCCAGGGCCGAGAACGGCTCGTTGTCGTCGGCGTGACGCTCCAGGTGCTTCTCTTCGTCGTCCGGGTCGGTGCCTTTGATGGCGGGGATTTCCGAAGGCGCGGGGAGGTAGTCGATCACCGCGTCGAGCATCAGCGGCACGCCTTTGTTCTTGAACGATGAGCCGAGGATGGTGGGCACGATCTGGTTGGCGATGGTGCGCTGACGCAGGGCCGCCTTGATTTCTGCGATGCTCAGCTCCTCGCCGTCGAGGAATTTCATGGTCAGCTCGTCATTGGCTTCGGCGGCTGCTTCGACCAGGTGCGCGCGCCACTCGTCGGCGAGCGCCTGCAGTTCGGCCGGAATCTCTTCTTCGCGGTAGCTGGTGCCCTGGTCGGCGTCGTTCCAGTAGATGGCCTTCATCTTCACCAGGTCGATCTGGCCGATGAAGTGTTCCTCGCTGCCGATGGCCAGCTGGATCGGTACCGGGTGGTGGCCCAGGCGCTGGTCGATCTGCTTGACCACGCGCAGGAAGTCGGCACCCTGACGGTCCATCTTGTTGATGTAGGCCAGGCGCGGCACATGGTACTTGTTGGCCTGGCGCCACACCGTTTCCGATTGCGGCTCGACCCCGTCGGCGCCGCTGAACACCACCACCGCGCCATCGAGCACGCGCAACGAGCGTTCCACCTCGATGGTGAAGTCGACGTGGCCAGGGGTGTCGATGATATTGAAACGGTACTTGTGCTCGAACTGCTTGGTCGAGCCTTGCCAGAACGCCGTGGTCGCCGCCGAGGTGATGGTGATGCCGCGTTCCTGTTCCTGGGCCATCCAGTCCATGGTCGCGGCGCCGTCGTGGACCTCGCCCATCTTGTGGTTGACCCCGGTGTAGAACAGGATCCGCTCGGTGGTGGTGGTCTTGCCGGCATCCACGTGGGCGACGATACCGATGTTGCGGTACAGCTCGATGGGGGTCGTGCGGGCCATGGTCGGATCACCTGCGGGTGAGGATCCTCCCACGTTAGCAGAGCGGGAGAATCCTGCCGGGGCGTCCGTCAGTCGGCGAGCACCTGCAACTGCCAGTGGCCGTCGCTTTCGCGGGCCAGGCCGCTGGCCGGCAGCAGGGCCAGCAGGCGGCTGTGCAGGGCGGTCTCGGTGAACGACTTGAGGGTGGTCATGTCCAGCTGGCCGACGGTGACCAGGTCGCTCTTGGTGTAGGACAGCCAGGCCTTCTTCAGTGCCAGCAGCACATCGCTGCCCGCCGTGCCGGCGAAGCGACGGTGCAGGGTGCTGCCGTCCAGTTCGAACGTGTGGCGGTGGCTGTAGCCGCTCTCGTCGCCATTGCCCTCGACGCAGCGGTGGCAGCGGCAGGGGCCGTCGCCGAAAGCGTTGCGCAGGAAGCTGTTGAAGTCCACGACGGGCTTGAGGGTCAGGCGTTTGTCGACCTCGAACAGGTCGGCGATCAGGGGTTGTTCGGCGCTCACTCGGTATCCTCGCGTGGTGGGGCATGCATCGGCGGGCACCCTAACAGATCGGGGCATTCAGATCACCTTTTGCAGGCCCGCCCTCATCGCGGGGCAAGTCCGTTTCCACGCGACACGTGCAAGCCGTGCATGGGAGGGTGCATTGCTTGGGCGTTTTGCGTGGGAGCGGGCTTGTCCCACGATGCGTTCGCTAGAGACAACCACGACCGTCTGCCGTACCCTAGCGCCACTTTCCGCACCTTACCCCGAGGTAACCCCGCTTGAGCAGCAAGTACCCCTACACCGCCACCGTCACCGTCAGTTCAGAAGACCGTGGTGGTGATACCGAGGCTTCGGAAAACACCAACATGCGCGTGGGTCTCGAGGCGGTGACCGAAGTGCTGAAGAAGGTGCATTTCGTCGGCACCCTCGGTGCGCCGGAAAAGGGCGCCACGCACATCTGCGTCACGCTGGAGAACGGTCTGAGCTACTACGGCCCGATCGTCAACGGTCACGCCGAACTCGAAGGCGGCTGGATCGCCTTCGAGTGCGACATGCCCACCCCAGAAGAGCTGGGCCTGTAACCCTCAGTCCAGTTCCGCCAGGCACTGCTCGAGGATATCCAGCCCTTCCTCGAGTACCTCGGCCTCGATGGTCAGCGGTGCCAGCAGGCGAATGATGTGCCGCGCCTTGCCGCTGGGCATCAGCAGCAACCCGCGATCCCGCGCCGCTTGCAGGACCTTGGCCAGTGCCGCGGGCGCAGGGCTGCCGTCGCGGTTGAGCAGTTCCAGCCCGCGCATGGCGCCGACTCCGGTCAAGCGTCCGAGCGCGGTGCACAATCCCGAAGCCTTCCAGCGCGCGTAGCGTGCGACGATTGCCTGTTCCTGGCGTTCGCCCCAGTCGGCGAGGTGCTCGTCGGTCATCTGCGCCAGGCTGGCCAGTGCCGCCGCGCAGGCAATCGGGTTGCCCGAGTAGGTGCCGCCCAGCCCGCCCTTGGGCAGTGCATCCATGATCTCCCGGCGACCGACCACCGCGCCCAGCGGCATGCCACCGGCAAGGCTCTTGGCCAGTAGCAGCAGGTCGGGCTCGATGCCCAGGCGTGGGTAGGCGAAGCGCTGGCCGGTGCGGCCGAAACCGGACTGGATCTCGTCGATGATGATGAGGATCCCGTGTTCGTCGCAGAAGCGGCGCAGGGCCTGGGCAAAGGCCGGGTCGAGGGCGAGGAAGCCGCCTTCGCCCTGTACCGGCTCGAAGATGAACGCCGCTACATCCTCCACCGCCAGTTCGACGCTGAACAGGCGCTCCATGGCCTTGAGCGCCTGCTCGCAGGTGACGCCGGTGTCCGCGCTGGGGTAGGGCAGGTGATAGACCGGGCCGGGCAGTTCGCCCACGCGCTGTTTGTACGGCGCCACCTTGCCGTTGAGGTTGAGGGTGGCCAGGGTACGTCCATGGAAGCCGCCGTCGAAAGCGACGATGGCGCGTTTGCCGGTGCTGGCGCGCACAAGCTTGAGGGCGTTTTCCGCCGCTTCCGCGCCACTGTTGGTGAGCATGCCAGCCAGCGGGTAACTGACGGGAACGAACTGGCACAGGCGCGTCATCAGCTCCAGGTAGGGGCCATGGGGCGCGGCGTTGAAGGCGTAGTGGGTCAGGCGGGTGGCCTGCTGCTGGATCGCCGCGACCACGGCTGGGTTGCAATGGCCCAGGTTGAGCACACCGATGCCGCCGACGAAGTCGATATAGCGTTTGCCGTCGGTATCCCAGGCTTCGGCATTGCGGCCATGGGAAAGTGTGATCGGGTGAACGATGGCAATGGACTGGCTGATACTTTCCGGGTTCATCTGCAGGCGGCCTGTTGTTCGATTTGATGACTATCGAAGCGTGCCGCGGAGGCCTTGCGCAAACGAATTATTGGATTGCGATCATTCCTTGAATTCGTGAACTTTCGCGGGCAAGGCCGCTTTCCATGCAACACATGCGAGCATTGTCCCGCGCAGGTCTTCAGTCCGCCTGCGCCACCCGCTCGTGAATCCACTCGACGAATGCCCGCACCTTGGGCACTTCGGCGGCATGTTCGGCATGGGCCATGAAATGCCGGCCCTTGCTCTGCACCGGGTGATCCCAGGCCACCACCAGCTTGCCCTCGGCCAGTTCCTCGGCGACCAGGTAGCGCGGGATCAGGGCTATTCCGCAGCCGGAGATGGCCGCCCGGATGCACAGGTAGAACGTGTCGAAGCGCGGTCCGTGGTAGCTGTTCTGGCTATGCAGCCCCAGGCCAAGGAACCACTCGTGCCAGGCCTCCGGACGCGAGGCGCATTGCAGCAGGCGATGCTCGGCCAGTTCCCCGGCGCTGGCGAAGCGCCGTTGCTCCAGCAACTGTGGGGCGCACACCGGCACCACTTCCTCGCTGAACAGTTCGATACAGGTCGCCCCCGGCCAGGTGCCCTTGCCGAAGAAGAACGCGATATCGGCCTTGGCCTGCACCAGGTCGAACGGTTCCAGCTCGTTGCGTATGTCCAGGTGGATGCGCGGGTGGCGATCGCCGAAGCCCTTGAGCCTGGGCACCAGCCAGCGCGCGCCGAAGGTCGGCTGGGTGGCGATGCGCAGGACCTCGGTCTCGTCGCCGTAGCTGAGGATGTAGCGGCTGGAGATGTCGATCTGGGTGAGGATCTTGTTCACCTCGGCGAGGTACAGCGCGCCGGCCGGCGTCAGGTGCAGGCGCCGGCGAATGCGCTGGAACAGCGGGTGGGCGAGCATGTCTTCGAGCTGCGCCACCTGCTTGCTCACCGCGCTCTGGGTCAGGTGCAGCTCCTGTGCCGCACGCGTGAAGCTGAGGTGGCGGGCGGCTGCCTCGAAGCACTGCAGGGCGGTGGAGGAGGGCATCAGGCGCTTGGACATGACGAAGGGTTATCCCGCGAAAATGGAAGAAGTTCATTCTTTTGGAGAATGATGTGCTTCGAAAAGGTCGTTTGTTGACCCGCTCTAAATAAATTAATACTGACCTCGGTCAACGATGACAACCCGGTGCCCTGACAAACGCAAAGGACAACTTTTCAGGCACGCCACTGGGGTGCGGGAGTGGGCTCCCACAGGATCAAGAACAACAAGAACCAGCAGCAAAGACCTACAACAAATCTGCTCAGACTCATCGCCGCCCTTGCGACGATCGACCCACCCGAGGGTTCTCCATGGCATTGCCAGACAACAAGAAACAGCGTTCCCTGCAGCACGGCCTGACTTCGCGTCAGGTGTCGATGATCTCCATCGCCGGCATCATCGGCGCCGGCTTGTTCATCGGCTCCTCCAACGCCATCGCCACTGCCGGCCCGGCGATCCTGATCTCCTACGCCATGACCGGCCTGCTGGTGCTGCTGGTGATGCGCATGCTCGGCGAGATGGCCATCGCCAACCCCAACAGCGGCTCGTTCTCCACCTACGCCTCGGAGGCCATCGGCCCCTGGGCAGGCTTCACCATTGGCTGGCTGTACTGGTGGTTCTGGGTGCTGATCATTCCGGTCGAGGCCATCGCCGGCGCGGATATCCTCCACGCCTACTTCCCGGGTGTGCCGTCGTGGCTGTTCGCGTTCCTGATCATGGTCGTGCTGTCAGGCACCAACCTGGTCAGCGTGAAGAACTTCGGCGCCTTCGAGTACTGGTTCGCGCTGGTCAAGGTGGTGGCGATCATCGCCTTCATCGTGGTCTGCAGCCTGGCGGTGTTCGGTGCCTGGCCATTGGCCGAGGTGTCCGGCGTCAGCCGCCTGTGGGACAACGGGGGCTTCATGCCCAATGGCTTCGGCACCGTGCTGGGCGGCGTGCTGATCACCATCTTCTCGTTCTTCGGCGCCGAGATCGTCACCATCGCCGCCGACGAGACTGCCAACCCGAAGGAGAAGATCCGCCGCGCCACCAACCTGGTGGTGTACCGCATCGCCATCTTCTACCTGGCGTCGATCTTCCTGGTGGTGTCGCTGGTGGCCTGGAATGACCCGGGGCTCAAGGCGGTCGGTTCGTTCCAGCGGGTGCTGGAGGTGCTCAACGTGCCAGGCGCCAAGCTGCTGGTCGACCTGGTGGTGCTGGTGGCGGTCACCAGTTGCATGAACTCCGGGCTGTACACCGCTTCGCGCATGCTCTACTCGCTGGGCGCGCGCGGGCAGGCCCTGGGCATGACCCGGCGTATCTCCGGGGCTGGCGTGCCGACCGTGGCGGTCATCCTCTCGACCTTGGCCGGTTTCGCGGGTTGTTTCGTCAACTACGTGTTCCCTGGCAAGGTGTTCGGCTTCCTGTTGTCGACCACTGGCGCCATCGCGTTGCTGGTGTACCTGGTCATCGCCGTGTCGCAGTTGCGCATGCGTGCCCGTGCCGAGCGCGAAGGGCGCCCGCTGGAGCTGAAGATGTGGCTGTTCCCCTGGCTGACCTGGCTGGTGATCGGCACCATCGTCCTGGTGCTGGGCTACATGCTGTTCAGCGATGCCTACCGCTACGAGACCTTGATGACGGCCGGGGTGACGCTGTTCATCCTGCTGGTGTCGCTGACCCAGCGCGGTAATCGCCAGGGCCTGGCGCAGACGGCCTGAGTCGCGACCGTTGGCCGACCCGCGCCCATGAGCCGGTCATGGGCGCGTGCATTGGCGTCGGCCGGGCAGGGCGTTAACATCGGGCGCTGCTTCCTGTTCCAATTCCAACAAGCCAAGGACGCGTATGACCCTGCAATCCCCCTCCCTGCAAGCCCTGGCCGCCCCCGAAGGTGTCTGCTACGGCTGCGGCTGTTCCCACCCCAGCGGCCTGCACCTGCAGAGCCACTGGGACACCGATGGCATTCACCTGCTGTGCCGCCATGCCCCCGACGAAACCTTTACCGGCTGGCCGGGCCTGGTCTATGGCGGGTTGCTGGCGATGCTGGTGGACTGTCATTCGAACTGGACCGCGATGGCCTACCACTACCGGGCCGAAGGCCGCGAGGCAGGCAGCTTGCCGCGGATCGACTGTGTTACCGGCCAGCTCGGGCTGACTTACCTCAAACCCACGCCGATGGGCGTCGAGTTGCTGCTCAAGGCGCGGGTCGAAGGCGAGGTCGGGCGCAAGAGCCGGGTGATCTGCGAGGTCTGGGCCGGTGACGTGCTGACGGTACTCGCCGATTCGGTGTTCGTACGGGTCGACACCGAAAAACTCAAGCTCAAGGCCCATCAGCAGGGTTGATGCTTGCAACCACGCTTAGCCCCTGTTTCGGTCTGCCGTTACAGGGGAGCCACCTGATATTTTTGTCAGTAGACGCCTTTCCAGTCGAAATCCTACCGTCAGCAAGCGTCATTCCGACGTAATAGCGGCTCGGATTGGAGAAGGCATCATACCCAACGGAAATACCCTGCAAGACGCAAAACAGCCTACCCCTCTGGACACCAGCAAGTCACCGGCCAGTCTCGGAGGGGAGGGCGTGGTCGTTTGTTGAAAAACCTTACAGGTCGATTGCGAAAAGTCCTATTCGGTTGCCTGTTTGCTGGGAATAGTCTGATGCCGTTTTCGAAACAGTCTGTCTTGGTTGCTCTCAATTTCCTTATGCCGAAAAGGACCATGGCACCAGGTCTCAATAAGCTTTATGACGAGCAATCCAGACATTTCCCACATTCTCAGACCTGTTCCGCTGACGAGCGTCGCTCGCCGGTCACCGGTCTGCGAGCGCAGCAAAGGAGCTTTTCCATGCGTGTCCCATTCAACCGCAAGACGTTGCCGCTGGCCGGCCTGCTCTTGGTCCTTGGCGGGTGTGCCAGTGCGCTGGTGCCTACCGAACAGATCGAACTCGCCCGTAGCGCCGTCAACCGCGCGGTTGCCGCCGACGCCACCCAGTACTCACCAGTGCGGATGCACTCGGCGCAAGGCAACCTCAGTGCCATGGATCGGGCACTGGGCGAGAAAAACTACGACGAAGTCGTTCGCCTGGCCAAGCGTGCCCGGGCAGATGCCGTCGCAGCAGAGGCCGAGGCCGGCGCGGCCAAGGCCGATGAGCACGCGAAGGAAGCGAAGAAGGCCGTGGACGATATCCGTAAAGAGGGGCTCCAGGCGTCTGGTCTCTCCACTGACAAGCCTGCCCACTGAGAAGGAAACCATCATGTCGAAGAACCATCTGCTTCCAGCCCTGTCCGTGCTTGCACTGATGCTCGCGGGTTGTGCCGCCACGCCGGAGAATCCGCAACTGGTGGACGCCCGCGAGGCCTTCACGGCGTTGCAGGGCAAACCTGAGTCGCACCGCCTGGCAGCCTTGGAAACCCAGCAGGCACAAGCCGCGCTGCAGCGAGCCGAAGCCGCCTCGCAGGTCAATCGCAAGTCGCCTGAGGTGGAGGAACTTGCTTACGAGGCCAAGAGCAAGACCGACACTGCCAATGCGGTCATCGACCGACGCCTGGCCGAGGCGAAGCTCAAGGGCGTCGAGGCCGAGCGTGCCAAGGCGCAACTGGATGTACGTACCGCCCAGCTCAACGCCTTGAAGGCACTCAAGGCCGACAAGGTCGAACAGACCGAGCGGGGCACCGTGGTGACCTTCGGTGATGTGCTGTTCAAGACCGGCAGCGCCGAGCTGAGCGACCGTAGCCACGATGATATCCAGCGCCTGGCGAGGTTCCTGAGCGAAAACCCAGAGCGCAAGGTGCGGATCGAAGGCTTTACCGACTCCACCGGGGGCAATGAACTGAACCAGCGGTTGTCGGAAAATCGTGCAGAGTCGGTATCTCGCGCCTTGCAGCGCCAGGGGGTGGATCGCGCGCGTATCGCGACCCGCGGCTACGGCAAGGCCTATCCGGTGGCGAGCAACGGCGCGCATTCGCGGCATCTCAACCGCCGCGTCGAGGTGATCATCTCCCAGGGCTCGGAGGTCGTGAGAGCGCGTTGAGGCGATAAGCAGGCGATCCGGTGTGAGCCGGGTCGCCTTTTCATTTGCAGCGCCCGGGCAGGGCTGGCATTGTCGGAGTCGATCCGGATGCCCGACAGGAAGTTGCCATGCCCTACCAGATCCGCCCGGCCCACGGCGATGACTGCGCTGCCCTGAGCCAGGTCGGCCAGGCCACCTTCGCCCTGGCCAGCCCGCCCGACAGCGCACCCGCCGCGCAGCGGCACTACATTGCCGACAACCTGCAGCCCGAGCACTTCCTGGCGCACCTGCGCGATCCGCACAAGCGCCTGCTGGTGCTCGAGCAGGATGGCCGGGTGCTGGGCTACAGCATGCTCGACCTGGCGCCCGGCACGTTGGGTATCCCCGACGCCGACCCGCTGGTGGAAATCTCCCGTTGCTACGTGCTGCCCGAGGCTCACGGGCAGGGTGGCGCACAGCAGTTGCTCGACGCCACCCTGGCGTATACCCAAGGCGCGGTGCGCCTGACCGTCAATGAACGCAACGCCCGGGCCATCCGCTTCTACCAGCGCAATGGCTTTGGCAAGGTGGGCGAGGCGATCTTTCCCTGCGGCGAGGAGCGTCACCGCGACTGGGTGATGGTTCGTCGTCCTGAACTTTCCTGATTACTCACTGCGCAAGGCCTGCCCATGACCGATCTTTCCGCGTTCCCCATTACCCGCAAATGGCCAGCCAGCCACCCCGAGCGACTGCAGCTCTACTCGTTGGCCACGCCCAACGGTGTCAAGGTCTCGATCATGCTCGAGGAGATCGGCCTGCCCTACGAGGTGCACAAGATCAGCTTCGACAGCGAGGACCAACTGACCCCGGCATTCATCTCGCTGAGCGCCAACAACAAGATCCCGGCGATCCTCGATCCCGACGGTCCCGGTGGCCAGCCGCTGGCGCTGTTCGAGTCGGGGGCGATCCTGCAGTACCTGGCGGAAAAAAGCGGCCAGTTGCTGAGCCAGGAGCCGGCTCAGCGTTACCAGACGCTGCAATGGCTGATGTTCCAGATGGCTGGCATCGGGCCGATGTTCGGCCAGGTGGGGTTCTTCCATTTCTTCGCCGGCAAGGACTATGAGGACAAGCGTCCGCGCGACCGCTACGTCAACGAGTCGAAGCGTCTGCTCGGGGTGCTGGACCGGCATCTGCAGGGGCGCGAGTGGATGGTGGACGACTACAGCATCGCCGATATCGCCATCTTCCCCTGGGTACGCAACCTGGTGGAGCGCTACAACGCCCGCGAACTGGTGGAGTTCGATCGGTTCCAGCAAGTGCAACGGGTGCTGGCGACGTTTCTCGAACGCCCGGCCGTGCAGCGTGGCTTGAAGATTCCGGCCTGACGCGTAACTGTGCAGGGCAGAGCAAATGTGTGGCGAGAGGCACGTGGGAGCGGGCTTGCCCCGCGATAGGGCCGGCATGGCAATCGCGGGGCAAGCTCGCTCCCACGCCTCTTCCATGAACTGCACCACGCCTTCCACGGCCTGCCCCGCGTGCATCCAACCAGCCTGAGCCGGCGTCTCAGAACACCTGGTTGAGCAGCCAGTACAGGCTCCCCGCCAGCAGCATCGCCGCCGGCAGTGTCAACACCCAGGCCATCAGCAGGTTGACCAGAGTCTTGCGCTGGATCCCCGAGCCATTGGCGACCATGCTCCCGGCCACCCCCGAGCTCAGCACATGGGTGGTCGACACCGGCAAGCCGAACATGTCCGCCGCGCCGATCGTGCACATCGCCACCACCTCCGCCGAAGCGCCCTGGGCATAGCTCAGGTGGGTCTTGCCGATCTTCTCGCCCACCGTCACCACGATGCGTCGCCAGCCGACCATGGTGCCCAGGCCGAGGGCAATGGCCACTGCCACCTTGACCCACAGCGGGATGTAGCGGGTGGCATCGTCGAGCTGACGCTTGAACAGTTGCACATGGCGCTGGGTGTCGGCATCGAACGCGGCCAGGCGGTGCTTGTCGAGCAGGCGGATGGCCTCGCTGGTCAGGTACATGTCGTTGCGCACGTTGGCCATGGCTTCGGCCGGCACACGCTTGAGCGAGCCATAGCCCTTGACCTCGTCGCCGATCATGCCGGTCAGCGCGGCCAGCGCCGGCACCAGCTCAGGGCTGGCCTTGGGCTCGGAGATGAACGCGGTGAGGGCCTGGCGCGGATCCGTCGGCGGCGCTTGCGGGGCGCTGCGCACCAGGGCTTGGCGGGTCACCTCGGCGACCGCCGAGAATTGCAGGGCCTGCTCGTTGGGCATGGTCTTGTTCAGGGCGTAGGCCATCGGCAGGGTGCCGACCAGGATCAGCATGATCAGCCCCATGCCTTTCTGTCCGTCGTTGGAGCCATGGGCGAACGACACGCCGGTACAGGTGAGGATCAGCACGCCGCGAATCCACCACGGTGGCGGGGTCTGTCCCTCGGGTGCCTGGTACAGTTCGCGGCGCTTGACCAGCGCGCGCAGGGCGAGCAGCAGCAGGGCGGCGCAGGCGAAACCGATCAGGGGCGAGAACAGCAAGGCGTAGCCGACCTTGCTGGCCTGGGTCCAGTCCACCCCGCTGGTACCGTCACGGCCATGCATCAGCGCGTTGGCCACGCCCACGCCGATGATCGAGCCGATCAGCGTGTGCGAGGACGAGGCCGGCAATCCCAGCCACCAGGTGCCGAGGTTCCAGATGATCGCGGCCAGCAGCAGGGCGAAGACCATGGCGAAGCCCGCCGAAGAGCCGACCTGCAGGATCAGCTCGACCGGCAGCAGGGCAATGATGCCGAACGCCACTGCGCCGCTGGACAGCAGCACGCCGAGGAAATTGCACAGCCCTGACCAGACCACCGCCACGGGAGCCGGCAGCGAGTGGGTATAGATCACCGTGGCCACGGCGTTGGCGGTGTCGTGGAAGCCGTTGACGAATTCGAAGCCCAGGGCGATCAGCAGCGCCAGCCCCAGCAGCAGGAAGGGCGTGACCGTGGTGACCAGGGTGCCGCTGGCGCTGACGTCCTGCTTGAGGCTCCAGAAGGTGTAGGCGAGGCCGGCGAGCAACAGGCCGAAGAACAGGATCAGGGTGGCGCGGCCAGGACGGTGGGACAGGTGCGGGCGGGAATCGGGCATGGGCAGCGTGTCCTGGCTGGCCAGCGAGGGAGTGGTCATGATGGCTCCGGTGTGCGTCGGCGGAGAAGGGGATGGCTTCCTATCCTAGAAACAATCTGTTACCGGGGAGTGACCTCGGTCAAAGGAGCTTCTAGTCTAGAAGGCAATGCCGGATTGCCAAGCGAGCCGCTGATGATTCACTGCAAGCGTGTGTACGAACCTGTCGCCGCCACGGATGGCCAGCGAGTGCTGGTTGATCGCCTATGGCCACGCAACAAGCGCAAGGAAGACCTGCATGGCCAGTGGTTGCGCGAGGTGGCGCCATCCGACGAGCTGCGCAAGGCGTTCCATGCCGGCGAGGTGGATTTCGCCGGCTTCAGCCAGCGTTACCGGCACGAGTTGGCCGCCCATCCGGAGCACTGGTATCCCCTGCTCGATCTGGCGGGCAAGGGCGACCTGACTCTGCTCTATGCCGGCAAGGACACCGAGCACAACAATGCCAGGGTGCTGGCCGACTGGCTGGAGGAGGAACTGGATCGACGCGGCCCGGGTAGTTCCCCGGTGTGCTACGCCCAGTGAGCCGTGTAACCTGTGCCAGTCGCCCTTGAACCGCACGTTTGCGCAAGCCCATGCCCCTGCAATTGACCCCCGCCAACGACAGTCACCGCACCTTCGCCCGCGATCTCGCCCGCCGTGCGATGCTGCCGTATTACCGCGAATTCGACCTGCTGTGGATCGAGGAGGCCTTCGACGAAGCCTGGGGGTGGCGCGAACAGTGGCTGGTGGAGGAGGACGGCGAGCTACTGGGCTTCTGCAGCCTCAGCCAGGACCGCCAGGCGCTGTTCATCCGCGAACTGCATTTGCTGCCCGAGCATCGGGGGCGGGGTATCGGCAGTTGGCTGCTGGAGGCGCTTGCCGGATGGGCGGCGCAACGCCGGCTACCGTTGCTGCGCCTGATGGTGTTCAGCAGCAATCCGGCGCGGCGGCTGTATCTGCGTCACGGCTTCGTCGAGGTGGGGATGGACGAGTGCTTCGTACGGATGCAGCGCCCGGTTGCCTGATCCAGGTATCTGGCCGTAGCGGTTGGCGCTATCGCGGGGCAAGCCCGCTCCCACGCAGTGTTCGCTGGGCTCGGGCAAGTCGGCATGGCAGCACTATTGCTGGCGAATCCGCACCATCCGCCCCTGGCTCAGCGTCGCCTCCAGCACTTGCCCTTGCACCGGCGACAGATCGCCGATCAGCAGGTTCTGCAGCAATGCCTTGCCCTCGAAGCTGTTGCCCCCCAGGCGCACCTCGTTCATCCCTTCGACCCTTACCAGCGCCTTGCCCACTCGCCCCAGACGGTTGTCGCTGATCAGCAGCGGCCCCGGTTGCGTCGTGCTGTTGCGCAGGCTGAACGCATACTCCGGCGTATTGCCGATGCGGTTGTCCACCAGGGCCAGGCTCGTCACTTCGGCGGCATCCACCGCGCTTGCCTGGCTGCCGGCCAGCAGGTTGCCGTCGATCAGCAAGGGGGCTGCCGTGCTGGGGGTCAGGTTGCGCAACTGGAGGCCGTTGCCCCGACTGTCGCCGATACGGTTGCTGGTGACCAGCACGGCCCCGCGCTGGTCGCTGAGTTCGATGGCGGCCTTGGCCGCGCCGAGGATCAGGTTGCCTTCGATCAAGGCGCGGGTCTGACCGCGCAGGCGTACGCCGCTGTTGTTGGCGATGCCGCGCAACTGGTTGTCGCGCAGGCTCAACTGGCTGTCGCGGGCGTCGATGGCGTACTGCTGGGACTGCTCGAAGCGACTGCCGGTGATCACCGCCTGGCTGTGCTGCAACTCCACGCCGCTGGACAGCTCGCGGAACTGGCTGGCGTCGATCAACAGCGTGGCCGGGCGGGTAGCGACAGGTTGCTGGCTACTGAGCGCGGTGCTCAGGCCCCGGGACAGGTTGGCGTTGTAGCCCAGGCGCTGCAGGCGTGAGTCGATCACCTGGGTGTGGCTGCCGGCCCAGGCCACCACGAAGGGCCGCCAGGCACGATCGGTGGCGCTGGGACGGTCGCCGCTCAGGCTTTCCAGGGTCGCGTGGCGCAACCCGAGCCAGCCCTGGTTGATCAGCGCGGTGCCGGAAAAGCTGTAGAGGTACAGGTGGGTGTCTTCGACCAGCAGCCCGGCGTCGGCGCCGATCAGCAGCGGGTAGCTGAGCAGGTAGCCGTCCTTGTAGCGTCTGAGGATGCGTGGATCGTTCAGCGCGTCATGCAATTGTCCCAGGCTGATGCCGCCGCCACGCAGCACCACGGCCTGCGGATGGTGTGCCTGATAGCCGGCGATGGCGCGGAACAGCCCGTTGTTGACGAAGGGCTCGAACGGCCAACTGCCGGCCTGGGCGGAGAACATCGGTTGCAGGCTGACGCTGGCACGACCGCCGGGCAACGCGCGCGGCTTCTGTTCGAAGGCCACCGCCTGGCGGGCCTGCTGGCGCAACTGGGCGAGCTGCTGGCGGTGCTGCTCGGTGTCCAGGGTATCGACCACTGGTGTGGCAGCCAGGGCATTGCCGGCGAGCAGCAGGCCGATGAGGGAAAAACGGGCGAACGTGGCCATGACAGGTTCCTGGTTCAGGGCAGTATGGGGTAGGCCGGCTTGAGCGGGCCGCCGACCTGGCTGTAGTTGTCCACCTCGCCGTGTTCGCGCTCGTACAACTGACGGGCCAGGTGATGGCCGGGCTGGCGGGCGAGGAAGGTGATCAGCCAGGCCAGCTTGTACGGGGCGACGTCAGCCTGGCTGCGGCCCTCGAGCTCCGGCAGGCTGTCGGGGGCGAGCACGCTGCGCGCGGCGAAGCTGGCCAGGCGCTCGAGGGTCTGCTGGTCGTCGTCGTTCCAGGCCAGGCCGTTGGCCCGTGCCGACTCGCCGAGCAGGACCAGCGGCACCAGGGCGTACTGGCTGTAGCTGGCGGCCAGCTTGCCGCGGGCTACCTCAAGGGGCAGGTAGGCGTAGTCGCCGCGGCGTACCGCCTGGGCCAGGCCACGGCGCAGGGCGCCGTCGGCCCAGCGAATGAAATCGTCGCGCTGCACCAGCATGCCGGTGGCGGCCACGGCCCAGGCGGCCCAGTAGTCGTGGTTGTTGAAGTACACGGTGGTGGCGTGGCGGCGCGGCTCGTAGTCGCGGATCACCTGCTCGCCGAGGCGGGTGAACCAGCGCTGTTGCGTGGGGCTGAGCTGGAGCTTGCCGTCGGCCGCGGCCTGGGTCAGCAGCACCGCGCCGGCCATCGCCGCCAGCGCCCATTTGCGCGCGGCCATGCCCGTGGCGCTGGCGTCCGGGTCGAGCAGGGCATCGGCGCGTGCCCAACGTTCCAGCCATTGGTCCTGGCAGGCCAGGGCCAGGTTGGCTTCCTGGGGTTTCTTCGCCTTCTGGAAGCGCTTGCCGGCATAGATCAGGCCACCGATGAACTGCTTGACCTGCTTGCCGATACGCTCGCTGTCGGCGTCCGGACGGGCGCGCAAGGTCGACTTGCTGGCATCGCGCTGGTCGTACTTGCTTTGCAGGCGCAGGTTGCCGGTATAGGGCGCAGGGGGCTCCTTGTTGCACGTGAGCGCGCGGTAGTCGGCGATCATGGCCGACTGCGCGGTGGCGCGGGCTGGCCAGATCGACTGGGCGGCGTGGGCCTGGGGCAGCAGCATGGCAAGCAGCAGCAGGCCGGCATGACACCTGTGGGCGTTCACAGGCATAACCGGGTCTGCACTTCGGTGGCGGTGGTCCCGGCCTTGGTCGGCTCGAGGAACACCGACAGCAGGTTGGCCCCGGCGAATGCCGGCGCCTTGCTCAGTTCCAGGTAGTACTGGCCGCCGCTGACCGCCGCTTCGCGACGGAACCAGACTTTGTCGCGAGCGCCATTGTCGTAATAGACGATGATGTAGAAGTCACGCACGTTCTTGTCGCTCAGGCGGATATCGAGAAAGCCACCGGTCACCGACTGCCGGGCGCTGCCGGCATTGCTCAACAGTTCGATGCGTTCGCCCACCTGCAGGGCCGGGCGCTGGAGCTTCGAGCTCAATACCCCGGCGGCGGCCTTGCAGCCACCCTGGATCGCTGGCACCAGTTGCCGGTACATCAACGGCGAGTCGAGCCGGTAGTTGGCCGGCAACTCCCAGACGATCAGCTTGGGCGGCGCCTCGGGCTTGTAGTCGGCGGACAGCAGGTATTCGAGCAGCGAACCGTCCTCGCCGACGCCGGGCAGGGCGTAGTTGAGAATGTCCACACCCAGGTACTGCTTGAGATAGCCGTCGAAGTTGAACTGCTTGCTCTCGTCCTCGCGGGTTGCGGCGTTGCTGTCGCCGACCAGGATCACCTGTGGATCGGGCGCCTCGTCGAACAGGGCATCGCTGCTGTCGGCCACCGGGATGGTCTGGTAGCCGCGCACGTACTGGAACCCGTAGTTGTTGCCGCAGATGTAGCTCAGGGCCAGGTTCAGGGTGCCGTCCTTGGGCACCATCACCCCAGGCTCGGTGCGGTACTGTTTCTTGGTCAATCCGGCGTAGAACGGCTGGCGACGGATTTCGTCGGCCAGCAGTCGCGCCGTGGCCTCGGCGCCGGCGGGGGTCCAGTGGTGGTCGCGGCGGAAGAAATACTCGTCCTTGGGCGGTTGCCGCACCAGCTGCATCATCGGCGCCACCACGGCGCCACCCTGGCGCAACTGGCCCAGGTAGGTGTCGAGGTTGTGGCTGGCGCGCTCGTAGTCGAAGCCGTGCAACTGGTCCGGGTACAGCTTGTCCCGGTGCATCAGGCCACGGGTCGGCTGGATGGCCATGGCTACCTGGATACCCTGGCGCTGGAAGGCCGCCATCAGGCGGGCGAACTCCGGGCGCATGGGCGCGGGGATGCCGAAGTCGTTGGTCAGGTCGACCATCGAACGGAACAGCCAGCGCTCCTTGCCGGGGACGATCTGGCGCATCAGCTTCATGCGCCCTTCGGCGTAGCGCTGGGGTTCGGCCAGGGCCGGGCAGACCATGCACTGCAGGTTTTCGCAGCCGGGCCGCACGGGCGCCTCGGCGGCCTGGCCGGACAGGCTCAGCAGCGCCAGGGACGCTGCCAGGCCGAGGGGGAGGAGGGTATTCATGGGCCGGTCATCCTTGCGGGGCGCTGGGTCACTCGGTCGGGTCGATGCTGTTGGCCAGGCTCAGGCCACGGTTGCCCGGCAGCAGCACGTAGCTGTAGGAGCGGCCTTTCTTGAGGAACAGCTCGTCGAAGCTGGCCACTTGCTTGTCGCCGACGTAGGCGGCGAAGTCGATCTTGATCTCGTTGACCATGCGCGCGCCGGTCTGCCCGTTGGCCAGGGCCTTGACCACCTCGTGCTTGCCATCGGCGGTGCGCAGCATGGCCTGGGCAGGCGTGAGGTTGTAGAACGCGACCTGGGCCTTTTTCGGCTCGTTGACGTACTGGTCGGCGATCAGCTTCAGTTGCTGGCCGTCATAGACCACGGTACTGGCGGCGTTGGCCTGCAGGCTTGGCTCGATGGCCTTGGCACCGATGGCGATGCGGTGCGTGCCGGCGGGCACGAAGCGGTAGCCGCCCAGTTGGCCGGGGGCGACCTTCTGCGGGTTGAGCTTGCCGCTCAGGGTGACGTCGACGCTGGCGTCTGACAGGTTGAGCACCCGGACGAAGGCCGAATCGGCCGGAGCCACGGCGTCATACAGGTCGGCGTTGCCTTCGGCGGCCAGGGTGGCATGGCTGGCGCAGGCCAGGGCGAGTGTGGCGAACAGGGGCGAGAGCTTCATCGGGTTTCTCCTTGAAACGTCAGAAATGCGCGGGCTGGGTGTTGCCCGCGAGGGTGCCGGGGCGGTGGGCAAGCAAGGTACGCAGCGGGAACTCCCAGACCACGGTGTCGATCTGCGGGTTGTGCGACTGGTCGCTGGCGAGGAACTGGCGCATCGCCTCGAACGGCCCGCGGGCCTCCACGGCGATGTTCAGCAAGTCACGGTTGAGCGCCTCCTTGAGGAAGCCGACGAAGTTCCAGTCGTCGATCTTGCTGTAGCTGGTGCCGACCAACAGCAGGCTCTGGGCCTGTTCGGCGAACAGGTCGTCGCTGTCCTGCTCGGCCTTGAGGGTTTCGTACAGCTCGATGGTGCTGGCGCCGTATTGCGGCGCCAGGCCATGGTCGAACTGCAGGTAGTTCATCAGGTCGCCCTTGACCTGCTTGTCGCCGGTCTTGTGCGAGACGTAGACCTGGTCGCCCAGCAGATGCGGACGCTGGCGTGCCAGCTCGTAGGCCGCCAGGCGGGCACCGTCCGGGCTCCAGTGGGTATCGGACTTGAGGAACAGCCGCGGGCCGGACAGGTTGCGCAGGTACGCCTCGCGCAGCGGCACCACATCCAGCTGGCGGGCCTGCAGGTCGCTGACGAAGCGCTGGTAGAGGCTGCTCACCCGCGGGTCGAAGGTGCGTGCGGCGTGGGCGGCGTAGATGTCCAGCTTCATGGGCAGCGGCAGCAGCAGCAGGTGCTTGCCGCGCTCGGCCAGTTGCCGCTCGATGTCGGTGATCTGCGCCAGCTGGTACGCCAGGTTGGCGTCCAGGTCGTTGGGCACACGGTATTCCTGGTTGGTGTAGAGCCAGCCGTCGTGACCCAGTAGCACACCCTTGGTGCCTTCGCCGAACAGCCGGAACTGGGCGTCGGCCCACAGTCTTACCGACGGGTCGCGCAGGAAGAAGCGCTTGTCGTAGGCCTGCTCGAACCTGCGCAGCAGCTTGCCGTCGACGAACAGATGCCAGGCGTCGTCCTGGCTGCGGGCGAAGCTGAACACCGGTGGCAGCGAATAGACGAACATCGCCGCCAGCACCAGGGCGAAGATCACACCATTGGCCTTGCTGGCCGAATTCATCACTGGGTACATGCTATTTCCACGAAACAGTAAGTTGGGTCATCGAGCGACGCGTTCCCTGCCAGCGCCTGGTCCTAGAACTGGAAGTACAGGAACGGCGAGAACGAGTTGGCCGCCAGGCTGCTCAGTGCCAGCAGGAAGCCGCCCCACAGCAGCAGGCTGTGCAGCACTCCCACGCGGGCCATGAAGTAGCCGTCCTTGTTGCCGGCGTAGAAGCGCACGTTGTTGATCCCGGCCAGCAGCAGCCAGACCAGTGCCACCAGGGCGAAGGCCATGGCCATCTTCGAGGCGCCGAGCACGTAGAGCTCCAGCGAGCCGAAGCCGTTGAAGCCCAGTAGCGCCTGGTAGATGTCGAGGCTGTGGCGCAGGTCCATGGTGAAGAACAGCGGCATGCTGAGGATGATCAGCAGCGCGGTGCGCAGGTTGCGGCCCAGGCGGTACGGGCTGTTGAGCTTGGTGGCGAGGCCGAACTTGCGTTCGAGCACCATGCCGATGCCGAAGAACAGCCCCCAGCAGATGAAGGCGAAGCTCGCCCCGTGCCACAGCCCCGACAGCAGCATGGTCCACACCAGCGCCGGCAGCGCGCCGGCGACACGCTTGCGCACCAGCGGCAGGTACACGTAGTCGCGCAGGAAGTGGGCCAGGGTCATGTGCCAGCGTGACCAGAACTCGGTGATGCTCTGCGACACATAGGGCTGGTTGAAGTTTTCCGGGAAGCGAAAGCCCATCATTAGTGCCAGGCCCAGTGCCATGTGGCTGTAGCCGGCGAAGTCGAAATACAGCTGCAAGGTCGAGACCACCAGGCCGAACCAGGCATCGCTGAACTGCAAGGTACCCTCGCCGACGAACAGCACGTTGATCGGCGCCAGGCGGTCGGCGATCAGCACCTTCATGATGAAGCCGAGCATGAAGCGGCATGCGCCCAGGGAGAACAGCTCCAGCGAGTGGCTGCGCTGACGCAGCTGCGGCGCCAGCTGGCTGTAGCGCAGGATCGGCCCGGCCACCAGGTGCGGGAACAGTGCGACGAAGGCGGCGAAGTCGATGAAGCTGCGGGTCGGCGTGGCTTCCTTGCGGTAGATGTCGACGATGTAGCTCAGGGCGTGGAACACGTAGAACGAGATGCCCAGCGGCAGGAAGATGTTCTCCAGGGTCCAGGTGTCGATACCCAGCGGCGCCAGCAGCAGGGCCAGCACCTCGGCGCCGAAGTTGGCGTACTTGAAGTAGCCCAGGGTCGCCAGGTTGCCGGCCACGCCAAGCCACAGCAGGCGCAGGGCGCGACGTTTGTCGTCGGCGTCCAGGCGCGCCTTGATCAGCAGGCCGAGGCCGTAGTTCCAGGCGGTGATGGCGACGAACAGCAGCAGGAAGTCCGGGCGCCACCAGGCATAGAAAAGGTAGCTGGCGGCGACGATCACCAGCGAGCGCCACTGCGGCCGGGCCAGGTAGTAGATGGCCAGGAACAGCGGCAGGTAGAGGAACAGGAACACGTTGGAAGCGAAGATCATGCTGGGCCGTCCTTAGTAGCTGATCACGACGCCGACGCTCAGCTGGTAGTCGTCACCGGTGTTCAGGGCATTGCCGGCGTTGAGGTAGCTGGCGCTGACCAGGGTGTTGACGTCCAGGCGCTTGCCGTCGAGGGCTACCGGGAACATCTTCCAGTAGTAGTTGAGGTCGATCATCTGGCCGACGTTGTCGCCCTTGCGCTGGCCCTGGCTTGCCTCGAGCGTGGCTTGGCGCCGCGCATCGGCGGCCATGCGGATCGGCAGGGCGCCCTGGGTGTCGCGCAGGTTGAGCTGGGTGATGCGCAGGTCCAGTGCGCTGCGCGGGGTCGGGCGGGTTTCCAGGGCGATGCCGTAGTAGCTCAGGTTGCGCAGGTCGAGGGCGACGAACGAACTGGTCAGCCGCGTGCTGTAGGAGCCTTGGCGGGTGATGCGGTCGGACTGGATCGGGTTGAGGCGAAAACCGTCGTTGTCGTCGTCCGGCTTGTCGGTCAGGCCGCCGCGCAGGGCGACCCGCGGGGTCCAGGGCAGGTTGTCGAAGCGCGTGCCGACTTCGCCGAGGGCGGCCCAGCCACGGCTGGCGTGGCCAGTGGTGGTGACGCCGTTGCTGGCGGTGTTGTCCATCGTGCCATCCAGCGCTGCCAGCTCCAGGTGGTAGTCGCTGTCCAGTGGCAGGTGCTCGCCCTTGAAGAACAGGCCGTAGCGCAGGCCCTTGAAGTCGTAGCGATCGTCGCTGTCGTGGCCGCTGCGGTCGTTCTCGTGCATCAGGCGCAGGCCGGCCTGGTTGTGGGTGCTCCAGCGGTAGGCGTATTGGCCCATCACGTAGAGCGTGCGTTCTTCGCTGGCGGGCAGGGCGTTGACGTCGGTGTTGTAGTTGTGGAATTTCTGCCCGACGGCGAGGAAGGCATCGGAGAAGCTGCCCTGGTAGTTGAAGCGCACCGACTCCAGGCTGTCGTCCCACCAGATGCCATAGTCGTCGTTGAAGCGCTGGCGGCCGAACGACAGCGAGAAGCGCGGGTCGTCGCCGATCAGGTTGCGCTTGACGTACAGCTCGCGCAGTTCGGCGTACCAGCCTTCGGGTTGTTCGCGAGTGTTCGGGTTGGTCGATTCGCTGTTCAGGTTGCTTGACTGGCTGGAGTCGTAGTTCAGCCACAGGCGGCCGTAGACCATCCACCTGGCCCAGCGCTTCTCGGGCGAGTACCAGGCGAACGACGGTTCGTAGCGCAGGCTGTAGAAGCTCGTGCGGTCACGGCCGACCTGGGAGTCCTCGGGGCCGTAGCCGGTCTGCACGGTGAGCTTGTTGAAGAACTCCGAGGTGATCACCGGCTCGCCACCGTCGGCGGTTACGCGTACCGGCGCGTTCTGGTCGGCCTCGGGGCCGGTGACTTCCTCCGCGGCCAGCGCCGCCGACAGTGGCGCCAGGGCGAGCAGGGCACCGAGCAGGGGATGATGCGCTTTCACAGCGAAGCCTCCTTCAACAGATCGCCCCGCGCCGCGAGGGCACGTGCGATGTCATCCTTGGGCAGGGTCTTGTCCAGGCGCCTGAGCAGGCCGCGGGCGCGGGTCTCGCCCAGGTCCAGGGCGATGCGCGCATAGGTGTAGGCCTTGACCGGGTCGTGACAGACCGCCCGGCCGCGCAGGTGCACGGTGGCCATGCGGTACCAGGCAGCGGTCGAACCCTGCTCGGCCTGTTGCTGCCAGATGCGCAGGGCGCGCTCCTGGTCGGGCTGGTCGAGGCCGCCCTTGCTGTACAGGTCACCCAGCAGCAACTGGGCCTCGGGGTAGTGGGCGTCGATCAGCTCGTCGATCAACCCCAGGGCCTTCTCCGGATCCAGGGTCAGCCAGTTGTTGACCATGTAGAACGATGCCTCCAGCGCCTTGGCCCGGGTCGGTTCCTTGGCCCGCACCTGGGCGATCAGCGCCTGGGTCTGCTCGGCGTTGTGCTCGGTGGGATTGGAAATCATGAAGTTGGCCTTGGACACCAGGGCCGGCAGGTAGCCCCGAGCCACGGCATGGTCCAGCCAGCGCTGGGCCTCGGCGATGCCGTCGGCGCGCAGCTTGTCGTTGGCCTGGTCGCGGGCCTTCTGCTCGGGCGTTGGCTCGACCTTGGGGCCCATGGCATCGCCCAGGCGCTGTTCGCGCTCGGCATCCAGTTCGGCGCGGGTGACGGCATGGATGTTGTCCACCAGGGCACCGATGCGTTGCACGATCTCCACCGGCAGGCTGGCCATTTCAGGTTCCAGGCGGCGGGCGAAGGCGAGGAACGCGTTGTCCTGCTGCGCGCCAAGAAAGCGGTAGTAACGGTCGACGGCACGCGGGTCGATGCGCGCAGCCTGCTGGTACCAGCGCTCGGCGCCGACGCGGTCGCCCTGGCGCTCGGCGACCACGGCGTGGAACAGTTCGGGGCGGCAGTAGAGCAGGCAGCTCTGTTCGTACAAGGCCAGCAGCTCGGCGGCGCGGTTGCCGGCGAACAGCTGCGGGTAGACCAGGAACACCTCGAGGCTGGTACTGGTGCTGCGTGGGTCGAGGTCGTTGGGGTAGCGGGTCAGGGCCTGGCGCATCCAGGCCTGGTAGCGGCGTTGCAGGTTCGGCGTGCGGTCGAGCAGGCGTGCCAGCGAGGCCAGCGCGGGGATCTGCCCGTGACCGTCGGCGAAGGCTTCCTGGTACAGGCGGATGATCTGCGGGCGGCTGGCAGCGTCACTGCCGGCCAGCACGTCGCCGAGCAACTGCTTGGCGGCCAGGTCGCCACGCTCGGCGAGCGCGCGCAGGTCGGCGCCGACGTCGGCGCTCGGGTCCTTGTACAGCGCATAGCGCACCTGCTCCAGGCTCTGGCCGGCGCAGGCGCTGCCGGCCCAGGCCAGGCCCAGGCCGGCCAGCAGCAGGCGCGGGACGTTCTTGGCGTTCATGGCCCGTCCTCAGTTGCCGCTGCCGAACGGCAGGCCCAGGTACAGGTCGACCGCCACCGCCTTCTGGTAGGCCGCCGCCGGCAGCGGGCGATCGGGCTGGATGGTCAGTGCCAGGTTGCGGTTGACCTCGTCGGAGCGGGCATCGACCACCGTGCCGGCAAAATGCTGGTCGAGGCCGAACACCTGCATGTCCACCGAGCGCACGCGGCTGACATCGGCGAGCTTGTCGAACGGCACATTGGCACGCACGAACAGCCCCTGGTCCTTGGGCAGCAGGTGCATCAGCGGGGCCGCCTTGTAGCCGAAACCGTCGAGCGGCGGCGTGGGGTAGTACACCCGGCAGTCGCAGGGGCTGTTGATCACCGTCTCGATCGTCGCACGGCCGAGCAGTGCCTGCAGGTCACCGGGGGCGAGGTCGGCCAGGGCCTTCATGTCCGCGGGGCTGGTGAAGCTGGTGGCCAGTTGGGTGGAGATGCTCGCCAGCGGCTGGCCGGCCTGTACGTCGGTGGCGCCGGCAGGCAACAGGAACTTGAGGTAGCCGTTGTCGGGCATGCTGATGACCTGGGCGTTGCCTGCCACCGTGGCTTGCACGGCCGGGACGCGGAAGAACAGCAGGTAGCCCTTGTAGCCGACGAAGCCCAGGGCGGCGAGGCCCGCGGCGGTGTACAGCGCGGTGCCGGCCAGCGCCTTGAGGCGCTCGCCAGGGGTGCGCGCATGGGCCTGCTTGTGCTTGCGCTCCTTGATGTAGTTCTCGCGCTGCATCACGTTGAACAGGCCGTTGATGTCGGCGACCTCGCCGGACAGGTAGGCGCTGATCAGATAGCGCAGGATGTCGCGCTTCTGCGTGTCGAGCTCGACGAACTGGGCGCCGACCTCGGGACCGCGCTGGGAGACGATGCGCACCTTGCCGTCGATCGACAGGTCGACCTGGTTCAGGCGCAACTGGATCGAGGCGTCGTACAGCGCGCCGAGGGTCAGCGGCGCGTCGTGGCGCAGGCCGATGCCGCCCAGCGAAATGTCCGCCAGCTCCGCCTCGAACGCTTCGCGTCCGTGGCCGGACAGTCGCACCCGTGCATGCATCCGGGTGCGCACGTGCTGGCGCTCGTCGATCGCTTCATGGACGATGTTGGCCGGCGTCTTGCCCGTGGCCGCGGGGGTGTGCGAAGTACTCATGTGCAGGCGCCTTTCCTTAACGTTGCGAGAGTTCCAGAAGAACGGTGATGACCCCGAAGAAGATCGCGATGGACGAGCCCAGCATCGCCTTCGAGGACCAGCGGTTGAGACGGGCGTCGAAGTCGACGCTGCCGTTGGCCAGGGTGGTCTGCTGCCGGGTCCAGCGCTGCTGGTCCAGGTGGAACAGGGCATAAACCTTCATCAGCGAGCCGACGATCTGGTTGTAATAGAGAACGAATGGGTACATCGGGCTGACCGGGTGGCCGGCGAAGACGAACAGCACCGTCACCAGGCTGCGCGAGAGCAGCACCCAGAACAGGTACACCAGCAGGTACTGGATGCCGAACACCAGTCCGGCCACCACCGAGGCGGTCAGGCCCATCAGGCAGGTCCACATCGACACCCGCTGGTCGAGCAGCACGTACAAGGTGAACAGGCCCAGGCGGGCGCGGCCGAGCAGGGCGGTGGCGCGCAGGTTCTGGCGCAGCGAGTTGCCGTACCAGCGGAACATCAGCTGGCGGGTGGCGACCCAGAAGCTGTCGCTGGGCGGGTGCTCGACGGTCAGGGTATGGCTGTCGGGCACGTAGAAAGTGTCCCAGCCGGCGCGCATCAGGCTCAGCCAGCTGGACTTATCGTCGCCGGTGAGGAACTGGAACCGACCCAGGCGCCAGTGCTCGAGGAAGTCGGCCTCGACGTCGCGAATGAAACCGGGGTCGGTCATCACCCCGGCGCGGAAGAACGACAGCCGCCCGGTGAGGGTCAGCACCCGATGTGACAGGGCCATCGAGCACATGTTGATGTGTCGCTGGACGAAGCGCATCGAATGCCACTGGCGCATCCAGCGGCTGCCTTCGACCTCGCAGAATTCGTTGGTGGTCAGTCCGCCGACATTCGGCAGCAGGGCGAACAGCTTGACCGCCCGCTCGACGCAGCCAGGCAGCATCATGGTGTCGCCATCGACCACGCCGACCACGGCGTCATCCAATGGCATCTGCCGAGACAGCGCCCGGAAGGCGTGGGCCAGGCCATCGCGTTTGCCGGTGCCGCGGGCACGGACGATCACCAGGTCGATGTCGTCGCGTTCGCGCACTTCGTTGCGCATGATGTCCTTGATGAACTGCTCGTCGCCTTTCTCGACGATCGAGGCGATCACCGTGCATGGCACCTGCAGCCGCTGCACTTCCTGGAACACCGACTGGTACACCTTGAACGTGGTGTGGGTAGGGATGCGGAAGCTGGTCACCACCATGAACAGGTGCGAGGGCAGCGCCGCGTCGCCGAGGCGTTCGACCTGGCGGCGCAGGCGCGGGAACCGCCAGTGCAGGAACCACATGCCGCGCAGGTAGTGGACGATGGCGTTGCCGTAGCGCCACATGCCCAGCGTGCCGATGAGGAAGATGAACAGGTGATGGCCGGGGTCCAGGTACTGCGGGCCGACCAGTTGCGCGACCAGCGCGATCAGCGCGGCGAGCAGCGCCCAGGCGCAAGAGGTGGCGGCCAGGCGCAGGTGGCCCGGGGCCACGAAGGGCCGCTGTTGCTGTCGATCCATGTCACTGAAACTCCTGTGTCCGGTAGCCGCCCGGGCGGCTACCTGCGTCGGGGGCCTACCAGCAGATACCCTGGTGGCGGGCGTCGCTGCCGGCGGCCATGAAACCGACCAGGTCGATCACCTGTCGGTCGCCCTCGGCGTCCAGGGCCTGGATGAAGCGCTCGTCGTTGTTGCCCAGCACGATCACCTCGGCCTCGTCGATCACCTGTGCCAGGTCGCTGCGCAGCAGCGCGGCGACATGAGGGATCTGTTGCTCGATGTAGGCGCGGTTGGCGCCGAAGCGCCGTGCGTGATCGACGTTGGCGTCGAAGATGCGCAACGTGTAGCCCTTGCCGATCAACTGTTCGGCAAGGGCCAGCAACGGGCTTTCGCGCAGGTCGTCACTGCCGGCCTTGAAGGCCAGGCCGAGCAGGGCAATGCGCCGTTTGCCCGACTGGGTCACCAGTTCGAAGGCGCGACGTACCTGGTGGCGGTTGCTGGGCATCAGCGATGCCAGCAGCGGGTGCTCGACGTCCAGCTGGCCGGCGCGGTAGGTGAGGGCGCGCACATCCTTGGGCAGGCATGAGCCGCCGAAGGCGAAGCCTGGGCGCAGGTAGTAGCGCGACAGGTTGAGCTTGTGGTCCTGGCAGACCACATCCATGACCTCGCGGCCGTCGACCCCCGAAGCCTTGGCGATGTTGCCGATTTCGTTGGCGAAGCTGACCTTGGTGGCGTGCCAGACGTTGCAGGTGTACTTGATCAGTTCGGCAACCTCGATCGGTTTGCGGATCAGCGGGGCGTCGAGGCCTTGGTACAGCGAGGCGAGCAGGTCGCCGGAGGCCGCGTCCAGCTCACCGATCACGGTCATGGCCGGGAAGTCGTAGTCCTGGATCGCCGTGCTCTCGCGCAGGAACTCCGGGTTGACCGCCACGCCGAAGTCGCGTCCGGCCTGCTTGCCCGAGGTACTTTCGAGCAGCGGGATGACCACGTTCTTCACCGTGCCCGGCAGCACGGTGCTGCGCACTACCACGGTGTGGCGTGCGGCCTTGTCGCGCAGGGCGGCGCCGATCTCGCGGCATACCGTTTCCATGTAGGTCAGGTCGAGGTCACCGTTGCGCTTGCTGGGCGTACCCACGCAGATCAGCGACAGGTCGGTGGCCAGGATCGCTGCCTGGACATCGGTGGTGCCGCGCAGACGCCCCTGGCGCACGCCGTCGAGCAGCAACGCCTCCAGGCCGGGCTCGACGATCGGTGAACGGCCCTGGTTGATCATGTCGATCCTGGCCTGGTCCACGTCCACGCCCTGCACGTGATGGCCACGGGCCGACAGGCAACCGGCGCAGACGGCTCCTACATAGCCGAGTCCGAAGATACTGATGTTCATAGATCCCTCTCCCCAGGCACGGCACAGGCCGGCCGAGATACACCGTTCATGAAGTTTTGAAATAGCAGACGCGCAGGCGCAGGCCGCACTTTTACTTAGTGTGGGCGCTGCTTTTCGATAGTCTTTTTACATCCTAAGAAGTTTTTTATTAGTTCGGCAAGCGTTCAAGTGATGCTTTTTAAAAAAATACTTCAATCGCGTTGTTGAAGTTTAAAAATCCTTATAAATCAAAAAGATAAAGTTTGTACAAGGTTGGGCGTCAAAAAATTGTATTGTCGCTTTGTGTCGATAAAATGGCGTCAATTCGATGGTTTTCTGGTGTTTTGAGTGGCTTTTTGATAGTGCTTTCTCGGGTTTTTATTGCACTTTTTAATTTGCAAAGTTGCTGTTTTCGGCGGGGTGATTTGTGCCTGGCACGTCTGCGGCGAGGACTTCGTGGTTCTTCCGTTCGCGGCCACCTATCGTCAGCCTGGGGGCTGTATTCCAGGCCAGTCTTGAGCGCCCCCCTGTCGCCGAAAGCGTCATGCGCGAAAAAAATGAAGCGCCCAAAAACTCGTATAGGCCCCTAAATACAAGGCTTGACGAGTTGTCCCGCAAGTCAATCGGAAAGTGTGGCTCAATGATGGCTTGCAAGGATTGGATCCAATTGGCATAGTGCCGAGCGAATGCGCAAACATTCACTCGGGTGCTGGATGCACCTGTCTTCCATCCATGCAAAGGAGGCAACCAGATGAGCGGATTCGGTCCACGGTTACGAGAGGAACGCGAACGCCTGGGTCTGACCCAGCGTGTATTCGGTGATATCGGGGGGGTGGAACCCAACGCCCAAGGCAAGTACGAGAGCGGCGAGCGTACGCCGCGCATGGACTATCTGGCGGCCGTCGCCGCTCGAGGTGTCGACGCGCTGTATGTACTGAGCGGGGTACACACCCCCGCACCACTGGACAGCCTGACCTCCAATGAAGACCGTCTGCTCGGCGTGTTTCGGCGTTTGCCCCCGGCCGATCAGGCTGCCGTCTGGCACCTGCTCAACCGCCTGGCCGGCGATGTGGGGGACTCCGAGGGCATGCGCATCCGACGCCTCGACCGTCCGGCATATTTCCATGACGCTTTGCGCTAGGTTCGTTGTGAAAAATTTTGTTAAGGTGGCGGGATCCAATCGCCCACTGACGAGGTGTCTGCTTGATTAGGGTCCTGGTGGTCGACGATCACGATCTGGTGCGTACCGGCATCACACGCATGCTGGCCGACATCGATGGCCTGCAGGTGGTGGGAGAGGCGGACTCGGGTGAGTCCGCCCTCAAGCTTGCCCGCGAGCTGAAGCCGGACGTGGTCCTGATGGACGTGAAGATGCCAGGGATTGGTGGTCTGGAAGCCACGCGCAAGCTGTTGCGCAGTCATCCGGACACGAAGGTGGTCGCCGTTACCGTGTGCGAGGAAGATCCATTTCCCACTCGGTTGCTGCAGGCGGGGGCCGCCGGTTACCTGACCAAGGGCGCCGGGCTCGACGAGATGGTCCAGGCCATTCGTCTGGCCTTCGCCGGTCAGCGCTACATCAGTCCGCAGATTGCCCAGCAACTGGCGCTCAAGTCGTTCCAGCCCCAGGGCTCGCCGTTCGATGCGCTGTCGGAGCGGGAAATCCAGATCGCCCTCATGATCGTCGGCTGCCAGAAGGTGCAGATCATCTCCGACAAGTTGTGTCTGTCCCCCAAGACCGTCAATACTTACCGTTATCGAATCTTCGAAAAACTCTCGGTCACCAGCGACGTCGAGTTGACATTGCTGGCGGTCCGACACGGTATGGTCGACGCAAGTCTGTAAATACACCTCATGTCTCAACCTTTTGACGCAAGCGCGTTCCTGGCGACCTGCAGCGGTCGCCCGGGCGTGTACCGGATGTTCGATGCCGACGCCCGGCTGCTCTACGTGGGCAAGGCCAAGAACCTCAAGAAACGCCTGGCCAGCTATTTCCGCAAGTCTGGCCTGGCGCCGAAGACGGCTGCCCTGGTCGGGCGTATCGCCCAGGTCGAAACCACTATCACCGCCAACGAGACCGAGGCGCTGCTGCTTGAGCAGACGCTGATCAAGGAATGGCGGCCGCCTTACAACATCCTGTTGCGCGACGATAAGTCCTATCCCTATGTGTTCCTGTCCGACGGAGAGTTTCCCCGCCTGGGTATCCACCGTGGCGCCAAGAAAGCCAAGGGGCGCTACTTCGGTCCATATCCCAGCGCCGGTGCCATTCGAGAGAGCTTGAGCCTGTTGCAGAAAGCCTTCTCGGTGCGTCAGTGCGAGGACAGCTACTACGCCAACCGCACCCGGCCGTGCCTGCAGTACCAGATCAAGCGCTGCAAGGGACCGTGCGTGGGGCTGGTGGAGGCGGCGGAGTATGCCGAGGATGTGCGTCACTCGGTGATGTTCCTCGAAGGACGCAGCCAGCAACTGGGCAACGAGCTCAACGCCGAGATGGAAAAGGCCGCCATGGCCCTGAATTTCGAGAAGGCCGCCGAGCTGCGTGACCAGATCGCCCTGTTGCGCCGCGTCCAGGACCAGCAGTACATGGAAGGTGGCTCCGGCGACGTCGATGTGGTGGCTGCCTTCGTCAACCCTGGCGGCGCCTGCGTGCACCTGATCAGCGTGCGCGGCGGGCGGGTGCTGGGCAGCAAGAACTTCTTCCCGCAGGTGGGTATCGAGGAGGACGTGTCCGAAGTCATGGCCGCGTTCCTGTCCCAGTACTACCTGGGCAACGCCGAGCGCGAGTTGCCGGGGGAACTGATCGTCAACGTGGTCCACGATGACTTCGCGACCATCGCCGAGGCCGTGCAAACCCTGCGCGGTCGCGAGTTGACCTTCAGTCACCGGGTGCGCGGTACCCGCGCGCGCTGGCAGCAATTGGCGGTGACCAACGCCGAGCAGGCGCTCAATGCCCGCCTGGCTAATCGCCAGCACATGGCGGCCCGGTTCGAGGCGCTGGCCCAGGTACTTGGCCTGGATGAGGTGCCGCAGCGCCTGGAGTGCTACGACATCAGCCATTCCAGCGGCGAGGCCACGGTGGCCAGTTGCGTGGTGTTCGGCCCCGAGGGCCCGCTCAAGTCCGACTACCGCCGCTTCAACATCGAAGGCGTCACTGCCGGCGACGACTATGCCGCCATGCACCAGGCCTTGATGCGCCGTTATGGCCGCATCAAGGAGGGCGAGGGCAAGCTGCCCGATGTGCTGCTGGTGGACGGCGGCAAGGGCCAGTTGAACATGGCCCGCGACGTGATGCAGGAACTAGGCCTGAGCGAACTCACCCTGCTCGGCGTGGCCAAGGGGGTGACCCGCAAGGCTGGTTTCGAGACCCTTTATCTGAACGATGTCGCTCATGAGTTCACCCTCAAGGGCGATTCGCCTGCGTTGCACCTGATCCAGCAGATCCGAGACGAGGCCCACCGTTTTGCCATTACTGGCCACCGCGCGCGTCGCGGCAAGGCTCGGCGCACCTCGAGCCTGGAGGATGTGGCCGGGGTAGGGCCCAAGCGCCGGCGCGACCTGCTGAAACATTTCGGCGGCCTGCAGGAGCTCAACCGCGCCAGTATCGACGAGATCGCCAAGGCGCCGGGAATCAGTAAAAAGCTTGCCGAGTCGATTTATGCCAGCCTGCATAGCGAGTAGAATCCCAGGCTCAACTCGCAGCCAGTCGTACCGATGAATATTCCAAACCTGCTCACCGTTCTACGCGTCCTGCTCATTCCGATCTTCATCCTGCTGTTCTACGTGCCGTATCACTGGAGCTACGCCGCTGCCAGCACGGTGTTCGCCATCGCCGCCGCCACCGATTGGCTGGATGGCTACCTGGCTCGCCGGTTGCAGCAGAGCACGCCGTTCGGCGCCTTTCTCGACCCGGTGGCCGACAAGCTGATGGTGGCCGTGGCCCTGGTGTTGCTGGTGCAGGTGCATGCCAACTTCTGGCTGACGCTGCCGGCGGCGGTGATCATCGGTCGCGAGATCGTGGTCTCGGCATTGCGCGAGTGGATGGCCGAGCTGGGTGCCCGTGCCCATGTGGCGGTGTCCAACCTGGGCAAGTGGAAGACTGCGGCGCAGATGCTGGCGTTGGTCATCCTGCTGGCCAACCCGCCGGTGCTGAGCTTCTGGGTCGTGCTGGGCTATGGTCTGCTGCTGGTTGCCGCTGGCCTGACCCTGGTGTCGATGGTGCACTACCTGCTGGCCGCCTGGCCGCACTTGCGCGAAGGCTCGGAGCAGAAGTAAAAGTTTTTTTGAATCAAGGGGTTGACGTCATTCTGGAAATCGCTAGAATGGCACCCATCACGACGCGGGAATAGCTCAGTTGGTAGAGCACGACCTTGCCAAGGTCGGGGTCGCGAGTTCGAGTCTCGTTTCCCGCTCCAAATTAGCCTTAACGAAGTATTTCGGTAAGGCAAGAAATAAGGCCCTTCGGGGCCTTTTTTCGTTTCTGGCAAATCCACTTCGATCCATGGGCATCCGGACTTTTTAGTTCAGGAATTAGTTCATGGAACCGTACCTGGACTGTGGCGGTTTGTTGCTGGAGATGAGCGTCGAGCGTTACGAGGAGAACACCTTTCAGGCGATGTATGCGTATGGTGTGAACCATGGAGGCGTGCTCAAGAAGGGCCGGCAAATGCACTTTGGAGCAGATCGAGCGCATTTTCGTCAACGATGTGCTTCCAGCCTTGGGCAAGTACTCAATCTGCGCCATCAAGCGGCATGATCTGCTGGACCTCTACCGTACTGCAGTAGATCCGGCCGGTACTCACAACACGTGTAGATTGACGAAGCCAGCCGCCGCAGTTTCGAACCGGAAGGCAAGGCCACTCTGACCTGCAACCTGTCGGTGCTGGCGTCGTACACCTAAACCGACGACGGAGTGCCCAAGACTGGTTATGTGACTTTCACGTACAGCGATATAAATAACGATCTGCCCCACACCCCGCGCTAACAATCCAGAACCTGGGACGCAGCGTGGTGGCGATGTTGACGGACAACAGGTGATGCGTAAGCCGTTCTTGGGCGGGCGCCCAAAAACGGCTGTTTATAAAAAGATTCTGCGAGCAAGCGCTTATTCCGCAGCGAGAACGGCCAGACTTCGCCGTTCACGCTGTGCTGAAGATAGAATAAATGTTATGAAGTCTCGTAACCTCGCTTGCTTTTAGCATGATCAAGCGACGCTTAAGTAAAGTCCTCATATTCTGCCGGAGAGGGCGAGCGGTAAGGGTCCTCATAAATTCCCTTGTTGCTATGATAGCGCTTCAGAATAGCGCTATTTGACATATGATTATATTTATATTTTACGGAGCCGTTTTCATATGTAAAGGTTGCAGACTTGAAATTTTCATAGCGCACCAATGTGCCTTTTCCTGTCCCAGGCTCTAGCAGTATCCGACCGTTCGCATCTCTGACCCACTGAACCTTAATTGGTTTCAGCGAACGATTGATCGCTTCTTTTCCTAGCATCGCTTCCATTTGTGAATAAGTATGAGGCGCATACACCCCGACATGCTCGTTCATGGCAGGAAGGAACTCAGAGGCACTCTCGATGGTTAACCCCATTGTCATCCTGCCGTGATAACCCTTGGTTGTTGTTTTGGTCAGTCGCGCCCACTCTTCTGCAAAGGAAACACCGTTCTCCGCAGCATCCGCAGAATGACACATGTGCAACTTGAAATATTTAAATCTGGTAAGGTCAACGCCTTGAGCTTCGAGAGTGGCTTTAAGTTGTCGTGGTGTCACCCATTGATCGTCGACATAGGTTAGCCCTGGCTGGCCGTGAGATTCTATGATCAACCGTGGAAGGCCTTTGTGGATATCTGTATAGAATCGACTGTATCTGCCTAGAGTTTGATAGCTGTCTATGTCTCCCATGTCCCATGTGTAAATCCTATTACCTCCACGCGTGATTTGCGCAGCAACCGGTTTCGGAGTTTTAGAGAGCGTACCCTTCAATTTATTAATAACGTTCCGAACCAGCCGTAATCGCGCGATTCCCTTCGCAAGGGACGGCAGCGTCGTAACCGCCCCGACAATCCCCGACGCGGATGAAGCCCACCCAAGTTTTTCTGCCAGTTCCGGGTTGTCCTGTTCCACGGCCATCCTCGCAATATCCAGTGTTGCCGAAGCCAGCGTAGTGGCCACCACTACTCCCGCAAGCAACGCTGGCAAGCTGGCAGCCATCCCCGGAAGGCTAGCCAATAGCATCACGATGTGTCCCGCCCCTTCCAGGCGTGAGGACAATCGTGGATTGCTCTGGCGCTGGGCCATGCCTGCGGCAGTGATGACCCCACCCACCGTGATCGCGGTACAGAGCGCCATACCGATCCCGGCCATCACCGGTCCCGCAGACCCAAACGTGGCGATGGTCGCGGCAATAGCGACTACCACAAAGACCCCCAATAGAAGCCATTGCCACCAGGGAGCGGCCTCATGCACCGGTGGCTGGGTTTCCGTGATTGTCCTATCAAGCCGCGCCAGACTTTCAGATTGATCACGTCGGCTGAGCATGATGTGCCCGCTGGGATCATGCCAGTTCACAGGGTCCGCACCCGGGCCATAGGCATGACCATTGATCCCGGCAGGGCCGAACGGGGTCCAGCTGTCACGCTGATAGAACGCTCGGTGACGCGGATCATAGATACGATAACCATTGCCCAGATGAGAGTACCCGGTCGATGGGTCCAGCCGTTGCCCGTCACGACCCAGGCCACTCTGCATCGCTTGTATGCTGGCCAATGGCGCTTCTCCCCAAGGCGTGAACGCCAGCGATCGGCGCTGCCAGCCCCCATCGGCATCCACCCAATACTCGTCGCCACCTGCCTGTTGCGGATCGCCAAGAATGAACAGCTGTGTCTCTGCCGCTCCCTGGCGGTTTTCGCTCACCAGGCCAGCGTGCTCATCCAAGGCCAGGGTGCGGATAACATTCCCCTCTTTGTCGAGCCAGGTTTCACCACAGAGCACATCACCCGCGTAAGCAAGAACACGACGTTGCTTGTCCGCGGCTATCCATTGGCTGACTAAGCAGTCGTTCTCGTCGTACTCGTAATAGGTTGAAGGCGTGGCCTGATCCTTTCCGGTGACCGAGCGCAGCCTGCCGGTGTCCGAATACGCAAGGGTTTGCTCGCGTTCGTTGAACGTCAGTTGACCATGGGAATCGTAGGTGTAACTCAATGATCGAACCGTGCCCGCCTGACCTCCGTGTGGCGTCAGCTGGGTACTTTGCCGAGTGCGACGAGTGGGATGATCTTTGTCATAGGCATAGGTCACTAGCTCCAAATCACCATTCTTGCGGGTGGTACTGCATTCCGTAAGGTTGCCCAGTACATCGTACTTATAGCGCTGTTCCTTGATTGGCTGCCCCTCAATGTCCTTGATCTCATTACCGGGGGTAGCCTCGACTGTCCATTTTTGCAGTTCATCACGCGTACCGCTCACACTGGTGTAGTAAACAAATGTCTCGGTACGAGCCGGCGTGGATTGGCCATCGCGGAACAGGGCTTTGCTCAGCAATTGGCCAATTGATGACCATGTCTGCACATACCGTGCTTTGGTCTGATCATCGAGCCTATACTGCCTTTCAACTTCATTACCCAACTTGTCGTACGTGTAGGACACCGCCATGTTTCTGCCTGTTTTCAGGTCACGTACACTCATCCGCTCGCATTGGCCCAAAGCTGTGTATTCATACCAATACTCAAGCGAGCCGCGGACAACGCGATTACATTGCCCCTGCGGACCACTCCAAGCTCGACTGGTCACGCCATTGGCATGTTTCGCTCGCTGAAGCTGGCCGCGCAAAGAAACCAACGCTTCCTGCCGCTGCCGCTGGGCATGCACAGTGCGGTCGAAGTGCCAGCCTCCCAGCAGCAGCGGGGTCAAGGCCTCACTGGTGACTTTGCTCTGCTGGGCCCCCTGCGCCGGGCGTTCGGATTTGAGAGACTGTGACAGCCTGTTATATTCAAACGATGCCAGCAGCGTACCCGCACTATCGTCCTTGCCCTCTACATACCACTCCACTCTGTTGTCAGTTTCTTTGCTGTAGAGTTTCTTGCCGTCTGGCCCGGTGATTCTTCCGTCTTGCTTACTGTAAGCCAACCCATTTTTTCCGTCGACGACCAGGCCCGTCACGCTGTCCCCCTGGTTCCCGCCGCCCCGCAATGTCTGGGTGCCGAGCACCTGGCTTTCCTTGCCCTTGGCCCTGATACTGACGCTTGTCGGTACTGAGCTCATTCCCTGGTAACTCCAGGTGACTACCGACTCGTCGGGCTGGGTTCGCGAAAGCGGGCGGTTCAAGTCATCCCAGGTCGTGGTCCACTCCCGAGACTTGACCGTTTCATCCTCCATCGGTATATGCTGCGTGAGCGTAACATTGCGCCCACGGGCATCAATGATCTCCACGGTTCTCAGCGCCTTGGCCTCATTGCTGCTGTCATGCCCGCTCCACACAGCAGACGACAACGTCACGGACCCTGCCGCATGGTTCACCTGCTGCTGCTGAAGGCTGTGCTGGACACCGCCATGCAAGAGCCCTAGCACCGACTGGTGGGTGAGTGTCTGCTCATTCTTCGCGTTCTTCTCAACGACAGGGTCGGCATACACCTGCCAGAAATGCTGGCGCGGTTGCGAGGGTGCCTGGAGCTCCCTGTCATTGTGGGTGCAAAGGCCGCCTGGCAGGAAATCGTAAGCCTTGATCTTTACAGGAGCCTCGCCCCGCTCCCAAGTGCTTTCCTCCAGCAGAACGAACTCGCTGGTGTCACTCGCCTCACGTTGCATTTCGCGTCTGATTGCGCGTTGCATGCCATCGTACAGGGTGCGCTGCCGGCGGCTATTCAAGCTTAGGGTCGTCAGCCAGGTGCCTGAACCCGTTTCTGAGCGGGTAATGAGGTGTTCCTCGATATGCCTGAGCCGGTTGACATTTCCTGAATCGAACGCACCTTGATCGTACGGATACGTCACACTGTGTGTTCCTCGGCCCCGTGTATCGTAGTTATGGCAGGAGAAACGCACAGGCTTACCCTCACCATCCTGGTGTGACTCGCGCAGCAGCCGACCACTGAACGACGACTGGATCTGCTGGCTGAGAACGGCGTCGCCGCCTGCGATCAAGGTTGCCGTGGTGATGACCTTCCAGGTATTAGGCTGTATTCCAGGATAAGTGGTTTCCGTGACTTTCTGAGTGCTGCAAGCGGTGTTGTCCTTGTACCAGGTCGTCGCTGTCCGGGTGATGCTTCGCAATGCTCCGCTGACCGTATTGGCTTGACTCTGGATCAGCGTAACTTTGATGCCACTCCAGGATTGGGCAAGCGACACCGCCCAATCCTTCGCCTGAGGCTCGATACTTTCAACCGTGACACCCTCCAGCACCAGCACTGTGTCAGGTATCAACCGGCCCTGTGCGTCCTTGGTTGCGTGGGCATAGCCACAGAGCGTAAGGGTCGCCGCCGAAGTGGATGTGCCATCGAACGCCAGGTACTCCAGGCGGGCCATCAACGGCGGTTGGCGTGGGTCGATGATCTTCGGGCACCCCAGCGCAGCTGCGGCCGCCAGCGGTGTTCCATCAGCAAGTTTAAGGCCGCTGATCAGCGAACTGATCACGGGCAACTGATTGTCGCGATTGCTAGCCGAACTATCCGCTTCGGTGTAGTAACGCATGCAAGTCGTCTGCCCATCGCTGGTAACGGTCGAGGTCGGTAGAGCGCGTTCGTCATAAACAGCCGAGGTGCTTTCGACCTGCGAGGCATTCGATGACTGTGCTTTGGCATTGTCGGTCATGGCGCGTTCTCTGCGGTTTAATTAGAGGTAAGGGATTCGGAGGTGACTTCGGTTCTGATGGGGCGTGACAGTATCAAGTACTTGTAATCATTCGCGGAGGCAGTTGCTGGATAAGTGAAACGCGTCGTACGGCGGCGTGAGCCAGGCTGCTCTTCCATTATCGAATCCACCACTCGCACTCCGTCATTAAAGGTCCACGTGGTCAGGACGAAAGGCCCAGCGTCTTTTCCGACACTGACCAGCTGCCGTTTATTTAACTGCTCGATTACGTACTTGCCTTCCCATTCATAGTGATGGGAGATGCATTGTTGTTCGGCGCCCGGAACTAACGTGTGCGTTACGACACGTGGGGCCAACTCCCCCCGAGACTGGTATCTCACTACTTCCAGCGAACCATCTTCTTCAGCAATGCTGGTAAGCACTCGATCCAACGCTGGGTCCTGGTCATAATCGAAGCGCACATAGCGCTCTGGTATTTTTTTCTGCCCGATACGATGACGCTTGATCGATTCCAGCAAGCAGTTTCGGATGTCCAGTGTTACCTCGTAGCCTTCAGGAGTGTCAGGCCAAACAGTGAATGTGCTTTGCGACGAGCCCTGCAGGGCTATGGAACCATGATTGGCCCGTAGCAGTACCGTGCTAGCGTCTGTGATGCTGTCCAGCCGGATATGCCCTTCAATGCCCTGCCATGCCAGCTTGAGTTCCCCGCCTTGTGGCGAGCGGATACTCGATGTCACTAACACCAGGCCTTTGCGGTCAATCTCCGCTAATTCCGCTTTCCAGGTTTCGCGCTGTTTTTTCAGGTTTGCAATCTGATCGTTTGTAATCTTTTCCTTGTCGATCCATTGCGTCAGGTTAGCGATGATCGTCTGCAATTTTTTCTTATAACTTGTCTTGAACGCTTCACTCGCTTCTTTTCCGTCATGGGTTGCAGGTACCTGAAGCACCTCCTGACGTGCGTCGGAGCCTGCTGGCATCTGCACAGTCAGGGCGGTCCATGCGTGCTCGTCACCTTCGACAGCCGTTATACGGTAGCCGTCCTGATCAAGGAATTTAGTCTTGTCGGCACTCAGTGACTTCATTTGTGCCTTGGTCAAGGTCAACGTGTGGCCGCTGCTTAACGTCAATACCCGGCGCCGATTGTCGAAGTAGGAGAAGCGAAAAGCCCAGCCGTCACCCAGTGCCCCTTCATTGGCGCGTACTGCGGAATAGTGCAGGGTCAGGTCCAGCTCGGGACCTTTACCCTCAAGTCCCCTCAGTGTGGCGAGTGGGTAGTGGGCATGGAACAGGCCGGTGTTCTCGTCTACACCATTGTCCCGAGCGCCCCCTGTATCGTAGACATGCGCTCCTAAGGTCATGCAGCGGTCGGCACAAAGCGTATTGTCGGGACTGAATGATGCTATGTGGTCTGGTGGCGTCTTCAGGTCGCGTTTAAAAGGTCGATGCCAAGGGGATTCAGTAGTGAAGTAGGCACCGATTACACCCACTGATGCTAAGGGTGATGAGTGGGAGGCGGATGAAAGAAATAAAGTATCCCTTCCCGCTAGCGCTTCAATAGTTGTGAAGCGTACACCTGCGCTTATCGCTTCCCGTTCAAGATTTAACTGTAGCAACCGGTTAGATAATATCGCGGTACCGCCGGATACCAAGTTAGGGTAGCGCATATTGTCTTTGGTTAGAGCTAAGAGGTCTTGGCTCTTGATGTTCATGCCTTCAAGGCGATAGTCGCTGTAATGGATGTCTCGATAATTCTCGTAATCAAAAGGACTTTCAGAGTATGTTGTGGTGGGTGTGATGGTATGTGTGAAATTCAGAAAAAAGTTGCCAGTCGATTTCGTCAGTTTTGTGGGGGGCTGTAAACATAAGGTGCCCGTCATGCCAAGTTTCTTAGGTAGCCACAAAGTAATCGTCTTCTCCGGGCTCTCAGCATCATTACTAGGTGAAGGGTGATCTCCAAGGGTCACGTCGGGAAGGCCACTGTTTCGCATGCCGTTTATCAATGCTTGGGTGAACGCTTGGAATGTATTGGTGTATCCCACTTTGAATTTCAATTGCGATCGATAACAAATATACCCTGTGCGATTATCTTGCAGCGTCACTTCAATCGTAATGACTTCCCAGTGCCTGTCGCGCGCTGCTGTAATTCCCCAGTCTGTAAATACTTCCGGCTTTGTATAGTATCCAGCCTTCAAAGCGTCAGCGTCGAACTCTTTCTTTGAACTTGCTAGCTGGAGTAGCCGCTCGTTAATTGTAATGGGCTGATCAGGTTGGCTATCTTGAGATAGCATCGGCACCCGATCATTACTTTCCTCGAGGGGCGCGCTCATCAAGATGCGCAATGGAACCCCCGCACACTTCCACTGCCCGGAGGAGGCGCCATTATCTTTCCCAAGCTCCAAGGCAAGATAGTCGCCCAACAGTGATGCTTGCAGTCTTTCGGCCAAGGCTACCGGCCATTTGCACTGATCAAGCTCTTCAGCGCCAGCCGTGAAGATAAACGGCGAACCCGTCAGTTGCATGCCTGTGACATCATCATGTATGTGGATCCGCAATTCTTCATCCGCCGCGAGTGCTCGCGATGCGGCGAAGTTGTCATGGACTACCCATGGCGCAGGATCTACGGTTACCGACAAATCCGAAAGCTGTGGCATCCACAGGGAGTTCCCCTGATCGTTCAGGGTGATACTGATACCGTTATCCTCCAGCACGCCGGCCCGCAGTATCTGACTGTTGTGCATCACCGCTTCGCACAGCGCTCTGGCCCGAGCAGTTGAAGTAGTACCGGCCTCGAAGGTAACCACAATTGATTCCAGTAAACCCTGACTGATGCGGTCACGTACTTGAACGCACATGCGGTGTGCCGCTTGGAAATCGACGCTCGCCAAATTGTGTGCCATCACCTGATTAGCGGCGAACGGTGCATTGGTAAATAGCCTCGCATGAGTGGAAAACACCCATAGACGGTTGTAATCCTCACGGGAAGACGCGGCGATGCAATCCGCCGTGGAGTAGCTCGCTGTGCCTACTTCGAAAGTGGTGCCCTTGATGACGCCCCCATGAAGTAATTTGGAATCGTCGACCAGCGTGTCATCGTCACGGATCGCTGTAACAAGGGCTGCCGGCCATTTATCTTTGGTGCGGTTGGCCGCTGTGGCTGTCAATGCAACCATTTTCAATATGCGCCCGTCATCCTTACCAACCGCCCACACACGTATGACCTCGTTCAATGCAAGATCTCTGTCAGCCAACAAGTAGCAAGGCGAAGTCCACTCACATCTTGGAATGCCAATTCGTTCTTCTGCAAAACCGACCATGCAGGGCAGGGCGTCATTAAACGGGGTGGGAACAAAGGCAGTTACGTCAGTGGGGGCAGAGTCAGGCTGATCACGTGCAGCTGCCAAGGTATCACGTGCCCGTGCTTCAGCTTTACGTGCTTCTATTGCTGGTTTGAATAGCTCAATGTTTTCCAGCGAATAGATCGTGCGAATATCTTTCACGGTAATGGCTGTAACGTCGTCTGGCGCTTTGAAGTAATTCAGCAGCCTGTGTTTTTTTGCGAATTCATTTTTGATTTCTCTGAACGCCTCGTCTGTTGATACACTGAGATGTTGTACATACGCTAGGGAAGGACTGATATCTCTCATGTAGCCGACGATACTGTAATTTCCAAGCTCGGCCGGGAGTGGATGGTCAGGTCTGGTATAGTCATGGGTTCCGGTGTCCTGGTAGAATTCGGCCGGCTCCTTGAGTTCAATAAGTGCCGGAATATGGCTGTTGGTGTCCTGGTGGAGCTCGGCCGGTTCCTTGAGTTCAATAAGTACCGGAATATGGCTGTTGGAGAGCGCCGGTATATCTGTAATTGATTTTTCAATTGCGCCCGCTTCTATAAATTCATCTACCAGGTCGTTGTAGACGGTCTCATATCTCTCGTATGCTTTAGGATTGCAGCTATGCACTGTGATGCGCTCGGTCGCGATGCCATCGATTGCCAGTAGAAGTTCTGTATGTGCTCTGCCCAATGCTGTTTTGTCGAATACAAAGCGTCTAGGGTATTTTCGCTCACTATCTTGGGCTGCCGTAATTCCCTCGTCGTCCACACTCCAGTATGTACTAGCGTTATTGTAAGTTTTCTGAATCCTTATGTTGTCGCCATGTTTTAGCATGGCTTTCTCGATCACGCTTTTGTTATAGCCATACTTGAACATTTCTGTGAAACGACCCATGGGAGACTCCAGTTTATCTTTGAGTGAACGCTAATGGGCGGTGTGGCAGGATCGAGATGTATCATGCTCACCGTGCCAGGGGATATTTGCCTTTTTGCGGGCATACTGATGAAACTGTGAATCTGGCTAGGCGTTTTGCCTTGCGAACTTGTACTTACTCTCATCCTTTGACGGCACTCCGGCAACTGATAAAAGTGACAGTGGACATGTGAACAAAAGTGAGGGCCTCGGCGTCCGAGGTATTCGGTTTCTCTGCGGGGGGGGGGGCTACCCTGTTAACACGGACACTTTCGAGTAAGCTCAGATCGAGCCGAAGGAGTGTTCATGTCCAAGCGTAAAAATACAGTCCCGAGTTCAAGCGGGAGGCTGTCGAGTTGGCCCATCGTTCAGAAGCCAGCTGCCGCCAAATCGCTCAAGAAATCGGAGTAGCTCCGAGCCTATTGAATCGCTGGGTTCGCGAGGCACAGCCAGGTACAGAAAAAATCTTTCCCGGAACAGGTAGCCCACGAGATGAGGAACTAGCCCGCCTCAAGCGTGAGCTGGCCCACGTGCTCAAGAGAATGCGCGTCTGGTGAGGCGCATTCATGAGATTCATGAGGACAGCCGTGGCGTAATCGGTACACCGCGTATGCATGAGGATCTGCTCGACGAGGGCGAAACCGTCAGCCTGAACCGCGTTGCTCGCCTGATGGCGGCGGAGCGAATTCAAGGCTGGCCACGCCGCAAGAAACGCGGCCTTGGCCGAACAACCATTGGCCGCCCAGCAGGGGTGAAAAACCTGCTGGAGCGCGACTTCTGCGCCCTGGAGCCGGAACGAAAATGGGTTACGGATATCACGGAAATCGCGCGTCGCCGGGGTCAAAAAGAAAGAGGCCGAAAGGCCTCTTTTTTATGCTTGGGAGTTCTTGGGCGACCGGATTTTCCCTCAGGAAGTCGAAATCTGGTGAATGGCCGAGCAGAGATAGCGCATTGCAGTGCGGTCTTTCTCGGGAAGGGCGCGGAAGTGTTCGAGGAGGTTCGACTCTTCATCGCTGAGCCGCTGGCGGGAGGCTCTGCTCAGGGTTGGAGCCAGCTCGCGGAAGAACTGCAGCAAATTATTGTTCTTGGGTGCCATGCATTCACCTTGTTTTGCTATCCATCCTTGGGTGATTGTTCGAGGTCCGTGCTTGGGCAGGCGCGCTCAGGCAAGCACGTGGCGAAGGCTGAAGTCTAGAGGCGCGTGGCAGGGGTAGCATCAAGCGCTTCATTACATTTCTTGTCTCCCTGCTCCCGCCAGATGCAGGCCTGGCAGAAGGGGCCGCGATGCGGCCCCGTGCTCCTGGGTCAATCGCTCGCCTTGGGTGCGAAGCGCAGGATCAGGCAGGCTATCACCGCCGACAATATCGACCCCAGCAGGATGCCGATCTTGGCCGCGTCGATCTTTTCGGGCTGCCCAGGGAAGGCCAGCTCGCCGATGAACAGGCTCATGGTGAAGCCGATGCCGCAGAGCATCGCCACGCCATAGATCTGCAGCCAGCTGGCGCCACGCGGTTTGCTGGCCAGGCCGGTCTTCACCGCCAGCAGCACGCCGCCGAACACGCCGAGCTGCTTGCCCAGCAACAGGCCGAGGGCAATCGCCAGCGGCAGCGGGGCGACGATATCGCTCCAGCCCAGGTTGCCGAAGGAGACCCCGGCATTGGCGAAGCCGAAGGCCGGCACGATGAGGAACGCCACCCAGGGCGCCAGGCCGTGTTCGAGCTTGAGCAGCGGGCTCGCCTCACGGGGCTTGCCGGCGCCGGCGCTGTAGGGGATCAGCAGGGCGCCGACCACGCCGGCGATGGTGGCGTGCACGCCCGACAGCAGGGTCACGTACCACAGCGCGGCCACGCCGAGCAGGTAGGGCCACAGTGCCACCACGCGCAGGCGGTTGAAGGCCAGCAACAGGGCGACGATACCGGCAGCGCCGGCCAGCGCCAGCAGGTTGATCGACGAGGTGTAGAACACTGCGATGATCGCCACTGCCCCCATGTCGTCGATGATCGCCACCGACACCAGCATCACCTTCAACGACAGCGGCGCATGTCGGCCGAGCAGGGCCAGGGCGCCGACCGCGAAGGCGATGTCGGTGGCCGCCGGGATCGCCCAGCCGCCGGCCAGGCCCGGCTCGCCGCACGACACCGCGAGGTAGATCAGCGCCGGCACGGCCATGCCCATCAGTGCCGGCAGGGCCGGCAGGCGGCGCTGCTCCCAGCTGGCCAGGCGGCCATCGACCAGCTCACGCTTGATCTCCAGGCCCACCAGCAGGAAGAAGATCGCCATCAGGCCATCGTTGATCCACATGTGCACGGTCATCGGGCCGAGCTTGTCGGTCAGGGTCGGGCCGACCTGCAGGTGCATCAGGTGCTGGTAGGCCTCGGCCCAGGGGCTGTTGGCGATGACAATGGCCAGTGCGGCGGTGAGCATCAGCAGCACGCCGCCAGCGGCTTCGCTGGTCAGCAAGCGTTGCAGCAGCGAGCGCTGCCGGACAGGGGAGAGTGGGGCATTCATGCGGGAGTCCTCGTTCATGACGTCGCGCTCGTGCAGGCAGCGGCGTGGCGTACGGCGGGCACGGCAAGACGATGGCGCCGGAAGCGACGGGCCACTGCGGCGAAGGGCGAGAAGAAGGATGGGTGACGCGGCGCAGCAGGTTGTGCCGTGCGGACACGGGACGTAGCTGGCCATGGGAAATGGGGGCATGCGTGCAACATGGACGGATCTCACGGAAAACAAATGAATGTTCTCCGTATTCGGGAAGGCTCCCGGGCGCACGCAGCACACGCCAGGCGCGCATTTTAGCGATACGCACGAATGGATGCGCGGGTTATTTGCGTCGAAATGTTGCCAAGCAGGTGTGCGCCCCCTAGCATCCACCTTCAGGAGATGGCATTCCTCCTTGAACCGCCTCGTGCTGATGATGCCTGCGCAACCCCCATCGAAGGGCGCGCAGGCGGCTGCCTGTCTCTCCATGGGGGTCTTTCCGACCTTTGATGGAGTCTGTCGATGTACCTGTCCTTGTTTTCCGTTGTCGTCGGTGGCAGTGCCGGTTGCGTGCTGCGCTGGATAGTGGGCCTGCGCCTGAATTCGCTGTTCCCCGGCATGCCGTTCGGCACCTTGCTGGTCAACCTGGTCGGTGGTTTCGTCATCGGCGGGGCGATGGCCTTCTTCCTGCGTTTCCCGAATCTCGACCCGGCCTGGCGCCTGCTGATCACCACGGGCTTCTGTGGCGGGCTGACCACCTTCTCGACGTTCTCGGCCGAAGTGCTGTCGATGCTCATGCACGGCCGTGCCGGCTGGGCCATGGCCACGGTGCTGGCCCATGTGCTTGGCTCGTTGCTGATGACCTTCGCCGGATTCGCCCTGGTGCGCTGGCTGGGCTGAAGGGCCGTCGTGTGGCTGCCAGTGCCATTTGGCCAGGCGTTGCGCTGGTGGTCCGCACTGTATCGTTCGCCTGGTGTGTGATCACGCCCTTTTTCACTGGTGCGGCGCATCGGCAGCGACAGGGATATCACCCTGCGTACACGTGAGTCGGCCAGGTTGCTGGTCATCGACCCTGAGCGGAGGGGCTGCTGTTCCGGCTCGTCCACACCCAGGGGCCCCTGGCCGGCGATGACTACTGGGCCACCCCTGGCGGTGGTTTCGCGGGCGCTGATCCGCGCGTACGTGCTGTGTTCGCGCAGGCAGACCAGCACGTGGGTCTGGTCTTCGAACACGTCGCGGCAAACGATCATCGCCTTGCTCAGGGCAGTGACGAAGCGGTCGATGGCATTGCCCGACTCGGCCAGCTCGAAACGCAGGCCGCCGGGATTGTTGTAGAAGATCGGTCGCTCGAAGCAACGTTCGCCGAAGATGCGCTGGATTTCCTGTTGCAGACTCAAGCTTGCCTCACAGGTCGGATGCCGGAGTGTATGAAGCGGCCATGGTACGTGGCACAACCTTACGATAAAACCAGAATCCTCCCACAGAGGCTCTGGCATGGGTATCATGCGGCTTTCGCCACCTGCCCGAGGGTCGTACATGGACACCCATTCGCTTCTCGCCTTCACCCTGGTCGCCGCGATCGCCATCGCCAGCCCCGGACCTGCCACCCTGATGGCGATCAACAACAGCCTGGCCCATGGCCAGCGCAGTGCGGTGTGGTCGTCGCTGGGCAATGCCAGCGGACTGTTCTGCCTGTCGGCGGCGGCGATGCTAGGGCTGGGCGCGCTGCTGGCCAGCTCCGAGATGCTGTTCAACGCCGTCAAGCTGGTCGGCGCCGGCTACCTGTTCTACCTCGGTGCCCGGCAATTGCTGAAGAACAGCCCGATGCTGGTGGCCGGGACGGAGCAGGGCGATGCCCGGCGTCGGCCGACGCCAGCGAAGCTGTACAAGTCGGCATTCCTCACCGCCGTCACCAATCCCAAGGCGACGATGTTCTTCACCGCGCTGTTTCCGCAGTTCATCGACCAGGGGGCTGCACTGCTGCCGCAGTTCCTGCTGCTGACCGGGATCTTCATCCTGTTGTCGCTGACGTCATTGAGCCTGTACGCCGCGCTTGCCGCCCGGGCCAAGGGTGTGCTGACCCGACCGTCGCTGTCGCGCTGGGTGAGCCGGGTAGTGGGCACCACCTTCATCGGCTTTGGTGCGGCGATTCTGGCGATGCGTCGGCAGACGGCCTGAGGCTGTCCACGCAAGCGTGCCTCTCGAGGGCCGCTTGCGAATGGGCATCGACGACACGGCGAGCCCTGGCCAAACAACTTTCAAGTTGATCAAAAGTTGTACGAGCTGCCGCTGGAAAGATGCTTTTCAGCAAAGTGCCTAAATATTTCGACGCGCAATTCGTTTCTGTCGGTAAGAAGGCTTCGGCACATCTGTGTGGCAGTTGGATTGTTGGACAGTTTTACCAGTTGCGGCTCTCCAGGCCATGAACCAGAAGGCCTGTAGAACTTGTATCGAGTATTTCAAGGAATGAATAGACGAACTTGATCAACTTTTGATCAAGTAGCAGGTAGCGCTGTCCCGACGAACTAAAGTTTCATGAGTTGTGCCGATACCCTCAAATAAGTAAGCCGGAAAGTTCAGGCTGTTGCCGACGCCGGTGAGCGTCTTTCGCGCTGTTTCGTTTGCATGGGTGTTGTATGTCGTACCGGTTAGCCAGTTCCCGCCGTTGTTCCGCCCCTTGCGTGCTGTTGTCGCTGGCCTGGCTGGGCCTGTACGGCGACGTCCAGGCCGAACCGGTGGCGCCGGGGCAGGAAGCCTTGCGCCAACAGCAACAGCAGCAGCGCGACTTGCAGCAATTGCAACTGGAGCAACGCCGCCGACAATTGCAGCGCGGCACGTTCGCGCCACCCGGCGGCACCGTGCAGGCGCCGCAGTCGGTGGCGCAGGATGAGTACTGCTGGGCGGTGAGCGGCGTGCGCGTCGGCGGAGTCACGCTGATCGAGCGCAGTGTCGTCGACGCACGTATCCAGCCACTGCTGGCACCGTGCATGGGCGTTGGCCAGATCAACCACCTGCTGGCGACCATCACCGCGCTGTATGTCGAGAAAGGCTACATCGCCAGCCGCCCCTACCTGGCCAGTGCCCCGGCAGCCGGCCAGTCGCTGGACATCCTGGTCGACGAGGGCTATCTGGAGGCCATCGAGCTGGCCGACCAGCAACTGCCGGTGTCCCTGGCAGGAGCCTTCCCCGACATGCTCGGGCGACCGCTCAATCTGCGAGATCTGGAGCAGGGCCTGGACCAGTTGAATCGCCTGCGTTCGGTCGATCTCGGCGCCGATATCGCCCCGGGCAGCCAGCCGGGCGCCTCGCGCATCATCCTGCGTGCTCGCAGTGCCGGACAGCCCCGGGTATCGCTGGGCCTGGGCCTGGACAATCTCGGCAGCGCCAGTACCGGACGTGACCGCAGCGTGCTCAGCCTGGGCCTGGACAGCCCCTTGGGGCTCAACGACCTGCTCAGCCTCAGCGCCAGCGACACCCTCAACCAGGCGGACCGCTACAGTCGCAACGCCAGCCTCTACTATGCCGTGCCCTACGGCTACTGGACCTTCAGCCTGTTCGCCAGCCACGCCGAGTACCGCGCGCCGGTCAAGCTCAGCAGCCAGACCTTGTACAGCACGGGCATCACCGACCAGCTCAGCCTGCGCGGCGAGCGGGTGCTGTGGCGCGACCAGAGCCATCAGCTGAGCGCCAGCCTGCAACTGGCGCACAAGGACGTCGACAGTGAGTTCGCCAAGGTGCGCCTGGATATCCAGAGCCCCACGCTGACCGTGGCCGAGGCCGGCCTCAACCTGTTCTGGCTCGACCGCGCGGTCTGGAACCTGGACTTCAACTATGCCCAGGGCCTGCGCTGGCTTGGCGCCGACGACGATGCCCGGCGTCTGGTCGACGATTTGCCCCGGGCACAGTTCCACAAGTACCGCGCCAGTCTCGGCCAGTGGCGCAACGGCCAGTTGGCCGGCCAGCCCTGGCAGTGGCAGAGCCAGCTCAACCTGCAGTACAGCCCCGACCCGTTGCCGGCCATCGAGCAGTTGCTTGGCACCGACGATTCCGCGGTACGCGGCTACCGGGTCAGCAGCCTGTCCGGCGCCAGCGGGGCGATCTGGCGCAACACCCTGCGCCTGCCGCTGCGTCAGCAGGGGCCGCTGGGCATCACCCCGCGCATCGGCCTGGACCACGGCTGGATCAAGGCCGACCACGGCGCCACCAGCCAGCGCCTGGGCGGCGCCAGCCTCGGCCTGAACCTGGCCTGGAAAGACCTGCAGTTCGACCTCGACTACCAACGCAGCCTGACCACCCCCAGCGGCTTGCACCGCGAGCCGGAAGTCTGGCTGTTCCGGGCCAGCGTACAGATCTGAGCCCGGGTACACCGTATTGCAGCACCTACATGGAGAGTGACCTATGACGATGAACACCTTTGCCTTCAATCTGTCTCCCCAGGGCAAGCTGCGCTGGGCGATCGCCAGTCTGTTCCTCGCGGCGAGCCTGCCCCAGGCGCTGGCCGGGGGGCTAGTGGTGGCGCCCGGACCGGGCGGCACGGCGCAACTGCAGACCCAGGGCGGCGTGCCCATCGTCAATATCGTCGCGCCCAACGGCGCGGGCCTGTCGCACAACCAGTTCCTCGACTACAACGTCGAACGCCAGGGCGTGGTGCTGAACAATGCCTTGCAGGCCGGCAACTCCCAGCTGGCCGGGCAACTGGCGGCCAACCCACAGTTCCAGGGCCAGGCGGCCAGCGTGATCCTCAACGAGGTGATCAGCCGCAATCCTTCGGCCATCAACGGGGCCCAGGAGATCTTCGGCCGCGCTGCCGATTATGTGCTGGCCAATCCCAATGGCATTTCGGTCAACGGTGCCAGTTTCATCAATGCGCCCAATGCCAGCCTGGTGGTGGGCCGACCTGAACTGAACGATGGCAAGCTGCAGGCATTGAACACCCGTGATGCCAGTGGTCAGTTGCAGGTGCAGGGCGGTGGCCTGCGCAACGACGGTGGTTCGGTCAACCTGATCGCCCCGCGTATCGACAGCCAGGGCCGTCTCGCTGCCCGTGACCAGCTCAATCTCAGCGTCGGGCGCCAGCGCGTGGACCACGCCAGCGGGCAGCTCAGTGATATCGATCCGGCGGCTGCCAGCGGCGAACGACGTATTGATGCAAGCCTGTTCGGTGCGATGCAGGCCGGGCGCATCAATATTGTCAGCACCGCCGAGGGCGCGGGTGTGCGGGTCGGTGCCGTGCAGGTCGAGGGGCGCGATGGTGTGCAGATCCGCTCGGCTGGTGACTTGAGCATCAGCGGCGAGGCACAGGCCAACGCGTTGCAGGCGACCCGTGCCGGCATCACCAGCCAGGGTGATGTCGGCCTGCGCAGCGGCCAGGACCTGACCCTGGCCGCCGCCGACGTGCATGGCCGCGATGTACGCCTGGATGCCGGGCGCAACCTCACCCTGACCACCGTGCAGAGTCGCAAGTTGCAGGAGCAGCGCGAGAACTGGCGCAGTGGCGCGCTGGGCATCGACTGGGAAACCTACCAGCGCACCCAGACCGACAGCGACACCCGCGAGCATGGCAGCCAGGTGGTCGCCCAGCGCGATGCTCGATTGAGCGCGCAACAGGACACCCTGATCAACGCCGCCGGCCTCGAGGCGGCGGGCACCTTGAGCGTCGACAGCGGCGCCGACCTGCGCCTGAGCGCTGCCACCGATCAGCATGTGCAGACTGACCAGGGCAAGCACACCAAGGGCTTCTGGAAGGCCGACTGGGACAAGCGCACGCAAACCCAGCGCAGCGTCACCACCCAGCTCAAAGGCGGCGACATCAACTTGCAGGCCAAGGGGGCGTTGACCACTGAAGGCGCGCAGTTGGCCAGCGGCAAGGACATCCGCATCACTGGCAAGCAGGTGCAGATCGGCACTGCCTCGCGTACCGACGCGCGCGACAGCCATGACCAGCAGAGCAAGTTCTTCGGCATCAGCCACAACCAGGCCAGCGCCGGCAGCCGCGAGAGCACGGCGGTGCGCAGCGAGCTGGTGGCAGGTGGCACGCTTGGCCTGAGCAGCGGCGAGAACCTGGATGTGGTCGGCGCCACGGTCAAGGCCAACGGCGCGCTGAGTGCCGAAGCCGCCGGCGACGTCACCTTGAGTGCTGCCGAAGACCGTCGCGAGCACAGCTCCAGCAGCGACAGCCGTGGCTTTGTCGCCTCGGCTGGGGCGACGAAACCGGGCAGCGGGCAGTACCGCGCCGGTGTCGGCTATGTGAGCGAGCACCAAGGCAGCAGCGCCACCGATGTCACCCAGCACGGCGCCAACCTCAGCGCCAGCTCGGTGCAGGTCAATGCCGGCAGCGAGCTGGCACTCAAGGGCGCGACGCTGCAGTCCACCGCCGGCGACACCACCCTCGGCGGCCAGCAGGTGTCGTTGCAGGCCGGACAGGACCAGCACAGCGAGAGCGCCGACAGCCGCCGCACCGGTGGCGGCCTGTATGTCACCGGTGGCCTCGATCGCGCCGGTGCCGGGGTCGATTTCGCCCACGCCACCAGTGCCGATGCGGCCAGCAGCAGCACTGCGAAGACCAGCAGCGTGAGCAGCAGCGGCAACCTGACCATCAACGCGGGCACTTTGCTCAGCGAAGGGGCGCAGGTGAGCAGCGCCAAGGGATTGACCGTGACGGCCGACGCGGTGGACAACCGTGCGGCGCGCGATAGCACCAGCAGCAGCCACCAGCAGAGCAGCTGGACGGCGGACATCGGCGTCAATGCCGAGTACAAGGACATCGTCCGGCCGATCGCCGGTGTGGTCAGCGATGTGATCGATGGCAAGCTGTCGGTCAAGGACGCCCTCGACGGCAAGCTGCCGGTCAAGGAGGCGCGCGACGTGCTCGAGGGCAAGGCCTCGCTGGTCGACACCCTGGGCAAGCTGGGTTCGCCGAACCTGGGCGTCGATGTTGCAGTCGGCCATGCCAGCCAGCAGCAGTCCGAGCAGACGGGAACTGCGGTGGTGAGCCAGTTCAGCGGACAGCATGTCGACCTCGACGTCGCCGGCGCACTGAAGGACCAGGGCACCCGCTACACCGCCAGCGAGGGTGCTTTGAACGTGCATGCGGGCTCGCTGCAGGCGGACGCGGCCAGCAACACCCATGAACGCAGCGACCGTCAGGTCAATGCCGATGTCGCGGCGCGGGTCTACACCAAGACTGGCGAGGATCTCAATGTCACCGCCAGCGGCTCAGGCGGCAGCAAGCGCATCGACGAGGGCTCGTCCACCGCAGTGGTGGGCGCCTTTACCGCGAGCCAGGGCGTGAACGTCCAGGTGGGCGGCGACGCGCGCCTCGAAGGTAGCCGCCTCGACGGTGGCCAAGGCGGCGTGACCCTCGCCACGGGTGGCGAACTGGCGCTGCAGCAGGCCAGTGATCAGACCCATCGCGACAGCAGCAAGCTGGACGGCAGCGGATCGCTGACTGTCGGTACCTTGCCGGTGGGTGACAAGGTCGACCTGGGTGTCGCTGGGCAACTCGACTACAGCGGCGAACAGCAGGCCGACAGCAAGGCGCGGGTGGTGCAGGTCACCGGCCAGGGCCCGGTGCGCCTGAGCAGCGGTGGCGGCCAGGTCCAGCAGGGCACGGACATTCGCACCACAGGCCCGCTCGAGGTCAAGGCCGGTGGCACCCTGGAACTGCAAGCGGCCAGTGACAGCCGCACGGTGAACGGCTTGCAACTTGGCGGCGGCTTGAACCTGGGCGGCAAGTCCGCCACTGGCGAGCAGGGCCATGAGCTGGCTGGCACGCTCGGCGGCAACGTCAAGGCGGGGCAGACCCGCGAGGCATCGACCACCCTCCAAGGTGGCCACCTCGAGTCCCGCGACACGGTAGCGTTGCAGGGGCAGTCGGTGCATTTGCAGGGGAGTCAGGTGGCCGGCCGTGATGTCGCCGTGAGCGCGGGGGCGGGCGGGCTGGTCATGGAGTCGGCGCAGTCGACCCAAGGCCGCACCAACTGGGGGGTGGACCTCAAGGCCGGTGGCAACCTGGCCCAGACCACGCCGGTCGATGCCGATCAGCCGGGCAAGGCTAGCCAGGGCTTCGAGCTGGGCGCCAAGGTCCAGGTGGATCACCTGCAAGCCACCACCCAGGGCAATAGCCGTATCAACGCCGACAGCGTTCAGCTCGACAGCGTCGGCCAGGCGCAGCTCAGCGGCGCACGGGTCGAAGGCAGGCAGGTCGGGGGGCAACTGGACGGCGGACTGGTGATCCAGGATCGCCAGGACACCCGGACCTCGGTGCGTCTCGACCTGGGCGCCGGACTGACCGGCAAGCCTGGTGAAGCCAAGGAAGGGGAGGCGCCGGCCAAGCAGGACTACAAGCCATCTTTCAATGCCCAGGGCGAGTTCGTGCGTTCGGCGAAGGTGAAGGACGATTCGCGCATCACCGCCGAGGCTGGCCTGGCGCTGGCGGGGTCGGGCGTGGAGCAGGGCGGTACGTTGCTCGGTGCCGAGCTGAAACCGGTCAGCTACGAGCTCAAGGCCACGTTGGACCAGCCGACGCTGCCGGAACTGAGCCTGCCTGCTGCCTCGCTCGAGAATGGCAAGTTGACGGTCGGGCCGGTGACGGTCGAAGGGCATATCGACGGGCTGTTGTAAGCTGTGCTACCCGGGGTCGGTTCGCGGCCCCGACACGGTCAAGGCCGCTCCTGCAGGCACCACCGATGGCGGTGTCCGCAGGAGCGGCCTTGGTCGTTTCTGGGGGGCTCAGGGCACTGCCGAGAACACCGACCCGGTCATGCGTTCGCTGAGCAGCTCCAGTGCCCGCAATCCCGCCAGCGAGTTGCCCGAGGCATTGAGCGCCGGCGACCATACGCAGATGCTGTAGCGCCCCGGCACCACGGCGACGATCCCGCCGCCCACGCCGCTCTTGCCCGGCAGGCCGACCCGATAGGCGAAATTGCCGGCTTCGTCATACAGCCCGCTGGTGGCCATGATCGCGTTCACCTGCTGCGCCTGGCGCGGGCTCAGCACCTGCTCGCGGCTGTGCGGGCAATAGCCGCTGTTGGCGAGGAAGGTGAAACCACGCGCCACGTCCACGCAGCTCATCGACAGGGCGCAGTGATGGAAATAGCTGCGCAGCACCGCATCGACATCGTTGTGGAAGTTGCCGAAGGACTGCATCAGGTAGGCCATGGCCGCGTTGCGCGCGCGGTGCTGGTATTCCGACTCGGCCACCACCGGGTCGCTGACGATACGTGGGTTGGCCGCCAGGCGGCGGACGAAGTCGCGCATCGACAGCGACGGGGTGGCATAGCGCGACTGATTGATATCGCAGATCACCAGGGCGCCGGCGTTGATGAACGGGTTGCGTGGCCGGCCTTTCTCCACCTCCAGCTGCACCAGCGAGTTGAACGCCTGGCCGGACGGCTCGTAGCCCAGGCGCGACCAGATGGCCTCGCCGCTGTGGTTGATCGCCTGGACCAGGCTGAACACCTTGGAAATGCTCTGGATCGAGAACGGGGTGCGGGCATCGCCGGCACAGTGCAACTGGCCGTCGAGGCCCTGTACGGCAATGCCCAGCTGGTGCGGGTCGACCTGGGCCAGGGCAGGGATGTATTGCGCCACCTGGCCTTGGTCGAGCAGGGGGCGGACTTGATCGAGGATCTCTTGCAGGAGTGCTTGCATGGTGGCCTGGGATGGGAGAAAGGCGAAACGCTTGCGGGTCTGACGCAAGCAGGGGCGCGGGCGACACAGGATAGCTGACAGTCAGCGTGGAAAGATGAAGGTTCGGTAGGTTCTGAATGTTCATCTGATCTGCTTTTTTTACGCGAACCTGATTCTGTAACCGTATCAGCGGGGGGCGGACAATATCGCCATGTCCAGCGCGCCGCCCCGGCGAGCCGGGCAGGCCAGGCCCGCATCGTCCCGCCTTGCCGTTCCGTCATCACACTGTAGAGGTTCCGATGGGCAAGCTCGCTCTGTTCCTGGGTGGTTTTCTGCTGCTGACTATCATGATCGGTCTGCTGGGCACCATTCCACCCAGCTGATACGCCGGTTTTTCCGTTTCAGCCCGCCTGGTGCATAGGCGGGCGCGCCGCTCCCGCCCCGTTTGACCGCAGTCATCTAGACAAGCGGTATCTGCAAGTCGTTCTCAAGTAGCAGACGCTCGTGTAATCTCGCGCCCCCGTCAAACAGGCCCGGGCACACGGGCCATCATCTGCCTTGGAGTCGATACACACTATGGAATGCAAGAAAGGCACTGCAGCGATGCTGGAGTGGCGCGGGCGTTTTCTCGGCGAGGGCATCCTGCACGAGGAAGACTACGATCAGGCACTGCGCCGAGCCGAAGAGTTGGAGCGTTCCGGAGTGATCACTGCAAGCGAATGGATCGAACTGGTCAAGTTGGCCAATGCTGCCCTTTTGCGTTTGCGATAAATCCTTCAAGCCCTTCTGAAACTGTCCACAAAAAACGTGGGTAGGTCTGTGGATAAAACGCTACAGGCCAGTATTGGCAGGTGCTCTGTTAGATTGGGCAGAAAATGATCAGCGCAGTCCTGGCCTTTTTTCACGGGGCCGGACGAGCTTCGCGCAGGTTCTGCAGCAGCTCCCGCACCCGCGCCGGCACATCGCCGGCCGGGTACACCGCGTGCATCTGCGGGTCCTGGCCGACGCTGGAGGTCAGGCGATAGTCAGGGCATACCCGCAGCAGTTTCCCCTCTCGTACCAGCGGCTCCCCGAGCCAGTCGGCCAGTCGGGCGATACCTGCCCCCGCGAGGGTGGCTTGCAGGACCGCCACCCCTGAACCGAGCCGTAGCCGCGGTTGCGGTCGCAAGCTGCTGATCCGCTGCTCCCGGCAGAAATGCCAGGCCTTGAGGATGCGTGGGGCGGTGTGCAGGATCAGCCCGTGTCGGTCCAGTTCCTCCGGCGCTTCGGGGATACCTGCGCGTGCCAGGTACTGCGGGCTGGCGTACAGGTAGCGCTGGTACTGCCACAGCGGATAGCCGATCAGTTCGCTGGATTGGGGAAAGGCGCCGCGGATGACGAAGTCCAGCTTGCTTTGCAGGGGATCGATGGCCTGGTCCCGGTACTGCACGTCGAGAGTGACTCGCGGGTGACGTCGGGAGAAGTCCGCCAGTACCGCCGGCAGCACCTGCTGGGCCAGCAGGTGCGGGGCGGCGAAGCGAATCCAGCCTTGGGCGTCGCCGGTCAGGGCGGCGAGCTCGTCGGCAGCATCGCGTTGCACATCCAGCAAGCGTTCAGCGTGGGGCAGCAAGCGCTCACCGGCCTCGGTGAGGGTGACGGCGTTGGCGCTGCGGTTGAGCAGTTTCGCCCCGCAGTTGTCTTCCAGTGTTTGAATGGCGCGGGTAACGGCGCTGGGCGAGCGGCCCAGGGCGCGGGCCGCGCTGACGAAGCTGCGTTTGTGCGCGACGCTGACGAAGGCCTGTATTTCCCGCAGCATGTCCAGGGCCATGGTAGTGCTCCTCATTGCAGATTTCGCAACGTGGCATTTCAACACAAGCGCGCTGCTTTTATTAGTCTGGGAACCTGCCTTTCGCTGCCCGGACCTTCGCCATGATGGATATCGCCCTGCTTTCGCTGTTTGCCTTCGCCGCTGGCCTGATCGACGCCGCCGTGGGGGGCGGCGGACTGATTCAGATCCCGGCCCTGTTCAACGTGCTGCCCACGGCGCAGCCGGCGGCACTGCTGGGCAGCAACAAGCTGGCCTCGGTGTGTGGCACCAGCTTCGCGGCGCGTTCGTTCATCCGCAAGGTGAAACTCGACTGGGGGTTGATCGTGCCAGCGGCGCTGAGCGCTTTCGTCATGTCGTTCTTTGGCGCCGCCACGGTGTCGCTGGTGCCCGCCAGCGTGATGCGCCCGCTGGTCCTGGTGCTGATCGTGCTGATGGCGGTCTACACCTTCTGCAAGAAAGACTTCGGCACCCAGCATGCGCCGACGGTGATCGGCCGCAAGCAGCAGTGCCTGGCGGTGCTGATCGGCGGCGCGATCGGTTTCTACGACGGACTGTTCGGCCCAGGCACCGGCAGCTTCCTGATCTTCCTGTTCATTCGTTTCTTCGCCCTGGACTTCCTGCATGCCTCGGCGTCGGCCAAGCTGGTCAACATCGCCACCAACCTCGCGGCGCTGGTGTTCTTCGTGCCGTCGGGCAACGTGCTGTGGGCGATCGCCTTGCCCATGGCGTTGTTCAACATCCTCGGCGCGCTCACCGGTACCTGGCTGGCGGTGCGCAAAGGGGCGGGCTTTGTACGTGGGCTGTTCCTGATCCTGCTGTGCGTGCTGATCGCCAAGCTCGGCTGGGACTTGCTGGCCGGCTGAGCTCAGACCACCTGGCGCTGTGGCCCGGCCAGCTCGATGCGGTTGCGGCCATGAGCCTTGGCCCGGTACAGCGCCTGGTCGGCCTCGGCCAGCAGGGCGTCCAGGCTAGGGGCGGGGCTTTCGTCGACGCAGCCAGCGAGGCCAATGCTGACGGTGATCTGCAGGTGCTGGTCGGCATGGGCGATCTGCAGGTCCTGGACTGCGCGGCGCAGGCGTTCGGCGGTGAAGCCGGCCTGCTGCGGAACCAGTCCGGGCACCACGATGGCGAACTCTTCGCCACCTAGGCGGGCGAGCAGTTCGCCTTCGTGCAACTGGTCCTGGAGAGTGACGGCAAACTGGCGCAGCACCTGGTCGCCCACCGCGTGACCGTAGCGGTCGTTGATCGCCTTGAAGTGATCGATATCGAGCATCATCAGCGTCAGCGGCATCTGCCCGGCATCCTGCTGGCGGCATTCGAGCAGGCTATTGGCGCGACGGGTGAACGCGCTGCGGGTGAGCGCGCCGGTCAGGTGGTCGACGGTCGCCTGGTGTGCCAGGCGGGCCATCAGGCTGCGGTTGGCGCTGCTGACGCAGACCAGCACCAGCGGGCCGAGGACCAGCATGGCGATGCCCAGGCGCGCCGACATCAATGTGGTCACCCCCAGCTCGCTCTGTGGCACGCTGAAGTGCATGAGGTTCTGCGCCACCGCGATGATCAGCGTGCTGCCAGCTGTCAGCGTCAGCAGCGAGACGAGGAACGGCGAATAGCTCAAGGCGCACCACAGCAGCGCGGCGATGGGGAAGGCGATGGCGCCGGGGCCGCCAAAGGCGATGCTCAGGCTCAGCGAGGCCAGCAGCACCAGCAATGGCGCCACCCGGATCGGCTGGCTACCGCCGCGAGTCAGGGCCCGTGGCGAAGGGGCGGTGAGCAGCACTGGCAGGACCAGCACGCTGGTGGAGAACTGTTCGCTGAACCAGGCCAGCCAGGTGGCGCGCAGGGATTGTTCGAACCACGGGGTGGCCATCACGCAAGCCAGGCTGGCCGCGACCATGGCTCCGCCGGCGCAGGCTCCGAACAGGCACAGGGTGCCGTGGGGCGTGCGCAGGCGGCGGTGCAGGCGTGGCAGGCGGGCCATCAGGTACCAGATGGTGGCGATGGCACCCAGGTTGCACAGGTTGAACCACAATGACGCTTGCCAACCGCTGCCGCAGGCCAGGTCGGCGAGGACCATGGCCAGGTAGACCAGAGCGAAACCGCGGGGGCTGGCCAGGCGCGGGTTGCGCAACAGCACACCGGCGAGCACGGCATTGACTGGCCAGAACAGTGAGAGGGACTCGATCGGGCGGGCCAGGATGCCGCCCACGGTCAGCGCCAGGGTGAGGGCGAACAGGATCACGGAGGGCAGCAGGCGCGACGTAGCTGGAGACACCATAGGCTCGACCGGCAAGCGATAACGGAATCCAGGAAAACGGCTGTAGGCACCTGGGACGATGTCGCGTCAGTGTGTTTCAGTCGGCAATTGATGTCAATTCGCCGGAAATCGCGCGACCGCTGACCAGGACTACAGCCCGAAGACCCAGGGCACCATGACCACGGTGACCAGCATCACCAGCAGCGTGAAGGGCACGCCGATCTTGACGAAGTCGGCGAAGCGGTACTGTCCGGGCCCCAGCACCAGGGTATTGACCGGCGATGACACCGGGGTCATGAACGCCGCGGATGCCGCCAGGGCCACGGTCATGGCGAACGGGTAGGGCGACATGCCCAGCTGGTGCGCGGTGCTGATCGCCACAGGTGCCATGAGTACCGCGGTGGCGGTGTTGGAGATGAACAGGCCGATCAGTGCCGTGAGGGCGAACAGGCAGGCCAGCATGACCCTCGGCCCGGCGCCGCCGAGCAGGTCGACCAGCGCGCCGACGGCCAGATCGATGCCGCCGGTCTTTTGCAGCGCCAGAGCGAAGGGCAGCATGCCGACGATCAGTACCAGGCTCTGCCAGTGGATGGCGCGGTAGGCGCTGTTCATGTCGATGCAGCGGCCGGCGCCCATCAGCAGGCAGCCGATCAGGGCTGCGATGACGTTGGGCACCGCGCCACTGACCATCAGCCCGACCATCACCGCCAGGCTGATCAGCGCATAGGGTGCGCGGGTGCGGGCCGGTGCCACCTGGTCGATCTCGGCCGGCAGGCTCAGTACCAGAAAGTCCCGGGGCTTGCCTTGCAGCTGGCGCACTGCCTTCCATGGACCGACCACCAACAGGGTGTCGCCCAGGCGCAGTTTTTCCTCGACCAGCTGTTCCTCGATGGCCAGTTGATCGCGGCGCAGGCCGACGACGTTGAGGTCGTAGCGAGTGCGAAAGCCCAGTTCGAGGATGCTCTTGCCTATCAGTTGCGAGCCAGGCGGCAGCGACACTTCGGCCATGCCCAGTTCCTGGGACTGGTCGATGAAGTAGGCGGCCTTGAAGTGCAAGGGCTCGAGCAGCATGGTCTGGCACAGGCTGCGCAGGTCGTCGCGGTTGGCGAACAGGTCGAGCAGGAGGATGTCGCCCTGTTGCAGCAGGGTGCCGGAGTCCGCGGCGATCACCCGGGTGGTGAACTTGTGCTGGCGCTCGATACCGATCACGTTGGCGCCGTGGCGGGTGCGCAGCGCCAGCTCACCCAGGGTGTGGCCGATCAGCGGTGAATGCGGGCGGATGCGCAGGCGTCGCTCGCGGCCGCTGAGCTTGTAGTCCAGTACCAGGTCGAGCAGGGTGCGCCGGGTTTCCACCCGGCCGTCCTTGCGCACCTCGCCGTTGAGCCAGTGGCGGGTCAGCAGCATGTAGCCGATGCCCAGCACCAGCACCACCAGGCCGAACGGCGTGAAACTGAAGAAGCTGAAACCGGCCTCGCCGTGGCGCACCAGTTCACTGTGCACCACCACGTTCGGCGGCGTGGCCACCAGACTGAGCATGCCGCTGATCAGGCCGGCGAAGCTCAGCGGCATCATCAGGCGGCTGGGCGACAGTTGCAGGCGCGCAGCGATGCTCAGCACCACGGGGATGAAGATCGCCACCACGCCGGTGGAGCTCATCACCGAACCCAGGCCGGCCACCGCCACCATCAGCAGCACCAGCAGGCGGGCCTCGCTGTTGCCGGCGCGCTCGCTCATCCACTCACCGATCCGATAGGCGATGCCGGTACGCACCAGCCCTTCACCGATCACGAACAATGCGGCGATCAGCACCACATTGGGGTCGCTGAAACCGGCCAGCGCCTGCTCCACGGTGAGGATGCCGGATAGCGGCAGGGCGAGGATCACCAGCAGGGCGACCACGTCCATGCGTGGGCGGTTGATGACGAACAGCACGACGACGACGGCCAGCAGGCCGAGGACCCAGAGCAACTCTTGGTTCATGGAGGGGGGGGGTTCCTTCACACGGGCACGGAAGACGATGGCACCAGTGTGGCAGCTCGACGCGAATACGTCGTTGACGTGCTGCAGTGTTTTGCGTGGCAGGCGTGCCTGCACGGCACCGTCGTGGATGCCGTGCAGGCAACAGGACGATCAGTGACGGTGGTGGCGTTTCTTGTGCTTGCCGTTGTTGTCGCCCATGTGGTTGCCGATGGCACCACCGGCCGCGCCGCCCAGGCCGGCACCGATGGTCGAGCCGTTGGCGCCGCCGAGCTTGCCGCCGATCACCGAGCCGCCGGCCGAGCCCAGGCCACCGCCAATGGCCGCTTCGGTGCGGTTGCCCTTGCGCGCGCCCATCGCGCTGCCGGCCGCGCCGCCGACACCGGCGCCGATGGCGGCACCGGTGCTGCCACCGATCTGTTGGCCGACAACGTTGCCCAGGGCGCCGCCCAGACCACCACCGATGGCGGTGGTGCCGTCACCGGCGAATGCGCCCTGGCAGAGCAGCAGGCCGAGGGCGAGGGAAGGCAGAGTCAGACGCATGTTGAAAACCTCAAAGGAATCATCAGGGGGAAATGCCGCACGGTCAGCGGCGAATCAGGCAGGTAGAGACGCATCAGCGCCAATCGCGGTCACGGTACTGGCGGTTGTCGTCGTCGCGATCACGGTCCTGGCGATGGTGATGACGGTGGTCGCGATCGCGCCAGCCATCATCGTCGTCGTAGTGGTTGTAGTAGCAGCCGCCGAGCAGCAGCAGGGCGGTGCTCAGCGAAACGCTTGCGAGGCGAATCTTCACGATATAGGTCCTTGATCGGTAAAGGTTTACCGGGTACTGCCTGAGACCTGATCCGATCCATTTGGTTTCTTTGCCGGAGAAGATTTTGCTGTGTCGACGATAAACGGCCTGGCGCGCCGCGCCTGACATTCCACGGCCCTGCCCGGCAGTGCTAGAGTCGCCTTCTTTTTTGTCTCGAGGATGGAAACATGCGAGCGATTCTGCCGATGACCGTGGCGCTGTTGCTGGTGGGCTGTGCGTCGTCGACCATGGAGGCGGCACGCAACAGCGCGCCGACCGCGCGACTGGATTCGCACAAGACTCCTGACGTGGTGGCCCAGTGCATCCAGTTCAGCTGGCAGGAAGAGGCCGTGTATGGCGTCGATGCCAGCGGTTACCTGGAGGCGCGCAAGCAGGGCGGCTTCACGGTGTACACCCGCGAGGCCGAGTCGTTCGTCGACGTGTATGCCCAGGCCGGTGGCACGCGGGTGGATTACTACGCGCAGCATGACGACGGCATGGCCCTGCGCCGCCGTGCGGCCGCGGCGACCTGCCTGTAAGGGATTTTGTCAGGCCAGCTGTGCCTGCAGCCCGGCGATATGCGCTTGCAACCGCTCACGTTCCTCGCGCTCGGCGCCGATGTCCTCGAACACGCTGATCAGGTGTTCCGGCTGCCCATCGGCGCGGCGCTCCAGCGAGGTGCGCGCGCGTACCCAGATATACCGCCCGTCCTTGTGCCGCACGCGCTTTTCCACCTCGTAGCGCTCGATCTCGCCAGCGAGCATGCGCCGTAGCAGTTCGAGGTTGTCCGGCAGGTCTTGCGGATGGGTCAGTTGCTGGAAGGTCAAGCCGTACAGCTCGCTTTCGGCATACCCCAGCAACTCGCAGAAACTGCCATTGACTCGGCGCCAGCTGCCGTCCGGGTCGATGTAGGCCAGCGCGCCCCAGGCCAGTTCGAAGATGCTGCGAAAGCGCTCTTCGCTCTGGCGCAGTTCTTCTTCGGCGACCTTGCGCTCGGTGTTGTCCATGCTGATGCCGACCATCTTCACCGGCCGCCCGACGCTGTCTTGCAGCACCGTGGCACGCGAGGCGATCCAGCGCTGGCTGCCATCGGGGCGGGTGATGCGAAAATCGCATTCGCAACCGGTGCCATCGGCCACGGCCTGGGCGTACATGGCTTGCATGTGGCGGGCGTCGTCGGCGTGGATGTGTACCCAGAAGTCCTCGTTGCGGCGCAGCGGCCAGCCATACACCGCCTCGACGTTGGGCGAGTAGGTGACTTCGTCGGTGACCAGGTTCCACTCCCAGGTGACGATGCGCGCGCCTTCCTGGGCCAGCTTCATGCGCGTCTCGCTTTCCATGATCTCGGCGGTGTAGCGCCGGCGCACATCGGTCATCGGCAGCTCGACCACCTCGGCCTGCTGCACGCTGTGCAGCGCTTCCTCGCCATAGCGCAGCCAGATCCAGTTGACCTTGAGAAAATCCGCCAGCTTGCGCAGGTTGTCGTAGTCGATCTCGCCGCCACGGGTCCACTTGTGCACTGCTGTGCGCGAGATGCCCAGGGCCGTGCCCACGGCTTGCAGGGTCAGCTTGTGGTGCTCGAGCAATTCCTTGAGGCGAAAGGCGAAGCTGTTTTCCGTCATGGGCGCTGGATCCTGTGGCGGGGACGAAGCGGGCAGTATACCCGAGCTGTCAACTTGAGGTTGACGGGAGGTTGCCGTAGACGTAAGCCCCGGTTAACGTGGCGCCTGACTTGAAAAAGACCAAGGAAGCAAGCCGCATGAGTCGATCACTGGAACTCAATCGCGCCAGTTGGGATGAACGCGCCCCGCTGCATGCCGCCTCGAAGGATTATGAAGTGGAGACCTTCGTCGCCGATCCTGGCCACCTCTCGGAGGTGGTGCGCTTCGATCTTCCGCGCCTGGGCGATATTCGCGGTCAGCGCGCCGTACACCTGCAATGCCATATCGGCACCGACACGCTCTCGCTGGCACGGCTGGGGGCCGAGGTCAGTGGCCTGGACTTTTCCGCCGCCTCGCTGGCCCAGGCACGTCGCCTGGCCGAGCGCTGTGGCACGGGCATCGACTATGTCGAGTCGGATGTCTACCAGGCCGCCCAGGTGCTGCCCGCCGGCGGCTTCGACCTGGTCTACACCGGCATCGGCGCCTTGTGCTGGCTGCCCAGCATCGAGCGTTGGGCAAGCACCGTGGCGGCCTTGCTCAAGCCAGGTGGGCGGCTGTTCCTGCGCGATGGCCACCCGATGCTGATGGCGGTCAACGAGGAGCATGAGGACCGCCTGCAAGTGGAGTATCCGTACTTCGAGCACGAGGCGCCGACAGTGTTCGTCAGCGACCAGACCTATGTCGATACCGACCAGGCTTTGACCCATACCGAGACCCATGAGTGGAACCATGGCCTGGGCGAGGTGATCACCGCGCTGCTGCGCAATGGCCTGCGCATCACTGGCCTGCAAGAGCACCAGAGCATCCCCTGGGAGGCGTTGCCGGGGCAGATGGCCCTGGGCGACGACGGCGAGTGGCGCCTGCTCGAAGCGCCCTGGCGTCTACCCCTGAGCTACACCCTGCAGGCCATCAAGGAGTAGGCAGCGGGCGCCTGTCAGCCTGTCCTGGTGGCCTCAGGACAGGAAGCCACCGTCGACATTGAGCGCGGTGCCGGTGGTGTAGCTGGAGGCGTCACTGGCCAGGTACAGCACCGCACCGGCCATCTCGCTCGGATCGGCGACGCGCTTGAGCGGGATCTGCTGCAGCGCGGCGTTGCGGATGCTGTCGTTCTTCACCAGTGCCGAGGCGAACTTGGTGTCGGTCAGGCCCGGCAGCAGGGCGTTGCAGCGGATGCCGAACTGCGCGCACTCCTTGGCGAAGACCTTGGTCATGTTGATCACCGCGGCCTTGGTCACCGAATAGATGCCCTGGAACAGCCCCGGCGATACGCCGTTGATCGAGGCCACGTTGATGATGCTGCCGCCGCCGTGCTCGCGCATCAGCTGGCCGGCTTGCACCGACATGAAGAAGTAGCCGCGGATGTTCACGTCCACGGTCTTCTGGAATGCGCCCAGGTCGGTGTCCAGCACGTTGCAGAACTGTGGGTTGGTGGCGGCGTTGTTGACCAGGATGTCGAGGCGCCCGAACTGCTCGCGAATCGCGGCGAAGGTCTGCTGGATCTGTTCCATCTCGCCGATGTGGCAGGCGATCGCCGTGGCCTTGCCGCCTGCGGCGTTGATCGCCTCGGCGACCTGCTGGCAGCCGTCGAGCTTGCGGCTCGACACGATGACATGGGCGCCCTGCTGGGCCAGCAGGTGGGCAATGGCCTCGCCGATGCCGCGGCTGGCGCCGGAAACGAAGGCGATCTTGCCGTCAAGGTCGAACAGGTGGGTCTTGGACATGCTGGTTTTCCTTGTTGTCGCCGGTTACAGGGTGGATTTGCCGATCAATTGCAGGCTCATGTGCTCCAGCAGCTTGTTCATGTGGATGAACTGGGCGAAGCGCTTGTCCTGGGTCTGGCCGTGGAAGAAGCGGTAGTAGATCTGCTGGACGATGCCGGCCAGGCGGAACAGGCCGTAGCAGTAATAGAAGTCGAAGTTGTCGATGCGGATGCCGGCCTGCTCGGCGTAATGGTCGACGAACTGCTGGCGGGTCAGCATGCCAGGGGCATTGCTCGGTTGGCGCCGCATCAGTTGTACCGGCGCCGGGTCGCCGGCCTCGATCCAGTAGGCCAGGCTGTTGCCCAGGTCCATCAGTGGGTCGCCGAGGGTGGCCATTTCCCAGTCCAGTACACCGATGATGCGCATCGGGTTGGCGCTGTCGAGGATGACGTTGTCGAAGCGGTAGTCATTGTGGATGATGCCTGGGCGCGGGTGGTCGGCGGGCATCTTCTCGCGCAGCCAGGCGATGACCTGCTCCCAGCGCGGCGCATCCGGGGTCAGGGCCTTTTCGTAGCGACTGGCCCAGCCTTCGACTTGCCGCTGCACGTAGCCTTCCGGCTTGCCCAGGTCGGCCAGGCCGCAGGCGTTGTAGTCGACCTGATGCAGTTCGACCATGCGCTCGATGAAGCTCTTGCACAGGGCCTCGGTGCGGCTGGCGTCGAGGTCGAGTTCGGCGGGGATGTCCGAGCGCAGGATGATGCCATTGACCCGCTCCATCACGTAGAACTCGCCGCCGATCAGCGCTTCGTCGGTGCAGTGCACGTAGGCTTTCGGGCAGTAAGGAAAGCCGGCGTTGAGCTGGTTGAGGATGCGGAACTCGCGGCCCATGTCGTGGGCTGACTTGGCCTTGTGGCCGAACGGCGGGCGCCGCAGGACGAACTCTCGGTTCGGGTACGCCACCAGGTAGGTGAGGTTGGAGGCGCCGCCGGGGAACTGGCTGATGATCGGGGTGCCTTGCAAGCCGGGGATGTGATCCTTCAGGTAGGGATCGATGACGGCGGCATCGAGTTCTTCGCCGGGGCGGACCTGGGTGGACTGGTCGGTGAGCGTCATGCGATTTCCTTATGATCGGTAGCAAGGACTATTGGCTAATCTAATTTCCTGTTACTGCTGGTACAAGCGTGCCAGACGCTTATAGGTCCGGGTGTTGCCGGACGATCAATGGCCCTGATGGTGCGGCCTTGTGCCAGGCGAAAAAAAACCGAAGCGGGTGAGGCTTCGGTTCTTTTCGCAGGCGATCCGCCGTGCCGATCAGGCCGGGAACAGCTCGCTGAGCTTCATCGACAGCATCATGTCGCCTTCGACGCGCAGCTTGCCGCTCATGAAGGCCTGCATGCCGTCGGTGTCACCGCTGACGATGCCCTTGAGGGTCTCGCTGTCCAGCACCAGGGTGCAGTTGGCGTCGGCATTTTCACCTTCCTGGATCTCGCAGGTGCCGTCTTTGACGAGCAGCGCATAGTGCTTGTCTTCGTCGGTGATATTGAAGCCGAACACCAGGTCCAGGCCTGCGGCGGCAGCAGGGTTGAATTTCGCTTTCATCGCCTCGACGGCTTTAGCTACATCGCTCATGGTGTATTCCTTGTTAAATGATATTCGCGTCCGCAAGGACACAACGGACCGGGCTTATCGATAAGTGATGAGCTCCGGTGCCCGCAACAGCTGCACATGGGCTTGGCTGTTGAAGGAAGCCAGCGCCACGTCGCGGCCACGGAACTTCAGGTGGCTGAGCGACGTGTTGATGATCTGCCAGTTCAGGGCGAAGGCCTGCGCCGGCGTGATTCCGGTAACCAGGTGAAGCAGGGCGGCGATGGTGCCGCCGGAGGTGAACAGGGCGATGTTGGCACCAGCTGCGGCGCTGTCGAGCAGGCGACGCAATCCGTCGCCGACCCGGGTGGTAAATGCCTGCCAGGTTTCCAGGTGTTCGTCCTGGGTGTGATCGCCGTTGTGCCAGCGCTGCACCATCAGGGCGAACAGCCGTTGGAACTCGCTGCGGTGCTGCGCGCCATTGCGCAGGATATGCAGCGCTTCGGGCTCGTCGGACAGAAGGCCGGGGAGCAGGGCGCGGATCACGCCGTCGGCATCGAACTCATTGAAGGCTGCGTCGGTCTCTATGACGGGCACTGCTGTGCCGTGGGTCTGCAGCGCTTCGAGGGCGAGCCGGGCAGTGTCCTGCTGGCGGCGCAGGCTACCGGCGACGCAGCGGTCCAGGCGCAGCCCCAGCTGGGCCAGGTGCTCGCCCAGGGCCAGGCTCTGGCGTTCGCCCACGGCCGAGAGGACGTCGTAGTCGTCGGCGCCGAAGGAGGCTTGGCCATGTCGGATCAGGTAGAGGTTGCCCACGAGGTTGTCCGGCCCGGTTGAAGGTTGTTGCGAGGTTAGGTTGCCCCAGTCGGGCTGTCAACGAAAAAACATACAAGCGTTTGAAAAGGTCGTTTGAACTGTATTGCCAGCGTTTTCCCCGGCTGACAGAGGCTCAGGCGCACCGGTATGCTTGCAGGCATTTCACGCCCGACGGGCGCAGGTCTATCAAGGAGTCAATGTGGAGTTTCTTGCCGAATACGCAAGCTTTCTCGCCAAAACCGCCACGCTGGTGATCGCCATCCTCATCGTCTTGTCGGCCATCGCCGGCCTGCGCGGCAAAGGGCGGCGCAAGCCTGGAGGGCAGCTGCAGGTCACCCGCCTCAATACGTTCTACAAAGAACTGCGCGAACGTCTGGAGTCCGGCCTGCTCGACAAGGCTCAGCTCAAGGCCCTGCGCAAGCAGCAGGCGAAGGCGGAAAAGCAGGAGAAGAAAAAGCCCGAGGACAAGCGCCGGGTGTTCGTGCTCGATTTCGATGGCGACATCAAGGCCTCGGCGACCGAAAGCCTGCGCAACGAAATCACCGCGCTGCTGACTTTGGCCACGCCCCGTGACGAAGTGGTGCTGCGCCTGGAAAGCGGTGGCGGCCTGGTCCACAGCTATGGCCTTGCCGCTTCGCAATTGGCGCGTATCCGCGAGGCCGGCATCCCGTTGACCATCTGCATCGACAAGGTCGCCGCCAGCGGCGGCTACATGATGGCCTGCATCGGCGAGAAGATCGTCAGTGCGCCGTTCGCCGTGCTCGGCTCGATCGGCGTGGTGGCGCAGATGCCCAACGTCAATCGCTTGCTGAAAAAGCACGACATCGACTTCGAGGTCGTCACTGCCGGCGAGTACAAGCGTACGCTCACGGTGTTCGGCGAGAACACCGAGAAGGGCCGGGAGAAGTTCCAGGAGGACCTGGACGTCACCCATCAGCTGTTCAAGGACTTCGTCGCTCGCTATCGTCCGCAGTTGCACATCGATGAAGTAGCCACCGGTGAAGTCTGGCTCGGCGTTGCCGCGCTCAATCGCCAGTTGGTGGACGAACTGGGCACCAGCGACGAATACCTGAGCCGCAGCGCTCGTGAAGCCAATGTGTTCCACCTGCACTACGCCGAGCGCAAGAGCTTGCAGGAGCGCATTGGCGTGGCGGCCAGTGGCGCGGTGGAGAACACCGTGCTCGGTCTGTGGAGCAAGCTCGGACGCCTGCGCTAACACCTTGAACCCCTTGAAGATTTTTTTCTTGCAGGGGGTTGCAAGGTCCATCGAATGCCGACATAATGGCGTCCATCGAAACGCAGCTGACTTGAAAAAGCCCAGCGGTTTCAAGGAGATAGCGAAAGCGCTCCGACTTTGAGGCCGAGTAGCAAAGTGGTTATGCTCCGGATTGCAAATCCGTCTACGCCGGTTCGATTCCGACCTCGGCCTCCACCATTCGAAAGCCCCGCAGATCTAGGTCTGCGGGGTTTTTATTTGCGCGCCAGAAAAGACCGAGAGTTCCGAGATCGTTTCGTTGGCGCAGAAGTGTCCCGGAAGAAGAGGTCTACCGCCTCCGGTTGTCGCTAAAGTTCGTTGCGAAATTCAAATCGATGCATTTCATCATCAAGGCCTGCGTACCTCCATCCAATTGAGGAGAAGAATGCCTCTGCCGCAGCATTCTGAGGTGAGACGAAAGCCACCCATCCACTACAGGGAGGATGCCCTGGCCATTTGATGGTCTCGTATAAAGCGTTACGACCGAGCCCTTTCCTCTTGTAGGCAGGGGACACCGCGATGTCTGTTATGCCATGCAGCTCATGAGGTTCGGGGTGCCAGGCGCACCCTATTAGCGCTACCGGTTGTTTATCCTCAAGCGCTACAAGTTGAATGCCGTTGTTTTCATTCAATACGACGTCCAGCCATTCTTGATCGAGAGGGCCCAGCTCTTGATTGAGTTGGGGATCTTTGAACCAGTCTTGGATCCAGGACCAATCCTCTCGTGTCAGCCGCCTAAGTTCCATGGTAACGCTCCGTTGCTGGCTCCACGCATCGTAGCATGAGGCTGCCAACGGAAATGGGTTGCAAGAAGGCTGACCTGTACGAGTCGAGGTCCTGGTACAAGTGCCTTGCCTGGCCCGCAGTTTAGGTGCCGCTCTGGGCAGTTCCGGCCTGTGAAAGACCGACAGCGTCAGGGTGCGACTCTTCTACTGCTAGCCATGGACACCCTCTGCACAGGCCTTGTGCAGAAGAGGGGATTAGCGCTAGGGGTATCGGGAAGGGCAGAAAAAAGAAAACCCGCCGGGAGAGGGGCGGGTTGAACAGAACGTTTCGAAGCCAGGTCAGTCTGCCTATCGGAATGTCAGAATTTCGTGAAGATCCTGGGGAAAGATGTTGCCAAGCATTACCAGTATTTATTCCTTCTTTATTGGTGACTCAGGTCCAAGTGGCTGATCACACAGACCGAGCCGTCATCTGTCGGGGTGGTCTCGTCATAGTCCAGTTGGTTGTAGATGCCGCCATGGAAATCAAACGTGTGGTCATTCCAGGTGGCGGCCATCAACAGGGAAGGTGAACTTGCGCTGCGCCCGTTACAGATGGCACTGACGCTCGCAACTCCGTTGCTGTTGACTTCGATGGTGATGTCGAATGGCGTTCCTGGCGGTACTTCCGTCAGCAGGTCGGCATTGAGGGGTATCGCCTGGTTGAAGTCCTGACGAAAACCGAAGCTGATCTTGCCCTTGTTCCAGAAGACTTTGATGACTGGACTGTCGTCATCGCGTACATGCATTTGCGCGATGACCACTTTCTGCGCGGCATTGACCTTCTCCAGCGCCATGCGTTGGTGATTACGGTGCCGGCTGGCACTTCCCAGAGCCCAATACAGGGGCTCCTTCCATTCGCAGCGGGTGCGCTGGGTGCTCTTGCTCGAGGCGCCTCGGGTCGGTGCGTTGAAGCGGATCGAGCCATCTGCCAGGCGGCTGACGATGCCCGGGAGGGTGGCCAATGCCTGGGCGCCGGTCAACTCGAGTGCGATCGGGATACTCGAAGATCTGGCAACTGGGGTCGTGATGGTCAGTTTGTCGATGTTTACGGCCATTGCGCTTGCTCCATGTTGAAATACCGGGCCTTCCTGGTGGGCGTGCCTGATGCAGGGACACTTTCTGCAAGGGAAATTCGCCATGGACGGGCGACAGGAGCAAAAAAAGCCCGCCGGATGGGCGGGCAAGCGTTTTTGAAGGGAGCTTGTCCAACTTGCATCATGTCGGTTAAGTCAGGGTTAACTTCGAGAAGATTGACCGCTCGCGTCGATCCGCCTATATAGGCGGGCTGTTTCCATTGGAGCCTGTGATGCGCGACGAAGACGATCTGCACGAGCCCGAGCATGACCATCTGCTCGACCATGAATTCCACGAGCACTTCGATCCCGAAGCGGACGCCCACGGTGTGCTGGATGAGGTCGAGGAGGACGAAGTGCTGGACGATTTCGACGACGATGACGACCATCCCGCCTGGCATGACGACTGCGACGACTGATGCTGCGCTGATGCGTTCAGGTACAACCTGATCCGGCGTCAGGCCTCAAGGGCTTTCATCGGCGTGCGCACCGGTAGCGCCGAGGGGCGGGCGCCATGCCTGCCCCATATGTTGGCCAGGCTGGCGTTCAGCGTCGGTCGAGGGAGAAGCGTCCCGGCCCGGCAGCTGCCAGAGCCAACAGTCCACCGACAATGCTCAGGTTCTTCAGGAACTGGGTCATGTTGGCGCTGCGCTCAGGCTCGACCATGTTCCAGAACGGGTGCCCGAGCAGCCCGGTGCCGAGCACGAATAGGGCGAACAGCAGCGCCAGCGGGCGGGTATAGAAACCCAAAACCAGCAGGATGCCGACCAGGAACTCCATGATCACCGCAATGGCCGTTGCCAGCATGGGGGCCGGAGCGCCGAGCGACGCCATGTAGCCTGCGGTGGCGGTAAAGCCGGTCAGCTTGGCCCAGCCGGACAGGATGAACAGGATCATCAGAAGGATCCGGGCCAGCAGCAAGAGAATGTCGCGTTGACCTTCGAGCAAGGTGTAGCGCATGGCGGCGCCTCCAGTGGCGGGTGGTACCGTTCACTCTAGGCGATTTATGACGAGCATGAAAAAGGCGCCGCAAGGGCGCCTTTTCGAGATTCGATGGTGCGAGTGGCGGGACTCGAACCCGCAAGGCTCACGCCGACAGATTTTAAGTCTGCTGTGTATACCAATTCCACCACACTCGCACGCTTGACCGCCGTGCTTCATGGGCAGAAGGCCAGACAATCAAGCGCGCTTTATAACCCATTGTTATAGAAGCGTCAACCGCGCCTCGTTCTCAGGGCTGGATGGCTTCGGCGATGTCACGCATTTCGCCGGCCGTGTCGCGCAAGGCTTCGGCCTGATTGTCCATGGCCTGGGCGTCGGCCTGGTGAATCGAATGGCGCAGGTACAGAGCATGCCCGTCCAGGGCTTGGCAGAGCAGGTCCAGGTCGGTGGCGGTGCGCAGCAGGTCGTCCTGCAGACCTTGCATGCGAAGGTTCGAAATCATGTCGCTTCCTGATCGGCGGTGGGCGGCGCCTACTATAGGTGAATTGACAGGCTGCTGCCATTAGGCCATCTTTTGGCCAATTGGATCCAATGGAATCGGTCTGCCATGCCGCCGCAACCTTCAGAGCTTCCTCCCTCATCTACGCGCACCGTGCGCCCGAAACTTTTCTGGCGCCTGCTGTTTCTTCAGGTCTGTCTGCTCGGGGCGTTCCTCTATGCCGGGCTGATGTCGCTGGGTGGCTACCTGGTGATGTTGGCGCTCGACGAGCAACACCCCGACCCGCAACGTTTCATGGCCTTGTGTGGCGGGGCGCTGATCCTGTTGGTGGGCTTGTGGCTGCTGAAGGTGGCGATGCCACGCAAGCTGGTGCCCACGCTGCGCGAAGGTTGACGACTGCCGAATGCGTGGCGATGCCGCCGCCGGGACTTTTGACTACGCTCATCTATGTCCTTTCGCGGTGCTTGTGGAGCTTCCATGGTTTCAGCGGACCGCCCCGCCCATTCGGTGATGCCCGAGGCCCGCTATGAGCAGTTGGTCCAGGCGGTCGTCGACTATGCCATCTACATGCTCGATCCCACTGGGCATGTGGTGTCGTGGAACGCCGGCGCCCAGCGTATCAAGGGCTATGCCGCCGACGAGGTGATTGGCCGGCATTTCTCGTTGTTCTTCACTGACCAGGATTGCGCCGAGGGACGTCCCGATCGCTTGCTGCTCCAGGCATTGGCGGAGGGTGGGGCGCAGGACGAGGGTTGGCGCGTGCGCAAGGACGGCACGCAGTTCTGGGCCCTTGCGGCGCTGGATGTCATCCGCGATGAGCAAGGCCAGGTCATCGGCCTGGCCAAGGTGACCCGGGACATCACCGACCGCCGCGAGTCAGCGCTGCAACTGGACAGCATGCGCGCGCAACTGTTCCAGGCGCAGAAGCTGGAGGCCCTGGGGCAACTGAGCGGTGGGTTGGCCCATGACTTCAACAACCTGCTGACCATCATCCTCAGCTCGGCGCGGCTGGCGCTCAACAGCCAGGACCCGTCGCGCATCCGGCGTCTGCTCGGGCATGTGCTCGACGCGGGTCAGCGTGGTACCCAGTTGACCCAGCAACTGCTCAGCTTTGCCCGCCACCGCCAGTTGAGCGTGAGCCGTATCGCGGTGGCCAGCGTGGTCGAATCCACGCGTGGCCTGATGGAGCATGCCCTGCCGCGCGAAATCGAACTGCTGCATCAGGTCCAGGTCGACCTGCCGCCGATCGAGGTGGATGCCGGGCAATTGCAGATGGTGCTGTTGAACCTGATGTTCAATGCCCGTGACGCGATCCAGGTACAGGGGCGCATTCGCCTGGTGGTCGAGCACATCATGCTGGCAGGCGAGGTCGAAGGATTGCAGGGGCAGTTCGTGCGGTTCGAGGTGCATGACGATGGCCAGGGGATCGATCCGCATGTGCTGCCGCGCATCTTCGAGCCTTTCTTTACCACCAAGCCGTTCGGCAAGGGCACCGGGCTTGGTCTGAGCCAGGCGTATGGCTTCGCCCGGCAGAGCAACGGAGCGATCGAGGTGACCAGCCGGCTGGGCGAAGGGACGTGCATCAGCCTGTACCTGCCAGCCAGCCCCAACGACTTGCATACGGAAGAATGAGCCAATGACCGAGCGACTCAAGCGACTACCCACCGGTATCGAAGGGCTCGACGCGTTGCTCAAGGGTGGGTTGGTGGTAGGGGCCTCCTACATCGTCCAGGGCCCTCCGGGCGCAGGCAAGACTATCCTGGCCAACCAGGTGGCCTGCAATCATGTGCGCGAGGGGGGGCGGGTACTGGTAGCTACCCTGCTCAGCGAGTCGCATGAGCGCCTGTTCCAGTATTTGTCGACGCTCACCTTCTTCGATCCGGCAATGGTGGGGGACAGCATCCAGTTCGTCAGCGCCTTCGACGTGCTGGAACAGGATGGCCTGGACGCCGTGGTTCGCCTGTTGCGCCAGGAAATTGCCCGGCAGCAGGCCAGTCTGCTGGTGGTCGATGGCTTGCTCAATGCCAGATCGCGGGCCGAGACCAGCCTCGATACCAAGAAATTCGTTTCCGAGCTGCAGGGGCATGCTGCCTTTGCCAACTGCACCGTGCTGCTGCTCACCAGTAGCTGCCTGGAGGCGAGCAGTCCTGAGCACACCATGGTCGATGGCGTGATCGAGCTGGGTGAGCATCTGGTCGGCAGTGCAGCGGTGCGCTGCGTTCAACTGCGCAAGACCCGCGGCAGTGGCGCGCTTTCCGGCCGCCACGAGTACTTGATCGGCGAGGCTGGGCTACAGGTGTTCCCGCGTCTGGAGTCGCTTTACAGCTATCCGAGCCTGGCGGGGGCACAACTCTTGCGGCGGGTCGGTACGGGTGTGGCGGACCTGGACCGCATGCTCGGCGGCGGCCTTGCCGAGGCGTCGGTGAGCCTGTTGATGGGGCCTTCCGGCGTCGGCAAGACGGCCCTTGGCATCGCTTTCCTGGCTGCTTCCAGCACAGTGGAGCCGGGGCTGCATTTCGGCTTCTACGAAACCCCCGAGCGGCTGAGGCTCAAGGCGGCAGCGCTGGGATACGATCTGTCGGGACTGGAGCGCAGCGGTGCGCTGCGCCTGTGTTGGCAACCGACCACTGAAGGCCTGCTCGATCAGGTCGGCGCACGCTTGCTGGAGCAGGTGAGGGCTTCAGGGGCCCGCCGCGTGGTGATCGACAGCCTCGGCGCCTTCGGCCGCCTGGCACTGGAGCCTGCACGGCTGAACGCGTTCTTCCGTGCCCTGAGCGGCGAGCTGCGGGCGCGCGACATCACCGTCCTGCTGACCTGGGAAATGCGCGATATCTTCGGCGCCGAAATCACCGCGCCGGCTCCGGACCTTTCGAGCATCGTCGACAACCTGTTGCTGCTGCGTTTTGCCGAGTATCAGGCGCAACTGCACCGGGTGCTGTCGATCGTCAAGGTTCGCGACAGCGATCACGATCCGGCGCTGCAGGCGCTGGACCTCGGATCGCAGGGCATCACGCTGGGGCGGGCTTTCGACGGCGCCAGCGGTGTGCTCAGCGGCACGGCCGTGCCTCAGGGCGACCCCTGACGGTGGGCAACCGATGAACACCATCCTGATCGTCGACGACGAGTACCTGATTGCCGATATCCTCGGTTTTGCCCTGGAGGATGAGGGCTACCTGGTGGAAAAGGCCGGCAATGGCGCCAAGGCCCTGGAGGCGCTGAAGGCGAAGCGGGTCGATCTGGTCATCACCGACTACATGATGCCAGTGAAGAACGGCGAGGAACTGGCCCAGGCGATCCGTAACGAGCTGCAGTTGCCTGACTTGCCGGTGATCTTGATGAGCGGCGCGCAGGCCAGCCGTGGACATGTCTGCCCGGGGCTGTTCGCCGCCGTGTTCGACAAGCCGTTCGACATGGACAAGGTGGTCGACAAGGTGCGCGAGCTGCTGGGCACCTGAGGGGCAGGGGAGGCGCCCCGCATGGGCGGGCAGTCGATCAGTCGCGTCCGTGCGGCTTGATACGGGAAATCAGTGTTGCTCGTCGCCTTTCTCGGGGGCCGGAGTGCCCGCCTGGATACGTTTGTAGATCTCTTCACGGTGCACCTGGACATCCTTCGGTGCATCGATACCGATCCTCACTTGCATCCCTTTGACGCCCAGAATGGTGACTTTGATGTCATCGTCGATGACGATGCTTTCGCCAACCTTGCGGGTGAGTATCAGCATGTAGTTCTCCTTGGTGATATAGAAAACCGCCGGGTTGTTTACCCAACGGTGGGAGCCCGTCCCTCTTCCTTCTCATTAAAGACGCTTTCGGCGGATAGTAATTCCCCGACAGACAAATTCTGTAGCCTGTCTTTAGTCGCAGGTGCCGACGCCAACCTGGTGGATTCGCCAGCGAGAGTGCTCGGTGGCAAGGATAGGGTGGTTGGCGTCATATGGGAAATTTCTGTGCTCGATAGGGTAAATAGCGGTTATCAATGATCGTTCTGATGCTCCGGGGGCGTCGGCTGCTGTTCAGCCGAGCAGCGCCACCGACTTGATCTGCGCCCATAGCAATTGACCCGGTTGCACCCCGAGCTGGTCTGCCGAATAGCGGGTGATACGCGCCAGCAACGGGCTGCCACGGGCATCGAGGCTGACCAGCACATGGGCCGGGTTGTCCGCCGGACGGCATTCACGGACCCTGACCGGCAGACGGTTGAGGATGCTCGAGGCCCCCTCGGCACTCAGAGCCAGGCTGACGTCGCGCGCCTGGACCTTGAGTCGCAGCGCGCTGCCCATCTGCAGTGCCGGGTGGGCGATACGCAGCAAGGGGCCTTCGCCACCAGGCAGGCGCAAGTCGAACAGGCCATAGTGCGGATCGTGGCCGATCACCACGCCTTCGAGCACCACGCCGGCGTCCTCGCCCTGGGCGAGCGGCAGGTCAAGACGCGCCAGGGTCTGGCCGATCGGGCCGCTGGCGATGGCCTGGCCTTGCTCCAGCAGTACCAGGTGGTCGGCCAGGCGTGCGACCTCGTCCTGGGCGTGGCTGACATAGACCAGCGGGATGTCCAGTTCGTCGTGCAGGCGTTCCAGGTAAGGCAGGATCTCGCGCTTGCGTGCGTTGTCCAGGGCCGCCAGCGGCTCATCCATCAACAACAGGCGTGGGCTGCTGAGCAATGCCCGGGCGATACCCACGCGTTGGGCCTCGCCACCGGACAAGGTGGCAGGCCGGCGTTCGAGCAAATGGCTGATCCCCAGCAGCTGGCAGGCCTGCGCCTGGGTGATCTTGCGCTCGGTCGGGGTGATGCGGCGCCAGCCAAACTCCAGGTTGCCGCGCACCGATAGGTGCGGGAACAGGCTCGCTTCCTGGAAGACATAGCCCACCGGACGTTTGTGCGGGGCGATGAACAGCCCGTTCCGACTGTCTTCCCAGATATCGCCGTTGATCTCGATATAGGCGTCGGTCGCACGTTCCAGGCCGGCCAGGCAGCGCAGGCAGGAGGTCTTGCCCGAGCCGGAGTGGCCGAACAGGGCGCTGATGCCGCGCCCTGGCAGGTGCAGGTCGACGTCCAGGGTGAAATCGGCGCGGGTCAGTTTCAGCCGCGCATGGATCGATGCACTCATTTCAGCTCCAGCCAGCCTTGCCACGGCGGCCGGCATAGAGCATCAGCAGCACCAGGAAGGAGAACACCAGCATGGCCCCGGCCAGCCAATGGGCCTGGGTGTATTCCATGGCCTCGACGTGATCGAAGATCTGCACCGAGACCACGCGGGTCTTGTCGGGGATGTTGCCGCCAATCATCAGCACCACGCCAAACTCACCCACGGTGTGGGCGAAGCCGAGAATACTGGCCGTAATGAAGCCAGGGCGGGCCAGCGGCAGGACCACGTGAATGAACGTGTCCCAGGGGCTGGCACGTAGCGTCGCGGCTACCTCCAGCGGGCGCTGGCCGATGGCGCCGAAGGCGTTCTGCAACGGTTGCACCACGAACGGCATGGAGTACACCACCGAGCCGATCACCAGCCCGGCGAAACTGAATACCACGCTGCCCAGGCCCAGGGCCTGGGTCGCCTGGCCGACCCAGCCGTGAGGGCCGAGCAGCAACAGCAGGTAGAAGCCGATCACCGTCGGTGGCAGCACCAGCGGCAATGCCACCACCGCGCCGATCGGCCCGCGCAGCCACGAGCGGGTTCGCGCCAGCCACCAGGCGATGGGCGTGCCCACCACCAGCAGGATCGCCGTGGTCAGGCTGGCCAGCTTGAGGGTCAGCCAGATGGCGCCCAGGTCACTGGCATCGAGCGGCATCAGATTTCATAGCCATAGGACTTGATCACCGCAGCCGCCTTCGGCCCCTTGAGGTAATCGACCAGGGCCTTGGCGGCTGGGTTGTCCTTGCCCTTGTTGAGGATCACTGCATCCTGGCGGATCGGCTCGTGCAGGTTGGCCGGGACGATCCACGCCGAGCCTTCGCTGACCTTGCCGTCCTTGTAGATCTGCGACAGGGCGACGAAGCCCAGCTCGGCATTGCCGGTGGAGACGAACTGGAAGGCCTGGGTGATGTTCTGGCCTTCGACGATCTTGGCCTTGGTGGCGTCGGTCAGGCCGAGCTTGTCCAGCACCTGGGTGGCAGCCAGGCCATAGGGAGCGGCCTTCGGGTTGGCGATGGACAGGTGCTTGTAGGCGTTCTTCTTCAGCACTTCGCCCTTGGCATCGACGTAACCGGGCTTGGCCGACCACAGGGCCAGGGTGCCGATGGCGTAGGTGAAGCGCGAGCCTTCGACGATCTCTTTTTCCTGCTCGAGCTTGGCCGGGGTGCTGTCGTCGGCGGCCAGGAACACCTCGAACGGTGCACCGTTCTTGATCTGTGCATAGAACTGGCCGGTGGCGCCATAGGCGGCGACCAGCTTGTGGCCGGTGTCTTTCTCGAAGTCCTTGGCGATGGCCTGGATCGGCGCGGTGAAGTTGGCCGCGACGGCCACCTGGACCTCGTCGGCGAGGGCACTGTTGACGCTGATCAGGGTGGCCAAGGCGCTGATGGCCAAGTGGGACAGGCGAATACGCATGCGAACGGCTCCTAGGGACGACGGGTTATCGTTATGGTGCGGAATATATAGCGATAAGCCATCCGTCGGGAAGAGCCGTCTCGATTGTTTCTTGATCAGAGAGTCAGTTTTTTCAGCGCCTGCGCGGCAATCTCCCGGGTCAGCTCGCCGGCGGGCAGGTGCCGGCCCAGGCGCAGGGCCTGGCCAGACCAAAGGTTGCTGAAGTCGCTGTTCCCTTGTGGGTCGGTGATCGCACGCAACGGCATCAGTGCGCCGCCGGCCAGGGGAAAGCGCGGGGCCAGGTCGCTCATCGGCCCCAGTTCACGCATGAGGCGGTTGTTGATGCCTCGCGCCGGGCGGCCGGTGAACAGGTTGGTCAGCGCGGTGTCGCTGGCAGGGGCGCTGTCCAGGGCGTGGCGGTGAGCGGGGGAGACCTTGGCTTCGGGACAGAACAGGTAGGCGGTGCCGATCTGCACCGCCGAGGCACCGAGGGCGAGCGCGGCGAGCAGGCCGCGGTGGTCGGCGATGCCACCTGCGGCGATCACCGGTACGCGCACGGCGTCGACCACTTGTGGCACCAGGGCCAGGGTGCCGATCTGGCTGGTGATGTCGGTGCTCAGGAACATGCCGCGATGACCGCCGGCTTCGTAACCCATGGCGATGATCGCGTCGCAGCCGTGCTCCTCGAGCCACCGGGCCTCTTCCACGGTGGTGGCGCTGGAGAGCACCTTGGCGCCGCTGGCCTTGACCCGTTGCAGCAAGTCAGGGGCGGGCAGGCCGAAGTGAAAGCTGACGACCTGCGGACGCAGTTGCTCCACCAGCTGGCAGCTGTGCTCGTCGAATGGCGCGCGGTTGGACACCGGCGTCGGCGCCTCGAAGTCGGCGCCGACCTCTTGGTAGTAAGGTTGGAGTGCCTGCTTCCAGCGCGCGTCGCCCTGCGCATCCGGCATGGGAGGCTGGTGGCAGAAGAAGTTGAGGTTCAACGGGCCCTGGCAGGCGGCGCGAAAGGTCGCGATCTCGGTGCGCACCTGGTCGAGGCCAAGCATGGCGCAGGGCAGGGCGCCCAGGCCACCGGCATTGCCCACGGCGATGGCCATCGCCGAACCGGTGGCGCCGGCCATGGGCGCCTGGAGAATGGGCACCTCGATGCCCAGCAGGTCGAGGATGCGGCGGTCTTGCCAGGTGCTCATGGGCGACTCCTTGAGTGCGACGGATCGGGCGTGATTACAGGGCCTTGCTGACCTGAATGTCGGAGATCTTCTCGGCGTCGTCGCCGTGGATCTTGCGCAGGGCTTCCTTGGCCTGTTCGAGGGAGGCGTCGGGCATCTGGGCGAAATCCCAACGGCGCGCGCCGTCGAGCTTGTACTTGATCACATACTTGATGGTCTGGGTCATGCGTGGGTCATCCGAGTTTCGACGACGAGCGTCGAATGATCTTGATCTTGTGGCTCAAGGCCGGCTTGCGCGTCACCGAGATCGGGCGGGTGGTGACGGTGTCGATGGTGATGTTCCAGAAACCGGTGCTGGGCACGGTGATCTTCGCCGGGAACCGTTCGAAGTGACCACCGTGGTAGGTGTGGCGCCCGCCGTTCTTGAAGCTGCGGAAGTTGGCGTCGTTCATCAGGCGGATGTTGCAGCGCTGGGAGCACTCGATGACGACGATGTCGTCCTCGTTCAGGTGCTCGCGCTGGTGTACGAATTTCATGGGGTGCTCCGCAAGGATTGGTTCTGCAAAGGCGAACGATATCACGATGTAGGGGGGGGCTTGCGCGCTGGCGTACCTGCCCAGGGATATTTCTGCCAGGACACGGAGCAAATCGTCCACGGCGTGGTCACAGATGGACTTTGACTTGGGAGATGGCATGCATGAAATGGATGGTGGCGGCGATGGTGCTGGCATTGGGGGGATGCGTCAGCGTGGAGGAGCTGGAGCAATCCCGCGAAACGTTGAACGTGATGTCCGGCAAGACGCCCCGCGAGTACGCCGATTGCGTCAAGCGCAAGTTGGCCGACACCCGTGATCCGCTGCAGGAAGAGGCTCATGGCAGCGGCCTGCGCCTGATCGTGCCGCAGAAGCTGACAGCCGGTGCCGGCCCGGCGGCGCTGCTGGACATCGACAAGCGCGGCAGCGGCAGCGCGATCAAAGTCTACGAGCGGTTGAACAACTTCCCGCTGCGCCTGGGTGACGTTCGCACCTCGGCGACCGAGTGCATCTCGGGTTCTTGATCCAGCGCAGTAAATTCGCAATTAGCTGGCGGATTGCCACATTCCTGCCCGGTGACACGTTGTCGCATGCCGGGGAATAGGCCTAGTATTTTCTTGGCTTATATCGTTTGAGCCTAAGCTTATAACAAGGAAAGGGAGTCCATCTGATGAGAACCCTCAGTCGCGTCACGATCGGCAGCCTGCTGATCCTGGCCTGGCCCGCGGCGCATGGCGCCGACGGCCAGAAAATCTTCAACCAGGGCGGGCAGAACCCCGCCGCCATGGCCTGCATGGGCTGCCATGGTCCGGATGGCAAGGGCATCGATGCTGCCGGCTTCCCTCGACTTGCCGGGCTGCCCGCCGGCTACCTCGCCAAGCAATTGCAGGACTTTCGCAGCGGCAGCCGCAAGCAGGCGGTGATGGAGCCACTGGCCAAGGCGCTGGACGACCGCGAGATCGAGGCGGTCAGTGCCTACATGGCGAAATTGCCTGCCGATCCTGCGCCAGATACGCGTCGCCAGCAGATCGCCAGCGATCCGGTCACCCGCCTGGCACTCTACGGGGACTGGAGCCGGCAGATTCCGGGCTGTGTGCAGTGCCATGGTCCGGGCGGCAGTGGTGTCGGCGAGCACTTTCCTCCCCTGGCCGGGCAGTCGGCCACCTATCTGGCCGGCCAGCTCAATGCCTGGCGCGATGGCAGTCGCAGCAATGACCCGAACCAGTTGATGGTCAATGTGGCCAAGGCCATGACCGACGCCGAGGTCAAGGCCATCGCCGAGTACTTCGCTCATTCGGCCCGCCAGGAGGTCAAGCCATGAAGACCCTGATGCCAGCCCTGCTGCTGATCGCCACGGGCAGTGCCCAGGCGACGCCTATCGCCATGGAAGACCAGTCCCAGCTCAAGGTTCCCGACGCCCAGGCCGCCCCGCAGTTCGTGCCGCCGGCGGAAAGCAGCATTCCCGACAATGCCTTCGGCAAGATGATCCGCGAAGGCCATGCGCTGTTCGTCGACACCCGTCGGTTGATGCCCGAGGCGGTCGGCAATGGCATGAACTGCAGCAACTGCCACCTCGATCAGGGCCGCCTGGCGCACTCCGCTCCGCTGTGGGGCGCCTACCCGATGTATCCGGCCTATCGCAAGAAGAACGACAAGGTCAACACGTTCGCCGAACGCATCCAGGGCTGCTTCCAGTTCAGCATGAACGGCAAGCCGCCGGCGGCCGACAGCCCACAGATGACGGCGCTGAGCGTCTATGCCTACTGGCTCTCGACCCAGGCTCCGACCGCTGTGGAGATCGCCGGGCGTGGCTATCCGGAGGTGCCGAAACCTGCCAGTGGCTATGACCTGAAACGAGGCCAGCAGGTGTACCAGGCGCAATGTGCGATCTGCCACGGCAATGACGGAGAAGGGCAGAAGGTAGCCGGCGAGTACGTGATGCCGCCGTTGTGGGGCAAGGATTCCTACAACTGGGGTGCGGGTATGCACCGGATCAACACCGCCGCGTCGTTCATCAAGTACAACATGCCGCTGGGCAAGCCTGGCAGCCTGAGCGACCAGCAGGCCTGGGACGTGGCGGCCTGGGTCAATCGCCATGAGCGCCCCCAGGATCCGCGCCTGGTCGAGGGCTCCATCGAGAAGACCCGGCAGAAGTTCCATGCCAACGACGGGGTCAACCTCTATGGGCAGAAAGTGGACGGGGTGCTGATCGGCCAGGGCACCGGGGGGTGATGCAGAGGTGGTCGCAGGTGGGTACCTGCGGCCACATCGGCCGGGTGAAAGCGCCAGGCGCAGGTGAAATTTGCGCTTGCCCGGAACTATCTACACTGAGATATCTCTATGATGGCATCGGCCAGGTGTGGGCGGGGCATTGTAAGGTGATCGCCGCCTGATTAGACTGCGCCGAATTTCGTACGCTAAGCCCTTGTTAAGGACGTTTATGATCAAAAAATGCTTGTTCCCGGCAGCCGGCTACGGCACCCGCTTCCTGCCTGCTACCAAAGCCATGCCCAAGGAAATGCTGCCGGTGGTCAACAAGCCACTGATCCAGTATGGCGTTGAAGAAGCATTGGATGCTGGTCTGAACGAGATCTCCATCGTCACCGGCCGCGGCAAGCGCGCGCTGGAAGACCACTTCGACATCAGCTATGAGCTGGAAACCCAGATCAAGGGCACCGACAAGGAGAAATACCTGGTCGGCATCCGCCGCCTGCTCGACGAGTGCTCGTTCTCCTATACCCGCCAGACCGAAATGAAAGGCCTGGGTCATGCCATCCTCACCGGCCGTCCGCTGATCGGCGACGAACCGTTCGCCGTGGTGCTGGCCGACGACCTGTGTGTCAACCTCGAAGGCGAAGGTGTGCTTGCGCAGATGGTTGCGCTGTACAAGAAATACCGCTGCTCGATCGTCGCCATCCAGGAAGTCGACCCGCAGGAAACCAACAAGTATGGCGTCATCGCCGGTGAAGAGATCAAGGACGGCATCTTCCGCGTCGACGCCATGGTCGAGAAGCCGAAGCCCGAGGACGCTCCGTCGAACCTGGCGATCATCGGTCGCTACATCCTGACCCCGGACATCTTCGAGAAGATCGAGCAGACCGAACCGGGCAAGGGTGGCGAGATCCAGATCACCGACGCGCTGATGAAGCAGGCTGCCGAAGGCAACGTGATTGCCTACAAGTTCAAGGGCAAGCGTTTCGATTGCGGTGGCGCCGAAGGCTACATCGAGGCGACCAACTTCTGCTTCGAACACTTCTACAAGGCCGGCAAGGCGTACTGATACGCCACTGCGGGTTCAAGGAGCCACCCTTCGGGGTGGCTTTTTTGTTTGCGACGAGCAACGGCGCTATGCTGGGCGCCTGCCTAGGAGACTGAATACATGGCCTACGATTTTGATCTGTTCGTGATTGGCGCCGGTTCCGGCGGTGTGCGCGCGGCGCGTTTCGCCGCGGGCTTCGGAGCCAAGGTGGCGGTGGCCGAGAGCCGCTACCTCGGTGGTACCTGCGTCAACGTCGGTTGCGTGCCGAAAAAACTGCTGGTGTACGGCGCCCATGTCGCCGACGAACTGGAACAGGCTGCCGGTTTCGGCTGGACCTTGGAAGAGGGGCACTTCGACTGGGGTACCCTGATCGCCAACAAGAACCGCGAGATCGAGCGCCTCAACGGTATCTACCGCAACCTGTTGGTCAACAGCGGGGTGACCCTGCTGACCGGCCATGCCCGCATGACCGGCGCGCACGAAGTGGAAGTGGAGGGGCAGCGCTACACCGCCGAGCACATCCTCATCGCCACCGGTGGCTGGCCACAGGTGCCGGACATTCCGGGCAAGGAGCTGGCGATCACCTCCAACGAGGCGTTCTACCTCAAGGACCTGCCGCGTCGCGTGCTGGTGGTCGGTGGAGGCTACATCGCCGTGGAGTTCGCCGGGATCTTCCAGGGCCTGGGCGCCGACACCACGCTGCTGTACCGCGGCGACCTGTTCCTGCGTGGCTTCGACGGCTCGGTGCGCACGCACCTGAAGGAAGAGCTGGAAAAGCGTGGCATGGACCTGCAGTTCAATGCCGATATCCAGCGTATCGACAAGCTCGACGATGGCAGCCTGAAGGCCACCCTCAAGGACGGCCGCGAACTGGTCGCCGACTGCGTGTTCTACGCCACCGGTCGCCGGCCGATGCTGGACAACCTGGGGCTGGAGAACACCGGCGTGGAGCTGGATGAGCGCGGCTTCATCCGCGTCGACGAGCAATACCGCACCACCGAACCTTCGGTGCTGGCGATCGGCGATGTGATCGGTCGCGTACAGCTCACCCCGGTGGCGCTGGCCGAAGGCATGGCCGTGGCCCGTCGGTTGTTCAAGCCTGAGCAGTATCGTCCGGTGGACTACCAGAACATTCCCACCGCAGTGTTCAGCCAGCCGCCAATTGGCACGGTGGGCCTGAGCGAAGAGCAGGCGCTGCAGGCCGGACACAAGGTGCAGATCTTCGAGAGCCGTTTCCGCGCCATGAAGCTGACCCTCACCGACATCCAGGAGAAGACCCTGATGAAGCTGGTGGTCGATGCCGAGACCGACAAGGTACTGGGCTGCCACATGGTCGGGCCGGACGCTGGCGAGATCATCCAGGGCCTGGGCATCGCCCTCAAGGCCGGGGCGACCAAGCAGCAGTTCGACGAGACCATTGGCGTGCACCCGACTGCCGCCGAAGAGTTCGTCACCCTGCGCACCGCTACCCGCTGATCCGCCCGAGCCTGATCGCGGGGCAAGCCTGCTCCCACGCCAACCCTGCGTGGGAGTGGGCTTGCCCCGCGATGCCGTTTGGCTCGCGCAATCCTTTGCTCAGCCCGATCCCTTCTATTAATAATCCCGCCTTATAGCCAAAACCAATCATCAGCATGAGCTTTGCCAATGAGCCTTTATCGGGACTGGCGGTTAGGATTCTCTCCGTCAACTGATTTCAATCCCATGAAGGAGCGTCTCTCATGCCAATCATCAACAGCCAGGTCAAACCGTTCAACGCTACCGCCTACCACAAGGGCGAGTTCGTCCAGGTCAGCGAAGCCGACCTCAAGGGCAAGTGGTCCGTCGTATTCTTCTACCCAGCCGACTTCACTTTCGTCTGCCCGACCGAACTGGGTGACCTGGCCGACAACTACGCCGAGTTCCAGAAACTGGGCGTCGAGATCTACGGCGTGTCCACCGACACCCACTTCACCCACAAAGCCTGGCATGACACCTCGGACACCATCGGCAAGATCCAGTACCCACTGATCGGTGACCCGACCCACGTCATTTCGCGCAACTTCGACGTGCTGATCGAAGAAGCCGGCCTGGCCGATCGCGGTACCTTCGTGATCAACCCGGAAGGCCAGATCAAGATCGTCGAGCTGAACGACGGTGGTGTCGGCCGTGACGCAACCGAGCTGCTGCGCAAGGTCAAGGCTGCCCAGTACGTCGCTGCCCACCCAGGCGAAGTCTGCCCGGCCAAGTGGAAAGAAGGCGAAGCCACCCTGGCGCCGTCGCTGGACCTGGTCGGCAAGATCTAAGCCGATGCGCACGTCGCGGGCGGTGGATAGCCGCCAAAGCTGAACTACCCACCGCCCCGTAAGAACGCCCGGGCGAGCTCGCCTGGGCGTTTTTGTATCCGAGTTTTGAAAAAGGAATCGCCCGTATGTTGGACGCCACGCTTAAATCGCAACTGAAAACCTACCTGGAGCGGGTCACCCAGCCGATCGAGATCGTTGCTTCCCTCGACGACGGCGCGAAGTCCCGCGAATTGCACGACCTGCTGGTGGAGATCGCCAGCCTGTCGAACCTCATTACCTTCAGCGCGGATGGCAGCGATGTCCGTCGCCCTTCGTTCTCGCTGAACCGCCCGGGTGCCGACATCAGCCTGCGCTTTGCCGGCATCCCCATGGGGCACGAATTCACCTCGCTGGTGCTGGCGCTGCTGCAAGTCGGCGGCCACCCTTCCAAAGCCAGCGCCGAAGTGATCGAACAGATCCAGGGGCTGGAAGGTGAATTCACCTTCGAGACCTATTTCTCGCTGTCGTGCCAGAACTGCCCGGATGTGGTCCAGGCGCTGAACCTGATGGCAGTGCTCAACCCCAACGTGCGCCATGTGGCCATCGATGGCGCGTTGTTCCAGGACGAAGTCGACGCCCGCAAGATCATGGCGGTGCCGAGCATCTACCTCAACGGTGAAGTGTTCGGCCAGGGCCGGATGGGGCTCGAGGAGATCCTCGGCAAGCTCGACACCAATGCCGGGGCCCGTCAGGCCGAGAAGATCAATGCCAAGGACGCGTTCGACGTGCTGGTGGTCGGCGGTGGTCCCGCTGGCGCAGCAGCGGCCATCTATGCCGCGCGTAAAGGCATCCGCACCGGTGTGGCTGCCGAGCGCTTCGGCGGCCAGGTGCTCGACACCCTGGCGATCGAGAACTTCATCTCGGTGCAGGAGACCGAAGGGCCGAAGCTGGCCACGGCACTGGAGGAGCACGTCAAGCAGTACGACGTCGATATCATGAACCTGCAGCGTGGCGAAGCGCTGATTCCGGCCACCGATGGCGGTCTGCACGAAGTACGTCTGGCCGGCGGTGCCTCGCTCAAGGCCAAGACCGTGATCCTCGCCACCGGCGCCCGCTGGCGCGAAATGAATGTACCGGGCGAGCAGGAGTACCGCGCCCGTGGCGTGGCCTACTGCCCGCACTGTGATGGCCCTTTGTTCAAGGGCAAGCGCGTGGCCGTGATCGGTGGCGGCAACTCGGGCGTGGAAGCGGCCATCGACCTGGCCGGTATCGTCGCCCAGGTGACCCTGATCGAGTTCGACAGCCAGTTGCGCGCCGACGCCGTGCTGCAGCGCAAGTTGCACAGCCTGCCGAACGTCAAGGTGATCACCAGCGCCCTGACCACCGAAGTGCTTGGCAATGGCGAGAAGGTCACTGGCCTGCGCTACAAGGATCGTACCAACGAGCAGGTCCATGACCTGGCGCTGGAGGGCATCTTCGTGCAGATCGGCCTGCTGCCGAATACCGATTGGCTCAAGGGCACCGTCGAGCTGTCGCCGCGTGGCGAGATCATCGTCGACGCCAAGGGCCAGACCAGTATCCCGGGGGTATTCGCCGCTGGTGACGTGACCACGGTGCCGTACAAGCAGATCGTCATCGCCGTGGGCGAGGGGGCCAAGGCCTCGCTGGCAGCCTTCGACCACCTGATCCGCACTTCGGCGCCAGCCTGAGTCCGGCCCATCGCGGGGCAAGCCCGCTCCCACGCCATGTTGTGTTCGGCGTGGGGGGGGGGCTTGCCCCGCGATGGCGTCATGGCGCCAGGGGCTATCATGAGTGCACGCCAATCCGGAGCCACGCCCATGACCCTGATCAGCCGCGAACCCTGGTGGTTAGTCCCACCTCAGCCCGGGCAGCAGGAGCAGGACCTGCACTGGGGCTACCTGGAAATCTACGCCGACGGTCGTACCGTGTTCGTCGACCAGCGCCCCACGGAGCGGGAGTTGGCCGAGCGCAAGAGCTGTCGCAACTTCCCCGATCCGGAGTCGCCCTGACTCAGCCCTCGAGCTGCGCCAGGCGAGCTTCCAGCGCGGCGATCCGCGCCTCCAGCGCTTCGATGCGCTCTTCCGATACGCTGCCGGCGCTGCCGCGCGCACCACCTTCCTGTTGGCGTGCGGCGAGGATCGCCTCGATTTCCGCTGGATCACCGAGGGCATGGGTGTAACGGTCTTCGCGTTGGCCGGCCTGGCGCGGCAGGTGCAGGGCCAGGCCGCGTGAGACCAGGCGCTCCAGCTGATGCTGGATCTGTTCGGTGTCGTCAAAGTCGTGCAGGCGGTTGCTGCGGGTCAGCAGCTCGTTGAGGGTCTGAGGGCCGCGCAGGAACATCAGTCCCATCAGCACCAACTGTGCCGGCACCAGTTCCAGCGCCTTGTCCATCCGATGCTCCCAGCGGTCGGCGCGGCTGCCCATCTGCAGGCGTGTCATGTCCTGGCCCTCGAGGGTGCGCAGGGCCTGGCCGACCTGGCCGGGGGAGAGGTTCATGACGGGTTCGCGGCTGGTCTTCTGGTTACAGGCCAGGACCAGGGCATTGAGGGTCAGGGGGTAGGTTTCCGGGCTGGTGGCCTGCTTCTCGATCAGCGCGCCGAGCACACGGATCTCGATGCTGCTGAAGCGGCCTTCGCCGCTGGTTTCATGTTCTGACATGGCCCTGTCTCGTTGCGAGGAAAAGGCCACTAGCCTAGGTAATACACCTGGCTTAAGCAATCGTCGGGTTTGCGCGGTTCAAGCTCGCTGCCGCTGGGCGTGGCAGCGGGCTTGAACCGCGCTGAGGTTCAGCTGGCGCGCCGCTCCATGGCCTGGCAGGCAGCGGCGGTGAACAGCACATCGGTCGACGAGTTCAGCGCGGTTTCCGCCGAATCCTGCAGGACGCCGATGATGAAGCCGACCGCGACCACTTGCATGGCGATTTCGCTGGGGATGCCGAACAGACTGCAGGCCAGCGGGATCAGCAGCAGCGAGCCGCCGGCCACGCCCGAGGCGCCGCAGGCGCAGACCGCCGCCACCACACTCAGCAGTACCGCGGTCGGCAGATCGACAGCGATGCCCAAGGTGTGTACCGCCGCCAGGGTCAGCACGGTAATGGTCGTCGCCGCGCCGGCCATGTTGATGGTCGCTCCCAGGGGGATCGACACCGAGTAGGTGTCTTCGTGCAGGCCGAGCTTCTCCGACAGTGCCAGGTTGACCGGGATATTGGCGGCCGAGCTGCGGGTGAAGAATGCGGTGATGCCGCTTTCGCGCAGGCACAGCAGGGTCAGCGGGTAAGGGTTGCGGCGGATCATCCAGAACACGATCAGCGGGTTCATCACCAGGGCCACGAACAGCATGCAGCCGATCAGCACGCCGAGCAGGTGCAGGTAGCCCAGCAGCGCGCTCAAGCCGGACTGGGCGAGGGTCGAGCTGACCAGGCCGAAGATCCCCAGTGGGGCGAAGCGGATCACCACGCGCACGATCAGGGTGACGCCGTTGGACAGGTCCTCGACCACGGTGCGGGTGGTCTCGCCGGCATGGCGCAGGGCCACGCCCAGGCCGATGGCCCAGGTCAGCACGCCGATGAAGTTGGCGTTGAGCAAGGCGTTGACGGGGTTGTCCACGGCGCTGAGCAGCAGGTTCTGCATGACCTCGGCGATGCCGCCGGGAGCGCTCAGCGAGGCCTCGCCGGTGGTCAGTACCAGGTGCGAGGGGAACAGCATGCTGGCGACCACGGCCACCGCCGCGGCGGCGAAGGTGCCCAGCAGGTACAGCCAGAGGATCGGCCGGATATGGGTTTCCTGGCCATGGCGATGGTTGGCGATCGAGGCCATCACCAGGATGAACACCAGCACCGGTGCCACGGCTTTCAGGGCGCTGACGAACACCTTGCCGAGGAACGCCAGGTCACGGGCCACGGCCGGCGCGAACAGGGCGAGGAGAATGCCGGCCGCCAGGCCGATGCAGATCTGCGTCACCAGGCCGGTGCGGTTGATCAGGCGGAGGATGGGTGTCATGTGAAGCGCAATCCGGTTACGTGAAAGGGCGTGACTTTACCATAGACCCGCACCTGCCCCCACCCAGGCCCGTATCACCAGTGGAACAGCTCCCGCCGGGCACCTTCGGTGATCGCCACGATCCCCGGGTGCTTGACCTTGCGCTCCACCGAAATGGCATAGAACGACTCGTTGACCGCTTCGGTCTGCCCGATCAGGCAGACGCCATACTGCCGGCAGACCTCCTCGGCGATCACGCTGGGGGCGACGAAGATACCGCTGCCGGACTGGCCGAAGGCTTGCATCAGCGCGCTGTCATCGAATTCGCCGACGATCCGCGGCTGTACCTGCTCCTCGGCCAGCCAGCGCAGCAGGCGGCTGCGCACCACGGTTTCCTGCCCGGGGATCAGCAACGGGGCATCGTTCAGGCAGGCGGGGAAGGGCTGCTCTAGCCCTGCGGCCAGCGCGGGGGTGGCGAAAAAGCTCAGGCCGCACTCGCCGAGCTTCTGACTGTAGCCCTTGATATCCAGGTGGACGGGCATGGGGCTGTCGGAGATCACCAGGTCCAGGCGCTGGATCGCCAGGTCGGCCAGCAGGCGTTCGAGCTTGTCTTCGCGGCAGTTGATCCGCAGCACGTCTTCCAGCTCCATGGTCGGTGCCAGCAAGCGGTAGACGATGGATTTGGGCACGACATCGGCGACCCCGACGCGGAACAGGATCTGTTCCTGCGGCCCGGCACGCAGCATCGCCTCCAGCTCTCCACCGAGCTGGAACATCTGCTCGGCATAGACCAGGGCCTGGCGGCCGGTCTCGGTCAGCTCCAGCTGGCGGCCGACACGCTGGAACAGCTCCAGGTTCCAGGTCTGCTCGAACAGGCTGATCTGGCCGCTGATGGTCTGCGGCGTCAGGTTCAGTTGCTCGCTGGCGCGGGCGATGCTTCCGGTCTTTGCTACAGCCCAGAAGTAATGCAACTGACGGTAGTTGAGCATGACGGGTCCCGATTCGTAAAAACCGAAGTATAACCGCTGGAAATACGAATTTTCTGGATGTTTCAGTCTCTCTAGAATGCCCATCCATCAGGCGCGACGGGCGCCGCAGGGATATCGACAAACGAGGACACCATGCTGCAGTTCAAATCCATCGGCACACCCCTGGTACTGGCCTTGGCACTGTTCGCCATCAGTGGCTGCGACCAGGCCGAGAAATCCGCCCAGCAGATGCTCGACCAGGCGGCCGAATCGGCCAAGCAGGCCATCGACAAGACCCATGACGCCGCCCAGCAGGCCTTGAGCGAGGCCATTCATGGCGAGGGCAAGCAGGCCGACGGCGACAGCCAGGACAAGCAAGACAAGAAAGCCACCCAGGACATCTGATCCTCCGACCCGATAGACAGGACTGCCCCATGGAATATCTGCTGGAACTAGCCGCAAGCCCTACCGCCTGGGTCGCCCTGGCCACCCTGGTGGCGATGGAGATCGTGCTCGGTATCGACAACCTGATCTTCATCTCCATCCTCACCAACAAGCTGCCCGAGGCGTATCGCTCGAAGGCGCGCCGTATCGGTATCAGCATGGCCCTGGTCATGCGCCTGGCCTTGCTCAGCACGGTGGCCTGGATCGTCCAGCTGACCGAGCCGGTGGTCGAGGTGTTCGGCCATGCCTTCTCGTGGAAGGACATGATCCTCATCGCCGGTGGCCTGTTCCTGCTATGGAAGGCGACCAAGGAAATCCATGAAAGCGTCGACCCGCACGGTGCCAAGGAAGAGTCCAAGGCGGGGTCCACGGTCACCCTGGGCTTCGCCGCGGCGATCGGGCAGATCCTGCTGCTGGATATCGTCTTCTCGGTGGACAGCATCATCACCGCGGTAGGCATGACCGAGCACCTGCCGATCATGATCATCGCCGTGATCAGTGCCGTGATCGTGATGCTGGTGGCGGCCGATCCGCTGGCGAAGTTCATCAACGACAACCCGACCGTGGTGATGTTGGCGCTGGGCTTCCTGATCATGATCGGCATGACCCTGATCGCCGAAGGTTTCGGGGCTCATGTACCGAAAGGCTATGTGTATGCGGCGATGGCCTTCTCGACGGCCATCGAGATCCTCAACATCATGGCGCGTCGGGCGCGGCTCAAGCGTGAGGCTGGCGAAGGCTGACGCGACCGGCGAGAGCCTGCCCGCGTCTGCATGCGAATGCGGGCGCGGGCGGCGCTCGTGATGGCGTATGCGCTGCGTCTGGCCGGTCAATGCGCCTCGGCATGGCGCCGGGCGCGGCGCGCGGCCTGGGGCTTGGCCAGCGGTTGAGGTGGCAGGTGGTGGGGGTGGGAATGCCGCCGCACGATACGCAACACCCCCCACAGCATGGCGGCTGCGACGCTCAGCCACATGCCCACCAGCATGAGGATTGCCATTGTCAGGCTCATGTGTGCCTCCTTCTCTGTGACCCGCCGCGGCGGGTCATCCAGACACAGCTTTAGTCTAGCCCGGTGCCTGTGACGTTCCATTGACCGAAGGTCTAGTGCTTGGGCCGTTTCGTTCCAAGCCCGTGGCGGGCTATACCCAAAGCCCGGCACATCCTATGATCAGCGCTCATGGCCGGGCGCTGCCCGCCCGGCGCCGGAACAAGCGAGTGCCCATGTTGCAAGATGCCATTCCCTCCCGGGCCTTCGGCCCACGTCGCCTGCTGGCTGCCTGCCTGGTGGCGCTGGCCCTGTCCGGCTGCGCAAGCGCTCCGCCTGCCTCGCTCAAGGGACTGCCGCAGCGGGTCGAGATCAGCAGCGTGCCGTTCTACCGTGGCAATGCCAACCACAGCGGCTCGATGGCCCTGGCGGCGCTGCTGTCGCAGCGCGGGGCGCCGATCACCCCCGGCCTGCTCGACAAGGCGCTGAACCTGCCCAAGGCCGTCGACACGCTGGATACCGGCATCGCTCGGGTGGCCCGCGAGTACGGCATGGTGGTCTACCCGCTGGACAAGCAGCTGGACGCGTTGCTCGAGCAGGTCGCCGCCGGGCATCCCGTGCTGCTGCGCTATCAGGAAGGATCGATGTGGTGGAGTGAACCACGCTATGCGGTCATGATCGGCTACGACCGCTACAAGAAGCGCGTGCTGTTGCGCTCGGGCATGCACCGCCGCCAGTTGCTGGACTTCGACTCGTTCGCCTCGGCATGGGCGAAGCAGGGGAGCTGGGCGGTGCTGGTGCAGTCGCCGCGGCAGTTGCCGGCACGGGTGGACCGTCAGCGCTGGCTGCAGGCGGCTGACGAGCTGGCGCGTGCGGGGCAGGAGGTCGCGGCACGGCAGGCCATCGGTAGCCTAGGGCAACCGTAGGCAGGTCATCCGAATCGCCAGAAGGGCCGCAATGCGGCCCTTCTGGCTGGATGCGTCATCGGATGAGCGTGGTGGCGCGCTCAGTCCTTGATCTGCGACGGATCGGTCTGCAACAGCCACAGGCCACTGTTGGCCGCCAATTGCTGGTCGAGGTCGGACTTGCTGCCGTCGCGACGGGCCTTTTCGTCCGCCTTGAACAGATCATCGAGCAGGTTCAGCAGGTTGCGCGTGCGGCTGACCGAGGTCGGCGTCTTCTCGTCCGAGAGGAGAATGCCGTTGCTGTAGGTGGTCACCCGCTTGTTGCTGGTCGCCTCCTGGGTGACGCTGGCTTCCTTGAGCACATTGTCGACGATCGCCAGGCTGGTGGTGGTGCTGGCCGATTCGCTGAGGGTGTGATAGCGGTAGTTCTTGGCGTCGAACGGATCCTCTTCGCTCTGCCGCGCCGTCGAGGCGAGGCTCGAGTGCCAGGCCGCGTCCAGCTTGGCTTCCTGGCGCTGCTGGCGGGCGATGCTGTTGCCTTCGCCGTTGCTTGCAGTCGCTTGCGAGGCCTCGTAGCTGAAACGGTCCTCCTCATCCAGTCGCTGTGGATTGAGGTGCGAGGAGGGTTGTACGACCGACACCTTGAAGTCGGCCAGGCCGCTGAGCAGGGCGCGGCTGTAGGTGTTCAGCGCCGAATCATGGCCGGCCGGGCGAGGGCGGTTGTCATCGATGCTGTTGAGTTGGGTGAAGGCGTCCTTGAGCAGGCTGGTCAGCTGGGCATCGCCCTTGCCACGCTTCTGGGCATCGTCGAACTGGGTCAGGTAGTTGCTCAGGGCCGCCTGGCGCTGGGCCTGGCCACCGACCAGCGTGCCGCCCTGGGTGTCCAGGTCCAGTTGCACCACACCGCTTGGGCCATCGAGCTTCAGGCTGCGGGTCGAGTCGTCCAGGCGCAGGTCGAAAGTCTGCCGTGCGCCGCCCGGCAGTTCGAGGCTGGCGTTCATCTGCAGACCGCTGAACAACGCAGGGTCGACCTTGAGCAGCGAACCCAGTTGCAGATTCGGCGGCTGTTGGCTCAGGCCACTGATGGCCGACTGGAAGCCACTGGCCAGGTTGGCCAGGCCCTTGAGTTCGTCGGCGTTGAGCTCGCCACCTTGCACCTGGGCGTCGACGGCCAGGCCCTTGTCGCTGCTGTACAGGCCCAGGCTCACCGTGGCGCCAGAGGCGCTGGTCAGGTTGAGGGTGACGGTGTTGCTGGCGAACTCGCGCAGGCGTGACTGCTGCAGGCTCAGTGCAACGCCGTCGGTATCGTTGACCAGCAGCGCCGACTGCGAGATGCGCTGGCCGCCGTTGCTGGCCAGTTGTTCCATCAGGAGGGCACCCAGGCCCTGGAAGCGGGCACCGGCCGAGGCCGACTTGATGCCGCTGAGCATGTTCATGCTGAGCTTGTCGAGGCTGTCCTGTTCCCAGATATAGCGAGGCTGCGAGCTGTCCAGGGAGCCCCTGGCGGTGTAGGTCTCGGCATCCTGGATACGAGTGTCCTGGCCGAGGCTGACCTGGGTGCCGGGTGTGTCGGCGGTGCTGGCGGCCTGGCGGACGATAGCGTTTTGCGATGCGGGCGCCGGGGTGTAGACCGGGGTCAGTCGAAGTGCGGAGGAAATCGGGTTCATTGTCGCGGTCCTTGCGGATTTAACGAGTACGCCTTGATATCGGCATGCCATTAGCAAACCTGAGCGAGCGCGTGTTCTTTTTTCGCAAGGGACGAAAGTGACGGGGTACGAATGCATCGGCCCGCCGGGAGGCGGGCCGATGGCTGTGGCGGGTAGCGGTCAGCGGCGCCGGAACAGCGGCAGTGGCTCGTCGGTGGCGCCCTGGTAGGTAACCGAGAAGTCCTTCAGGCTCTGCAGCGCGTCTTCCGGATCCTTGTCGGCACGGATGGCGAAGGCGTCGAAACCGCAGCGGGCCATGTAGAACAGCTGGTCGCGCAGTACGTCGCCGATGGCGCGCAGCTCGCCCTTGAACTTGTAGCGGTCGCGCAGCAGGCGCGCATTGGAGTAGTTGCGTCCGTCGGTGAAGGCCGGGAAGTTCAGGGCGATGACCTGGAAGTGCTGGACATCGTCGCCGATCTCCTCGGCTTCCTCGTCGCTGTCCAGCCAGATGCCCAGGCCGCCGTCGCGGGCCTTGAGCAGGCTAGGGTGATCGCGCCACAGCTGCAGTGGCACGATGTAGTCGTCGCAGTTGGTCAGCTCGTCGATCGAGACATCCTTGGGCAGCAGGTGCCAGGTTTCGTCGACCAGCTGGTTGTTCTTAATGATTCGCTGCATAGACGCGCTCCTTGAAGGGGTCGATGCCGATACGCTGGTAGGTGTCGATGAAGCGCTCGTCTTCGGTGCGTCGCTCGACATACACGCTGATCAGCTTTTCGATCACGTCGGCCATGTCGTCCTGGGCGAAGGACGGGCCGAGGATCTTGCCGAGGGATGCATCGCGCGCGGCGTTGCCGCCCAGCGAGACCTGGTAGAACTCCTCGCCCTTCTTGTCCACCCCGAGGATGCCGATGTGGCCGACGTGGTGGTGGCCGCAGGCGTTCATGCAGCCGGAGATGTTCAGGTCGAGCTCGCCGATGTCGAACAGGTAGTCGAGGTCGTCGAAACGGCGCTGGATGGATTCGGCGATCGGGATCGACTTGGCGTTGGCCAGCGAGCAGAAGTCACCGCCCGGGCAGCAGATGATGTCGGTCAGCAGGCCGATGTTCGGGGTGGCGAAGCCTTGCTCGCGCAGTTCCAGCCACAACGCGTGCAACTGGCGCTGCTCGACGTCGGCAAGGATGATGTTCTGCTCGTGGGAGGTGCGCAGGTAGCCGAAGCTGTAGCGCTCGGCCAGGTCGGCGACGGCGTCCAGCTGCTTGTCGGTCAGGTCGCCGGGGGCGACGCCGGTGGGCTTGAGCGACAGGGTGACAGCGACGTAGCCCGGCTTCTTGTGCGCGCGGGTGTTGCGCGAGCGCCAACGGGCGAACCCAGGGTGCTCGGCGTCCAGGGCGCTGTAGTCGACGGCATCCAGGGCCAGGTACTCGGGGTCGACGAAGTGACGGGCGACGCGCTGCAGCTCGGCCTCGGTCAGGGTGGTGCTGCCACCGCGCAGGTGGGCCATCTCGGCTTCGACCTTCTCGGCGAACACTTCAGGGGTGAGGGCCTTGACCAGGATCTTGATCCGCGCCTTGTACTTGTTGTCACGGCGGCCGTAACGGTTGTACACGCGCAGGATGGCGTCGAGGTAGCTGAGCAGGTCCTGCCAGGGCAAGAACTCGTTGATGAACGAGCCGATCACCGGGGTACGGCCCAGGCCACCGCCGACCAGCACACGGAAGCCCAGCTCGCCGGCTGCGTTGCGTACCGGTTCCAGGCCGATATCGTGCACTTCGATGGCGGCGCGGTCGTCGCTCGAGCCGTTGACGGCAATCTTGAACTTGCGCGGCAGGTAGGCGAATTCCGGGTGGAAAGTGGTCCACTGGCGGACGATTTCGCACCATGGGCGCGGGTCCACCAGCTCGTCGGCGGCGACACCGGCGAACTGGTCGGTGGTGACGTTGCGCAGGCAGTTGCCGCTGGTCTGGATGGCGTGCATCTGCACGGTAGCCAGCTCGGCGAGGATCTCCGGGATGTCTTCCAGGGCCGGCCAGTTGTACTGCACGTTCTGGCGGGTACTGATGTGCGCGTAGCCCTTGTCGTAGTCTCGGGCGATCTTCGCCAGCATGCGCACCTGGCGTGCGTTCAGTTGGCCATAGGGCACGGCGACCCGCAGCATTGGCGCGAAACGTTGGATATAGAGGCCGTTCTGCAGGCGCAGAGGGCGGAATTCTTCTTCGCTCAGCTCTCCGGCCAGGTAGCGGCGGGTCTGATCACGGAACTGCTTGACGCGGTCCTCGATGATCCGCTGATCGTACTCGTCGTATACGTACATAAAAGTCCTGTCTCAGGCTGCATGCAGCTAATCGCGCGCACGGCCGCGCACTCCGGTTCGGAGCCGGGGAACGATAGCAGAGTGGGTTTATGCGCTAAAGTGATGTTTTTGCATATGAAAAGAACCATTTGGACTAAGTGAGACTGACTGGCATTTGTCCGCTCTGGCACGCCATCTGTCTATAATCCGCGGTTTGCTTTGCAGGGATGTAACCGCATGTTCAAGGCCTTGTGCCAGGGCCTGTGCCTGAGCCTGCCGCTGGCGGCGGGCGCACAGGCCGCCTCGGTGGTGTTTCTCAATCCGGGGCATTCCAACGAAACGTTCTGGGTCGACTACTCGCGCTTCATGCAGGCCGCCGCCACGGACCTTGGCCTGCAGCTGCGTGTGGAGTACAGCGAGCGCCGCGCCGACCTCGCCCTGACCCAGGCCCGCGCGGCGTTGCTGGCCACGCCACGCCCGGACTACCTGGTACTGGTCAACGAGCAGTACGTGGCGCCGGAGATCATTCGTCTGACCCGGGGCACCGGGGTCAAGCTGTTCCTGGTCAACAACGGCCTCACCGAGGACCAGGCGCACAGTATCCAGGCCCATCCGGAGAAGTACGCCGAGGTGCTCGGCACCCTCACCAGCAACGATGAGGAGGCCGGTTTCCAGATGCTCAAGGCCATGGTCGGGCAACTGCCCCGGGACAGCGGGCCGGTGGACCTGCTGGCCTTCTCCGGGGTCAAGACCACGCCGGCCTCGCAGTTGCGCGAGCAGGGCATGCGTCGGGCGCTGGCGGACTACCCTCAGGTACGTCTGCGCCAGGTGGTCTACGGTGGCTGGAGCCGTGAGCGCGCCTATGAGCAGGCGCAGATGTTGCTGCAGCGCTACCCCGACACCCGGCTGGTGTGGTCGGCCAACGACGAGATGGCCTTTGGTGCCATGCGCGCGTTCGAGGCAGCGGGCAAGGTGCCGGGACGCGACGCGGTGTTCAGCGCGGTCAACAGCTCGCCCGAGGCGCTGCGCGGGCTGATCGACGGGCGCCTGGGCGTGTTGATGGGCGGACACTTCACCCTGGGGGGCTGGGCCATGGTCATGCTCCACGATGATGCCCATGGCCTGGCGGTCAATCGCGACGGCCTGCGCGAGCACCGCGTGCCGGCACTGCAACTGATCGACCGGGACAAGGCCCGGCGCTGGCTGCGCCTGCTGGAGCAGGATGGCCGTGGCATCGACTTCCACCAGTACAGTGCCCAGGGACAGGCGGCGGATTACCGCTATCCCTTTCTCACGTCACCCGTCGACTATTGAATGTCCCTGCTTGAGCAAAGGACATTGCTGGACTTAACTGCTGCCTGTGAAGTGCATTCCCATAACCACTACAAGAGGTAATGCAATGGGAAACTCTACCAAGGTCCGCAAAGCTGACAGCAGTGTCGACGCCTGGGCGATCCTGTGCCTGATCGTGCTGGTGGTGGTCACCGCGGTGTACTGGGTCAGCCATCAGTAGCCTTCTTTCCAAGACCGTGATGCAACCTGAACCGCCCGCGCAATGGACTTGCGCGGGCGGGTTGCGTCTGGCTGTGCGCTAGCGTGCGGTCAGGTGCATCGCCAACTGCACCAGGCCAATCAGCACACCGATGAAGATCAGGGTGAACAGCGTGCCCAGCGCGATGAAATGGCTGGCCTTGCCATAGGTGAAGTCACGTGCGCGGTTCTTGCCGCTCTGCACGCCGAAGGCCGCGGCGAGGATGCTCTGCAGCATCTGCCAGAAAGTGGGAGGTCTGCCTTGGCTGGAATCGTCCATGGTTGGCTCCTGATGGATTCAGAGACAATCACCGACAGTGTAGGCGGCTGACGCGCTGATGCCGGCGTGGACCGATGAGGGGCTCAACTGCGGGGCGGCACGGCGCGGCTTGCGACATCGGTGAGCGCTGGCTGCTGGCCGGCACGCAGCACCGCCAGGCGACGATGCTCGTAGTCTTCCTGGGACAAGCCCTGACGCTGCAGCGCTTCGAGTTGCAGCTGGCGAGTTTCCTCGGCGGTATAAGGGCGCAGCTCGGGGTGGCTGGCGCAGCCACTGAGCACGGCGAGGCCGATGGCGGCGAGCAGCAGGTGGGCGGTGATGTTCATCGGGGGGGTCCCATGATCCGGGATTCACGATGGGTGAATCGATGGAGCAAGGTTATGTGGCGTGCCCTTCGAGGAGAAATCGCCACGCTCGATAGTGACTATCGAGGCGGCATGGGGACCCGTGGCAGGTGGCGTGGCTGGCTCAGCGCGGCATATAGGCCAATTGCCACGCCCGCGGGATGAACAGGGTGATCAGTGCCAGCACGCACGCCAGGCCACTGCTGGCGGCGAAGGCGAACAACCCGAGTTGCTGCTGCAACCAGGCACCAGCCGCCGCCCCCAGCAGCATGCCGCTCCAGGGGACCAGTTGCACCCGCCAACCCAGCCGGCGCTCGCCCAGCAGCCAGCGCCCCAGCCCCCGGCCGAAGCGCGACAGGGCGCCGGTGACGTAGGTCAGGCCGATCGGCAGGCCATTCACTTGTTCGACCACCGCATTGAGCATGCCCATGGCCAGCACCGCCGCCACCAGTGCGGGGAAGGTGGTGTCCAGGGGCCAGACAGCGGCGCTGGCGAGCAGGGCCGCGACCACCAGCAGCAACGGTGAGGCGCGACGGCGAAAGCGCCGGGCCAGCAGCACGCCGAGGGCGTTGCCCAGCACGAAGCTGAAGATGGCCAGGGCCAGTCGCGCGACCTGGGCCATTTCGACCTGGCTGACAGCCACCGCCAGGCGCGTGGTGTTGCCGCTCATGAACGAGACGAAGTCGCCCAGTGCCAGCAAACCGATGGCGTCGGTCATGCCGGCCAGCACCGACAGCGCGGCCACCAGCCCCAGGCCGACCCGTCCGCGCAACACCTGCAAGCGAACCCGGCGGGCACTGTGCGGCGAAAGGGCGGTGGGCAGCATGGCAGGGGCTCCGGGGTCGGGTCTGGGCAAGGCCCCCGATCTTATACCCTGGCCTGCCTTTTGCGCAGGGCCTGGCTACCGATGCTGCCCTCAGGGGATTTCGAACGAGCCTGTACGGACCGCGCCACTGCGCACGTAGCGTGTGATCAGCACGCCGCTGGGCGAGGCGAGCGACTCCACCAGCTCGAATGCCGTCGGCTGGGCGTCATCGCCGAACAGGCGCTTGCCGCGGCCGAGCAGTAGCGGATGGACCAGCAGGCGCAGTTCGTCCACCAGGCCTGCGGCCAGCAGTTGGCGGACCAGTTCGGCACTGCCCTGGGTCAGCAGCGGGGCACCGTCCTGCTGTTTGAGTGTCCGTACCGCCGCGACCACATCGGCACCCAGCACATGGCTGTTGTGCCATTCGACGGACGCCGGGTGGTGGGTGGCAACGTGCTTGGCGACGCCGTTGAACAGGTCGGCCATCGGGCGGTTCTGCGAATCGGCGCCGACCCGCGGCCAGTAGCCGGCGAAGATGTCGTAGGTGCGCCGTCCCAGCAGGAGCTCGAACGGTTGGCTGAACAACGCCTGCATGGCCTGGCCGAAGACCTCGTCGGCATAGGGCGGCAGCCAGCCACCGTGGCTGAAGCCGCCGCTGGTGTCTTCCTGAGGGCCGCCGGGAGCCTGCATGACGCCATCCAGGGTGATGAAGGCGGCGACGATGAGTGTGCGCATGGAAGTAGCCTCTTTCGGGTGGGAGTACCGAATAGTCGAATGAGGGCGGCGCGGATCGACAGGCACCTTGCACGCTTGGACAACTGCGGCGTCGATGTTCTGCCCGTGCAGGCGTTGATGGTCGAAGTAGCGATCCGGCGCCTGCGGCCAGGGCTGCAGGCGCCAGTCTTGCCGGCGAGCGGTCTGTCAGAGCCAGTAGGTCACTGCCCACCAGCCCAGGCCGCCCATGACCACGGTGTACGGCAGCGCCATCCACACCATGCGCCCATACGACAGGCGTACCAGCGGCGCGATCGCCGAGGTCAGCAGGAACAGGAACGCCGCCTGGCCGTTGGGCGTGGCCACGCTCGGCAGGTTGGTGCCGGTATTGATCGCCACCGCCAGGGTCTCGAAGTGCTCACGGCTCATCGCACCGTTGAGGAACGCCTGTTTGACCTCGGTGATGTAGATGGTGGCGACGAACACGTTGTCGCTGATCGCCGACAGCAGACCGTTGGCCAGGTACAGCATGCCTGGCTGTTGCGCGCTGGGCAGTGCCAGCACCCAGGCGATCAGCGGGCTGAACAGTTGCTGCTGGTGGATTACCGCGACCACCGCGAAGAACACCACCAGCAAGGCGGTGAATGGCATGGCGTCCTGGAACGCACGGCCCAGGCGGTGCTCGTCGGTGATGCCGGTGAAGGCGGTGATCAGCACGATCACCAGCAGGCCGATCAGCCCGACCTCGGCGATGTGCAGGCCCAGGCAGACGATCAGGATCAGCGCGGCCAGGCCTTGCACCACCAGGGCGACCCGCTGGGCCTGGGTGCGCGCGGCATCGTCCTCGGCGGCATAGGCGGCGAGCACCTGGCGTACTCGTTCCGGCATCAGCGTGCCGTAGCCGAACAGGCGCAGTTTCTCCAGCAGTACGCAGGTGACCAGGCCCGCCGCGAGCACGGGCATCGACACGGGCGCGACCTCGAGGAAGAAATCGGCGAAGTGCCAGCCCATTTCATGACCGATCAACAGGTTCTGCGGTTCGCCGACCAGGGTGCATACGCCACCCAGTGCCGTGCCCACCGCGCCATGCATCAGCAGGCTGCGCAGGAAGGCGCGGAACTGGTCGAGGTCTTCACGGTGCAACTGGGCGATGTGCTGGTCGCTGTCCAGTGCGCTGTCCTCGCGAGGGTTGGCGCCGGAGGCGACGCGATGGTAGACGGCGTAGAAGCCCACCGCCGCGCTGATGATCACCGCGGTGACGGTCAGTGCGTCGAGAAACGCCGAAAGGAATGCCGACAGCACGCAGAACAGCAGCGAAAGCACGGCCTTGCTGCGCACGCCGAGGAGGATGCGCGAGAACAGGTACAGCAGCAGTTCCTTCATGAAGTGGATGCCGGCGACCATGAACATCAGCAGCAGGATCACCGGAAAATTGTGCTGCAGCTCTTCGTACAAGGCCTCGGGCGTGGTCATGCGCAGCAGCAGTGCCTCGACCAGCAGCAGGCCGCCGGGCATCAGCGGGTAGCACTTGAGCGCCATCCCCAGGGTGAAGATGAACTGGATCACCAGCACCCAGCCGGTGACCACCGGGCCGAGGGTCGCCAGCAGCAACGGGTTGAGGAGCAGGAACAGGCAGATGACGGCCTTGTACCAACGCGGCGACTGGCCCAGGAAGCTGTGGGCGAGGGCGCCGGTCAGGGAACGGGACATGAATTTGTATCCTTTTGATTCAGCAGTGCCGCAAGGTGCCCCATCGGGGCGCAGGGTGCAAGGCGTGCAGTCCCGCTTTTGGCACATGTACGGCCTTGCGGGTGCGCTAAGATCCTGCGTTGTGAATCCTTTCCCCAATGGAGTGTCGTCCGTGACCGAATACACCGCGTTCAAGGTTGAACTGACCGATAACATCGCCCACGTACAGATCAACCGCCCGGAAAAGATCAACGCCATGAACGCTGCGTTCTGGGAGGAGATCGTCGAAATCTTCCAGTGGATCGACGACACCGACGCTGTGCGCGCGGTGGTGATCAGCGGTGCCGGCAAGCATTTCTCGTCGGGGATCGACCTGATGATGCTGGCCTCGCTGGCCCAGCAACTGGGCAAGGATGTCGGTCGCAACGCACGCCTGCTGCGCCGGACCATCCTGCGCCTGCAAGACTCGTTCAATGCCGTGGACAACTGCCGCAAGCCGGTGCTGGCGGCGATCCAGGGCTATTGCATCGGCGGTGCGATCGACCTGGTGTCGGCCTGCGACATGCGCTACTGCGCCAGCGACGCACAATTCTCGATCAAGGAAATCGACATGGGCATGGCCGCCGATGTCGGTACCTTGCAACGTTTGCCGCGGATCATCGGCGACGGGATCATGCGCGAGCTTGCCTTTACCGGGCGTAACGTCGATGCCCAGGAGGCGCTGCGCATCGGCCTGGTCAACCGCGTCTATGATGACCAGGCGGCGCTGCTCGACGGGGTCTTTGCCATTGCCCGCCAGATTGCCGCAAAATCACCGATCGCCGTGGCCGGCACCAAGGAGATGCTCAGCTACATGCGCGACCATCGCATCGACGATGGTCTGGAGTACATTGCCACCTGGAACGCCGCCATGCTGCAGTCCGAAGACTTGCGGGTAGCGGTGGCCGCGCATATGAGCAAACAGCAACCGACGTTCGCCGACTGACCGGTTGGCGGGCGCTTTTCAGGATCCCGAAGCATGTCAGCACGCTGGAAAACCGCAGTACTCGACCCGCAGACCACCGGCGGGCTGGCTGTCGCCCGCAGTCCGGAAGGGTTCCTGGTGGACGCCAACGGCGCGCTGTTCCCCCGTGACTGGCTCAAGCGCCAGGACCTCGATGTGCTGTGCGAGCATGGCATCGGCCATCTCGACGGTGAGCCGGTGTTCCTGCTCGAGCTGCGCCGCGCCGCCGAGGTGCCGGGCTGCGTCTGGCAGGGGCTGCGCCGATTCATGCTCGAGGGCGATTTCGACACCTACACGGTGCTGGGTTATGCCGCGCAGATCGGCACCTGGGCACGCGAGCACCGTTTCTGTGGCAGTTGCGGCCAGCCGATGACGCAGATCCACTGGGAGCGGGCAATGTACTGCCGGCCCTGTGACCTGCGCAGCTATCCGCGTATCTCACCGAGCATGATCGTGCTCATCACCCGTGGCGACGAGGTGCTGCTGGCACGCTCGCCGCGCTTCGTCGCTGGCGTCTACAGCACCCTTGCAGGTTTCGCCGAGCCGGGGGAGTCGGCCGAGGATTGCCTGGTACGCGAGGTGCGTGAGGAGGTGGCGGTGGAGGTCAAGAACATCCAGTACGTGGGTAGCCAGTGCTGGCCGTTCCCGCACTCGATGATGCTGGGGTTTCATGCCGAGTACGCGGGTGGGGAGATCGTCATGCAGCCGGACGAGATCGAGGATGCCCAGTGGTTCAATGTCCATGACCTGCCGCCGTTGCCGGCGGGACGTTCGATTGCGCGGTATTTGATTGATCTGTATGTGGCGCGGCGGTTGGGGTTGGCGGAACCTGTTCTGCCTGCCTGATGCTGAAAGGTTCATTTGCGGTGTCGGCGCATCGTCACTTTTGCGCTCTTGCGGCCAGCACTTTCAAGGTCTTTCGGGCTATTGGAAATGATGGTTTCAACTCCAGATTGCCGGGGCTGCTCTGCGGCCCTTTCGCGACACAAGGCCGCTCCCGAAGGCCATTGGCGAGGTGAGGGCCCCCGGAGCGGAGGGGCCGGATGAATGGAGCGAGCGGTTTTTGCCTACTTGTGCCCAAGAGCAAAAGTAAAGGTGACTAAGCGTCGACATCGCCTATGAATGTTCATACAAAAAGTCAAAACAGTCTTCCGATCCCTTACCCAAACCAATGCTGCCAAGCCAGCCGCACAGTCAGCGCCAACACCACGGCAATGAACACCGGCCGAATGAACTTGCTCCCACCACTGATCGCCGTCCGCGCCCCGAAGAACGCCCCGACCATCACCGACACTCCCATGCACAGCCCGACGATGTAGTCCACCTGCCCGGAAATGACGAACACGGTCAGTGCCGCGATGTTGCTGACGAAGTTCATGCTGCGTGCCACGCCACTGGCCCGGACCAGGTCGATGGGGTAGAGCAGCAGCGTGCTGACGGTCCAGAACGCGCCGGTTCCGGGGCCGGCGACCCCGTCGTAGAAGCCCAAGGTGAAGCCCTGGGGCAGTTGCCATTTCTTCCTGATCGGCGCGTCGGCATCCAGCGGCGCCTTGGGCGTTGCGCCGAACAGCAGGTAAACGCCACAGGCGAAGACGATCACCGGCAGCATCTTGTTCAGCCATTCGGCCGGCATGTAGTGGGCGATCACTGCGCCGAGCAGCGCGCCTGCCAGGGTGCCGACGATCGCCAGGCGCCATTGCGCCGGGTGGAACAGCTTGCGTCGGTAGTAGGTGATGCTGGCAGTGGCTGCGCCGAACGTCGAGCTGAGCTTGTTGGTGCCCAGCACCAGGTGCGGCGGCATGCCGGCGGTGAGCAGCGCCGGGGTGGTCAGCAAGCCGCCGCCACCGGCGATGGCATCGATGAACCCGGCGACGAAGGCGACCAGGGCGAGAATCAACAGAGTGAGCGGTTCTACGGTGAGTTCGAAGGGCATGGGGGCACGGGACTGGCTGGGCGGCGGGGTGCGGCAATCTGCCACGCTGAAAGCCGTGCATGGTAAACCGCAGGTGGCGACTTGTCAGCCAGCGCCGCTGGGGCAAGCCCGCTCCCACGAGTGCCCCTCAAAGGCGCGTGTTCTCACAGGAACCAGCGGTACTCCCGCGCACTGACCTCCTGCATGAACGCCAGGTGGTCCTGGCGCTTGTTCTCGCAGTAGACCATCACGAACTCCTCGCCCAAGCCTTCGTTCACCGCAGGATGCCCACGCATGGCCGCCACTGCGCCGAGCATGTCCTTGGGAAAGTCGATGCCGCTGTTGCGGTCCTGGTTCAACGGGGCGATTGGTTCCTGCCCGGCGTCCAGCCCATGCTCCATGCCACAGAGAATGGCCGCCAGCACCAGGTATGGGTTGGCATCGGCCCCTGCCAGGCGATGTTCGATCCGCAGGTTGCGTGGGTCGGACTCAGGAATGCGGATACAGGCATCACGGTCTTCGAACCCCCAGCTCGCGCGACTGGCGGCGTTGACCATGGCGCCGTAGCGGCGCAAGGCGTTGTGGTTGGCGGCGAACACCGGCATGCAGTGTGGCAAGAGCGCCAGGCAGCCGGCCACGGCGTGCCGCAGGGGACGCTGGTCGTCGGCGGCGAGCAGGTTGTGGCCGGCCGGGTCGTACAGGCTTACATGCACATGCATGCCACTGCCCGGTGCCTGCAGGTACGGCTTGCTCATGAACGAGGCGCGCAGCCCGTGCTTGAGCGCCACGCCGCGGGTGCTGCGGCAGAACAGCGCCGCCCAGTCGGCGGCGCGCAGGCCATCGTCGCAGTGGCCGAAATTGATCTCGAACTGGCCCGGGCCCAGCTCGGCGGTGATGACGTTGGCGTCCACGCCCTGGGCGTTGGCGGCTTCGACCATCTCCCGCAGCACGTCGGAGAAGCGTGACAGGCGCTCGATGTGCAGGTTGGGCTGGTCGTCGGCGTCACCGCTGCTGGGGTCGTGGGGAAACTGCGGCAGACCGTCCTTGAGCGCTCGGTCGAACAGGTAGAACTCCAGCTCGAACGCCACCACCGGGCGTATGCCACGGCGCTCCAGGCGTTGCAGCACGCGGGCGAGTACTTCGCGCGGTTCGAACTCGATGGGCGCGGCCGTGCCGTCGGAACTGATCAGCATCTGTCCCAGCGGCTCGCGCTCCCAGTCCACCGGCTTGAGCGTGCCGGGCACCAGGCGCCGTGGTGCGTCCGGGTCGCCATCGGCGAAGCAGTAGTCGCCGATCGGGAACAGGCCACCCTGCGTGCCTAGCAGCACGGCGTTCTGCGGCAGCTTGAGCGGGCTGCCGGCCGCGACCTTCTCCAGCATGTCGATGGGGTAGCGCTTGCCATAGAAGTGCCCGGGGATGTCCAGGCTGATCAGGTCGACGTAGCGAACCTGCGGGTGGTTGGCGCGAAAGGCGCGCACTTCGCTGAGCAGGTCGGGAAAGCCGGTTGTACTTGTCATTATCGTGCTCTCAACGGAAGACCCAGAGGATCCGGGCCGGCTGGTCGGTCAGGTTGGCGTAGCGGAACTGGCTGTGCGGCGGCAGCTGGAAGCTGTCGTTGGCTCGCAGGGTGACGGCACCTTCGTGGCCTTCCCGCCACAAGGTCAGCTCGCCCTCGAGGACGAACCCACCTTGCTCGGAACTGTCGTCCAGGTGCCCCTCGCCACTGCTGGCACCCGGCGCCAGGTGGCTCTCGAGCATGGCGAAACGGCCATTGAGGGTCGGCGAGACCAGCACGTCGGTAATCCCTTCGGCGTAATACAGGGTGCGGCGCTCGCCGGGGCGGGTGACCCAGTCGATCTCCCGCGCAGGGACGGCCTGGTAGAAGTAGGTGGTGGGGACCTGCAGGGCTTCGCTGATGGCCGTGAGGTCGGCCACGGTCGGGCGCGACAGGCCACGTTCGACCTGGGACAGGAAACCCAGCGAGCGCTCGACCCGGCTGGCCAGTTCGTCGAGGGTCAGGCCACGGTGCTTGCGCAGGTCGCGGATCTGCCGGGCCAGCGCCTGGAGGTCCTCAGACATGGTCGCGCATCCGATACCAGGCCTTGGCCGCTGCCTCCAGGGGCGCGGCCAGCAGGTCGCCACCGGGGAAGGTGCCGTTGTCGATGCCCTGGTACAGCGCCAGCAGGTCGTCATCGCCGAGAATCGCATCGCTCACCGCCCGGGCACCGGCCAGGGTCGGCAGCACGCCATGGCCGGAGAACCCCTGCAGCCAGTAGCGTTGGCCTTGGCGGCCGATGTCCGGTGTGCGGCGGATACTGCAGTCGATATGGCCGCCCCAGGCGTGCTCGATGGCTACACCGCGCAGTTGCGGGAAGACCCGCTCCAGATATGGGCGGGTGGCGCTGGCCACGTCCCTGGGGATGCCGCCCAGGTAGGTGCAGCCGCCGCCGAACAGCAGGCGGTGATCGGGGGTGAGGCGAAAATAGTCGGGGACGAACTGGTTGTCGATCACACAGCTGTTGCGCGGTAGCAGCGAGGCGGCCAGTCCGGCGTCCAATGGCGCGGTAGCCACCTGGTAGGAGCCTACCGGCAGCAGGCGCCGGGCAAGGCTGCGGTCGAGCCGGTCGATGTAGGCGTTGCAGGCCAGCACCAGCACGTCGCTGCGGATCTCGCCGGCGGCAGTACGGACGATGTAGCCGTCGGCCTGCTCGCGATAGTCGAGTACCTGGCTCTGCTCGAAGATGCGTCCACCGGCCGCCTCGATGGCGCTGGCCAGGCCCTGGGCCAGTTTCAGCGGATTGAGGTGGGCGCCGTTGGGGTCGTACAGCGCGGCCTGGTAGCGTGGGCTGTCGACCCACTCGGGCAACTCGTCGCGGCCGATCAGGCGCAGGCAGTCATAACCGAACTTGCGCGCGGCCTCCTGGCGGGCCTCTTCCAGCAGCTTCACCCGCCGTGGCAGGACGGCGCTCCACAGGCTGCCGAGCCGATAGTCGATATCGAAGCCATGGCGCAGTGGCAGCGCGCGCATTTCCTCGGCGGCCCAGCACATGCTTGCCCACAGGCGTTGGCTGCGCTCCAGGCCCAGTGATTTTTCCAGCGGCGGCATATCGCACGACCAGCCGAGCAAGGCCTGGCCGCCGTTGCGCCCGGAGGCGGCCCAGGCCACGCGGCTGGCCTCCAGCACGGTCACGCGCTTGCCGGCCAGGGCCAGGCGCAGGGCGGTGTGCAAGCCGCTGAAGCCGGCGCCGACAATCAATACGTCGGTGTCGCCAGGGCCTTGCAGGGTAGGGCGCAGAGGAATGGTCGCGGGGTAGGTACGGGCGTAGTAGCTGGCGACGTGCTGGGCGGATTGCTTGAACATGCCGGGGCCTCGTGAAATTTCTTCTGATTATTTTCATGAAAAAATAGCAGAGGATTTTCATGGCGCCAGTCGAGGGTGGCTCGTGGTCGTCGTGGCGCGGGCTTGCCCCGCGCTCCGCGTGCGCCAGGCGCTGTGTGAAAAGCCTTGATACTCGGTGAGGCTGCGTTGAAAACAGCCTCGGAATGCTCATTTGCAATCCGTAAAGTCGGGCGCGACCCCGGCCGTTCCTCAGCTGTTTTCGCCTTGCCTGACCTTCGTCCCAAGACGTTTCACACAGACCCTAGGTCGCTGCCTTGCGCCGGGGCTTGCTGGCGGTTGCCTTGCCCTTGGCCGTGCTCTTGCGTTTCTTCTTCCAGGGTGCCGCGGCCTTGCCGGCTGCCGGCCCGCTGATGGTCAGGCGCATGCCGCTGCAGCGCTGCACCAGCTTGCCCATCCACGCCGACTGCCGGGCGACGAACTCCTCGAGGCTCATCTCGCCGTTCTGCACCATGTCCAGCGCCTGTTCCCAGATCGCCGTGGTACCGGGGTCGGCGATGGCGCGGGGCACCGCATCGATCAGGCTGAACGCCGCCGGAGTGGCAGACAGCGCCTTGCCGTTCTTGACCAGGTAGCCGCGGTCGAGCAGGCCCTGGATGATGCTGGCGCGGGTGGCCTCGGTGCCGATACCGGTGGTCTCCTTGAGCTTTTGTTTCAGGCGTGGGTCGTCCACCAGCTTGGCGACGTTCTTCATCGCCTTGATCAGGTCGCCCTCGGTGAACGGCTTGGGTGGCTGGGTCCACAGGTCCTTGAGCAGCAGGTCGTGCAGCGCGCAGTCCTGGCCTTCGCGCAGCGCGGGCAGGACCTGTGCCGGGGGCGCCTCGCGGCCCTTGGCCGGGCTGAGCGCCTCGGGCAGCGCGCGGCGCCAGCCGGGTTCGACGATCTGCTTGCCCACCGCCCGCAGGGCGTGGCCGGCGCAGTCGAACTCGGCCTGGGTGCGGTCGTATTCGTGGTTGGGCAGGAACTGCGCCAGGTAGCGGGCGCGGATCAGGGTATAGACCGCCTTGTACTTGGGCGGCAGGCGCGCCGGATCGCTGGCTGCGGCGGTGGGGATGATGCCGTGGTGGGCACTGACCTTCTGGTCGTTCCAGGCCCGCGAGCGGCGCTGCGCGTCGAGGTACGGCTGCAAGGGGGCCAGGCTGGCGTCGGCGCGTTGCAGCGCGGCCAGGATGCCGGCTGCCTCGCTGTGCTGGCTGAGCGGCAGATAGCCGCTGTCGCTGCGCGGGTAGGTGATGAGCTTGTGGGTCTCGTACAGGGCCTGGGCGATATCCAGGGTCTCCTGGGCGCCGAGGCCGAGCTTTTTCGAACACAGCTCCTGCAGGGTGCCGAGGTCGAAGGGCAGGGGCGCGGCCTCGCGCACGCGTTCGGTGGCGACCTTCAGCACCCGCGCGCCGGCAGCGGCCTGCATGTCGGCGGCGGCCTGTTGCGCCAGTGCCTGGTTCAGGCAGCGGCCCTGGTCGTCGCAGGCATCCTCGGGGGCGCGCCACTGGGCGTTGAACACTTGCCCTGCGCCTTGCAACTGCACATCGATGGCCCAGAACGGCACTGGCACGAAGTCGGCGATGCTGCGGTCACGGTCGACCACCAGGCGCAGCGTCGGTGTCTGTACCCGGCCCACTGGCAGCACGCCCTGATAGCCGGACTGGCGACCGAGCAGGGTGAACAGGCGACTCATGTTCATGCCGATCAACCAGTCGGCGCGGGAGCGCCCCAGGGCCGAATGGTACAGGCTGAAGGTCTCCTGTCCCGGCAGCAGGCGTGCCAGGGCCTTGCGGATCGAGGCGTCGTCCAGCGCCGACAGCCACAGGCGCTGGATCGGGCCGCGGTAGCGGCAATGCTCGACCAGTTCGCGGGCGATCATCTCGCCCTCGCGGTCGGCGTCGGTGGCGATCACCAGTTCGCGGGCCTCGCCGAGCAGGCGCTTGACCGCCTTGAACTGGCTGGCGGTCTTGGGCTTGACCGTCATCTTCCATTTCTCCGGGATGATCGGCAGGTCCTCGAGGCTCCAGCGCTTGTAGCGCGCGTCGTAGCTGTCAGGCGGCGCGGTCTCCAGCAGGTGGCCGATGCACCAGGTCACGCAGACGTCGGTGCCTTGCCAGCAGCCGTCGCCACGGCGCTGGGCACCGAGCACCTTGGCGATGTCTTTTGCCTGGGAGGGTTTTTCGCAGAGAAAGAGGCGCATGGCCGGCAACGCTTCATCGTGGGAGTTGCGCACTAGAATGCGCAAGCCAGGGCGTGCAGGCAAGCGATATCTGTATGCATGTACAGGTTTTTCGCCCGCACCTTTGGCAGGGTAGCCGCCTGTTCGCGTTGGACGTAATGCCGAGTGCGTGCCAGCTTTGCCTTTCGCCCGTCAGTTGTGTCACCGGACGATGTCGCTGGGGTGCTACTTCCTACAACAAGAACAGGGATGTGAACCAATGGCCGTATTCGATTACCGACAGCTCGACCGCACTGCCTCTTCCGCGCTCTACAAGGACGCCATGGCCCTGGCCACCTATGCCTACCATGGCATCGACGATGGTTTTACCGCCGGCTACCAGAAACATGGTTTCGGCCTTGGCCTGCCGGCCACGCTGGTCAAGGCGCTGATCGGCGGCACCGACAGCCAGGGCGTGATCCCCGGCATTCCGTGGAATCCCGACGCCGAGGCCAAGGCCCTGGTCCAGGTCAAGGCTGCCGGTTGGACGCCGATCAGCGCCGCGCAGCTGGGCTACCAGGGCAAGACCGACCAGCGTGGCACCTTCCACGGCGAGACGCCTGGCTACACCAGTGCCCAGGTGGAGATCCTCGGTCGCTACGATGATGCCGGCCGGCTCAGTGGTATTGGCGTTGCCTTCCGCGGCACCAGTGGCCCGCGGGAGAATTTGCTGGGCGACACCCTGGGCGACGCCATCAACGACCTGCTGGCCGCGATCGGCCCGGCCGGCTACGCCCGCGACTACACCGGCAATGCCTTCGACCGCCTGCTCGGCGATGTGGCGACGTTCGCCAAGGCCAATGGCTTGAGCGGCGCCGACGTCACCGTCAGCGGCCATAGCCTTGGCGGCCTCGCGGTCAACAGCCTGGCGGACCTGAGTACCTCGCGCTGGGGCGGTTTCTATCAGGACGCGCGATACGTCGCCTTCGCCTCGCCGACCCAGGCCGCCGACGCCGACAAGGTGCTCAATATCGGCTACGAGAACGACCCGGTGTTCCGCGTGCTCGATGGCACTTCGGCGACCTGGGCCACCCTGGGCGTGCATGACGGCGCCAAGGCTTCGGCCACCAACAACATCGTCAACTTCAACGACCACTACGCCTCCGATGCCTGGAACCTGCTGCCGTTCTCCATCGGCAACATCGCCACCTGGCTGTCGCACTTGCCGTCGGCCTACACCGATGGTCTGGGCCGGGTGCTGGGCTCATCGTTCTATCAGTGGACCAGCCGCGACTCGACCGTGGTGGTCAGCAACCTGTCCGATACGACGCGTGGCTCGACCTGGGTCGAAGACCTCAATCGCAACGCCGAGCCGCACAAGGGCAGCACCTTCATCGTCGGTTCGAACGGCGACGACCTGATCCATGGCGGGCGTGGCAATGACTACCTCGAGGGGGGCGCGGGTAATGACATCTTCCGCGACGACGGCGGCTTCAACCTGATCGACGGCGGGGCCGGGCATGACACCCTCAAGCTCCAGGACGCCCTGGCCAACCTGAGCATTGCCCGGGACGGCGAGGGCACGCTCTACGTGCGTGACGCCCAGGGCGGCATCAGCCTGGTGCGCAATGTCGAGACGCTGGTCAGCAAGGAGTCCAGCCTGCTGATCTTCAGCAAGGAGGTCAGTCACCAGGTGGGCGCCGGGGGGCTGCTGGACAGCGGCAAGATCAACCCGTATGCCCTCTCGCACAGTGGTGGCCAGGGCAACGACCAACTGCGGGCCGGGGACCAGGGGCAGTGGCTGTTCGGCCTCGGTGGGGATGATCGCCTGGTGGGCGGGGCGGGTAACGATGTGCTGGTCGGCGGCACGGGCAACGATGTGCTCAGTGGCGGTGGCGGTCGCGACACCTTCCTGTTCAGTGGGCATTTCGGCCAGGATCGGGTGCTGGACTTCAGCGGGCAGGACCGGCTGGTCTTCATCGGTGTCGAGGGCGGTACGGCGGCGCCGGACTGGCGGGCGCATGCCAGCCAGGAAGGGGCTGACCTGGTGCTGAAGTTCGGTTCGGACAGCGTGACCCTGGTGGGGATCGCGGGGCAGGGGCTGGGTGACGGGCAGGTGGTGATCGCTTGATCGCAGGGCCACGTTGTGGCCCATTCGCCGGCAAGGCCGGCTCCTACAGCGACCGTAGGAGCCGGCCTTGCCGGTGAGCATGATGGGTCAGGCGATCTCGCGTGAGTCGCGGACCATGTCCACGTGCGGGATGCCGGCTTCGAGGAACTCCTCGCTGACCACTCGGAAACCCAGGCGCTCGTAGAACGGCGTGGCATGTACCTGGGCACTGAGCATCTGCTGCCTGAGGTCACGCTGCTGCGCCTCGACGATCACCGCGCGCATCAGCGCGTCGCCGACCTTCAGGCCGCGCCAGTCCTTGAGCACCGAGACCCGGCCAATGGTGCCGTCGGGCAGCAGGCGGGCGGTACCGATCGGGTAGTCGCCCTCCATGGCCAGGAAGTGCACGGCGGTCGGGTCCTCTGCGTCGAACTCGAGCTCAGGCGGCACGTGCTGCTCGGCGACGAACACGGCGCTGCGGATACGGTGGATATCGGCGTTGTCTTTGTGCCAGTCGGCCAGTCGAACGCTGATCTTATTCATTGGCAAACCCCAGGCTTCCTTGTTTGACCAGCTGGCATACCAGCATCAGGCCTTCTTCGTCTTCCAGCCACTGTGCCAGATTTTCCATGTGCAGGGCATCGGCGGCGCAGATCAGCTTCAGCAGCTCGCGCAGGTGGCCAGAGAGCAGGCGGCTCTGGCCGCTGGCGAACAGCAGCAGGTTGTCGTCGACTTCCGACCAGGCCAGACGCGCGCTCGGGTTGCGAATCAGGATCGCACCCTGTTCCAGGCTGTAGATCAGGTCTTCTTCGCTGAGCTCCTCGCCGCTGACCATTTCCGGGTAGCGCGGCTCGGTCATGAACTGGCCGAACCAGGTCAGCAGCAGGCGCTCGTCGCCCATGTGCTCGGCCAGCAGGGCCTTGAGGCGGTCGAGGGCGTCGTGCTGGATCTGGTGCGGGTCGGCCACTGGCTGGGCGTCGGCGTCGCTGTAGCGCTCCTCGTCCGGGAGGAACTGGCTGAGGAAATCGGTGAAGTGGGTCAGCACTTCGGCGGCGCTCGGGGCGCGGAAACCGACCGAGTAGGTCAGGCAGTCATCCTCGGCCACGCCGTAGTGGGCCAGGCGCGGCGGCAGGTAGAGCATGTCGCCCGGCTCCAGGGTCCACTCGCCGCTCTGTTCGAACTCGGCGAGGATGCGCAGGTCGGCATGTTCGATCAGCGGGCTGTCGCTGTTGCACATCTGGCCGACTTTCCAGTTGCGTTTGCCATGGCCTTGCAGCAGGAACACGTCGTAGTTGTCGAAGTGCGGGCCGACGCTGCCACCGGGGGCGGCATAGCTGATCATCACATCGTCGATGCGCCAGCTCGGCAGGAAGCGGAAGTGCTCCAGCAGCTCGGCGACTTCCGGGACGAACTGGTCCACTGCCTGGACCAGCAGGGTCCAGTCACGCTCGGGCAGGTCGGCGAAGGCGTCTTCGGCGAACGGGCCGCGGCGCAATTCCCAGGGGCGCTCGCCGTGCTCGAGCACCAGGCGCGATTCGACTTCCTCTTCCAGTGCCAGGCCGGCCAGCTCGTCCGGATCGATCGGGCTTTCGAAGTCCGGGAAGGCCTGGCGCACCAGCAGCGGTTTCTTCTGCCAGTAGTCGCGCAGGAATTCACGGGCCGTCAGGCCGCCCAGCAGTTGCAGTGGAGTATCAGAATTCATGTTCAACCTATTGAAAAAACGTAGTTTTCAGACGGGAATAAAAACGCCCGGCCAGGCCGGGCGTCGTGCGCGACGGTCAGCTTAGATGCGTTTGGCCTGGGCCACGGCATTGCCGATGTAGGTCGCCGGGGTCAGTTGCTTGAGCTCGGCCTTGGCTTCGGCTGGCATGTCCAGGCCGTCGATGAAGGTCAGCAGCGCTTCAGGGGTGATGCCCTTGCCACGGGTCAGCTCCTTGAGCTTCTCGTAGGGGTTCTCGATGTTGAAGCGACGCATCACGGTCTGGATCGGCTCGGCGAGGACTTCCCAGCAGGCGTCCAGGTCGGCGGCGATACGGGCGGCGTTGACTTCCAGCTTGCCGATACCTTTCAGGCTGGCCTCGTAGGCGATGACGCTGTGGGCGAAGCCCACGCCGAGGTTGCGCAGCACGGTGGAGTCGGTCAGGTCACGCTGCCAGCGCGAGATCGGCAGCTTGCTGGCCAGGTGCTGGAACAGCGCGTTGGCGATGCCCAGGTTGCCTTCGGAGTTCTCGAAGTCGATCGGGTTGACCTTGTGCGGCATGGTCGAGGAGCCGATTTCGCCGGCGACGGTCTTCTGCTTGAAGTAGCCCAGCGAGATGTAGCCCCAGACGTCGCGGTCGAAGTCGATGAGGATGGTGTTGAAGCGGGCGATGGCGTCGAACAGCTCGGCGATGTAGTCGTGCGGTTCGATCTGGGTGGTGTAGGGGTTGAACACCAGGCCCAGTTCGTCCTCGATGAAGGCGCGGGCGTTGGCTTCCCAGTCGATCTGCGAGTAGGCCGACAGGTGAGCGTTGTAGTTGCCCACGGCGCCGTTGATCTTGCCCAGCAGCGGCACGGCGGCCACCTGGGCGATCTGGCGCTCCAGGCGGTAGACGACGTTGGCCAGTTCCTTGCCCAGGGTGGTCGGCGAGGCCGGCTGGCCGTGGGTGCGCGACAGCATCGGCACATCGGCGTGGGCGTGGGCCAGGGCGCGGATGGCGTCGGCGATCTGGCGCATCAGCGGCAGCAGCACGTCGTCACGGCCGGCGCGCAGCATCAGGGCGTGGGACAGGTTGTTGATGTCCTCGCTGGTGCAGGCGAAATGGATGAACTCGCTGACCTTGGCCAGTTCCGGCAGGGTCGCGGCCTGCTCCTTGAGCAGGTACTCGATCGCCTTGACGTCGTGGTTGGTGGTGCGCTCGATCTCTTTGACGCGTTCGGCGTGCTCGAGCTTGAAATCAGTGGCCAGGCTGTCCAGCAGGGCGTTGGCTTCGGCGGAGAATACCGGCACTTCGCCAATCTGTGGGTGGGCGGCCAGACGCTGCAGCCAGCGCACTTCGACCAGGGCACGGAAACGGATCAGACCGAATTCGCTGAAGATGGGGCGCAGGGCCTGGGTTTTGCCGGCGTAACGGCCGTCTACAGGGGAAACCGCAGTGAGCGAAGAGAGCTGCATGGGGTGTTCTCGGACAGTCAGGCTTTTGGAAGGGCGCATATCATACATGAAAAACACGCCCGGGTCGGGTGGCTGACCAAAGGTCTGGCCTGTGAAGCATGTGCCGGGTGTGCGGCGCTCAATCAGCGCTGCGCATCATCCCGTACAGTTCGTTGAGCAGCTTGCGCCGGCTGAACACCAGTTGCCAGCGATGCCCGCCGAGCTGGCGCCACAGGCGCGCGGCGCGGATACCGGCCAGCAGCAGGGCGCGGATCTTCGAGGCGTTGCTGGCCTGCTGCAGGAAGCGCATGTCGCCATGCACCTGGATGCGTTGGCGCAGGGTGCTCAGGGTGTCCTGGTACAAGGCTCCGCTGGAGGCGATGACATTATCGTGAACCAGGCCGAAATGCTCAGCCTGGGACTGGATCTGCGGCAGGCGGTTGCCAATGGTCTCGAGCAGGTCGCCGCGCTTGTTCAGCTGGCGTTCCAGGCCCAGCATCGACAAGGCGTAGCGCAGCGGTTCGCGCTGCAGGCTGCCGGGGTCGCGCTCGAGGGCACTGGCCAGCGCGCGGTAGCCGTCGCGCAGGTTGAGGTCGTCACCGCCGAACACCTCGAGGGTGTCCTTCGGGTCGACCACCAGCAGGCTGCCGAGCATGCAACCGATGTGAGCCTCGCTAGCCTGGCCGGTGCGGGCGATGCGGTCGACCAGCACGGCGGCCTGGAACACGCCGCCCAGGGCAATCAACTGCTCCTGGAGATTGTTCATGCGCGCGGGCTCCACGGCTCGGCGACTTCGATCACGCCGCCACCCAGGCACACCTCGCCGTCATAGAACACCACCGACTGGCCCGGGGTGACCGCGCGCTGCGGCTCGTCGAACACCGCGCGGTAGCCTTCGGCGGTACGCTCCAGGGTGCACTGCTGGTCGCCCTGGCGGTAGCGCACCTTGGCGGTGAGTTTGCGTGGGCTGCTCAGGTCGATCGGATTGACCCAGAAGATCTCCGAGGCGAGCAGGGCGCGGGAGAACAGCCACGGGTGTTCGTTGCCCTGGCCGACCACCAGCACGTTGCGGGTCAGGTCCTTGTGCAGCACGTACCACGGCTCGTCGCCGGCGTCTTTCAGGCCGCCGATGCCAAGGCCCTGGCGTTGGCCGATGGTGTGGTACATCAGGCCGTGGTGACGACCGATCACTTCACCTTCGGTGGTCTCGATGTCGCCCGGCTGGGCGGGCAGGTACTGCTTGAGGAAGTCGCTGAAGCGGCGCTCGCCGATGAAGCAGATACCGGTGGAGTCCTTCTTCTTCGCTGTGGCCAGGCCGTGTTTCTCGGCGATGGCGCGGACTTCGGGCTTTTCCAGTTCACCCACCGGGAACAGGGTGCGGGCGATTTCCTTGCCGCCGACGGCGTGCAGGAAGTAGCTCTGGTCCTTGTTCGGGTCCAGGCCCTTGAGCAGTTCGGTGAGCGTGCCGGTATCGCGGCGACGCACGTAGTGCCCGGTGGCGATCAGGTCGGCACCCAGCGACAGGGCGTAGTCGAGGAACGCTTTGAACTTGATCTCGCGGTTGCAGAGGATGTCCGGGTTCGGCGTGCGACCGGCCTTGTATTCTTCGAGGAAGTGCTCGAACACGTTGTCCCAGTATTCGGCGGCGAAGTTGGCGGTGTGCAGCTTGATGCCGATGCGGTCGCACACGGCCTGGGCGTCGGCCAGGTCTTCGCGGGCGGTGCAGTATTCGGTGCCGTCGTCCTCTTCCCAGTTCTTCATGAACAGACCTTCCACCTGGTAGCCCTGCTCCATGAGCAGGAGGGCGGAGACGGAAGAATCCACGCCGCCGGACATGCCGACGATGACGCGGGTCTTGGCGGGGTCTTTGAGTGCTGGGCTGGTCATGGCTACCGGTGTGTATCAGAGGGGAAAAACGTCGATTCTATCAAACCCGTGGCCGCGCGTCAGTCGCGCAGCAGAGCCAGGCTGTGCAACGGGCCGTCGAGGTAGTCGTCCAGGCAGCGTGGCACCAGTTCGCTGCGCCAGCGCGAGGGATCGGCCAGCAGTTCCTCGCGGGTCAGCCAGACGGCGCGGACGATGTCGCTGTCCAGGGCCAGGTCGGCATGGTGACGCAGCGGGCGGGCGGCGAAGCAGATGCGCTGGTAGGTGACGCCATTGCTCGGGGCGGTATAGAGGTAGATGCCAACCACGCCGGTGAGCTCGACTTCCCAGGCGGTTTCTTCCAGGGTTTCGCGCAGGGCGGCCTGGGGCAGCGTCTCGTTGGGTTCGAGGTGGCCGGCGGGCTGGTTGAAGACGTGCTGGCCGGCCTTGAACTCCTCGACGAAGAGGAACTTGCCCTCGTGCTCGACGACGGTGGCGACGGTGATGTGGGGTTGCCAGGTCATGAAAGGAGCCTCTGGGTATTTCAGGCCGTTCCTGCAAAGGCTGAGCCTGTCTTTCAGAAAGCACAAACCCCGGTGCGTGGCCGGGGTTTGTGCCGTTACTTCAAGCGAGCCTTACAGGGCGGCAATGGCGCTGTTCAGGGTCTGGCTTGGGCGCATCACCTTGGCGGTCAGCTCGGCATCCGGTGCGTAGTAGCCACCGATGTCGGCCGGCTTGCCCTGGACGGCGTTGAGCTCGGCGACGATGGTCGCTTCGTTCTCGCTCAGGGTCTTGGCCAGTGGGGCGAAGCGCGCCTGCAGGGCGGCGTCGTCGGTCTGGGCGGCCAGGGCCTGGGCCCAGTACAGGGTCAGGTAGAAGTGGCTGCCGCGGTTGTCGATACCGCCGACCTTGCGCGAAGGCGACTTGTTGGTGTCGAGGAACTTGCCGGTAGCCTGGTCGAGGGTGTTGGCCAGGACCTTGGCGCGCGGGTTGTCGTAAGTGTTGCCCAGGTGCTCCAGGGAGGCGGCCAGGGCCAGGAACTCACCCAGCGAATCCCAGCGCAGGAAGTTCTCTTCCACCAGTTGCTGCACGTGCTTCGGTGCCGAGCCGCCGGCGCCGGTCTCGAACAGGCCGCCACCGCTCATCAGCGGCACGATCGACAGCATCTTGGCGCTGGTGCCCAGTTCCATGATCGGGAACAGGTCGGTCAGGTAGTCGCGCAGCACGTTGCCGGTCACCGAAATGGTGTCCTTGCCTTCGCGGATGCGGGCCAGGGAGAACTTGATGGCATCGACCGGGGCCAGGATGCGGATGTCCAGGCCGGAGGTGTCGTGATCCTTCAGGTACTTCTGCACTTTCTCGATCATCACGCCGTCGTGGGCGCGGACCGGGTCCAGCCAGAACACCGCCGGGGTGTTGCTCAGGCGGGCGCGGTTGACGGCCAGCTTGACCCAGTCCTGGATCGGCGCGTCCTTGGTCTGGCACATGCGGAAGATGTCGCCCGCCTCGACGTTCTGCTCCAGCAGGACCTTGCCCTTGCCGTCGACCACGCGCACGACGCCATCGGCCTTGACCTGGAAGGTCTTGTCGTGGGAGCCGTACTCTTCGGCCTTCTGCGCCATCAGGCCGACGTTCGGTACGCTGCCCATGGTGGTCGGGTCGAAGGCGCCGTTGGCCTTGCAGTCCTCGATGGTGGCCTGGTAGATGCCGGCGTAGCAGCGGTCCGGGATGACGGCCTTGGCATCCTGCAGTTCACCGGCGGTGTTCCACATCTTGCCCGAGTCGCGGATCATCGCCGGCATCGAGGCGTCGACGATGACGTCGCTCGGCACGTGCAGGTTGGTGATGCCCTTGTCCGAGTTGACCATGGCCAGGGCCGGGCGAACGGCGTACAGGGCCTGGATGTCAGCTTCGATCTCGGCCTGCTTGTCGGCTGGCAGGTCCTTGATGCGGGCGTACAGGTCGCCGATACCGTTGTTGGCGTTGAAGCCCACTTCGGCCAGGGCGCTGGCGTGCTTGGCCAGTACGTCGTTGTAGAACTCTTCGACGATGACGCCGAACATGATCGGGTCGGAGACCTTCATCATGGTGGCTTTCAGGTGCACCGACAGCAGCACGCCCGAGGCCTTGGCGTCGGCGATCTGCTCGGCGATGAAGGCTTTCAGGGCCTTGCGGCTCATGGTGGCGCAGTCGATGACCTCGGCGGCCTTCACTGCGGTCTTTTCCTTCAGCACGGTGGTGCTGCCGTCTTTGGCGACCAGCTCGATGCGCAGGCTGTCGTCAGCCTCGATCAGCGCGGCTTTCTCGCTGCCGTAGAAGTCGCCCTGGGTCATGTGGGCAACATGCGACTTGGAGTCGGCGGCCCAGGCGCCCATCTTGTGCGGGTGCTTGCGTGCGTAGTTCTTGACCGACAGCGGCGCGCGGCGGTCGGAGTTGCCTTCGCGCAGGACCGGGTTCACGGCACTGCCCTTGATGCGGTCGTAGCGGGCGCGGGATTCTTTCTCTGCGGCGCTGACCGGTTCGTCGGCGTAGTCGGGGATGTTGAAGCCCTTGGCCTGCAGTTCCTTGATCGCCGCCTTCAGCTGCGGTACCGAAGCGGAGATGTTCGGCAGCTTGATGATGTTGGCTTCAGGCGTGGTGGCCAGCTGGCCCAGTTCCGCCAGGTGATCGCCTACCTGCTTCTCGGAGCCCAGTTGCTCGGGGAAGGCCGCGAGGATACGACCGGCCAGGGAGATATCGCGGGTTTCGACGGCGATGTCGGCCGAAGCGGTGAAGGCCTCGACGATCGGCAGCAGCGAGTAGGTGGCGAGGGCGGGAGCTTCGTCGGTGAAGGTATAGATGATCTTGGAACGGGTGGGCATGCGGGTTAACTCTCTATGTGCTGAGCGTACTCGAGTCTCGAGGTGCGCAGGGTAGGCGCTTCGCCCTGGCGACGCCATGAGCGGAAAGTCGAGAGGCTGCGAGCGGTGATGGTGGATGCATCAGTCGAGCGTCAAGTGCTGGGCAGCGGTAACCACCCAGGCTTCGTGGCCGTTCTCGGCCAAGGGCGAGCCGCATTTTTCCAAGGGTTCGCCCCGATGACCCTGCGGTCGCGGCGCAGTATATCAAACCCTCCGGACGATTCAGCAAGGCGAAGTGGTATCAGCGCATTTATAAGACCAAAGACGTAGGGGCAATGTGGCGTAGTGACGCAGGCCGAGCCCCTGTGTTCGGGGCGCCGGCTTGCAGGTCGGCGGATGTGGTTTAGGCTCATTGCATCGCACGATTTCCAAACACACCAGCGAAAAGCGGAGTAGTGCAGCATGGGATACCAGAAAATCAAGGTTCCGACCGACGGCAGCAAGATCACCGTCAATGCAGACCATTCGCTCAATGTTCCCGACAACCCCATCATTCCCTACATCGAGGGCGATGGCATCGGCGTGGATGTCTCGCCGGTGATGATCAAGGTGGTCGATGCTGCCGTGCACAAGGCCTATGGCGGCAAGCGCAAGATTGCCTGGATGGAGGTCTATGCCGGCGAGAAGGCCACCCAGGTATACGACCAGGACACCTGGTTGCCCCAGGAAACCCTGGATGCGGTCAAGGACTACGTGGTGTCGATCAAGGGGCCGCTGACCACCCCGGTCGGCGGCGGCATCCGTTCGCTCAACGTGGCGCTGCGCCAGCAGCTCGATCTCTACGTGTGCCTGCGCCCGGTGGTGTGGTTCCAGGGCGTGCCGAGCCCGGTGAAGAAGCCTGGCGATGTCGACATGGTGATCTTCCGTGAGAACTCCGAGGACATCTACGCCGGGATCGAGTGGAAGGCCGGCTCGCCGGAGGCGAACAAGGTGATCAAGTTCCTCAAGGAGGAAATGGGCGTCACCAAGATCCGCTTCGACCAGGACTGCGGCATCGGCGTCAAGCCGGTCTCGAAGGAGGGCACCAAGCGTCTGGTGCGCAAGGCCCTGCAGTACGTGGTGGACAACGACCGCAAGTCGCTGACCCTGGTGCACAAGGGCAACATCATGAAGTTCACCGAGGGCGCGTTCAAGGACTGGGGCTACGAGGTGGCGCGCGACGAGTTCGGCGCCGAGCTGCTCGATGGCGGGCCGTGGATGAAGTTCAAGAACCCCAAAACTGGTCGCGAGGTGATCGTCAAGGATGCCATCGCCGACGCCATGCTCCAGCAGATCCTGCTGCGCCCGGCCGAATACGACGTGATCGCCACCCTCAATCTCAACGGTGACTACCTGTCCGATGCCTTGGCGGCTGAGGTCGGCGGCATCGGTATCGCCCCGGGGGCCAACCTGTCGGACACGGTGGCCATGTTCGAGGCTACCCACGGTACCGCGCCCAAGTATGCCGGCAAGGACCAGGTCAACCCAGGGTCGGTGATCTTGTCTGCGGAGATGATGCTGCGGCACATGGGCTGGACCGAGGCCGCCGACCTGATCATCAAGGGCACCAATGGCGCTATCGCCGCCAAGACCGTGACCTACGACTTCGAGCGCCTGATGGACGGCGCGACGCTGGTCGGCAGTTCGGGCTTTGGCGAGGCGCTGATCAAGCACATGTAAGCGCAAAGAAAAACCGGCCGCTTCCTTATTAAAGAAGCGGCCGGTTTCTACGTATACCGGCAGATGCTCGGGGATCAGGCTTTGATGGTGTCGCCTGGCGTTTTCTCCGAGGTCTGCTGGGCGTCTTTGCCGGCGCCTTTGATCTCGGTTGCGTGCAGCCCTTTGGGGCCCTGGATGATCTCGAAGTTCACGCTTTGCCCTGCTTTCAGCGTCTTGTAGCCGTCCATCTGGATCGCTGAATAGTGGGCGAACAGATCATCTGTCTTGCCGTCTTCATTGATGAATCCGTAGCCCTTGGCATTGTTGAACCACTTGACTTTACCGCTTGCCATCCCTATGTCCCTCTGCAAAGGACTCCATCACTGGAGTATCATCCACTTCATCCGCATACGAACCGTGCGAGAAAATCTGGTTGACTGCGCGGATCTTTATCGACCACGGTGGGCTCTTATTGGTTGTAACACCGTTTTGCCGATAGTCAAGGTCAGGCGGGCCCGTGTAGACGGCGGCCTGCGCGGTCAACCCACAACCCTAAACCGTCGATATGATGAAATTCTTTCCATGCATCCGATCAGCCAGATTCGACTAACATTCAATCAGGATCGCCCGCAGCCGCATGAGGACGGGCATGAGGACGATGGTGCCGGTCTTGCGGTCCAGGAGGCCAAGCCACTTCTGCAGGCGCCACCGATGTACAAGGTGGTTTTGTTCAACGATGACTACACACCGATGGATTTCGTCGTCGAAGTGCTCGAGACGTTCTTCAATCTGAACCGCGAGCTGGCGACCAAGATCATGCTGACCGTCCATACCGAAGGGCGGGCAGTGTGCGGATTGTTTACCCGGGACATCGCCGAAACCAAGGCCATGCAGGTCAACCAATACGCCAGGGAAAGCCAGCATCCGCTACTCTGTGAAATCGAGAAGGACGGTTAATCGCCGACCACTTGGGTATGAGGTGAAGCTATGTTAAACCGCGAGCTCGAAGTCACCCTCAATCTGGCCTTCAAGGAGGCCCGTTCGAAACGTCATGAGTTCATGACCGTCGAACACCTGTTGTTGGCACTCCTTGACAATGAAGCCGCCGCGACCGTTCTGCGCGCCTGTGGCGCCAATCTCGAAAAACTCAAGCATGACCTGCAGGAGTTCATCGATTCGACCACGCCGTTGATCCCCGTGCATGATGAGGACCGTGAAACGCAGCCGACGCTGGGCTTCCAGCGCGTGCTGCAGCGTGCCGTGTTCCATGTGCAGAGCTCCGGCAAGCGTGAAGTGACCGGTGCCAACGTGCTGGTGGCGATTTTCAGCGAACAGGAAAGCCAGGCCGTGTTCCTGCTCAAGCAGCAGAGCGTGGCGCGCATCGACGTGGTCAACTATATCGCCCACGGCATCAGCAAGGTGCCGGGCCATGGGCCGCACACCGACAGCGACCAGGACATGCAGGACGAGGAGGGCGGCGAGGCGTCGTCCTCGAGCAATCCGCTGGACGCCTATGCCAGCAATCTCAACGAGCTGGCCCGGGCTGGTCGCATCGACCCGCTGGTCGGTCGCGAGCAGGAGGTCGAGCGCGTTGCGCAGATCCTGGCCCGCCGACGCAAGAACAACCCGCTGCTGGTCGGCGAGGCCGGTGTCGGCAAGACTGCCATCGCCGAAGGCCTGGCCAAGCGTATCGTCGATGGCCAGGTGCCCGATCTGCTGGCGCAGAGCGTGGTCTACTCCCTCGACCTCGGCGCGCTGCTGGCCGGCACCAAGTACCGCGGCGACTTCGAGAAACGCTTCAAGGCGCTGCTCGGCGAGTTGCGCAAGCGCCCGCAGGCAATCCTGTTCATCGACGAGATCCACACCATCATCGGCGCCGGGGCGGCGTCCGGCGGGGTGATGGATGCCTCCAACCTGCTCAAGCCGCTGCTGTCCTCGGGTGATATCCGGTGCATCGGCTCGACCACCTTCCAGGAGTTCCGCGGCATCTTCGAGAAGGACCGTGCCCTGGCGCGGCGCTTCCAGAAAGTCGATGTCAGCGAGCCGTCGGTGGAAGATACCGTAGGTATCCTGCGCGGACTCAAGGGGCGTTTCGAGACCCACCACAACATCGAGTACAGCGACGAAGCGCTGCGTGCCGCCGCCGAACTGGCCTCGCGCTACATCAATGACCGGCACATGCCGGACAAGGCCATCGACGTCATCGACGAGGCCGGTGCCTACCAGCGCCTGCAGCCAGAGGCCAACCGGCTCAAGCGCATCGACGTGCCGCAGGTCGAGGACATCGTCGCCAAGATCGCGCGGATTCCGCCAAAGCACGTCACCAGCTCGGACAAGGAGCTGCTGCGCAACCTCGAACGTGACCTGAAGCTGACCGTGTTCGGCCAGGATGCGGCGATCGACTCGCTGTCCACTGCGATCAAGCTGTCGCGCGCGGGCCTGAAGGCGCCGGACAAGCCGGTCGGCTCGTTCCTGTTCTCCGGCCCCACCGGGGTCGGCAAGACCGAGGTCGCTCGCCAGCTGGCCAAGGCGCTGGGTGTGGAGCTGGTGCGCTTCGACATGTCCGAGTACATGGAGCGCCACACCGTGTCGCGGCTGATTGGCGCGCCGCCCGGCTACGTCGGGTTCGACCAGGGCGGCTTGTTGACCGAGGCGATCACCAAGCAACCGCACTGCGTGCTGCTGCTCGATGAGATCGAGAAGGCCCATCCGGAAGTCTTCAACCTGCTGCTGCAGGTGATGGACCACGGCACCTTGACCGACAACAACGGGCGCAAGGCGGACTTTCGCAACGTGATCCTGATCATGACCACCAACGCCGGTGCTGAAACGGCCGCGCGGGCCTCGATCGGTTTCACCCATCAGGACCACTCGTCCGACGCCATGGAAGTCATCCGCAAGAGTTTCACGCCGGAGTTCCGCAACCGCCTGGATACCATCATCCAGTTCGGTCGCTTGTCTCACGAGACGATCAAGAGCATCGTCGACAAGTTCCTCATCGAGCTGCAGGCGCAGCTGGAGGACAAGCGTGTGCAACTGGAAGTCAGCGATGCCGCTCGTGGCTGGCTGGCGACCTCGGGCTACGACGTGCAGATGGGCGCCCGACCGATGGCGCGGCTGATCCAGGACAAGATCAAGCGGCCACTGGCCGAGGAGATCCTGTTCGGCGAGCTGGCCGAGCACGGTGGCGTGGTGCACGTGGACCTGCGCGACGGCGAACTGGTGTTCGACTACGAGACCACGGCAGAGGTCGCGTAAGCTCGCCGGGTTCGCCGGCAAGCCGCTCCGACAGCCTCTCCGGGCCGTAGGAGCTGGTCTTGCCGGCGAATCATCCGGTTGGCGAGCATTTTCAACGCCCATGAAAAAGCCCGGCACATGGCCGGGCTTTTTCATGGCTTGAGCTTAGCGCGCACGGTAGGTGATGCGGCCCTTGCTCAGGTCGTACGGCGTCAGTTCGACGCGGACCTTGTCGCCAGTGAGAATACGGATGTAGTTCTTGCGCATCTTTCCGGAGATGTGCGCGGTAACGACGTGCCCGTTTTCCAACTCCACGCGGAACATGGTGTTGGGCAGGGTGTCGACGACAGTGCCTTCCATTTCGAAGCTGTCTTCTTTCGACATGCAGTAAAGCCCTCGGTATCCAGTGATGGCCCGACGCGAGACTGCACCGGGCAAAAAAAGTGGCGTGGATTATGCCCGAAAACTGTGTTTCAAGCCAATGCTTTCAATTGAGCGTGACCCAGCGCTGGTTGATCAGCAGCTCGATAGGGCGGTACTGGGTCTTGTAGTTCATCTTCTTGCAGTTCTTGATCCAGTAGCCCAGGTATACGGCGTCGAGGTTCTGGCGCAGGGTTTCGCCAATCTGCCAGAGGATGGCGTAGCGGCCGAGGCTGCGTCGTTCTTCGTCAGGCTCATAGAAGGTGTAGACCGCCGACAGCCCGTTGGGCAGCAAGTCGCACACGGCTACCGCCAGCAGGCGCTCTGCGAGGCGGAACTCGTAGAACCAGCAGAACGGCAGGTCGCGGACCAGGAACGTGGAGAACTGGTCGCGGCTGGGCGGGTACATGTCGCCATCGGCGTGGCGCTGCTCGATGTAGCGTCGGTAGAGGTCGAAATACTCTTCCTTGAACGCAGGGCGGGCGGGGCTGACGGTCAAGTCGGCGTTGCGCTTGAGAATGCGCCGTTGCTGGCGGTTGGGGACGAAGCGGGCGGCAGGGATGCGCGCCGGTACGCAGGCGTTGCAGTGCTGGCAATGGGGGCGATAGAGGTGGTCGCCACTGCGGCGAAAGCCCATTTCCGAGAGGTCGGCGTACACGTGCACGTCCATCGGCTGGCTCGGGTCGAGAAACAGCGTGGTCGCCTGCTCGTCGGGCAGATAGCTGCAGGAGTGGGGCTGAGTGGCATAGAACTTCAACCGCGCCAGCTCTGTCATGATCAACCCCTTCGGTGAGACTTTGTCTCTAAGTGTAAGCCAGCTGTGGCAACTCGCCTAGGCGACCCAGCTGGCGCCGTTGGGCTGGTCGAGGTACTTCGCCAGGTGCTCGGCGAAGTGCTTGCGGCTGACGGTGCGAGCGCCAAGGCTGTGCAGATGATCGGTTGGCATCTGGCAGTCGATCAGCACGAAACCGGCCTGGCGCAGGTGCTCGACCAGCGTCGCAAACCCGACCTTGGAGGCATTGTCGGCGCGGCTGAACATCGATTCGCCGAAGAACAGCCGGCCCATGGCCAGGCCATACAGGCCGCCAACCAGTTCGCCGTCCTGGCGTACTTCTACCGAATGGGCGATACCCCGGCGGTGCAGTTCGCAGTAGGCGGCGCGCATGCTGTCGGTGATCCAGGTGCCGTCGGCATAGTCGCGCGGCGCGGCACAGGCCGCGATCACTGCCGGGAAGTCGGTATCGAAACTCACCTGGTAACGGCCCTGACGGATCAGCTTGGCCAGCGAGCGCGAGACGTGCAGCTCTTCGGGGAACAGCACGGTGCGTGGGTCGGGCGACCACCAGAGGATCGGCTGGCCGTCCTGGTACCAGGGGAAGCAGCCGTGGCGATAGGCGGCCACCAGGCGCTCGGGGGTCAGGTCGCCGCCAGCGGCGAGCAGCCCGTTGGGGTCGTGCAGGGCCTTTTCCAGGGGCGGGAAGGTCAGCGAGTCGCGGGTCAGCCAGGTGAGCATGGTCTATCGTGCGGTGGGGGAGGGGAGAGCGGTCAGCATGGCGTGGCTTGGAGAAGAGGTCAACGGCCGGGCTTCGCGGGCACAGGTTCATCCCGTCGCCGGGTGTTTTGTCCGGCCTTTGGCACCATCTGGCGCATTTGCTGTCACACCTGTGCAAAAACACAGCATAAGCCTTTGTCACAAAAGAAAATGCGTGCTCAAATTGCACCTATGTGAAAGTAGCCCCCGTTCACGCCTCGAGCGGCGTGCCGCCATGGCGGCTGGCGGGCAGTAATGTTAAAAGTAGTGGTTCATTGGCCAGTCACCGGCCGATCACTATTGGACGCGCAGCACGCGCAGGAATAGACGCGTTTTGAAGAAATCCACCGCAACCCCAGCTCCCTTGCCCGTGCCCCTGTGGCGGCAGCAGCTGCACTACCGCCTCAAGGAAGGTGCGCTGATCGCCGTTGGCGCCTTGTGCCTGTACCTGTGGATGGCCCTGTTGACCTACGACACGTCCGACCCAGGCTTCAGCCACACCAGCAATGCCGACCAGGTGCTCAACGCCGCGGGGCGCGCCGGCGCCTACTTCGCCGACATCCTGTTCATGGTGCTCGGCTACTTCGCCTATATCTTCCCGTTGCTGCTGGCGATCAAGACCTGGCAGATCTTCCGCGAGCGTCACCAGCCGTGGCAGTGGAGTGGCTGGCTGTTCTCCTGGCGGTTGATCGGCCTGGTTTTCCTGGTGTTGTCTGGCGCGGCGCTGGCCCATATTCACTTCCACCAGTCGGCGAGCATGCCGTTCTCCGCAGGTGGTGCCCTCGGCGAAAGCCTTGGCGACCTGGCGCGCAACCTGCTCAATGTGCAGGGCAGCACGCTGATGTTCATCGCCCTGTTCCTGTTCGGCCTGACCGTGTTCACCGACCTGTCGTGGTTCAAGGTGATGGACATCACCGGCAAGATCACCCTCGATCTGTTCGAGCTGGTACAAGGGGCGGCCAACCGCTGGTGGGAAGCGCGCAACGAGCGCAAGCGCCTGGTTGCGCAATTGCGTGAAGTTGACGAACCGGTCTTCGACCTCGGGGCGAAGAGCGCCGAGAAACGCGAGCCAGTCAAGCCGCAGGCGCGTGAGCGCATCAGCGAGCCGGACGAGCCTCCTGTCCGTCCGATTGCCCCGCGTGAGCCCACGATCGCGCGCGAGCCGGTCGTGCCACGTGAGCAGCCCGTGGCCCCGGTGATCATCCCGCCCACTCCGGCAAAAGCAGCGGAGCCCAGCAAGCGGGTGATGAAGGAGAAGCAGGCGCCGCTGTTCGTCGACAGCGCCGTGGAAGGCACCTTGCCGTCGATTTCCATCCTTGATCCGGCCGAGCAGAAGAAGATCGAGTATTCGCCAGAATCCCTGGCGGGTGTTGGCCAACTGCTGGAAATCAAGCTCAAGGAGTTCGGCGTGGAAGTCTCGGTGGACTCGATCCACCCAGGCCCGGTCATTACTCGTTACGAAATCCAGCCCGCAGCGGGCGTGAAGGTCAGCCGTATCGCCAACCTGGCCAAGGACCTTGCGCGCTCCCTGGCGGTGACCAGCGTGCGGGTGGTCGAGGTGATCCCCGGCAAGACCACCGTGGGTATCGAGATCCCCAACGAAAACCGGCAGATGGTGCGTTTCTCCGAAGTGCTTGCCACGCCGGAGTACGATGAGCAGAAATCGCCGGTCACCCTGGCTCTGGGCCACGACATCGGCGGCAAGCCGGTGATCACCGACCTGGCCAAGATGCCGCACCTGTTGGTGGCTGGTACCACCGGTTCCGGTAAGTCGGTGGGGGTGAACGCGATGATCCTGTCGATCCTGTTCAAGTCGGGCCCGGAAGACGCCCGGCTGATCATGATCGACCCGAAGATGCTCGAACTGTCGATCTACGAAGGCATCCCGCACCTGCTGTGCCCGGTGGTCACCGACATGAAGGACGCCGCCAACGCCCTGCGCTGGAGCGTCGCCGAGATGGAGCGCCGCTACAAGCTGATGGCGGCCATGGGCGTGCGTAACCTGGCGGGCTTCAACCGCAAGATCAAGGATGCCCAAGAGGCCGGCGAGGTCATCCACGACCCGTTGTACCGCCGCGAGAGCATGGACGACGAGCCGCCTGAACTGAAGACGTTGCCGACCATCGTGGTGGTGGTCGACGAATTCGCCGACATGATGATGATCGTCGGCAAGAAGGTCGAAGAGCTGATCGCCCGTATCGCCCAGAAGGCGCGGGCCGCTGGCATCCACCTGATCCTCGCTACCCAGCGTCCGTCGGTGGACGTGATCACCGGTCTGATCAAGGCCAACATCCCGACCCGCATGGCGTTCCAGGTGTCGAGCAAGATCGACTCGCGGACCATCATCGACCAGGGTGGCGCCGAGCAGTTGCTCGGCCATGGCGACATGCTCTACATGCCCCCGGGCACCAGCCTGCCGATCCGCGTGCACGGCGCGTTCGTCTCCGACGACGAGGTGCATCGCACGGTCGAGGCGTGGAAGCTGCGCGGCGCCCCGGACTACAACGACGACATCCTCAACGGCGTCGAGGAGGCCGGCAGCGGCTTCGACGGCGCTGGTGGCGGTGGCGGCGACGGTGATGATGCCGAAACCGACGCGCTCTACGACGAAGCGGTGCAGTTCGTCCTGGAGAGCCGCCGGGCGTCGATTTCCGCGGTGCAGCGCAAGTTGAAGATCGGCTACAACCGCGCCGCACGGATGATCGAGGCGATGGAGATGGCCGGCGTGGTCACCCCGATGAACAGCAATGGCTCGCGTGAAGTGATTGCACCGGGCGGTCCGCGCGATTGATGATCACCCTGCCGGGCGCCAACGAGGGCGCCCGGCCCACTAACCGTTCTACGAGGATTCCCATGCGCGCGATTCGCATGCTGTTGGTTTCTGCCCTGGCCGCGGCCAGCCTGTCGGCCCAGGCCGGCGACAAGGACGTGCAGCGTCTGACCCAGTTGCTGGAGAAGTCGCAGACCATCGAGGCCAATTTCTCCCAACTGACCCTGGACGCCAGTGGCACCAGCCTGCAGGAAGCCAACGGCACCATGACCGTCAAGCGTCCCGGCCTGTTCTACTGGCACACCGACGCCCCGCAGGAGCAGGTGGTGGTGTCCGACGGCAAGAACGTCACTCTGTGGGACCCGGACCTGGAGCAGGCGACCGTCAAGAAGCTCGACGTGCGCCTGAACCAGACCCCGGCGCTGCTGCTGTCCGGCGATGTGTCGAAGATCAGCCAGAGCTTCGACATCACTTCCAAGGAGCAGGGCGAAGTCATGGACTTCACCCTCAAGCCCAAGACCAAGGACACCCTGTTCGACTCGCTGCGCGTGTCGTTCCGCAAGGGCCTGATCAATGACATGCAGCTGGTCGACAGCGTCGGCCAGCGCACCAATATCCTGTTCAATGGCGTCAAGGCCAACCAGGCGGTGCCGGACAGCAAGTTCAAGTTCGACATCCCCAAGGGCGCGGACGTCATCAAGGAGTAAGCGGAGCCCGTGATGGACCTGTTTCGAAGCGAACCTGTCGCCCAGCCCCTGGCCGCTCGCCTGCGTCCGTCCAACCTGGACGAGTACGTCGGCCAGGAGCACCTGCTGGCGCGCGGCAAGCCGCTGCGCGAGGCGCTGGAGCAGGGGGCGCTGCACTCGATGATCTTCTGGGGCCCGCCGGGGGTCGGCAAGACCACCCTGGCGCGGCTGCTGGCGCAGTTCTGCGACGCGCATTTCGAGACCGTGTCGGCGGTGCTGGCCGGGGTCAAGGAGATCCGCCAGGCGGTCGAGGTGGCCAAGCAGCAGGCCGGCCAGTACGGCCGGCGCACCATCCTCTTCGTCGACGAGGTACACCGCTTCAACAAGTCGCAACAGGACGCCTTCCTGCCCTACGTGGAGGACGGCACGCTGATCTTCATCGGCGCGACCACCGAGAACCCTTCGTTCGAGCTGAACAACGCCTTGCTCTCGCGGGCGCGGGTCTATGTGCTCAAGAGCCTGGACGAGGCCGCCCTGCGCAAGCTGGTCGACCGTGCCCTGAGCGAGGAGCGCGGCCTGGGCAAGCGCCAGCTGCGGGTCGGTGACGAGGCCTTCAAGATGCTCATGGCCGCCGCCGACGGCGATGGCCGGCGCATGCTCAACTTCCTCGAGAACGCCTCGGACCTGGCCGAGGACGGCGGCGAGATCGGCGTCGAGCTGCTGCAGAGCCTGCTCGGCGACAGTCGTCGGCGGTTCGACAAGGGCGGCGAGGCGTTCTACGACCAGATCTCGGCGCTGCACAAGTCGGTGCGCGGCTCCAATCCCGACGCCGCGCTGTACTGGTATGCGCGCATGCTCGACGGTGGCTGCGACCCGCTGTACATCGCCCGGCGCGTGGTGCGCATGGCCAGCGAGGACATCGGCAACGCCGACCCGCGCGCGCTGAGCCTGTGCCTGGCGGCCTGGGACGTGCAGGAGCGCCTGGGGAGCCCAGAGGGCGAGCTGGCGGTGGCCCAGGCCATCACCTACATCGCCAGTGCCCCGAAGAGCAACGCCGTGTACATGGGCTTCAAGGCGGCGATGCGCGAGGCGGCCGAGCACGGTTCGCTGGAAGTGCCGCTGCACTTGCGCAATGCGCCGACCAAGCTGATGAAGCAGCTCGGCTACGGCGAGGAGTACCGCTACGCTCACGATGAGCCGGACGCCTACGCCGCCGGCGAGGACTATTTCCCCGAGCAGCTCGAGCCGCGCCATTACTATCAACCGGTGCCGCGCGGCCTGGAGCTGAAGATCGGCGAAAAACTGCGCCACCTCGCCGAACTTGACCGCAGCAGCCCGCGGCAACGGAGAAAACCGTGATCGCACTCATCGCCGCCGTCAGTGCCGGCGGCATCGCCGGTACCCTGCTGCGCTTCGCCACCGCCAACTGGGTGGCTGCCCACTGGCCACGGCACTTCTATCTGGGTACGCTGGCGGTCAACCTGGTCGGCTGCCTGCTGATCGGCTTGCTCTATGGCCTGTTCCTGCACAAGCCACTGGCGCCGGTCGAGCTGCGCGCCGGGTTGATCGTCGGCTTCCTTGGCGGCCTGACGACTTTTTCTTCCTTCTCGCTCGACACTGTGCGCCTGATGGAAAGCGGGCAGGCCCCGCTGGCCATCGGCTATGCCGGGGTCAGCGTGATGGGTGGGCTACTGGCCACCTGGGCCGGCCTGTCCCTGACCCGATTCTGAACCAACACCTATACCTGACGAGAGAACGATATGCTCGATTCCAAACTGTTACGCGGCCAACTTCAGGAAGTGGCGGATCGCCTGGCTTCCCGTGGCTTCAGCCTGGATGTCGCGCGCATCGAATCGCTGGAAGAGCGCCGCAAGTCGGTGCAGACCCGTACCGAGCAACTGCAGGCCGAGCGTAATGCCCGTTCCAAGTCGATCGGCCAGGCCAAGGCCAAGGGCGAGGACATCGCGCCGCTGATGGCCGACGTCGAGCGCATGGCTAACGAACTGGCTTCCGGCAAGGTCGAACTGGACGCGATCCAGGCCGAGTTGGACGGTATCCTGCTGACCATCCCCAACCTGCCGGACGCCAGCGTGCCGGTCGGTGCCAGCGAAGACGACAACGTCGAAGTGCGTCGCTGGGGTACCCCGCGCAGCTTCGATTTCGAGATCAAGGATCACGTGGCCCTGGGCGAGATCAGCGGTGGCCTGGACTTCGAGGCAGCAGCCAAGATGTCCGGTGCGCGCTTTGCCGTGCTGCGCGGGCCGATCGCCCGTCTGCACCGCGCCCTGGCGCAGTTCATGATCAACCTGCACACCGGCGAGCACGGCTACGAAGAGGCCTATACCCCGTACCTGGTGCAGGCGCCGGCCCTGCAGGGCACTGGCCAGTTGCCGAAGTTCGAGGAAGACCTGTTCAAGATCAGCCGCGAAGGCGAGGCCGATTTCTACCTGATTCCGACTTCCGAAGTGTCGCTGACCAACCTGGTGTCTGGTGAGATCCTCGATGCCAAGCAATTGCCGGTGAAGTTCGTCGCCCATTCCCCGTGCTTCCGCAGTGAAGCCGGCGCGTCGGGTCGTGATACCCGCGGGATGATCCGCCAGCACCAGTTCGACAAGGTCGAGATGGTCCAGGTGGTGGAACCGAGCAAGTCCATGGAAGCCCTGGACAGCATGACCGCCAACGCCGAGCGTGTGCTCCAGCTGCTGGAGCTGCCTTACCGCGTGCTGGCCTTGTGCACCGGCGACATGGGCTTTGGCGCGGTGAAGACCTTCGACCTGGAAGTCTGGGTGCCGAGCCAGGACAAGTACCGCGAGATCAGCTCCTGCTCCAACTGTGGTGACTTCCAGGCTCGCCGCATGCAGGCGCGCTGGCGCAACCCGGAAACCGGCAAGCCGGAGCTGGTGCATACCCTCAACGGCTCGGGCCTGGCCGTTGGTCGTACCTTGGTGGCCGTGCTGGAAAACTACCAGGAAGCCGACGGTTCGATCCGTGTGCCTGAGGTGCTCAAGCCGTACATGGGCGGTGTCGAGGTCATCCGCTAAATGGATTACCTGCCGCTGTTCCACAAGCTGCAGGGCGGTCGGGTGCTGGTCGTCGGCGGTGGCGAGATCGCCCTGCGCAAAGCGCGTCTGCTGGCCGATGCCGGCGCCGCGCTGCGGGTGGTGGCGCCGGACGTCGACGGCCAGCTCGCCACGCTGGCCCGTGAGGGCGGTGGCGAAGTCCTGGTACGGGGCTACCAGGTGGCTGACCTGGACGGTTGCCGCCTGGTGATCGCGGCCACCGACGACCCCGGGCTCAATGCCCAGGTCTCGGCGGATGCACAGGCGCGCAGCCTGCCGGTCAACGTGGTGGACGCCCCGGCCCTGTGCACGGTGATCTTCCCAGCCATCGTCGACCGTTCGCCATTGGTGGTGGCGGTGTCCAGCGGCGGCGACGCCCCGGTGTTGGCGCGGCTGATCCGCGCCAGGCTGGAAGCCTGGATTCCTTCCGCCTATGGCGAACTGGCCGGCCTGGCCGCGCGCTTTCGCGACAAGGTCAAGGCCTTGTATCCGGACGTCAACCAGCGCCGCGGCTTTTGGGAAACAGTGTTCCAGGGGCCGATCGCCGAGCGCCAGTTGGCGGGGCAGGGTGGTGAGGCCGAGCGCCTGTTGCAGGCGATGGTCGATGGCGCGCCGGTGCAGCAAGGTGGCGAGGTGTACCTGGTCGGTGCCGGCCCGGGTGATCCGGACCTGCTGACTTTCCGCGCCCTGCGCCTGATGCAGCAGGCCGATGTGGTGCTCTACGACCGCCTGGTGGCACCCGCCATCATCGAAATGTGCCGGCGCGATGCCGAGCGCATCTACGTGGGCAAGCGCCGCGCCGACCATGCCGTGCCCCAGGACCAGATCAACCGCCTGCTGGTCGACCTGGCCCGTCAGGGCAAGCGCGTGCTGCGCCTCAAGGGCGGCGATCCGTTCATCTTCGGCCGTGGTGGCGAAGAGATCGAGGAGCTGGCCGAGCAGGGCATTGCGTTCCAGGTGGTGCCGGGCATCACTGCAGCCAGCGGCTGCTCCGCCTACGCAGGGATACCGCTGACCCACCGCGATTATGCCCAGTCGGTACGTTTCGTCACCGGCCATTTGAAGGACGGTACCAGCAACCTGCCCTGGCATGATCTGGTGGCGCCGGCCCAGACCCTGGTGTTCTACATGGGGCTGGTCGGCTTGCCGACCATCTGTGCGCAGTTGATCCGGCACGGTCGTGCCGCCAGCACGCCTGCGGCACTGGTGCAGCAAGGCACCACGCGCAATCAGCGGGTGTTCACCGGTACATTGGCAGACTTGCCAGACCTGGTGGCCCGGCATGAAGTGCATGCGCCGACCCTGGTGATCGTCGGGGAAGTGGTGCAGCTGCGCGAGAAGCTGGCCTGGTTCGAAGGTTCGCAGCACAGTTGAAATCGCTTGGGCCGCATTGCGGCCCTTTCACGATACAAGACCGCTCTTGTGCAGGCGCGGCCTTGTATCGTGAAAGGGCTGTGAAGCAGCCCCGGCTATTTCAAGCGTGCCAGATCCCCTTGCCCGACAACCGTTCCCGGTCGTGCGGCAGGGTGAAGTCCTGCAGCGGCCCCTTGGGCACGATCCCGTTCGGGTTGATGGTCTTGTGGCTCATGTAGTAGTGCTTCTGGATGTGTTCCATGTTCACCGTGCCCGCCACGCCTGGCCATTGGTACAGCTCGCGCAGCCGGTTGGACAGGTTCGGGTAGTCGGCCAGGCGGCGCAGGTTGCACTTGAAGTGACCGTGGTACACCGCGTCGAAACGCACCAGCGTGGTGAACAGGCGCACATCGGCCTCGGTCAGGTATTCGCCGGCCAGGTAGCGCTGGCGGCCCAATAGCGCGTCGAGATGGTCCAGTTCGTTGAACACGTCGTCGAAGGCACTTTCGTAGGCGTCCTGCGAGGTGGCGAAGCCGGCGCGGTATACCCCATTGTTCACGGCTGGGTAGATCCGCTCGTTGAGGGCGTCGATGGTGGCGCGCAGCGGTTCGGGATACAGGTCCAGGGTATTGCCTGTGAGTTCGTTGAATGCGCTGTTGAAGATGCGGATGATCTCGGCCGACTCATTGTTGACGATGCGCTTCTCCTGCTTGTCCCACAGCACGGGCACGGTTACGCGGCCGGTATAGCGCGGGTCATCCTGGGTATAGCGCTGGTGCAGGTACTGCAGGGCGTCGAGATGATCGCCGCTGGAGCCCTCACGCTGGTCGAAGGTCCAGCCGTGTTCGCCCATCAGCCAGCTGACCACGGATACGTCGATCAGCGGCTCCAGGCCCTTGATGGCACGCAAGATCAGGGTGCGGTGGGCCCAGGGGCAGGCCAGCGACACATACAGATGGTAGCGACCGGCTTCGGCGCCCGGCAGTTGATTGCGGCGCTGGGCATTCTCGCGCTGGAAGGCGCCATCCTTGCTGGTCTGGTACCACTGGTCATGCCAGCGTCCATCGATCAAAAGGCCCATGCTGAGCTCCTCGGAACAAAATGTTTGTCGTTGGAGCTCAGTCTAGAGAGAAACGTTCGAACAACTAGCGCAAAGACTGCGTCGAACCAATCGACTTATTTGATGTTTTTGCGGGCGGCCCAGCAAGCACGGGCATTGTCGAATGCCTGCTCGCGCTCCTGGCCGAGGCCGCACAGCGCCAAGGCCATGGTTGCCACCACGGCCAGTTCGCCATAATCGTCCTCGGCTTCGCCGCGCCAGACGGCGAGCAAGTGCGCGCCTTGCAGGCTGGCTGGTTTGACATGACGCTGGGCGCTCAAGGCCGGCCATTCTTCATCCCAGGCCTCGCCAGCAGCGGTGCCATAGAGGTGACTGACGACATCCGGATTGATCTCGATCTCGCCGCCGTCGCCCTTGACCACCAGCGCCGTGTCGCCGAGCAGGCGGCTGGCCTCGCGGTGCACGGCCTGGTAGCCGGGGTGGAAGATGCTCTGCAGGCCGCAGCGGGCGGCGAGGGGATTGAGCACCCGGGCCAGGGAGTGGATCGGTGAGCGCAGGCCGAGGGTGTTGCGCAGGTCGATCATGCGCTGCAGTCGCGGCGCCCAGTCCTGCAATGGGAAAAAGGCCAGCTGGTGGTTGTCCAGGGCCTGCTCCACGGCTGTCCAATCGCGGCACAGCGGGATGTCCAGCAGGCTAAGCAACTGTTCGGTATACAGGCGTCCGGCCGTGTGGGCGCCGCCACCGTGCATGAAGATGCGCACACCATTGCCGGCCAGGCACTTGGCTGCCAGCAGGTACCAGGGTAGGTGGCGCTTCTTGCCGGCATAGCTCGGCCAGTCCAGGTCGACGGCGATGGCCGGTGCGCGCAGCTGGGCGCGCAGGGCCTCGGTGAAGCCGGCCAGTTCCTCGGCACTTTCCTCTTTATGCCGCAGCAACATCAGGAAGGCACCGAGCTGGGTGTCCTCGACCTTGCCTTCGAGCAGCAGGCTCATGGCGGCGCGGGCTTCTTCGCGGGTCAGGCCACGGGCGCCGCGCTTGCCTTTGCCAAGAATGCGCACGAACTCGGCGAAGGGGTGCTCGGCAGGGGTTTCCAAGGTCAGGGGGCGTGGCTCGGTCATATGCAGTTGGTCGGTTTGGGCAGGCCCGCCAGCTTGGCGGCGAGTTTGGCGGGAGTACCATTGAACAGGCGGTTCAGGTGCGGGCTGTTGCCCTTTTCCACGCCCAGCTTGAGCGCGGTGTACTTGATCAGCGGGCGGGTGGCCGGCGACAGCTGGTACTCGGCGTAGAACTGGCGCAGCACTTCGAGCACTTCCCAGTGTTCCGCAGTCAGGGTGATGCTTTCGCGGGTAGCGAGGGCCTCGGCGGCTTCGCGGGACCAGTCTTGCAGGTCGACCAGGAAGCCATCCTTGTCCAGGGCGATCACACGGTCGCCGACAGTCAGGGTACTCATAGCCAGCTGTTGACCTTGTCGAAGTGCAGGGTGAGCTCGATGAAGGCCGGGTAGTCCACGGGTTGGGCCAAGGTACTGGTCAGGGCGCGGCCTTCGAGGTCTTCGGCGAGGGCGAACAGGCGCCCATCCAGGGCGGCGGCTTGTAGGGCGCGTAGTGGTTCGCTGCCGGGATTCAGCGCGTAGGTGGCGTCGCCGCACAGCAGCAGGGCGTCATCCGCGCCCAGCAGGCGCAGGCAACTGCTCAGGCGCTCGTCGCCGAAGGGCGAATGGGCGATTACATGCAAGGTCGTCATCAGAGCGTCACCACCTGGTCGAAACGGGCAATCAGTGCGGCCAGCGCGGCATCATCGAGCACCTCGACCGGCAGCCCCAGCGTGCTGCTGTCCAGGCCGCGACGGGTGAGACTGTGGCCACAGGCGAACAGTTCGTCGACGCCGAACATTGGCAGGGCCTGGAGATTGGCAGTCAGGTTCTTCTGCTGCAGCGCATCGGGCTGCTGGCCGGGCGCAAGCTGGAACACCCCGTCATCGAGGAACAGCATGCCCAGCGGCAGGTCGAAGGCACCGCCAGCCAGAGCGATATCCAGTGCCTCGCGGGCGGACGGGCCGCTCCACGGTGCCTGGCGGCTGATGATCAACAGTGACTTGGCCATATCAGTCGCCTCCGAAGCAGACCAGACGGTCGGCCAGTTGCGCGGCTTCGTGCAGTTGGCCAAGGCCGGACAGTTCCCAGGGCATGGGCAGGTTCACCGCCGGGCGCTGGTAGCGGTTGGCCTCGGCATCGTCGAGTACCCCGCGGCGCAGGGCGGCGGCGATGCACACTACTGCGTCGAGTCGCTGCTCGCTGACGAAGGCGCGCCATTGCGCGGCGATGTCCTGTTCATCCTGGGGGGCGACGATATTGGCCGAAGCGCTGTGCACTCCGTCCTGGTAGAAGAACAGTCGGGCAATCTCGTGCCCGCCCGCCAGCACCGCTTCGGCGAAGCGCAGGGCGCGGCGCGAGGAGGGCGCATGGGCGGGGGAAAAAACCGCGATCGCGAATTTCATGGAAAGCTCTTGCAGAAGAATGCCGCCATGATAAAGCAAAAAGCCCACGTCGGTGGACGCGGGCTTTTTGTGCTGGAGCGGTTGCCGATCAGGCCTGCTCTTTGCTCTCTGGCAGGAACCAGTTGAGCAACAGGGCGCAGATGCCGCCGGTGGCGACGCCCGACTCCAGCACGTTGCGCAGTGCCGACGGCATGTGCGCGAGGAACTCCGGCACCTGCGCCACGCCCAGGCCCAAAGCCAGCGACACGGAGATGATCAACAGCGCGCGACGGTCGAGGCGGGTGCTGGCGAGAATATTGATACCCGACGCGGCTACCGCGCCGAACATCACCATGGCCGCCCCACCGAGCACCGGCTCCGGCACGGCCTGGATCACCCCGGCCACGCTGGGGAACAGGCCCAGCAGGACGAGCATCACGGCGATCCACAGGCCGATATGGCGGCTGGCGATTCCCGTCAGCTGAATCACGCCGTTGTTCTGGGCGAAGATCGAGCTGGGGAAGGTGTTGAACAGGCCGGCCAGCAACGAGTTGGCGCCGTTGACCAACACGCCACCCTTGATCCGCTGCATCCATACCGGGCCTTCCACGGGTTGGCGCGACACCTTGCTGGTGGCGGTGACGTCGCCGATGGCTTCCAGGGAGGTGACCAGGTAGATCACCAGCATCGGGATGAACAGCGCCCAGGAGAAGCTCAGGCCGAAGTGCAGTGGCGTCGGTACCTGGAACAGTGCGGCCTGGTGCATGCCGGTGAAGTCCAGGCGGCCCAGGTAGCCGGCCAGCGCATAGCCGACGGCCAGGGCGATGACGATGGCGCAGCTGCGCATCCACACCACCGGGATGCGGTTGAGGATGACGATGATTGCCAGCACCACTCCCGACAACAGCAGGTTCTCGCCATTGGCGAAGGTGCCGTTGGCCATGGCGCCGAAACCACCGCCCATGCTGATCAGGCCGACCTTGATCAGGGTCAGGCCGATCATCAGCACGACGATGCCAGTCACCAGTGGGGTGATCAGGCGTTTGACGAAGGGCAGGATGCGCGAAACACCCATCTCGATGAACGAGCCGGCGATGACCACACCGAAAATCGCTGCCATCACGCTTTCCACCGGCGTGCCCTGCTTGACCATCAACGCGCCGCCGGCGATCAGCGGCCCGACGAAGTTGAAGCTGGTGCCCTGGACGATCAGTAGTCCGGCGCCGAACGGCCCGAAGCGTTTGCACTGGACGAAGGTGGCGATGCCGGAGATGACCAGTGACATCGACACGATCAGGTTGGTGTCCCGTGGCGACACGCCCAGGGCCTGGCAGATCAGCAGGCCAGGGGTGACGATCGGCACGATGATCGCCAGCAGGTGCTGCAGCGCCGCCAGCAGGCTGATCAGCAAGCGAGGCTTGTCCTCGAGGCCGAGAACCAGTTCGTTGGCAGGCGCTGCCGCGCCCGGACCGTGCTCTTGTGAACTCATGGGAAAGTGCTGCCCCGGCTGAAAAAGGAGCGCATTCTACGGGCTGAAACGGCAGAGGGGTAGAGGCAAGCACGATGGCGGCACAATCGCAGATTAACCCTTCAATAAACTGACTTTTAGGTCAATGTTTCTCTGGGCTGCCATCCACTTTACAAGGGGTATGAAAAAGCCCGCTGAAGCGGGCTTTTTCATGAGGCTATCAGCGGCTGACGCTAACGATCAGTCGTCGCGGCCCATCAGGCCGAACAGTTGCAGCAGGCTGACGAACAGGTTGTAGATCGACACGTACAAGCTGATGGTCGCCATGATGTAGTTGCGTTCGCCGCCCTGAATGATGGCGCTGGTCTGGAACAGGATGCAGACCGACGAGAACAGCACGAAGCCAGCGCTGATCGCCAGTTGCAGGCCGCTGATCTTGAAGAAGAAGCTGGCCAGTACGGCGCCCATCAGGACGAAGAAGCCGGCAGTGATGAAGCCGCCGAGGAAACTCATGTCCTTACGGGTGATCAGGACGTAGGCCGACAGGCCGCCGAACACCAGTGCGGTCATGGCGAAGGCCGAGCTGACCACTTCGGCGCCGCCGCTCATGCCCAGGTAGCGGTTGAGGATCGGACCGAGGATGAAGCCCATGAAGCCGGTGAGGGCGAAGGTGGAGACCAGGCCCCAGGCCGAGTCACGCAGTTTGTTGGTGAGGAAGAACAGGCCGTAGAAGCCGATCAGCACGACGAACACGTTCGGGTAGGCGACGCGCATCTGCTGGGCAACGAAGGCCATGATGCCGCTGAAGGCGAGGGTGAGCGCCAGCAGGCTGTACGTGTTGCGCAGGACCTTGCTGACCTCCTGCTGCTCGACCTGCTGGCCGTTGTGAACGGCGTAATCCTGTTCGCGCATGGCGCACTCCTTTGGTGTGTAGCCGCGGGTCATGGACCTGCGGTATTGGAACGTATGGTGCAAAAGCATACCAGAGCTGTCGCAACCCGCGACACAGAGAGTTTGACAGCTTGTTTCATTACGGTATTATTGCCGCCGCAAAACCAGCTGGAAGCGTGGCCGAGTGGTTTAAGGCAACGGTCTTGAAAACCGTCGATGGGCAACTATCCTAGAGTTCGAATCTCTACGCTTCCGCCACATTCAAAGCCCTGATTTTTCAGGGCTTTTTGCGTTTTTGTGGAATGAAAAAACTACCCATGGGAACACCCTTGGGAATGGTTTCGATGCAATGGTATTAGGACGCGTCCTAATACTTTCCTCATTTGGTCGGCTTGGCGAGTGCCCCGACGCGTCGGTAGACCCTTTCGGTGATGTCACCTTTCGTGTGGCCGAGCAGTAGGCTGGCGTGGTCAACATCGGCAATTTCCGAGGCCGCCTTGGGTCGAATGTCGCGGAATTGAAATTGGCTGATCCGGTCGGCCAGTACTCGGTCCCCGGCGGCGGCCGCGTCCTTTACCGCTTCCTCCCGCGCATCGTCCCAACGGTGCCTCAGCATCGCCGCAGTAACCCGTTTACCGGCATCGGTAAGTATCAAATAAGGCGATCCGTGCGCCGCATTGCGCTTCAAGATCTCCTCAATGAGGACGCCCAGGCCGCTGGCCAAGCCGTCCACCTCCAGCAGGATCCGCAGCTTCTTGTGGGTCTTCTTCTGCTTCACACCGAGGGCTTTGTCCTCGATGTCATCCTTCCTCATCACCAGCACGTCCGCAGGGCGCTGGCCCGTCAAGTACGCCAAATCCATGGCGACCTTCAACTCCTCAACCGCTTTTGCATAGACCGCCTTCCATACCGCGTCATTGGCGTAGAAGTCTCGCGGAACCTCCTTGTTCTTCCGCACGCCCTGGCAGGGGTTTTCCTTCGTCGTCAGGCCCCACTCTCGGGCGAGGTTGTAGACGTGCGAAAGGAGTGCGATCTCCCTGTTTGCCCGGACTGGCGCTGACCGGGCGTCGCGGTACTGGGCAACCAACGCCGGCGTAATTACATCAATGGGTGCTCCCTCGAAGAACGGGCGCAACTGACGCAGTTCGGCGAGGTTGTCCTTTTGCGTGCGGGGTGCCTTCTTGGGGATGATGTCCCGCTCATAGCGGTCGAAGATCGACCTCATGAGCAACAGATCGCGAGGTTTGTCCTTCGCTTCCAGTTCGGCCCATTTCAACCTGGCCACGTTCAGGTCTGGTCCAAGGGCGATTTCCTTGCCCGACTTGTCGAGGTAGTAATAGCTGATCCAGACCTTGCCACTCTTGCGCGTGCGCTTGCGTTCGTACAGACGGGGAGGAAGGTGACGGTTTTCAGTCTTGCGGGGGCGCATATCACCTCACCTTTGAAAAGTCCGGCGTCCAGGCCGGTGCTTGCGTTTGTGGGGCCGGTGCCAGTGGCACCACCTCCAGGGTCACACCCAGCTTCAAGCGGGCGTACTGACGGCCTACCAGAGGGCGGCCGCCTCGGCTCTCGACGAAGCGCCAGCCGCGCTCATTGAGCCAGCGGCGCTGCCAGCCCCTGGATTTGTAGCCGGTAAGGTCGGCCAGCTCTTCGTCCGAAAGGATCTCGGTTTCCATGGGATGGTCTCCACGCCGCCGGTGGCGGCAGGTTTGTTGTCAGGCCAGCAGCACGTCGCGCACGACTTCCCAGAGTCGCGCCGCCGGCCACTGGAAGCGGTCGAAGTCCGTGTCCGGCTGAACGCCGTAGCGGCAGGTGGAGTGGGCGCCGGCCGGGTACTCGCCGCGCTTCTGCATGATGGTGGCTACGCGACCGTCACCGCCTGGCTCAGTCCGGTGGTATTCGTAGGCCCTGGTGGTGTACACATCGCCAGCGGCAATGGTGCATGTTGAGTGGTGCACCATGTTGGCTCTGCCGTCTGGTGTCCATGGTCTTCCCCCGCCAGCTTGACGCGCGCCCTCATGCAGGTAGAGAACGAATTCTCCTTCATCCAACCGGCGCATGTTGTAGCAGTGGTTGATCTGCTTTCCGACCAGGATCCGCGATACGAAGTTGAAGCGGTGGTCGTGGATTGCCGAGTGCTCGAAGCAGGATCGTCGGGGCAGTTCGGGATGCCATACGTGCAGGCGCTGGTTGCCCTGCAGCTGGACCTGAACGAAGCCCAAGCCGTGGAGCGTGATTCTGTCGGTCATCACATCGTCGATGATCATGGCAATAGCTCTCCATGCCCGCGCATGTCGGCGGGCTTGAGTAGTTGGGGGAGGGGTTACTCGCTGTACTGCTTGCGGATGCGGCGGGCGATGGCGCGTAGGTCGCCGTCAATCTCGAACATCTCGTTGTTGTCCCGGCGCGAGACGACCCCGGACCTGGTGACGTTGCGGCCACCAAGGATCCAGGCGGCCAGCAGGATCAGCGCAGACTCGAGCTGGCGCCGTAGCCAGCCGGTATGCGGGATCACCGCGGCCACCGGTACAGGTGGAAGGCGACGAAGGTGAGGGCGATCATGGCTGGGCCTCCTTCGGCGGATGAATCGGGCACGGCCAGCGCAGTGAGCCGTTGCCGCTCGGGCAGGTGCAAAGCGCGTCATCAGGCACGTCAAAGAACCCAAGACGTCCCTTCATCGGTAGGAACGGCAGCGGTCGCGGATCGCGCAGGACGAACCCCTTGGCGCCCATGTACCAGTCCGAATCGCTGGTATCGACGCTGTCGACCAGCTCAACCGAGCCGATGATGCCGCCACGCTGCAGGTCGGCCAGCGCCATAGGGATTGGCAGACCGCGCGCCATGCAGAAGCGGTTCGCCTCACGCAGCTCGCGCTTCGTCATGCCTTGAGCGGCGTGCACCAGGAAGCGGCCACGGAACTTCGTGTGCCAGTTGCGGTTTTCGATGTCCTTGCTGCCATGGATGATCTGGTAGGCCCATGGCTGGCGAATTGAAAGCGCCTTCACAGCTGATACCTCTCATCAGTCCAGGCCGCCGGTGCGGCCGCTGGTGTTGGTCCGTTGTCGCGTTCGTGTGGGGAGAGCTGGCGCTCGTTGCCGGCAACCTGCGGCAGCCAGACCTTCACGCAGCTGATGGCGTTGTTGCCCAGCGAGTTCATGACGTAGCAGACGACGCCGCGGGGCTTATCCTCGAAGGACGAGACGCCTGGCGGCAGTTCGGTTGCGCTGGCGCCGGTGGCCAGCAGCAGGAGGCAGAGGGCGAGGCGGGTCATGCTGTGAGCTCCAGTTGTGGGTCGGCTTTGGCGGCCAATTCAGCGACGACGATGGCGTATGCTTCGGGGTGCTGCTTGTCGAACGGAGGCATGGTTTCCGCCTCGATCCATGTTCCCCGCACCGTGCCGCGGTCAAGCCAGCCAGGGTGACCTGGGGTCGAGCGCGTCCAGGCCGTAGGGCTGATGCCAAGCTCTTGGATCTGCTTTGCCGCGATGTAGCCCTGCGAGCGCATTAAGGCGATCACCCGAAGCGCCGCTTCCTTCCAGGGTGTGAGGCTGACCGGAGATGGAACGCCAGCCTGATGAGCTCCGACCACCATCGGTACCCGGCATCGTTCAGTCGGGTTCCAGTCGAACAGGTGCAGGTACTCTTCGTTGGTGAAGAACGCCCAGCTGCTACGGCTTTCCTCACATCGCAATTCGAACTCCCATCCCGACTTGTCGCCGCCGCGATGCATCCAGCGGGGGAGCAGCACTGGCACGCCAAGCAGCGCGAGCATTCGGCAAATGCCGAGACTGGCATCGCTGGCCTTGCTGACGATCACCAGGCGATGGTCAGGGCCTGGGCGACCATAGAAGTTCTCGTAGTCCTTCGGCAGGATCTGGTCGGCCACCTTGGCGTTGAGGGTCATCTTCGCCTCGACGCCGATCTGCCTGCCGCTGGCGTGCACAGCCAGGATGTCGAAGCCTGCAGCCTCGGGGTAGCAGGTCCAATCGGCCTGCTTGTTCATCGACTGGATGAAGGCCGCGCACAACTCGGCCTCCGTCTTGATCGGTGTCCTTTCGAGCATGTCGATTCCTTTGCCGCGAGCGAGCGGCAGTGAATAGAGGGGAGAGGGGTTACAGCTTGGCGGAGTACAAATGTGCTCTCTCGGCTCTGAGGCCGCCGCTTAGAAGCATCCGCACTTTGGGCAAGAGCCAGAAACGAACTTGATCCGTCCGTCGCAGCGGGCGCATTCCTGAGGCTTGTGGATGGCGTAGAGGGGAATGCTGTAGGCGCTAGTGTTCCAGCCCTGCAGGTCACTTTGTGCCTTGTCTTTCGCGTGCATCACGCTCAGACCACTCTCGATCATGTACCACACTGGCTCCCCGTGAGGCTCCTCGACAGGCTGATCAAGCAGGCTTTGCCAATACTCAGCATGTGGCGAGGGGTATGGGTGGGCTTGGTAGGCAAGGAGCTTGACCAGGCGCTCGACCTCGTCGCGTGGCACGCTGACCATCTCGGTGTTGCTGGATCGGTTTTCTGTGGGCATGACATACTCCGGTACGGAATCTCATCGGGGAGTGGTGATAGTGTTCAGTAGGACCAAAATTGCAGCAATTTTCACGCTGCTTTATTTAGCTGGAATCGCTCTAATTGTCTGGTTTAAAGGAGTTAACCCATTTAGCCTTGATCTAAATAATCTTGGGGATTTTGTTGCTGGAGCATTTGGCCCTCTGGCTCTCGCGTGGTTGATCTTCGGTTACTTACAACAAGGCGAAGAACTTAGGCAGAGCACATTTGCTCTCAAAGTTCAGGGTGATGAGCTTAAGAATTCAGTTGAGCAGCAGCAGCGTCTGGCAGAGATTTCTATGGAAGCACTTGCGATGGAGAAGGCGATAAGGGTTTCTCAAGAAAAAATGTATAGAAACTCCCTTCGCCCTATCCTTGCCTTAGGAGAATCTTACCCAGTTTTGGCGAATAAGCTGTACGTCGCAGAATGCGATCTCTTTAATGATGGGGCGCAGATTTTTGTTGTGGAGGCATACGCCACAAAAGATGGAGCCCGGAAGTCTGCTGGAAAGCATCGAACTATTGAGAAGGGCGGCTCTGTGAAAATAAACATTATATGGGATCCGCAAGCTGGTACTGGAGACCTTCTGGTAGATATACTTTATTCAGAGCTAGACAGTACTAGAGGTGTTGCGAGATTTAAGGCAATTCAAGGCGAAGAGCTTGGCTCGGTTCTATTTGTGAAGGATGAAAGTTTTTCCTCGTGAGATAATTTCAATCTCCGCAGAAGCAGTCGATGTCTTCAGCCAGGTAGTCGAAATCGAAATCCGTCTGCCTGGCGCGCTGGTCGGCTGACCAGGCCAATGAACGGTAGTTTGGGCGGTCCTGCCGGAACACCTGGCCGAACCGCTCTTCGGTGCCAGACCACCAGATCACCCGGGAAGGATCTTCCTGGATGGTCCTGATCAGCTTGGCCTCGTTCTTCTTCCAGCACAGGTCGCAGTTGCCGTAATCCGAATCCATGCCAAGGTCGAATGGCTGCGCTTCCCAGAATGCCGCCACGTCCTCCTTGATGACGCCCGCGACGTATGAGGGGCAGACGCTGTCCCAGCGGGCATTGCCGCGCTCGTTGGCCGTCATCATCCGGCTGTAGCGCCGCGGCTCGTCGTAGCGGATGCCGACGATGCAGTCCCACTCGTCGTAGCCCAGGGCGCGCATGTGCTTCTCGCCAATCTTCACCTTCAGGTAGGCGGTGCACATGTTGTTGCTGAAGTTCGGCAGCACGGCCGGCAGGCTCTTCTCCGCCTTCCGGTAGGCCTCGTAGTACTCGAGCATCATGGTGAACGGCTCGCCGTTGCGGCTGGCCGTCTCGAAGTCGACGATCTTGTACCAGGGCGCGTCGTCCGGCTGACCATACACCCGGCACCACTCCATCCAGACGATGTTGACGCCCCAGTGCTTGGCCATGGCGTCGATGAAGATCAGCGTTTCCTCGCGCTCCTTGCCAGTGTTCTGGAAGAAGGCGTGCATATCTGCCGGGAGCTTGCCGCCGTGGGCCTCAAGGATTTTCCAGAGCATGTGTCCGCTGGTGCGGCCACCACTGACGCCGATCTGCGCCGGCCCAGTGATCTGGTAGGGGTTAATGGTCATACGCTTCCCAGCCTGAACTGATCTTGGCCACCCGCAGCCAGCCCCGCGTTGAGCTCGACACACTGCCCGGCAAGCATGCCGGCGATCTGAGCTGCCATGTCGAGCTCGATCGGGCGCGCCCTACGGGGCTTGCCGATTTCCTGGCCGGCCAAATACTGCTCGATCAATGCCTTGTCCTGACTTTCCACTGCCACGAGGTCTCGCCCATTGGAGCGTTGCTCAAGGGCCGGATCTTCCTCGCCGCGGGGCACCAACTCATGGATCTTGCCGTGCACCGCCGAAACCCAGGCGATTGCGAAATGATCGCCGGCAGTCTCAGGGGAGTAGCCGCTGCGCCGCTTGCCTTTCCTGACCTGGGCCACATACTCGCGTCGGGCCAGCGTGAGCTTGGCGAGCAAAGCCTCATAGGCGTATATCGCGATTTGTGGCGCTGGCGTAACGCCGACGAACAAGGCACGTTCAACCATGCGCCCGGAGGCGTCGCACCAGTGGCGGTACGAGAGCGGTCGGCAACCAAACACCCTGGCCACGATCCCGCTTAGGTGACGATCCCAGGTCGGCCGGCGGTTCGCTCTGGACTTGTCCGACTGAACCTCATCCACATCGCTCAGGCGCACATCCAGCTCAGTCAGGCGATACTCGCGCATCAGCGCTTGGGCCTGACGCATAGCAGTGGCGGCCTCATTCTCGTTCGAGCTTTTGGAAAGGGCCAGGCAGCGCTTGATCTTGCGGATGACCCGCTCGAGCTTGCTTTCGTCGTGCTGTTGTTCGGTCATGTCTTTGTCCTAGCGTGCAGGCGCCGCCCTCGCCGGGTCGGCGTTATCGTTGAATAGGGGAAGGCGCTGGCGGGCAGCGCAGGATGTTCGGTAGATGGCAGATTGCAATTACTGCCAGGGCGATGATAAGATCGAGGCACGCGGTCGATGTTGGACCCAAAAGAGTCGATGATTCAGGCGGTATACAACGTTAAGTCCATCGATATTTTGTCTGTTGTTTCTGGTCTCCTAACTGTGTTTGTTTTTATTAACGACAACGCTTATTGGGGGTATGTTATGGCAGCGATACCAATGTTCATCTGTGCTGGGGCTGTGCTGCGGGACCAAGCGAAATCAGAGAAAATGTTGGGATTTGACGTTACTGCTTGATAGATAGCACCGGGGAAACCCGCCCCGCACCAATTATGAAAGGGCTGACTTGTTCAGCCCTTTCGCATTTCCGGCGGTTGGATTTCGTCGCCGGGATCACGCCTCAGTTCGGCCATGCTGGCCGCTTCAAACTGACGCGCTAGTTTGGGCGAGATGTAAAAAGCTGGCGCGTCAGGTCGTTCAAGCCGGCGCGCACGCTCTTCTGGATCTTGGGCAATCCAAGACAGGGCCATGTCCTGCCACAGCTCCTGCACCTGCTTGTAGCCGTGACGCTTGATCTCCTCTGCGAGGGCTTTCTTGATCCCTACGGGCATCGTGATGGTGATGTCCTCGATCCCCAGCTTCGCGGCCTTCTTCTTCTCGCGGTCGCGATAGTCCGCAGAGTGCTTGGCGGCTCCCGTCTTCTCCTCGGCCATGGCCGATACCTCCCAAGCCGCTGGGCGGCAGATTGATGTGTTGCTGGCGCCGGCCGTGCCGGACGCGCGCGGTGATGCGTTTCATCCTTTGTGCTGTGCTCGCTTCTCTGCTGTGGTGGGAAACTTGATATCGAACAAGCGCATGATCCGGTGAATCTGCGTGTACGAGATCTCCAGGCGTCGACACACCTGTGCCATGGTCACGCCGACGTCGCGCATTGCTGTGATCCGCTCGGCAAGTGCTTTGTCTTTTGCTGGATCTGTTATCTGCTTCCCGAGGTTGCCCTTCCCGCGATTGGGGTCTGGCTGGAACTTGAATCCACCATCGAGGGCATATCGCCCGAGGCAGGCCGTTGAGAGGCCCGTGTGTGCCCGCGCCTGGGCATAGGTCATGCGCTTTGCCAACTCTCGCACCTCCGCAATGCGCCGTTCGCGTTGCGCTGCTCGCTGGCCAGGCTCGCGGGCTTTCTCCCGGGCTGCTTTTGCAGGCCTTGTCTCAGCCTTGGCGCTCACTTGGGCGCGATGTGGGCGCCGTGGCACGTAGTCGCAGGCGGGAAGGCTCTGAACATCACCGCCGGCCTGAAAGTAACTGTCAATGCTCGCATTGAGCGCGGCCAGCACCGCTTCGCGCTGGCTTGGAATTGGCTCTCCGTTCATTGCATAACGCCTCTCTTAGTCGCCGCGCCTGCCTCCATTGCAGATGCGAAACGCAGCGCCGCTTGGTACGTGAAGGCGAACCCCTGAATGGCCCCGGTGGTGACATCGACTACATCCCAGGCATGGCCATGGCACTTCACCTGGAAGCGAGGTGCGCCGATCTTCTCGCGGGCTTCTGCCCGCAGCGTCTTCCCGCGTTCAAGTAGAACGGCGAGCATGGCAAGTTTCTCCGCGAAAGCAGGGTGCATTGCTGTCTGCATGGGGTGATCCTCTGGGGATTCAGGCGTGGTACTCGAAGGCCTCGGCCTTGCGAACGATTCGAACTTGAGCTGTGCGCCGCTCGGGCGCCCGACGATCGCGGCGCATCGGGTCGCTGTCGTCGATGACCGCGTGCATGGCGATCAGCGAAGCCAGCAGGAAGCACATAGGGCTGATGATGTTGCGCCGCATGGCCTCGGCGACCAGGGCCGCGCGGCGTGGCACGTCGAGCTTGAACATTGCCGCCGCGATCCGCTTCTCGACGCCGCCCTCGCTGATGCCGAAGCGGCGAGCGATTTGCTTCGATGTCATGCCCTGGGCAACGTCGAGAACGCATTCCAGCTCGCGGGGCGCGAGACCCCGGCCCAGGTAGCCTTTCCATTGGCCAATGGTGATCGTGTCCATGGGTAACCTCGGTTAGCTGCATTGGAGAACCGATCCCGCCTGTATCCCTGCACGTTGATTGTGTGGGTCGGGAAGGGCTCTCCGATGCAGCCTGGTGATGGGGAACCAGGTGATCGGGCAGTTAACGTCAGGCTGACGTGGTGCTGGTTGACTATGGAAGCGGTTTCGCAAGAGCCAAGCGATCGAAGTACTGAGAGCGATACTTGTCCCACTGAGCACGGATGCTCGGGCGATCCGCGTAGCCTTTCGAGATGGCGAACAGCTCGCGTTGCTCTTGAATCCAGGCCTGAATGTTCACGCAGACGCCGCGAGCGCGACGGGAACGGAACTGCTCAGTGGTTTCGCCTGGCTTGCGGAACTGGTTGATGTTGCGCATCGTCTTGCCCTCCAGGGCGGTTGATTTCCCGTCTGGCCCTGTCGCCAAGGCCAGCCAGTGAAATCAGGCTGTCAGCTCCAACAGAGCCCAGATGCACCCGCCCAGGGCGGCGAACAAGCTGAGCAGAAAGAGCCAAGCGCCAATCGTGAGTCTCGGCATTGCGATCCTCCGTCAGATCCACGGCCTTGCTACTGGCGACAGGCCGTGAAACGTCTTCAAGTTGGTGACTCCGACCGCGGACCTTCCCGCCGGATAACTGATCTTGGTGCTTTACCCTGCACACCTGGGGCAGTTGCCACCCCTCTGGACTGTTGAGGCCTGTCCATCGCTGCCTTTGCTGCGGCCGGTGTCGATCCGGCGACGAGTCAAATATGTACCTATGGTTCACATCGGTCAAGTACCAAAAGTACATAATTTTCCTTTGGGCGTAAAAAAACCCGCCGGGAGCGGGTTCTTGGAGTCAGGCGGGAGGACTTAAAGCGAGGAGCGCGGCCACTTGGCGTCTACGACGCGACCGACCAGGCACCATTCGCCATCCATCTCAACTGTCGGAAATGCTGCATTCAGAGGTTTTAGGTATGCCTTGCCTGAATCCCAGACAAATTGCTTGAACGTGGCTTCATTGGAGTCAATTAGCTTGGCGACGACGTATTGCCCATGCTCTACATCAAAGCCTGGTGCTACCAGGATGACCATTCCCTCAGAGAAGGACATACCGTTCGGGGACGTCATCGATGGGCCTTTGACTTTCAGCCAAAAGCCGTTTGGACCTGCCCATGCGTCGGATGGGTGAACCTCGCAGGAGGCTACGTTTGATAGCTCAATAGCTTCCATAGGCATCCCGGCCTGCACCCAACTGATCTCAGGGTATTCGTAGTAGCGAACCGGCCCTGCAGACGGCTCAATGTTGGCGTCGAACTCTGGCCGGTCTTCGACCATTTGGCCTTTTCCGTACTCAAGCCATTCGAGGCGAACTTTCAGTGCGTTGGCAAGGGCAAGCATCTTCACGCCACCTGGCATGGATTCCCCATTCAGCCATTTGCTGGCTGCTTTTGGTGTAACGCTTGCGATTGAGGCAAGGCGCGCACCTGCACCCCACGCAGGGATGTCGCTGGCAGCGAGTGCTTGCTTGAGGCGTGCCGCAAAGGCCGCCCTGATATCTTCGATATGAACCATGGGTTCAATATCGCATGCGCTTGCATGTACTTTCAGTTCCGACATACTATGTACTTACAGTTCATATTTGCCTGGAGGCCCTATGACGGCGCTCAAGAAGGCGATCGACGATGCTGGCGGAGTCTTCGCTGTATCGGTCGTCTGCGAGAAAACACCGCGTGCTGTTTACAAATGGCTTGCCTCTGGCTGCCTGCCGCGTACCGAGTACACGGGCGAGACCCGCTACGCGGAAAAGATCGCCGAATTGGCCCGAGCCAACGGCAAGCCATTCAAGGCTAAGCAACTGTTAGCTCGCATAGCACCTATCAAGTCGACTGCGTGAAGTATGCGTGACCTGGCCTTGCGCCAGTAGTGAACTGAACCAGCTGTGAATTTAACCAGTAAGGAAGCGGACATGAAGCCAGTCGCCTTGATAGCTCTCCCCAAACGCCGGTCGCCAACATCAACTGAGATCTTCGTCCAGGCCGAAACCGACATGGACGAAGTATTCGTTGAGCTTTGGGGGGGAGGGGCTCTGATTGCGTACGCCCGTCTGTTACGTGCTCAGGAGGCGGGTGAGTTCAGGGCTGGCCGTTCTGTAGCAACGTTTGAATTAGCGGAAGTGCTTTCTGCGCATTCTCCATGCCCAGGTCCACTAGTTTCGTTATCAGCTGTTTTGTGGTCTCGCCAGGAGCTTCACGCAGAGCTTTCAGAATCCCACTTTTCTGATCCTCGGGAAGGCTCGATGCCTGAACTTTCGCCTCGATCAGCTGGCGGAGCGTGTCCTCATGGAGCTTGATCGTAACCGTGGCGAGGATTGCGCCCATCCCGCCGTCATCTTCAAGGAAGTCCAAACCCTTCGCTGTGATTTTCGCTTGGGTAAGGGTTTTGGCTCCGCTCAATCCACTGAATTCAATTCCACTTTCAACCAAACCGTGCTCCTGCATGTAAATCAGGTTGGCGACGCATTCGGCCTGGGAGTATTCGCCCATCCCATAAACCGACGAGGACCTGCCGGGGTAGTGGTCCCTGAGTTCTGCCAGCAATTCTCGCTGGAGTTCTCTATTCATCTTCATATGTCCGGGCTCCGATGGCCTTTTCGTGTGGAGCCAAAAAGCTACCACGGATGCTCCAGGCACCCATAACTCCCGAATCGCGGGCGAAAAAAAACCGCCTGGCAGGGCGGCTTCTCTACAACAAACATCGAGGTCGATTATGCACTCTGCAATGGACGCAAGCAACACCGCGTCACAGGCCGTTTCGCACCAGAAAGCCTACCACCAGTCCGCCGCCCTCCATGCCGCGCGGATGATCCGCCTCCAGTATGCGCCAGAGTCGAAAAACGCCTTCCGTATCGAATGCGTTGAACACCTGCGCGCCTCCCTGTGTGAGAGCAAGTCATGAGCACCATTGTGATGACGGCCTGCTGGCCATTGCAGGGGATGAGCCCTGCGCAAAAGGCGGTGCTGATTTCATTGGCCGACAACGCCAACGACGACGGTGTTTGCTGGCCATCCCTCGCCACCATTGGATCGCGTACCTGCCTATCGGAGCGAGCTGTGCGCAATGCATTGCGTTGGCTTGAGGAGGTCGATCTGCTGAAGAGCCATCAACGCTTCGGTCGCTCGACCTGGTACACCATCACCCCGGCAGCATATGCCCCCGGCACGAAATGCCCCCCGGCACCAGATGCCCCATCACCCCGGCACGAAATGCCCCCCACCCCGGCACCAGATGCCCCCAGAACCGTAAAGGAACCATCAATTGAACCGTCACCTGATGGCAACCGCGTTCCGCGCTCGCCGTCTTGCCCGGTTCAGGACATCGTGAATCTGTTCAACCGACTGCTCACGCCAACCCTGCCTGCCGTCGTTCTCGTGTCGGAGGCTCGCAAGAAACAAATCCGCGCCCGTTGGAACCAGAGCGATGTTCACCAGAGCCTGGAATTCTGGACCGAGTACTTCGCTGACGTCGCGAAGTCGGATTTCTTGATGGGGCGTGCCGCTGGGAAATTTGGCGGTGCGCCATTCCGAGCCACCTTCGACTGGCTGATTGCCCCGTCCAACTTCGTCAAGGTCGTGGAGGGCAACTACCATGCGTGACCCCTACAGCGCAGAAGCCGAACACAGCCTGCTGGGCGCCATGCTCCAGCGCCCGGAACTGATCGACGTGTTGACCGACGATTTGTCGCCGGAGTCGTTCTACTTCGCTGACAACGCCGACGTTTATCGCGGGATCATGGGTGTGCGTGCGGCAGGTGGATCTGTCGACTTCCTCACTGTGGCTGACCGCATCGGCACGCTGCCTTCCGGCGACAACGCGCTGGCGTACTGCGCGGAGATCGTGAAGAACACTCCGAGCGTGGCCAACGCAGCGTCCTATGCCGGCATCGTCCGAGAGCGTGCGATCGAGCGCGCCTTGTACGACTTGAGTGATCGCACTATTGAGATCGCCCAGGGCGGCGCGGACATTCAGGACAAGATCGCTGCGGTGCAAGCGGCGGCCATGGCCATTGACTCCGGCAGCGACGGCGAGGAGGTCGTTAAGGCTGCCGACCTGATGGCCGACCAGCTGGAGGTGTGGCAGGAGCGTCACGACCGGTTGTCACGCGGCGAAACTCTGATCGGCTTATCTACCGGACTGGCCGACCTCGACGAGAAAACCGGCGGCCTACAGCCTGAGCAGTTGATCATTGTGGCCGGCCGCCCTGGCATGGGTAAGACCACGCTTGGCATGGGCTTTGTGTTGGACGCCGTGGTGCGCCAGAAGAAGGCCGGCCTGGTTGTCAGCCTGGAGATGAGCAAAGGCCAGTTGATCGACCGCGCGACTGCTGCCGAGGGCAAGATCCCGCTGGGCTTGGTTAAGAACGGATCGGCCTGTGAGTCGCACGGTGCCGAGCTGTGCGCGGCGGCAGCCAAGCTGCAGCACGCAAACCTGTTTATCGCTGACCGCGCCACTGCCACCGTTGGGCGCATCCGCTCGCTGGCTCGTCGTCACAAGATGCGCTATGGCCTCGACATCCTGCTGATCGATTACTTGCAACTGATGGAGGGTGAGGGCGGCAATCGTACCGAGGAGATCAGTGGCATCAGCCGTGGCTGCAAGCAGCTTGCACGCGAGCTTGGCATCCCCGTCGTGCTGCTCAGCCAGCTCTCCCGCAAGTGCGAAGAGCGCCCGAACAAGCGCCCAGTGCCGTCCGACCTGCGTGAATCGGGCGCCATCGAGCAGGATGCCGACGTGATCCTGTTCGTGTACCGCGACGAGGTTTACCACGAGAACAGCGAATACAAGGGCATCGCCGAGATCATCGTCGGAAAGGGCAGAGACATTGAGACCGGTACCGTCCGCGCGGCATTCCTTGGCCAGTACAACCGTTTCGAGAACCTGTCCGCCAGCTGGCAGCCGCCGGTGAAGGTCCAGCCGTCGAACGACAGGCCACTGTCAGCACGATATCGCCGAAAGGAGATCGCCGAATGAGGCTTCCGATCCCAGACCTTGCCGACTACCGCTACGCACTGTACTGCAGAGCCGACCTGTTTGGCCTGCCCGATCAACAGCGCCCGCCGGTGGCGCTCTACCGCGACCAAGACATGGCGATTGCACACGGCCAGCGCATGTGGCCCAGCGCCTACACCATCATTGACCTTCACGGGGAGGACGCCCCATGCGGCAAACGAAACTGACCAAGGCCGCACGCGGCCGTGAATGCCAAGTGCGCATCCCAGGGGTGTGCAACGGCAACCCCGAAACCACCGTTCTTGCCCACTATCGGCTGGCCGGTACCTGCGGTGTCGGTATCAAGCCACACGACATGCAGGGCGCCTGGGCCTGTAGCGCATGCCACGACGCCTGCGACGGCCGGAGTCGCATCATTGACCGCGACACCGCTCGTCAGTACCACGCCGAGGGTGTAATGCGCACTCAGGCCATCTTGGTTCGCGAAGGGGTGCTGGTCGCATGAGCAAGACATTGACCGTCACCCTGTCTGACGCCGAGATCCGCCGACACGCCGCTGACGAGGTGCGTGATCTGAGGGACGCCCGGCAGCCTGCGTTCCGCTTTCGCTACAAGCAGGATCGATCCCGCGGATCGTGGTACCTGGTCACCGGCAGCAAGTGGAACAAGATCGCCAATTACCCCGACCTGGGCACGAAAGCGGTGCTGGCTGTGCTGCCAGAGGTGCGCGCACGCCTGACGGTAACCCCCAGTGCTGAGGTGGCTGTGGGCACCTGGCAGAGCACAGGGCAGTTGCTGGCTTGGTTCGATGAGCGGATGAGCAAGGACCGCAACTTGTCGGCAAAGCGCAAGGCGACCGCTCATTCGGCCATGGTCAAGCACCTTATTCCGCGCCTAGGCGAATTGCCGCTGGTAGCCGTCAGTAAGGCAGAGGTCGATCAGCGCCTGATGTGGCCCCTTCAGGCCGAACTGTCCCTCGAGTATTTGCGGCTGATCTTCCGGCTGCTGGCCCTGGCCTTCAAGCAGGCGGCGCGGCTCAACCTGATCAACACCAACCCGATGGCCGCCATCCGCTTCAGCGACTTCTCCAAGGCCAAGATCAAACCCAAGGCGGCGCGGCTGCGCGATGGCCAAGTCGAGGGCCTGCTCACGCAGCTGTCCGGACACTTCGAGCAGGCGCCGGCCGAAGCCATGCTCGCCTTGATGATGCTGTGCCACGGCACCCGGGTATCGGAGACTCGGCTGGCGTCGTGGCGGGACTTCACCCTGGAGGATCGCCAGTGGCACATCCCGGCGCTGCACACCAAGACCCGGGTTGAGCTGAACCTTCCTCTGACCGACCAGGTGTGCGCACTGCTCAAGCGCTACCACCAACAACAGGCCGCGACCGGCTACAACGGCCTGTATCTGTTCCCTGCCAAGTCCGGCAAGGCGATCAGTGACAGCCAGGCCTTCGCCATCTTCGCGCGCCTGGGGCAGGGCGAGTGGACCAGCCATGACCTGCGCAAGGTGGCACGCACTGCCTGGGTGGACCTGGGTATCGACTTCCTGATCGGCGAGCTGCTGCTCAACCACGCAATGGGGCGCAACGTGCAGACCTACATCCACTCCTGGGTGGAGACCGGCAAGCGCGAGGCGCTGGAGAAGTGGCACACCTGGCTTGATGAGCGTGGTTTCAGTGGCATCCACACCATTGCCGAGCCATTACGCGAAGTTTCGCAGTTTCCAGCGCAGGCCAGCCACGGCGGGGCCTCTAGCGCATCCAATGACCAACCATAGGCGAGGATTCGAAATGCTGATTCAGCTCGTAAAGCGATCCCGTCTCGCCGTCAATCCGGCGGACATCAGTGCGATGTTCATCTACAGCAGCAATGGCGATCTGGTGCTCGAGGTGAAGATGAAGGGCGGTGAGGCGTACCGGGTCAGGCATCAGCCAGAGTGCCTGGATGGTGACGACATCTACCAAGTCCACAAGCAGCTGATGGAGGCCCAATGAGGAAGAACCACGGCCCAGCCTTCAAGAAGGCCGTGATCGAGTTGGGTAAGTGCCCTTTGTGCCGTGGGAGAGCGGTCACTCAGGGTGTGTTTCACGAACTGCCATGCGACCACTGCAACGCCTCGGGCTGGGTAGCGGCTGCAACTGGCGAGGCCCTGGCCCTGGATGAACTAGTGACCCAGCTCAGCATGAGGCTTCGGGCAGCGCTCCGGCAGATCGAGCAATTGAAGAACCTTCAGGCATCCGGGCCTGAGGCGACATATCAGGGAAGCAACCGGCGCGGCGCCGGCGGCACCAACTACACCGGGGATTGAGGGGAAAGGACATGGTTTACAGCAGCGTTTCGGGTGCAGTAGTTGCCGCTCTGGCGGCGGGCGAGAAAGGGTCGGCGAAGGCCCAGGCATGGCAGAAGCTGTACAAGTCGGCAGAGGAGGATGGTGGTTGCCTGGCCTCGTTGGGTGGGCAGTCGGGCGGCATCGACCGCACCCAGGTCGATTACTGGCTGTCGGCGCGGCTGCACCACTTGCTCAAGGGGCGGCACTGGGATGCCCTGGTCGCCAAGTACAGCACCAACAAGGCAAAAAAGGTGCAGGCCATCACGCTGGTAAGGCCGCTCATCGCAAGCCCAGCGCCGATGTTGTTCATCTACAAGGCGGTGACCGCCTGGGCGATCCCGAAATTGAAGGGTGCTCGCCGCAAGGCGCCGCAATCTGTGTCAGTGGACATTCCGCTTGATGCATCGGCCTGGCGTCGGGAAGCGGCGGTGAATGCCGCCGTTGCCGCTGGCCGGGCCGCGAAGAAGCGCATCGAGGCGCTCGAAGAGGACGTGATCATCCTGCCTGACAGCTTCTACGACATGAACACCTGGGATCTCGACGCCACGCCAGAGTCGACGCGCCGTCGCTGGAGGCTGGATATCAACGAGAAGCTCGACGGAATGATCGACGATGCGCTGGCTGAAGTTCGGGTGATTCTGGAGGTCGAGGGGCTGCTGATGAATGAGGCTGCGTGATTGCCTGTTGACATCAGTGAGCGACTGAGCGAAATTATCCCCATCCTGTCATTCCTGCGCGTGTTGAGGAGTGACTACAAAAGCCCGGCCATTTAGTCGGGTTTTTTTGTGGCTATATGCCATGCCTTGTGCGATCTTCTCGTTTTTCCAAGGAGGTCACATGTCTGTATTTGATGAATTAAATGCTCAGTATGCAAAGTTCGATGCAGCCATTAATTTGCAGTGCCATTTGCTGGTCAAATCGATTGGCGAACTGGCGATAGGGTTTGAAAAATATCTTGAGCTGCCTCATATCCACTGGTTCCAAGAAGGCGGCAAACGCGGCGACCGATATGTCAGGCTCGGGACCGGCACTCCAAAGACGTTTAAAGAGCAGGCTTGGCCTACCTATACCGCGTTAGATGGCGTTGTATCGTTCTCTCTTGCCTTGACTCTCACTGATTCGGAGTCGGGTTCTCCCCGGTTCCATTTTGTCTTCGAAGGTACCGTCCAGTTCGGACAGGATGGGTACGAATACCGCTTCAACGGTCTTGAAGCCCCAGTGATTCTGTCTGCCGTAGAAGTTGAGTCGGGAGATTTCAAAAAGGTCTGTGACGAGTTGGTCTTCCTCTTGAAGTCGAGGATCAATCCAGAGTCGATCTTAATCAAGAAAGGGAACTGACCCATCTCTCAGTAGAAGCCCGCTCATAGCGGGCTTTTTTGATTCTGGCCCCTGCAAAAGTCAGTGGCTTTCAAGGAGCAATGCTTATGGCCGAGCCAAGTACCGGCGCCCTCGCAGTGACCGGCGTACTTGCCAGCGTCGGCCTGGGTGCTGCATTCCCCCAGTTGGATCTCGCCGCACTTGTCGGCGCGTTCGGCGGGGCTTTCTTCTACGTGGTGTTCGCCAAGGACATCAGCACTTGGCGCCGTGTCGGCTATCTACTGGCTGGCTGGATCGGCGGCTACTTCGGAGCAGCAGAGCTGATGGGGCGGGCCTGGACCCAGACCGCTGGCTTCAGCGCATTCGTATGCGGCGTGCTCTGCGTCGTCACATTCTCTGGCTTGCTGGAGTGGATGCAGACCGGTCGCATGCCTACCTGGCTTCAATGGGTCTTCCGCCTGCGTACCAGGAAGGAGGGTTGAATGGTTGCCGTTATCCAGGCCGGGCTCTGCGCCGTCATCTTCGTGATGATCGGCCTGCGCTATCGGCCTTACCCGGACTCCCGCTACAAGCTGGGCGTCTCGCTGATGGCCTGGGCTGCGTGCGCTGTCACTGGCATGCAGTTCGTCAGCCTGGTCGGTCGCATGGTGATGCATGACGAGTTCGCTGATGCGTCCTGGTTCAACACCGCGTTCTACCTGCTGGCCGCCGTTCTGGTGTGCCGGGCCAAGGGCAACGTGGCCAAGATCCTGCGGGTGGACTGATGGCTTGCAGTGGATGCGCCGACCGGCGCGAATGGATCAACAAATGGATGAAGGTGGCCCGTGAACGAGCAAGCAATCTCTTTGCTCCAGAAGATCCTGGAGCAGCAGCAGAAGCAGACCGGCCTGCTGGAGACGATCGCAAGCCAGAACCTGGCACTGATCGAAGCCCTGGCCGACGGTGAGGAAGCAGACCCGGATGCCCAACCATCGACCTACCTGAGCGGCGCGCCCGTTCTGGCTGGACGGTGATGGGTAAGCTCAACACCCTCAAGGCCCAGGTCAAGATGCTTGAGGTCGCGCCCGTCCAGCAGGTACAGCAAACGCAGTGGGGTTCTGGTCGAGGAGGAAGGCCATGGCGCCGTATCCGTGAGCGCATCCTGCTGCGCGATCAGTACACCTGCCGTTGCTGCGGGGTAGTCACGCACGAGCTTGAGGTGGACCACATCATCAACGCTGCCGAGGGTGGCGGCGATGACGACTCGAATCTCCAGGGCTTGTGCGTCCCTTGTCATCAGGCGAAGACGGCTGCCGAGGCAGCCAGAGGTCGCGGCACGGCGATTTGAAGCACGTCAAATCCCCATTTCGCGCACCTTTTTGGTGCTCTGCGGGCGGGGGGAGGGTCGAGCCTCAGAAACGTTTTCTCTCGGACACCGCGCCCAACTCATTCGCAGATTTTTTCCTCTCAGGAGTTTTTTGTTAATGGCTTTAACACCCAAAAAGCGTCGGTTCATTGACGCTGTCAGGGGAGGTGCGTCCAATCGAGACGCAGCCATTGCAGCTGGATGTCCAGAAAAGACGGCATCTGCAGCCGGTTCAAGGCTGGCAAAAGACCCTGACGTGGTTAATGAGCTGCACAAGCTCAACGCTCTACATCCTGTTAAAGGCAGTGTTAAACAGCCTCCGCCCAAGGGGACCCCGGAAGCACCCGGTGACGATGTTGAATCAGCAGGCTTCGACCTGGGCGCAGCCCTGCTTCATCGAGACCCGAAGGATTTCCTGCTGGCCGTGATGAACGATGCCGGTTCAGAACCCAAGCTGCGTGTCGATGCAGCCAAAGCGCTGATGCCTTTTCTGCATCCCCGTAAAGGAGAGGGTGGCAAGAAGGAGGAGCGGCAGAAGGCAGCAGAGCAGGCCGCCAGTAAATTCAGTCGCCAGGCGCCGCCCCGCCTGGCTGCCGCAAACGGCAAGAAGGTGTAGCGATGGAATGGACCACCGCATGCCTGGATTGGGAAAGGCGATTGGTTCGTAAGCAGTCGATCATCCCGCCGCCGATTTTTGCCGATGAGGCCGAACGCGCTGTTCAGATCTTCAAGGAGCTCAAGGTTCCGGATCTTCCCGGCAAGCCACGAATGGCGGACTGCTGTGATGAGTGGGTTTTTGATTTCGTCCGGGCAATCTTTGGTGGGTACGACGCGGAAACCGGCAAGCAGCTGATCCGCGAGTTCGGCCTGCTGATCAGCAAGAAGAACACCAAATCCACCATTGCCGCCGGCATCATGCTGACGGCGCTAATTCTGTGTTGGCGTGAGGAAGAGGAACACTTGATCCTGGCGCCAACTCGAGAAGTGGCCGACAACGCCTTTAAACCCGCAGCTGCGATGGTTCGCGCCGACGAAGAGTTGTCAGCGATGTTTCACGTTCAGGATCATATTCGGACGATCACGGATCGCACGACGCGCAACAGTCTGAAAGTCGTAGCAGCAGATACCGATACCGTGTCAGGCAAGAAGTCTGGCAAGGTGCTGGTGGACGAGCTTTGGGTATTCGGCAAAAAGCCAGGCGCCGAGGCGATGTTCATGGAGGCGCTGGGCGGCCAGATCTCTCGGGACGAAGGGTGGGTTATTTACCTGACCACCCAAAGCGATGAGCCACCAGCTGGAGTGTTCAAGGAGCGGCTTCAGTATTGGCGGGATGTACGTGATGGCGTCATCGAGGATCGCAAGACGCTGGGGATTCTATACGAATTCCCCAAGGGCATGATCGAAGACCGGTCGTACTTGCATCCAGAGAATTTCTACATCACCAACCCCAACCTGGGGCGCTCCGTCAGTGCCGAGTGGCTGCAAGACGAGCTCCGCAAGAAGCAGGGCGCCGGCGATGGTTCGCTTCAAAAGTTCCTGGCGAAGCACCTAAACATTGAGATCGGACTGAATCTTCGCTCAGATCGATGGACTGGGGCTGATTTCTGGGAGGCTCAAGCTGATGAGTCGCTAAGCCTTCAGGTGCTGCTCGATCAGTCAGAGGTTGTGACCATCGGCATCGACGGCGGCGGTTTAGATGACCTGCTCGGCTTTACTGTGATTGGTCGACGGCGGGGAGGGGATGAATGGCTATCGACCTCCATGGCTTGGGCTCATCCAGTAGCCCTTGAGCGGCGGAAGTCGGAAGAGTCCAAGTACCGGGACTTCGAACGCGACGGCGACCTGGTCATCATCAAGGAGTTGCCGGGCGATGTAGCGGCGGTGGCGGACGTTGTCGAGATGATCTACGGCACCGGCCTGTTGGCGGCTATCGGCATGGACCCTGAGAAGACCCACAAGGTCATGCTCGAGGAGCTACTCAGCAGGAACATCGACGAGAAGATAATTTTCGGCATCCCGCAAGGCTGGAAGCTGGTGGGAGCCATCAGTATCGCAGAGCGCAAGTTGGCAGAGCGCAAGCTGTTCCATGCCGACCAGCCGTTAATGGACTGGTGCGTCGGTAATGCCAGGATCGAGTCGCGAGCCAACTCGGTGTTGATCACCAAGCAGGCCAGCGGAACCGCCAAGATCGACCCAGTGATGGCATTGCTGAACGCCGTTTCCCTGATGGCGACGAACCCGTCTCCGCCGGCCAAGAAATACCAGATGTTTTTCCTCAACTCGTAGCCGATCCGCTACGCCGAGCCCGCCAAGTGCGGGCTTTTGCATTTCTGGGGTAACCAATGAACAGAGCCTACAGCCTCCTTGAAATCAAGGCGGTGGACGATGACGCGCGCGTGATCACCGGCATAGCCACCACCCCTTCGCCTGACCGCATGGATGACGTGGTCGAGCCCAAGGGTGCGCAATTCAAGTTGCCAATCCCCTTCCTGTGGCAGCACAACCACGACCAACCGGTAGGACAGGTGACCAAGGCCACCGTGACAGCAGCCGGCATCGAGGTGACTGTCGAGCTGGCCAAGGTCGACGAGCCCGGAACCTTGAAGGATCGGCTCGATGAAGCCTGGCAGTCGATCAAGGCCAAGCTGGTCCGCGGCCTTTCCATCGGATTTTCACCGATCGAGTCGGCCAACATCGACGGCAGCTGGGGCCGCCGCTTCCTCAAGTGGGAGTGGCTGGAGCTTTCTGCCGTGACGGTTCCGGCTAACGCCGGTGCCAGCATCCAGACCATCAAATCCATCGACCGTGAGCTGCGCGCCGCGACAGGCATCAGCGCTCTACCGGTCGTGCGCATCACCCCTGCCGGCGCTTCGGCAACCATCACCAAATCAGCGAAGCCCGAGGAGGGCGATATGAACATTCAGGAACAAATCAAATCCTTCGAAAGCACCCGCGCCGCCAAGGCAGCGCGCCTCGAAGAAATCATGGCCAAAGCGGCGGAGGAAGGCCGCACCCTGGACGCCTCCGAGTCGGAGGAATACGACACCATCGAGGGCGAACTGAAGTCCATCGACGGCCACCTGGGACGCCTGCGCGGGTTGGAAAAGTCCATGGCGGCCGGCGCCAAGCCGGTAGAGCCTGGCCGCGTGAACAGCGTGTCCAAAGGCCATGAGGTGCGCGACAACGCAGTGATTCGCGTCGAGCGCACCTTGCCGAAGGGTACTTCCTTCACTCGCTACGCCATCGCGCTGGCGCGCTCGAAGGGCAACCTGATGCAGGCTGTCGAGGTCGCCAAGGGCTGGGAGGAATCCACCCCCGAGGTCGTGACCGTGCTGAAGGCTGCGGTTGCTGCAGGCACCACCACTGACCCGGCCTGGGCGGCACCACTGGTCGAGTACCAGACCATGGCGAGCGAGTTCATCGAGTTGCTGCGCCCGCAGACCATCATCGGCAAGATCCAGGGGCTGCGCCGTGTGCCGTTCAACATCAAGATGTCCGGTCAAGCCTCCGGCTCCAGCGTGAACTGGGTTGGCGAGGGCAAGCCGAAGCCGGTGTCCGCCCTGGCGTTCGACACCACTACTCTACGCTTCACCAAGGCTGCGGGCATCGTGGTGCTGACCGATGAGCTGGTGCGCTTCAGCAACCCGAGCGCCGAGGCTCTGGTGCAGGCGGACCTCACCGCATCGATGGCGCAGTTCCTCGATGTGGCCTTCGTCGACCCAGCCATTGCCGAGGTGGCCGAGGTTTCGCCCGCATCGATCACTCACGGCGTAACGCCGATCGTCGCCAGTGGGACCACCGCCGACGCGCTGAAAGCGGACGTGAAGCGACTGTTCGCTGCCTTCCTGGCTGCCAACATGACCCCGGCTGGCGCGGTCTGGATCATGACCCCGACCATGGCCCTGACCATCGGCATGATGACCAATGCCCTGGGCCAGGCTGAGTTCCCGGGTATCGACATGAACGGCGGCACCTTCATGGGGCTGCCGGTAATCGTGTCGGAAAGCGTTCCGGCCAACCCTGGGTCGGGCAGCCCGGTTACCGGCGCAGGCCAGCGGCTCATCCTGGCCAAGGCATCGGAGATCCTGCTGGCTGACGATGGTGGAGTGACCATCGACGTGAGCCGTGAGGCGTCCCTGCAGATGGACAGCGCGCCTGCAGCTGGTGCTACCGAGTTGGTCAGCCTGTGGCAGAACAACATGGTGGCCCTGCGCGCCGAGCGCTTCATCAACTGGAAGCGCCGTCGCCTGCAGGCGGTGGGCTACATCGACTCGGCCAACTACGAGTCCTGATCCATCAGGGCCGGGGTAGATCCCGGCCCTACCTGGAGGGAAGTCACCATGCAAATGGTTGCTCTGAAAGAATTCCGCTATGCCGGGCGGCAGTTGTTCCCGGGTGATGCGTTCGAGGCCCGTGATCGCGATGTCAGGCTGCTGAAGGCGATCAGCAATGCTCGGCTTGACGATGAGGCCGACGCCTCAACTGAGCAGGAACAGAAGGGATCGCCAACCCCCGCGAAGCGCACCTACAAGCGCCGCGACATGAAGTCTGAATAATCGGTGGAGCCGCGATGAGACTGTTCAAATGGGGCAAGAAGTCCGAAGAGAAGGGCTTGCGGCCGGCTGACAATCGCGGCGGCTGGCTTGGGGTGGTGCGTGAGGCGTTTGCTGGGGCTTGGCAGCACAATGTCGAGGTGAATCAGGACACTGTCCTAGCCTTCTCCGCCGTGTTCGCCTGCATCACCCTCATTGCGTCGGACATTGCAAAACTACGCTTGAAGCTGATACAGCTTACCGACCAGAAGGTGTGGGAAGAAACATCAAGCCCATCGTTCTCTCCGGTCATCAAGCGGCCCAACCACTACCAGAACCGTATCCAGTTCTATGAGACCTGGATGTTGTCGAAACTGACCAGTGGCAACACCTATGTGCTGAAGATCAGGGATGGTCGTGGCGTGGTGAGCAAAATGTTCGTGCTCGACCCGCGTCGCGTAGTGCCATTGGTTGCTGACGATGGCAGCGTGTTCTACCGTCTGATGGCTGACAACCTGTCGACCCTCGAGGAAGGGATGACCGTTCCAGCGAGTGAGATCATTCACGATCGCATGAACTGTCTGTTCCACCCGTTGGTTGGTGTCTCGCCTATTTATGCATGTGGCCTGGCTGCGATGCAGGGCAATGCCATCCAGAACAACTCAGCCAGGTTCTTCCAGAACGGTTCGAAGCCGGGTGGAGTGCTGACCGCGCCGGGCGCGATTGGCGAGGACACCGCAAAACGCCTCAAGGCTCACTGGGATGCCAATTTCTCCGGCGATAACGCCGGCAAAGTGGCTGTCCTGGGTGATGGCTTGAAGTACGAATCGATGGCACTTTCTGCCGCCGATTCGCAGCTTATCGAGCAACTGAAGTGGTCGGCAGAGACGGTGTGCTCGGTCTTTCATGTACCTGGGTACAAGGTTGGGGTGGGTGCAACTCCAACCAATGCCGGCGCTGAGATCTCCAACCAGGCGTATTACTCCGACTGCCTTCAGTCACTGATCGAGGCGGCAGAGCTGTGCCTGGACGAAGGCTTGGAGCTGCCTTCGCCATACGGTACGGAGTTCGATCTTGACGGCCTGCTGCGCATGGATACGCCGACTCTGTACAAGGCCAACAACGACGCTGTGGGTGGAGGCTGGATGAAGCCCAACGAGGCGCGCCGCCGAGCAGGTCTTGCGCCGGTTGAAGGTGGCGACTCTCCGATGATCCAGCAGCAGAACTACAGCCTTGCGGCCATTGCGCGCCGTGATGCGCAAGCCGATCCGTTCGGGAAAGCTGCTGTCGCCGCGCCGCCACCAGCAGCACCCTTGCCGGAAGAGCTGCCGCCCGAGGATCTGGAGAATCAGGTGCGGGTGTTCGCGCTATTGGTTGAGAAGGAGTTGAATCTTGAATCTGCGTGAACTTGAGGCACAGGCCAAAGCGCTCGCACCGGTCCTGAAGGGGTTTGTCGAAAAAGCCCTGACATCATTCCGAGAGGCTTTGTCGAAAGACCTGGATCAACGGGATTCCGTCCTGCGCGAGGATTTCAAGAAGTCCATCGAGGGTATTCCTCCGCTAGATGTCGAAGAAGTTGCCAGAGAGGCAGCGCAGCTCATACCAACGCCGGAGAATGGAAAGGACGCCGACCCCGAGCTGATTCGTCTGGCAGTGGCCGATGAGGTTGCCAAGCTGCCAGCGCCAAAGGATGGTGCATCGGTCACGCTGGAAGATGTCACTCCAATGGTGCTCGAAGCGGTGAAGGAGGCTGTCGAGGCACTGCCGCCACCTGAGCCTGGGAAAAGCATCGCGGTAGAAGATGTCCGGCCGTTGATTGCAGAGGAGGTGGCCAAGCTGCCAGCGCCCAAAGATGGTACATCGGTCTCACTAGAAGATATTGCCCCGATGCTGCTCGAGGCCGTGAAGGATGCGGTCGACTCCCTACCCCCGGCGCAACCTGGGGTCAGTGTAACGTCAGAAGATCTCCGACCAATCATCGCAGAAGAAGTCGCCAAGGTGATGCAGGGCCTGGTCCTGCCGAAAGATGGCGAGCCAGGCCGAGATGCCTTGCAACTGGAGATCCTGCCGGAGATCAGTCCCGAGAAGGCGTACGCCCGCGGCACCTATGCCAAGCATTTGGGTGGCCTATGGCGTTCCTTCGAGCGGACTACGGGCATGAAGGGATGGGAGTGCGTCGTCGAGGGCGTCGGTTCCGCAGTAGTGGAGCAATCCGGCGAGAGGGGGGTCGAGCTGGCTCTGGTGCTCTCCAGCGGCGCCGAGATCCGTAAAAAGCTTGAACTGCCGGTGATGATCTATCGCGGCGTGTTCAGTCCTGGCGACTACGTGCCGGGCGACACGGTGACCTGGGGGGGCAGCCTGTGGCACTGCGACGAACCAACGACCGACAAGCCGGGCGAGGTTGGGAGTAAGGGCTGGACCTTGGCGGCGAAGCGCGGCCGCGACGGCAAGCCCGGCACCAACGGCAAGGACCTGATCAAGGGGGTATCGGCATCATGATGTTCATCACTCTGGAGCAAGCAAAATCTCAGCTTCGCGTGGATGATGACGCCGACGACGATGACATCCGAGACAAGGTGCTCGAGGCGAGCGACCTGGTCAGGGGTTATCTCAAGTCCGCCGCTGATGCCTATCTGGATGCAGACGGCGAGGCCATTCCCGGCAAGGTTCCCTATGCGGTGAAGGCAGCCACCAAGCTCATGCTTGGCTACCTGTACAACCAGCGCGATAACGACCAAGACCGGGAGTTCGAGCAGGGTATGCTCCCAAGGCCGGTAACAGCGCTTCTCTACCACCTTCGCGATCCGGCACTGGCATGAGCATTCAAGCAGGCAAGCTGAGGCATCGAATCGAGATTCAGCACAAGGTCACGCCGCGCGACCCTGAGACATTGGAGTTCGGCGAGCCAGATTGGCAGTTGTTTGCCAAGGTGTGGGCGCAGGTTTCCCCGCTGTCTGGCCGCGACCTGATTGCTGCCCAGTCCGCACAGTCAGAAGCCACCGCCAGGATCGTGATTCGCTACCGCTCAGGGGTGCTGCCTACCATGCGCATCGTCTATCGGGACGAGGTGTACAGCATTGTTGGTCGTCCTTTGGAGGACCCGAACTCTGGTCGTGAATACCTCACGATCCTTGTGTCGAAGGGGGTGAAAGATGGCTGAAACAGTCGAGTTCAGCCTGATCGGCCTGGATAGCCTGCTGGGAAAGCTCGATGCTGTCAGCTACGACGTTAAGCGAAAAGGTGGTCGTACTGCGTTGCGCAAGGCTGCCCAGGTGGTGGTGCAGAAGGCGAAGGAGGGCGCTGAGCGCATCGACGACAAGGAAACCGGCCGCTCGATCTCCGACAACATCGCACTGCGCTGGAATGGTCGCTTGTTCAAGCGGACCGGCGACCTGGGCTTCCGGGTCGGCGTGCTGCATGGAGCCGTGTTGGCGAAGAAGGGTGAGACGGTCGACCTATCGATCAATGCTCCCACCCCACACTGGCGCCTCATCGAGTTCGGTACCGAGAAGATGGCCGCGGCCCCGTTCATGCGACCGGCCCTGGCCAACAGCATCAGCGAAGTCACCAACACCTTCGTCACCGAGTACGAGAAGGCGATCGACCGCGCAATCCGGCGCGCTGCGAAAAAGGCTGCATCCTCATGACACCACCCATTGAACTCGTTTGCGCGGCTGACCCCGGCGTTACAGCTCTGCTCGGTGCGGGTGTGAACCTGCGCCTGTACCCGTTTGGCGAGGCCCCGGAGGGCGTGGCCAAGCCGTATGCCGTTTGGCAGCTGGTGCGCGGGAGCCCGGAGAACTATCTGGCAGGCCGCCCTGATGTCGATGGTTTCACGCTGCAGGTGGACGTGTACGGCACCACCAGCGCATCCGTGCGCAAAGTGCGTGACGCAATCCGCGATGCAATCGAATTGCGCGCCTACGTCACTCGCTGGGGTGGTGAGTCGCGCGATTCTGCGACCAAGCACTACCGCACCAACTTCGACGTGGACTGGATAGTCCGCCGTTGAGTCAGGCTTACCAGTCGGTCTCAACTATGAGTGAGACCCGTGGGTGATCAAGCTCCAGGTACATGCTGTTCACATATGCCCCCAATATCTTGCCGCCTTCGCGAAGCTTCTTCGTGAAGAATTTGGCTCGCTCTTTCTTTATGTAGCCGATGTGGACATCGGTTGTTAGGAAGAGGGTGAACCAGCGGCGAACGGTGACATAGACAGCTATGGCATTTTCGTCATGAGGGTTGTTCGGTTCTGGAACCAGTTTCACCTCCATACCTTCTTTTACGGCCAGGCGGATGCGGCTTTGCCGGCCCTCGAATCCAGTGCCTGCAACAATGACGCTGTACTCCATGGGCACTCCTTGGATCGATAGATGGCGAAAGCTATTACGCATGGCCAGTGAATTGCCACTGGCTTTTCATCCACCTGGATAATTAAACAGTTCAACTGAGCCCGCCAAGTGCGGGCTTTTCTTTGCCCGACAGGAGACCACCATGTCGATTCTCACCCAAGGCACCCAGGTCTACGCCCTGATGCCGCCTCTCACTGGCACCGGTCCATTGGCTGTAACGGAGGTCGAGTGCGCCACGGCCTTCAACCCTGGTGGAGCGCCGGCGGAGCAGATCGAGGACACCTGCCTCAGCTCCACTTCCCGGACCTACAAGAAGGGCCTGCGTACCCCGGGTCAGGCATCGCTGACCATCAATGCCGACCCTAACAGCGCGAGCCATGTCCGCCTCCACCAGCTTTCCGAGGCCGACGGCGACACCACCATCAAATGGGCCGTGGGCTGGTCGGACGGCACCGCATCGCCGACGCTCAGCACTGAAGGCGATGACTTCGAGCTGCCTGCCTCGCGCACCTGGTTCGTGTTCGAAGGCTACGTCGCCGACTTCCCGTTCGACTTCGCCGCTAACGCCGTGGTGAGCACCGCGGTATCCATCCAGCGTTCGGGCGGTTCCGCCTGGATTCGTAAGGTGGCCTAACGATGGAACTGAGCATCTCCAACCTGAAGAAGTCCAAGGCCTTCACCGCTCGCCCGGTGGCCAAGGAGATCGAGTGGGACGACAAGAAGTTCACCTGCTACGTGCGGCCGCTGTCCTACCAGACGGCCATCGGCGATATCGCTGCTCACCGTGGCGCCGACCCGCTGGCCTGCCGTATCGCCTCGAGCATCTGCGATGCCGAGGGAAAGGCGGTGTTCACCGTCAACGACATCACCGGCGAGGCCGATCCGGAGAAGGGCGCTCTCGACCCTGACCTGACCAACCTGTTGCTGATCGCCATCGGTGAGGTGCAGAACGGCGCCGTCGCGGGAAAGAGGAAGCGCTAGAGCCGATCGACGAACTGTGGTGCGAGCTGGTGATGAACGGGATAGGCGGCCGCACCATCGCCGAGGCGCAAGAAAACATGACCTATCCCGAGTTTCTGACTTGGGTGAAGTTCCGGCAGAAGCGCGGATCGCTTCACCTGGGGATGAGGCTGGAGGTAGCTCTGGCCCAGTTCCAGGCCATTTACTTCAACAGCAAGACCAGAGAGTCGGCACCGAAACTGTACCCGCAGGACTTCGCTCCGCACATGGACCCACGGGTCGAGACGCTGGAGGAGGCCCTGGAAAGCTGGAGCTGATAGCCACAATGCGCCAAACTTAGCAGTTTGCTGACATTAATGGAGGGGTAAAGTGGGCAGGAATCTTGCTCTAGCACTGTTTTTTGTATCCGCAGCTTGCTTTGCGGGCGCTGAAAAAGTTCCTGCAACAGCAGCGGATTTGGCAGGCATTAAGGCCGCGATGGATGATGTTCTGAAGGATTCAGATAGTGCGAAGGTGAAAAGCGTATTTTTGACCCGTGAAGATAAAGGCTGGCAGTTCTGCGGACTAGTGAACGCCAAGAACTCTTACGGAGCTTATGCAGGATACTCGCCATTTATAGGAATGAAATTTCCTCGGGATACGGGTAAAGATGTCTATGTAGTGATGAGTGTTGGAGATGGTGCGGGTATTGTCTGCGGAAACGCAGTGAAGTGAAGTTGTGGATTTAAATCATGCCGCCTCCGGGCGGCTTTTTTTCGCCTGGAGAACGTCATGGCTGGATCGCTTGGCACGCTCACGCTTGACCTGATTGCCCGGATTGGCGGTTTCACTGGGCCGATAGACCAGGCGGGCCGGGCCGCCAAGAAATCATCAAAAGAGATGGTTGAGGCCGCCAATCAGGCAAAGTTTGCCTGGAGCGCTTTGGGGGAGGCTGCTGCTGGAGTAGTTGCTGGACTGTCCGTCGCAAGCATTTTTGGACGATTTGTCACAGAAACTAGAAATGCGGAGAGGGAACAGGCTCAGTTGAGCGCAGTCCTTCGTTCAACTGGTGAGTCGGCAGGCTTCAATCGTGAACAGCTGAATGACATGGCCGCCGCCATGGAGAAAGCGACAACGTTCTCGGGTGGTGATATCAACCAAGCCCAAACCACTCTTCTCGCATTCTCTGGAGTGGTCGGTAACCAATTCAACAGGGCGTTACAAGCCGCTGCTGACATGGCTGCACGGACAGGCATGTCGGTTAAAGACGCAGCGGAAACTATTGGTCGAGCCCTAGATGTACCGTCCAAAGGTCTAACTGCTCTCAGCAAGCAAGGGTTCCGCTTCACTGACGAACAGAAGAAGATGGCTCTGGCGATGGAGTCGACAGGTAACGTCGCCGGCGCCCAGGGCATCATTCTTCAGTCTCTCGAAGAATCTTATGGTGGTGCCGCAGCCGCCGCTCGGGATACTTTCGGCGGCGCAATGGAGGCCCTGCAAAATACAATCTCTGGCCTGCTGACTGGAGAGGGCAGCCTGACTGCGGCAAAGGACGTGGTTGAGTCGCTCAACAAGGTTCTTGGATCGCCTGAAGCAAAAGTTGCGTTGGAGGCGACAGCCAAGGCCGCAGTTGTCTTGGCTGGTGTGCTTTCCGTCCGCCTCGCAGCTGCAGCTGCAACCGCGGCCGCCTCCTTTGTTCGGGTCCAGTACGACACTGCTCGTTATCAGGCAACTCTCGCTACAATGGCTGGGGTGAGCAGGACGGCCGCCGCCGGCATTACCGCAATGAGTGTCACAGCCAGGGCGGCATCTGCATCGATGGCGCTTCTTGGCGGACCTGCAGGGATATTGATTGCAGCAGGTACAGCCCTGACCTACTTCACAATGAAAACGGACGATGCGCGGAAGTCGCTCATTGACGTCAGTAGGCCGCTTGACGAGCTAGCCGAAAAGTTCAGGGCGCTTGGGCGCGACCAAAAGGCAGCACAGCTCGCTGAGTACACGTCTGATTTCAAGCAAGCCACCCAGGACCAGGCAGACGCCTACAGCACGCTGATGAAGCGGGTGAATCGTGACCTGGGCAGTTCATTGTTCCCCCGGATCAAGAAAGAGTTCGATGAGGCCTATGCTGCTGGGCAGCCATTGTCCCTGGTCATCGAGGACCTGTCGCGGCGGTTCCGGCTCAAGCCGGAAGCCCTACAGGCTTGGGTGGCGCAGTCGGGCGCAGTTGCTGAGGCCGGCGAGAAGGCGTCCTATGCCGCCAGTCTGGTCAAGCGCCTCACCGATGAGTTCAACGCTAACACTGTCGCGGCGGCCACGAACGCAAACACGGTCCCCGAAAGGTCCAAGGTCTACACCGACTTGGCCAAGAAGATCGACGAGCAGATCGCTGTTGCTGGGAAGCGAACCGAAGCTGAGAAGCTTTCGGCAAGGATCAGTGGTGGCTTCGTTGAGGGCTTGAAAGAGGGAGAGGGTGATCTGCTGGTTGCCAAGCAGAAGAACTTAGACGCAATCGAAAAGGCTGCTGCGGCGACGAAGAAGGCCGAGGAAGACGCCAAGTCCCGCGCGAAATCAGCAGCAGAAGCACTGAAGAAGCGCGGGGTCGACGCCGAGGAAGGCTACCGCCGTCAGATCGCCCTCATCGATGAGACCACCGGCAAGCAGGGCAAGGCTACCGAGGTAGCCAAGTTGGCCTTCGAGCTGGAGACCGGCAAGCTCAAGGGTGTCAGCGCCGAGCGCCAGAAGGTGCTGGAAGGCCTGGCAGCCGAGCTCGACGCCAAGATCAAGCTGCAGAAGCAGAACCAGGAAGACCTGAAACTGGCCACCTACGCGGCCAACCTGAAGGACAGCAACACCATTGTTCGCCAGGGCTTCGAACTGGAGATCGCTGGCGCTGGCCAGGGTGAGAAGCTGCGCTCGCGGATGCGGGAAAACCTGGCGATCGAGCAGGACTTCGCCAAGCAGCGCAACGAGCTCTACAAGCAGTACAAGGAAGCTGACCTGCTGGGCGATCCTGATGCCAAGGCGCGATATGACAAGGAAACGGCCCTGCTGCGTGATGCCATGGCCGACCGGATTCAGATCCAGGAGGACTACTACCGCAAGCAGGATGAGCTGCAAGGCGACTGGCTCAGCGGTGCGAAGGACGCCTGGCAAGACTACGCCGATAGCGCCATGGACATGAACTCGCAGATGTACAGCGTCACCAGCAATGCCCTGGGCAGCCTGGAAGATGAGCTGGTCAACTTTGTGAAGACCGGCAAATTCAACTTCAGCGACTTCGCCGAAGGCATCGCCAACGACCTGCTGCACATGTTGGTGAAGGTGGGCCTCCAGATGGCGGTCAACGCCGCGATTGGTGACGCTGCGGCAGCTTCCTCGGCGGCGCTGGCGGCGGCGACCGGTACTGCCATGGCTGCTGCCTACGCGCCGGCCGCCGCCATGGCCTCCCTCGCCTCGTTCGGCGCCAACGCCGCGCCTGCATCGGCGGCGATCACAAGCACCACGGCTCTGGCCAGCAGCTTGTCGCTGGTCGGCATGGCGCATGACGGTATCGACAGCGTGCCGCGTGAGGGCACTTGGCTGCTGCAGAAGGGCGAGCGGGTAACCACGGCGAACACCAGCGCCAAGCTGGACCGCACCTTGAGCGATATTCAGCAGAACGGAGGATCGGCGGGGTGGAGCCAGATGCCACCCATCCAGCAGCACTTCCAAATCCAAGGCTCCGCGGATGAAGCCACGCTGGCGCGGATCAGGGAAGCTGCAACCCAAGGAGCAAACGCCGGATATCAGATGGTCCTCAAGGACTTCAAGACCAACGGCCCAGCGCGAAAGATGCTGCGCAACGGCTAGCCATGCGTATTAGGGGGATTCAATGACCGAAAAGCAGAAGGGGGCCAGCGAAGATCTTCTCGCTCGGATACGCAAGGCAGCGGCTCAGGGAGCCATGGAGGGCTACCGGAGGGTGCTCGAGGAATTCAGGGCAAATGGGCCGGCGCGGTAGGCACTGCGCAAGGATGATCAATCACCAGGAGAACCTACATGGCAATCGCATGGCCGGATGGCCTGTGCCCGAATGAAATGACCTGGGGGGTCGTCTACAACAACCGTGCGTTCACCTCAACGCTGTCCAACGCACAGCAGATCGTCGGTTACCCGGGAGCGTACTGGCAGTGCCAACTGACCTTTTCGGCGCTCTCGCGGGAGCAGGAGCGACTGCTGACGGCGTTTATCGGTCGCCTGCAGGGGATGTTCGGCACATTCAACCTGCCAGCCTTTACCCGCACACGCGCTGACTTCATCGGCGCACCGGTGGTGGTCACAGCCAATGCGCAGTCGTCGGTGATGCGCATTGGAGGCGTGACCGCCAACGCCAAGGTCTTCTCGATGGGCGACTACATCACCATCGGCGGGGTCATGTTCGAGGTCGTTGACGATGCAGTGTCGGGCGCCAATGGGCAGGTGCAGGTGACAGTGAACAAGCCTGTGCGCAAGACGATCACCGCCGGCACGCCGGTCGAGTACAGGGCGCCGTTCGCCGAAATGCGCCTGACCAGCGATAGCCATTCTCTGGCCCGGCGGCCGGTGATTTCCAATCTCACACTTGAACTTCGGGAGGCCTTCTGATGGCAGGCGCATTTCCCTTCAGCCAGCGGGTGGTGGACATCATCGCCCAGGGCAATTTCACCGCGGTGTGGGCCTGCCAGCTGGACTTTCCTGATCGGATGGTATTCGCGCACACCGGCACCGGGGATCTGGTGATCGATGGGATCACCTACCTGGGTGTCGGCAACTTCGGCGAGGTTGGTCAGGCTCAGGAAAGCAGCAGCTCCGGCTCACCCATGAGCGTTGAACTGACACTCAGCGGCCTGGATACCACGATCATCACCGAAACCAGCCTCAAGGGCTGCCGGGGGCGTAACGCCAAGTTGATGTTCGTGGTGTTCAGCCAGTCCGGCGAGTATGCCGCCGACATCCTGTTCAGCGGACGCATGGATGCTGCCCAGTTCGCCTACAGCGGTAACGGTAGCGACGGCAACCACATCAAGGTTCCGATCATCGATCGCATGGCCGAGTGGAGCCGTATTGGAACCGAGCGTTGGACGGATGAGAACCACCGAGCTCGATACCAGAACGACCGCTTCTTCTACGCCGTCGCCCAAATGGCCGACTGGCCCATCTACTGGGGTGCCAGCAAGGACGCTCCATCCTTCAGCTACGAGTAGCCCATGCGAAATCGAGACTGGACCACACAACTCGCGAACACGATCAAGGCCGCCACTGAGCGGCCTTTTTCATGGGGCGAATTTGACTGCTGCCTGTTCGCGGCTGACTGCGCGGTGGCGGTCTGTAAAACCGACCCGGCCGAGTTGTACCGGGGCCGGTACACGACCGAAACGGGCGCCAAGCGCCTACTGAAAAAGGTACACGGATCGCTTGAGGCCGCCTGGGATACCTGCTTCCAGCGGGTTAACCCGGCATTCATCCAGCGCGGGGACGTGGCCATGTACGACGGGCCGAATGGCCGAGGCGTGGCAGTGTTCTGGGCGGGTGAGTTCTGGTCGGTGGCAGAGGATGGGGTAGGGCGCATCGCCTGTGACCCGCTGGTGGTGTGGAGGGTTGAATGAGTAAGGCAGTCAGGAAGGTTGCGCTAGTCGCCGCCGGCGCCGCTCTGGGTTTTGTTACTGGCGGTGTAGGATTCGCGCTTATTGGCGGCGCCGTGGGGCTTTTTGTCGGCAGCCAGCAGGATGCTGCGCTGAAGTCTGGCCGCGGTAGTTATAGCAGCGAGCCGTCCGCGCAGACCGTGCGTTCGTCCAAAGCGCCGGCGCGCTTCATCCTCGGCAGAGTTAGCACCGGAGGCGTTCTGGTGTGGGCGCAGGAGCAGGCTGGTGCTCAGACCGATGGCGAGTGGGTTCACCTTGTTTACGTGCTTAGTGAGGGCGCCGTTGATGAGCTGGAGGCGATCTACCTTGGCGAGGAACTGATCAATACGTTCGGTGAGTTCGCTTCATACGAGCTGGTGGTGAACCCGACGCAGGTAAACGCCTTCTTGCGCGCAAACTGCCCTGACTGGAAAGACACACAGATTGGTCGGGGCCTGTCCTATGTGCGCGTGTCACTGAAGCACAACCCTGAGAAATTCCCATCTGGCATCCCGAACGTGCGGTTTGTTGTTCGTGGGAGGAACGATCTGTTTGACCCGCGTACCGGAATGACCGGCTACAGCGAGAACACTGCGCTTCACCTGCTGTGGTTCCTGCGCACGCGCTGCAAGGTGCCAGATGACGAGATCGTGTTCGAAACCTTCGCCAGTGCTGCCAACGTCTGTGATGAGTCGGTGGGGAATCCTGACGGTACTACCGGGCCTAGGTACCGATCTGGCTGCGTCATTGGCGCCGACGAGCAGCGCACCAACGTCATCCAGAAGTTGGAGGAGTCGTGCGCGGGGCAACTGATTCGCGTCGGCGGGAAATGGATGCTGCAAGCGGGCGCCTACTACGGACCGTGGGACTTCGAGATTACCGAGGACATGGTGATCGGCACCGTCTCTGGGGCGACCGAAGTCGGCAATGATGCAGCGATCAACGTTGTCACAGGCACATTCATCGATCCGTCGCAGTCCTGGGCGGAGACGGACTTTCCCGAGGTCCGGGTGCAAGAATGGGTTGATCAGGACGGTGGCGAGTCTGCCGAATCGATGTCGCTCGGGTATGTGTTCGACGCCTACCAAGGGCAGCGCCTGGCCAACATCAAGCTACGCCGCGCTCGGGCTGCTGGATCTCTACAGATTCCGATGAACTTCTCAGGTTATAACTGCCGCCCTGGGCGGGTGGTGCGTGTGAACCTGCCATCGCTGAACATCGTAGGCGAGTTCATCGTCACCGATTGGAACCTGGCCGCCGATGACGGCTGTACGGTCACGGTGTCGCAGTACGAAGCAGCAATCTTCGATGACGCCGTCGGACAGCCCTACAACCCGATCGGCTTCATCAATCTGCCGTCTGGCGGCCTGGGCAGTCCTACCGGGTTGACCTGGACCGTGGATGATACCGCCGAGGTAACCCAAGGCGTACTGAGCTGGGACGCACCGACCGGCATCGTGACGGGCTACGCAGTGACCGTGCGCCAGGCCGGTGTGGCCGTGCAGGCCCAGCAGGTGCCAGAGACCACGCTGCAGTTGCCCCTGGCCGGCCTTCCGTCGGGCAACTACACGATGAGCGTAGCCGCTCTCGGGCCGCAGGCGCGCTCGGGCGAGGCGAGCATCACGGTGAACATCGACGGCCCGCCGGTACCGGAAGCCTGCGTGGTGACATCGACGATCGAGAGCATCAACCTGGCGCCCAGCAACGTGCAGCACGGCCTGAATGGAGGCACCTACGAGTACTTCTACACGATGGACCCGCAGGCGCCGGTATCGCAGGCCGAATATCTTGGGCAGGGGCTTAGCCTGACGCACACCGGCCTGGCCTTCTTCACCAACTACTACTACTTCATCCGCTCCAAGAATGCCTACGGCGTGAGCGGTTATTTGAAGATTGCAGCCTCAACATCGACCGATGTGAGCACGATGCTGGCCGCTCTAGCTGGCAAGATCACTGAGACTGAACTTGGCCAAGAGCTGCAAAAGGAGATCGACAAGATCTCCGGCAACGAGCCCGGATCAGTCAACGATAGAATCGAGAAGGCGAAGCAGGATCTGGAGGACCAGATCAGCGAGCTGACTGACCCACTGCTGTACGACCCGGAGGGCGCTTACCTCAAGAACGACAGCGTCCGGCAGGGGCAGCGTCTCTACATGGCAATCATTGACGTTCCCGCCGCTCCGGATGGCAGCAACGCGCCGCCGAACCCGACCTACTGGGTCGATATTGGCAGCGTCGCCGAAACGTCAAACGCGCTCGCCAGCGTTGTAGCAAAGAATACGAGCGACATCGTGGATATCGACGGCCGGGTCACGGCGCAGTCGTCGATTATTCAGGCGGTGCAGGCTGCCTACCGCGACGACAACGGCGAAGGTGATCTGGCCGATGCTCTGGGCGGGTGGGATGCCCACGCGACGATTGCCCAGGAAATGCGTACTCGTGCGAGCGAGAACTACGCGATGGCCGAGCGTGTCACCAGGCTGAATGCCGAGGTTGGCGGAAACACGGCAAAGCTCGGCGAACTTGAGCGCGTTGTTGCAACAAACGAGGAAGCTACCGCAACGAGGTTCTCGAGCCTTGAAGGGCGGGTAGGCGACAACGAGGCCGGTCTGGCGCAAGAGGAGGTGGCCAGGGCCAACGGTGACGAGGCGCTGGCCGAGCGTATCGGCCTGATGGAAGCGACATTCGTCCTTCCGCAAGGTGACCGGGATGACAACGGCGAGGGTGATCTGGCCGGCGCGATGAAAGCCTGGCAGAACTCGGCGAAGATCGCCGACGAATCCCGCGTGCGCGCAACGGCTGATGAGGTCCAGGCGCGGCGATCGGAGACACTCGAGGTATCGCTGGGGCAGACGAACGCAGCTGTGCAGACGGTCAGCCAGGCCCAGGCGAACTTCGAGGGAAAAGCCAGCACGATGTGGGCGGTCAAGATGCAGCTGAACTCGCAGGGGCAGTACGTCGCAGCGGGCATCGGCCTCGGCATCGAGAACGGCCCCGCCGGCCTGCAGAGCCAGTTCCTTGTATCAGCAGACCGGTTCGCGGTGGTCAACAACATCAACGGGACTCTCGCGTCTCCGTTTGTTGTGCAGGGCGGGCAGGTCTTCATGAACACCGCGCTCATCAACACCGCATTCATTCAGCAGATCGTTCTCGGCATGACGCTGCGTTCGCAGGCAGTAGACTCGCAAGGCCGGCCGCTGGTTGAAATCAACATGGTGACAGGGGCGGTGACGATTCGAGGCCAGGATGCAAACGGCTCGACGCTGCTCAACAACGGCGGCCTCTACGTCTACGACGTGAATGGCGTCGAGCGTACCGCTGTGGGGAGGCTTACTTAATGGCGGCGCAATATGGACTTCGAACGCGGGATGCGACCGGCGCGGTAACGCTTGACACAACAATTACGCCAATACGCTCGCTGAAGATGATGCAGGTTGTTGGAAACGATGCCTTCGATCAGTACATCTCGATTCCGGAGATACAAGCGCAGTCGTTCGTTGTTGTTGATGCTCTCTATGATGGCGGTCAGAACACATCATCACCGCAGGCATGGTACTCGACTGGGCAGTTGCAGCTTCGACAGCCATACACCAGAACCTGGCAGGTGATGATTTTGTCGCAAGGAGGAGAACCGTTCGCGGCGCCGGGAAGCTACGGGGTCCGGGCCTTCAATAATAACGTGCGCACGCAAATAGATTCGACCAACAAAGTCTTGACGGTTCGTCACAGCGGAAACTTCAACATCGGATTCCAGGGGCCAGGGAGTGGTAACCAGATTCAATGGGGGGATGTGATATTCCCGGCGCCTGTAACCACGACCGAGCGCCCCCTGATCTTCCTGAACGCTGCGGACTACATGATGGTCGGTAATTTCTACGTAACGGGAGGCCCAGGTAACTGGACTGGATTCAGGCTGAAGGCTTGGAACAACCAGGGCGCTCATGGCACTCCAGCGCTCTATCCGATGCTGATCAAGTGGTTCTGTGCGAGTTATATGGCGCCCAATACTGGAGTAGGGAATTACGGCATTTCTGTCCGAGACGCAGCAAGTAACCGCACATTCGTCACAACTGCAAACTTGTCATTGCTCAACAGCCAGCCGGCATCTAATCAGTTCGTTAACATAGGGGCCCCGATCACCGGAGCGGGCGGCTACTACGCGCCAAGCCAGCAGATGCCCTGGACGGGAAGTTATGACGATTACGTTCTGGCGAATGCTCTGTTCTCGTGCACGAACGTAGGTCAAACAACGCAGCCGATTCGTGCAAATTTTGGCGGATTTCTGCCCGGTAATCGCTCAATTCTGCAGATGTACTGCGACAACGGCTCTGGAATTAATCCACTGACCGCGAATGGTCGAACTTTGTTCGCTTCGCGCCCTATGAAACCACTTTGAAGGAACTGCTCATGCCATGGTACAGACAAGGCACGGTAACTGTGACCTCTGGTCAAACGACAGTGACCGGCGCAACAACCAACTTCTCGGCGAACAGCCGTGTCGGCGATGCTTTCCAAGGGCCAGACGGTCGCTGGTACGAGATCACGAACATCGCCAGCGATACCGTGCTTAGCATTCTGCCCGCGTATCAAGGGGCGTCGGCCGCTGGTGGTGTGTATGCCTTGGCGCCGATGCAGGGTTACGTGAAAGAGTCGGCCGACCGGCTGCGGCAGATCGTAGAGCAGTTCGGCGGCACGCTGGCGGTGTTCGGCGGCGCGACCGACGCAGCGACATTGCGAGCGAACATCAACGCGGCGACCCGTGGCGCGAACAGCGACATCACGTCGATGACCGGTCTCACGACCGCGCTGAGCATCGCCCAGGGCGGCACGGGCGCGAAGACTGCTCCGGATGCTCGGACTGCGCTTGGCCTGGGCACTGCCGCACTCACTGCATCAGGCTCGGCGCCGGGCAACTCGATGCTTGTCGGCGACCGCAACTCGCCGACTGCGTCGACGATCAACACCTGGGGCAACTCCTTCCAGCTGTGGACTGCGCAAGCTACAGCCGGCGCCCCGGAAGCGGGCTCGTTCGGGATGATCATCAATGCCGGATGGCCAGGCGGCGGCTACGGCGGCCAGATCATGCTTTCCGTCACGGGCAAAATCTACTTCCGCTGTGGCGACTACACCAGCGCAACGACCCGCGAGATCTATCACACCGGCAACACCACGCGCGGTTCGGGCGGTGCGTTGTCTGCTGCATCGCCGATCGTGCGCATCGCGGATGTCGCCCGAAGCGAGCGCCGAGACCTGCTCGAGCAGAGTTTCGAACAGGCCGGGGACTGGGGGGCGGCAAACGACGAGGCACCGGGCGTCGCTGTCGAGCGTGTCGACGTTGGCGTGTACCGCGTCACCGGCGCACTTGGCCTTGCTGTGGAGGGTTGGCGCATCCAGGCCCCGTGTTCCCCGGATGGCGGCCGCGCCCTGGGCGTCACAGAGAGCGAGCAGGACGCCCAGGGCGTCGTGACCGTCCGGCTGTTCAAACAGCGCTGGACGCTCGATGACGAGGGCGAGTTGCATCCCGGAAAAGGGGCGCCTATGGACGTGCCGCTGGACAGCTGGATCGACGTTCGACTTCACATGCCGCCGGCGGCGCCGCTGCCTGACCCCGATGCGCCGCCGGCCTGACCTAGCCGACTGATCACCACCGCCGCCTGGCGGTATTTTTTTGCCTGGAGAAAACCCATGCGTACATCGCAACGCGGCTTGAGCCTCATCAAGTCGTTCGAGGGCCTGCGCTTGCAGGCCTATCAGGATGCCGTCGGCGTCTGGACCATCGGCTACGGCACCACTCGCGGCGTGAAGGCTGGCATGTCGATCAGCAAGGAGCAAGCCGAGCGCATGCTGCTGAACGATGTGCAGCGCTTCGAGCCGGAGGTGCAACGCCTGGTCACGGCTCCGCTGAACCAGAACCAGTGGGACGCCCTGATCAGCTTCACCTACAACCTGGGCGCGGCGAATCTGGAGTCGTCGACGCTGCGCCGACTGCTCAATGCTGGCAACTATGCCGCGGCCGCTGAGCAATTCCCGCGCTGGAACAAGGCTGGCGGAAAGGTGCTGCCAGGGCTTGTGCGGCGGCGCGCTGCTGAGCGTGATCTGTTCCTGGGGGCTGCGTGAGTGGCTGGGGCGTTCGAGTGATCGCGCTGTTTGCCGTGGTCGGGTCGTACTGGCTCGTCTACCAGCATGGTCGATCAGTTGAACGCGCCGAGGCTGAAGCCGCGTCAGCGACCCGTGACAGTCGCGATCGCTTGGCTGAGGTGTTGGGCGAGCGCGGAGCGCGCCAGGAAGAACAACGCCGCGCCGCGGCACATGAAGAGGTGAGGGCGCATGCTAATGAACAACGAACGATCGCTGAAGGCGCTGCTGCTGGGGCTGATGCTGTTGGCCAGCGGCTGCGCGACGAAGCCGGCAAGCTCGCTGCCGCCGTCGGTTGCCCCGGCACGGATACCGCCGCTATCGCCCGAGGCCAGGCAGCCACCCGCGCCGCCATGGTGCTCTCCGACTTGCTCGCACGGGCTGATGCTCGAGCGGGAGAGCTGGCGTCAGCGTATGACCGTGCCAGAATAGCTGGGCTTGCGTGCGAGGCGTCCTATAATGCCTTGGTCAAACCGGCAGGATAATGTCGTGAAGCGAAGCATCGAAGGGCTAGCGCAGGCTGGCGAGCCGCTGATACGCGAGGCCATTGAGGCAATACGCGCGTATCAGGACGCTGCGGATGCTGGTGCACCAGTTGAAGAGGTGAGGCGGTTGAAGCTCCAGGCCGATTCGCTTTACCAGGCCGTTATTGACTACCAGCTTCTGGTTTCTGGTAGCCCTCCGTCGACGATCCAATGAACAGGCCAAACGCATGAAACGACCAGCACCACTCATGCCTGATCACCCTATGTACACAGACGCTGTAGCAGCATTCAAGCGGTACCAGGACGCGCAGGAAGCCGGCGCGCCCGTAGAGGAGCTAGAGCAACTGCGGCAGCATGCTGAGTTCCTGTTCCAATCAGTGACGGACTACCAGCTTGAAGCGTTGGGAGGTCAATCGCTTAACCGTCACTGAACCGTCACTGAACCGGCTCTATGAGGCCTGCGCCCTGGTTGCGCACGTTGCCGACATCGGTGCCGACCCGATGCCACTCGAAGGCCTCTGCAGGCTCTCCCAGGTTGAGCACCATCTGTTCGGCGTGCTCGCTGGGCATGCTGTCCGCGATCCACTCGACCGCAAGATTTGGTGGCAGCACTACAGGCCGCCGATCGTGCACGTCGACAAGCCCGCCTTGCGCATCGGCGGTGATGATCACGAAGCCGTCATGCTCGCCGCCTGAGAACTGACCAACTGCGGCGCAGAGGGCAGGGCGCCCATCCCGCCGGCGGATGTAGTAGGGCTGCTGCTTCGGGCCGCCTTCGTCAACCCACTCATACCAGCCGTCCACCGGTGTGATAGCCACTACGCGTCCAGTCAAATCGTACTTTGCCATTTCTTGTCCTCAGGCCACTCGGCCTTGATCATTGCTTTGAAGGGCGGGTGCTGAACGCTAGACAGGCACGTTGTGGCGTAGAAATTCGAGCTGCTGGCGATTCACTCGCTCGAAGGCTTCGCCACCGTAAATTTCGAAATGGCCTTCTGAGCAGAGAACCACCTCAGCTTTTTTGGCTTGCCTGGCATAGCGCAGCGTCGGCCCAGAGGGGGCCACGCTATCGGTCTCGCACACGTGAACCAGCAAAGGGCAGTTGATCTCAGCGGCGCTGCGTCCTGGGTAATAGCAGGAGATATCCAGGGCAATTCGTGCAGCGGCTTTGTTGCTATATGCCTTGCCCTCCGGCACGAGAGCGAGGTAGCCAGGCAGAGCATCAGGAGCCGTCATCAAAGCTGCTGCGTTAGCAGGCCCAGCAACATCTACCAGCAACGGAGCCGCGCCGAAGATCGAGCCAATGCGATCAACGACGCCCAAGAGCGTCAGCTTCAAAGCCGTTCTTGTGCTTTGGGCCATTGCAGAAGCGAATCCAGAGGTAAACGGGCATTGGCTCATCACTGCAGCTACACAGCCGTCCTGTGCGCCAACGCGCATGACATGGCCACCACTGAATGACGTACCCCAAAGAATTACTCGCTTGGCATCCAACTCAGTTCTGGAACGTGCGTAGGAAATAGCAGAGCGCCAGTCCTCCAGTTGCCTGGAGATGCTGAGCAGATTTCTAGGGTTGCCGTCGCTGTCGCCGAAGTGGCGGTAGTCGAAAACAAGGCAGGCATAGCCAGCATTTCTGAATCGCTCAGCGACCATGTCCAGCCGCATATGGCGAATGGCCCCCAAACCGTGAGCCATGACGATGACGGGTAGCGGCTTCTCCCCTGCGGATGGCAGGTACAGCCAAGCTGAGCAACGTGAATTTCCCGAAGCGAAGGAAACATCCAAGCGTGAAGTCATGGGCAGCGAACCTCTTTCGTTTTTTTGATGCTATTCCAATTTTGGAAGTGCATCAAATTTTGTTCGGGTATACTGCCGTCCCATGAACATCTCCACTCCAACCCGCACCCAGCGCAAAGCCGAGGCCACTCGCCTTGCGATCATCCATACCGCCGAAGCATTGATTCTGGAGGAAGGGCTTTCTGCCCTGACGCTGGAGGCAGTTGCTGAGCGTGCCGATATCGCCGTGCAGACGATCTACAACCGGGTCGGTGGACGATCTGCCTTGCTCCTAGCCGTGACGGAAAAGGCCATGGAGGAGAACCGGGTATACATGGAAAGGGCCTACGCGGCGGCAGGTACTCCGTTGGAGCGGATTCGGGTTGCTGCTATGGGATACATCCGGTTTGCCAAGGAGCGCCCCAACGAGTTCCGTCTCATGGCCTCTCCTCCCGATACTCCGGAGGCTCAGACCCGTATTAGCTCGATGGTGAAGAAACATAACGCTCGACTTGAGGCTGCGCTGCGCGATGGCATAGCCGACGGTTCAATCGATCCAGCCATCGACCCATACCTTGTGTCTACCGCGATGTGGGCTGCCATGAATGGCATGCTTAGCCTGGCCTGGCGAGCAGATAGTGCGGCCGTCACGTCGGATGTAATGGATCAGCTTCTAGCTCAATCCATGGAATTGACGTTCAAAGGGTTGACCGCTCATTTGCGGTGAGCCCCCCGATCAAGCGTCCGCTATTGGCCGATTGCTGCCCTTCGCGAGAGACCGCTACCGACCCATAGCGGCCGCTCACACCAAGATGTCAGAGTGCTCGCAGTGACTTGATTTTCTATTCCACATAAATGGCGACATGAGCGAGCGGGTCATGTCGCTGATCGAGTCGATGGTGCCGGCTGTCGAGGTGTATTCGATAGATGAGTGCTTTGCAGACCTGTCTGGTGTCCAGGGTGATCTGACACAGTTCGGCCGCCAGATCCGCTCCAAGGTGCTCAAATGCACAGGCATCCCTGTCGGGGTGGGGATCGCCCGTACAAAGACGCTGGCGAAGTTGGCAAACCATACCGCGAAGCGCCTCCAGGCACAGACCGGAGGCGTGGTCGACATCTGTGATCCGTTTAAGCGTGACTGGGTTCTGCGCAACACGGATGTCAGCGAAGTATGGGGCATCGGCAGGCGGATTGAATCGCCTTTAGTTTGATAGACAGCTTGAATGGCTGCAAAGGTTCGAAAGCTGCCGGTCGCGGCTGACTGCTTTCGACCTATTGCGGAAACTTCCTACGTTGTGTGGCCAGAGAGCGAAGCGTCAAGGGACTGAACAATGAAACGCCGCAGACCATCCACCGCATTGGATCCCTGTGATGCCTTGCTTCGATAAACTGCAACATTCATGGGCTCGAGCGGCCCCAGCCCATGCATAGCACCTAGTATCTGGAAATGCGTGGGCACACTGCACCGCGTGAGAACAGCTACTGCCAACCCGCTTTCAACCGCCACGATCTGCCCAGCCAGACTGGAGCTGTTGTAGACCACCTTGTAATCGCGCCCTTGCCTGGCCAAGGAGCCAAGTGCGCCGAGCCGAGCCAAACTTCCCGTTTCATAAACGGCGATAGGCAGCGGATCTCGTGTCCAGAGTTCAAACTGGGGCGACCCCACCCAGACCATGGGTTCCTGGAAAAGCACCGAACCTCGACGAGCGCTATCGCTGGAGATCAGGGCAAGGTCGAGCTCACCACTGACTACCCGAGGTATCAGGGTTGTGGATTGCTCGCACGTCAGTTCGATCTCCACCCCCTCATGCCTGGGAGCGAAGCGTTTGAGTATCGGCGTGAGGTAATGCGCTGCATAGTCTTCTGCCACGCCAAGCCGGACCCGTCCAGTAAGCAGTTCACCGCGAAACGCGGCCTGAGTTTGAGCGTGTAATGCCAGCAAGCGCCGCGCATAGCCCAGCAGCATCTGGCCATCCTCGGTCAACTCGAGATTGCGTGGCCCCCGCTTGAGCACCTCTCGGCCAAGTGCAGCTTCCAGTTTCTTGAGTTGCATGCTCACTGCGGATTGGGACCGATGCACTTCGATCGCCGCGCTCGACAGCGAGCCGGTATCGACGGCGGCGACAAAGCATTTCAACCAGTCGATCTGCAAATCGCGAAGTGACATGGTGCTCTCTTGTTGATTTCGATAATCGAATACCTAGATGCCATATTATTCGCTTTTCGTCCAATGTGGGCAGACCTGATGATGCTCCGAATCTGAAATCCTGGAGACATCATGCAGCTCGATACCTGGTTGCTTTATCTGATTACATGCTGTGGTATTGCAGTGGTCCCAGGACCTAATGCGTTGCTGGTCCTTACCCATGGCGCCTTACACGGAAGAAACAAGACGCTCTTCACAATCAGCGGGGGCGTGATCGGCTTCGTCGGAATGATCGCACTCTGCGTGCTTGGCCTGGGCGCACTGCTTCAGGCTTCGATGCTGTGGCTGACGGTGTTGAAGATCGTCGGCGGGCTTTACCTGATTTGGCTAGGGGTCAATCTGTGGCGATCAGAACCGATTACGCTGGCCAATAAGGATAACTCTAGTTCTGGCAGCTGGTCGCTATTCTATCAAGGGCTGCTCAGCGCGGTTTCCAACCCCAAAGCACTGCTGTTGTTCACGGCATTTATTACACCCTTCATTGATCCTCGAGGAGATCTCGTGGCCCAAGCTGCGATTCTGTCCATGACATATGCCGTGGTGGAGTTTGGAGTCGAACTAGGCGTGGCAAGTGCTGCGCACAAAGTGAGGCCTTGGCTGGCTCGAACGGGGCGTCGATTCAATCAGATCTGCGGAGGGTTCTTCGTGATCTTCGGTGTGTTGATCCCAGCGCATTAGCAATGATCATGTGACTGCTTTGGGTCGATAGCTGCCCCTCGGGCAGGCAGTGAGCCGCCTATAAAGGAACGTATTGTGAAGAACAGCAAAAAAACCGAATACTGCACGATCTGCGGATGTCTACTCGACAATCCGGAAGATCCACTATCAGGCAATACCGGCGGAGATTGCTGGGGATGCATAGGCGCCATCGAGGCGGAAATGGGGTGCGCAGAGTCGCTCGCCTACGTACGCAAAGAATTTGAGGCAGGACTTCGGCCCGGTTGGATTGATCCATTCAAGCCCTAATTTGGAAGCTGCTTTACGACCCTTTGGGTCGGTTGCCCAGTGCGCCGCCACCCCCATCTCACCAGGTCCGCACGCGGGCCTGCGTCATCTACCCGCAGCACCGCGACTTGCGTCGTTGGCGCTACGTTGTACCGGCCAAGCGGATGGTCACCGACGTTGTTCCGCCAGACTTCCGGCATGCCCAGGGTCTCTATGTACTCACGTATCCCGCTGTACTGAGTGACTCTCCCGCACATACCCCACCTCGCGTTTGTCGGATGCCGGCGACAACACATTGACGGCTGAACGGTCTGAACGTTTACTGTATGAATATACAGATATCCGATTGAGTCCATCAGCCATGACCATAACCTTCCTGGGAACGCCAACCGGTGGCCCAGCGCAGCTTCCTGTCTACTCGTTTCGTGTTCCTGCTGGCTTCCCTTCGCCAGCTGCTGACCATTTGGAACGGCATATTTCGCTCGACGAGCTGTTCGAGCTGCGCGCCCCGCATGTGTATCTAGTGCAGGTAGAGGGCGACAGCATGCAGGGGGCCGGTATCTACTCTGGCGACCTACTCATCGTAGACCGCAGCAGGGAAGCCGAACACGGCGACATCGTGATCGCAGCGGTCAATAGCGAGCCCGTCTGCAAGCGGTTGTACCGTCGAGGTGGGGTAGTGATCCTGCAGTCTGAGAACCCGGCTTACCCGCCGCGGTATATCCTCGAGGGCGACGACCTGGTCATGTGGGGTGTCGTTCGCTACAGCGTGCGTGATCATGCGGTCTGAGCAGGTGTTCGCGCTTATTGATTGCAACAGTTTCTACGCAAGCTGCGAGCGCGTGTTCAGACCGGATCTGGCCAGGACGCCCATCGTGGTGCTGAGCAACAACGACGGCTGCGTGATCGCTCGCAGCTACGACGCGAAGCCGTTCGTGAAGATGGGCGAGCCTTATTTCCAGTGCCGCGAGAAGCTGCGTCGACATGGCATTGTGGCGTTCTCTTCGAATTACGCGCTGTATGGCGACATGAGCGAGCGTGTCATGTCGTTGATCGAGGCGATGGTGCCGGCGGCCGAGGTCTACTCGATTGATGAATGCTTCACTGACCTCACAGGTGTGCAAGGAGATCTGCTCCAGTTTGGCCGGGAGGTGCGGGCAAAGGTGCTGCGCTGCACCGGCATTCCGGTCGGGGTGGGTATCGCTCGCACGAAGACCCTGGCGAAGCTGGCCAACCACACGGCGAAGCGGCTGCAGGCACAGACGGGCGGGGTGGTCGATATCACTGACGACTTCAAGCGCGACTGGGTGCTGCGTAACACCGACGTGAGTGAAGTGTGGGGCATTGGCAGGCGAATGACTGCGCACCTCGAGGCGATGGGGATCAAGACAGCAATGGATCTGGCCAAGGCTGATCCTTGGACGCTCCGGCAGAAGTTCAGCGTGGTGGTGGAGAAGACCGCGCGCGAGCTGGCAGGCACGCCATGCCTTGAGCTCGACGAGCCAGACCCACCGAAGCAAGAGATCTGCTGCAGCAGAATGTTCGGGAAGCGATTGGAGACCCTGCCGCCGATCAAGGAGGCCGTGGCCACATACATGATGCGCGCCTCAGAAAAGCTCCGGGCCCAGGGCTCTGTGTGCAAAAAGGCCAGAGTGAGCATCCGCACCGGCATGTTCAACCCTGACGAGGTCAAGTACGCGAACGGAGCGATAATCGAGTTGCCGTATCCGACCGACGATGTGCGACTTCTGACGAAGGCGGCCGCGACCGCGCTCGAACGGCTGTTCCGGCCTGGGTACAGGTACAGCAAGGCGGAGGTTCTGCTGATGGATTTGTGTCAGCGGGGTGAGTACACGACTGACCTGTTCGCGGCGGAACAGCCTGTCGAGGCCACGCGGCTGATGTCTGTTGTCGATCAGATCAATGGTCGCTGGGGGAGGGGGACGATGCGGGCCGCCAGCGTTCCGGCGATGCCGGACTGGGGAATGAGACGGGATATGAAAAGCCAGTCGTACACAACGCGGCTTGATCAGCTGTGGACTGTTAAATGCTGAGCAGCGATAGAAGGTGAATTGTGGTCGGCAGAACGCCGGAGGAGGGTTTGAAATCAGTTCCAAAACTGAAACGGCGACCCTTGCAGTATGCGGCCTGTAGCCGTGTCGTTTCGTCTTTGTTTTGGAATCGATTTCACCGTTTGGGCCGCATTGGTCGGGCGTTTATACAACGGTCTTGAAAACCGTCGATGGGCAACTATCCTAGAGTTCGAATCTCTACGCTTCCGCCACATTCAAAGCCCTGATTATTCAGGGCTTTTTGCGTTTTTGGGGCATAAAAATACGACCCGTGGGAACACCCATTGGGAATGGTTTTATTTGTCAGCGATGACAAAGCTTTGCTACTTGGTGGGTTTCGCCAAGGCTCCAACTCGACGATAAACCCTCTCGGTAATGTCTCCCTTCGTGTGGCCCAGCAGCAGGCTGGGGTGGTCCACATCAGTGATCTCTGAAGCTGCTTTCGGGCGAATGTCGCGGAACTGGAACTGGCTGATACGGCCGGCCATGACCTGGTCGCCGGCGGCAGTTGCTTCCTTAACCGTCTCCTCCCTGGCATCGTCCCATCGATGGCGCAGCATCGGTGCTGTGACCCGCTTGCCGTTGTCGGTCAGCAGCAGGTAGGGCGAGCCATGCGGAGCGTTGCGCTCCAGAATTTTTCTGATTAGGGCGCCCAAGCTGCTCTCTACACCATCTACTTCGAGCATGATCCGCGGCTTCTTGTGGGTCTTCTTCTGCTTCACGCCGAGAGCGTTACCATCGATGTCGTCCCTCCTCATCACCAGCACGTCCGCCGGACGCTGGCCCGTCAAGTACGCCAAGTCCATGGCGTCCTTCAATTCACCAACCGCTTTCGCGTAAACCGCGCTCCAGATTGCGTCATTGCGTAGAAGTCCCGGGGTAACGCTGACGACTCATGGCACCTCCTATTTGGGCCTCATTATGAGGCTTGGAGGTGTCTACGAAACCAGGGGCGATTCACTCAGCGCCCCCGCTTCTTCTTGGACGGCGGCGGCTGCAGGGCTGCCATGCCTTCGCGCTTCTCGACCAGGAAGTCAATCAAAGCGCGCACCTTGGCGGGCATCTGCGTGCGGGTCGGCGCGTAAATGTAGAAACCCGCGAAGGGCTTGCACCAAGGCTGCAGCACACGCACCAGAGCGCCTGACTCCAAATGTCGCTGCACGGCAATGTCGATGTGCTGGATAAGGCCCACGTTCTGCAATGCGGCGCGGATCATGCCGTCATCGTCGTTCGTGATGACGCTGCCCTTCGGCTCTACCGTGAAGGCGTGTCCGTCTTCTTCCGGTCCAGTGAATTCCCATGGCAGGATCGCACCACCCGGCATCCGAAACCGCAGGCAGTTGTGCTGCGCTAGATCGGCGGGGGTGACCGGTTGTCCATGGCGCTCGAAATAGGCGGGCGTGCCCACCACCGCCAGTTCCAGCGCCGGCGTGATCGGCACGGCCACCATGTGCTCGGCCAGACTCTCGCCGACGCGGATGCCTGCATCGCAGCCGTCGGCCACGATGTTGGCCAGCGCATCATCGGCAACCAGCTCCAGTTGGAGTTTAGGGTAGCGGGAGCAGAACTCCTCCAGATGCGGCTCCAGCAGGGTTTTGGCCGCCACGCGGGAAGTATTCACCCGCACCAGACCCGAAGGTTCATCGCGTGCGTCATGCATGGTGCGCACCGTGCGTTCCACTGCAGTCAGCGCCGGATACCACACGTCATAGAGCCGCTGGCCTTCCTCGGTCAGCGACATATCCCGCGTCGTGCGGTACAGCAGCTTGACGTTCAGACGCCGTTCCAGTGCCTTTACGTTCTGCGACAGGTTGGCCCGGGAGACCCCCATCTCCGCTGCCGCCTTGGTGAAGCTGCGATGGTGGGCTACATGGGCGAACCAGGCCAGGGAAGGAAGCAACGACGGATCCATGCGGCGCTCATTGTCAATTTTAGAATACAACTGTAATCCAGATTGATGGCTATGAGGAGTCAAATGTTCGGCCTAGAGTGTATCCATTGATGCTTGATCGAACATCCCTCGAAGGGCGGTGATCAAGCAATTCACTCAGCGGCCCACTAAGGAGCGCACCATGCAAAGTATCAAGATCCAGACCACCTACTGGGACATCGCAGCGAATCTGTACTTCCCCCCGAGCTTCGACAAAACCAAGAAGTACCCGGCTCTCATCAGTGCTCATCCCATCGGCAGCTGCAAGGAGCAGACATCGGGCAACGTCTACGGGGAAGCCCTGTCCAAGGAAGGCTTTGTCGTCATTGCCTTCGACGCCAGCTTCCAGGGCGCCAGTGGTGGCGAACCGCGCTTCATCGAAGACCCGACGCTACGTGTCGAGGATTTCCGAGTGGTCTGTGACTACCTCGTGACGCTGCCCTATGTGGATGAAGAGCGCATTGGCGTACTCGGCATCTGCGGAGGCGGCGGCTACGCCATCAACGCGGCCATGACCGAGCGTCGTATCAAGGCTGTGGGGACCGTCACAGGCGCCAACTACGGCCGTGTGATGCGCGAGGCCTTCAGCGGCTTTGACCCCATCGGCGCACTGGAGGCCATGGCGAAGCAACGCACGGCTGAAGCCCGGGGCGCTGCGCTGCGCGTGGATGATCTGCTGCCGCTGTCTCCCGAAGCTGCCAAGGAAGCTGGCATCAAGGACATCGACATGGTCGGTGCCACCGACTACTACCGTACCGACCGCGGTCGCTCGCCCAACGGCCTGAACCGCTCGTTGTTCTCACATCAGACTGCAGCCATCGGCTGGGATGCTTTCCACCTGTGCGAGACCTTGCTGACGCAGCCCCTGATGGTGGTAGTCGGTGACAAGGTCGGAGGGTTTGGCGCCTATCGCGACGGCTGCGAGATCGTCGGTCGCGCAGCCTCGAAGAAGAAGGAACTGGTGGTGGTTGAAGGCTGGTCTCACTACGACCTGTACGACAAGCCGGAACCCGTGAGTCAAGCGCTGGCCAAGCTGGTTCCTTTCTACAAGGAAAACCTGTAAGGCCTAGCTTAGCGCCTGTTGAGGATGAACCAGCCTTCGGCCCTGCCGGGAACGGCGGGGCCGATTCATTTGGATAACTACACCATGACCATCAAAGTTTTGATCCTAGGCGCCAGCGGCCAGATTGCCCGCCATGCAGTGCAGATGCTGGGCGAGCGTAAGGATGTCGAGCAGACCCTGCTTGTGCGCGATCCCAAGAAACTGACCAGCACCGAACCCTCCAATGCCAAGATTGCGATCGGCGATGTGATGGACAAGACACTGCTGCCCCAACTCATGGAGGGGCAGGACGTGGTCTATGCGAACCTAGCGGGCAACGTGGACAAGCAGACCGCGCACATTCTGGCGGTGATGAAGGCCAAGAGTGTCAAGCGCTTGATCTTCGTGAACTCGCTGGGCGTCTACGACGAAGTGCCAGGCAAGTTTGGCGAATGGAACCGCAATGAGATCGGACAGTACTTGCCGCCGTACCGCGTGTCCGCGGATCTTATCGAGGCCTCGGATACTGACTACACCATCCTGCGCGCCGCATGGCTGCAGGACGAGGATGAAGTGGACTATCAGATCACCAACCGCAATGAGCCTTTCAAGGGGACGGAAGTGTCGAGAAAGAGTGTGGCCGCGCTGGTGACCGAGTTAGTGATGAGCCCCAGCCTACTGGTTCGTGCCAATGTGGGGGTGAACAAACCCAACACAGACGGCGACAAGCCCGCTTTCATCGAATGAGAAAAACCATGACCACCTCGCACTGGATTCTTACCGCCGTGGCACTGGCGTTGCTGGCAGTGTTCGCCTACCTATATGCCGTGACCTGGATTGAAAGCCACCAGGCCCGGCAACTGGAAGGCAAGCAGCTCTACGCTTCGACTTCTACGGGTACTTCACGCTCGGCGGTGGTGTATTTCTCGCGCTCGGGTAATACCGCGCTGGCCGCGCGCCATGTGGCCCAACGGCTTGATGCGAAACTGTTCACGCTGGAAGCGCCCAGCTACGAGTTGGGCATGGGGGGCCTGGCGTATGCCGTCATGGATGCGAATGCCCGCAGGTCGAAGCCTGAGGTGTTGCCGGGCACCACCCCGCGCACCATCGACCTCAAGCCTTTTGATACGGTGTGGATCGGCTCGCCCGTATGGCTGTACAGCCCCGCGCCGCCGATCTGGGCGTTTGTCGAGCACAACCGCTTCGACGGCCAGCATGTGGTGCTGTTCAATACCTTCAACAGCCATATCGGCGATGACTACATCGCCGCGCTCAAGACCAAGGTGCTGGAGCGTGGTGCCAAGTCCTTCGAGCACAAAAGGGTGCTGCGCGGGCGCATGACGCAGCAACTCAAGTCCGAGCAGATGCTGCAGGTGATTGATGAAGAATGGTTTGCTGCTGATACTGAGCGTGATTGCGAGCAGCATGTTTTCCCTGAATCGACCTTGGTTTCGTAGAGGCCTCGAACGGCTGCAAAGGGTCGATAGCTGTCCCTCGGGGCAGGCAGTGAGCCGCCTAAACGGAACGTATTGTGAAGAACAGCAAAAAAACCTGGGTTGATTCATTTACTAACCCAAAATCGCCAACGTCTAGTTTGCTGTTTTGGAGCTGTTTTGGAGCCGCAACAAGCTGAGCAAGTGAAGCCCAGTGATTTTGCTGGGCTTACTTCGTATTGCGCGGGCTGCAGCAAGGCTGTGGAAGATTGCGAAATCACACTATGCGCAGAAAGAAGCGCTGTGAAAGTACAAAACCTCGTTGAGCAACAGCAGAGGCTCGATCAGGACCTGATGGTGTATGTGAGTTGCGAAGATCCAGAGGTGGAGCCCGTTCGAATATGGAGACTTTCACCCTATTCGAAGTTCTGGTTTTTCAGGACTTCTTATGTTTACAGGGGCATGGAAAATCCACCCGTGGCGACGGCGCGTTCGATTACCGTCCGCGCTATCGGGTCGCTTCGAAAGCCTCATGGTATTGCACATCCCCTTCAGGTATTTCCCCTGCCAATGCCAGGGCCTGGAAGTATTCAGGCGGAACGCCAGGCAGCCTGAGTCCGGCCTGGGCCAGGAATCCGAAACGCCCATAGTAGGCTGGCTCCCCCAGTACCACGCAGCCAGCCGCACCAAGGTGGCGCAGTCGAGCGAGCGCGGCGTTCATCAACGCTGAGCCGATGCCCTGCTGCTGACGATCGGGGCTTACCGAGACAGGCCCGAGGCCATACCAGTCGGTTGTTCCAGGCGTGATCGTGACGGGGGAGATGGCAAGATGACCAATGATCACACCATGCTCCACGGCTACCAGAGACACGGGCAGTCGATTGGCGCGTCGCAGTGCGTTGACGATGAAGTGCTCGGTATGACTCGAGTGTGCGGCGTTCGCAAACGCCGCCTCCGTCACGCGGGCGATGGCATCGATGTCATCGGGCTGTTCGCAGCGGATTGTGATGTTCATGCAGATATTTTTCCTGGTGCCTTCGTCGAGCAGGTTGCGAAGCGCCTCGAACAATGGCGTGGCATCGGTGTATTTCTTGCCGTAGCCCAGATTGAATGCGTAATCGAAGTCTGGCGGGTTCTTGCCTTGATTGTGCTGGAGGATGGTCTCCAGCTTGTCCAGCGCCTTGACCGCCCTGGCTTCGGGTGACTGTGCATATTCATAGTCTTCCCAAAGCGCCAGGATTTCAGCTTTCAATGTTTCATCCAGTGCCTGAGTCAAGAGCAGGAGGTCGTTGCGCTCTTGTTGGCTTTTATTGGGGTATGCCTGCTTGCTGACAGCTGGGATATCGCCATTGATAGCCTCTCCCAGGTCGTGGATGACGCACAGCTTGAGCATTTTCAGCTTGTCGAGACCGGCCAGTTGCTCCTCGAAAACCATGGCCATCAAGCAAAGACGCCAGCTATGTTCAGCTGTGCTTTCGGTACGGCCGGAAGAAGTATGTGCGCTTCTGAGCACATCCTTGAGTCTTTCCGCTTCGCTCAGGAAGGCGAGGCGTCCTTTGAGTATTTCGATATCCATGGTTTCCCCAGGCACGGTCGGCGAGCGGCAGGCAGTTCGTCTCGAGTCGAGATCAGCCTAGAGCCGAAGGCAGTCAACGTCCACGCATAAAATATGCGGGCAGGCTGCACTGACCTCGCTCAGAGTGTTTCCACCAGGCGTGCGGCCGTTCCATCCGAGAGCGGGATGCGTGTCCAGCGGCAGTGGCTTTGGCTGATGGGGACGAGGTGGGAATCATTGGCGCCGCTGGAAAACTCCAGCGCAGGAGGCGCCAGGCGTTCCCGCCACCCCAACCCGTCCAGCGCTAGCTCCTGCTCAATGATCTGCGCCGTCGCGAAGCGCCAGAGGGACTGGCCAAGCAACTCGCTGAGCGGGCGGGTGAACTGGGCTGCGCGTGAGGGCGAACATGCCAGCAAGCGGTGTGTCAGGTCGCAAATCAGGTGGACTGGCCGTGTACTTTCCCTGACCAGCCGAGCCAGGGCCTGGTCGGAGGCCGCATCGAGGCGAGCGGCGAGGAGTCTCTCCAGGGTTTCGCGTGCGCTCGGGTCCAGTGCCAGCGCGCCACTTTCCCAGCGCGAAACAGTCGATTGGGTGACGTTGAACAACGTCGCCGCATGGGACTGCTTGACGCGGTGCAGCAGGCGCCATCGCCTGAGTGCAACACCTGGTAATTCCAGCCTTGGCAGCATGTGCGACATGAAGGGTCCGAGAGAGAGCGGGGCGGCGAGTGTGGGTCATGCCCGGCCACCCTGCAAGTTGGCTGGATGGAAGGGGGCGTGCCTTGCATGGCGGCGTCGGGCAGAGCCAGCCCGACGCTCGCTCTGCCTTCTTCCTTCACTGCAACGTCGTGGGTTTCAGCCCTTCTGGCGTTTGTGTCATGCCTGGTTCCAGCTTGGCGATGATTCGCGCCAGGCTCTCGGCCCTCTCACGGTCTCCCGATGCCTTCAATCGCTCAAGATCCCGACGCAAGTTCAGCAGGCATTTCTGTAGCCCCAAGGCAGAGGTGTCGTATTCATTGTCCATGTCGTTCTCGCGTTCCTTGGCATCCATGCCGTTTCAAGAAAGACAAGACGGTATCAGCTCAATCGGGGGGTAAATACTGATTATTCATACACCGCAGTGTGGGAGTCTGAAACCTCCTACATCGCTATAAGACCGATCCTACATAGTGGCTAGCAGAAGTGTTTCCAGCCGATTCAACAAGCATTCGCTGCCAGACCCTGTCGGACGGGAGCTGGCAGCGAATGGGCGGTATTGCCCATCAGGCTTTTTCGCCCGTTCATGGTCGAGTCCTCCTGAAATGATATGTAGCAAATACCTAGCGGTGATCCACGTCGATGAAGGCCGCTGAAGCCTCCTGCTCGAGCCAGCGCACCACCACGGCGGCGGCCGAACCGGGTTCTGGCGCTTGCGCCGCGAGCAGGTGGAAGCCTGCGGGCGTCTGCAGTTCGTGGTGTTCAAGGGCGCACACCAGGGTTCCGGCGCGAAGTGCATTCTCTACCAGCAGGCGGGGTACCAGGGCGATCCCCATGCCTTGCTCGGCGGCCTCGATGGCGAGGATGGTCTGGGAAAACACCGGGCCGTGGACGCGCTGGCCGGGTTGGCCGTGGTGGTCGAGCCAGCGTCGCCAGTTGTCGTGGCTATCAGAGATCAGCGGCACCCCGGCCAGGTCGCTGGCCTGCTGCCAACGCCGCTCGCCGCGAAGCGCCGGGGCGCATACCGGAATGGCCAGGCCAGGCAGCAGGGGCAGGGCGTAGGCCTCGGCGAAGGGCGGCGTACCCCAGCGCACGGCCAGATCGACAGCGCCTTTGCCGCTGAGTGGGCGGGTGCTGTCGGAGGCGTCGATCATCAGCGCCACCTGCGGCTGGGCTCGCGCCAGTTGACCCAGGCGTGGGATCAACCAGCGGCTGGCGAAGGCGGGGGTGGTGCTGAGCAGGACCTGACCGGGATCGGCCTGCTCGTCGCGCTGCAGCAGCTCACGGGTGGCATCCTCGAGGATGTCCAGGGCCAGGCGTACCCGCAGCAGGTAGGCGGCGCCTTTGCGGTTGGTCCGCAGGCCACGGGGCAGGCGTTCGAACAGCGGTCGGCCGAGCTTGTCCTCAAGTGTCCGGACCTGCTGCGCGACAGCGCCAGGGGTAACATGCAGCTCGTCGGCGGCGGCGCGGAAGCTGCCCAGCCGGGCGGCGGCCTCGAAGGCCGCCAGGTGGTTGACGATGGAGGGGGCGGTACGTCGCCCGGTGGCGCTCATCCAGTAGATTTCCTGCTGGCTGCTGCCAGTATTTGTGAATGGTGCATGGCACCGGATTCTGGCTTCATGAGGCCTTTCGATCAATCCCCCGAAGGAGCAGCGCATGTCTTCCGAAAAAGTCGCAATCATCACCGCCGGCGGCAGTGGCATGGGAGCCGCCGCCGCCCGGCGATTGGCCGCCGATGGCTTCAAGGTGGCGATCCTGTCGTCGTCCGGCAAGGGCGAGGCGCTGGCCGCCGAGCTGGGTGGCCTGGGGCTCACAGGCTCCAACCAGTCAGTAGAGGATCTGCAGCGTCTGGTCGATGCCGTGATGCAACGCTGGGGACGGGTCGATGTGCTGGTCAACAGCGCAGGCCATGGCCCGCGCGCACCGGTCCTCGAGCTCAGCGACGAAGACTGGCACCGCGGCATGGAGGTGTATTTCCTCAACGTAGTGCGCCCGACTCGATTGGTGACACCGATCATGCAACGCCAGCAGGCCGGCGCCATCATCAACATTTCCACCTTCGCCACCTTCGAGCCAGATCCGGCCTTCCCCACCTCCGGGGTGTTCCGTGCCGGGTTGGCGGCGTTCACCAAGCTGTTCGCCGATCGTTACGCCGCCGAGAACATCCGCATGAACAACGTACTGCCAGGGTTCATCGACAGCTTGCCGGAGAAGGCGGAGTTTCGTAGCCGCATTCCCATGGAGCGGTACGGCAAGGCCGAAGAGATTGCCGCCACCATCAGTTTCCTGGCGTCTGACGGCGCGGGGTACATCACTGGGCAGAACCTGCGGGTCGACGGCGGCATCACCCGTGCGGTGTGAGCTGACGGGCGTGCGTCATGCGCCGGGGCCGGTCTGCTAGCATCGACGCTTTTCGCAGCCAGGGAGAGGCTAGTGAAGTACGTCGTGATTGCACTTCATCGCAGTGAATATCCAAGGCCCATCACCTTTGCCCGGGGAACCTGGCTGCAGATCGGCCAGCGCTACGAGGGGGAGGAGGACTGGGAGGACTGGTACCTGTGCAGTTGTGCCGGGCAGACGCCGGGCTGGGTGCCGGTCCAGGTGATCGAGCGGCTGGGTGTCGATCGAGGCAGGGCGTTGGAAGCCTACAGTGCCCATGAGCTGGATATCGACCCAGGGCAAGTGGTGGAGGGGCTGCGGCGTCTCAATGGCTGGTTGTGGTGCCGCAGCCTGCGCAATGACGAGTTGGGATGGTTGCCGCTGGCGAAGCTGCGCCAGCTTGCCTGATTCAACCGCCGGCCAGGACCTGCGCGCAGTCCAGGACCCGGGCGTAGTCCATGGCCAGGTTGGCCAGCGACAGGGCGTGCACGTCCTCTGCCGGCCATCGCCGTCCCTGGGCATCGTGCAGGTCGAAGGTGTAGCAGGCGTCCGCCACCACCACGGTGTCGAACCCCAGGTTGCCGGCACTGCGCGCGGTGGCTTCCACCGAGTTGTTGGTGATCACCCCGGCGATCACCAACTGCTCGATCCCACGGACGTGCAGCCAGCGCTCCAGGCCGCTATGGGCGAAGGCGTCGGGCACGTGCTTGTCGAACAGCGCCTCGTTGACCTGCGGGCTGAATGCGGGTTGGAACGCGCAGCCGGACTGTCCGGGCCAGAACACCGAGGCAGGGTCGCGTGACACATGCCGTACATGGATCACTGGGCGTTGCCACAGGCGCCAGGCCGCCAGCAACTCGCCCAGGCGCTGCTCGGCTTCGGGGTTGTTGCGCCGGCCCAGGCGAGGGTGATTGATGCCGGCCTGCATGTCGATGATCAACAGGGCAGCGTTGGGGGCGAATGCGCTCATGGGCGGTGACTCTCCTTGGCAGGCCGGTGGCTTTTTCGGCTTCCGATACTGCAAGAAAACGGCATCGATGCACAGCGCATGCGTACCTTGCAGTGGCTGGCGCCGCTTCTGTGCTCATTGGCGCATCTGGTAGTTGCAGGTAGGTGGCTGTGGGGGATCTATTCGTTTTGTTGCACTCAAGCCCCATTTTTTTTCAATTATGTTCATCGCGCCATGGCTCTAAGCTCCTGTAGTCACCGCGCCGTAGAGCGGCTCCAGGAGTCTTGCGATGTGCTCTGCCCAATCCCTTCACGCCGATACCCCGCTTTGCGGCGAACTGATCGACTGGTTGCGCATGCTGTTGCGGGCCGAGCGCGCTGGCGCTCGGTTGATGCTCGACACTGCCCGCCAGACCGACGATCCCGAACTGCTCGCGCGTCTGGAGCACCTGCACCACGGCGAGGCGGAAAGCTGCCGCCGTTTGCGTCATTGCCTGGAGCGGCTGGAGGTCGCGCCGGGGCAGGGCATGGGTGAGTTCCATGGCAAGGCCATGGCCATTGCCGACCTGGACGAGCGTCTGCTGTTCATTGCCCGTGGCCAGCGCTGGGTTGCCCGACAGATCCGCGAGCGGCTGCCGACCCTGGCACAACCGTGGTTGCGTGACGAGTTGGCAGTGGTGCTGCATCTGCACCAGAGCGACGGCGAGGCCTGAGCGTCCGCCGGCGCCCACCCAGAACCACGTTCAACTTGCCTGCGCGACCTTGCGCGGCGCCGGCGCGTGGGTATGTGCTGCCAGCGAGAGTGCGTCGCGATCATGGCCGAGCAGGGTGCACAAGGCATCGATGATGACCTGATGGTCCTGCCGTTCAGGCAGGCCGGACACGGTGACGCTGCCGATCACCCCGGCGCCCTTGACCGTGATCGGGAAACCGCCGCCGGCACTGGCATAGTCGGCCGGCGACAGGTTGTAGCGCTGGGCGATGTCCTTCTGGTCCATGGCCAGTTGATGGCCGATGCGGTAGGAGCTGCACTGGAAGCGCTGTACGGTATTGCTCTTGCGCCGCACCCAGTCATGGTTGTGCGGTGTCACGCCGGGGCGGGCGGCGAGAAACAACGGGCGGTCGAAACGACGCACATCGATCACCAGCAGCCAGCCTTCGGCCTCGGCTCGCTGTTGCAGCAGCGAGCCGAGTTGCCAGGCCACGTCTTCGTCGAAATGGTCGAACAGCAGGGTCTTTTCCTGCTGGATCAGCAGCGCCAGGTCTTCGGCCAGTGTCATGGAAAGCTCCTCCCGCGGGTAACGATGAAGCTTCCGTGCAACAAGGCGCTTGGCGATCCTGCGTGGCGCTGCGATGGGTTTGTCCTGCCGTAGGACTTCCCAGGGCGGTGTCAAATGAAAGGTTTTTCATCTTTTGTGCAGCGTAGCAGCACGGCTCCATTTCACCTGTGGTTCAGCGTGGCGAGATAACCCACTGCCGGGCCGCGAGCCTTGGCAGGCAAGGGGGCGACCTTTCGTCGCCTCGCAGGCCGCTACCGATGTCGTGGCGCCGGCAAGTGGATCCGGTGCGCATGTCCTGGCGCTTGCGGGTGAAGGACAGGGCGTCGCTGACCGGGTACCCTACGCGCCCCTCGACGGAGCGCGACCATGGCCAAAGACATCGAAAATCCCTGCGTCTCGCTGTGCCAGCTCAACAGCGAAATATGCACCAGTTGCGGACGCAGCCGGGAAGAAATCCGCCGTTGGCGGAGCATGAAGCGGCCGGAGAAGATGGCCACCGTGCAGCGCGCGGGTACGCGGTTGAAGGCTTACCAGAAGAAACAGGACAAGCGCGGCAACTGACGATCACCGGGCTGCGTCTTTCCCTCGCGCGCTCGGCCTCAGTTGTCGGTCTGGTTCTGCTGCGATGCACGTATGCATCACCGGCGCGCTGCTGGTCTGGCGGGGCGAGTATCTGTTAACTGCCAGGTCATCATCACCAGGCTCGAGTCGATCATCAGCAGCAAGGCGGTGGTGGCGGGAGGGGGCTGCACAGTCTATCCGCGACGCGGTGAAGCCCTGCAATAGCGGGCATGCAGGGCCTGCCTGGGGCGATTGATGGCCGTATGATATTGTCTGCGCCTTTCACTGCAAGGTGTGCACGAGATGCCGGGTGTTGCCGATGTCGGGATCGAATTCGAGAAGTTCCTGCAATCCTGGACGGCCGAACGGGGCAACTTGCCTGCGTCCGTGGAAGTGCTGGGCAATGGTTTCGAAGGCTGGTTGAAGTTCGAGTTCTATTTCTGGCTGATCCGCGAACATGGACTTCGCGCCACCTGTGCCGGCGAGTATGGCGACATCGGTGTGGAATATGGGGTGGCCCTCGATCAACGTCGAGCGAGCATGGACATCCGGGAAAAGCGCTGCGACCTGTGGGTCAGTGACCTGGAGGGGCGCTATCACTTCATCGAGATCAAGGTGCCTTTCGCCAATCGCAACCAAGGCAAGATGTTCAACAGTGCCAGCGATGACTATTGGTACATGAGCCGGCTCAGGTCCCAGGCGGAGAAGGTATCCACTGGCAGTGTGATCATCGTTGGCGTGAATTTCGCTGACGAGCGCTGGGACAAGCATCTCGAGCGGGTGGCGGGGGCGGCAGATGCCTATCGGCAGACGAGCCATTGCGGTGGCCGGGTACCTGGCTCGCAGAGCCTGCACTGGGCAGTGCTAACCACCCATTACCCGCAGCCCGTCAGGGACGCTGTCGAAGAAACCAGCCTCTGATATGAGGGCGTGCCTGCTAGAGCGGACTGCATCGATATAGAAAATCTAAAGTCCCAGGGGCTAGATATCGTTTTTCCACGCCGGGGCCAGTGCCTAGCATGGCGACCAGGTGCAGCGTCGCACCAGCCCTGCAAGGAGTACGGCATGTCAGCCCCCGACCTGGTTCTCTATACCGACAGTTCACCCAATGGCTTCAAGATCACCATCGCCCTGGAGGAGCTCGGCCTGCCCTATACCTTGCACCATGTGCGCATCGAGCAAGGTGAGCATCGCGCCGAGCAGTTTCTCGCGCTCAACCCCAGCGGGCGTATTCCGGTATTGGTCGACCGTGCGGCCGATATCGTGTTGTTCGAGTCCGCCGCCATTCTGTTGTACCTGGCGCACCTGAGCGGGCAGTTGCTCGGGCAGGGGCCTCAGGAGCGCTGGGCGGTAATCACCTGGCTGATGTACCACAGCGCGAGCATGGGGCCTCTGCTGGGGCAGCGGGTGCATTTCGAGTGTTTCGACAGCCCGCCCAACCCCTGCGCCATTCACCGCTACCAGGCACTGACCGAGGCGACCTTCGCCACGCTCGACCAGCGTCTGGCCAGTCATCCCTGGCTGGCCGGCGAGGCCTACTCGATGGCGGACATCGCCACATTCGGCTGGCTGCATATTGCCCGTCTGGTGGCGTTCGACTTCAGTCGCTACACACACCTTGAAGCCTGGTATGCCCGAGTGGCGCAGCGTCCTGGCGTGCAGCGGGGCATCCGCCTGCCGGCACCGGCTACTGGGCCCTGAAGGGGGCCTTGGCTTACACGGTAAAAACCTCTAGCCTGCGCGCCTCGTCCATTGTCCCAGGGAGCAGACCATGCCATCGACCATCAGCCGCCGTCACCTCTTGCAGGGGGGGCTGGGTGGTGCTGCAGCCCTGGCGCTGCCTGCCTGGGCGGGCAACTCGCTGCAACGTCAGTTGCAACAGCTTGAACACGCTGCCGGCATCACTCTCGGCCTCTGGGCCCTCGATACCGGCAGCGGCAAGCGCCTGGCCTATCGTGCGGACAAGCGCTTCGCCTTTTGTAGTACGTTCAAGGCTGTCCTTGTCGGAGCGGTCCTGCACAAGAGTCAGACGGATCCTAAATTACTCGAGCGCCAGATCCCCTACGACATTGGCCAACTGGTGGTCTATTCACCGGTCACCGAAAAGCACACCGGGGCGGGCATGACCGTCGCCGAACTCTGCGCCGCTGCCTTGCAGTACAGCGATAACACTGCCGGCAACCTGTTGCTGGAACTGGTGGGCGGCCCGGCCGGACTGACCGCCTTCGCCCGACGCCTGGGCGATCCGAGTTTCCGCCTTGATCGCAACGAGCCGACGCTGAACAGCGCATTGCCGGGCGACCCACGCGATACCACCACGGCGCAGGCCATGGGTGTCACCCTGCAGCGCCTGCTGCTGACCAACGGCCTGCCGGCCGGTGCCCAGGACCAGTTGCGCGACTGGCTCAAGGGCAACACCACCGGCGACAGCCGCATCCGTGCCGGCGTGCCGCAGGGTTGGGTGGTGGGGGACAAGACCGGGTCGGGGGATTATGGCGTGGCCAACGATGTCGCGATCATCTGGCCGAAGGGACGGGCACCGTGGATCCTGGTGGTGTTCAGCCGCGCACAGGAGAAGAGCGCGGCGTGGAACAGCGAAGTGATCGCCCAGGCGACCCGCGTGGTGGTGGATACCTGGAAGGGCTGAGCCCCCGCTTCGGGTGACGGGGCTTGGCGTCATCTGCGAGTCGGCCGTTGGCGTGTGCCTGGGCGCGGCTTCAGCGCCGGTAGTAGCGACGATCATCCTGGTAGCGATGGTGCATGGCACGGTCGTGATGACGTTCCCAGTAACGCTGGCGCTCCACTTCCCGACGATGCTGCTCGCGACGCCATTGTTCACGGCGCCACTGTTCCTCGCGCCAGTCGTCCCGGCGATAGTGCCAGCGGCCGTCGCGCCAGTAGCGGTCGTCATGGGCAAGCATCGGCCCGCCCTGTTGCGCCGTGCCGCTGGCCAGGTTCGGCCAGGGGGAGGCCGGCGTTTGCAATGGCGGCTGCACGGTCGCCAGCGCGTGCGCCGGGGCAGGGCCCTGGGCCTGCATCTGGGCGGCAGACGCCGAGCCGACCGCCGCGAGTGCGAGCAGACCGAGCAGCAGCATGCGAGGGGCAGGGATTTTCATGGCGAAGACAACCTCTATGGACAGTCGGGCGCGTGGCCATCGGGCTGCAGGACCGCGACCCACGCCTAGCCATAGACCGGCACCGTGGCAAAAGTTCTGGCCGGGCGTCGCAAAATAGTCAGTATGCTCAGCGTGTTACCAGATATTTCTGGCGCCCCGGAGCGCGCTCCCCCAGTGCGCCCCCTAAGGCCGCTGCGGTACCACCGACACCCCGAACCCGCTGCCCATTCGGGTCGACGTCGCTGCCGGCGTCGCCAGCCCCAACTGGTTCGGTGACCTGCGCCTGAGCTGCTGGGCCGGATCGGTCTGCTCGCGCAACCGCTCGGCAGCCCGTTGATCCCCTCCGCGCAGTGTCTGCGTCAGGCAGTCATAGGCCAGCGCCCGCGCCTGGCCGACCTGCACGTCGATGCAGCCTTTGCCGGCCCCGGAATCGTCAGCGAATACCGGCAGTGCGCAACCCAGCAGCAAGGGCAGGGCGGCCCTCGATAACCTTGACATGCATCTCGCTCCTCGATTGGCCCGAAGCCAGAGTCTAGCCCGCGTCACCTGGCATCGGGGTGAAGCTTTGGTTGCCATCGGCTGTCACCACCGCGTCATACACAGGCCCCAGGATGACACTTCCCCGGCAACGGCGGCCAAGCAAGGAGGCCTGCTCATCCGTGCGTGCATTCCTTGTGGCCGGTCTCGTGCTGCTGGCCTGGCTGCTGGTTTCGTGGCCAGCGCGTGGCCATGGCCTGCTGACCCTCGACATCCCGGCGCAACCCCTGGACATGGCCCTGGATCGTTTCGCCCGGCAGAGCGGGCTGGCGGTACTGGTCGACCAGGCTTTGCTGGCCGGGCAACGCTCCAGCCCGGTGCAGGGGCGTTATCCGGCCCGTGAAGGGCTGCAGCGCCTGCTCCAGGGCACCGGGCTCGAGGCGCGCTACGGTGTGGCCGGCGGATTCACCGTGCAGCCGCTGCGCCTGCGTGGCGCTACGGCGCGCGGCCATGCCCCGGGCGGTTCGGCGGACAGTTATGGCGTGGTGTTGCAACAGGCCGTCGAGCATGCGTTGTGTGGCTCGGCACTGACCCGTCCTGGCAACTACCGGGCGGCCCTGCAGGTATGGATCGATGCACGTGGCCAACTGGTGCAGAGCCGCTTGCTGGCCTCGACTGGCGATCATGCCCGCGACGTGGCCGTGATCGAACGCTTGCGCGCGGTGCGCCTGGAACGGGCACCGCCGACATCCCTGGCGCAGCCGCTGACCTTGCTGCTGCGCCCGGTACCTATGGATTGCCCATTTTCGCAAGGAGCTGCGGCGGCATGAACAAACCTCGGGACAGTGCGCTGCTCAAGCTGTTTCTGAATTCCTACGATGCCTTCAGGATTCGCCTGAAGCGCCGGCTCGGCTCCGATGACCTGGCCCACGATGTACTGCAGGAAACCTACCTGCGGGTCGACCGCATGGACGCGGCGCAGGATCTGCAGAAGCCCGGCGCCTACCTCTATCGCATGGCGCTGAACGTCGCCGCCGACCGTCGCGAGGCCGATGCACGGCTGCTGACCGGGGCCGAGATCGAAACCCTGCTGCAAGTGGCCGAGGACCAGGACCCGGCACGTATCGTCGGTGGCCAGCGCGAGATCCAGAATCTGCTCGGCGCGCTCTATGAGCTGCCGGCCCGGCGCCGGCGGATCTTCATCGCCGCGCGCCTGGAAGAGGCTTCGCACCAGGAGATCTCCCAGCGCTTCGGCATTTCCACGCGCACCGTGGAGAAAGAACTCAAGGCTGCCCTGGGCCATTGCGCGATGCGTCTGGATCGAAAAGTGTTTCAGCGCTTCGGTCCCGGCGCGGGAAAACCGTCTTGATCAATAGTCGACCTCCTCATGTGAGCACCATGCCCCAGATCTCGCCCGATCCCGAGTTGCAGCGCCAGGCCCAGGACTGGCTCGTGCGGCTGACCTCCGGCCAGGCCACCCAGGACGATGCCCTGGCTCTGCAGCAATGGTGCGCGCGCAGTCCGGCGCATGCCGAAGCCTTCGCCGAGGCGCGCATGCTCTGGCGCCTCCTGGAGCCGGCGGCGCGCCAGGCTCGGCAGGCAGCTCCCATGACGCGGATCAACCGTCGGGCCCTGTTGGGCGGGGCGGTAGCTGCTTCGGCGGCCTTGCTCGTCTGGCGCGGCGGTCTGTTCGAGGACTTCGCGGCGCCAGCGGTGGCATTCGAAACCGAGCCCGGCGAGCAACGCCGTGTCGCACTGGCGCCGGGCATCGACCTGGAACTGAACGTGCGCACCCGGATCGGTCGCCAGGCACAAGGCATCGCCCTGCTCAGTGGCGAGATCGAGGTGCAGGCCAGCCAGGCGGTGCAGGTACGTGCCGCGGAGGGCGTGATCAGCGCCGAGCAGGCGCGCTTCAATGTGCGCGAGGACGACGACGGCGTCTGCGTCACCTGCCTGAGCGGCGAACTGCGGATTGCTGCCCTGGGCCAGGTCGAGGCGTTGCCGGCAGGTCGGCAACTGCGTTACGGCGCCCAGCGCATCGGCGCCGCGCAGCCCTTCGATGCCAGCCAGGTCATGGCCTGGCGCGAGCGCATGCTGGTGTTCCGCGATGCACCGCTGGCCCAGGTGATCGACGAGATCAACCGTTACCGGCCGGGACGATTGGTATTGCTCAACCCGTCGCTGGGTCGTCGTCGAGTGCAGGCGCGTTTCAGTTTCGACCAGTTGCCCCAGGCGGCGGAGCTGATCCGCAGCGCCTATGGCGCACGTTGCCTGGAATTGCCAGGGGGCGTGGTGTTGGTCAGTTGAACGGCCCCAGTACCTGGCGATAGACCTCGTCGCCCTGGGGGCCGCGCCAGGTCAGGCGTATTTCCAGCCCGGCGGGATTGTCGCTGGCCTCTCCGGCTGACGTGTGCCAGCCGGCCTTGGGTTGCCAGCTCCTCAGGTCGAAGGCCGTGACGTTGTCCAGCACCGCCACTGCGGCCTTCGGCGCCGGCAATGGATAGCGCTCGCGTACTGGCGCGGCGGCGCGATACAGGGTGCCGCCACGCACATACCAGCGCACCCGCTGCAGGCCGCTTCCTGGCTCGGCGCCGCTGCGCACCAGTTCCAGGCGCTCGGCGCGCACACGCACCGCAGGTAGCAGCGGCTTGCCCGCCGGCTCGCGACCGGGCAGGGCGGGTTCGGCCAGTTCCAGGGTGGCGCGCAGGGCCAGGTCGCGCTCCAGTTGCTGGAACACTCGCAGCAGCGCCTGGTTGTCCTCGCTGGCCTGGCGTACGTGGCGGTCGGCGCGACTGACGCTGTCCAGCCCGCGCCAGGCGATCAGGCTGACCAGCGCCATCAGCACAATGGCGATCATCACCTCGATCAGGGTGAAGCCTGACTGTCGCCGATGGTTCATGGCTGGCTCACCCGCACCTGCCCGGCGGCGCCGCGCGCCAGCTCCAGGCGCAGTGCACCGCTGCTCAGGTACAGCGTCAGCGGGGTACCGATCCATTCGCCGTCCAGCCATACCGAACCGCGTGGTTCTACCTGCACCCTGACCGGCCTGGCCTGCCAATGGCGGGGTTTCAAGGGGCCCTCGTCGAGTACCTGGCCGTCGGCGCGGACGAAGCGATAGCCGTCCTGGTCGCTCTGCCATCGCAGCGCCTGGCCATCGGCCTGGGCCTCGCTCTGGGCCAGCTCCAGCAGGCGGGCCAGGCGCTCGGCGTCGGCACGCAGGTGCTTGCCCGGGTCGGGGCGGATGTTCAGGCTGATGGCGGCGCTGGCGATGCCGACGATCACCAGCACCACCATCAGTTCGATCAGGGTGAAACCTCGTTGTCCGTTCACATGCTCGCTCCTGCTCCAGGCGGCCAGCATGCCTGGGCAAGATGATCGTGATGTGAAACAAAACCGTGAACATTGCCCGGTATGCTCGGGGCCTGGCGCACAAGGAGCCCGCGACCATGCGATTCGACCGTTTCTCGATTTCCCCTGGCCTGTTGTTGCAGGGCCTGGGGCTACTGGCCGCCGCCGCCGGGCTGGCGACCTGGACCAGCCTCCTGTTGCAGCGGTCGCCGGTGGTTGCCGCACCAGAGGCGCCTGCACTACAAGTGCTGGGGGACACGCCGGCGGGGCGCTGGTTCGCCGACTTGCCGGCCCAGGTGGACATCAAGGTCAGCGGTGTGATGGCCGGCAGCCAGGGCGCGGTGGCCATCGTCAGCCTGGACGGCGGCCCGGCCCGCGCGGTGCGCACTGGCGAAGAACTGGCCCGTGGCGTGCGCTTGCTGGCGATCGAGGCCGGTGGACTGCTGATCGAATACGCCGGTCAGCGTCGCCGGGTCGAAGTACCGGTGTTGACGCGTACTTCGTTCTGGGGGAATGAGCGCGAACCTTGATGGCAGCAAGTGCTTTATCGAGTCATCTATTGATATTCGAGAATATTGGATTTCAGGATTTTGACTTTTCAGTGGACTGCGCAAGAAGTTGCGCAGTTGTTTCGGGAAAATCACCAATCACCTGTACGAACCGGGCAGTTTCGTGCCGGCGGGTGTCGTTGTCCAGCGTCGCCCTCAACCCTCGGCGAACTGGCGTAGCCCCTCGCCATCGAGGCGGTAGCGAATCCACTCGTCCTGCGGCGCGGCGCCTAGCGACTGGTAGAAGCCGATCGCCGGGGTGTTCCAGTCCAGCACGCTCCACTCCAGACGCCCGCACTGGTTGGCCACCGCCTCGCGGGCGATGTGCCGCAGCAGTGTGCGGCCGGCGCCGTCGCCGCGCTGTTCGGGAGTGATGTACAGGTCTTCCAGGTAGATGCCGTTGCGCCCCAGCCAGGTGGAGTAGCTGTAGAAATACACGGCGAAGCCGATGGCCTGGCCGTCGCGTTCGCACATCAGGCTGCGCACGGTGCTGCCTTCGTCGAACAGGCTGTGCTCGATGTCGGCCAGGGTCGCCACCACTTCGTGGCGGGCACGCTCATAGTCGGCCAGTTCGGTGATGAAGGCGAGGATCTGCGCGGCGTCGCTGCGCACGGCGGGGCGAATGGTCAGGCTCATGGCGGGCTTCCCTGTGATTGTTGTGGCAGCCATGGTAACGGCATGGCGCAGGCCTGCCGAGGCCAGATACAATCGACCGGTGCAGTTATGTGTATCTGTTTAATTTTAGGTAACTGTACCGGTTGCTGGCCTTGCCACTCCGCTACCGTGGTCGAACGATAACCAGAACCCGGTACTCCCGCCATGTTTGCCTCCCTCGACCTGCTCAGCGCCTTCGTGCTGTTCGCCTTCGTCTCGTCCATCACGCCCGGCCCGAACAACACCATGTTGCTGGCCTCGGGGCTGAACTTCGGGGTGCGCCGCAGCATTCCCCACGCGCTGGGCATCAGCGTCGGCTTCATGGTCATGGTGCTCGCGGTGGGCCTGGGGCTGGGCGAAGTGTTCAAGGCCTGGCCGCCGCTGTACGGCATCCTGCGTTATGCCGGCGCGGCCTACCTGCTGTACCTGGCGTGGAAGATCGCCACTTCCGGGCCGATGTCCGGCGAGCTCGACGCCAGTCGCAAGCCTCTGGGCTTCTGGGGCGCGGCGGCGTTCCAGTGGGTCAACCCCAAGGCCTGGGTCATGGCGGTGGGGGCGATCACCACCTATACGCCGGCCCAGGGCTATGTGTTCAACGTGGTCGTGATCGCCGCGCTGTTCGCCCTGGTCAACCTGCCCAGCGTCGGTGTGTGGGTGATGTTCGGCAGCGCGCTGCGCAACTTGTTGCGCAATCCGCGTGCGGTGGTGCTGTTCAATGTCCTGATGGCCGTGCTGCTGGTGATTTCACTGTATCCGCTGCTGTTTGTAGAATCGGCGTTTTCCTAGCGTCGACGAGTGTTGTAGATGGAATTGATTCCCTGGTCCCATGAGTGCGCCGAAGGCTTTACCCTGCGGGGCTGGCGTACGCCGGCCAGCGGGCGGCCACTGCTGCACTTTCTGCATGGCAACGGCTTCTGCAGCCTGGCCTACCAGCCGCTGCTGCTGCGCCTGGCCGAGCACTTCGATCTGTGGTTGAGCGATGTGCAGGGTCATGGCGACAGCGATCATGGTGGTAGCTTCGTCGGCTGGAACCGCAGCGCGGCGCTGGCGGTGGAGGCGTTCGAGGCCGGGCGCGGCGAGTATGGCGAGGTGCCGCGGCTGGCGCTGGGGCACAGTTTCGGCGGGGTGCTGAGCGCATTGATCCTGGCGACCCGGCCCGGGCTGTTCCAGCGTGCGGTGCTGCTCGACCCGGTCCTGTTCAGCCGTGCCATGCTCGGTGTGCTGGGGGCGGCGGCGCTGGTCGGGTTGCACCGTCGCCACGGCCTGGCGCGCAAGGCGGCGACGCGGCGCAGCCATTGGCCCGATCGCCAGGCGGCGCTGGCCTCGTTGCAGGGGCGGGGGATCTTCAAAGGGTGGACCGATACGGCGCTGCATGCCTATGTGGAGCACGCCATCGGTGACTGCGGCGAGGGAGTGGTGCTTAAATGCCGGCCCAGCCGCGAGGTGGAGATCTTCAGCTCGTTCCCCGAGCGCATGTGGCAGCAACTGGCGCGGATCCAGACGCCGACCTGCATCCTCTACGGCGAGCGGACCTATCCGTTCGTGCCACGCTCGGTGCAACGGCTGGTGCGGCTCAACCCGCAGGTGAGCGCCCGGCAGGTGGCGGGCGGGCATTGCTTCATGCAGGAGGACCCTGCTGCCGCCGCGGAACAGATCCTGGCCTGCCTACAGCCGTGACGGTGATTCAAGTGGGAAGCCACTAAGACTGCTTGTCAGATAAGGCTGGGATCTTGAACTGTTGTCCATTTCGCGATGTTCGATGGCTGATTCGCGAGCGATAGACAAGTGCAGATTTCCTTAATCTGGCGCTCCCTTCATCGGACGGAGCCCAGCATGAACCAGGCGGTCAGCCCAGATCCCCAGCATACCCTCGAACAGATCCGCGCCCGCAGACGCCAGCGCCTGCTGCGCCTAGGCCTGGGCGCTGGCCTGGGGCTGCTGCTGGCGGCCTATGGCGGCTACTGGTGGCTGGATGGCCGCTTCCTCGAGCAGACCGACGACGCCTACGTACGCGCCGACTGGGCGCCGATCAGTGCCCGGGTCAGCGGCTATGTGGCCGAGGTGACGGTGGCCGACAACGCCACCGTCAAGGCCGGTGACCTGCTGGTACGCCTGGATGAGCGCGACTTTCGCGACCATCTGCGCAAGGCCGAGGCACGTCTGGCGGTGAGCGAGGCGGCGGTGCAGGTGCAGCAGATGCGCCTGCGCACCTTCGCCGCCGAGCAGGACGAGCAAGTCCAGGCCATCGCCCGTGCCGAGGCCGAGCGCGGTGGCAGCCGTGGCGAGGCGCAGCGGGCCGAGGCCGACTGGCAGCGCTACCAGCGCCTGGCCGAGTGGCAGGCGGCCAGCGTGCAGCGCATGGAGCAGGCCCGGGCTACGCGCATTCAGGCCCACGCCTTGCAGCGTGCCGCCGACGCCGAACTGGCTCGCCAGCATGCGCGAAAGGCCGTGCTGGCGCAGCAGGGCCGACAATTGGAAGCCGAGTTGCAACAGCGCCAGGCCGACCTCGAGCAGGCCCGTGCCGAGGCAGCGCTGGCCCGCAGCGCCCTGGCTGACACCGAGATCCGCGCGCCGTTCGACGGCGTGGTCGGCCAGCGCAAGGTGCGCCAGCAGCAATATGTCACCCCGGGCTTGCCGTTGCTGGCCGTGGTGCCCGTGGCCCAGGCCTATGTGGTTGCCAACTTCAAGGAGACCCAACTGGCGCACATGCGTCCCGGCCAGCCGGTGACCCTCGAGGTGGACACCTTCGGCCAGCACTGGCAGGGCACGGTGGACAGCGTCTCGCCCGGCTCCGGCGCGGTGTTCGCGCTGCTGCCGCCGGACAACGCCACTGGCAACTTCACCAAGATCGTCCAGCGCTTCCCGGTGCGCATCCAGCTCGCAGCGACGGCCGATGGCACGCCCCGGTTACTCCCGGGGATGTCGGTGATCGCCACCGTGGACACTCGGCAGGCCCGCGATGAGCGCTGAGGAAAAGGTTTCCGCCCGGGCCTGGGTGGCGGTGATCGGTGGCCTGTTCGGTTGTTTCATGGCCGGCATGAACGTGCACGTGACCAGTGCCGCGCTGCCGGAAATCGAAGGCGCGCTGGGTGCGAGCTTCGAGGAGGGCTCGTGGATCTCCACCGCCTACCTGGTGGCCGAGATCAGCATGATTCCGCTGACCGCCTGGCTGGTGCAGGTGTTCTCGCTACGGCGGGTGATGCTGGTGGGCTCGGCGGTGTTCCTGGTCAGCTCGGTGAGCTGCGCCCTGGCCAACAGCCTGGAGACGATGATCAGCCTGCGGGTGATCCAGGGCGCCTCCGGGGCGGTGCTGATCCCGCTGTCGATGCAACTGATCATCACCGAGCTGCCGAGCAGTCGCATCCCGCTGGGGATGGCGCTGTTCAGCCTGTCCAACAGCGTCGCCCAGGCCGCAGGGCCCTCGATCGGCGGCTGGCTCACCGACATGTACTCCTGGCGCTGGATCTTCCTTCTGCAACTGCCGCCCGGGGCGGCGCTGCTGGCGGCGGTGGCCTGGTCGATCAAGGGCCAGGCCGGCGACCGTGGCGCACTGCGTCAGGCCGACTGGCTGGGCATCGTGGCCATGGCCCTGGGGCTCGGGGCGTTGCAGGTGGTGCTGGAGGAGGGCGGACGCAAGGACTGGTTCGACTCGCGCTTCATCGTCGCCTTCAGCGTTGTCGCGGTGGTTGCCCTGGCCCTGTTCATCCAGCGCCAGTTGTGGGGCGCACGGCCATTCATCAACCTGCGCCTGCTCGGCAGTTACAACTTCGGCGTGGCCAGCCTGGCCATGGCGGTGTTCGGCGCGGCTACCTTCGGCCTGGTGTTCCTGGTGCCCAACTACCTGTCGCTGGTGCAGGGCTACAGTGCCAGCGAGATCGGCAAGAGTCTGATCGCCTACGGGCTGGTCCAGTTGCTGCTGGCGCCATTGCTGCCGCGGCTGATGCGCTGGCTCAACGCCAAGCTGCTGGTGGCCAGTGGCTTCGCCATCATGGCCCTGGGTTGCTGGTTGGGCTCGCAGTTGACGGTGGATGCGGGCAGCAACGTGATCATCCCCTCGACCGTGGTACGTGGCATTGGCCAGCCGCTGATCATGGTGGCGTTGTCGGTGCTGGCGGTCAAAGGCCTGGACAAGGCCCAGGCCGGCTCGGCCTCGGCGCTGATCTCGATGCTGCGCAACCTGGGCGGCGCGCTGGGTACGGCGTTGCTCACGCAACTGGTGTCGCAGCGCGAGCGTTTTCATTCGGTGCGGGTGGGGGAAGGGCTGACGCTGTTCGACAGCGCCTTGCAGCAGCGCCTGCCGGGCGGGATGGTCGACCCGCAGTCGCCACAGGTGATGCAGACCCTGGCGTTGATCGACCAGAGCGTGCGCGAGCAGGCCTACCTGATGGCCTATTCGGATGCCTTTTACCTGTCCTGCGTGGCACTGCTGGGGTGCGCGGCGGCGTCGTTGCTGCTGCGCAGTCGCTAGCCGGGGCCGCCGGCGATAACCGCGGTCATTCCACTGGCGGGCCCGCCCCGGGCCTGCCACTATCCCCCATCACCTGCAGCAGAAGCGTGCCCATGACCCGTCCGCTGATCCTCCCGCTTGCCGAGAACTACCGTCACGGCGAGCACATCGCCCCGCACTGCCATGACCGCGCCCAGCTGATCCATGCCATCAGCGGCGTGGTCACGGTCAATGCCCGCGAGGGCAGCTGGGTGGTGCCTCCGGGGCGCGGGGTGTGGGTGCCGGCGGCCACCGAGCACGAGCTGAGCATGGCCGGGGTGGTGCGCATGCGCACCTTGTTCGTCGACCCCGATGCGCGGCCCGACCTGCCGCGCCAGTGCCAGGTGATCGAGATCTCGCCGCTGCTGCGCGAGTTGATCATCCGCGCCATGGACATCGCTCCCGAGCCGCTGCCCCAGGGCCGTGACGGGCGCATCATGCAACTGATCCTCGACGAGCTGCGGGTGTTGCCGGTGTTCGCCCTGCATGTGCCCAGCCCCCGCTCGGCGCCGTTGCAAACCCTGTGCGAGGCGCTGCGCCAGGCACCGGCCGAGGATTGGTCGCTCACCCGTGCCGCCGCCTATTGCGGCTTCAATCCGCGCACCCTGACCCGTGCCTTCCAGCGCGAGACCGGCCTGAGCCTGGTGCAATGGCTGCGGCGCATGCGCCTGCTGGCGAGCCTGGACGCCCTGGCCGCCGGGCAATCGGTGCTGGAGGTGGCGCTGGACCTGGGCTACGACAGCCCCAGCGCGTTCAGTGCCATGTTCCGCCGTACCCTCGGGGTGTCGCCGTCGGTCTACTTCGGCAGGGCCGCCGAGCGCTGGTAGGCCAGCACGGGAATGTCGTCCCAACCGCCACCCAGGGCGGCATAGAGGTTCACCTCGGCCAGCAGTTGCGCCAGGCGGTCGTTGATCAGTCCTTCCTGGGCGCTGAACAGCGAGCGCTGGGCGTCGAGGAAGGTCAGACTGCTGTCGATGCCGGTGCGGTAGCGATGCTCGGCCAGGTCGTGGTAGCGCTGGCTGGCCGCGACCAGGCTGCGCTGGGCCTGGAGCTGGTGCTGGTAGGTGGCGCGCGCGGCAAGGCCGTCGGCAACTTCCTGGAAGGCGCCCTGGATGGCTTTCTCGTAGCGCGCCACCTGAATGTCCTTCTGCACCTTGGCGTAGTCGAGGCTGGCGCGCAGGCTGCCGGCGTTGAACAGCGGCAGGTTGATCTGCGGCTGGAACAGCCAGGTACCGGTGCCGGCGTCGAACAGGTCGGCCAGCTCGCGGCTGCTGCTGCCGGCGTTGGCGGTCAGGCTGATGCTCGGAAAGAACGCTGCCCGCGCCGCGCCGATGTTGGCGTTGGCGGCGCGCAGCTGGTACTCGGCCTGACGGATGTCCGGGCGCCGCTGCAGCAGGTCGGCGGGCAGGCCGGCAGGGAGCCTGGCGATCTGCTCGTCGGCCAGTGGCAGTGCCGGCAGGTCGCTGGCGACCTCGGCGCCGACCAGGCGGTTGAGCTGGTTCAGGTCGCGGGCGGCCAGGCGCGTGTAGCGGGCGACGGCGGCGCGGCTGCTGTCGACGCGGGTGGTGGCCTGGATCTCGTCGAGCGCCGACAGGGTGCCGGTGCGGCGTTGGCGCTGGGTCAGGCGCAGGCTCTGTTCGTCGGCCGCCAGGGTGCGTTGCGACAGGGCCAGCAACTCCTGGTCGGCGCGCCAGGTCAGGTAGGCGCCGGCGACACCGCTGATCAGGCCCAGCTCGGTGCTGCGGCGCGCCTCGTCGGTGGCCAGGTAGTCGAGCAGCGCCTGGTCGGTGAGGCTGCGCAGGCGGCCGAACAGGTCCAGTTCATAGGCGCTGATGCCGACGGTCGCCGACTGCTGGCTGCTGATCATGCCCTTGGCGCCGGTGCGCTTGCGCGGCAGGTACTGGCGCGTGCCCTGGGCATTGGCGGCGATCTTCGGCAACAGTTCGGCACGCTGGATGCGGTACTGGGCGCGGTAGGCCTCGACATTCAGCGCGGCCACCCGCAGGTCGCGGTTGTTGTCCAGGGCCTTGGCCAGCAGTTGGCGCAGCGTCGGGTCATGGAACACTGCCTGCCAGTCGCGGGGCAGGGTGTCGGCGGCCGGTCCGTCGGCGTAGGCCTCGCCAGTGGGATAGCGCGTGGCGCTGGGCGAAGCCGGGCGCTGGTAGTCCGGCGCCAGGGTGCAGCCGGCCAGCAAGGCGGCCAGCAAGGTCAGGCTGAATCGTCGCATCGGGCACTCTCGGTGATCAGGCGCCGGCCATCCAGCGGGCCAGGCCGTGGCGACCACTGACCCCCAGCTTGGCGGTGGCGCGCTTGAGGTAGGTTTCCACGGAACTGTTCTTGACGTTCAGGCGCAGGGCCATCTCCGGCACCGTGCCCCCGGTGAGCAGGCCGACGCAGACTTCCTGCTCGCGGCTCGACAGGCGGATCGCGTCCTGGTTAAGGCGCTCGATGAACAGTTGCCGCAGCGAGCCGGCTTCGTCTATCGGCGCCGCGCCCGGCCGGCGGGTGCTGGTTTGCTGGAGCAGTTGCGCGTGGTGTTCGACCAGCGGCAGCAAGGTGTCCGACAGGCTTTTGAGCAGCGACAGTTCGGCCAGCGAGAACGCCCGTTGACAGGGCAGGCGGTGGCAGCGGATGACCCAGCGCCGGTCCCCCTTGCGTGCCACCAGGTTGCACTGGTGGGCCTCGCGCCGGGAGCGGTGGGCGCCGGCGGGGGCGTTGATCTGGATCAGCAGCGGGTCTTCCATGCGCATGATGCCTTGCAGCAGCGGGTGGGCCAGGTCTGGCGCGGAGAAATCCTCGCGCAGGCCGGCGCTGCCGAGCACGATCATCTGGCTGATGCTGGCCCGATGGCTGTCGAGTGTCCATTCGCTGAGGTCGAGCCGGTGGATGGGCACCTGGGCGCCGATCAGCTGGAACATGTGTTCGGCAAAGGCGCTGTCGCCCGTGCTGGCTACCAGTTCGCCCAACTGCAGGTACAGCAGCGGGTCGTGGCGGTGTTCGAGGCTGTCGATCAGCTTCATAGTCCTGAGTCTTCCTTGATATTTCGGCCGTCGCGGCGGGCGGGTCTCGCGGTCGAGTCCTCTCTGTTCTGGGTGTTTGCGCTATTGGAAAGCAGGCTCCTTGCCTGCGTCTGTAGTGGAAACCGGGGACAGGAAAAGCGATTTAATCCGACTGTAAAAGTCGGTATTGCCGACAAGGTTTGGCTCAATATGGTCTGGTTGTTCGACAATTGGCGACAGAGTTTGCCGCTATCGCAGCATTTTCCGCTGCCAGCGGAGCGCGGTAGGACCCTGCCGGTGGCAGAAAATGGTGAAAGTCCTACAAAAAAATCAGCAAGTGCACACGGCATTTCCCAGCAGGGTGGTTGTCCGGGTTTGGGGGGCCATACAGGGGCAGGGGGCGGTGCTTGAATCCGCGGACGACCCGTTTCAAGGATGAAGCCCCCATGTCTGCCGCCGACACCTTTGCCCTGACCTGCGCCCAGCGCGATATCTGGCTGGACCAGCTCAGTCACGGCGATTCGCCGCTGTACAACATCGGCGGCTATGTCGAACTCGATGGCGCCGTGGACAGCGGGCGACTACAGCGGGCGCTGGCTCATCTGGTGCGCCTGCATGACGGCCTGCGCACGGTGCTGGTCAAGGGGGCCGACGGCCTGCCACGCCAGCGTTTCGACGCCGACTTGCAGATCGAGCTGGATGAGCACGACCTGCGCGGCGAGGCCGAGCCGGGCACTGCGGCCCAGGCTTTGATGAAGGCCCTGATGCGTCAGTTGTTCGCACTGTATGAGGGCCCGTTGCTGCGCATTGCCCTGCTGCGCGTGGGCGAGCGGCGCTACCTGCTGGCTGCCCAGGCCCATCACCTGATCCTCGACGGTTGGGGCTTCGAGCAGTTCTTTCATCTGCTCGGGCGCTACTACGGCCTGCTGGAGCAGGGGCGCCCCTTGCCGGCGACGGCCACCTCCTACCGTGACTTCATCGAACAGGACCAGCTCTACCAGGGCTCGGCACGCGAGCGGCGCGACTTCGACTACTGGCTGGCCAGCTATCGCGAGCTGCCGGATGTGTTGCTGCGTCAGCGCGAGCGTGGCTTGAAGGGTACGACGACCCCCAGCCGGGCACTCGATCGCGACTTTGCCCCCGACCTGCTGGCGGCCATGCGCAGCCTGGCGGCGGCGCAGCAGGCCTCGCCGCTGCATGTGCTGCTGGCGGCCCTTCACGTGTGCTTCTGCCGTACCGAGCAACGTGATGCGTGGGTGGTCGGCTTGCCGGTGCGCAACCGCACCGGCAAGCACAAGGCGACGCTGGGGCTGTTCACCCAGGTCAGCGCCCTGCGCCTGGATTTCGCGCGCACGCTGAGCTTCGCCGAACTGGTGCACGCCATTGCCGGCACCCTGCGGCGCGACCTGCGCCACCAACGCCTGGCACTGAGCGAGTTGAATCGCAGCCTGGGACTGCTGCGCGAGGAGCGTGCGCAGTTGTTCGAGGTCACTGTCTCCTACGAGGAGGAGGGCAACGACCTCCGCTACGGTGCGCTGCCGACCCACACGGTCAAGGTCAGCAACGACCATGAGCCGACGCCGCTGTCGATCTACCTGCGCAGCAACCGCCACAACGGCAAGGCCTGGCTGCACCTGGTGCACAACCTGGGCTGGCTGGCCGAGGACGAGGTCGAGGCGTTCGCCGAGCGCCTGCTGCAGGTGTTGGCGCAGGGGCTGGCGCAGCCGAACCTGCGGCTCGACGATTTCGAGATCCTCACCGCTGCCGAACGGCAACGCTTGGCGCAGTGGAACGACACCGGTCAGGCGGTGCAGGGCGAGCCGCTGGTGCATCGGCGGATCGAAGCGCGGGCGGCGTTGCAGCCCCAGGCCACGGCCGCCGAGCACGACGGGCAACGCCTGAGCTATGGCGAACTGAACCTGCGTGCCAATGCCCTGGCCGAGCGGCTGGCGGGGCTGGGCGTGGGGCCGGGGCAACGGGTCGCGGTAGCCGCCCGGCGCGGACTCGACACCCTGGTCGGCCTGCTGGCGACGCTCAAGGCCGGCGCGGCCTATGTGCCGATCGACCCGGCCCATCCACGGGAGCGCCTGGCCTACCTGCTGGCGGACTGCGCGCCACAGGTGCTGCTGACCCAGTCCGACCTGCGCGAACGCCTTGCCCCGGGTGATCTGCCGGTCATCGAACTCGACCGCCTGCCTGCGCTGACGAGTGCTGTGGCCAACCCGCAAGTGGCCGGGCTCGGCGGCGACAGCCTGGTCTATGTCATCTACACCTCCGGCTCCACCGGCCAGCCCAAGGGGGTGATGGTCGAGCACCGCATGCTGGCCAACCTGGTCGACTGGCACTGCTCGGCCTTCGGCCTTGACGCTGACAGCCACACCTCCAGCCTCGCCGGCTTTGGCTTCGACGCCATGGCCTGGGAGGTCTGGCCGGCCCTGTGTGCCGGCGCGACCCTGCACCTGGCGCCGGTGCGCGATGGCTCCGAGGATATCGATGCGCTGCTGCAGTGGTGGCGTGCGCAACCCTTGCAGGTGAGCTTCCTGCCCACGCCGGTGGCCGAGCATGCCTTCGCCCAGGGGCAGCCACATCCGACCCTGCAGACCTTGCTGGTGGGGGGCGACCGACTGCGTCGCCTGGCCCGCGAAGGCGGCTACCGGGTGGTCAACAATTACGGACCGACCGAGGCCACGGTGGTGGCGACTTCCGGCGAGGTCCGGACAGGCGGTCCGCTGGCCATCGGCGGACCGATCGCCAACACCCGCCTGTATGTGCTCGATGCTCAACGCCGGCTGTTGCCGCCGGGCGCGATGGGCGAGTTGTACATCGGGGGGGGCGGCGTCGCCCGGGGTTATTTCAATCGCCGGGAACTGAGCGCCGAACGTTTCCTCGACGATCCTTTTGCGCCAGCGCCGGGCGCGCGCCTGTATCGGACCGGTGACCTGGTGCGCTGGCTGGCCGACGGCACCCTGGAGTACCTCGGGCGCAACGACGACCAGGTGAAGATCCGTGGCGTGCGGGTGGAGCTGGGCGAGATCGAGAATGCCCTGGTCGCCCACGAGGCGGTGCGCGAAGCGGTGGTGTTGCTGCGCGACGGGCAACTGGCGGCCTGGTTCATCGCCGACCAGCCGGTGACACCCCTGGCGCTGCATGAGTACCTGCGCAGCCAGCTGCCGGCGGCGTTGCTGCCGGCAGCCTACGTCGCGCAGCCGGCCTGGCCGCTGACCGCCAATGGCAAGCTCGACCGCCGGGCCCTGCCGGCGCCGGGCATCGAGGCGTCGGTGCGGCGCGCCCACGAGCCGCCCCAGGGCGTCGTCGAGGAGCAACTGGCGGCGCTGTGGGCCGAGTTGCTGCAGGTCGAGCGGGTAGGGCGCCAGGATCACTTCTTCGAACTGGGCGGCCATTCGCTGCTGGCAGTGCAACTGATCGAGCGCATGCGCCAGCAGGGCCTGCGCGCCGACGCGCAGGTGCTGTTCGGTCAGCCGACCCTGGCCAGCCTGGCGGCGGCCATCGATGCCGCGCCAGCGCGTGAGGTGCCGGGCAACCGGGTACCGGCCGGCTGCACGCGGATCACCCCCGAACTGTTGAGCCTGGCCGCCCTCGACCAGGCCAGTATCGACGCCATCGTCGCGACGATTCCCGGTGGCGCCGCGAACGTGCAGGAAATCTACCCGTTGGCGCCGTTGCAGGAAGGGTTGCTGTACCACCACCTCACCGAGGCCCGCGATCCGTACCAGCAGCAGGCCTTGTTCGCCTTCGCCAGCCAGGCGGCGCTGGAGGCATTCGCCATGGCGCTGGAACAGGTGATCGCGCGCCACGACATCCTGCGCACCAGCCTGGCCTGGGAGGGCCTGGAGCAGGCGCAGCAGGTGGTGTGGCGCGAGGTGCGGCTGCCTCGGGCGAACTTCGTCGCCGCGTCTGGCGATGCCGCGTCGCGGTTGCGTGACCAGGCACCTGTGCTCGACCTGCGTCAGGCGCCAATGATGGCCCTGGCTTGCGTCGAGGACCTCGAGCAGCGGCGTTGGCTGGGCTTGCTGCACTTCCACCACCTGGTCAACGACGCGGTGTCGGTGCAGGTGCTGCTGGGCGAGCTGGGCGCGCTGATGGCCGGCCAGGGGCACACGCTGCCGGCGCCGGTGGGCTACCGCAACTATGTCGCGCTGAGCCGCGATCCGGCGCGCCAGGCGGCTCATGAACAGTTCCTGCGTCAGCGCCTGGCTGGGGTGGAGGCGCCTGCGAAGCTGGCCGGCATGGCGGAGGGTTCCTTGGCGGCGCAGCCGTTGGAAAACCACGGCGTCACCCTGCCCACGACCCTGGCGGCACGCCTGCGGCGCCTGGTCAGGGCGCAGGATGTCGGCCTGGGCAGCCTGTTCCACCTGGCCTGGGCCCAGGTGCTGGGCGCCCTGGGTGGACGCGAGGAGGTGGTGTTCGGGACCGTGTTGCTGGGACGGGTCATGGCCGGCGAGGGGGCCGAGCGGGCCCTGGGCATGTTCATCAACAGCCTGCCAGTCCGTATCGTCCTGGGCGAATGCGCTATCGGCGAGGCATTGCGCGATACCCACGGGCAACTGGCCGCCTTGCTGGGCCATGAAGATGCGCCGCTGCTGCTGGCCCAGCGCTGCAGCGGCTTGCCAGCCGGTGTGGCACTGTTCGACAGCCTGCTCAACTATCGGCACGGTGCCGCGGTGGACACCGCGGCGCTGGCAGGCGTCAGCCTGGTCGAGGCCAGCGAAGTGCAGAGCCACGCCCTGGTGTTGACCGTGGATGAGCAGGGCGATGTCCTGCAGTTGATGGTGCGGGCGCCTCGCGCGCTTGGCGCGCAGCGGGTGCTCGGGCATGTGACCTGCGCCTTGCAGGCCCTGGCCGACGCTCTGGAAGACGATCCGGCACTGGCGCTGACCACGCTTTCGACCTTGCCGGCCGTGGAGCGCGAGCAACTGCTGCTCGCCTTCAACGACACCGAGGAGGCGCTCGACCCAGCCTGCCCGCATCTGCCGGCGTTGTTCGCCGCCCAGGTGCGGCGCACCCCGGACGCGGTGGCGCTGCAGAGCGAGGAGGGGCAACTGACCTACCGCGAGCTCGATGCCGAGGCCAATCGCCTGGCCCATCACCTGGTCGCACTGGGCGCGGGGCCCGACACCCGGGTGGCGGTCTGCCTGGAGCGCGGCCTGCAACTGATCATCGGCCTGCTCGGCGTGCTCAAGGCCGGCGCTGCCTATGTGCCGCTGGACCCGGGCTATCCGGATGAGCGCCTGCACTACATGCTGGCCGACAGCGCCCCCCTGGCGTTGCTGGTGCACAGTGCCACCGCTGGGCTGTTCGACGACCAGGGCGCGGCGGTGACCGTCGATCTCGACCAGGCGCACTGGCGGCAACAGCCTGCGCATGCCCCGCAGGTGGCCGGGCTCAATGGCCGGCACCTGGCCTACGTGATGTACACCTCGGGTTCCACCGGCACGCCGAAGGGGGTGATGGTCGAGCACCGTGGCTTGTGCAACCTGATGCACTGGGGCTCGGCGCTGTGCCCGCCGCGGCCCGATGGCGCTTTGCTGCAGCGTGCGCCGTTCAGCTTCGACGGATCGGTATGGGAATTGTTCTGGCCGCTGTGCGCCGGCCTGCGCCTGGTACTGGCCAGGCCGGACGGGCATCGCGACCCGGCCTATCTGGTGCAACTGATCCAGGACCGCCAGGTGACCTGCGTGAAGTTCGTCCCGGCGTTGCTCGATGCCTTCCTCGAAACGCCCGGGGTGACAGGCTGCACCAGCCTGACCGATGTCTTCTGCGGGGGCGGCGAGCTGACCCTGGCCCTGGCCGCGAGCCTGCGCGAGCGCCTGCCCAGGGTGCGCCTGCACAACGTCTACGGCCCTACCGAGGCCACCGTCGACAGCACTGCCTGGACCCTGGAGCCGCACCAGCCGCTACCGGGCAGCGCACCGCCGATCGGCCGGCCGATCGGCAATACTCGCCTGTACGTGCTCGATGCCCATGACCGGCCGGTGCCGCTGGGCTGTATCGGCCAGTTGCATATCGGCGGGATCGGCGTGGCCCGTGGCTACCTGGGCCTGCCCAGGTTGCAGGCCGAGCGCTTCATCGCCAGCCCGTTCGTTGCCGGTGACCGGCTGTACCGCACCGGCGACCTGGTGCGCTACCGGGCCAACGGCGACCTGGAGTTCCTCGGTCGTAACGATTTCCAGGTCAAACTCAACGGCCTGCGCATCGAACTGGGCGAGATCGAGGCACTGCTGGCGGCGCATCCGGCCCTCGGCCAGGCCGTGGCCCTGGTGCGCGACGAGCGCCTGGTCGCCTATGCCAGCCGTCGCGACGGCCAGCCGGCGCCGTCCCCGGAGCTGCTGCGCAACTACCTGCTGGCACGTTTGCCGGCCTACATGGTGCCGTCGGCCTATGTGCTGCTGGACACGCTGCCACTGAGTCCCAATGGCAAGGTCGACCGCCAAGCGTTGCCGGCGCCGGATGCCGAGGCGGTGATCAGCCGCGCCTACCAGGCGCCGCGCGACGAACTGGAACAGACCCTGGCGCAGTTGTGGGCCGAGGTGCTGAAGATCGAGCAGGTAGGGCGCGACGACAACTTCTTCGAGCTCGGCGGACATTCACTGTTGGCGGTCAACCTGGTGGCGCGCATGCGCCAGGCCGGGCTGCAGGCCGATGCCCGGCTGCTGTTCAGCCAGCCGACTTTGGCCGGGCTGGCGGCGCACACGCGCAAGGCCGAGGCGCGGGTGGCCATCCCGCGGACTACCATTCCAGGCCTGGCCAGCCGCCGGCGGCTCTGAGCGCCTGACGTCATGGCCGGCCCCTGCCGACAGGCCGGTCATGACGTCGAGCAGCCTCGACCCTTGCCCCGGACTGCGGATCTTGGCACCCTTTGCCAGCCATTGCGTCTCGTTGACTCCGCACACAATTAAGGAACCACCAGGGTGAGTTGGGAAAAAGTCGGTAAATTGCTCGTCGGCCTGCTGGTCGTGGTGGCCTGCGCCACCGGGTTGTACACGCTGGTGCGTGACGGCAACCGCCTCGAGGCACGCCTGACCTATGCCTACCTGACCTACCCGAGCCAGTTCAGCGAGCGCATCAGCCAGGCCAGCGACTTGCTCAAGTACGAGCACCTGCACGAGCAAGTCGGCGAGATCGGCGCCGGCAACCTCAGCCATGCGCAGATCGACAAGCTGGTGGACCTGGCCCAGGCGCCCTACCTGCAACTGTTCGCCAAACCCTTCGAGGCCGGGTTGGTGGACCACCGTACTGGCCTGCTGATCGAACTGCGCAACCCCCGCGAGGTCCCGGCCAAGGCCGTCCAGGTACGCCTGCCGGCCAAGGGGCTGGTGCAGATCCGCGACGATGCGCAGAACGACACGATCCTCCAGGCACCGACCAACACCCTCGACATCCCAGTCATCGAAGCCGGCGGGGTGTGCAAGATCTGGGTGTATTTCGACGCCGATTACTCGTTGATCCGCCAAGGCGGGATCGGCATCCGCGATGCCGACGGCAAGGCCAATATCCAGGTCTACCGCGAGTTCATCGGCTTCCCCGCGCTGGTGGCCAGCTACAGCACCGAGCTGATGGTACTGCTGGCGCTGCTGGTGATCGGGGTGCTGGTGCTTGGCTACCGCAGCCTGGCGCTGCGCGCCGGAAGGCCCTGAGCGCGATCTCGAGGCCTGGCCGGTGCGTCACGAGGAGCATTAGCTGGGGTAATGAGAACCCCGAAATCCCCGCGTTTTACATTTTCATGAAGGCCACCCAGAATCCGCCTCGCAAAACGTTATAAGCATATTCCGGTTGTGCCGGAAGATGCTTCGCATCAAGGACGATGCACCCTTCACCCAGGCGGGTGGCTGCCTACACGAATACCTTCGTGCGGTGGTCCATGGCTCGCCCGGGTGAGGGCTGTCTGCAGGCAGTCATCAAGGGGGTGGCCATCATGGCCAACAGGGCACAGGGTGTGCCGACGTTTGCTGCGCCCAGCTTTCTGCCGATTGCGCCGAAAGCCTTGCAACAGGTGCAGCTCAATACGCGGCAATGGTTCTTCAGACTGGTCAACCAGGAAGAGCGACACGGTTTGCTGGAGCTGGTCTGGCTGCGCCTGCAGCAGCGCTTCCAGGCACCGTACGATGCAGGCCCGGCACAGACGCTGAGCGCCGTGCTGCAAGGCCGCGACCCGGCCTCGCAGAGCTTGCATGGGCAAGTGCGTGAGCTCATGCCCTTGCTGGTCGCGCAGCCTGAGCGCCTACGTCATTTCTACTTTCAGCACGCCCCGCTGTTCAAAGTGATGGGCGGCTGGCTCGACGGCGTCACCTCGATCGCCCATGCCTGGCGGCCAGACGCCGGCCTGCTGTTGCAGATCCACATGCGCATGGTCGGCGATGGTTTCCCCGAACGCAGCCAGAGCCGTGCCTTCGAGCAGGCTGCGTTGCGTGCCGGGGTGGCGTTGGGCGAGGTCTTCAGCCAGCGTTTCAGCGACGCCCCGGAGATTGCCGAAGCCGCCTTCGAGCTGCCGGTGTTCCTGCTGTCCCTGGCCTGCTTCCCGCAAGCCTTCCAGGCTCGCACGCTGGGGGTGAACCTGGCCTTGTGCGACTACCTCGACCACCTCAACCTGCTGCGCGATGGCGACACGCCGCTGTTCGGCCTGGCCGCCCCCAGCCTTTATCGCCCCTTGGCCTGCGCGGCACTGGAGGCCTACTTGCGAGAGGCACCGGAGGGGGCCCAGGACGAGGTGCTGCAAGGGCATGCCTGTGCGCTGGCGTTGCTGGCCGCCGAGCAACGGCGCCTGGCCACGGAGCTGGGTGACGCGCAGCGCTTCGACGAGCACGCGGCGATGCTGACCCTGATCGAGCGGCTTGGCCATCACGGTTGCGGCTACCACCGGCGCGGACAACTGGGGGGCGAGCCCATCGACCACTGGCTGAGCCCGGAGCGCTTCTGCCCCCACGCGACGCTGGCGGCGCTGGCCGATTCGCGCTACGTGCGGCCAGGCGAGCCGGCGCGCAGCGCACTGCTGAACCTGATCGGCAAGCCTGAAGGGCGCATGTTCGGGGTGTTCTCGGCACAGGACATCCGTGTGGTCGAGCGCTGGATCGCCACCCTGGACCCTGCGCGCAGCCAGGTCGTGCAGCCTGAGCCGCGGCCGCTGCCCAGTGGCGGCGAGCGCGACCTGTGCCAGGCGGCACTGGCCCAGGCCAGGCAGCAAGCGCTGGACAAATACGCCGGCTGGCCCCTGCAGGCGCTGTATCCCTTGTTCCTGCAGATCGACCAGGCCCCCGATGCATTACCGGCGGCCAGGGCCTATGTCGAGGACTGGCTGGCCCAGCACCGTGCACGGTTGCAGCGCGATGGGCTGCCCTTCGAGCGTTACAGCCACGCGGCCCTCGGGCAATGGCTGGAGGCCCAGCATGCGCGGCAGGTGAGCAGTTACCAGCCCCTGCGCGGCGAGCCCGAGGAAACCCGCGAGGAGATCATCGCCGATGCGCTGGCCCTGGCTCCGCTGACCCTGATCGATGGCGCCTGGCTGCGCCAGGTGGTGGCCCCGGCCAGCGTCACCAGCCCTATCGGCGCCTTGCTCTACCGCACGCTGGTCGACGAACTGGGGCAGGGCGACTGCGACCTGCACCACGGCAATATCTACCGCCAGTTGCTCGCCAGCATGCAGGTCGAGCCCTGCAGCTTCGTCGAGCCGCACTTCGCCGGCCTGGACTGTTTCGACGAGGACGACCTGCGGGTGCCGGTGTTCTGGCTGGCGATCTCGCTGTTCCCGCAAAGCTTCCAGCCGGAAACCCTGGGGCTGAACCTGGCGATGGAACTGTCCGGGGTCGGCGGCGAGTACCGACGCTCCGCCGACATCCTGCGCCACTACGGTTTCAGTGCCCTGTTCACCGACCTGCACAACACCATCGACAACGTGGTCAGTGGCCATACCGCCTGGGCCATCGAGGCCATCCGCCTGCACCTGGACGATGCCCTGCAGCGCGGTGGCGTGCAGGAGCAGGCGCGGCACTGGCAGCGGATCTGGCTGGGCTACCGGGCCCTGAGTCCGCCGCCGCGCTCGCCCTGGCAGCAGGCGAAACGGCATCTGCGACAGCTGCGTGACACCTTCACCCATCCGCGAGGTTCCTCATGACATACGGTTTTCTCTCCTTTCTGCTGGCGGTGCTGATCATCAACCTGGCCCCGGGCCCGGCCATGCTGTACGTGATGAACCAGTCGCTGCGCCATGGCGTGCGCACCGGCCTGAAGGCGGCTGCCGGGGTCGAGTTCGGGGTGTTCTTCTACGTGTTGCTGGCCGCCTTCGGCCTGATGCTGATCTTCAAAGAAGTGCCGCTGCTGTACCGCATCATCCAGGTCGCTGGCGCCCTGTACCTGCTGTACCTGGCCTACCAGTGTTGGCCGCGGCGCAGCGCGGCGGCCAGTGACGGTGAAGCGGCCCCGGCGCCGGCAGGTTTCGCCTTTGGCAAGGGCATGCTGATCAACCTCACCAACCCCAAGATCGGCCTGTTCTTCGTCAGCCTGCTGCCGCAGTTCGTCCCGGTCGATGCCCAGCCGGCCTGGCTGTACTTCCTGATCTACGGCCTGGTGTTCAACATCGGCGGGATCGTGGTGAACATGACCGTCGGCCTTGCCGCCCACAACCTGCGGGCGTTCATCCAGCGCAGTTCGTGGTTCGACTATGTGCCGCCGGTGCTGTTCCTGGGCATTGCCCTGTTGACCCTGACACGGGAGTTCGCATGACTTACATCCTCGGGCTATCGGCCTTCTACCACGACAGTGCGGTGACCCTGATCAAGGACGGGCAGATCGTCTGCGCCTTGCAGGAGGAACGCTTCTCACGGGTCAAGCAGGACAAGGGCTTTCCTCGTCATGCCCTGCGCCAGTGCCTGGCGCAGGCGGGCATCAGCCTCGGCGACGTGGCCTGGCTCGCCTACTACGAAGACCCTGAGATCAAGTTCGAGCGGATCTGCTCGACCTACAAGCGCAACTTCCCCCGTGGCGCCCTGGCCTTCGCCCAGCAATACACCAAGTTCGCCGCGCGCAAGGACATCAAGGGCATCATCGCCGAGGAGCTGCGCGCGCTGTTCCCGGACCAGCCGATGCCGCCGCTGTTCGTCAGCCAGCATCACCTGAGCCACGCCGCGTCGGCGTTCTACCCCTCGCCCTACCCGGAGGCGGCGGTACTCTGCGTCGACGGGGTCGGCGAATGGGCCACCACCACCGCCTGGCATGGCCAGGGCGCCAGCCTGAAGCCGCTGTTCGAGGTGCGTTTCCCGCATTCGCTGGGCCTGTTGTATTCGGCGTTCACCTATTACTGCGGGTTCAAGGTCGATTCGGGCGAGTACAAGCTGATGGGCCTGGCACCCTATGGCGAGCCGCGCTACGTCGACACCATCCTCGACAAGCTGATTACCCTGAACGAGGACGGCAGCTTCACCCTCGAGCGCCAGTATTTCGACTACGAAGTCGGCGAGCGGATGATCAGCGATGCCTTCGAACGCCTGTTCGGCGCGCCGGCGCGGGAGCCGGAAAGTCGTATCGGCCAGCGCGAGATGGACCTGGCTGCATCGATCCAGGTGGTCACCGAACGGGTCATGCTCGCCCTGGCCCAGCGTATCAAGGCCCAGACCAACGCCGAGTACCTGTGCCTGGCCGGCGGCGTGGCGCTGAACTGCGTGGCCAACGGCAAGCTCCTGCGCTCCGGGCTGTTCAAGGGGATATTCGTGCAGCCTGCCTCGGGCGATTCCGGAGGCTCGCTCGGGGCGGCGCTGCATTGCCACTACCAGACGGCCGACGCCCTGCGCACGGTCGACGGTCAGCACGATGCGATGCAGGGCGCCTACCTGGGCAATGCCTACGACAACACGCAGATCGAGCAGACCCTGCAACGTCTCGGTGCGCACTACCAGAAACTCGAGCCGGCCGCGCTGATCGAGTCCACCGTGCGGCAACTGGCGGACGACAAGGTGGTCGGCTGGTTCCAGGGGCGCATGGAGTTCGGCCCGCGTTCGCTGGGCGCGCGCTCGATCCTCGGCAACCCGCGTTCGGCCTCGATGCAGAGCGTGATGAACCTGAAGATCAAGAACCGCGAGTCGTTCCGTCCGTTCGCCCCGGCGGTGCTGGCCGAGCAGGCCGGGCAGTGGTTCGAGCTGGACACACCGTCGCCGTACATGCTGATCGTCGCCCCGGTACACCCGGACAAGCGCCTGCAGGGCCTGGACGAGCGGGGCTACAGCGGCATCGAGAAGCTCCAGCTGACCCGCTCGCAGATCCCGGCGGTGACCCATGTCGACTGTTCGGCGCGGGTGCAGACCGTCGATGGCCGCCACAACCCGAGGTTCCGCGAGCTGCTGGCCGGGTTCGCCGCCCACACCGGTTGCCCGGTGCTGATCAACACCTCGTTCAACGTGCGCGGCGAGCCCATCGTCGAGAGCCCCGAGGATGCCTATCGCTGCTTCATGCGCACCGAAATGGATTGCCTGGTGATCGGCGACTACCTGCTGAGCAAACCCGAACAGCCGCACTGGCACGAAGAGGCCGACTGGAGAAACCAATATGCCCTCGACTGAAAAACCGCTGCTGAGCCACCACGAGGCGGTGCAGGAGGTGTACCGCTGGACACCGCAGATCCGCGACTACGACCGCTTCATGCACATCGGCGCGCGCTGGGTGCCGTACACCATGTACTTCCACGAGAAGCTGTTCCGTTCGCCGACCATCAACACCGATGCCCTGGGCTTTCGCTACACCGAGCTGGACGGACGGCGCTACTCGGTGGCCGAGCGCCCCGAGGGTGGCAAGGTCAACCTGCTGGTGGGCGGTTCCACGGCACTGGGCGTGGGCTCGACCCGCGACGGGGCGACGGTGGCGTCCTACCTGAGCGCGATCACCGGCGAGGTGTGGCTGAATTTCGCCGGGCGCGGCTACAACTCCACCCAGGAGTTGCTGATGTACCTGATGCACCAGAAACGCCTGGGCCAGATCGGCCATGTGGTGGTGCTCAGCGGCATCAATACCCTGGCGCTGGAGGGCATCCCCGACGCCTTCGCCAGCGAGCATGGCCGCTATTACTACTCGTTCGAGTTCCAGCACTACATGAACAAGTTCAACGAGGACATGAAGCGCAAGAAGAACACCTTCGGCGCCAAGGGCGGCGAGTCGCTGCTGCAGCGCTGGAAGCAGGCGCTGTTCTACGACAACCCGGCGGACGAGGTGATCACCGACGAAGGCGTGTCGCTGGACGCGCGCCTGGAGCGCGCCGCGCTGTCGATCACCGATGCCCTGAAGCAGTGGCGCCTGCTGCTGGCCGGTAGCGGGGCGAGCCTGAGCTTCGTCCTGCAGCCGCTGGCGCACTGGTGCCGGGAGCGCCTGACGGCGGAGGAGGAGGCGGTGTTCCACGCCATCGACAGCTGCCCGAACAATTTCTACCGCTTGTTCAGCGGCGTGCTCGGCAAGGAAGTGCATGCGCCGTTCCTGCGGCATATCCAGGCCCATGCCGACGGCATCCCGTGCCTGGACATGAACGCGATGCTTACCACCAGCCCGGTGTTCGAAGAGACGCTGTTCGTCGACCGCGTCCACTTCAACGACCTGGGCAACCAGCAACTGGCCCAACTGCTCAGTGATGAACTCGGCCTTTACCAGGAGAAGCAGCATGAAGATTCTTCGCAAACTGTTAAGTCTGTTTAAGCGCAAGAAGAAACGCGGCGGGTCCATCTACCCGCTGCGTTGAGCAGGACCGGGCGCCGGGGCGGGCAGGCTGGAGAGATCAGCCCGCCTGCACCCGGCGCGCGGGACATGCGCAGTACATGGGCCTGCAACGGGCCCACGTTCCCGGCGCGACAGGCCGGGTAGCCTGCCGGTCGATTACAGAATTGTAATGTTGTCGCCACCGCCTCGATAACCACCCCTGCCTAGAGTCCCACGGCAAAGCATTCCGCCGCTTGTCGACGAGGACTCCCGACCGTGCCCATTCCCCGCAAGATCGCCTGGCTCTGCCTGTTGCTGGCCGGCCCTGCCAGCGCCCAGAGCCTGAGCCTGGACCAGGCGCTCAGCGCCGCCTTCGCGCACAACCCCGAGCTGGCCGCCGTCGGCCGCGAGATCGGCATCGCCGAGGGCGACCGCCGCCAGGCCGGGCTGGTGCCCAACCCCGAGCTGTCCTGGGAGGTCGAGGACACCCGGCGCAAGACCAGCACCACCACCGTCACCCTCAGCCAGGCCCTGGAGCTCGGCGGCAAGCGTGGCGCGCGCATCGAGGTCGCCGAGGCCGGCCAGGCGGTCGCCCGGCTGGAGCTGGAGCGCCAGCGCAATGGCCTGCGCGCCGATGTGATCCAGGCGTTCCACGCCGCGCTGCGGGCGCAGACCGCGCTGGAGCTGGCGCAGCAGTCGCAGGCCCTGACCGAACGCGGCCTGCGGGTGGTGGAAGGGCGGGTCAAGGCTGGCCAGTCGTCGCCGGTGGAGGCGACCCGTGCCCAGGTCCAGCTGGCCCAGGCCCAGGCCGCGGTGCGCCGGGCACAGAGCGGACGCAGTGTTGCCCGACAGTCCCTGGCACGCTTGACCGGTAGCGCCGAGGCCGGTTTCGACCGCCTCGACAGCGCCAGCCTTTCGCCGGGCCCGGCGCCGCGTGCCGAGCCCTTGCTGGCCAAGGTCGAGCAGACCGCCGATTGGCGCCTGGCCGCCGCGCGGATCGAGCGCGGCGAGGCCAGCCTCGGCTCGGAAAAGGCCCAGCGCATCCCCAATCTCACCGTCAGCCTCGGCAGCCAGTACAGCCGCGAGGATCGCGAGCGGGTCAACGTGGTCGGGCTGTCGATGCCGCTGCCGCTGTTCGACCGCAACCAGGGCAATGTGCTGGCCGCCGCGCGCCGCGCCGACCAGGCCCGCGACCTGCGCAACGCCGTCGAGCTGCGCCTGCGCAGCGACACCCGCAGCGCCCTGGACCAGTGGGCCACGGCCATGGGCGAGGTGCAGGCCTACGACCGCACCATCCTGCCCTCGGCGCAGCAGGCGGTGGACACCGCCACCCGCGGCTTCGAGATGGGCAAGTTCGCCTTCCTCGAGGTGCTCGACGCCCAGCGCACGCTGATCGAGGCGCGCGGGTTATACCTGGATGCGCTGGCCCAGGCCACCGATGCCCGGGCGCAGGTGGAGCGGATCTACGGCGAGCTTTGAATCACACCCCAATCGCGGGGCAAGCCCGCTCCCACGAGGCGAGCCCAGTGTCCGTGGGCGCGGGCTTGCCCTGCGATCGGGCCCGAATTGCAACCACGACTTTCCCAGCAGGAATCCCCATGACCCCACCTCGCAAACTCGCGATCCTCGCCGCTGCCCTGGCCGTCCTCGGCCTTGGCGGCGTGGCCTGGACCGGCACCCTCGGCAAGGCTGCCAGCGGCCAGGCCCAGCACGATGACCATGGCGAAGAAGGCCATGACCACGCCGATGAAAAGGCACCAGGCCACGAAGAGCAGGAAGGTCAGTTGCACCTGTCCGCCGAACAGATCCAGGCCGCTGGCGTGCAGTTGGCCACCGCCGGCCCGCAGACCCTCGGCACGGCCATCAGCTTCCCCGGCGAGATCCGTTTCGACGAGGACCGCACCGCCCATGTGGTGCCCCGCGTCCCCGGCGTGGTCGAGGCAGTGCACGCCGAGCTCGGCCAGGCGGTCAAGCGTGGCCAGGTGCTGGCGGTGATCGCCAGCCAGCAGATCTCCGAGCTGCGCAGCGAGCAGCAGGCCGCCCAGCGCCGCCTCGAGCTGGCGCGCCTGACCTTCGCCCGCGAGAAGCAGCTGTGGCAGGAACGCATCAGCGCCGAGCAAGACTACCTGCAGGCCCGCCAGGCCCTGCAGGAGGCCGAGATCGCCGCGGCCAACGCCGGGCAGAAGGTCGCCGCCGTGGCGCCGGCCGGGCGGGGCAACCGCTACGAGCTGCGCGCCCCGTTCGACGCGGTGGTGGTGGAAAAGCACCTGACCGTCGGCGAGGTGGTGGACGAGACCAGCAACGCCTTCACCCTGTCCGACCTGAGCCGGGTCTGGGCTACCTTCGCCGTGACGCCGCGTGACCTGGACAAGGTGGTCAGCGGCCGTGACGTCAGCGTCAGCGCCCCGGACCTTGGCGCCCAGGTCGACGGCAAGGTGAACTATGTCGGCAGCCTGCTCGGCGAGCAGAACCGCGCCGCCACCGTGCGCGCGACCCTGGCCAACCCCAATGGCGCCTGGCGCCCAGGGCTGTTCGTCAACATCGCGGTCACCGTCGAGCGTTTCGACGCCGCCGTGGTGGTGCCAGAAAGCGCCTTGCAGACCTGGGAGGAGCAGACCGTGGTGTTCGCCCGCACCGAGGAAGGCTTCGAGGCGCGCCCGGTCACCCCGGGACGCCGCGACGCCGGCCAGGTGGAGATCCGCGAGGGGCTTGCCGCCGGTACCCAGGTCGCCGCCGCCGGCAGCTTCGTCCTCAAGTCCGAGCTGGGCAAAGGCTCGGCCGAACACAGCCACTGACCAGGGACATCTTCCATGTTCGAACGCCTTATCCAGTTCGCCATCGAGCAACGCCTGGTGGTGATGCTCGCCGTGGTGCTGATGGCTGCCGTGGGCATCCACAGCTACCAGAAACTGCCCATCGACGCGGTGCCCGACATCACCAACGTGCAGGTACAGATCAACACCGCGGCGCCTGGCTACTCGCCGCTGGAGACCGAGCAGCGCGTCACCTTTGCCATCGAGACCGCCATGGCCGGCCTGCCGGGCCTCAAGCAGACCCGTTCGCTGTCGCGCTCGGGGCTGTCGCAGGTGACGGTGATCTTCGACGATGGCACCGACATCTTCTTTGCCCGGCAACTGGTCAACGAGCGCCTGCAGGTGGCCCGCGAGCAGTTGCCCGAAGGCATCGAGGCGGCCATGGGGCCGATCTCTACGGGCCTGGGCGAGATCTTCCTGTGGACCGTCGAGGCCAAGGACGGCGCGCTCAAGGACGATGGCACCGCGTACACCGCCACCGACCTGCGGGTGATCCAGGACTGGATCATCAAGCCGCAACTGCGCAACGTGCCGGGAGTGGCCGAGGTCAACAGCATCGGCGGCCATGCCAAGCAGTACCTGGTCGCGCCGGAGCCCAAGCGCCTGGCCGCCTACAAGCTGACCCTCAACGACCTGGTCGCGGCCCTCGAACGCAACAACGCCAACGTCGGTGCCGGCTACATCGAACGCAACGGCGAGCAGTTGCTGATCCGCGCCCCGGGCCAGGTGGCCTCGGCCGAGGACATCGCCAACATCGTCATCTCCAGCGTCGATGGCACGCCGATCCGCGTCAGCCATGTCGCCCAGGTCGGCCTGGGCCAGGAACTGCGCTCCGGCGCGGCCACCGAGAACGGCCGCGAAGTGGTGCTGGGCACGGTGTTCATGCTGATCGGCGAGAACAGTCGCACGGTGTCCCAGGCCGTGGCGGCCAAGCTCGAGGAGATCAACCGCAGCCTGCCCAAGGGGGTGGTGGCGATCACCGTGTACGACCGCACCAACCTGGTCGAGAAGGCCATCGCCACGGTGAAGAAGAACCTGGTCGAAGGTGCGATCCTGGTGATCGCCGTGCTGTTCCTGTTCCTTGGCAACATCCGCGCGGCGCTGATCACCGCCATGGTCATCCCGCTGTCGATGCTGTTCACCTTCACCGGCATGTTCAGCAACAAGGTCAGCGCCAACCTGATGAGCCTCGGCGCCCTGGACTTCGGCATCATCGTCGACGGCGCGGTGGTGATCGTCGAGAACGCCATCCGCCGCCTGGCCCACGCCCAGCAGCGCCATGGCCGCATGCTGACCCGCACCGAGCGCTTTCACGAAGTGTTCGCCGCCGCCCGCGAGGCGCGCCGGCCGCTGATCTACGGGCAGTTGATCATCATGGTGGTGTACCTGCCGATCTTTGCCCTGACCGGGGTCGAGGGCAAGATGTTCCACCCCATGGCCTTCACCGTGGTGATGGCGCTGCTGGGGGCGATGATCCTCTCGGTGACCTTCGTCCCGGCGGCCATCGCGCTGTTCGTCACCGGCAAGGTCAAGGAAGAAGAAGGCGTGGTCATGCGCACCGCGCGGCGGCGCTACGCGCCGGTGCTGGAGTGGGTGCTCGGCCGGCGCAACCTGGCCTTCGCCGCGGCTGCCAGCGTGGTGCTGCTGTCGGGCGTGCTGGCCAGCCGCATGGGCAGCGAGTTCATCCCCAGCCTCAGCGAAGGTGATTTCGCCCTGCAGGCGCTGCGGGTGCCGGGCACCAGCCTGTCGCAGTCGGTGGACATGCAGCAGCGCCTGGAGAAGACCATCATCGCCCAGGTGCCGGAGGTCGAACGGGTGTTCGCCCGTACTGGCACCGCCGAGATCGCCTCGGACCCGATGCCACCGAACATCTCCGATGCCTACGTGATGCTCAAGCCGCGTGAGCAGTGGCAGGACCCCGGTAAACCGCGCGAGGCGCTGATCGCCGAGGTGCAGCGCGCCGCTGCCAACGTGCCGGGCAGCAACTACGAGCTGTCGCAGCCGATCCAGTTGCGCTTCAACGAACTGATCTCCGGGGTGCGCAGCGATGTCGCGGTGAAGGTGTTCGGCGATGACATGGACGTGCTCAACCGCACTGCCGCGCAGATCGCCGCCAGCCTGCAGCAGGTGCCGGGGGCCTCGGAGGTGAAGGTCGAACAGACCAGCGGCCTGCCGGTGCTGACCATCGACATCGACCGTGACAAGGCCGCGCGCCATGGCCTGAACGTGGGCGACGTGCAGGACGCCATCGCCATTGCCGTCGGTGGTCGCCGTGCCGGCACGCTGTACGAAGGGGACCGGCGCTTCGACATGGTGGTGCGTCTGCCCGAAGCGCTGCGTACTGATGTCGACGGGTTGTCCAGCCTGCTGATCCCGGTGCCGGCCAGCGCCAGCGGCGGTGCCACGCAGATTGGCTTCATCCCGCTGTCGCAGGTGGCCACGTTGAACCTGCAACTGGGGCCGAACCAGGTCAGCCGCGAGGATGGCAAGCGTGTGGTGGTGGTCAGCGCCAACGTGCGCGGGCGTGACCTGGGCTCGTTCGTCGAGCAGGCCTCGCAGGCGCTGATCGAGCAAGTGCCGATCCCGCCGGGCTACTGGACCCGCTGGGGTGGCCAGTTCGAGCAGTTGCAGTCGGCGGCCGAGCGCCTGCGGGTGGTGGTGCCGGTGTCGCTGCTGCTGGTGATGGCCTTGTTGCTGATGATGTTCAACAACCTCAAGGATGGCCTGCTGGTGTTCACCGGTATTCCCTTCGCCCTTACTGGCGGGGTGCTGGCCTTGTGGCTACGCGACATTCCGCTGTCGATATCGGCGGGAGTGGGCTTCATCGCGTTGTCTGGGGTGGCGGTGCTCAATGGCCTGGTGATGATCGCCTTCATCCGCAACCTGCGCGAGGAGGGGCGTGGCCTGCGCGCGGCGGTCGAGGAGGGCGCGCTGACCCGCCTGCGACCGGTGCTGATGACGGCGCTGGTGGCGTCGTTGGGGTTCATTCCCATGGCCCTGGCCACAGGTACCGGTGCCGAGGTGCAGCGGCCGCTGGCGACGGTGGTGATTGGCGGCATCCTGTCGTCGACGGCACTGACCTTGCTGGTGCTGCCGGCGCTGTACCAGTGGGCGCATCGGCGTGAGGAGGTTCAAGCGCCAGAGAACGGCTGATATCTGGGGCGAGGATCCAGGGGCCGCGTTGCGGCCCTTTCGCGATACAAGGCCGCTCCTACAGGAACCGGCGTAGCCAGTGATCCAGGCTCAGGCGCCCCGAACCCTTCAATAACAGGGGCAGCAACGCTACCAGGTAGATCAGCGGCAGCTTGAAGTTGCCGTGGCCCTGGTCGCTGATCGCATAGCCCTGGGCCAGTTCGGCCAGGCTCGACCACTCGTTGGGCCAGTGCACGGCAGCGATCGCCACCACCGTCACCACCATCAGCACCGCCGAGGCCAGGCGTGTGCCCAGCCCCAGCAGCAACAGCAGCGGACAGACCAGTTCGGCCCACATCGACAGTTGCCAGTTGAGGCCTGCTGGCAGCAGGTTGAACGGAAACGGGAAACTGGCCTGCAGGTCGGTGAACCAGTTCACGCCATTGAATTTTTCCAGCCCCGATTCGAAGAATTCCCAGGCCAGGAACAGGCGCAAGGGCAGGTCGGCGCCCCAGCTGCCGAAACGGTCGAGGACGCTGAACGGGCGGGTGAGGGTCGGGTTCAACATGGCAAGGCTCCTTGCGATCAGTGGGAAAGGGACGGGCTGGCGCGGCGCAGGCGTTGGGCCTGCTTGGCGATGAGCTTGACGGCGATGGCGGCGAACATCAGGGCGAAGGCCAAGGGATACCAGCCGCCCAATGGAATGCGCTTGTAGAAGGACAGACAGAACACCACGGCCAGCAGCCAGGTCCCACTGCTGTGCAAACCCTTCCACAGGCGCGGGCCGAGCAGGCGCATCGGTGTCTTGAACGAAGTCAGGGTCAGCAGCAGGATGAACAGGTAGCCGAGCGAGCCTGGCAGGTTGGCCACGGTGCTGCGCCCGGCCCAGAACAGTTCGGGGAAGCGTTGGGCGTACAGGTAGATCAGGACGCCATGCACGCTGTGCGAGAAGGCGAAGGCCAGCCCCAGGAAGCGGCGTTCGCGCAACAGCCGGCGGCTGCCGGCGCCGGGCATCAGGATGACCAGCGACGAGGCGAGGAAGGTCAGCAGGAACAGTGCGAACGAGCTGCGCGCGGTGGCGCGGATCGCGCTGCGCAGCGCATCGGCGCCGGGCGGTTGGGCGACGAGCACGGCTGCGGTCATCAGCAGGGTGAGGGCGGCGAGGGTGGCGAACAGCTTCCAGCCGGAGGGCAGGGTTTTCATCATTGAAGTTCCCGGTATCTATGGCGACGGCGGGGTGCGGTCGGCCGTGGTGCCGGGGAGTGTGTGGGGGCGGGGTATCTGCAGTGTGTCGAGGCGGCGGGGTTTATGTATCCGACTGTAGACTGTGCCCCACAGACCTGTTTCCACAGGCGAAGCGACTGTAGTGCCCACGCTGAAACCGCGTCATGCCAACAAGGCGAACCAGGCAATACCACAGGAGAGATTGGCCCGAGACAAATGTGGGAGTGGGCGAAGCCCGCGATGCGCCGCGCGGGCGGCGCGCGATCTCACAGGCGCTGTGATTCTGTCGGCGAACCCTTGGCAGCACTAACGCCTTCTCCTGGCGGAACATTGTCTTTGCCGGATCGCGGGCTTCGCCCGCTCCCACAGACTGTGCCCCACAGACCTGTTTCCACAGACCTGTTTCCACAGACCTGCTCCCACAGACGAAGCGACTGTAGTGCCCACGCTGAAACCGCGTCTTGCCAACAAGGCGAACCAGGCAATACCACAGGAGAGATTGGCCCGAGACAAATGTGGGAGTGGGCGAAGCCCGCGATGCGCCGCGCGGGCGGCGCGCGATCTCACAGGCGCTGTGATTCTGTCAGCGAACCCTTGGCAGCACTAACGCCTTCTCCTGGCGGAACATTGCCTTTGCCGCATCGCGGGCTTCGCCCGCTCCCACAGACCTGTTTCCACAGACCTGTTCCCACAGACGAAGCGACTGTAGTGCCCACGCTGAAACCGCGTCATGCCAACAAGGCGAACCAGGCAATACCACAGGAGAGATTGGCCCGAGACAGATGTGGGAGTGGGCGAAGCCCGCGATGCGCCGCGCGGGCGGCGCGCGATCTCACAGGCGCTGTGATTCTGTCGGCGAACCCTTGGCAGCACTAACGCCTTCTCCTGGCGGAACATTGTCTTTGCCGCATCGCGGGCTTCGCCCGCTCCCACAGACTGTGCCCCACAGACCTGTTCCCACAGACCAGCTCCCACAGACCTGTCCCCCACAGTTCCACTCCCAACGCTCTGCCCCGGCAGGCCTGTCCTTGCCTGCGGCCTGCCCGGAGTTCAGCGCAGTTCGATCTGCGCGCACAACCCGCCCTCACGGCGGTTGCGCAGGGTCAGGTGACCGCCGATGGCCTGGGTGAGCTGCTGAGCGATCGCCAGCCCCAATCCGGTACCACCGGTGTTGCGGTTGCGTGACCCTTCGACGCGGTAGAACGGCTTGAGCACCTCGTCCAGCTCGGCCTCGGGAATCCCCGGGCCGTCGTCGAGCACGCGGATCAAGATCACGCCGGCCTCGCGAGCGACCTCCAGGCGCGCCGTGCCGGCGAACTTCAGTGCGTTGTCGACCAGGTTGACCAGCACTCGGCGCAAGGCATGCGGACGCGTCTCGAGCGTGGCCTGGGCGTTGCCCTCGCGCTCGACCTGCGCGCCGCTGTCCTGGTAGTCGAACACCAGGCTGTCGAGGAAGGCATCGAGGTTGACCCGACACGGCGCCTCGGTGCCACTGTCCATGCTGCGGGCGTAGGCGACGCCCTCGCGCACCAGGTGTTCCATGGCATCCAGGTCGTGCCACAGCTTGTCCTTCTCCAGCCCGTCGTCCATCTGCTCGACCCGCAGTTTCATCCGCGTGATCGGCGTCTGCAGGTCGTGGGAGATCGCCGCCAGCAGTTGCATGCGCTCCTTGAGGTAGGCGCCGATGCGCGCCTGCAAGGCATTGAAGGCGACAGCGGCGTAACGCACCTCGCGCGGGCCGCTCTCGTCCAGTTGCGGGCCAGGGTGGTTCGGGTCGAGGTCGTCCAATGCCTTGACCAGCCGGGTCAGCGGGCCGATGGCCAGGCGTACCGCCAGCCAGGTGCACAGCAGCAGCACCAGCAACTGGATCACCAGTACCACCGGCAGCCAGGTGGCCACCGGCACCGATGCCGGGGTCACGTCGATGGTCAGTGGTGCGCCGTCGGCCAGGCGCAGGTGGGCCTGGAAGTGGGCGTTGGGGCCGGGGATCTCGAGGAAAGTCAGCTTGTAGCGGTCGCCGATGGCCTTGACGATCGAGTCGGCGGCCATCGGCGGGTTCTCGCTGGGCATGGCTTCGCCGGGCAGGCCGCCGTCCAGCCGGTAGCGGTAGGTGCGTCGCTCAAGGCGTGGCAGCCAGGACGGGCGCTCGGCTGCCGGCAGGCGGTCGAGGATGGCCACCGAGGTGGACACGTCCAGCTCCAGGTTGCTGAGCATCATCGAGCGGCTGCTCACATAGCGCTCGTAGGCCTGCAGGCTGAACGACAAACCGTAGGCCAGCACCAGGCCGGTGAAGAAGATCAGCGCCAGGCGCGAGGCCAGGGTGCGGGGCCATTTCATGCCGGGGTCTCCAGCAACTGCACCGCCAGCGAGAACACATAGCCCTCGCTGCGCACGGTCTTGATGCAGGTGGGCTCGCGGGCGTCGTCGCCCAGGCGCTGGCGCAGGCGGCTGACCAGCAGGTCGATGGAGCGGTCGAAGATGTCCGCCTCGCGGCCCTGGGTCAGGTTGAGCAGTTGCTCGCGGCTGAGCACCCGCTGCGGATGGTCGAGGAAGACCCGCAGCAGGCGGTACTCGGCGCCGGACAGCGCCACCAGGGTGCCTTCGCTGTCGAGCAGGTGGCGCGCGGTGGTGTCCAGCCGCCAGGGACCGAAGGCCAGCAGCCGGCTGCTCTCGCTGATGGTCAGGTTCGGCGGCAGCATGCGTGTGCGGCGCAGCACGGCATTGATGCGGGCCAGCAGCTCGCGGGCGGAGAAGGGCTTGGTCAGGTAGTCGTCGGCACCCATCTCCAGGCCGATGATGCGGTCGGTCTCGTCGTTGCGCGCGGTGAGCATCAGCACCGGGGTGTTGCGGTGCTTGCTGGCGCGCAGTTCGCGGCACAGCAACAGGCCGTCGTCGCCGGGCATCATGATGTCGAGGACGATCAGGTCGACCGTGTTGCCTTCGAGGAAGGCGCGCATCTGCCGGCCATCGGCGACGATGCTGGTGCGCAGGCCGTTCTTTTTCAGGTAGTTGCCGACCAGTTCGCGAATCTCGCGGTCGTCGTCGACGACCAGGATGTGATCGACGTGTTCCATCGGGCGTGTCCTTGTTCTTGAGGGATGGGCGCAGTGTACAGAGCGGATCCGCGCTTGCCTGTCGCGGTTTGTATTGCAGTGTATCCGGCGCGGGCGCAGATACAGGAGGACGCATGTCCCCCCTGTGGCCGACACATGCGCGATACCTGGCGGGGCTGAAATGGTTCTCGACCGGAGAGCAAGCGGCTCTCCATGCCAACCCCAATGCCAAGCCTTGCACCAGGAGACACACCATGAACCTCAAACAGTTCGCCAGCGCCGCCCTGTTCGCCGTCTTCGGCCTTGCCGCCGTCGCCGCCCAGGCCAGTACCAGTTCGATCAACGATGCCAGCGTGATGCAGTACCGCTATGGCGAACACCTGGATGTGCAGAAAGTGCTGTCGGTGAAGAATGACCAGCACCATGCCTGCGGCGTGGTCAACACCCGCATGGACTACCTCGACTCCCACGGCCAGCCACAAAGCGTCAGGTACATCAGCTACGCCACCAGCGGCTGCCATGACAACTGAGGCGTGCGCCCTGCGCCGCGGTCTGCTCAAGGCCGGTGGCGTGGCCTTGGCCCTGGTCGGCCTGGGCCTGGCCGGCCACCTGCTGGCCCAGGACAGCTACGGCCCCATGCCGTCGCTGGCCGGGGCCGGGCAGTGGCTCAACTCGGCGCCACTGGACGCCCAGGCCCTCAAGGGCAAGGTGGTGCTGGTGGATTTCTGGACCTACGACTGCATCAACTGCCGGCGCAGCCTGCCGCATGTCAATGACTGGTCGCGTCGTTATGCCGACCAGGGGCTGGTGGTGATCGGGGTGCACACTCCCGAATATGACTACGAGCACGACCTGGGCAACCTGCGCGAGCAGGTGCGGCAACTGGACATCGACTATCCGGTGGCGGTCGACAACGATTACCGGGTGTGGAACGCCTGGGGCAACCAGTTCTGGCCGGCCCACTATTTTGTCGACCGCAAGGGGCAGGTACGCCACGTGCATTTCGGCGAGGGCGACTACGCCGGGCAGGAGCAGGTGATCCGCCAGTTGCTCGACGAGCAGGGCTGATCGAGCCGGCGCGAAACAGCTATGCTTGGCCGATGACCAGCCTGCCTCCCCAACGCCATCCCTGTCCTCCGGGCGCCTGCGACTGCGGGCGCGAGCGGCTGGCCGAGGCACAGGCGCCAGCCGCTCGTATCCTGCTGCTGACCCGTGAGGAGGAAAAGCGCCTGCTCGAGCGCCTGGAAAACCTCAAGGACCTGGCCGACCTCGAGCACCTGCAACGGCGCCTGTACGAGAACCTCGGCATCCGTGTGCGCATCGCCCCCGGCAACAATGAAGTACGCACCATGCGCGGCATCGTCATCGAACTGGACGAGCAGCCGGGCCTGTGCCGCAAGACCCGCCAGTCGATCCCGGCGGCGATCCGCCGTGGTCTGGAGCGCAATCCCCAGGTAGCCTTCCGCCTGCTCGATGCCCACGACCTGCTGCGCGACGCCTGAAGCTCAGCGCATTGCCGCCAGCTTGATACCGAAGCCCACCAGACAGACGCCGGCCAGGCGTTCGAGCAGGTTCACCAGGCGCGGGTTGGCGCGCAGCCGCTCGGCCAGGCGCTGGGTCAGCAGCACGGCGATCAACCCGTAGAGCAAGGTCAGCCCGGCGACGGTCGCTGCCATGAAGGCGAAGGTCAGCATGCCCTGGTGGCGCAACGGATCGATGAACAACGGGAAGAACGCCATGTAGAACATGATCGCCTTGGGGTTGAGCAAAGTGATGGCCATGGCCTGGCGCAGGTAGTGGCCGTTGCCCATGCGGCTTTCCCGGGGTGTTGCGCCAGGCTTGCTCAGCACCATGCGCAGGCCGAGCCAGGCCAGGTAGACCGCGCCGGCCCACTGCACCACATGAAAGGCCGCCGGGTAGGCGGCCAGCAGGGTGGCGACACCGGCCACCGCCAGCCACATCAGCACCTGGTCGCCGAGGATCACCCCGCAGGTCGCCGCCAGCCCGCCCTTGAGGCCACCCTTGCCGGTAGCGGCGATCAGGGCGAAGTTGCCGGGCCCGGGAATCGCCAGGAGGATGAGGAACGCGATCACGAATGCGCCGTAGTCAGTCACGCCGAGCATGGGGAGATCTCCGGGTGGGGGTTGGCGGGTAGAGACGGATATATGCCATCATCCGCGCCACTTGCAAAGCCATGGCATCACAGGGAGGTGGAGATGGCGTTTTCCGCGGATGAGCGCACGGCGCTGCTGGCGGTCCGGGGTGTCGGCCCGACGGTCGTCGAGCGCCTGGAGCAGTTGGGGTATGGCTCGCTGCGACAATTGGCCAAGGCCGATGCCGCCAGCATCGTCAGCGCGGCGGCGAGCCTGGTCGGCTCCAACTGCTGGAAGAACAGCCCGATGGCGCGCAGCGCGATCCAGGCGGCGATTGCCCGGGCCAGGGCATGGGGCGATGGCGATGAGTAATTTTTCCCGCGGCCCCTTCGTTTCCTTCAAAGCCGCCCCGCGCCCGGCGCGTTCGGCCCTCATCATCCAAGGAGACAGGCAATGACTTCCGTTTTCGACCGCGACGACATCGTGTTCCAGGTAGTGGTCAACCACGAAGAGCAATATTCCATCTGGCCCGACTACAAGGCGATCCCCGACGGCTGGCGTGCGGTCGGCAAGAGCGGCCTGAAGAAGGATTGCCTGGCCTACATCGACGAGGTCTGGACCGACATGCGTCCCTTGAGCCTGCGCCAGAAAATGGCCGAAGTCGCGGCGCAATGACGCGGTGAGCGCGCTGAACCTGCTATGCCTGCCTTACTCGGGGGCCAGCGCCATGGTCTACAGCCGCTGGCGGCGCAAGCTGCCGGCCTGGCTGCAGGTGCGCCCGGTGGAGCTGCCCGGGCGCGGGGCGCGCCTAGGCGAACCGCTGCACACCGACCTCAAGGCGCTGGCCCGGCAACTGGCGGCCGAACAGCGCCAGCATACCCGCGCGCCCTATGCGCTGTTCGGCCACAGCCTGGGCGCGCTGGTCGCCTTCGAGCTGGCCCATGAACTGCGCGCCCTCGGTTGCCCGGCGCCGCTGGCGTTGTTTGCCAGCGGCACCGCGGCGCCGACCCGGCGCGAGGACTACGACGCCGCCAAGTGGCGCCAGCCGAGCAGCAACGAGGCGCTGATCGCCGAGTTGCGCACGCTCGGCGGCACTCCCGAGGAGGTGCTGGGCAACCAGGAACTGATGAGCCTGACCTTGCCAGTGGTGCAAGCGGACTTCCTGCTCTGCGGGCGCTACGACTACCAGCAGCGCGCACCGCTGAGTTGCCCGTTGCATGTGCTCGCCGGCACCGATGACCGGGCCAGCGACGAGCAGTTGCATGCCTGGCGCCGGGAGACCTTGGGCGACTATTCCCTGGCGAAATTCCCCGGTGGGCACTTCTTCATCAACGGTCACGAGGACCAGGTGCTCGCCACGCTGTGCCAGACCCTCGCGCCGTTGCGCTTGACTGCCTGATTGACGAGGCGCCTTGCCTGGGGGAGGCTTGGGCTTTTCCCAGGCAAGAGGCTGACAATGTTGATCGATCCTCGCAAGGCCACGCTGCTGGTCGTCGATATCCAGGAAAAGCTCATCGGCGCGATGAGCGACCCGTCGGGCACCGCGGCGCGGGCGCGCTGGCTGCTGGCGGCGACGGCCGAACTGCAACTGCCCACGGTGATTTCCGAGCAATATCCCAAAGGCCTGGGCCCGACCCTGGAAGCCCTCAAGGCCGCCGCGCCCGCCGCGCTGGTCGTGGAGAAACAGCACTTTTCCTGTGTTGCTGGCGAATGCCTGCCGGTGAGCCTGTTCGAGCGCGGGCAGGTGATCGTGTGCGGCATGGAGACTCACGTCTGCGTGCTGCAGACCGTGCTCGACCTGCTGGCGCTGGGCAAGCAGGTGTTCGTCGTCGAGGACGTCTGCGACAGCCGCACGGCGGCAAGCAAGGCGGCGGGCCTGGCGCGCATGCGCGACGCCGGGGCGCAGATCGTCACCCGCGAGATGGTGCTGTTCGAGCTGCTCGGCAGTGCGGCGCACCCGCTGTTTCGCCAGATCAGCAAGACCTACCTGGTCGGTGAGCAGCCCTGAACGGGCGGCGGCTGGCCAGCGGGCTGCTGTGCCTGGGGCTGCTCCAGGGGTGTGCCGGGCATCGTGAAGAGGCGCCGGAGGCCGATCCGGGCAAGGTCCGTGCGCAGTTGCTGCACCTGCTACCGGCACAGGTGAAGGACCGCGAGGGCTGGGCCACGGACATCCAGGTGGCGTTGCAGGCCCAGGGCATCACGGCGAACAAGGGCAACCTGTGCGCGGTGCTGGCAGTGACCGAGCAGGAATCGACCTTCAATGCCGACCCGCAAGTGCCGAACCTGGGGCGCATCGCCCGCGAGGAGATCGACCGCCGCGCGGCGCGGGCGCACATGCCGCAGTTTCTCGTCGACACCGCCTTGCGCACGCCGTCGGGCAACGGCCAGAGCTACCAGCAGCGGTTGCTGGCCGTGCGCAGCGAGAAGCAGCTCAGTGCGCTGTACGACGAACTGATCGGGCGCCTGCCGCTGGGTGGCAGCTTGCTCGGCGGCCTGAATCCGGTGCACACCGGCGGGCCGATGCAGGTCAGTGTCGATTTTGCCGAGAAGCACGCCCGGGACTACCCGTACACCTACCAGGGCACGCTGCGCCAGGAGGTGTTCAGTCGCCGTGGCGGGATGTATTTCGGCATTCTTCACCTGCTCGGTTATCCGGTCCATTACGAGCGTCCGCTGTACCGGTTCGCCGACTTCAACGCCGGCTGGTATGCCAGCCGCAACGCGGCGTTCCAGGCGGCCCTGAGCCAGGTGACGGGGGTGACGCTGGCACTGGACGGCGACTTGATCGCCCCGGGAGCGATCCTGCCGGGCACCACCGAGCAGGCCGCGCGCAAGCTAGGCCCGAAGCTGGGGCTGCGCAACCCGCAGATCCGCGCGCAACTGGAGCAGGAGGGCAGCCTGGCGCTGGAGGACACTGCGCTGTACCGCGGGGTGTTCGCCCTGGCCGAGGCCCGGACGGGCAAGCCGTTGCCCAGGGCAGTGCTGCCGGGGATCGAGCTCAAGAGCCCGAAGATCACCCGCAAGCTGACCACGGCCTGGTTCGCCGGTCGGGTGGATGAGCGTTACCAGCGCTGCATGAAGCGCTGATTGATGACGGGCCCCGACGGCACCGGCGATGCCGGTATCGCGGGGCAAGCCCGCTCCCACAGCGTCCCGCGTCCTGCCTTGGTTGCAGGGGCCCGGGGCCTCAACCTTGCTCCAACGCCTGGAGCACCTGCTCGACGCAGGTCGCGAGCCCCGCCAGGCTGTCCTCGGGATCGCTGTCCAGTACCAGCAGCCTGGCCCCTGCAGCCTTGATCACCTCGGCGACCCGGGCGTCCGCTTGGCGGTGGTGCAGCACCAGCGCCACATCCTGCGTCTTCAGTGTCTTGCCCAGCGCCTCGAGCGTTGTCTCGTCCCACTGCTCGTCGGCCGGCAACGGTTGTTGCACCAGGTCCAGGTTCAGCCCGCTGGCCAGGTAGCCCAGGCGCTCGGACAGGCTGACCACGCTGAGGTTGTCCACCTGTGCCAGGCGGGCCTGGCTGCTGGCGTTCAGCGCCAGCAACTGGCGCTTGAGCCCGGCCAGGTTGGCCTGGATCCGCGTCTTGTCCGTCGGGGCCAGGCGCTCCAGGTCGCTGGCCAGCACATCCGCCATGCGTCCAAGGTTGCCCGGGCTGAGCCAGGGATAGGTCGCCAGGCCGTCGTCACCCTTCACCGCGATGCCGGGCAGGGCACCATCCACCGGGCGCGCGGCATCGATCTCGATGATGCGGATGTTGCTGCGCCGGGCCATCGGGTACAGCGGATCGTCGCGCCAGATCGAACGCAGGCCGATCACCGCGTCGGCCTGTTGCGCCACTCGCTGCAGGTCGGCGGCGCCACGGCCGTTGAAGTACGAGGGCTGGCGACTGGCCGGCAGATTGGCTGGAGCCGCCTGGCCGAGGCGTACCGAGGTGCCGTCGAGCAGGGCCGTGGCCAGGCTGTGGGTGACCGGCAAGCTGGTCAGCACCTGGGGCCCGCTGGCTGGCGCGGCACCGCCCTGCGCGGGCAGTCCGGCCAGGGCCAGGACGAGGAACAGTGGTTTGGGCGAAAGCGTCATGCCGGGTTTCCTTGCAGGTGTGGAACGAGGGCGCGGGCCAGGGCGGCGAGGGCGAAGCACAGGCCGGCGACTAGGATGATCGCGGCGCCCGAGGGCACCGGCAGGTCGAACATGATCGGCAGCAGGATACCGAGCAAGGTGCTGAGCGTGGCGATCAGCACGGCCAGGCAGAAGAACCCCTTGAGCGACTGGCTGACCAGCCGCGCCGCCGCTGCCGGGATCACCAGCAAGGCGCCGACCAGGATCGCCCCGATCACCTTCACCGCCGCCACGGTGACCAGGGTCACCAGCACCACGAACAGATAGTCCAGGGTCTTCACCGCTACCCCGCGTACCGCTGCCAGCTGCGGGTTGAAACTGGCCAGCATGATGCGGTTGTACAGCGGCAGCGCCAGGCCCAGCACCAGCAGCGCGACCACGCCGAGCACCAGCAGGTCCTGGGCGCTGACGGTGAGCACCGAGCCGAACAGCACGTTCTCGAGGATGTGCACGTTGATCTTGCCGGCCAGCATCAGCAGCAGGCTCGCGCCCAGCGCCAGCGACACCGAGAGGAACACGCCGATCAGCGTGTCCGGCGACAGCCCGGTGCGGTTGCGCAGGAAGTTGAGCAGCAGGCCGAACAGCAGGCAGTAGCCGAACAGGCTGCCGTACGGCCCGGTGTAGGGTTCGCCGAGCAGAATGCCGATGGCCACGCCAGTGAGCGCGGCATGCCCGACCGCCTCGGAGAAGAAGGCGAAGCGCTTGACCACCACCAGGGTGCCCAGGCCGCCCAGCACAGGGCCGATCATCAGCCCGGCCAGCAGCGCGTTGACCACGAAACCGTAGGCCAGCGCCTCGGGCAGGTAGCCCGCCGTGGCCCATTGCTGGAGCAGTTGACGCAAGGCATCGAAGTTCATCGGCCAGGGCCCTCGTTGCGGGGCTGGACGCTGAACAGCCCGAGCAGCCGCTCGGGGCTCAGCGCTTCGGCCGGCGGGGCGTCGAACAGCACCCGCCGGTTCAGGCCGGTGGCGCGATCGGCCAGGCGCAGCACGGCCTCAAGGTCATGCTCGATCCACAGCACGGTGGTGCCGCTCTGGCGCCAGCCCTGCAACAGTTGGCCGAACACCTGGATGCCGGCCTCGTCCAGTGCCGACATCGGCTCGTCCAGCACCAGCAACTGGGGCGCGGGGATCAGGCCCTGGGCCAGCAGCACGCGCTGGCGCTCGCCGCCGGACAGCGCGCCCATGCGCCGCTTGCGCTTGTCGAGCATGCCTACCCGCGCCAGTGCCGCGTCGATGCTCGGGCGCAACCTGCGGGACGGGCCGAGAAAGGCCGGGCGCCGCTGGCACAGGGCGGCCATGAAGTCGTCGACGCTCATCGGCAGGCCGCGGTCGAACTCCAGGGCCTGGGGCACGTAGCCGATCACCTGCTGCTCGCCTGGCCAGTGCAGGGTCAGCGCGCCCTGGTGCGGCATCTGTCCGAGCAGGGTCTTGACCAGCGAACTCTTGCCGCCGCCGTTGGGGCCGACGATGGCATGCACGCTGCCGGCAGCGACCGTGAAGCTGACCTGTTCGAGGATCCGCGTGCGGCCAAGGGTCAGGTCGATCCCGGCGAACTCGATGCGCGGCCCGCAGGCGCTGGCCAGGTGGGCGGCAGCGGTCATGTGCGGGTCTCCTGGATGGCGCGGACCACGGTGTCGAGGTTGCGCTGCATTTCCACCTCGTACTTGTCCTGGGTGTAGTCACCGTAGGAAATGTGGCTCAGCGGGTAGAGGCGCACTCCAGACTCGCGGCGGATGGTCTCGACGTAGGCCGAGGGGAAGTCCATCTCCGAGAAGATCACCTTCACGTCGAGCGCCTTGAGCTGGTCGATGGTCTTCTTCAACTGCGCCGGACTCGGCTCGATGCCGTGGGCCGGCTCGACCACCGCGGTGACTTCCAGGCCGAAGTCACGCAGCAGGTAGTCGTAGGCGGCGTGGATGGTGGCCACGCGCAACGACACGTCCGCCGTCGCGCTGACCTTGGCCAGGGCCTCGGCGCGCAGGGCGCGCAGGCGCTTGGCGTAGGCGCGGGCATTGCGCTGGTAGAAGCGGGCATTGTCCGGATCGAGCGCACCCAGCTCGCGGGCGATGTTGTTGACCTGGGCGATGGTCGCGCTGATCGACAGGAAGGTATGCGGGTTGACCACCTTGCCGGCGCCGCGCGCGGCGATGCCGGTGGCGGCCAGCAGCGGCACGTTGGCATTGGCTTCGATGGTGCGGATGGCGGGCTTTTCGCTGGCGGCGATCATGCGGTCGGCGAAGTCGTCGTGGCCGACGCCGTTGAGCACGATCACGTCCAGCGTGCCGATGCGCTTGATGTCCTCGGCGCGCGGTTCATAGGCATGGGGGTTGAAGCCCGCCGGGATCAGCGGCACCACCTCGGCCTTGTCGCCGACGATGGTGCTCACGTAGCTGTAGTAGGGGTGCAGGGTGATGCCGATGCGCAATGGCTTGCCGTTGTCGGCGACGGCCAGGGCCGGCAGGGCGCAGGCCAGGAACAGCGCCAGGGCGCGGCGGGCGAGGGCGGAGCGGAACATGGGCGGGTCCTTGGGTTCAGTGGCGGTGTTGGCGGGTGACCCCGGCGTCGTAGTGGCTGACTACCTGGCGCCAGCCGGCAGCGATCAACAGCGGCGTGGCCAGGTCGTCCGGCGCCAGGGCGCTGCTGTCGCGACGCAGCCAGATCTCGGGGCGGGTGTCTGCGTCGGCAGCCGGGATCAGCAGGAAGGTGCCGGCCAGCGAGGGATCCTGGCTGTGCCCCAGGTAGGCGCCGTTGTCGAGCAGGCGCCACTGGTGCCGGCCGCGGCGCTGGCTGCTGGCGTCGTCGACGAACGGCGGCAGGCCTTCTGCGGCCAGCGCCTGGGCATCGGCAGCGCTGCCGGTTTCCTCGCGCAGCGCGCGGATCTCGTCGGCGGCCACCCACAGGTCGGTATGAATGCCCTGTTCGGCGGCGCTGAGGTCACGCCGGGCATCGAGCTGATGGACGGCGATGGCCTGCTCGTCCTGGCGTTCGCCGCGCAGCGTCACCACGGCGGCGGCCAGCGTCACGATCAGCGCGGCGGCCAGCAGCACGCAGAGGGTCTCGTGGCCGGCGCCGGCCGGGCGCACCTGTTGGATACGGCTCATGGCGCACCGATGTCGGCGTGGTCGACTTCCACCACGTGGCCGGGGCCGGCGTCGAACAGCACATAGAACTCACCGTCGGGGCGCTTGAAGGTCAAGGTCGAGTCGTCGCCGAGCTTGCTGGCCACCAGCACCTGTTCGTCGTAGCCGATCACGTCGAGGGTCACTCCCGGAGCGCCGCTGCCGTCGGAGAAACCGCCCTTGCAGGTGATCTGTGCGCCGGTCTCGGTGCATTCGCACATCGGGTTGTGCGCCAGCGCCGGGGTGGCGACGAGCATCAGCAAGGGCAGGGCGAGCCTGCGTGGCAGCGGGGTCATGGGGTGTCTCCTTGTTTCTCGAGCCAGGCCACGGTGGCCGGCGAGGCTTGGGCGAGCGGGACCGAGGCCTGGTGCATGCGGCCGTCCCAGCCTTCGATGGTGATCCAGATCTGCGCGTCGGCCCGGGTGCGTGGCGGTATCGGCAGCGAGGTGCCCATGCGGTATGGCGTGCCGAAGAAGATCGTGCCGGCCGCGCGCAGGCTGCGCGGCTTGCCGATGCGCAGGTAGATGGCCTTGACGCCCTCGGCGCAGGTCGCGCACAAGGCAGCGTTGAACACCTTGAAATAGCCTGCCGGGCCATCTGCGCGCGGGGCCTCGTCGCGCAGCTCGGCCAGGCTCAGTTGCCAGGGGCCGACCGCGATGTTTTCGATCAGGTGCGCGCCCAGGCCGCTTTCGCCGCGCAGCAGGCGGACCTCGGCGAAGTACTTGGGCATGAAGCCCAGCGGGACCAGGATCAACAGGATGTTCAGGTGCAAGCGCCATTTCAGCCACAGCCGGCGCAGCGGGTGGACGGGCAAGGCCGGGGCCTGGGTCATGTCGGGGTCTCCACGGGCTGCTGGCGGGCCGGGCGCGGTTCGCGCTGGCGCTTGAGGGCGGCGGCGGTGGCCTGGGCGGTGCGCTTGCTCCAGATCAGCAGGCCACTGAGCACCATCAGGCTCAGCAGCAAGCCGAAGAAGGCCCACACCAGCTTGATCGCCAGGCCGCCAAAGTCGCCGGTGTGCAAGGGCCGCATGGATTCGGTGACGAACTCCAGGGGCGAGCGGTCGGCGAGCAGGAACTGGCTGTCGACGCGGCCGGTATAGGGGTTGACCTCGGCGGTCTGGAACATCAGCGGGTACCAGCCGCGTCCGCCCATGCGCACATGGCTGTAGGCGGTGGCGGGCACGGCGATGAAGCTGATCTCCAGGCCGGGGATGGCGGCAGTGGCGATGCGCGCGGCCTGGTCCAGGTCGATGCGTGGCGCCGGGCTGCCGTCGGCGCTCTGCGGCACTTCCTCGCGGGCGATCACCGGCACGATCGGCTCCGAGGACAGGGTGATGTGGTTGTCGGCGAGAATCGCCTGGATCAGGAACCAGGTGCCGGTGATCGAGATCACCGCGACGAACCAGATCGACCAGACCCCGGCCAGGCGGTGCAGGTCGCCCCAGAAGATGCGCGCGCCATGGCTGCGCCGCGGCAGCTTGAAGAAGCCTTTCCAGAACTTCTTGTAGACCACCAGGCCGGTGACCAGCGACGCCAGCATCGGCAGGCCGAGCAGCGACACCAGGTACCAGCCCCAGCTGTAGCCATGGGTGAAGGGTACCAGCCACCAGCCGTGCAGGGCGCGGGTGAAGGCTTCGAAGTTGAAGTCCGGGCTCTTGCCCTGGATCGCCCCGGTGTACGGATTGACGTAGTACATCGGCGCCGTGCCGTCGGGCAGGCTCACCGAGGCCTGCAGGGCGAAGTGCGCGCCGTCCGGCTGCACCAGCTGGCGCACGATCATCTGTGGCTGGGCCGCGTGCATGGCGTCGAGCACCTGCTGGAAGCTCAGGCGCTCGGCATCGTCGTGGGGACGGCTGGCGCGCACGTCGGGGTTGGCCAGCCAGACGATCTCCTGGCTGACCACCGCGAGCATGCCGGTGAAACAGACGATCAGGACAAAGAACCAGATCGGCAGGGCGAGCCAGCTATGGACCAGGAACCACAGCCTGGATTTGGATTTTTTCGAAGGGTTGGCCATCACTCGGTCTTCTGCGCGTAAGGGTGATCGAGCCGAAGCTCGACCGTGGGCTGCACTTAATAGGACGAATGAGAATCAAAAACCGGCGACGGCAAATGAAAGCAAATGTTTCAGGAGGCTCTGGATGCGCGAACGCACAGGCTATCCGGAGCCGTGGGAGAGGCCCTTGGGCCGGTAATTTTTTGCAAGTTGTATCCGTTTCGTAGGGATAGCCGGGCTCGGCCCGATACCCCACTCGTACGGAAGCAATCTGATGAATGCCGAAAAGTCCCTGCAATTGGCCCGCCGTTTCATCGAGCTGCCGCTGGACAAGCGCCGCTTGTTCCTGGCCAGCCTGAGCAAGGAGGGCATCGACTTTTCCCAGTTCCCGATTCCGGCCGGCGACGCGACGCAGGCGCGGCAGGCGGTGTCCTATGCCCAGCAGCGCATGTGGGTGTTGTGGCAGCTCGACCCCAAGGGTGGCGCCTACAACCTGCCGGGTGCGGTGCGCTTGTGCGGCGAGCTGGACGACGCAGCGCTGGAGCAGGCCTTCGCCACGCTGCTGGCGCGTCACCAGGCGTTGTGCACGGTGTTCGGCCGCGATGATGACGACCAGCTGTACCAGCAGCACCGTCCGGCAGCGCCGCAGATCCAGCGGCTCGACCTGCGCTCGGTGGCGGCCGGCGAGCAGGAGGCCAGGGTCCAGGCCGAGGTCGAGGCCGAGTCGTTGCGCCCGTTCGACCTCGAGCAGGGGCCGTTGCTGCGCGTGCGCCTGCTGCGTCTGGGGGCGCGCGAGCATGTGTTGCTGTTGACGTTGCACCATATCGTTGCCGATGGCTGGTCGATGAATGTGCTGATCGACGAGTTCAGCCGCTGCTACGACGCCTTCGCCGCCGGCCAGGCGCCGCAGTTGCCGGCGTTGCCGATCCAGTACGCCGACTATGCGCTGTGGCAGCGCCGCTGGCTCGAGGCCGGCGAACTGGAGCGCCAGCTCGGCTACTGGCAGGGGCAGTTGGGCGAGGAGCAGCCAGTGCTGGAGTTGGCGCTGGACCATGCGCGCCCGGCCACCCCGAGCTTTGCCGGGCAACGCCTGGAACTGGCGCTCGACGCTGGCCTGGCCGAGCAACTGCGCGGTTTCGCCCGTCAGCACAACCTGACCCTGTTCATGCTGCTGCTGGGAGCCTTCGGCCTGTTGCTGCAGCGCCATACCGGCCAGGGCGACCTGCGTATCGGCAGCCCGGTGGCCAATCGCAACCGAGCCGAGACCGAGGGGCTGATCGGCCTGTTCGTCAACACCCAGGTACTGCGCCTGCAGCCTGGCGCCCAGGACGACGTCCTGACTTACCTGCACGCCGTGCGCCAGACCGTGCTCGGCGCCCAGGCCCACCAGGACCTGCCCTTCGAACGCCTGGTCGATGCGCTCAAGGTCGAGCGCAGCCTGAGCCATGCGCCACTGTTCCAGGTGATGTACAACCACCAGCCCGAGGTCGCCGACCTGGCCAGCGTGACCCTGGCCTCGGGGCTGGAACTGCGCTCGCTGGAATGGCGCGGTCGCACCACCCAGTTCGACCTCAGCCTGGACACCTACGAGCAGGGCGGCGTGTTGCGCGCCGCCTTCACCTTCGCCACCGACCTGTTCGAGGCCGACACCGTGCAGCGCATGGCCGAGCACTGGCTGACGCTGTTGCGCGGGCTGGTCGAGCAGCCGCACCAGGCGTTGTGGCGGTTGCCGATGCTCGATGCGGCGACCCGTCGGCAGGTGCTGGAGGACTGGAACGCCACCGAGACCCGCTATCCGCTCGAGCAGGGTGTGCACCAGTTGTTCGAGGCGCAGGCGCGGCGCACCCCCGATGCGCCGGCGCTGCTGTTCGCCGAACGCACGCTGAGCTATGCCGAGCTGGACGCCGAGGCCAACCGTCTGGCCCATTGCCTGCTGGCCCAGGGCGTGGTCGCCGATAGCCTGGTAGGGGTGGCCGCCCAGCGCAGCGTCGAGATGGTCGTCGCCTTGCTGGCGATCCTCAAGGCCGGCGCCGCCTATGTGCCGCTGGACCCTGAATATCCCCGCGAACGCCTGGCCTACATGATCAAGGACAGCGGCATCGACCTGTTGCTGACCCAGCAGGCCTTGCTCGACCAACTGCCGCTGCCGGACGGCGTGCGCTGCCTGGCGCTGGACGCGCTGGACCTGCGCGAACAGCCCGATGTCGCGCCCGCGCAGGCCATCGCACCGCAGCAACTGGCCTATGTGATCTATACCTCCGGCTCCACCGGGCGTCCGAAAGGGGCCGGCAACAGCCATGCGGCGCTGACCAACCGGCTGTGCTGGATGCAGCAGGCCTATGCCCTGGATGCCACGGACACAGTGCTGCAGAAGACCCCGTTCAGCTTCGATGTGTCGGTGTGGGAGTTCTTCTGGCCCTTGATGAGCGGTGCTCGTCTGGTACTGGCGGCGCCCGGCGAGCACCGCGACCCTGCGGCACTGGTGGCGCGGATCCGCCAGCATGGCGTCACCACGCTGCACTTCGTGCCCTCGATGTTGCAGGCGTTCATCCATGAGCCTGCGGCGGCCGGTTGCAGCAGCCTGACGCGGATCGTCTGCAGCGGCGAGGCACTGCCTGTGGACGCCCAGCGCCAGGTGTTCGCCAGGCTGCCGGGAGCGGCGCTGTACAACTTGTACGGACCGACCGAGGCGGCCATCGACGTCACCCACTGGAGCTGCCGCGAAGAGGGGCGCGACAGCGTGCCGATCGGTCTGCCGATCGCCAACCTGCGCACCTATGTGCTGGATGCTGGCCTCGAACCGGTGGCGCCGGGCGTGGCGGGCGAGCTGTACCTGGCCGGTGTCGGCCTGGCCCGCGGCTATCACCGGCGTCCTGGCCTGAGCGCCGAGCGCTTCGTCGCCGACCCGTTCACCCCGGGTGGTCGCCTGTACCGCACCGGTGACCGTGTGCGCCAGCGTGGCGACGGGGTGATCGAGTACCTGGGGCGCTTCGACCACCAGGTGAAGATCCGCGGCCTGCGTATCGAGCTGGGCGAGATCGAGGCCCGCCTGGCCGAGCACGCCAGCGTGCGCGAAGCGGTGGTGCTGGCTGTGGACGGGCGCCAGCTGGTGGCCTACCTGGTGCTCGCGGCGCAGGCCGAGGGCTGGCAGCCAGCGCTCAGGGCCTGGCTGTTGCAGAGCCTGCCGGAATTCATGGTACCGAGCCATCTGCTGGCCCTCGACAGCCTGCCGCTGACCCCTAACGGCAAGCTCGACCGCAAGGCCCTGCCGCGGCCGGACAGCGCCCCGCAGGGTGAGTATGTCGCCCCGCAGGAGCCTGTGCAGATTCGTCTGGCGCAGGTCTGGAGCGAGGTGCTGGGCATCGCCCAGGTAGGTCTGGACGACAACTTCTTCGAGCTCGGCGGCGATTCGATCATTGCCATCCAGGTGGTCAGCCGGGCACGCCGGCACGGCCTGCAGTTCAATCCGCGCGACCTGTTCCAGTACCAGACCGTGCGCAGCCTGGCGCCGGCAGTCGGGCAGGCGGCGGTGGTCGAGGCCGAGCAGGGCCAGGTGCAGGGGCAGGCGCTGCTGACACCGATCCAGCAGGCCTTCTTCGAGCAGGCGATGGCGGTGCCGGGGCACTGGAACCAGTCGCTGCTGCTCGATCTGCGCGAGGCGCTGGCGCCCGACGTGCTGGCCGCTGCGCTGGCGCGGCTGGTCAGCCAGCACGACGCGCTGCGCCTGCGTTTCGCTGAACAGGACGGGCAGTGGCAGGCGTGGCACCAGGCCGATGGGCAGGGCGCGTTGTTCAGCGAAGCCCGCGCCGACAGCGACGCGGCGCTGCTGGAGATCTGCGAGGCCGCCCAGCGCGGCCTGCGCCTGGGTGATGGTCCGCTGCTGCGTGCGGTGCTGGTGCACCGTGAAGACGCTCGCCAGCAGTTGCTGCTGGTGATCCATCACCTGCTGGTGGACGGAGTGTCGTGGCGGGTGCTGCTCGAAGACCTGCAACTGGCCTGCCGGCAACAGCCGCTGGCAGCCAAGACCACTGCCTGGCAGGCCTGGGCCGCACGCCTGCCGGCCCTGGCCCAGGCGCATGCCGGCGAGCTGGACTACTGGCGCGCGCAGACCGCCGACGGCGAGCTGCCGTGCGACCATCCGGCCGGGGTGTTGAGCAATCGCCACGGGCGCACGCTCAAGGCGCGCCTGGACAGCGAGCTGACCCGGCGTCTGCTGCAGGTGGCCCCGGCGGCCTATCGCACCCAGGTCAACGACCTGCTGCTGACCGCGCTGGCGCAGGTGGTCAGCCGCTGGAGCGGGCACGCCTCGGTGCTGGTGCAACTGGAGGGCCATGGTCGTGAGGAGGTGTTCGCCGATGTCGACCTGTCGCGCACCGTTGGCTGGTTCACCACGCTGTTCCCGGTCCGCCTGACCCCCGCAGCCGGCCTCGACGCCTCGATCAAGGCCGTCAAGGAGCAGCTGCGCGCCGTGCCTGGCAAGGGCCTGGGCCATGGCCTGCTGCGCTACCTGGGCAGCGATTCGCAGCGCCAGGCGCTGGCGGCGCTGCCGGCACCGCGCATCACCTTCAACTACCTGGGGCGCTTCGACCAGCAGTTCGATGCCGACGCGCTGTGGCAGCCAGCCAGTCAGGGCAGCGGTAGCGCCCAGGACGCCGACGCGCCACTGGCCAACTGGCTCACTGTCGAAGGCCAGGTATACGGCGGCGAGCTGTCGCTGCAGTTCGGCTACAGCGAGCAGATGTTCGAACAGGCCACCATGACCCGCCTGATGGACGCCTATGTCGCCCAGTTGCGGGCGCTGGTCGAGCACTGCTGCCAGCCGCGCGCGGCCCAGGCCACGCCCTCGGACTTCCCGCTGGCGCGCATCGACCAGGCCGGCCTGGACGCCCTGGCGCTGCCGCTGGCCGAGATCAGCGACCTCTACGGGCTGTCGCCCATGCAGCAGGGCATGCTGTTCCACAGCCTGGACGGGCAGGGTGGCGACAGCTACATCAACCAGCTCAGCGTCACCGTCGAGGGCGTTGAGCCGGAGCGCTTGCGCGACGCCTGGCAGGCCTGCGTCGATGCCCATGACATCCTGCGCAGCGGCTTGCTCTGGCAGGATCCGCTGGAGCAGCCGGTGCAGGTGGTGCGACGCCAGGCCGAGCTGCCATGGCGCTACCTGGACTGGCGCGGCCAGGCCGACAGCGCCGCGGCGCTGGAGCAACTGGCCGCCGCCGAGCGCGAGCGCGGCTTCGACCTGGGCAGTCCGCCGTTGCTGCGCCTGGTCCTGGTGCGCCTGGACGACACGCGCCACCAGTTGATCCAGACCCACCACCATGTACTGATGGACGGCTGGAGCAACGCCCAGTTGCTGGCCGAAGTCCTCCAGCGCTACGAGGGGCAGGCGCCGCGGGCGAGCGGTGCACGTGTGCGTGACTACATCCAGTGGTTGCAGGAACGCGACCAGGCGCTCGACCAGGCCTTCTGGCACGCGCGGCTGGCGGCATTGCCCGGGCCGACGCGCCTGGCCCAGTCGGTGCCCGTCGTGGCGCCCGGGCAGGGGTTCGACGCGCATGCATTGCAGCTCGACGCCGATCGGCTGGCGCGCCTGCAAGCGTTGGCGCGCCGTCACAAGGTCACCCTCAACAGCGTGGTCCAGGCCGCATGGCTGTTGCTGTTGCAGCGCTACACCGGCCAGTCGACGGTGTGCTTCGGCGCCACCGTCGCCGGCCGCCCGGCGCAGTTGCCGGGGATCGAGCAGCAGGTCGGCCTGTTCATCAACACCCTGCCGGTGATCGCCGGCGCTCGCGGCGAGCAGGCCGTCGGCGACTGGTTGCGCGAGGTCCAGGCGCACAACCTGGCCCTGCGCGAGCACGAGCACACGCCGCTGGCCGACCTGCAGCGCTGGGCCGGCCAGCCTGGCGAGGCTCTGTTCGACACCCTGGTGGTGTTCGACAACTACCCGGTGGCCGAGGCATTGCGCACGACGCACGGCGGCCTGCGCTTCAGCGGGCTGACGCACCGCGAGCACACCCATTACCCGCTGACCCTGGAAGTCGGCCAGGGCAACGGCCTGACCCTGGCCCTGAGTTTCGACCGAGCCTGCTTCGACCTGGCGCGGGTGACCGAGTTGGCGGCGCACCTGACGCACCTGCTGGAGGCCTTCTGCGCCGCGCCCGACCAGGCGCTGGGCAACCTCGGCCTGCTGGACGACGAGGCCTGCCGCCGCACGCTCGGGACGTGGAACGCCACGGCCCGGGATTATCCACGGGCGAGCGTGCAGCAACTGATCGAGGCGCAGGTGGCGCGGACCCCGCAGGCCGATGCGCTGCTGTTCGGCGAGCAGCGCCTGAGCTACCTCGAGCTTGACGAGCGCGCCAACCGCCTGGCCCACCGCCTGATCGAGCAGGGTGTCGGCCCGGACGTGCTGGTGGGCATCGCCGCCGAGCGCAGCCTCGACATGGTGGTCGGCCTGCTGGCCATCCTCAAGGCCGGTGGCGCCTATGTGCCGCTGGACCCGGAGTACCCGCGCGAACGCCTGGCCTACCTGTTCGAGGACAGCGCCATGGCCTTGTTGCTGACGCAGTCGCACCTGGACTTGCCGGTGCCCGCGCAACTGCCGCGACTGCACCTCGACCGCCTGGCGTTGCAGGGCTATCCGGTGCAGCGCCCGGACGTCGCCGTCGAGGGCGAGCACCTGGCCTATGTGATCTACACCTCCGGCTCCACCGGGCGTCCGAAAGGGGCCGGCAACAGCCATGCGGCGCTGACCAACCGGCTGTGCTGGATGCAGCAGGCCTATGCGCTGGACGCCACGGACACGGTGCTGCAGAAGACCCCGTTCAGCTTCGACGTGTCGGTGTGGGAGTTCTTCTGGCCGCTGATGGTCGGCGCCCGCCTGGCCATCGCCGCGCCGGGCGACCACCGCGACCCGGCACGGCTGGTGGCGCTGATCGAGCGCCACCAGGTCAGCACGCTGCACTTCGTGCCGTCGATGCTGCAGGCGTTTCTCGGCGATGAGCAGGCCGACCGCTGTACTGGGCTCAAGCGCATCATCTGCAGCGGCGAGGCGCTGCCGGCCGATACCCAGCAGCAGGTGTTCGCCCGCTTGCCGGGCGTCGGGCTGTACAACCTCTACGGGCCGACCGAGGCGGCCATCGATGTCACCCACTGGCGCTGCCGCGAAGAGGGGCTGGACACGGTGCCGATCGGCCAGCCGATCGCCAACCTGGCCACCTATGTGCTTGACGGCGACCTCAATCCGTTGCCGGCCGGGGTTGCCGGCGAGCTGTACCTGGGCGGCGCAGGCCTGGCGCGCGGGTATCACCGCCGCGCCGCGCTGACCGCTGAACGCTTCGTCACCAGCCCGTTCGGCGAGGGTGGGCGGCTGTATCGCACCGGCGACCTGGCGCGCCAGCGCGCCGATGGGGTGATCGAGTACGCCGGGCGCATCGACCACCAGGTGAAGATCCGCGGCCAGCGTATCGAGCTGGGCGAGATCGAGGCGCGCCTGCTCGAGCAGGCCCAGGTCCGCGAGGCCGTGGTGGTGGCGCTCGACCAGCAGCTGGTGGGCTACGTCACCGGTGCGGTCGACGCCGACGCGCTGCGTCAACGCTTGCGCACCCTGTTGCCCGAGTACATGGTGCCGAGCCAACTGCTGGTGCTCGAGCACATGCCGCTGAGCCCCAACGGCAAGCTCGACCGCAAGGCCTTGCCGCGCCCGGACGCGAGCCGCCAGCAGGGCGCCTTCGTGGCGCCGCAGACGCCGACCCAGCAGGCCCTGGCGCAGATCTGGCAGCAACTGCTCAAGCTCGAACGGGTTGGCCTGCACGACAACTTCTTCGAACTGGGCGGCGACTCGATCATCTCGATCCAGGTGGTCAGCCGCGCCCGTCGCCTGGGCCTGCACTGTTCGCCCAACGACCTGTTCCGCCACCCCACCGTGGAGGCTCTGGCGCGGGTCGCCGGGGAAGGCAGCGTGGCCGTGCTCGAGCAGGGGCCGGTGACCGGTAGCCAGGTGCTGCTGCCTGCCCAGCACTGGTTCTTCGAACAGGTGCAGGTCGAACCTGAGCGCTGGAACCAGTCGCTGGTATTCGACGTATTGGCACCGCTGGACGGCGAGGCACTGGCTGCGGCCCTGGAGCGGGTGGTCGGCCATCACGATGCCTTGCGCCTGCGCCTGGACAGCGCGCGCGCTCACTATGGCGAGGCCGACAGCGCGCTGCTGTGGCAGCGCCAGCTCGACAGCGAGGCGCAGTGGCCGGCCCTGGCCGATGCGGCCCAGGCCAGCCTCGACCTGAACCAGGGCCCGTTGCTGCGGGCGGTGCTGGCCAGCGTCGAGGGGCGTCAGCGCTTGCTGCTGGTGGCCCACCACCTGGTGATCGACGGCGTGTCCTGGCGGATCCTGCTGGAGGACTTGCAGGCTGCCTATCTCGACCTGCAGGCTGGGCGCGCCGTGCAACTGCCGGCCAAGACCCATTCGTTGCAGGCCTGGGGCCAGGCCTTGCAGGCGCGTGCGCAGGGGGATGTGGCGGACGAGGTGGCGCAGTGGCAAGGCCTGCTCGACGGTGCTTCGACGGCCTGGCCTTGCCCGCATCCGCAGGGGGGCCGCCAGCGCCGTCACCTGGACGTGGCCCGTGCCAGCCTGTCGGCGGAGCATACCCGCCAGTTGCTGCAACAGGCGCCGGCGGCCTACCGCACCCAGGTCAACGACCTGCTGCTGACTGCCCTGGCACGGGTGGTCACGGCCTGGAGCGGGGCCGACGAGCTGCTGGTGCAACTTGAAGGCCACGGCCGCGATGTCGACGGCCTGTCCCTGGACCTGACCCGCACGGTCGGTTGGTTCACCGCCTTCTACCCGGTGCGCCTGACCCCGGCCGCGACACTTGGCGACTCGCTCAAGGCCATCAAGGAGCAGTTGCGCGCGGTGCCGGGCAAGGGCGCGGGCTTCGGCCTGCTGCGCCACCTGGGCACAGCCCCGGTGCGCGCGGCCATGGCGGCGCTGGCGCAGCCGGCGGTCACCTTCAACTACCTCGGCCAGTTCGATGCGGGCTTCGCCGAGCAGGATGCGCTGTTCGCCCTCGCCAGCCATGCCACTGGCCTGGAACAGTCGCTGGACGCCGAGGTGCCCGGCGAATGGTCGATCGATGCCAGGGTCGAGGGCGGCCGGTTGTCGCTGACCTGGACCTTCAGCCGCGAACGCTACCCGAGCCAGGAGGTGCAGGCACTGGCCGATGCCTATGTCGCCGAACTGGCGGCGCTGGTCGAGCATTGCTGCACGCCGGGCCAGGGCAGCGCCACGCCGGCCGACTTCCCGCTGGCCGGCCTCGACCAGGCCGCGCTCGATGCCTTGCCGGTGGCACTGCACGAGGTGCAGGACATCTACCCACTGTCGCCGATGCAGCAGGGCATGCTGCTGCACAGCCTGTTCGACAACGGCCGTGGCGACTACATCAACCAGGTGCGGCTGGATGTCGAGGGCCTCGACCCGGCACGCTTCGTCCAGGCCTGGCAGGACTGCCTGCAGGCGCACGAGATCCTGCGCAGCGGCTTCCACTGGAGCGCGCAGACCGAGCAGCCGGTGCAACTGGTCTACCGCCAGGCCCAACTGCCGGTGTCGCGCAGCGACCTGACGGGGCAGGGCGACGAGGCCTTCGACGCGCTGGCCGAAGCCGAGCGCCAGCCAGGCTTCGCGGTGCTGCGGGCACCCTTGCTGCGCCTGCACCTGGCACAGCGCGCGCCCGGGCAGCAGCACCTGGTGCTGACCTACCACCACGCGCTGCTCGATGGCTGGAGCACCTCGCAGTTGCTCGGCGAGGTGCTGCAGCGCTACAGCGGCCTGCCGGTCGCGCCCCAGGCTGGACGCTACCGCGACTATATCGCCTGGCTCGGCGAGCGCGACCAGGGCGCCAGCGAAGCCTTCTGGCGCGCACAGCTGGCCGACCTGGCCGGCCCGACGCGCCTGGTGGACGCCATCGGCGTGACTGGCGATGCAGCCCTGACGGGCGCGCAGCGTGATCTGCACCTGCACCTGGACACGACCACCTGCGAGCGTTTGCAGCGTCTGGCCAGGCACCACCAGGTCACCCTCAACAGCGTGTTGCAGCTGGCCTGGGCGCTGCAGTTGCAGCGCCTGACCGGCGCCGACCAGGTGACTTTCGGCGCCACGGTATCGGGGCGGCCTGCCGCGCTGGCCGGGGTCGAGCAGCAGATCGGCCTGTTCATCAACACCCTGGCGCTGATCTGCGCGCCGCAGGCCGGGCAGACCCTGGGCGAGGCCCTGGCCCAGTTGCAGGCCAGCAACGTCCGTCTGCGCGACTTCGAGCACGCCGCGCTGGCGGATATCCAGCGCTGGGCCGGCCAGCCGGGCGAGGCGCTGTTCGACCATATCCTGGTGTTCGAGAACTACCCGGTGGCCCAGGCCCTGCGCGAGGGGACGCCCAGCGGGCTGCGTTTCGCCAACCTGCAGGCGCCGGAGCGCACCAGCTACCCGCTGACCGTGCTGGTCAGCCAGGACCAGGGCTTGCAGGTGACCCTGCGCTACGCCAGCGAACGCTTCGCCGAGACGGCGGTGCAGGGCCTGTGCGATGGTCTGCGCGAGCTGCTGGAAGGCTTCCTCGACAGCCCCGCGGCACGCCTTGGCGAGATCGTTGCGGCCGGCAACCAGGCGCTGCGCCGGCAAGTCGCGCAGTGGAACGCCACGGCGCGCGACTTCCCGCTGCACAAACCGGTGCATCACTGGATCGAGGCGCAACCGGCCGAGGCGGTGGCGCTGCTGTTCGGCGAACAGTCGCTGACCTACGGCGAGCTCGAGGTCCGCGCCAACCGCCTGGCCCATGGCCTGATCGCCCGGGGCGTCGGCCCCGAGACCCTGGTCGGGGTCGCCGCCGAACGCAGCCTGGAGCTGGTGGTGGCGCTGCTGGCGGTACTCAAGGCCGGCGCCGCCTACGTGCCGCTGGACCCGGACTACCCGGCCGAGCGCCTGGCCTACATGCTCGAGGACAGTGCGGTGCGCTGCCTGCTGGCGCCGCCCGGTCTCGCGCTGCCGGTACCGCCAGGGGGGGTGCGGCTGGACATCGACGGCGACTGGTCGGCCTATCCGGCCAGCCGTCCGCAGGTCGAGATCGATCCGCAGAGCCTGGCCTACATGATCTACACCTCCGGTTCCACCGGCCAGCCCAAGGGTGCCGGCAACCGCCATGCGGCGCTGACCAACCGACTGTGCTGGATGCAGCAGGCCTATGCGCTGGACGCCACGGACACGGTGCTGCAGAAGACCCCGTTCAGCTTCGACGTGTCGGTGTGGGAGTTCTTCTGGCCGCTGATGGTCGGCGCCCGCCTGGCCATCGCCGCGCCGGGCGACCACCGCGACCCGGCACGGCTGGTGGCGCTGATCGAGCGCCACCAGGTCAGCACGCTGCACTTCGTGCCGTCGATGTTGCAGGTGTTCCTGCTCGACGAGGGCCTGGCGCGCTGCGCCAGCCTGCGCCGCATCGTCTGCAGCGGCGAGGCGCTGGCGGTACAGACCCAGCGTCAGTGCCTGGAACGCCTGCCACAGGCTGCGCTGTACAACCTGTACGGACCGACCGAGGCGGCGATCGATGTCACCCACTGGACCTGCCGCGAGGAGGGCCTCGACCTGGTGCCGATCGGCGCGCCGATCAGCAACCTGAGCTGCTATGTGCTCGACGCCAACCTCGAGCCGCTGGCGCCCGGCGTGATCGGCGAGCTGTACCTGGGCGGCGCAGGGCTGGCGCGGGGTTATCACCGCCGTCCGGGGCTGACCGCCGAGCGCTTCGTCACCAGCCCGTTCGGCGCCGGCGAGCGGCTGTACCGCAGCGGCGACCTGGCGCGCTGGCGCGTCGATGGCGTCATCGAGTACGCCGGGCGTATCGATCATCAGGTGAAGATCCGCGGGTTGCGGGTCGAGCTGGGCGAGATCGAGGCGCGGCTGATGGAGCAGCCCGGAGTGCGCGAGGCGGTGGTGCTGGCGGTGGACCAGCAACTGCTGGCCTACCTCACCGGCACCCCGGCGCTGGAGGCCTTGCCGGCGGCGCTGCGCGGCGTGCTGCCCGAGCACATGGTGCCGGCGCGGCTGGTGCTGCTCGACAGCCTGCCGTTGAGCCCCAACGGCAAGCTCGATCGCAAGGCCCTGCCGCGCCCCGAAGTCGCGCCAACGCAGCAGCGCGCGCCGGTCAGCGACCTGCAGCGCGAGGTCGCTGCGCAGTGGGGCGAAATCCTCGGACGCCAGACGGTCGGCCTGGACGACAACTTCTTCGAGCAGGGCGGCCATTCGTTGCTGGCCACCCGCCTGGTCATGGGCTTGCGCCAGCAACTGGGCCTGGACATTGCGCTCGAGGCCCTGTTCGCCAGTGCCAACCTGGAGGACTTCTGTGTCCGCATCGAGGCCCAGCGCGGCGCCAGCGCGCCGATTGTGGACGAATTGGCTAAATCCCTGGAGGCGCTCAAACGTCTATCTGCCGACGAACTCGAAAACCTGATCGATTGATGGGAGTGGCCTCGTGCAAGAACTATTGGACTCGGTGGCATCGCTCAGCCCGCGGGAGCGCAAGGCGTTGGCGGCGATGCTGGGCAAGAAGGGCATCAACCTCTTCGGCATCGCTCCGATCCAGCCGCGGGACCGCAACGAACCGGCGCGCCTGTCCCATGCCCAGGAACGCCAGTGGTTCCTCTGGCGCCTGGACCCTCAGGGCAGCGCCTACAACATGGCGGCTACCTTGCGTATTCGTGGCGCGCTCGACGTGCCACGCTTGCAGGCGGCGTTCCAGGCGCTGGTGGCGCGCCACGAGGTACTGCGCACCACCTTCGCCGAGCAGGCCGACGGCCCGGTGCAGGTCATCGCCGAGCACCTGCCGCTGAGGTTCGAGCGACTGGAGGGCGCGGTCGATGCCCGGCAACTGGCCGAAGCCTTCCATGCCCGGCCGTTCGACCTTGCCGGCGGCCCGCTGCTGCGGGTCGGCGTGCGCCAGGAGGGCGACGACCAGCACCTGCTGCTGCTGACCCAGCACCACATCATTTCCGACGGCAGCTCGACCCAGCAACTGATCCGCGAGGTCATGGCGCTGTACCAAGGTGCCACGCTGGCGACGCCAACCCTGCAATACGCCGATCATGCCGCCTGGCAACGCCAGTGGCTGGACGCCGGCGAGCGCGAGCGCCAGCTGGCCTGGTGGCGTGAGCGCCTTGGCGGCGAGGCGAGCATTCTGGCGCTGCCGTTCGACCGGCCGCGTCCGCTGGAGGCCGACAGCCGTGGCGCGGCGGTGGCGCTGCGCCTGCCTATGCCGCTGCTGGCGGCGCTCAAGGCGCGGGCCAGGGCCAGCGACGCGACGCTGTTCATGTGGCTGCTGGCCGCGTTCCAGGGCTTCCTCTATCGCTACAGTGGCCAGGCCGACGTGCGCGTCGGCGTGCCGGTGGCCGGGCGCAGCCGCCCCGAGCTGGAAGGCTTGCTGGGGCTGTTCGTCAACACCCAGGTGCATCGCACCGAGGTGGACGGGCAGGGCAGCTTCGAGCAGTTGCTCGGCCAGGTCATGACCGAGGCGCGCCAGGCCCAGTCGTACCAGGACCTGCCGTTCGAGCAACTGGTCGAGGCCCTGCAGCCGCAGCGCCAGCTCAATGTCAGCCCGCTGTTCCAGATACTCTTCAACTTCCAGGGTGCCCAGGCGGCGGACACGGCGACGGCGGACCTGCAGGTCGAGCACCTGGACTGGGCGCGGCCGGCGGCGCCGTTCGACCTGACCCTGTACATGCGCGAGACCGCGGCGGGCCTGGACGCCGAATTCATCTACCCGACCGCGCTGTTCGACGCCAGCACCGTGTCGCGCATGCTCGGGCATTGGCAGGCCTGGCTCGAGGCGCTGCTGGCCGACAGCGGACAGCGGATCGACGAGGTGGCGCTGCTGCCGGCCGCCGAGCGCGCCCAGCGCCTGCTCGCCGGCAACCCGCCAGCCACGCCATTGGCCAACCCGCTGCCGGTGCACGCGCAGTTCGTCGAGCAGGCCAGGCGTACGCCGCAGGCCAGCGCGCTGGTGTTCGCCGGTCAGGCGTTCAGCTACGCGTGCCTGGAGCAGGCCAGCCGGGCCGTGGCCCAGGCCTTGCTGCGCCAGGGCGTGCAGCCCGAGGCGCGCATCGGCCTGGCGGTGCGGCGCGGCCCGGCGCTGGTGATCGGCCTGCTCGGCATCCTGCGCGCCGGCGCGGCCTATGTGCCGATGGATCCGGCGTTCCCGGCCCAGCGCCTGGGCTACATGCTCGAACAGAGCGGCGTGCGCCTGCTGTTGAGCGAGCAGGCGGTGGCGGCACGTCTGGCGCTGCCGGAGACCGTGCAATGCGTGAGCCTGGACGACTGGCAGGCCCTCGTGCCCGACGCTGAGCCCCTGGCGCCGCTCGCCGACCTCGACCAGCTGGCCTATACCCTGTACACCTCGGGCTCCACGGGGCAGCCCAAGGGCGTGATGATCAGCCATCGCGCGCTGAACAATTTCATTGCCGCGATGGCCGCGCGCCTCGATCTGGCGGCCGGCGACACGCTGCTGTCGATGACCACGTTCTCGTTCGACATCTTCGGCCTCGAGCTGTACCTGCCCCTGCTGACCGGCGCCTGCGTGGTGCTGGCCAGCGAGGAGCAGGCCAAGGATCCGCTGCACCTGCGCGCGCTGCTGGCACAGCAGCCGGTGCGGGCGGTCCAGGCCACACCGTCGGCCTGGCGCATGTTGCTCGACAGCGGCCTGCACGATGCGCTGGGTGATGTGCAGGTGCTGTGCGGTGGCGAAGCGCTGCCGCCCGACCTGCTGGCACGCCTGCAGCGGCTCAGCCCGCAGGTATGGAACCTGTACGGCCCGACCGAGACCACCATCTGGTCCAGTGCCCAGCGTATCGACCGCCAGCAGGGCGAGGCCTTGCTCGGCGAAGCCCTGGACAACACCCGGCTGCATGTCCTCGGCCCGGACCTGACCCCCGCACCGCTGGGGGCGGCGGGTGAGCTGCTGATCGGCGGCCTGGGCCTGGCGCGCGGCTACCTGGGGCGTGCGGGGCTGACCGCCGAGCGCTTCCTGCCCGACCCGGCCGGCGCCGGCCAGCGTCTGTACCGGACCGGTGACATGGCGCGCCAGCGCGCCGACGGTGGCCTGGAATACCTCGGCCGTGCCGACCAGCAGGTCAAGGTGCGCGGCTTCCGTGTCGAGCTGGGGGATATCGAGGCGCAACTGCTGCTGGTACCGGGTGTGCGCGAGGCGGCGGTCAAGGTGGTCGCCGGTCAGCTGGCGGCGTGGATCGTTGCCGACGACGCCGCCAGTGACGAGGCCTTGCGCCGCACGCTCGGTCAACGCCTGCCGGCCTACATGGTGCCGGGCCTGTGGCTGCGCCTGGCGAGCCTGCCCAAGACGCCCAACGGCAAGCTCGACCGCAACGCGCTGCCGGTTATCGAAGCCGCTGGCGCCGATGACGGCGGCCGGCCGCCGGCCAGTGCGCTGGAGCAGGCGGTCGCGGCGGTGTGGGAGGAGGTCCTGGGGGTGACCGACCTGACCCTCGAGGCTGACTTTTTCGGCCGTGGCGGCCACTCGCTGCTGGCTACCCGGATCACCTCGCGGCTGCGTGAACGCCTGGGGCTGGAGGTGCCGCTGCGGCTGCTGTTCGAGCATCCGCAACTGGGCGACTTCGCCGCGGCGCTGGCTCAGCTGGGGCAACCCGGACAGGGCCAGGCCATGGCCCGCGCGCCTGTCGAGGCGCGCAGACTGCCGTCGTTCGCCCAGGAGCGCCAGTGGCTGCTGTGGCGCCTGCGCCCGGACAGTCACGCCTATACCTTGCCCGCCGGCCTGCAACTGCAGGGCGAGCTGGACCTGGACGCGCTGGAGGCGGCCTTCGCGGCGCTGATCGCCCGCCATGAGCCGCTGCGCAGCCGCTTCATCGGCACGGCCGATGGCGTCGGGATCGAGGTGCTCGATATCCTCAAGCTGCCGATCCGCACCTGCGACGTCCCGCCCGAGGGCCTGGCGGCGCTGATCGACGAACAATTGCACCAGCCGTTCGACCTGGCCGAGGGGCCGCTGCTGCGCCTGACGCTGGCGCGGCTGGGCGAGCAGCAGCAGGTTCTGCTGCTGACCCAGCACCACATCGTCTCCGACGCCTGGTCGATGCAGGTGATGGTCGAGGAACTGCTGGAAACCTACGCGGCCTTGCGCGAGCAGCGGCCGGCCAACCTGGTGACGCCGCCGCTGCGCTACTGCGACTACGCCTGGTGGCAGCGTCAGTGGCTGGCTTCGCCGGCCGGCGCGCAGCAGCTGGCCTACTGGCGCGGGCAACTGGGCGACGAGCAGCCGGTGCTCGAACTGCCGTTCGACCGGCCGCGCCCGGCCCAGCCGAGCGGGCGCGGCGGGTTGGTCAGTCGACGCCTGGGCGCCGGGTTGTCCGCTGCCGTCGCGCGCTGCGCGCGGGAGCAGGGCTGCACGCCGTTCATGGTGCTGCTGGCGACCTTCCAGGTCCTGCTGTGGCGCTACAGTGGCCAGGACGATATCCGTGTCGGGGTGCCGGTGGCCGGGCGCAACCGCCTGGAGACCGAGCGCCTGATCGGCTTTTTCGTCAACACCCAGGTGCACCGTGCCCGCCTGCAGGCCTCGGACACCTTCGCGCAGTTGCTGGCGGCAGTGCGCGACACCGCGCTGGGCGCGCAGCAGCACCAGGACCTGCCGTTCGAGCAACTGGTCGAGGCGTTGCAGCCTCAGCGCAGCCTGGCCCACACCCCCTTGTTCCAGGTGCTGTTCAACCACCATGGCGAAGTTGCCCGCAGGCCCTGGCAGGCGCCTGTCGCCGGGCTTGCGGTGACCCCGCTGGCCTGGCCGCAGGACAGCGCCAAGTTCGACCTGACCCTGGAAACCCAGGTGGTCGACGGTGACATCGTCGCCTCGTTCATCCATGCCCTCGACCTGTTCGATGACGCCACTGTCGAGCGGATGGCCGACCATTACCTGCAACTACTGGCTGCGTTCGTCGAGCAGCCATGCCTGCGCCTGGGCGAGCCGGCGCTGGCCGCGAGCCAGGTCGCGGCGCTCCAGGGCGCGTCCCTGGGCAGCGATGGCGAGACGGTCTACGGCCTGTTCGCGCGTCAGGTGCGGGCCAACCCGCAGCGCCTGGCGCTGGTCGAAGGCGCGCGGCGGATCACTTTCGGCGAACTGCAGCGCAAGGTGCTGGGGCTGGCCTCGGCCTTGGCGGGCTTCGCGCCGCAGGCCCGGATCGGCGTGGTGGCCGGGCGTGACAGTGGCTTTGTCGTCGCCGCGCTCGCCTGCCTGCGCCAGGGCCTGGTGTTCGTGCCGATCGATCCCCTTGGCGAGCCCCTGCGTGCGCGACAGGCCATGGCCGACAGCGGGGCGCAACTGCTGATCGGCGATCCTGCGCAGTTGCAGGCCTTCGCCGAGATCGCGCAACTGGACCCGGCCACGCTCGGGGAATGCGACGACGCGCAGGCGCCGGCCGCGCTGGCGGTCGACGCCGACCAGCTGTGCTACCTGCTGTACACCTCGGGCTCCACCGGCACGCCGAAAGGCGTGGCGGTGCGCCATGGCGGCCTGGGCAACTACCTGCGGGCCCTGGAGCAGTGGCTGCCATGGACGCAGATCGAGCAACTGGCGCTGCTCTCCACGCCGACGGCGGACCTTGGCTACACCACATTGTTCGGCGCGTTGAGCCAAGGTCGTACCCTGCACCTGCTCCCGGCGGCGTGGGCCTTGGACGCCCAGGCCGTGGCGCGCTATGTGCAGGCCGAGAGTATCGACCTGTTCAAGCTGGTGCCCTCGCACCTCGCGGCACTGCTCGAGGGCGGCGGTGCGGCCGTGCTGCCGCGCCGGGCCCTGGTGCTGGGCGGCGAGGCGCTGCCGAGCGAACTGCTGCGCCAGGTGCGCCAGCTCGCGACGGGGTGCGAGGTGTTCAACCACTACGGGCCGACCGAGACCACCATTGGCGTGCTGAGCACGTCGCTGGCCGGCGTCGAGGCGGGACCGGTGCCCCTGGGCCAGGCCATGGCCAACCTGCGCCTGAGCGTGGTCGATGCCCAGTGCGAGCCGCAGCCGCCAGGGTTGTACGGCGAGTTGCTGGTCGAAGGTGCCGGCCTGGCGCAGGGCTACTGGGGGCGACCGGGCCTGACCGCCGAGCGTTTCGTGCCCGCAGCGGGCGGCGGGCGGCGTTATCGCACTGGCGACCGGGTCCGGGTGCAGGCAGGTGCCTTGCTGTTCGCCGGACGCATGGACGACCAGGTCAAGGTGCGCGGCCACCGCATCGAGCCCGGCGAGATCGCCGCCGCGCTCAAGGCCCTGCCTGGCGTGGCCGACGCCCACGTTGGCCTGGCACCGTCGGTCGAGGGCCTGGTGGCCTGGGTGGTCGGCCAGGGGCCGCAAGCGCTGCAGCCGGCGGCGTTGTTGCGCGAACTGGGCAAGCACCTGGCCGACTACCGGGTGCCGGCGCATTGCGTGGTGCTCGAGCGCATGCCGTTGACCGCCAACGGCAAGACCGACCGGCGCGCCTTGCCCGCGCCGCACGTGGTGCCGACACGGCCCTTCACGGCGCCGCAAGGCGAGCGCGAGGTTCGCGTCGCGGCAATCTGGCAGGCGGTGCTCAAGTGCGAGCGGGTCGGCCGGGATGACGATTTCTTCGAATTGGGAGGCCATTCGCTGCTGGTGATGAGCGTGGTCTCGCGTGTGCAGTTGGAACTGGGAATGACCATGAGCCCACAGTTGCTGTTCAGCCACCCGACGCTCGCCGCGCTGGTGGCACACCTCGAACCCCAGGCCGCGGGCCTGGACGAAGCGCGGCTGGGCCGCCTGGAAGACCTGTTTGACGAGGTGGATGCGTGATGGACAACCAAGCGACCGCGGCCCGTATTGCCCGCCGTTTCGTGCTGATGCCGCTGGAGAAGCGGCGCCTGTACCTGGAAAAGATGGCCGCGGAAAACCTCTCGCCGGCCAACCTGCCAGTGCCCGAGTGCCAGTCGGCGCTCGAGGTGCTGCCGTTGTCCCATGCCCAGGAGCGGCTGTGGTTCATCTGGCAGCTCGAGCCCGACAGCGCCGCCTACAACCTGTCGCGCGCCCTGCGCCTGAATGGCGAGCTGGACCTCGGCGCGCTGGGCCAGGCGTTCGCTGCGCTGGTGGCGCGTCACCAGCCGCTGCGTACCCTGTTCGGCCTGCATGAAGGCCGGGCCTGCCAGTTGATCCAGGCGCCGTTCGCGGTCGAGATCGCCGTGCAGGAGGTGGCAGCGGATGCCTTGCAGGCCTGCATCGAGGACGAGGCCCACCAGCCGTTCGACCTGTCTGCCGGCCCGCTGCTGCGCGTGCGCCTGTTGCGCCTGGCGGCAGACGAGCATGTGCTGGTGCTGACCCTGCATCACATCGTCGCCGACGGCTGGTCGATGCAGTTGCTGGTCGATGAGCTGGTGCAAGGCTACCTGGCGCAGGTCGCGCCGGGGCAGGGCAGGGCCGCGGCGGCGCTGCCGATCCAGTACGCCGACTACGCGATCTGGCAGCGGGCCTGGATGGAAGCAGGCGAGCAGGCGCGCCAGCTGGCCTACTGGGTCGAGGAACTGGGCGGCGAACAGCCGGCCCTGCAACTGCCGGCCGACCACCTGCGTCCGGCTGTCCCCAGCGGGCGCGGCGACAGCGTCGAGCTGGAACTGCCCGAGGCGCTGGGCGCGGCCCTGCACGGCGTGGCCCAGGCCCATGGGGCGACGGTGTTCATGCTCCTGCTGGCATCGTTCCAGGCCCTGTTGCACCGCTACAGTGGCCAGCAGGACATCCGCGTCGGCGTGCCGAGCGCCAACCGTAACCGCCCGGAGATCGAAGGGCTGGTCGGTTTCTTCGTCAACACCCAGGTGATGCGTGCCCAGGTGGATGGGCGCATGCCTTTCGCCACCCTGTTGCAACAGGTCAAGGCGCGGGCGATCCGCGCCCAGGCCTACCAGGACCTGCCGTTCGAGCAGGTGGTCGAGCGCCTGAGCCCGGAGCGCAGCCTGAGCCATTCGCCGCTGTTCCAGGTGATGTTCAACCACCTGCGCGAAAGTGCCGGGCAAGGCCTGGTGGCGTTGCCGGGGCTGCGCGTCGAAGGCGTGCAGTGGCGCAACCACACCGCCAAGCTGGACCTGGCGCTGGACACCCGCGAGGCGCCGGACGGGCGCCTGAGCGCACGCTTCACCTATGCCTGCGACCTGTTCGAGCGCGCCACTGTCGAGCGCCTGGCCCGTCACTGGTTGCAACTGCTGCAGGCGATCGCCGCCGACAGCGACTGCGCCCTGGGCGAACTGGCGCTGCTCGACGCGCAGGAGCGCGCCGCGGCCTTGCGCGCCTGGCAGCGCCCCGCCGAGGCGATGCCCTTCACCCCGGTTCACCAGCGCATCGCCGCCCAGGCCAGGCTGAGGCCGCAGGCCATCGCGGTGACCTGCGAGGGGCGCAGCCTCAGTTTCGCCGAGCTCGACGGACGCGCCGAGCGCCTGGCCGCCAGCCTGTGGCAACGCACCGGGGGCCGTGGTGTACGCATCGGCATCGCCCTGCCGCGTGACGAGCAGGTGTTCGTCGCCCTGCTGGCGGTGCTCAAGGCCGGCTGCGCCTATGTGCCGCTGGACCTCAAGCACCCGCCCCAGCGGCTGGCCTACCTGATGCGCGACGCCGGCATGCCGCTGCTGCTGACCCATGCCAGCGTCAGCGCCGGCCTGCCCGAGGACAGCCAGGTGCAGGCGCTGGACATCGACGCGTTGCTCGCCGAGTCGGTGGCGCCACTGCCGCCCCAGGCAATCCACCCGGCGCAACTGGCCTATGTGATCTACACCTCCGGCTCCACCGGCGAGCCCAAGGGGGTGGAGGTCGGCCATGAAGGCATCGCCCGTCATTGCCAGGCGATCGGCGAGCGTTATGCGATGAGCGCCGATGATTGCGAGCTGCTGTTCATGTCGCTGGCCTTCGACGGCGCCCATGAGCGCTGGCTGACCACCCTGAGCCACGGTGGCCGCCTGCTGTTGCGCGAGGACAGCCTGTGGACGCCCGAGCAGACCCTGCAGGCCATGCTCGCCCACGGCGTCAGCGTGGCGGCATTCCCGCCGGTGTACCTGCAGCAGCTCACCGAGCAGGCGGCCCTCGGTGGTCCGCTGCCGCGTGCGCGTATCTACTGCTTCGGTGGCGACGCGGTGCCCAGGGCGAGTTTCGAGCGCTTGCGCGAGGTGTTGCGTCCGGAGCACATCATCAATGGCTACGGCCCCACCGAGACCGTGGTCACGCCGCTGCTGTGGAAGGCGCCGGCCGACCAGCCGTGCCCCAGTGCCTATGCGCCGATCGGCAGCCCGGTGGGTCCGCGCACCGCCTGCGTGCTCGATGCCGAGGCCAACCTGATGCCGGCCGGCGCCAGTGGCGAGCTGTACCTGGGCGGGCTGCTCGCCCAGGGTTACCTGAACCGTCCGGGGCTGACCGCCGAGCGCTTCGTCCCGGACCCCTTCGCTGCGGGCGGCGAACGCCTGTACCGCACTGGCGACCTGGTGCGCCAGCGCGCCGATGGCGACTACGACTACATGGGCCGGGTCGACCAGCAGGTGAAGATCCGCGGTTTTCGCATCGAGCTTGGCGAGATCGAGTCGCGCCTGCTGGCCCTGGAGGGTGTCGACGATGCCGTGGTCCAGGCCCGCGAAGGGCAGGGCGGCAAGCAACTGGTGGCCTATGTGGTCGCCGCCGCAGGGCAGGACGGCCAGGCACTGGTGGCGCAACTGCGCACGCGTCTGCGTGCCGACTTGCCCGACTACATGGTGCCGGCGCACTTCATGCTGCTGGCCAGCCTGCCGTTGAACCCCAACGGCAAGGTCGACCGCAAGGCACTGCCGGCACCGAGCCTCGATACCCGCCTGGTCGACCATGTCGAGCCTGCGGCAGGCCTGGAAGCGCAGATCGCCGCGCTGTGGCAGGACATCCTCGGGCACGCTGCGGTGAGCGCCACGGCCAACTTCTTCGAACTCGGCGGTGACTCGATCATCGCCATCCAGGTGGTCGGACGGGCGCGTCAGGCGGGTATCCGCTTCACGCCCAAGGACATGTTCCTGCACCAGAGCGTGCGCGAGCTGGCCCAGGTGGCGCGCCGCGCAGAGGCCGAGGCGCTGGCCGAGCAGGGGCCCGAGCAAGGCGCCACGGCGCTGTTGCCGATCGCCGAGTGGTTCTTCGCCCAGGCCCACCCGCGCCCGGCGCACTGGAACCAGGCGCTGGTCCTCGAACCGCGCCAGCCGTTGTCTTCCACCCGGCTACGCGAGGCGTTGCAGTGCTTGCTGGCCCACCATGACAGCTTGCGCCTGCGCTTCACCCCGACCGGGCAGGGCGTGCAGGCCTGCTACCGCGACGCGGTCGACGCTGGCGAAGTGCTCTGGCATGAACAACTGAGCGACGAGGCGCACTGGCCGGCACTGGCCGACAAGGCCCAGCGCAGCCTGGACCTGGCCGAGGGGCCGCTGCTGCGGGTGGTACTGGCCGATCTGCCAGGGCAGCGTCAGGCGCTGCTGCTGGTCATCCATCACCTAGTGGTCGACGGCGTGTCCTGGCGCATCCTGCTCGACGACCTGCAGGGTGTGCTGAGCAGCCTGGAGCAGGGGCAACCCGTCCGCCTGCCGAGCCGTACCAGCAGCGTCAAGGCCTGGGCCGGGCGCCTGCTCGAGGCCGCCGCGCAGCCGCGCTGGCAGGCCCAGCTCGACTACTGGCAAGCCCTGGCCGACGGTCCGCTGGCCGAGCTGCCGGCCCGTGCCGGCGCCGAGGTAGCCGCGTGCAACGCACAGGCCCGGCAACTGGAGGTGACCCTCGACGAGGCGACGACCGCGCGCCTGTTGCACCAGGCGCCAGCCGCCTACCGCACGCAGATCAACGACCTGTTGCTGGCCGCCCTGGCCCTGGCCGTGCGCGGCTGGACCGGGCAGGCGCGCACGCTGGTCCAACTGGAGGGGCATGGCCGCGAGAGCGAGACCTTCGAAGGCATCGACCTGACCCGCAGCGTTGGCTGGTTCACCAGCGCCTACCCGGTGTGCCTGGGCGTCGCGGACGATCTCGCCGCGACCTTGATGCAGGTCAAGGAGCAATTGCGCGCAGTGCCCGACAAGGGCCTGGGCTTCGGCCTGCTGCGCCACCTGGGCGATGCGCCGACCCGGGCGCGCATGGCCGCGCTGCCCGAGGCGCGTATCACCTTCAACTACCTGGGGCAGGTCGACGGTGGTTTCGGCGAAGACGCCCAGGGGTGGTTCCGCCCCGGCACCCTGGGTGCCGGCAGCAGCCAGGACGACCAGGCGCCGCTGGGCAACTGGCTGACCATCAATGGCCGGATCGAGGGCGGGCGTTTGACGCTGGCCTGGAAATTCGCCGAGCAGCAGTTCGCCGCCGCCGATATCGCCGCCTTGGCCGATGGCTACCTGCAACACCTGCGGGCGTTGGTCGAGTACTGCTGCGACCCGGCCAACGGCGCCCTGACCCCATCGGACTTCCCGCTGCTGGCCCTGAGCCAGGCACAGCTCGAGCAGTTGCCCGTGGCGGCGCGTCAGGTGCAGGACCTCTACCCGTTGTCGCCGATGCAGCAGGGCATGCTGTTCCACAGCCTGTACCAACAGGGCTCGGCGGACTACATCAACCAGTTGCGCTGTGATGTCGAGGGGCTCGACCCCGAGCGCTTCCTGCAGGCCTGGCAGCAGGCCATGGACCGGCACGACATCCTGCGCAGCGCCTTCCTCTGGGGCGGTGCATTCGACCAGCCGGTGCAACTGGTGCAGCGTCAGCTGGCATTTCCGTTGCGGGTACTCGACTGGCGTGATCGCCCGGTCGAGGCCGCCGCCCTCGACGCCCTGGCCGAGGCCGAGCGCCAGGCCGGCTTCGCACTGGCCAGCGCGCCGCTGCTGCGCATGCTGCTGGTGCGCCTGGACGAACACCGCCATCACCTGATCTACACCAACCACCATGTGCTGATGGACGGCTGGAGCAGCTCGCAGTTGCTCGGCGAGGTGCTGCAGGCCTATGCCGGGCAAACGGTGGCCGCGGTGCGTGGCCGCTACCGCGACTACATTGCCTGGCTGCAACGCCAGGACGCCGCTGCCAGCCAGCGCTTCTGGCAGGCGCAACTGGCGCCGCTGGAAGCGCCGACCCTGCTGGCCAACGCCTTCGCCAGCCGTGCGCCGGAGCCGGCGACCGATACCCTGCGCCAGCAAGCGGCACGGCTGATCGACGGCCAGGCCTGCGCGCGCCTGAACCAGTTCGCCCGGCGCTGCAAGGTCACCCTGAATACCGTGGTGCAGGGCGCCTGGGGGCTGCTGCTGCAACGCTGGAGCGGCCAGGACGTGGTGGCCTTCGGCGCCACGGTCGCTGGGCGTCCGGCCGAACTGGCCGGTATCGAGCAGCAGGTGGGGTTGTTCATCAACACCCTGCCGGTGGTGGTCCAGGCCGATCCTGGCCAGGCGCTGGAAGCCTGGCTGCAAGCGTTGCAGGCACAGAACCTGGCACTGCGCGAGCACGAACACTGCGCGCTGGCCGATGTCCAGCGCTGCGCCGGTTTCGAGCCGCAGGCGCTGTTCGACAGCCTGCTGGTGTTCGAGAACTACCCGGTGGCCGAGGCCCTGGGCGCCGGCGCGCCGGCCGGCGTGCGCTTCGCCACCATCGACAGCCGCGAGCAGACGCACCTGCCGTTCACCCTGACCGTGCACCAGGGCGATGGGCTGGCCCTGGGCCTGACGTGCGTTGGCCTGGATGATCCTGGCCTGGGTGAGCGTCTGCTGGAGCAACTGGCCGAGGCACTGGAGCAGATGAGCCAGGCCGCCAGTGGCACGCTGGGCGAGCTGGCGCTGCTGGGCGCGGCCGAGCAGCACCAGGTGGTGAGGCAGTGGAACGCCACGGCGCGGCACTACCCACAGGCGCAACCGGTGCACCGCTTGTTCGAGGCGCAAGTGCGCGCCCGGCCCGAGGCGCTGGCGCTGGTGTGCGCCGGGCAGCGGCTGGACAACGCCACGCTCAATGCCCAGGCCAACCGCCTGGCCCACCAGTTGATCGCCCTGGGCGTGGGCCCGGAAAGCCGTGTGGCGGTGGTGGCCGAGCGCAGCGTGGAGATGGTCGTGGCGCTGCTGGCGGTGCTCAAGGCTGGCGGCGCCTACGTGCCGGTCGACCCTGAGCTGCCGGCCGAGCGTATCGCCTACCTGTTGCAGGACAGCGCCGCCCAGTTGCTGCTGGGCCAGGCCGCCCTGCGCGAGCGGGTGCCGGTGGATGCGGCGCGGACCTGCCTGTGGCTGGAGCCTGGCGCGCTGATCGGCGAGGGCTACCCGGCCCACGATCCGCAGCCGGCGCTGCAACCTGAGAACCTCGCCTACCTGATCTACACCTCGGGTTCCACCGGCCAGCCCAAGGGCGCCGGCAACAGCCATGCCGCGCTCTGCAACCGCCTGGCCTGGATGCAGGAAGCCTATGCCCTGGGCGAGGGCGACCGGGTGCTGCAGAAGACGCCATTCAGCTTCGACGTGTCGGTATGGGAGTTCTTCTGGCCGCTGATGACCGGCGTGCCGCTGGTCATGGCGTTGCCAGGCGAGCACCGCGATCCGGCGCAGTTGATCGCGCGCATCGTCGCTGAGCGCATCACCACCATGCACTTCGTGCCGTCGATGCTCCAGGCGTTCCTGCAGGATCCGCAGGTGGCGCGCTGCAGCAGCCTGCGGCGCATCGTCTGCAGTGGCGAGGCGCTGCCGGTCGAGGCGCAGCGCCAGGTCTTCGAGCGCTTGCCCGGCGTGGCCTTGTACAACCTGTACGGGCCGACCGAGGCAGCGATCGACGTCACCCACTGGACCTGCCGCGAGGAGGGCGGCGACACGGTGCCGATCGGTCAGCCGATCGCCAACCTGGCCACCTACGTGCTCGACGCCGCCCTGCGGCCATTGCCCGCAGGCGTGGTGGGCGAGTTGTACCTGGGCGGCCTGGGCCTGGCGCGGGGCTATCACCAGCGTCCGGCGCTGACCGCCGAGCGCTTCGTCGCCAGCCCGTTCGGCGCCGGCCAGCGGCTGTACCGTACCGGCGACCTGGCGCGCCAGCGTGGCGACGGTGTCATCGAGTACGCCGGGCGCATCGACCACCAGGTGAAGATTCGCGGCCAGCGCATCGAACTGGGCGAGATCGAGGCGCGGCTGATGGAGCAGCCGTGGGTCAACGAGGCGGTGGTGGTAGCCCGCGATGGCAGCCATGGCAAGCGCCTGGTGGCTTACCTGGTGGCCGCCGCCGAGGCGCCGACGGCGTTGGGCGAGGTATTGGCCGAGCAGTTGCGCGCAGTGCTGCCGGCGTACATGGTGCCGGCGCACTTCGAGGTGCTGGCGAGCATGCCGCTGAGCCCCAATGGCAAGCTCGACCGCAAGGCACTGCCCGAGCCAGGGCTGGCCCAGGTGGCCTCACGGGCACCGCAGGGCGCGCACGAGCAGGCCCTGGCGCAGATCTGGCAGGAGGTGCTGGGCCTTGAGCAGGTGGGTGCCGACGATAACTTCTTCGCCCTGGGCGGCGACTCGATCGTGTCGATCCAGGTGGTCAACCGTGCGCGTCAGCGCGGCCTGGCCCTGGAGCCCAAGGACCTCTTCGAGCAGCAGACCATTGCCCGCCTGGCACTGAAGGTCGGTAGCGGCGGTGCCTTGCCGGCGCTGGCCACGCCGAAGGACTGGCATGGCCTGAGCGAGGCACAGGTGCAGGCCTTGCCGTTGCCCCACGAGCGGATCACCGGTCTCTACAGCCTGTCGCCGATGCAGAAGGGCATGCTGTTCCTCGGCCTGGACAGCCCTGACGCCCAGTTGTACGTCAACCAGCTGAGCGTGCCGGTGCACGGCCTGGACCCGCAGCGCCTGCGTCAGGCCTGGGTCGAGGTGGTGCGCCGCCACGATATCCTGCGCACCGGTTTCCTCTGGCAGGGGCTGGACGAGCCGCTGCAGTTCGTCCTCGATGCGTTGGCGCTGGCCTTCAGCGAGCGCGACGGGCGCGACCTGGCCGCTGATCCCATGGCCATTGGCGAGCTGGCGCGCGAGGAGCGCGAGCGTGGCTTCGACCTGGCCAATCCGCCGTTGCAGCGCCTGCTGCTGGTCGACCTGGGCGAAGGCGGGCACCAGTTGATCTGGACCTACCACCACCTGCTGGTCGACGGCTGGAGCACTTCGCAACTGATGGGCGAGGTGCTGGCGCTGTATGCCGGCAAGACGCTGCCCGAGCCGGTCGCCTACCGCCAGTACATCGGTTGGCTGCGCAACCAGGACCAGGCCCGTGGCGAGGCGTTCTGGCGGGCCCAGCTCGAACCGCTGGAGGAGCCGACCCTGCTGGCGGCCTGGCAGCCGCGCCGGGCCGACGGCGAGGGCCATCAGGCGCTGTACACGCGTTTCGACGCGGGTCTGACCGGGCGCCTGAAGGCCTTCGCCCAACAGCAGCGCATCACCTTCAACACCCTGGTCCAGGGCGCCTGGCTGCTGCTGCTCAGCCGCTACAGCGGCCAGTCCTGCGTGGCCTTCGGCGCCACCGTGGCCGGGCGCCCGGCCAACCTGGCGCACAGCGACGCGATCCTCGGGCTGTTCATCAATACCTTGCCGGTGGTGCACCCGCTGCAGCCGACCCAGGCGGTCGGTGACTGGCTGCGCGCGCTGCAGGCGCGCAACCTGGCGATGCGCGACTTCGAGTTCACCCCGCTGGCGCAGATCCAGCGCTGGGCGGGGCGCCCGGGGCAGCCGTTGTTCGACAGCATCATCGTGTTCGAGAATCACCCGGTGGATCAGGCCCTGCGCGATTGGAGCGACGAGCGCCTGCGCTTCGGCGAGATGGACAGCGTGGGCCTGACCAACCTGCCGATGGACCTGATGGTGACCCTCGACGAGGTCCTGACCATCGAGTACATGTTCCTGCGCCAGCACTTCGACGCGCAGGCCGTGGAGGGGATCCGTCTGGGCATGGAGGGCCTGTTGCAGGCGCTGGCCGAAGACGGTGAGCGTCGGCTCGGGGTGATCGGCCTGCCGTGTCCGGCACAGCCGCAGGCGCGGCTGCCGGCAGGCGCCGACGCCCACTGGCAGCCGGTTCATGCACGGATCGCCGAATGGGCCGCGGGCAACCCGCAGCATCCGGCGCTGGTCTGCGCCGAGGGTGCTCGCCTGAGCCATGGCGAGCTGCAAGGGCGGGCCAACCGCCTGGCCCACTGGTTGATCGCCCAGGGTGTCGGCCCTGAGGTGCGGGTGGCGGTGGCCCTGCCGCGCAACGAGCACCTGCTGGTGGCGTTGCTGGCGGTGCTCAAGGCCGGTGGCACCTACGTGCCGTTGGACGTCGATTACCCGCGCGAACGCCTGGCCTGGCAACTGCAGGATTGCGGCGCGGCCCTGGTGCTGACCGCCGCCGAGCAACGCGAGCGGTTGCCGATACCCCAGGGCGCGCTGGCGGTCGACCTGCCGGGCCTGGCCTTGAACACCTGGCCGGAGCAGGCACCGGTTTGCCGGGTCGATCCGCACAACCTGGCCTACATCATCTACACCTCCGGTTCCACCGGCCTGCCCAAGGGCGTGGCGGTCAGCCACGGCCCGCTGGCCATGCACTGCTTGGCGGTGGGCGAGCTGTACCAGATGAGCCCGGACGACTGCGAGCTGCACTTCATGTCGTTCGCCTTCGACGGTGCCCACGAGCGCTGGCTGACCGCCCTGAGCCATGGCGCCCGCCTGCTGCTGCGCGGCGATGAGCTGTGGACCGCGCAGCAGACCCTGGCGCAGATGCGCCAGCATCAGGTCACGGTCGCCGCGTTCCCGCCGGTCTACCTGCAGCAACTGGCCGAGCAGGCCGAGCGCGAGGGCCAGGCTCCGGCGGTGCGGGTGTACTGTTTCGGCGGCGATGCGGTGCCCAAGGCGGCGTTCGAGCGGGTTCGCGCGGCATTGGCGCCGCAGTGGATCATCAATGGCTACGGGCCGACCGAGACCGTGGTCACCCCGCTGATCTGGCGCGCTGACGCTGTCACCGACTGCGACAGCGCCTACGCACCGATCGGCTCGATCGTCGGCCGGCGTAGCGCCCATGTCCTGGATGCCGACCTCAATCCGCTGCCGATCGGGCTGGCCGGTGAGTTGTACCTGGGCGGTGAGGGGCTGGCGCGGGGTTACCTGGAGCGTCCGGGGCTGAGCGCCGAGCGCTTCGTCGCCGATCCGTTCGGCGCGCCGGGCCTGCGTCTGTACCGCACCGGCGACCTGGTGCGCCAGCGTGCCGATGGTGGTTTCGACTACCTCGGACGCCTCGACCAGCAGGTCAAGGTGCGGGGTTTCCGCATCGAACTGGGCGAGGTCGAGGCCTGCCTGAAACGTTGCCCTGGCGTGCGCGATGCCGTGGTGGTGGCCCATGCCGGGGTCAGCGGCCAGCGTCTGGCCGGCTATGTGGTGATGCACGAGCCGGCACTGGCGGTCGATCCGCGAGCAGCGTTGAGCCAGGCCCTGGAGCAGGCGTTGCCGGACTACATGCGGCCCTCGAGCCTGACCGTGCTGGAGCAGTTGCCGCTGACGCCGAACGGCAAGATCGACCGGCGCAACCTGCCGCTGCCGGGGGCCGAGCCGCGTCGCTACGTGGCGCCGCACAGCGAGCTGCAGAAAGCCCTGGCGGCGATCTGGAGCGAGGTGCTGAAGGTGGCGCAGGTGGGCCTGACCGACAACTTCTATGAGCTGGGCGGCGACTCGATCCTCAGCCTGCAGGTGGTGGCCAAGGCCCGTGGCCTGACGCGCCTGGGGCTGCGCCTGAAACTGCGCGACCTGGTCAGCCGGCCGACCATCGCCGAGCTGACTGGCGAGGTCGCGCAGGGGCCGCGGCTGGCGCCGACCCTGGCGCTCAACGCGGCGAGCGGGCAGGCGCCGCTGTTCTGCCTGCATGCAGGTTTCGGCACGGTGTTCGACTACGAGCCGCTGGCCCGTCGTCTCGATGGCCGTCGTCCGTTGGTCGGGCTGCCGTGTCGCTTGTTGCTCGAGCCCGGGCGCCAGGAGCCGTCGCTGCAGGCGATGGCCATCGACTATGCGGCGGCGATCCGCGGCCAGCAGGCCGAAGGCCCGTATCACCTGTTGGGCTGGTCGCTGGGGGGCACGCTGGCGGCGTTGGTGGCTGCCGAGCTGGAAGGCCAGGGCCAGCAAGTCGCCTTCCTCGGGTTGGCCGACAGTTTCGTGCCTGGCACCGAGCAGGTCGATCCCGACCGACCGGGCGACTGGCACGCCGACCTGCAGGGCCTGCTGGGCTGGATCAGCGACCAGGCGCCGCAAGTCGACGTGCAGGCCTTGGCCTGCGCGCAGACCGCTCGCGACTATCTGGGCCAGACCCTGGCCTTGAATGATCGGCAGGGCGGTGCCTATGCCGCGCTGGGCCTGGACGAGTGGCTGAATCTGTTCGACAGCGCCCGCCAGCTCAAGCGCCTGGCTTTGGCGGCGGGGCCATGCCCGGCGCTGCGCTGCGTGCCGACGCACTGGTGGGTGGCGGGGCGCAAGGCCCACCGCCTTGCCTTGGCCAGCCAGTTGCGGCAGCCACTGGAGGATGCCGTGATCCTGCCGTGCGACCACTTCCAGCTGCCGCGCGACGCGGCCTGGCTGGACGCGGTCGAGCAGGCTCTGGCGCCGTGCCTGGCCGTGCTGGCCAGCGACTGAACTTTCCTTTGTCTTGAACATGCCCGGCCACCTGGCCGGGCAGCGGAGATCTACCGTGAACCTCAATCCTGATATCGCTGCGTACCTGCAGTTGGTCAATGCCGCCCGTGCCAATGGCAAGGTAGCGGCGATGCATGAGATGTCCCCTGAACAGGCCCGCGAGGCGTTCGACCAGTCCTCGCTGATGATGAGCCTGGGCGGTGACGACAGCGTCGAGGTCGAGTCCCTGACGTTGATCGCCCGTGACGGCGCGGCGCTGGCTGCGCGGCTGTACCGCCCGACGCCGAGGCAGGCCGGTATGTGTTCGGCGGCGCTGGTGTATTTCCATGGTGGTGGCTATGTGGTCGGCAGCCTGGACTCCCATGATGCCTTGTGCCGCGACTTGGCACTGGACTGTGGGTTGCCGGTGCTGTCGGTGGCTTACCGGCTGGCGCCGCAGTGGCGTTTTCCGACGGCCAGCCACGATGCCGAGGATGCCTGGGCCGCGGTGCTGGCCCGGGCCGAGGCCCTGGGCCTGGATCGGCAGCGGCTGGTGGTCGCTGGCGACAGCGTCGGCGCTAGCCTGGCGGCTCAGGTCGGTACGCCTGGGGGGTGGCCGCGCTTGCGGGTGTTGATCTACCCGGTGACCGATGCCACCAGCCAGACTGCTTCGCTGCAGCGCTTCGCTACTGGCCACCTGCTGGAGACCGCGACCCTGGAATGGTTCTACCAGCAGTACGCGCCGGTGTCGGGCGAGCGTGGCGACCCGCGTCTGTCGCCTTTGCTCGGGGCGGTGGCCAATCCGCAGGTGCCGGTGTGCCTGGTGCTGGCCGACTGTGATCCGTTGTATGACCAGGGCCTGGCCTATGCTGCGCACTTGCGCGAGTCGGGTGTGGTCGTGCAGTTGCAGGTGTACGAGGGGATGGTGCATGACTTCATGCGCATGGATGCCATTGCCGACGAGGCGGCCGAGGCGCGGGCGGCGATTGCCGAGGCGGTGTGCGAGGTGCTGGGGGAGGGGTGACTGAGCAAGTCTGCATCTCGCGAGCTCGGCTGTGTCGAGGGGGCTGGATCTCCTGATGCCTGCGTTCAGTCTCCTGAAGTCGTGAAGAGGGGGTGGTGGTTGGGCTGGCGCAGCTGTCGCTAGCAGGGTTTCGTGTGATCTTGCCGGCCCAATCGCTGGCTTCGCCAGCTCCCACATTTCCCCCGCTGGTCGCCCAAGCTCCTGGTCTCCTGGTCTCCTGGTCTCCTGGTCTCCTGGTTCCTGACTTCCTGACTTCCTGATTCCTGATTCCTGATTCCTGACTTCCTGACTTCCTGACTTCCTGACTCCTGGTCTCTTGGCATCTGGCATCTGGCATCTGGCCGTCAGGTCGTTGGCTTGTAGGAGCTGGCGAAGCCTGCGATGGGGCCGAATGCCATGTACCTACAACAAGCCGGGCCGTACACAGCCCAAGCACGTGGGGCACAGTCCAAGCAGGCATATGTTCGATAGAAACATCGGCGAATAAACCAGGAGAGGCACTGCCAAACAATTCTGGAGTAGATATTCCAAGCTTCAGACTTTTTGCTCTTGCTCTTGCTCTTGCTCTTGCTCTTGCTCTTGCTCTTGCTCTTGCTCTTGCTCTTGCTTTGGCTTTTAAGCGCGCAATAGTCCAGGCGACGCCTATTGCGACTTCAGGAGGCCGAGCGAAGGTGCCTGTAGGGCCAGGTGCGCAGCACCCCTCGGCGTAGCCGAGGGCGCGAGATGTAGACTTGCGTAGCAAGTCGTAGGCCGCGCTGGCCCGAAAGGCGCCGTAGCGAGGGGACCCCGAAGCGAAGCGTAGGGGCCGGATGATGGAGCGAGGATTTTTTGGTTCCTTTTTGATCCTTCAAAAAGGGACCCGCCGTAAGGGCGGAAAGGTGACTATGCGTCGCCAAAGCCAATGAATGCGCATACATCCCGCAAAACCACCCACCCTCCAAAAAGCCGCCCCCCAAGAGTCCCCAGCCCCACTCCGATCAGAACTTGGCCCGAAGCGTGACGGTAAAGTTCCGCGGATCCCCGAAGAAGTTGTTGTAGTGGTTGAACTGGACGGTCTGGTAGTACTTCTTGTCGAAGGCGTTGTTCAGGTTGCCCTGGAGTTCGAAGTGTTTGTCGATCTCGTAGACCGCATGCAGGTTGGTCACTGTGTAGCCAGCCTGTTCCACCCGGTAGGTGGCGGTTTCCTTGTACATGTGGGTCTGCGACAGGACGCTGCCGCCCACGCGCAGTTTTTCCAGCGGTGCGGGCAGGCGATAGTCGGTGGTCAGTTTGAACAGGTGGCGCGGGATGTCGGTGTTGGCCGCCGAGCCCTTGCTGGCGCCGCCTTCGTAGCGTGGCGAGGCGTAGGTGTAGCCGGCCGAGAGGTTCCAGTTCGGCGTCAGCTCGCCGTAGGCCTCCAGGTCCAGGCCGGTGGTGCGGATTTTCTCTTTCGCGGCAAAGCAGCTGGGCACGCCCGGGGCGCAGCTGTCGAGCTGCTCGGCGGTGCCGGTCAGGTCGGTCTGGAACAATGCCAGCGAGCCGCCGAAGCGTTTGTCCAGGGTCTCGCCCTTGAGGCCCAGCTCGTAGTTGCTGCCGGTGGCCGGGGCCAGCACGCTGCCGTTGTAGTCGACGTTGCTCTGCGGCTTGAACACCTCGGTGTAGCTGGCGTAGGCCGAGAAGTTGTCGTTCAGCTCCTGGACGATGCCGGCATAGGGCGTGACTTCGCGGTTCTTCGAGTAGTCGGCCTTGACCCCCAGCAGGTCGGTCTCGGTCTTGTACCAGCTCAGGCGCGAGCCAAGGATCAGCTTGGTCGAGTCGGTCAGGCTCAGGCGGGTGGCCAGGTAGGCGCCTTGTTGCTCGGTGGTGTAGTTGTACTTCCACAGGTTGTAGTTGATGTTCGGCGCTGGCGGGTTGAAGGCGCCGAGGTCGTTCACGTCGAAGCCGTAGTTGTAGCTGGCGTCGCGGCCGCCGTGGTAGTCGAAGTCGTCCTGGCGGGCATTGAAGCCGACGATCAGGTCATGCTGGCGGCCGAGCAGCTGGAACGGGCCGCTGAGGTAGCCGTCGAGGCTGGTCTGGGTGTCGTCGTAGCGAAAACCGCGCGGGTTGAGGGTGTAGCGCCCCGGGTTGTTGGCCACCGGCCAGGTGTAGTTGGCCAGGAAGTCGGACTTGGCCCAGATCTGGTTGGCCGCCAGGACCAGTTTCCAGTCGTTGTCGAAGTGCTTCTGGTAATCGACGAAGACGTTGGTGTTGCTCTTGTTCAGGTGCGCCCAGTCGGCGGTCAGCGCGGTGGAGCGCGAGAGCGGGTAGAACTCGCCATTGGCCTTGGCCGGCAGGCCGCTCCAGTCGTAGCCGGGGTTGCGGTCTTTCTGGTAGCTGAAGCCCAGGGTCACCATCGAGCTGTCGTCGAGGTCGGCCTCGAGGATGCCGTAGATCAGCGAGTTCTCTTTCTTGGCATGGTCGCGGTAGCTGTGGCCGGTGGTATAGGACACCACCGAGCGGCCGCGCAGGGTGCCGGCATCGTTGAGCGCCGAGCTGACATCCACCGAGTTGCGGTAGGTGTCCCACGAGCCGACCGAGGAGGTGACCTGCACCTGCGGCTCGACGGTGGGGCGCTTGCGGATCAGGTTGATCGCCGCCGACGGGTTGCCGGCGCCTTGCATCAGGCCGTTGGCGCCACGGACGATCTCGACGCGGTCGTACAGGTCGGTGTTGGGCTTGGAAATCGCGTCCAGCGAATAGGCGTTGGCGATGTTGGTCGGCACGCCATCGATCTGCAGGGTGTCGATCTGCTGGCCACGGGCGTAGTAGTTGGTGCGCTCGGTGCCGTTCTTCACCAGGGTCACGCCGGTGGCGTTGGTCAGCACGTCGTCGAGGTTGACCAGGTTCTCGTCCTCGATGCGCTGGCGGGTGACCACGGTCACCGACTGCGGCGTCTCGCGGATCGACATCGGCAGCTTGGTGGCGGTGCTGGTGCTGCCGGTGGTGTAGGCGTGGGTGCCTTCGCTGATCGCGCCCAGGCTGTTGCTGGTGACGTTGGTGGCGCCCAGTTGTACCGCCGAATCGCTGGTGCTGGCCGGCAGCAGGGTGATGGTGTTGCCGTCGATGCTGAACGACAGGCCGCTACCGGCCAGCAGCCGGGCCAGGGCCTGGGCCGGCTCCAGGCTGCCTTGCACCGCCTGGCTGCGCAGACCGCGGGCCAGGTCGGGGCTGTACAGCAGCTGCATGTCGGCCTGCAGGCCGAAGCGCTGGAGCGCCGCGCCCAGTGGTTGGGCCGGGATGTCGAAACTGACCTGCTGGGCCTGGGCCAGTGTCGGCAGGGATAGCGAGGCGCTCAGCAGCAGCGAGGCGGGAAGGTGTTGACGACGCAGGCACTGCTTGACCAGCAGTGCGGCCAGCGGGGTCATCTTCGGGAAGACATGCATTACGTACGCTCTGTGTGAAGGGTTAGTTGTTGGTATTGGTTCTTATTCTCTTTATTTGACGCGCTGCAGCCAGGAAACCGGAAAAACTATTCAAAAAGATTTGTATTCGCGGTTATGCAGGCGGCTGCCGAGGTGGCCTGGCACGGCGCAGGAGTGGGTTCGGGCGGTGCGTGGCGCACCGCCCGGGAGGTTTCAGGCGTCGACGCCGCGCTCGCTGTGGACCCGGCCGGCGTCAAGGCGCACCAGTTGGTCGGCGACATCGAAATAGCGATCGTCGTGGGAGATGACGATGATGGTCTTGCCCAGGCGTTGCAGGTCGGGCAGCAGCTCGGTGTAGAACACCCGGCGGAAGGTCGGGTCCTGGTCGGCGGCCCATTCGTCGAACACCAACACCGGGCGTTCGTCGAGCCAGGCGTTGACCAGCGCCAGGCGCTTGCGTTGCCCGGTGGACAGGTCGGTGGTGGTGAAGCGCCCGTCGCGGATGTCCACCTTGTGGGCGATCTCCAGGCGCTCGAGATAGTGCCGCGCGCTGTCGGGGATCTGCCGGTCGTCGAGCAGCACGTCGTCGAACAGGTAGTAGTCGGCGAACACCGTGGTGAACAGCTGGCGGTAGTCGTCGCGGTTGCGCGCGTCGATGGCCTGGCCGTTGACCCGTACCTCGCCCTGCTGCGGCACGTACAGGCCGAGCAGCAGCTTAATCAGGGTGGTCTTGCCGCAGCCGTTCTCGCCGACGATGAAAGTGATCTCGCCTTGCCTGAAGGTCAGGTTCACCGGCCCCAGGCGAAACGGCTGCACCCCTTCGGCGGGGGCGAAGGCGAAGCCGACATCCTTGAGTTCGAGCAGGTCCAGCACCTGGCGGTTGGGCCCGGCATCCTCCAGCAGCAGGTGCGGCTCGGGCGAGGAAAAGCGCTCGGACAGTTCGGCGATGCGGCGGAAGGCGATCTGCGCCCGGCTGACGATCGGCAGGGTGCCGACCAGGTGTTCCAGCGGGCCCTTCATGTACAGCAGCACCAGCACGAAGCCGCTGGTGACCGCCGGGCTGGCGCTGGGCCACAGCGACTGCAGCACCAGGGCCAGGCCGATGACCACGAAGAACAGCATCGAACCCAGGCTCTTGGCGATGACGAAGGTGTTGATCGAGCGGACCTGGATATCGCGGATCTCGTCGGCGGTGTGGCGGATGCCCTGGTTGAACATGCGCTGGCGCCGCGGGCGCTGGATACGCAGTTCCTTGGCGCCCTCGGCGATGGCGTGGTAGTGCTTCTGCAGCCGGTCCTCGGCGTCGCGCGCCTGGTAGAAGCCGCGGATGCCGCGGGCGCGGGCGATGTACTGGATGGTCGTGCCGAGGGCGATGGCGGCCAGCATGATCAGGAACATCGGCCAGGACAGCAGGGCCAGGTAGCCCATGCAGCCGAGGGTCACGGTCAGCGAGATGGCCAGGGGCGCGAAGGCGAAGGCGAAGTCGCTGATGGTGTCGACGTCGTGGGTCAGTACCGGGATCAGGCGATGGCTGCGGTAGCGCTCGATCTGCTCGATCGGCGCCGACAGCACTTTCTCGCCCAGGCTCTGGCGCAGGCGGGCGATGATGTGCTGGCCGACATAGTTGGTGGCGATGTCGGAGCAGATGGTGCTGAGCAGGGCCACCACGCACAGCCCGGCGAAGGCCAGCACCACCGAACCGTTCAGGCCGCCTTCGGCGTGCAGGCCGTTGTTGATGGTGGCCAGCAGCGCGGTGACGCTGAGGCCACCGAGCATGCCGAGGCCGATCGACAGCGCGACGATCGGCCAGAAGGGTTTGAGCAGGGCGCACAGCTCGCGCAGCGCCCCGCGTGGTTGCTTGGACATGGACGGTTCCTGCTTCAGGCGCGGGACAGCGCGGCGGCTTCGAAGGACGGCTGGGCGAGTGGCTTGGCCAGGGCCTGGTACAGCGACTGGCCGATTTCCGCGGCGCGCACCGGCAGCACCGAGAGCAGGGTGTCGCTCAGGCCGTGGGAGGCTTCGCAGAACCCTTGCAGGTAGACGCTGGCGCCGAACTCCGGAGTGGCCAGGGCGCGGTAGTCGCGGTCGACCTCGAAGTCGCGCAGATGCTGTTGCAGCGGTGCCAGCAGCTCGCGGTGGGAGCGGCGTTCGTAGCCGGTGGCGAGGATCACCGCGTCGTAGCGGTGGGTCTGGCGCACGTCGGTGGCCAGGTCGCGCAGGGTCAGCTCGATGCCTTCGGCGGTATCTGCCACGGCCTCGATGTTGCGTCGGCAGAGCACGGTGTGGCGGTACTGATGGGCGACTTTCTGGCGGTAGAGGATGCCGTAGATGCGTTCGATCAGGTCGACATCGACCACCGAGTAGTTGGTGTTGTGGTACTCGCCGATGAGCTTTTCCCGTGCAGCGTGGGGCTGGTTGAACACCAGGTCGGTGTATTCGGGGGCGAAGATCTCGTTGACGAACGGGCTGTCGTCGGCCGGCTTGAGGGCCGAGGCGCGCAGGATCATGTCGACCTTGACCGAGGGGAAGCTGTCGTTGAGGTCGATGAACGCCTCCGCGGCGCTCTGGCCGGAGCCGACCACGGCGATGCGCATCGGTTTGCCCTGGGTGCACGGCAGGCGTTCGAGGGCACTCAGGTACTGGGAGTGGTGGAACACCCGTGGATCGTCCTTGAACGGGCAGAACACCTCGGGAATCTTCGGCGTGCCGCCGCTGCCGACCACCACAGAACGGGCCAGGCGCTGGTATTCGCGACCCTGTTGATCGCGGGAGACCAGGCGCAGGTGGTCGACGCGGCCGTCGCGCAGCTCGGGCTCGATGCGCAGCACTTCCTCGCCGTACACCGCCTGGGTGGCGAAGTGCTCGGCGGCCCAGCGCAGGTAGTCGTTGTACTCCAGACGGCAGGGGTAGAAGGTGCCGAGGTTGATGAAGTCGGCCAGGCGCTGCTTCTGGTGCAGGTAGTTGACGAAGCTGTAGGGGCTGGTGGGGTTGCGCAGCGAGACCAGGTCCTTGAGGAAGGAGATCTGCAGCTCGCTCTGGGTGGCCAGGGTGTTGCCGTGCCAGCGGTAGTCGCTCTGCTTGTCGATGAACAGCGCGTCCAGGGCGTGGCCGTTGGTTTCGGCGAGTTCTTCAAGGGCGATGGCCAGGGCCAGGTTGGAGGGGCCGAAGCCTACGCCGATCAGGTCGTGGATTGTCTCGGAGGTAGCGTGCTGGCTCATGGGTGCGGTTCCTTGGGTGATGGTGTGGGGGCGCCCGAGGCGCCCCGAGTCCTGCGCAAGTACACCGATTAGGACGAGCCGCGTTGGGTGGAATTTACCGCCGCCCGGCCTTCAGAGTTCGCGTGCCACGCGAAAGCCGAGCCAGTCGCCGCGGCGGCTGGCGGTGGCGTTGTTGCGGTTGCCCGAGCGCGAGAAGATCGGCGCCTCGCCCCAGTCGTTGCCGCGGATCGAGACGACCTCGCAGTTGGCCTGCTGCCAGGCGCTGCCGTCGGCCGGCGCGCCGATGTAGCTGTCGTGGTAGCAGTCCTCGACCCATTCGTAGACGTTGCCGTGCATGTCGTAGACGCCGAAGGCGTTGGCCGGGAAGCTGCCCACCGGCGAGCTGTAGCTGAAGCCATCCCTGGGCCCGTAGACGTTGGCGTGCCGGCTGATCTGGAACTCGCCCTCGGGGTCGAGGGGGAAGGGGAACAGGCCAGTGCTGCCGGCGCGGGCGGCGTATTCGCGCTCGGCCTCGCTGACCATGCGGTAACGGTGGCCGGTCTTGTTCGACAGCCAGGCCACGTAGGCCTGCACGTCGTGGTAGCTCATGCACACCGCCGGCTGGCGCGGGCCTTGCGGGTAGCTGGGCTTGCCATTGCTGCAGTGCCGGCCGGGGCGGTTGTCGCCATCGCCGATGACGGTGCCGGTCGCCTTCTGGTAGGCGGCCCACTCGCCGGCGGTGACTGGGTAGCGGCCGATGGCGAACGGCCGGGCGAAAGTCACCGGGTGCTGCGGGCCCTCGTCGTCCTGGCGGCCCATCTCGTCGGCCGGGGTGCCCATGGTGAAGGTGCCGGCGGGCAGCACCACCAGTTCCGGGCAGAGCGTCTTGCAGTCACGGAACACCGTGCCGGGCTTGGCCTCGGCGGTGGCGGCGAGCGCAGGCAGGCAACAGGCGGCCAGCAGGGCGGCCAGGGTCAGGCGGGGCAGGGTGGTTGGCATGGCAGGAACCTTGTTCAGAGTTGCTGGGCGACCAGGGTCATGACCCGGTCGATCTGCTGTTCGTCGTTGAGCAGGCTGGGGGCCAGGCGCACGACCGGGCCGACGTCGCGGTGCACGGCGTCGCTCATCACCTTGTGGCGCACCAGGTGCGCGGCGATGGCGTCGGCGTCCTTGCCGGGGATGCGGAAGAAGGTGAACCCGGCGGAAAACGCGGGGCTGCTCGGGGTCACCAGCTCGACCTGGCGATGCTCGGCCAGGCGTGCCTTGAGCAGGCTGTTGAGCTGGTGGATGCGCGCCTGGACATCGGCCTTGCCCAGCGCCAGGTGCAGCTTGAAGGCTTCGCCCAGGGCCCAGCGATGTTCGAAGGCGTGGTAGCCACCGGGGGTCATGATGGTGGCGAAGTCCTCGTCGCGGGAGAAGGTGGCGACGCTGGGCGTGAGGTGTTCCATGCGTGCCGAGGCGGCGCAGATGATGCCGGTGCCGCGCGGGCCGAACATCCACTTGTGGGTGCCGGCGATGAAGTAGTCGCAGTTGAAGTCGGCGAAGCGCGCGTTCTCCACGCCGAAGCCGTGCACGCCGTCGACCACGTAGAGAATGCGCTCGGCCTCGCTGCGCTCGCGGTTGTGCCGGCGTACTAGCGCGCCGATTTCGCCCACCGGCAGCTTGACGCCGCTGCCGGAATGCACCCAGGTCATGCCCAGCACCCGGGTCTGTGGGCGGATGTTGCGCTCCAGGGTGGTCAGCACCTGGTCGGTGGACACCTCCCAGGGCTTGTCGAACAGGCGCAGCTTGCGCACCTGGGTGCCTTCGCGGCGGGTGCGAAAGGCCAGGGTGCGATGGGTCGAGTAGTGCTCGTGCTCGGTGGTGAGGATCTCCTGGCCGGGGGTGACCTTGAGGCCGCCATAGATCATCGCCAGGCCCTCGGTGGTGCTGCCGGTCAGGGCGATCTGTCGCGGCCCGACTTCCAGGTAGCGCCCGGCCCAGTCGCGCACCTCGTCCTCGCGCTGCCATTCGTACTGGCTTTCCCAGTCCATCAGCGCGGCAGGGTTGCGGTCGAGATCGGCGCGGTGGCGGTCGATGGCGGCCTGCACCGGTTGCGGATGGGCGGTGACCAGGAAGTTGGCGAAGTGCGCCACCTCTGGGTCCAGCGGGAACAGCGCGCGCAACTGGCGCCATTTGTCGGCGCCGCTCAGTGGCGCGGGCGCGGGGCTGGCGGCCAGGGCGGCGGGCAGCAGTGGCAGGCCGGCGGCGACCAGCCCGGCCTGCTTGAGAAAGGTACGACGGTTGCTCATGCGCGGACGGGCCTTGTTCAGCGGGTGGTGGTGGCGACGGGGCGGGCGGCTTGCTGGACCTGGCCCCAGACCCGCAGGAAGTTGCCGGCCCAGAGCTTGGCGATATCGGTTTCGCTGTAGCCGCGGGTGAGCAGCTCGGCGGTCACGTTGCGGATCTCGCTGACGTCCTTCCAGCCCTGCAGGCCGCCGCCTTCGTTGAAGTCGGAGCTGATGCCGACGTGGTCGATGCCGACCTTCTTCACCGTGTAGTCGATGGCGTCGACATAGGTCTTCAGGGTGGCCTTGGGGTCTTCCTCGAGGATGCCGTAGAGGCTGCTGGCGTACTCGCCGAAGCGTTGCTCCGACCAGATGGCGATGGCCGGATCGCCCGGCATCAGGGCGTAGTTCAGGTCGTTCAGCGGACCGAGGTCGAAACGCGCGCGCAGGGCCTCGAGCTTGTCCAGCACCGGTTTGGCCGGGCGCTTGAGGTAGCCGCTGAAACCGACTACCTGGATCAACCCGCCGCTGTCCTTGATCAACTTCATCTCGTGGTCACCGAGGTTGCGGCGGATGTCCAGCAGACCGCGCGGCGCCGAGTGCGAGGCGACGATCGGTGCGCGGCTCAGGCGCGCCACATCCTCCAGGGCCAGGGTCGACATCTGTGACACGTCGATGATCACCCCCAGGTCGTTGAGCCGGGCCACGGCCTGCTCGCCGATGGGCGCCAGGCCGCCGAGGGCATCGGCGCTGTCGTTGAAGAACGGCATCGGCCGCGAGGAGTCGGCCCAGTCGTTGTTGCCGATGTAGCTGAAGCCGAACATGCGCATGCCACGCCTGGCCCACAGGTCGAGCTGCGACAGGTCGTCGCCCAGCGGGTAGGCGTTGAGCAGGCTGATGAACACGGCGAACTTGCCTTCGCCGTTGAGGCGGCGGAAGTCGTCCGGGGTGTAGGCAATGCCGACCTGGTTGGGGAAGTCGCGCACCAGGTTGCTGATGATCTGGTAGCGCACCTGCTGTTGGTGGCGCGCCTCGTCGACGAAGCCGGCGGTGGGCTTGTGCGGGGCGTTGGGGCCGTTCCACATCTCCGGCCAGGCGAGGATGGTCAGGGCCGCGCCGGACAGGCGGCCCTTGCCGGCCTTGACCAGGTCGAACTGGTACGGGCCGTCCTTGTCCGCCTCGCGGTCGTGGGTACCGAAGCTCAGCGGCACGGTGATGTGGCCGTCGAACGACAGCATGTGCTCGTGCAGGTCCCGGGCCTGTTCGACGATCTTGCGCGGGTAGCCGGCGTTTTGCTTCCAGTACAGGTAACCACCGGCGGCGCTGCCCAGGGCGACCGCCAGGGCCAGGGGCAGGCCGATGTACAAGGCTTTGCGGGAACGGGTCTTGGTCATTGCCATCTCGTTGCAGGGCTGATCGGATCGACCTGGCGGCGCAGGTGCGCGCCGGGGCAGGGTTCGGGTATCAGGTGGACGAGTGGCGACGGGGCAAATTTATCGATGTGCGGCTATCAAGTCCGGCACTGACTGGCCGATAGCCCGGACATTGGAAGGAACCACCGTGGAGGATTAGAGAATGGTAGGTATCAGCAATCTGAATATCAATGTCGCCAGCGGCCTGGCGGCGACCGCCCCATCGGGCGAGAAGGCCGAGACTGGCGTGGCGGCTCTGCACGTCGACATGTCCGGCCTGAATGAAGCAGCCAAGAAAACCGAGGATGCGAAGAAGGCCCAGAGCGGTGATCAGGAGAGCAGCGAGCCGTCGCACATCCAGCAGATGCGCCAGATGATCAAGCAGTTGCAGAAGCAACTGGCCGAAGAGCAGAAGCAACTGGCGCAGATCGCCTCGCAGAAGATGGACGATACTGCCAAGCTGGCGCTGATCACGGCCAAGCAGGCGAGCATCGCCACCCTCAGTGGCCAGATCCAGGCTGCCACCGCGCAACTGCTCGAGGCGCTGAGCAAGACCGGCGGCAGCAGCGCCGGTGGCATGGTCTCGACCCAGGCCTGATCCCGTGCCCTTCACCGGGCCAGGACTGCGACAAAAAAGAAGCCCCGCTGATGCGGGGCTTCGTCGTTTTCAGTCCTGGGCCAGGCGCGAACGGTTCTGCCGCTCGCTCTTGTACTGCATGGCCACTGCCGGCGCGGCCTTGGCATTGCCGGTTTCCAGCCACTGGCGCAGGCGGCTGGCGTCGGCGAAGTGGGTGTACTTGCCATAGGCGTCGAGGATCACCATGGCCACTGGGCGGTTGTCCATCCGGGTCAGCAGCACCAGGCAGTGACCGGCCTCGTTGGTGAAGCCGGTCTTGGTCAGCTTGATGTCCCAGTTGCTCTTGTTGACCAGGTGGTCGGTGTTGCGAAAGCCCAGGGTGTAGTTGGGTTTGCGGAAGGCCACGGTCTGCTCGCGGGTGGTCGACAGTTCGCTGAGCATCGGGTACTTGCGCGAGGCCAGCAGCAGCTTGGCCAGGTCCTGGGCGGTGGAGACGTTCTGCGTCGACAGGCCGGTCGGCTCGACGTAGCGGGTATGGCTCATGCCCAGGCTGCGGGCCTTGGCGTTCATGGCCTTGATGAAGGCGCCGTAGCCGCCTGGGTAGTGGTTGGCCAGGGTGTTGGCGGCGCGGTTCTCCGAGGACATCAGGGTGATCAGCAGGGTCTCGCGGCGGTTCAGCTCGCTGCCCAGCCGCACCCGTGAATACACCCCCTTCATCTCGGGGTTGTTGGCGATGGTCATGGTGAGCATCTCGTCCATCGGCAGCTTGGCGTCGAGCACGACCATGGCGGTCATCAGCTTGGTCACCGAGGCGATGGGACGCACGCGATCGGCGTGGTTGGAATACAGTTCCTTGTTGGTGTTCAGGTCGATCAGCAGGGCGCTGCCGGAGGCCAGGTGCAACTTGCTCGGGTCGCGTTGCGCCTGGGCCGGGGGTTGGTTCTGTGCAGCAGCGGTCGACGGCAGGGTCGCGGTACCTGTGAGCAACAGCAGCAGGCTGAGAATGGACAGGGAAGTTTTCACGTTGAGGCTCACTAAATGTTGGTATGTCGTTGGCTGTGCAAGGGTTTCCCCCCAGAAAACCGATGCATTCTGGATTATGGCCGAACGGCTGTCGAATGCCTTATATCCAAAGGGAGCAACGTGAACGAAATTTAATCCTGTACCAATTCTGTACCAATTACTTTCGCTTCGAGTTTCGCCAGTTCGGCCCAGTCGCTGGAGGAGTTCAGCCATTTGGCGCGGGCTCAGGCGAGATGGCGGCGACGCCATTCATCCGCTACATCGCCCATCGTCAAAGCCTCGCCGCGCTTGATCCAGGCCATGAAGGCGCGGTCGAACCTGAAGGTCTCGCCGCACTCCTCGCGCAGGAACTGGCGGACTCTCTGCGTATTGCGGTAGTGCTTGTCCAGCCGGGTTGCACGGGTGATTGGGCCTGCATGCCAGTCGAAAGTCATTTCCTGCTCCTTGGAAAAGCGAAACCCTGTTGGCCATCGAGCATAGCGAAGATTGCGCAGTACTGGCCGGCAGTACGTCTCGTCTGGCCGCTTGACCTTAAAGTTGACTTCAGGCTTAGCCTTCTCCGTACCTCGCGCCTGACCGTACCAGGCAGCCTACCCGGAGACCACCATGACACCATTCCAGCCCCTGCAACTGCCCAACGGCAGCGTCATCCCCAACCGAATCGCCAAGGCGGCGATGGAGGAAAACCTCGCCAACCTCGACCAGACCCCATCGGACGCCTTGCTGCGTCTGTACCAGGCCTGGGCCGAAGGCGGCGCGGGCCTGTTGCTGACCGGCAACGTGATGGTCGATGCGCGGGCCATGACCGGCCCGGGCGGGGTGGTGCTCGACGACAGCCAGCCGTTGCGCCGCTTCAGCGAGTGGGCGCGTGTCGGCCGTGCCCAGGGCGCGCAGTTCTGGATGCAGATCAATCATCCCGGTCGGCAGATGCAGGCCAGCCTCGGCCAGGACACGGTCGCGCCGTCGGCAGTGGCGTTGGAGATGGGCGGCCTGTCGAAGTTGTTCGCCCTGCCCAGGGCTCTGGACGAGGCCGGTATCGCCGAGGTGATCCAGCGCTTCGCCCGTACCGCGGCGCTGGCCGAGCAGGCCGGGTTCAATGGTGTGCAGGTGCATGCTGCCCACGGCTATCTGCTCAGTCAGTTCCTCTCGCCCCTGAGCAACCAGCGCCAGGATCGTTGGGGTGGCAGCCTGGAGAACCGTGCACGGCTGCTGCTGGAGGTGGTGAAAGCGGTGCGCGCGGCGGTATCGCCGGGCTTCGGCGTAGCCGTCAAGCTCAATTCGGCGGACTTCCAGCGCGGTGGCTTCGAGCCGGCCGATGCGCGGCAGGTGGTGCTGTGGCTCAATGAGCTGGCGGTGGACATGGTCGAGTTGTCCGGCGGCAGCTACGAGGCGCCGGCCATGCAGGGCGACTCGCGGGATGGGCGGACCCTGGCGCGCGAGGCGTACTTCCTCGAGTTCGCCCGCGAGATCGCCGCCATTGCCCGGATGCCGGTGATGGTCACCGGTGGCATCCGTCGCCTGCCGGTGGTCGAGCAGGTGCTCGACAGCGGTGTGGCCATGGCTGGCATCGCCACCGCCCTGGCCCTGGACCCGGCCTTGCCACGGCTCTGGCAGGCTGGTGAAGTGGCGGCGCTCGCGGTGTTGCCGGCGATCCGTTGGAAGCGCAAGGCCTTCGCTGCGCTGGCCTACATGGCGCTGGTCAAGCTGCAGATGCGCCGCCTGGCCGATGGCCGGCGTCCGGCACCGAATGCTTCGCCACTGCGGGCGCTGCTGCTGGAGCAATGCGCCACCCGGCGCCGCAGCCGTCAGTACCGTCAGCTGATGGCGCGTCGGGCGCAGGCCTGATACGACAGGTGAGGTTGTGAAGAAACCAAAAAAAAGCCCGCCAGGATGGCGGGCAACAAGAGGCGTAGGGAGCAACGCACAACAACAAATTCGGGTTCAGGCGGTGAAGTGGCCTTCGAGCAGGCGCTCGGCCAGGCATTGGGCCGAGGAGCGCGTGGTCAGCGGGCCGCTGATGGCCTCGCCGTTACGCATCAGGTACCAGCACGCCAGCAGGCCTTGTTGACGCAGGCTCGCCGGAACAGCGCTGCCGACGACGGACATGATCTGAATGTTGGGAGCCATGGTGGTACCTCCTGTGAACATGGGCCCACCTTACGCAGTCGTCGTCCGGCTTTGAAATCAATGTCCTCGATAGTGCCCATTACTTTTATCAACTATGCCGCGCTCACCAGCGGGGCGGGCCGTAGTACACCGGTGGCGGGCCGTAATAGCGGTGGTACACCGGTGGTGGGGCAGGCACGTAGCGTTCCACCACGTAGGGCTGGTAATACACCGGCGGCGGCGGGGCCTGCACATAGACCGGCGCGGGCGGCGGGTAGTAGGCCGGCTGTGGCTGGACATAGACGGTGCGGTCATGGCCACCGCTGACCGCCGCGCCGACGACCGCGCCGACCACCGCCGCGCCGATCACCGGCCCCGGGCCGTACCAGCCGCCGCCGTGGGCCGACGCCTGCCCGCTGATGGCCAGCGCGCCGACCAGCAGGGCGATTCCGGGGATGAGACGCTTCATGATCGTTCCTCGCAAGACAACCCCACGCTCGGGGCCTGCTTACTATGACCGTGGCCAACGTCAACTGCGTACAGGGGAACGGTAAAGGTTGTGTAAGGGGCGACCGGCGGTTGTCTCTGGTACGCTCGATCAATCGTTTCAGCCTGATCGCGAGGAGCGGCCATGAGCATCACCCCCAGCCGGGACACGGTCCTGTGCATTTCCCTCGCCGGACGCCCCGGCACCTTCGGCGTGCGCTTTCACAATCACCTCTACCAGCAGCTCGGGCTGGATTACTACTACAAGGCCATGACCACCCGCGACCTGCCGGCCGCCGTCGCCGGTATCCGGGCCTTGGGCATTCGCGGCTGCGGGGTATCGATGCCCTACAAGGAAGCCTGCATGGCGCTGGTGGACGAGATCGACCCTTCGGCGGCGGCCATCGAATCGGTGAACACCCTGGTCAACCAGGACGGTCGCCTCAAGGCCTACAACACCGACTACCTGGCGGTACGCCAACTGCTGGCGCGGCACCGCGTGGACCCGGCCACGGGGTTCGCCCTGCGCGGTAGCGGCGGCATGGCCAAGGCGGTGGCTTGCGCCCTCCGTGACGCCGGGTTCGCCGATGGCACCATCGTCGCGCGCAACGAACAGGCCGGCCGGCAGTTGGCGGATACCTGCGGCTACCGCTGGTTGCCGGCGTTGGGCGAGCTGTGCCCGCCGATGCTGGTCAACGTTACACCGATCGGCATGGCGGGAGGGCCGGAGGCGGATCAGCTGGCGTTCGCCGAGACCGCGATCGCGGTGGCCGAGCGGGTATTCGACGTGGTCGCCATGCCCTCGCGCACCCCGCTCATCCAGCGGGCCGAGGCGCTGGGCACGCCGGTGATCACTGGGCTTGAGGTGATCGCCTTGCAGGCGCTGGAGCAGTTCGTGCTGTACACCGGGGTGCGTCCCCGCGATGAACAGGTGGCAGCGGCGGTGGCGTTCGCCCGGGAAGGGTAAGGCCACCGTCACCCATGGGCTGTGTCAGAAGGCCTTGCGCCCTTCGTCCAGTTGCTGGTCGACCAGCGCCCGGCCATGGGCCAGGGATACGTGCTGGGCGTTTTCCAGGTCTGAGAAGAACTGCATCGGCATCGAAATGCGCCGGCTGGTGTGGCCTGCAGGATCGGTGATCAGGCATCCGGCGGCATAGGGCAGGGGAGAGTCGGGGTGGGGCATCACGCTGGCGGTGATGGTGTGGTCGCGGTATTCACAGTGAAGGGTTTGCATCGTCCTGACCTCGCTGTGGCTTGGAAGCAGTGTTACTTCCATATACCACAGCGAGGGGCCGGGAGTTCCCGGCCCGACGAATGCCTCAGTCCTTCAGGTCGGTCGGCTGGATCACTTCGACCCAGTAGCCGTCCGGGTCCTTGACGAAGGCCAGGTGCTTCATGCGGCCATCGCTCAGGCGTTTCTGGAACGGCACGTCGAGGGCTTCGAAGCGCTCGCAGGCAGCGCGCACGTCCGGCACCGAGATGCAGATGTGGCCAAAACCGCGCGGGTCGGTGTTGCCGTTGTGGTAGGAGAACTCGGGGTCGTGCTCGGTACCGTGGTTGTGGGTCAGTTCCAGCACGCCGGGGATCGACTTCATCCACTGGTGACGCGCGGCGTCGTCGGCGGGGATGGTCTTCGGGTCGACCAGGGCCAGGAAGTACAGGCTGAAGGCCGCTTCGGGGAAGTCGCGCTTGTCCACCAGGCTGAAGCCCAGCACGCGGGTGTAGAAGTCCAGGGACTTCTCGATGTCCTTGACCCGCAGCATGGTGTGGTTGAAGACGAAGTTGGCGGTGGCGGCATCTGGCTGGGCGGTGACGCCGGGCAGGGTGTGCAGATCGTGCAGGCTCATGGTGACTCCAGAATCGGGGCCGGGCCAGGCGGCGCCGGCGATGAAAACAGGTGGGCCATGATACGGAAGACTTGCGCCAGCGCAAATGAAAGCGCCCTGCACGAAGGCAGGGCGCTGGAATTAGAGGCCCGCATGTGCGGGCGCGTGATGGGGTCGCTAGTCCTTTAGCTGGTTTCGATAGTGCCCCCGTTCATGTGAAAAAAGTGTGAAGGGGGCGTCGAGGATTCATCAGCGCACCCAGCTTTCCACCGTCTGCGCACCGTACTGCTCCTTCCATGCCTTGAGACCGCGGTGGTTGCCGCCCTTGGTCTCGATCAGCTCGCCGGTGTGCGGGTTTTCATAGACCTTGACGACCCGCGGACGGCGCTGCTGCTTGGCGGCAGGGGCGGCGGGGCGGGTGGCGGCCTTGGGGTCGAGGATCGCGATGATGTCGCGCAGGTTCTTGTCGTAGCTTTTCATCAGACCGACTAGTTTCTGCTCGAATTCGATTTCGCGTTTGAGACCGGCATCCTTTTTCAACGCTTCCAGTTGTGCCATTTGTTCCTGAAGCGCTTTTTCGGCAGCACGAAATTCTGCAAGTCTGGACACTGTCATCACTCCTTTAAGTCTGCCGTGGCGGGACGTGACGAACATGAAGATGGATTAAACGTCGGCCACGCGGGTGGGTTCAGCTGTTCGCTGTGACTGAGTGTAGTAGTCGCTTGGAACGGGGTAAACAGCAAACTTTCAATCAATAAGCCGGGAACTTTGCAGGTTTTTCGTGCCTGACTCGAAAAAACCTACGGCAGTGTTCGCCTGTGCTTGTAGACCATGGTCCAATGGCTTGGACTAGAGCGGATGGTGGAAAATCCAAGATGATGGTCGAAGTATGTTCGTCTGTCGCGTAGTGCCGTGCGGATGAGCGCACGGATTGTTTCTTGCCCTTCTTTTGGATGTTTCTTCGCATGTTTGCCCCTTTCCCCCTCGCCCCCGGGCGCCGAGTTGCCGGCCTGTTCTTCCTGTGTGCCGGTGTCAACGCCCAGGCCGCCGGTTTTCTTGAAGACGCCAGTGCCAAGGTCGAAGCACGCAATGTCTATTTCAACCGGGACTTCCGTGACGGTCACAGCAGTTCCAGCCAGGGTGCGTCGAAACGCGAAGAATGGGCCCAGGGCTTTATTCTGAATGTTCAATCCGGCTACACCCAGGGCCCGGTAGGCTTTGGTGTCGACGCACTGGGCATGGTCGGTTTCAAGCTCGACTCCAGCCCGTCCGACAGCAACAGCGGCCTGCTGCCGTCCTCCGGGCACAACCCTCGCCACTCTGCCGACCAGTACGCCAAGATGGGTATCGCCGGCAAGGTGAAGGTGTCCGAGACCGTGTTCAAGTACGGTTCGATGATGCCGGATGTACCGCTGCTCAAGTACAACGATGGCCGTCTGCTGCCGACCATGTTCCATGGTGCCTGGCTGACTTCCGAGGAAGTGCGCGACCTGAAGTTCACCCTGGCCCGTCTGAACCAGTACACCGCGCGGGATTCCACCGATCGCCAGGACATCCGCGTGCATTGCAAGAACAAGCGCTATGCCTGCAACATCGAAGCCGACCACTTCGACCTGGCCGGCGTCGACTACCGCTTCAATGATCGCGTCAGCGCCCAGTACCAGGTGTCGAAGCTCGAGAACATCTACCGCCAGCACTTCCTCGGCCTGGTCGCCAGCCAGCCGCTGGACGTCGGTATGCTGTCTGCCGACCTGCGCGTGATCAAGAGCGATGACATCGGCAACGCCCGTGCCGGGCACATCGACCACCGCGCCTTCAGCGGCATGCTCGGCTACAGCCTGGGCGGCCACAAGATCAGTGCCGGCTGGCAGCGCATGTTCGGCGACAGCGCCATGCCGTACCTCGACGGCACCAATCCGTACCTGGTCAACTACGCTCAGGTCAACGACTTCGCCGCGGCCCAGGAGCGCTCCTGGCAACTGCGTTACGACTATGACTTCAAGGCCCTCGGCGTGCCCGGCCTGACCTTCTTCACCCGCTATATCAACGGTGACAACATCAAGGTCCCGGGCAGCAACGCCGAAGGCAAGGAATGGGAACGCGACACCGAGTTGAAGTACCAGGTACAGAGCGGCACTTTCAAGGACGTCAGCGTGCGCCTGCGTAACTCGACCTATCGCAGCAACTACGAGAAGTGGGCGCGCGACATGGACGAGACCCGGGTCATCGTCAGCTACAACTTCTCGATCTTCTAAGGCCGCGCCCGGCTTTGCCAGATGCCGGCGCCCGGTCGACAATGACCACCGGCATCCAGGCAGGGCAGGCAATGAAGCAGCTTCTACTGATCGGAATCGGCCCGGGCGATCCGCGCCAGGTCACCTACGAAGCCGTGGAGGCGCTACGGCGCGCCACGGTGTTCTTCGTGCTCGACAAGGGCACGGACACCGGCGAGCTGGTGCAACTGCGCAAGGCCATACTCGAACGCTACCTGCCCCAGGCCCGTTACCGGCTGGTGCAGGTCGCCGACCCGCGTCGCGATGGCGAGGCGCCGGATTATGTCGCGGCCGTGCAGCAGTGGCATGCCCAGCGTGCCAGTCTTTACGCGCGGCTGATCGACGACGAGCTGGGCGAGGGCGATGTCGGCGCGTTCCTGCTCTGGGGTGACCCGGGGCTGTACGACAGCACCCTGCGTATCATCGAGCAGGTACGTGAACATGGCATCGCGCTCGCGCTGGAAGTGATTCCCGGCATCAGCAGCATCCAGGCCCTGGCCGCGCGCCACCAGATCCCCCTCAACCGTATCGGCGAGCCATTGACCGTGCTGCCGGGCCGCCGCCTGAACGAACAGGCGACGCTCGACAACGTGGTGGTGATGCTCGACGGGCGCTGTGCGTTCGCCACCCTGGACGATCCCGGGCTGGTGATCTACTGGGGCGCGTACCTGGGGACGGCGGACGAGCTGCTGGTGTCCGGCCCGCTGCTGGAGGTCCGGGAACGGATCCTCGCGCTGCGCGAAGCGGCGCGTCGGCGCAAGGGCTGGATCATGGATACCTACCTGCTGCGCCGGGAGGCATGAGCGGCGCGTCAGCGCTCGAGCAATGCCTGCATGGCGCGGTAGCCACGCTGGCGGGCATGTTCCAGCGCGGTCACGCCTTCCTTGTCGGTGATCTGCGGGTCGGCGCCGGCTGCCAGCAGGCGGCGCACGATCTCCACGTGCCGCGGGCCGCCGTCGCCGAGGATCACGGCTTCGAGCAGGGCGGTCCAGTGCAGGCGGTTGAGGTGATTGACGTCGACCCCGGCGTCGATCAGTGTCTGCACGGTCTCTACGTGGCCGCGTTCGGCGGCGGGAATCAGCGCGGTGCCACCATAGCGGTTGGTGCTCCTGAGGTCGGCGCCATGTTCTAGGGTCAGGCGCAGAATGTCGTTCAGGCCCCGGGCGCCGGCGAACAGGTAGGGGCTGTCGTGGATGTTGTCCTTGGCGTTGACGTCGGCACCGGCCTCGATCAGTGCCTTGGCGGCGTCCACGTGGTTGCCATGGGTCGCCACCAGCAGGGCGGTCTGGCCCTGATCGTCGCGGGCATCGGCATGCGCGCCTTCGGCGAGCAACTGGCGGATGGCGGGGGCATCGCCGCGCTGGGCGGCGCTGAGCAGTCGGGTGTCCATGGCGGTGGTCTCGGCGTGGGCGGCAAGGCTGGTGAGCAGGGTCAGCATCAGGGCTGCAAGGGGCAGTCGCATGGTTGCGGGTCCTTGTTGGGGTGCGGTCCATGCTAGGCAACTGGCGGCCCTGGCAGAAGTGAATTATCTGGATGGCAGGCAGTGGCTGGGCAAATGCGCCTTGTCGGTTGCCCGGTGCCGGGGGGCGTGGTAGAACGCAGGCTTGTCATTCACTAGTTGAATATCCAGATGTCCATCAGCGCGAAATCGAATAGGGCCCTGTTCGACCTCGACCTGCTGCGCGCCATCGTCGTGGTGGCCGATTGCGGCAGCTTCACCACGGCGGCCGCGCGCCTGCATTCCACCCAATCCACCATCAGCCAGAAGGTCCGCCGCCTCGAGGAAATGGTCGGGCACCGTCTGCTGGTGCGCGGCAATCGCGACGTGCTGCCTACCGACGCCGGTCAGACCTTGCTCGGCTATGCCCGCCACATGCTGTCGCTGAACGACCAGATGCTCGAGGCCCTGGCGGGAGCGATGGTTGGCGTCACCGTGCGCCTGGGCGTGCCCGAGGATTTCGTTGGTGGGCGTACCACCAATGCCTTGTCGGCGTTCAGCCGGCGCCACCCGCAGGTCAAGCTAGAGGTCACCAGTGGTCTGTGTCGCGACCTCAGCCAGGCCTACGACAACGGCGAGCTCGACCTGGTGCTGCTCAAGCAGCGGCGCAACAGCCGCGAGGGCGTGGCCTGCTGGCCGGAGCGCCTGCAGTGGATCGACAGCGCGCGGATGCCGGCTTTCGAGCTGGACCCGGTACCGCTGGTGACCTTCCCGCCGCGCGGGCTGTACCGTGACGACATGATCAATGCCATCGAGGGCATGGGCCGGCGCTGGCGCATCAGCTTCACCAGTTCCAGCCTCAGCGGCATCCAGGCCGCGGTGGCGGATGGCATGGGCATCAGCCTGCTGCCACCACGGGCGGCGACCCGCGAGCACCGGGTGCTGGGCGTGGAGCAGGGACTGCCGGAGGTGGACAGCTACGAGATCGTGATCGTGCACCGGCCGACCGCCGATGTGATGGTCAAGACCCTGGCCGAGGTGCTCACCGAGCTGCTGGCGGCGCACGCGCTCTGAGCATCGCCCGGTGTTTCAGCGTGGCCCGCCGGCGCCACGTTCGCGCAGCGCCTTGGCCACCTCGGCCTCGATCTTGTATGCCGGGCCTTCCAGGCTGTTGTGGTCGCGGGTGTAAGGGTCAGCAGCAGGTCAATCAGGGCGCTAGCGAACCTCATCGAACATTTTGTCGAGCAGTGCGCGACTGGCATCCAGCACCTGCGCCTGCACCGGTTCGCTGGCCAGCATGCGGCCGACCACCAGCGCGCCGACGCACTGGCTGAGCAGGGCCCAGGCCAGTTGCGGGTCGTCCAGGGTCTCGCTCCAGGCCTGGTGCAGTTCGACCAGCCAGTGTTCGGCCTCTTCGCGTACTGGTTGTTCGGCGCGGGCGATCTCCACCCCCAGTGGCGGCAGCGGGCAGCCGCCTTCGGCATTGTGCAGGTGGGCCAGGCTCAGGTACTGCTCGAGCAGGCGCTTGAGACGCTGGCGGTCGGGGCCATGGCGGGCCTGGCGAGCGAGCGGGCTGTTGGCCAGTTCGCGGCGCACCACCTCGGTGAACAGGTCGTCCTTGGACGGGAAGTGGTTGTAGAAAGCCCCCCCGGTCAGGCCAATGGCTTTCATCAACTCGGCCACGCCGGTACCGGCGAAGCCGCCACGCTTGGCCAGTGCGCCGCTGCTGGCCAGCAGTCGGTCACGGGTCTGTTGCTTGTGTTCGCTGCTATAGCGCATCCGCGCAGCCTCTTCTGGCCTGACTTGACGATGGCGTGATCGTAGCATAGCGTTCGTTTACTAAACGATCATTCATCAATGGAGCGGTCCATGGCAGAACAACAAAAGGTCGTGCTGGTGATCGGTGCCGGCGACGCCACTGGCGGCGAGATCGCCAAGCGTTTCGCCCGCGAGGGGTACGTCGCCTGTGTCACCCGGCGTCAGGCCGACAAGCTGCAGCCGTTGCTCGACGAGATCCGCGCCGCGGGAGGGCAGGCCCACGGCTTTGCTTCCGATGCCCGTGACGAGCAGGCGGTGGCCGAGCTGGTCGAGACCATCGAACGCGATATCGGCCCGATCGAGGCCATGGTGTTCAATATCGGCGCCAATGTGCCGTGCGGCATTCTCGAGGAAACCCCGCGCAAGTACTTCAAGATCTGGGAAATGGCCTGCTTCGCCGGTTTTCTCTGCGCCCAGGCAGTGGCGCGACGCATGGTCGAGCGCGAGCGCGGCACCATTCTCTTCACCGGCGCCACCGCCGGCACCCGTGGCGCTGCCGGCTTCGCGGCCTTCGCCGGAGCCAAGCACGCCCTGCGCGCCTTGGCCCAGAGCATGGCGCGGGAGCTGGGGCCACGGAACATCCATGTCGCCCACGTGGTGGTGGACGGCGCCATCGACACCGCGTTCATCCGTGACAATTTCCCTGATCGCTATGCGCTCAAGGACCAGGAGGGCATCCTCGATCCGGCGCATATCGCCGACAGCTACTGGTTCCTGCATGCCCAGCCACGGGACGCCTGGACCTTCGAACTGGACCTGCGGCCGTGGATGGAGCGCTGGTAAACCCTGTACTCATACAAGGATCGAATCATGAGCAAGACCGTCGAGTTCTTCCTGGACCTGGGCAGCCCGGCCACCTATCTGGCCTGGACCCAGTTGCCCACGTTGTGCGCACGTCACGGGGCACACCTTGAATACCGGCCGATACTGCTGGGCGGGGTGTTTCAGGCCACCGGCAACGCCTCGCCGGTGATGGTGCCGGCCAAGGGACGCTACCTGCGCATCGACCTCAAGCGCCATGCCGATCGTTATGGCGTGCCGTTGGCGCTGCCGCCGGGATTCCCGGTCAATACCCTGCTGCTGATGCGTGGGCTGATCGGCACCCAGCTGTTTGCCCCGGAGCGTTTCGAGGCACTGCTCAAGGTGTTGTTCGAAGGGTTGTTCGTACACGCGCGCAACCTGTCGGAGCCGGCGATGCTGGACGAGACCCTGGCCCAGGGCGGTCTTGATGCCGAAGCGTTCCATGCACTGGCCGCGCGGCCCGAGGTCAAGGACGCGCTGCGCCAGGCCACCGAGCAGGCGGTCGAGCGTGGACTGTTCGGGGCACCGACGTTCATCGTCGAGGGGCAGATGTACTTTGGCCAGGACCGCCTGGATTTCGTCGAACAGGCCCTGGCGGGCTAGGCCCCGAGCAACTGCTCGAGGCGTCCGCGCTCCCAGATGCTCAGGTGGTCCACCGGGTTGGTGCCATAGCGCGGCCAGTCTTCCAGGCTGGCCTGGCGGCCGTCGGGGGCGCGGCAATGACGGCAGCGCGCCAGCCCTTCGGCGTCCAGTTGCAGGGTCAGCCGCCAGTCGTCGATGCGCAGTTCCACGCAACCGTCTGCATGGCGGGCCAGGGGGACCAGCGGATGGATGCCCAGGGCGGCGTCGCGCAGGCACTGGGCGACTTCACGGCTGCTGGGGACGGACACGGTGGCGTCAGAAGTTCGCCGGGGTATTGGCGCTGATGATTTCCGCTTCGTCGGGGCCGATGTTCTTGAAGCTGTGGGGCAGGGTGGTGGGGATGTAGTAACCGTCACCGGCGTTGAGAATGCTCACCTGGCCGTCGACCCACAGCTCCAGGGTGCCACGGGTGACCAGGCCGCATTCTTCGCCTTCGGCGTGCACGATCGGCTCGCCAGAGTCGGCGCCCGGGGCGTACAGCTCGCGTAGCATGCGCATCTGCCGGCCTTCGACGCTGGCGCCGACCAGCAGCATGCGCAGGCCGTTGCGGCCCAGGTCAGGCTGCTCGCCGCCACGGAACACATAGCGCTCTTCCCGGACCGGCTCGTCGAAGCTGAAGAACTCCGCCAGCGACATGGGAATGCCTTCGAGCAGTTTCTTCAGGGAACTGACCGAGGGGCTGACGCGGTTCTGTTCGATCTGCGAGATCGTCGAGTTGGTCAGGCCGCTGCGGCGGGCCAGTTCCCGTTGGGAGAGGTTGTTGCGTTCACGCACCAGTTTGAGTCGTGTCCCCGTGTCCATAGCCGCCTTGTTTGCAGAGGTGTCAAAAATAATGGGCGACGCATTAAAACACACTCTGCGCCGGTGCGCGCTGTGCTTGTCAGTGGCGCTGGTCGGCCGGTGCCGGCCAGAGTCCGACCAGCAGCAACAGTACCCCCACGGCGACGAACGGCAGGCGCGGGTCGAGGGCGTAGACCAGGGTCCCGGCCAGTGGCCCGATCACCGCGCCCATGCCTTGGGCGGCTCCCACCGAGCCCGCCGTGGCGCCCTGTTCGGAGGCTTCCATGGCATTGGCCGCCAGGGCCGAGAACGCCGGGAAGACGAAACCCATGCCAAAGGCTGCGACGAAGAACGCGGCCCACAGCCAGAGCGCACTGGTGGCCAGGGCGGCCGAGGCGAAGCCCAGCCCGGAAACGCAGGCGCCGATGCGGATCATCTTCAACGGCGGCCACTCCAGCTGGCGCAGGAACACTTGGGCCAATACCAGCGCCACACCAACGGTAGTCAGGGCGATACCGGCGGCCTGAGCGGCGTCGGCCGAGGCCAGTTGCAGGCGATCGAGGGCGAAGAAACCGACGGTGATCTGTGACACGGTCACGCTGAGCATCGCGCTGAAGGCCACCAGCAGTGGCCGGCGCAGGCGTGGGTCGGACAGCCGTACCGGGCTGGGCGCATGACGTTGGGGCAGAGGCTGCGGCTTGAGCTTGAACAACAGCACCAGGAAGGCCACGGCCGGCAGCAGCGACATCAGGTAGAACGGCAGGCTCAGGCTGAAGCGCGACAGCAGCGCCGCCAGCGCGGGCCCCAGCACCAGCGCGACAGCGTTGGCCGCGCCCAGCGAGGCCATGGCCCGGGCCCGTCGCTGGGGTTCGATGTGGTCGGCGATCAGTGCGTTGCCGCCCACCGGCAACGCGGCATAGAACGCGCCGATCAGGCCGCGCGCGAGCATCAGCCCGAAGAACGCCAGGGTCGCCCCCGGCAGCCAGCGCAGGGCGCCGTCGATGAACAGGCACAGCAGCCAGTAGGCCAGGGTGAAGCCGGCGCTGCCGAGCAGCAACACGCGGCGTCGGCCGTAGCGGTCGGCGGCCCGGCCCCAGGGCCGGGCGAGGATCACCCAGACCACGCCGGCCACGGTCACCGCCGCGCCGGCTTGCCAGGTGGCCATGCCGAGCAGGCGGGCGATGGGGCCGATGAGGGCGACGAAGGCCATCATCGACATGGTGCAGGCCATGTTGACCAGCATCAGCGGACGCAGGTCCAGGGTGCTGGCAGGGGTGAAGGCGGCAGGATCCTTTGCGACGTTCATGGGGGTCCAATAGCAGCGACGAAATGAGCGCCGATCTTAGTGACAAGTGTCCATCGCTGTCGACCCGCGTCTTGCGCTGCTCATTCACCGCGGCGCAACGGACCAGGCCACATGCTGTGCAAGATACCGTCGCGACGTACCAGGGCGTGGACCAGGGCTGCCGCCAGGTGCAGCAGCACGGTGGCGAACAGCAGGTAGCCGGCCCAACTGTGGGCCTGGCGCAATACGGCGTACAACTGCAAGTCGTGCGGGGCGATCGCAGGCAGCTGCAATGGGCGTGGATAACCACCGGCCGAGAGCATCGCCCAGCCCAGCAGCGGCATGCCCAGCATCAGGCCGTACAGCAGCAGGTGCGAGGCGCTGGCGGCCAGGCGCTGGAGGCGCGGCAGGTCGTCGGGCAACGCTGGATGGGGCAGGGCCAGGCGCAGGGCGATGCGCAGGAGCACCAGCAGCAACAGGGCCAGGCCGGTGGCCTTGTGCAGCTCGACCAGCAGCGGATGCCGGGGCGACAGATCGCCAACCATGCTTGCACCGATGAACAGCATGGCCAGGATCAGCACGGCCATCGTCCAGTGCAGCAGGCGGGCCATGGGGTGGAAGGCGGCGGGGGTCATGGCTGGGCTCCTTCGCTCAGGGCTTCGTGGCTGCGGCGGTTGAACGACACCGAATAGGCGGCCGAACGGGCGGCGAGGATCGGGTCGGCGGAGGCTTCGATGCCGTTGGGCAGGATCAGCGGGTCGAAGTTCAGGTCACGACAGGCGCCCTGTTCGGGGGCATCGACCTGGGTCAGCACCAGGGTGCCGGCATCGAGGCTGCGACGTTCGACGGGCCACGGCCTGGCCGGATCGTCCACCGGGTCGCCAGGCTCGGCCAGGGTCAGGCGCAGGGTCCAGCGCAACGGGCCGTGGGCCAGGCGCTGGGCCAGGTCGTGCTGGAGGAACTGGCGGTCATCGACCTGGGCGGGCAGGGCCGCGAACGGTGTCTGTGGCTCCAGCGTCCAGCGCACCGGCCGGGCCTTGCCATCGGCATCGATCAGCTTGAAGGCGTTGATGCTGTGGTAGGCGGTACTGGCGAAGCTGTCGCTGGCGCGGTAGCTGGCCGCCCACTGGCGAAAGGCCAGGCTTTCCGGGTGAGCGGCGAAGAATGCCTGCAGTTTCGCCGGGTCGGGCTTGCCGGTGGCGGGATCCGGGGCGCTGGCCAGCACCTGCTGGTAGAACCCTTCGGGGGTGCTTACGGCCAGTACCGGCGGGTTGTTCATGCCGGTGCGCCAGACCTGCCCGTCGTCGCTGCTCAATTGCAGGGCCAGGCTGCGCACCGACACGGCGGTGTCCGGGGCGAACGGGTTGGCGCCGCCGATGGCGAAGCGGCCGATCACCGGTACCTGGGGCTGGCTGAATACTCGGGCGCTGGACAGGCTGGCGGCCTGGCCGCTGCTCTGGAAGTAGCCGCTGACGCACAGGCCCTTGGCGTGGTTCTTGCGGTAGCCAGGGTGGTGGCCGGCCAGGGCCTCGAAGGTGTCGATGATGCGCTGTGGTGTCAGCGCCGGTGCGCCGATCCAGCCGGCGGCGTAGGCGAAACCCGCGCCCAGGGCGGTGATGACGGCGCCAATGGCGGCCAGGCGCAGGGCCTTGGCGGGGCCTTGGAGAGGGCCTTGGAGAGGGCCGTGATGAGGCGTGTGCATGGGACAGTCCGCTCGCTGTGGAATGAGCCGGTACGACGGGGGTGGTTGAAGATTATTCCCGGCCGGGGGAATAGATTCCGGGTTGCCGCGTCTGCCCATTACACTGACAGGCCATTGGGGCCCGGGATCCGACCATGCATGAACTGGACGACCAACAATGGCGCGAGTTGCTGCAGCGCCTGCGGCGCTTCGCCTTGTGGCTGACCCGTGACGCCAGCAGCGCCGACGATCTGGTGCAGGCCACTGTCGAGCGCGCCCTGGGTCGCTGGCGCCAGCAGCGTGAGCCAGAACGCCTGCGGCCGTGGTTGTTCACCATCCTTTATCGGCTGTTTCTCGATGCCAGGCGTCGCGAGCGCCTGCATGTCCGCTGGTTGGCGCTTTTCGGCCGTGGCCAGGCGGCGGAGCCAATGGGCGCCGACACCGAGAGCATCGTGCTGGCCCAGGCCGACCTGCAGGCCTTCGCCCGGCTGTCGACCGAGCAGCGGGCATTGCTGCTGCTGGTCAGCGTCGAGGGGCTGAGCTACAAGGAGGCCGCGCAGGCCCTGGGCATTCCCATCGGCACGGTGATGTCGCGCCTGTCGCGCGCACGTGCGGCCTTGCGTGACCTGACCGAAGGCAACCCGCCACCCCCGGCTTTGCGGAGACTCAAATGAAACGCCTTGCCCCTACCGAGCATGAGCTGCATGCCTATGTCGACGAACGCCTGGCCCCGGCGCGCCGGGCCGAGGTCGAGGCCTGGCTGGCGGCCAACCCGCTGGAGTCGGCGCGTATCGAGGCCTGGCGCCATGATGCCCGGCGTCTGCGTGCAGCCTTGGCGGGGCTGGGCGAGCCGGCGGGTGAACCCTCGCTGGACCTGGCATCGTTGCACCGTCAGTTGCGCCAGCGGCGGCAGAGACGCCTGGCTACCGCTGCCGTGTTGCTGCTGGCGGTCGGCCTGGGCGGGCTGGGCGGCTGGCAAGCGCGGCAAGCGACCCTGGTGGAGACCGGGCTGCCGATGGCCGATGCGGTGCAGGCGCACCGTCTGTTCGCCGATGCCACCACGCTGGACATCCAGGCCGCCGATCCGGCTCGTCTGCAAGCCTGGCTCGGGCGTCATTTCAACCGTGTCGGCCAGTTGCCGGATCTCTCTGGTTATGGCCTGCATCCCGTTGGCGCGCGGTTGCTCAGCAACGAGGCGGGGCCGGCGGCGCTCCTGGTGTTCCAGGATCACAGCGGGCAGCGTATCAGCCTGTTCCTGCGCTCGCCTGGCGAACACTTCCGGCGCATGCCCAGTGGCCAGCGCACCGATGGCCAGTTGGAGGCGCGCTATTGGTCCCATGGCGACTACAACTTTGCCTTGGTCAGCGCCGCCGCCGATCCTCGTGGCGAGCCTTTGCGCCAGGCGCTGGGCCTCAGCCTGTAAGAAGCTCGAGCAGGTGCTGGTGGTAGCGGTTGCCCAGGGTGGGTGGGGTGAACACGAAAGGCGCGTCGGCGAAATCGGCGAGGGGCACGCTGGTTTCGCAGTCCTGTGGATGGTCGGCGGGCAGGGCCAGCAGCAGGGCCAGGTCGAGCGGGTCTTCGAGCAGCATGCGTGTCAATTGCGCGGAGCTGGCTTGGTGAAGTTTCAGCTCGATGTCCGGCCATTGCTGACGAAAACGCTTCAGGCCGGTGGGCAGTTCAGGGTGGCCGGCCAGGGCGAGACTGCCCAGGCGCAACTCGTCGCTCTGGCCCTGGGCTATCCGCCGGGCCTGATGCACACCGTGTTCGAGGGTCAGCAGGGTGGCACGGGCGGTGGTCAGCAACTGCACGCCGGCAGGTGTCAGGCGCACGCATGGGCAATTTCGGGTTACGCGGTTTGAGGAAGTGGGGGATGTGGATTATCCGCGGGATTTGCGGGGGGCGGCGGGATCTGGGGGAGCTGGCGCAGCGGTGGGAGGAGGTGGTTGGGTTGCGGGAGTGAAGTTGGGCGATTTTGCGCCCTTGCGGCGGGTCACTTCTTGTCAAGCGCGACAAAAATTAACCAAGAAACGCAGCGCTCCGTTCATCCGGCCCTGCGCTCCTGAAGTCGCGAAGGTAAGGGTGGCGACTGGGATGGTGCAGCTGTCGCTAGCAGGGCTTCGTGTGATCTTGCCGGCCCAATCGCAGGCTTCGCCAGCTCCCACATTTTCACCGCTGGTCGCCCAGCCTTCTCGCTATTCGCCGCTGGTCTCCTGGTTCCTGGCCGGCAGGCCTCCGGCTGTGGGAGCTGGCGAAGCCTGCGATGGGGGCCGAAGACCATACATCTACAACACCTATTGCGGCTTCAGGGGGGCGCGCTGGCCCGAAAGGCGCCGTAGCGAGGGGACCCGAAGCGAAGGGGTCGGATGATGGAGCGGGGCGGCTTTGGTTACTTTGGCCGCGTCCAAAGTAACCCGCCGTTGAACTGTCCCCAAAAAAGACCTCAGTTCAACTCCAACCAGATCGGCGCATGGTCCGAAGGTTTCTCCATCCCCCGCAGTTCATAATCGACCCCAGCAGCCTTGATCCTGGGCACCAACCCCTGCGAAGCCATGATCAGGTCGATCCGCAGCCCACGCTTGGGCTCATCCTCGAATCCTCGGCTACGGTAGTCGAACCAGCTGAACCGATCGCTGACCTCCGGATACAGGTGCCGGAAGCTGTCCACCAGCCCCCAGCCCTTGAGTCGCGCCATCCACTCGCGCTCCTCCGGCAGGAAACTGCACTTGCCCGTCTTCAGCCAGCGCTTGGCGTTGTCCGGCCCGATGCCGATATCGCAATCCTCAGGCGAAATATTCATGTCGCCCATCACCACCACCGGCTGAGCGTTCTCGAACTGACCTTCGAGCAGCGCCTGCAGGTCACTGTAGAAGCGCTGCTTGGCCGGAAACTTGGTAGGGTGGTCGCGACTCTCGCCCTGGGGGAAATAACCATTCATCACGGTGATCGGCGTGCCGTCACGGTCAGCGAAGGTGCCCCAGATGAAACGACGCTGGGCGTCCTCTTCATCACCGGCAAAACCCTTGAACAGCGACAGCGGCTTCTGCCGCGACAACAGGGCCACACCGTAATGGCCCTTCTGGCCGTGAAAGTGCACGTGGTAACCCAGTGCCTCGACCTCGGCCAGCGGGAACTGCTCGTCGCTGACCTTGGTTTCCTGCAGGCCGATCACGTCGGGCTGGTGCTTGTCGATCAGCGCCGCCAGCTGGTGTGGGCGCGCGCGCAGGCCATTGATGTTGAACGAGACGATCTTCATGGCAAGTCGATCCTGGTAAAAGCCACGGATGCTAGCGGACATCGCCTGCCGCGACCAGCGTGGCGCTGGCATCGGCGCGCTGCTAACGTGCTGGAAGGGGGTGAACGATACGCAGTGGAACACCTCCAAGGCACTGTACGCCCATACCAGGAGGTTTGCCGCAATGCCCGACGCCACTGCCTCACCGGCCCGGATCTGCCTGCTCGACCAGGGCTACGCCCGCGAGGTGCGCTCGCTGCTCTACCACGCCTATCGTCACGAGCCTACCTTCGCCTGGCTGTTCGAAGGCCAGCGTCCCGGTTATGAGCGACGTTTGCGGGTCATGGTACGGGAGTGGGTGCGCCAGCACTTCTACCTGCAATTGCCCGCCATTGGCCTGCTGCTCGACGACCGTCTGATCGGCGTCGCCCTGATCGTGCCGCCGCAACGCCGGCTGGGCGTGGCCGACAGCTGGGCCTGGCGCCTGCGCATGATCCTCGGCACCGGCCTGCGCTGTACCCGCCGTTACCTGGACTACCAGGCCGCGCTCGCTGCCTGCCTGCCGGGCCGACAGGTGCATGTGCTGCCGCTGCTGGGCGTGCATCCGCAGTTCCAGGGCCAGCAGCATGGCGAACAATTGCTGCAGGCTGTGCATGACTGGTGCGCCGAGGACCCCAACGCCGAGGGCGTGGTGCTGGACACCGGCAATCCGCATTACCTGGCGTTCTACCAGCGCCAGGGTTATGAAGAGATCGGGGAAGTTGCTATAGGACCAATCCGAGAACGGGTATTCTTTCATCCCAATCCAGTGTCATCCAAGGTGTCAAATCTGTGACAGGTCTTGGCTGACGCCTCCGTTTGCCGTCTCGCTCTGGTAGCATGCGCCGCATGACGTATTCAGGAAGACTTTGCTGCGGCCTGCTTTTGTTGGCCGCCAGCTCCATGGCATGGGCCCAGAGCGAATTGCTGGTGCGGGTAAAACCCGCCAACAACCCGCTCAAGGGCAATATTGAAGGTTATATCGGCAGCCTGGGTGACCGCGACGAAGAAGCGCTGCTGCGCTTCAGCCGCGGCGCCGAGGAGCAGGCGCGCAAGGCGGCCCAGGCCCTGGGCTACTACCAGGCGCGCATCAGTACCGAGGTCAAGGCGCCGCGCGACAAGGACTCCCCCCCACAACTTATCATCCGCGTGGAACCCGGCGAGCCGGTGCGCCTGCGCAACGTGACCGTGCGCATCGAAGGCCCGGCCAGCGAACTCAAGGCATTCCGCGTTCCCGACAGCCGCGTGCTGCGTCCGGGCGAGCAGCTCAACCATGGCCACTACGAAGATGCCAAGCGGCTGATCCTGAACCAGGCATCACGCTACGGTTTCTTCAATGGCCGCTTCGAGCGCCAGCGCCTGGCGGTCGATCCCCAGGCGGGCGTGGCCGATATCGAGCTGGTCTACCAGAGCGGTCCGCGCTATCGCCTGGGAGCGGTCAAGTTCGGTGGCGACACGCCGCTGGACCAGGACCTGCTGCAGCGCATGGTCTCCTTCAAGCCAGGCACCCCTTACGATTCCGAGCTGATCGCCGAGCTCAACAACGATTTGCAATCCAGCGGCTATTTCGAAGGCGTACGGGTAGACGCAGCGCCTAGCGCAGCCGTTGGCGAGGACATTCCGGTGGATGTCCGCCTTGATACTCGCAAGCCCCGTACCATGGGCCTGGGACTTGGCTTCTCGACCGACGTCGGGCCGCGCGGCAAGGCCAACTGGACCCGACACTGGGTCAACCCGCAAGGCCACAGCTATGGCTGGGAAACCGAACTGTCGGCACCTCGGCAGAACGTCGGGCTGTGGTACGACATCCCCCTCGACCCGCCGCTGACCGACAAGCTGCGTTTCGCCGGTGGCTACCAGAACGAAGAGATCGCCGGCACCGACAGCCTGAGCAAGCTGCTCACGGTCGGCCCAGAGTGGCACAGCAAGCTGCCCAGCGGCTGGCAGCGGGTGATTTCGCTCAAGTACCAGCGCGAGGAGTATCGCCTGGGCGACGACTCCGGCTTGAGCAACCTGCTGATGCCCGGCGTGAGTTTCTCCTACCTGCGCAGTGACAACCGCATCGACCCGCACAACGGCTATCGTCTGCAGTTCGACCTGCAGGCCGCCAAGGAAGGCCTGGGCTCGGACACCAACCTGGTACACGGCAACGTGTTGCTCAAGGGCCTCACTACCCTGGGCCAGAACCACCGCTTCCTCGGCCGCGCGCAGTTCGGCGGCAGTGCTACCAACGGCTACCAGCAGAACATCCCGCCGTCGCTGCGCTTCTTCGCCGGTGGCGACCAGAGCGTGCGTGGCTATGACTACCAGACGCTGTCGCCGAGGAACAACAAGGGCGACCGCATCGGTGGCCGCTACCTGGTGGCTGGCAGCGTCGAGTACCAGTACTCGATCGCCGAGAAATGGCGCCTGGCGACCTTCGTCGACCAGGGCAACTCGTTCAATTCGCTGGAACTGCCCAGTCTCAAGACCGGCGTCGGTATCGGCGTGCGCTGGGTATCGCCGGTCGGTCCCCTGCGCCTGGACCTGGCCCACGCGCTTGACGACGACGGTGGCTTCCGCCTGCACTTTTCCATGGGGCCCGAGCTGTGACACGCGTGATCAAATCCATCGTATTCGGCGTGCTCGGCCTGTTGCTGCTGAGTGTGCTGGCGCTTGGCCTGGTGCTCGGCACCCAGGCGGGCAGTGGCTGGGTGCTGGGACAAGTACCGGGCCTGCAGGTCGACGACTTCAGCGGGCGCCTGGGCGGCGATTGGCAAGCCAGCCGATTGCGCTGGGTCGACGGTGACAACCAGGTCGAGGTGCAGGCGCCGCAGCTGGACTGGTCGCCTGCCTGCCTGCTGCGTGCCACCCTGTGCGTGGAGCGTCTGCAGGCCGAGCGTGTCGACATGGCCTTTGCCCCGGGCGAGGACAAGGCCGATAGCGGCCCGCTGCAGTTGCCGGCGTTGCGACTGCCCTTGGCCATCGAAGTGGATGAAGTCAAGGTCGGTCAGTTGCGCCTGGACGGCAACGAACTGCTCGGCGACCTGCAACTGGCAGCGCATTGGACCGCCTCCGGCCTGCAGGTCGACAGCCTGCAACTGCGTCGAGACGACCTGCGCCTGGCGCTGCAAGGCACGTTGCTGCCACAAGGCGACTGGCCTCTGACGCTGCAGGGCTCGTTGCAGCTGCCCCCGGTCGAAGGTCAGCCCTGGCAGCTGGCTTTGAACGTCAAAGGCGATTTGCAGAAGACCCTGGGTATCGATGCCACCAGCAGCGGCTATCTCGACGCTCATCTCGAGGGCGAACTGCAGGCACTGGCCGAGCACCTGCCAGCGCGCCTGAACCTCCGTGCGCAGGCATTCAAGGCAGCGGCCAGCCTGCCTGACACGCTGCAACTGAACCAACTGCGTCTCGATGCCCAGGGTGACCTGCTCAAAGGTTACCTGTTGAGCGGTTCCGCCATGCTCCCCGCCGAACAAGGCCCGGTCGGCCTGGTGCTGGCCGGCAAGGTCGATGCCAAGGGCGCCCGTCTGGACGCGCTGGACCTCAATGCCAGTGACACCCAGCGCCTCAAGTTGCAGGCCAGCGCCGACTGGCAACAGGGCCTGAGCGCCGACGCCTCCCTCGACTGGCTGGATTTCCCCTGGCTGCGCCTGTACCCGCTGGAGCAGGCGCCACAGGTCACGCTCAAGCGTCTCAACGCCCAGGTGCAGTATCGCGACGGGCACTACAAAGGCGCTTTCAACGGTGACCTGGACGGCCCGGCAGGCGCGTTCAGCCTGGCCAGCCCATTCGACGGCGACCTCGGCCAGGTGCGCCTGCCGCAACTGGCGTTGCAGGCGGGGCAGGGCAAGGCGGCGGGTAGCGTCGCCCTGCGCTTCGCCGACACCCTGGCCTGGGACGTCGACTTGCAGCTGTCGGCGCTCGATCCGGCCTACTGGCTGGCCGAGCTGCCGGGCACCCTGGCCGGGCCGTTGCGCAGCCAGGGCGAATTGAAGAGCGATCAGCTCAGTCTCAAGGCGCAACTTGACCTGAAGGGGCGTCTGCGTGGCCAGCCTGCGCAACTGAAGGTCGATGCCGACGGTGCCGGCGACCACTGGACCCTCGGCAGCCTTGCGGTACAACTGGGTGACAACCGCATCCATGGCAGCGCGAGCCTGCAGCAGCGCCTGGCCGGGCGGGTCGATCTCGATCTGCCGCGCCTGGGCCAGCTCTGGCCACAACTGCAAGGGCAGGCCAAGGGGCGTCTCGACCTGGCGGGAACCTTGGCGGCGCCGCAAGGCAGCCTGGTGTTGCAAGGGCAGCAATTGGCTCAGGCCGACAACCGGGTGCAGCGGTTGGACCTGGACGCTCGGCTGGATGCTGCCCAGCGCGGGGTAGTGATGCTCAAGGCCGGCAATATTCGCCTGGGCGACACCACCCTCGGCAACCTCGATGTCCAGGGCAAGGGCGACATTCGCCAGCAGGCCGCGACCCTGGCCCTGGAAGGGCCGCAGCTCAAGCTCGACCTGGGGCTGGACGGCACCCTGGCCAAGGGCGACTGGCGTGGCCGCCTGGCCAGCGGCCGGATCCAGGCCGGCGGCCAGGACTGGCAGTTGCAGGCTCCGGCACGCCTGCAGCGCCTGGCCAGTGGTCAACTTGACTTTGGCGCTCACTGCTGGCGTTCCGGCCAGGCCAGCCTGTGCGGCGAAGACCAGCGCCTGGCACCGGAGCCACGCCTGCGCTACCACCTCAAGCAGTTCCCGCTGCAGAGCCTGGCGCAATGGTTGCCCAAGGACTTCGCCTGGCAGGGCCTGCTCAATGCCGACATCAACCTGGATATCCCGGCCAGCGGGCCAAAGGGCAACATCCGTGTCGACGCCGGTGGCGGCACCCTGCGCGTGCGTGACAACGGCCGCTGGGTCGACTTCCCCTACCAGGCGTTGCGCCTGGACAGCACCCTGGCGCCGCGTAGGATCGATACACGCCTGGATTTCCGGGGTGAACGCCTGGGCGAGCTGAGCGTCAATGCCCGACTCGATCCGTTGGGCCGCAACAAACCGTTGAGCGGCGATTTCCGTCTGTCCGGGCTGGACCTGTCGATTGCCCGGCCATTCCTGCCGATGGTGGAGCGCCTGTCCGGCCAGCTCAATGGCAGCGGGCAGCTGTCGGGCAGCCTGCTGGCGCCCCAGGTCAATGGACACATTGCCCTGAGCGGTGGTGAAGTCGCTGGCGCCGAGTTGCCGGTGAGCCTGCGCGAGCTGTCGTTGCAGGCACAGATAGCCGGCGAACAGGTGCTGCTCAAGGGCGACTGGCGCAGTGGTGAAGCCGGGCGCGGAGCCCTGGACGGGCACCTGACCTGGGGGCAGGCGCTGGGAATGGACCTGCGACTGCAAGGGCAGCAACTGCCAGTGAGCGTGGAGCCCTATGCCGCGCTGGAAGTGGCGCCTGACTTGACTATCCGTCTGGTCGACGAGCGCCTCGCGGTCAGCGGCAAGGTGCGCGTGCCCAAGGGCAAGATCACCGTGCGCGAGCTGCCACCGTCGACGGTCAAGGTCTCGGACGACACGGTGATCGTCGGCCACCAGACCGAGCAGGGCAAGCCGCCCATGGCCGTGGCCATGGACATCGACGTCGAGGTGGGCAGCGACACACTGTCATTCAAGGGCTTTGGCCTGACGGCCAATCTGCTGGGGCATGTGCACATCGGTGACAACCTCGACACCCGCGGCGAGCTGAGCTTGGCCGATGGCCGCTACCGGGCCTATGGTCAGAAGCTGACCATCCGCCGGGCGCGACTGCTGTTCGCCGGTCCGATCGACCAGCCGTATCTGGATATCGAGGCTATCCGCCAGGTCGACGATGTGATTGCCGGTATCCGTCTGAGCGGCAGCGCCGAGCAACCTACCACCAAGGTATTCTCGGAGCCCGCGATGAGCCAGGAGCAGGCGCTGTCCTACCTGGTGCTGGGACGCCCCCTGGGCAGTTCCGGCGAGGATAACAACATGCTTGCCGAGGCCGCGCTAGGACTGGGCCTGGCGGGCAGCGCAGGGATCACCGGCAGCCTGGCATCGAATCTGGGGATCCAGGACTTCCAGCTCGACACCCAGGGCTCGGGCAATACCACCAGCGTGGTTGCCAGTGGCAACCTGACCGAGCGCCTGAGCCTGCGCTACGGTGTCGGCGTCTTCGAGCCGGCCAACACCATTGCCTTGCGCTACAAGTTGAGCAAGAAGGTCTACCTGGAAGCGGCCAGTGGCCTGGCCAGTTCGCTGGACATCTTCTACAAGCGCGACTTCTAACCCCCCTCCTGCACACACGCGAACGCCGGCTCCATAAACGGGCCGGCGTTCGTGCAGGCGTTCCTGTTGCGGATCTGCAAGGTGTTCAGCGCACCTCGCAATCCTGGCGGCGAATATTGCCGATCTGGCGCAGGCTCAGTCCGTATTTGTCGGCCAGCAGGCTACGCGACAGCCCGTTGGCACTTTCCCGCTGGATCTGCAGGTTGCGCAACTGACGCTGGAAGTGGTCCACCTTGGGGATTTCCAGCGCCATGCCGGCATAGCGTTGAATCAGTGCATCCAGTGCTTCGGCCGGCAGTACGTCGGCCAGCTTGGTGCGAGCGCGGTGCTTGGGGATGTACTTGGGGCGCCCGCCGAACGCACAAGTCAGGTTGTAGGCATTTTCAAGGCCGATGCACTCGATGAGCGATTGCAGCGAATGAGGCATCGAAGTCACGTCGATATCAGTCAGGTCTGGCATTTTCACGTTGTTGTTCCTTCAAATCGAGGGGGATTACCGCTGTCCGCAAGGGACATCGAATGACCGGCCGGTCGGGTGGCTTGGCTCGATTCTCGAACAGCTTCTGAAAAGGTCGCTAGGAGTGAACCGGACCGGAGCCCGTAGCCTTTACCGCTCGATGTTTGTAGGAGGCAGTTGTGTTGCGCGTGGGAAATACCTTCACCCTTATGGGGCGGGGCCCAAAACATCTAGAGAAAATTTTCCATGATGGCACTTTGGGTGCTTATCCCTAGGCAAGCTCAAGGGGAAGTCATTCCAATGGACCGGCAGCCTGCAACCGCAGGCTAGTCGCTGGTCAATGTCATTAGGAAAAGTATGAAAGCAGTTGTCGGCTGGCAGGAACTTCAGCGTGGGAGTATGTGGCGAGGTATCATGGCGGCGGCTCCGCTGGGAGCCCCATGTCCCTGATGTTGCAAGGAACCTTCGATGACACACGTGCAGCGCCTGAAATATTCGATCCTGATCATCCTCGTGGTCCTGGGCATCATGCTCGGCCTAAGTTACCTGCAGAAGCAGGGGACGATCAGCGAGCAGACATTCCAGTACATCGCCATCGCCATTGCGGTGGTCGTGGTGGTGATCAACGGGATCCTGCGGCGCAAGGTCAAGCCTTGAGGCGGACGGGCCGGCTACAGTGGGCCGGCCATGGGTTCAGCGTGTCGTGGCCGGCTGCTCGAGCACGGCCCGGGCCTGCGGGTTGAGGCTGTAGCACTTGTCGCTGCCGAGGTGGATCACCCCCTCGGCGCACAAGCGCTTGAGCACCTCGCGCACGCTCAGGAATGACAGTGGGATATCCAGCTGTTCCAGCTGCGCGTGGACACCACGCACGCCGATGCTGCGACCCTTGCGGTCGGCGTTGTGCAGGGCGTCGATCACTTTCAGGCGGATCAGGCTGGTGCGCAGGCCATAGCTGCGCAACAGCTCGCGGATCTGCTCGTTGCCGGTTCGTTCCTCCGGCCCGCCAGGCGTCTTGCCTGGGTTGCGCCCCGCCGGCAGCGAGGTGTGGGGAGTGTGCATGCGAATGCTCCTTTTCGTGGACAGTTCCAAAAGCCTGGTTGCTGAAGGCGCTGCTATTGAAAGCACAGGTTCTGAAAACATGAATGCCTCACTTCTTAAGACGAATGAGAACGGCAAAACTGCAGCCCCAATGGAAAAAAATCTGATGCCTTCAGTTGAAGACGTTGCAGTCCCTGCGGCGGCGTAAAATTTTCATCCGGCCATTCGTCTGATCGGGATGACCCCCGATTGCACGAGGAGTGCCTGTGATCTCTCTTCCACGTTCCCTGTCCCACTTCGGTCTTGCCGCAGTCCTGGCCGCCAGCAGCCTGGCTGCCCAGGCGCGCGAAGCAGGTGGCGAAGCTTCAGCGCAGATCCGCCGCACCAGCTTCGGCGTGCCGCATATCCTCGCCAGGGATGAGCGCGGTCTGGGCTACGGTATCGGCTATGCCTACGCCCAAGACAACCTCTGTCTGCTGGCCGGCGAAGTGCTGACGGTCAATGGCGAGCGCTCGCGTTATTTCGGCGGCGACGGCAAGACGCTCGAGCAGCGCGACAACCTGGCCAGCGACCTGTTCTTCACCTGGTTCAACAACCCCGCAGCGGTGAACGGTTTCTTGCAAGCACAGCCGCTGGCCGTGCGCGACCTGCTGGAAGGCTACGCCAGTGGCTACAACCGGGCCTTGGGCGAGCGCCGCGCGCAGGGCTTGCCGGCCGACTGCGGGGCAGGGGAGTGGGTGCGGCCGATCAGCAGTCTCGATCTGGTCAAGCTGACTCGCCGACTGCTCGCCGAAGGGGGCCTAGGCCAGTTCGTCGAGGCCGTCGTGGGCGCGACACCACCGCGGCTGGCAGCACAGCGTCCTGCCGTGGACTACAGCGTTGCCTTGGCGCGTCAGGCACGTTTCGCCACGGAGCGTGGCAGCAATGCGGTGGCGGTGGGGCGCGAGCGCTCGGTCAATGGGCGCGGCCTGTTGCTGGCCAATCCGCATTTTCCCTGGGTCGGCGGCCTGCGCTTCTATCAGATGCAATTGACCATTCCTGGGCAGTTGGATGTTATGGGCGCGGCCTTGCCCGGCCTGCCGGTGGTGAACATCGGCTTCAACCAGCACCTGGCCTGGACCCACACGGTCGATACCTCGAAGCATTTCACCCTCTATCGCCTGCAACTCGACCCCCAGGACGCCACTCGCTATCTCTATGACGGCCAGTCGCTGCCGCTGGAGCGCCAGCAGGTGAAAGTGGCGGTCAAGGGCAAGGATGGCCACGTGGATGAGGTCGAGCGCACGGTATACGTGTCGAAGTTCGGGCCGGTGGTGCAATGGCCAGGCCGGCTGGACTGGGATAAACAGGCCGCCTACAGCTTGCGTGACGCCAATCTGGACAACACCCGGGTGCTGCAACAGTGGTACCAGATCAATCGCGCAGGCAGCCTGGAGGCGTTGAAGGCTTCGGTGGGGCAGTTGCAGGGGATCCCCTGGGTCAACACCCTGGCGGTGGACAGCGCTGGCAAGGCCCTGTACCTGAACCAGTCGGTGGTGCCCTACGTCGACCAGGCACTGCTCGAGCAGTGCGCTGGCACCAAGGCTCCGGGGTTGCTGACGGTGCTGGATGGTTCGCGCAGCGCCTGCCAGTGGCAGGCCGACCCCCAGGCTGCCCAGCCGGGAATCTTCCCGGCGCGCCTGCTGCCCAGCCTGGAGCGGGCCGACTATGTGCAGAGCGCCAATGATTCGGCCTGGCTGGCGAATCCGGCGCAGCCTCTGAGCGGCTTCTCGCCGCTGGTGAGTCGCAGCGAGCAGCCGCTGGGCATGCGCAGCCGCTTCGCCTTGCAGCGCCTGCAAGGCAACGGCAAGCTGGGTGTTGCCGAACTGCAGCGCATGGTGTTCGACGACGAGGTCTACCTGGCCAGCCTGCTGCTGCCGGACCTGTTGCAGTGGTGCGCCGGCGTCGAGGCCGATCTCAAGGGGCTGTGCGCCAGCCTGCAGGCCTGGAACGGCAAGGCCGACCTGGACAGTGGCGTGGGCCTGCTGCACTTCGACAACCTCTTCACCGCGTTGGCGCAGCAGCCACAGATCTGGCGCGTGGCGTTCGATCCGGCGGATCCTCAGCACACCCCGCGTGGCCTGGCAGTGGAGCAGGCGGCGGTGCGCAAGTTGCTGCGCGAGGCGGCGCTGGCTTCGCTGGAGCAGGTGGGCAAGGCAGGTATCGGCGCCGATCGGCGCTGGGGGCAGATCCAGCAGGCGGCCGATGGTACGCCGGTGCCCGGAGGGCCGCAGGCGCTGGGCGTGTACAACGCGATGGTCAGCGTGCCGGTGGGGCCGGGCAAGCGTCTGGTGGTCAGTGGTTCGAGCTACCTGCAGATCGTCAGCTTCACCGAGCAGGGGCCGCAGGCCCAGGGGCTGCTGGCGTTCTCGTTGTCGAGCGAGCAGGGCTCGGTGCATGCCGGCGACCAGACCCGCGCCTTCGCGGCAGGACAGTTGCTGCCGATACCGTTCACCGAGGCGCAGATCAAGGCTGATCCGCAGTATCGACGGTCTGTCATCAGCGAGCGGGATGCGGGGCCGGTGGTCAGCGCCCAGTAAGCTCGCCGACAAGCCGGCTCATCCTCTCAGGAGCCGGCTTTGCCGGCGAACACCTGCGAGGCCGGCTCCTGCAGGAGGGGCTTGTGCTTCAGGCGAATTCGAACGGGGCCAGCTGGAAGCCCTGTTCATCTACCTGCAACGCCCAGCCGCGGCGATCCCAGTCCCCAAGCACGATGCGTCGCGCCGGCTCGCCGTCGACCACCAGCTTGTGGATCGCCGGGCGGTGGGTATGGCCATGGATCAGGGTGCGCACGGCGTGGGCCGCCATCACCTTGGGGACTTCGTCCGGGGTGACGTCGACGATCTCGGTGCTCTTCATGCGTGTCTGCGACTTGCTTTCGCTGCGCAGCTTGCGTGCCAGCTTCTGGCGCGTGGACAGCGGCAGATGCCGCAGGATCCACAGGCTCAGCGGATTGCGCAGGTAGCGGCGCAGCTTCATGTAGGCCACGTCGCGGGTGCACAAGGTGTCGCCATGCATCAGCAGTACTCGCTCGCCCCCGAGCTCGACCACGCAGGGATCATCCAGCAGGGTGCAGCCGGCGGCGGCGCAGAACGCCTGGCCGATGAGGAAGTCGCGGTTGCCGTGCATCAGGTAGATCGCCGTGCCGCTGTCGCTCAGCTGGCGCAGGGCCTGGCAGATCGACTGCTGGAACGGGGTCATGGCATCGTCGCCGATCCAGGCCTCGAAGAAGTCGCCAAGGATGTACAGCGCCCTGGCGTGGCGGGCGCGGCCGTCGAGCAGATCAAGAAACGCCCGGGTGATGTCCGGGCGTTCTTCTTGCAGGTGCAGATCGGAGATCAGCAGGATCACTCAATGATCTCGGCTTTCTCGATGATCACGTCGTCCTTCGGCACGTCCTGGTGGCCGGCCTTGGAACCGGTGGCGACTTTTTCGATGGCGTCGACGATCTCCTGGCCTTCGATCACTTCACCGAACACCGCGTAGCCCCAGCCCTGGACGTTCTTGCCGCTGTGGTTGAGGAAGTCGTTGTCGGAGGCGTTGATGAAGAACTGCGCCGAGGCGGAGTGCGGCTCCATGGTGCGGGCCATGGCGATGCTGTACTTCTTGTTCTTCAGGCCGTTGTCGGCTTCGTTCTGGATGCTGGCGCGGGTCTTCTTCTGGCTCATGCCGGCCTCGAAGCCGCCGCCCTGGATCATGAAGCCCTTGATCACGCGGTGGAAGACGGTGCCGTCGTAGTGGCCTTCCTTGACGTACTGGACGAAGTTCTCGGTGGTTTTCGGGGCTTTCTCGGCATCCAGTTGCAGGATGATGTCGCCGTGGTTGGTGCTCAGTTTGACTTTGGACATGCTTAAGTTCGCTCTCAAGGCATCGGGAATAGGGGGCGCTGGCGCTCGGGCAGCGGACGCTGCGTCGGGTGGCACGGCATGCGCCACAAGGCGCGCGGCGGTCATTCTGCCGGTTTCGGCCGACGGCTGCGACAAATAGCTGCGACAAATCGCGTCTGTTTGTCCGCGTCCGGCTGTCGGCGGCTTGACTGCTTCGGCTATGATAGGCCCTTTGATTCAATCGGCCTACCCGGCCGGACACGTGCATTCAAGGATCCTATGAGCAAGCCCACTGCCGACAACGCGCCCAACGCCGCTGCCAAAGGCGCCCCCGCCGTCCCTGCGAACTTCCTGCGGCCGATCGTCCAGGCCGACCTGGACTCGGGCAAGCACAGCAGCATCGTCACCCGTTTCCCGCCGGAGCCCAACGGTTACCTGCATATCGGCCACGCCAAGTCGATCTGCGTCAACTTCGGCTTGGCCAAGGAATTCGGCGGCGTCTGTCACCTGCGTTTCGACGATACCAACCCGGCCAAGGAAGACCAGGAGTACATCGACTCCATCCAGCGTGACGTCAAGTGGCTGGGCTTCGAGTGGGCAGGTCCGGTGCGTTATGCCTCGGACTACTTCGAGCAGTTGCACGACTGGGCCGTGGACCTGATCAAGTCGGGCAACGCCTATGTCTGCGACCTGACCCCCGAGCAGGCCAAGGAGTACCGCGGCAGCCTGACCGAGCCTGGCAAGGACAGCCCGTTCCGCGAGCGCAGCGTCGAGGACAACCTCGACCTGTTCGCGCGCATGCGCGCCGGCGAGTTCAAGGACGGCGAGCGCGTGCTGCGGGCGAAGATCGACATGGCCTCGCCGAACATGAACCTGCGCGACCCGATCCTCTACCGTATCCGCCATGCCCACCACCACCAGACCGGTGACAAGTGGTGCATCTACCCGAACTACGACTTCACCCACGGCCAGTCGGACGCCATCGAAGGCATCACCCATTCGATCTGCACCCTGGAGTTCGAAAGCCACCGCCCGCTGTACGAGTGGTTCCTCGACAAGCTGCCGGTGCCGGCGCACCCGCGTCAGTACGAGTTCAGCCGCCTGAACCTGAACTACACCATCACCTCCAAGCGCAAGCTCAAGCAGCTGGTCGACGAAGGCCATGTCGAGGCCTGGGACGACCCACGCATGTCGACCCTCTCGGGCTACCGCCGCCGCGGCTACACCCCGGCCTCGATCCGCAACTTCTGCGAGATGGTCGGCACCAACCGTTCCGACGGCGTGGTCGACATGTCGATGCTCGAGTTCAGCATCCGTGACGACCTCGACCGCACCGCGCCGCGTGCCATGTGCGTGCTGCGTCCGCTCAAGGTGGTCATCACCAACTACCCCGAGGGCCAGGTCGAGCAGCTCGAACTGCCGCGCCACCCGAAGGAAGACATGGGCGTGCGCGTGCTGCCGTTCGCCCGCGAACTGTACATCGACCGCGACGACTTCATGGAAGAGCCGCCCAAGGGCTACAAGCGCCTGGAACCGGCCGGCGAGGTGCGCCTGCGCGGCAGCTACGTGATCCGTGCCGACGAGGCGATCAAGGACGCGGACGGCAACATCGTCGAGCTGCGCTGCTCGTACGACCCGGACACCCTGGGCAAGAACCCCGAGGGTCGCAAGGTCAAGGGCGTGATCCACTGGGTGCCGGCCGAGGGCAGCGTCGAGTGCGAAGTGCGCCTGTACGACCGCCTGTTCCGCTCCGCCAACCCGGAAAAGACCGAAGACGGCGGCAGCTTCCTCGACAACATCAACCCCGATTCGCTGCAGGTGCTGAGCGGTTGCCGCGCCGAGCCGTCGCTGGCCCAGGCCCAGGCCGAGGACCGCTTCCAGTTCGAGCGCGAAGGCTACTTCTGCGCCGACCTGAAGGACAGCCAGCCGGGTCGTCCGGTGTTCAACCGCACCGTCACCCTGCGTGACTCCTGGGGCAGCTGAGGAACCGCCGTGCTTTCGATCTACAACACGCTGAGCAAGACCAAGGAAGCCTTCAAGCCGCTCGATGGCAACAAGGTGCGCATGTATGTCTGCGGCATGACCGTGTACGACTACTGCCACCTTGGCCACGGCCGCAGCATGGTGGCCTTCGACCTGGTCACGCGCTGGCTGCGCAAGAGCGGCTATGAGCTGACCTATGTGCGCAACATCACCGACATCGACGACAAGATCATCAACCGGGCCAACGAGAACGGCGAGTCGTTCGACGCGCTGACCGCCCGCATGATCGAGGCGATGCACGAGGACGAGCGGCGCCTGAACATCCTGCCGCCTGACCAGGAGCCCCGTGCCACCGACCATATCGCCGGCATGCACGCGATGATCCAGACCCTGATCGACAAGGGTTACGCCTATGCCCCGGGCAATGGCGACGTGTACTACCGCGTCGGCAAGTTCGCAGGCTACGGCAAGCTGTCGCGCAAGAAGATCGAAGACCTGCGCATCGGTGCCCGCATCGAGGTCGATGAAGCCAAGCAGGATCCGTTGGATTTCGTGCTGTGGAAGGGCGTCAAGCCGGGCGAACCGTACTGGGATTCACCGTGGGGCCCGGGCCGTCCGGGCTGGCACATCGAGTGCTCGGTGATGTCGACCTGCTGCCTGGGCGAGAGCTTCGACATCCATGGTGGCGGCAGCGACCTCGAGTTCCCGCACCACGAGAACGAGATCGCCCAGAGCGAGGCGGCCACTGGCAAGCCGTACGCCAACGCCTGGATGCACTGCGGCATGATCCGTATCAACGGCGAGAAGATGTCCAAGTCGCTGAACAACTTCTTCACGATCCGCGACGTGCTCGACAAGTACCATCCGGAAGTGGTGCGCTACCTGCTGGTGGCCAGTCACTACCGCAGCGCTATCAACTACTCGGAAGACAGCCTGCGCGACGCCAAAGGCGCCCTCGAGCGCTTCTACCACGCCCTGCGTGGGTTGCCACGGGTCGAGGCCAAGGGCGGCGAGGCATTCGTCGAGCGCTTCAGTGCGGCAATGAACGACGACTTTGGCACGCCCGAAGCCTGCGCCGTGTTGTTCGACCTGGTGCGCGAGATCAACCGCCTGCGCGACAGCGATGTCGATGCCGCCGCGGGCCTGGCGGGTCGCTTGCGTGAGTTGGGCGATGTGCTGGGTGTGCTGCAGCTCGATGCCGACGACTTCCTGCGAGCGGGGGCCGAAGGCAAGGTCGACGCCGCCGAGGTCGAGGCCCTGATCCAGGCCCGCTTGCAGGCGCGTGCCGACAAGAACTGGGCGGAGTCCGATCGTATCCGCGATCAGTTGACCGCGATGGGCGTAGTGCTGGAAGACGGCAAGGGTGCGACTACCTGGCGCCTGGCCGACTGATCCGGATCGCCGCCCCTGTACCCGGCGGGTGCAGGGGCGGCGGCTTGCTCAGGGGCTCGGAGGGGCGCAGCGCACCTGGTTGCGACCGTCTTGCTTGGCGCGCTGAAGCTCCCGTTTTGCGGCAGTCAATGCGTCGTTCGGCGGCTGCTGGACGTGCGCTGCCCAGTGCGCAACACCCAGTGACACGGTGATCGCGCCCACTGGCTCGATCACTGTGTCCTGGACTGTCCGACGCAACCGTTCGGCCACCTCGGCCGCCATGGCGAGGCTTGTGTCTGGCAATACCATCAGAAATTCCCCGCCACCCGTGCGGCATAGCACGTCACCCTCGCGACACATCGGCCGCATCAGTTCAGCCAGGCGGCGCAGCACTGTATCCCCGACCTTGTGCCCGTGCTCATCGTTGATTCGCTTGAAGTGGTCGGCGTCCAGCGCGATGGCGCAGAAGTCGCGCCCCTCGGCTTTTAGCAGTGACAGGTTGAACGCCAATCCGTGGCGATTCAGCAGCCCGGTCAGGGGGTCGGTCTGGGTGTCGCGGTTGAGCCGTCCGGCGCGCTCCTGCAGCAGGTTCGGGACGAACAGCAGGGCCCGCTTGAGTTCGGCGACCTCGAAGTACCAGGCGTGGACTCGATGGAGGTGTTCGGAGGTTTCGACACGATCAAGGTTGTGCGCGCCGTCGGCCAGTTGCCATAGCGGGCGGACGATGATCAACGTCAGCCACCACAGCAGCAGGAAGCCTAGCAGCGCCAAGGGCGCAGAGCTGTAGATCACGCTGAGGAGCAGGTGCTGCAACGGTTCCATGGTGGCTCGCAGCGGTTGCTGGGCGACCACGCCCCAGCCGGTGCTCGGTACCGTGGCGAAGCCGGCGAGCACTTCCACGCCACGGCTGTTGATCAGGCGTTGTGTGCCGTTGCCCTGGGTGGGTAATTGATCGATCAGAGTGTTGCTGTCCATCAGTGTGCCGATTCGCCGGGTATCCGGGTGGTAGAGGAGGCGACGGTTGCGGTCGACGACATAGAGGTAGGAGCCGTCCTGGTAGTAATGACCGGCAAGCAGGTTGCTCAGGAAATTGTGCTCACGCAAGTAGAGGCTGCCGCCCATGAATCCGAGGTAGTTGCCCGCCGCGTCATGGATCGGCTGCGACAGCACCACCATCAGGTTGTTGGCCGGCGAGAGGAACGGCGTGGACATCAGCGGGCGGCGCTCGCGCAACGCCTCCTGGGCGCCTGGGGACGTCACGAGCGTGCCGACCAGATGCTGCAGCGACGTGGGCGAGACGGCCAGCATGCGGCCCTGGGCATCGACCAGGAAGGTCGAGTTGAAGGCATTGCTCTGCTGCAGGACGCGTTCGGTCTCGGCCTGCAGCGCCCCGACGTCACTGAGCTGCCGACCTTGTACCTGGGTGCTGTAGGCCAGTTGTTTCAGTGCATTGGAGAGAAAGGTCTCGGTGATCGCCGCCAGTTTGGCGGCGTAGACGCGATTGGCTTCCAGCGAGTTGGAGATCAGCAACTGGCGCTGTACACGGTTGTTGGCATAGTAGCTGGTCGCCGTCATCAGCATGACGGTGAGGGTGCAGAGCACCAGGATGAGCGTGCGCAGGCGCAGGCGGCGTTTGGTGTATGACAATCTCTGGCTCGCAGCGAGGGATGGTGGGAGATGACCATACTCGCCACAGCCTACCCAGCCTGTAGGCAAAGACTGTCTGTTGTGTAGGCTAGCGGGCGCTTTCCTCCAGTTCGCCCAGCGCGTCCTCGACTTCCTGCATCCGCTGCTTGGCCAGGGCCTGGACCTTCGGATCGCGGGCGCTTTCACGCATCAGGCCGGTGAGCTTCTCGCTCAGGCGCTTGCCTTGCTCGGTCTCGCCGAAGGCGCGGGCCTTGGCCGGGTCATGGGTGGCGGCGACGATGAGATCGAACTCGGCATCGCTGAAGTGTTCCTCGCTATACAGCTTGAACAGGTCCTGGCGTTGATCCTCGACGGTCAGGTGCTGGCGCAGCACCTCCTTGATCCGGGCCTCGGGGACCTGGCGGTGGGTCATGGCCAGCAGTTGGGCCATCCGGTCGATGTTGTGTTCATAGGCTTCCTGCAGCGGCAGGTTGGCGAGGATCTTGTCTTCGCGGGAGGGTTTCTGGTCGCAGGCGGCAAGGGCGACGCACAACAGCAGGGGTAGCAGCAATCGGGGCGAGCGGAGCATGGCGAAGGCCTTGGGCACGGGGAGAGCGTGAGTGTACTGCATGCAAGGCCAGGACTTGGCGAGGCGGCACGACACAGTGGACATCGAATGCAATCGTACTACGTGGTACACCTGTGTCACGTGCGTGCCGGGCTGGGTGGCATGGCGCGCTCAGGGCTGGAAAGGGTTGCGCAGACGCACCCAGACGATCGCCGGCAGCGCCATCAGCAGCCATTTCAGGTAGCGGTTGATGTCGTAATGCTCACAGACGGTACCGATGATCGTGCAGACCACCACCACCGCGAGAAACGGCAACATTCTTTCCATCAGTTGAAATCCATCATTGTCGGGAACACGGCCTCGTACTTTACCAGGCCGGTGCATGGTTCAGGGGCTGCGAAAGCGCAGGACGCGTGCGCCATCGAAGGGGTCGGCAAGGTAGTGGGCGTGGACACCGAAGGTGCTCAGCAGGCGCTGTGGGGTGAGGACCTGCTCGGGAGTGCCGAGCGCCACCAGGCGACCTTGGTCGAGCACTGCCAGGCGGTCGCAGGTCAGGGCCTGGTTGAGGTCGTGCAGGGCCACCAGCGTGGTCACCGGCAGGGCCTGAACCTGGCGCAGCAGGGCTAGCTGATGCTGGATGTCGAGATGGTTGGTCGGCTCGTCCAGCAGCAGCACTTGCGGACGCTGGGCCAGGGCGCGGGCGATGTGTACACGCTGGCGCTCGCCGCCGGACAGCTCGCGCCAGACCCGTTCACGCAGGTGGCTGGCGTCGGCGTCGGCCAGGGCTTGCTCGACGATGGCATGGTCGGCCTTGCCGAACGGTGCGAGGGCCGACAGCCAGGGGGTGCGACCGAGGGCGACGGCGTCGTACACGCGGATGGCGTCGAGGGTGTCGGCCTGCTGCTCGACCAGCGCCAGGCATTGTGCGATGCGACGGCGCGGCAGTTGCGCCAGGGCTTCGCCGAGCAAGTGCACGCTGCCGCTATCGGGCCTGCGCAGGCCGGCCAACAACTTGAGCAGGGTGGACTTGCCTGAACCATTGGGGCCGACGATGCCGAGGGTCTCGCCAGGCACGAGGCGCAGATCGATGCCGCGCAACACCTCGCGGCTGCCCAGGCGCAGGCCGAGGTCGTGGCAGGCCAGGGGGGCGATGGCAGCGGGGCTCATGGGTGCCCTCGGCGGCTGATCAGGATCAGCGCGAACAGCGGCGCGCCGATCAAGGCGGTGACCACCCCCACCGGAATCACCTGACCGGCGATCAACGTGCGCGACAGGATATCGGCGACGATCAGGAACAGCGCGCCGCCCAATGCACTGGCCGGCAGCAGGCGATTGTGGCCGGGGCCCAGGAGCAGGCGCAGGGCATGGGGAATCACCAGCCCGACGAAGCCGATGGCGCCGACGATCGACACCATCACCGCGGTCACCAGCGCCGCGCAACTGATCAGCAGCAGCTGGGTGCGGCGCACTGGCACGCCGAGTGAGGCGGCCGAGTCGGCGCCGAAGGTGAAGGCATCCAGGGCACGACGGTACCACAGGCACACGACCAGGCCGAACAGGGCCGTTGGCACGGCCAGCCACACCGATGGCCAACGTACGCCGCTGAGGTTGCCCAGCAACCAGAACAGGATGCCGCGCGCCTGCTCGGCAGTGGCCGACTTGGTGATCAGGAAGGCGGTGAGGGCGTTGAACAGCTGCGAGCCTGCGATGCCAGCCAGGATCACCTGGGCGTTGTGCGGGCTGCTGCCGCTGGCCCGTGACAGGGCCAGCACCAAGGCGAACGCCGCCAGCGCGCCGGTGAAGGCGCCGCCGGACAGTGTCAGTGTCGCGCCACCGAGGCCGAGCAGGCCGACCGCCACGGCGCCGGTCGAGGCGCCAGCGGAGAGGCCCAGCAGGTAGGGGTCGGCCAGCGGGTTGCGCAGCAGCGCCTGCAGGATCACCCCGCACATGGCCAGCCCGGCGCCGCAGGCAGCGGCCACCAGGGTGCGTGGCAGGCGGTAGTTCCAGACGATGCCGGCGTCGATCGGGTCTGGCGAGTAGCCGGCCTGCCACAGGTGGTTGGCCAGCACCTGCCAGATCACCTCAACGCTCAACCGGGTCTCGCCGATGGCGATACCGGCGAGCAGGGCCAGGCACAGGGCAAGCAGGGCGAGGGCGACAAGCAGCAACGGACGGCTCATGGCTGTGGCGCTTTACCGCTGGCGAACGCCGTGGACAGCACTTCCAGTCCGCGGAACAGGCGGATGCCAGCCTGCATGGCATCGGCATCGAGGACGATGATCCGGCCTTGCTTCACCGCGTCCATGTTGCGGGTCACCGGGTCGCTGCGCAGGAACTCGAGTTTCTTCCGGTAGTCGTCGGCAGGGTAGCGGCGACGGTCCATGCGGGCGACGATCAGCCAGGTCGGGTTGGCCCTGGCCAGGGTTTCCCAGCCGACGGTCGGCCACTCCTCGCTGGACTCGACCACATTGCGCACGCCGAGGGTCTGCAGCATGAAGTCGGCTACGCCCTGGCGGCCGGCAACGTAGGGGTCGAGGGCCAGGTCGGCGCTGGAGAACCAGAACAGGGCGCTGGTGTGCGTCAGGTCCTTGTCCGCCAACTGCTGTCGCGCATGCAGCAGGCTGCCCTGGAGTGCCGCGTTCAGTGCCGCGCCGCGCTCCTGCACGTCGAAGATCTCGGCCAGTTGGCTGATGCTCTTGTAGAGGCTTGCCACCTTGAATGTCTGCAGGCGGGTGCCGTCGGCGCCGACCAGGTTGTCCTTGCCTTCGCAGTCCGAGGGCAGCAGGTAGGTGGGGATATCCAGCTCGGCGAACTGTTCACGGGTGGCGACCACGCCCTGGGCGCCGACCGCCCATTCGAACTGTGCCACCACCAGTTGCGGACGCTTGCCCAAGACCGCCTCGAAGCTCGGCTCGTTGTCGGCCAGGCGCTCGATCCTGTCGTTCTGTGCCTTGAACTCAGGCAGCACGTTGTTGAACCACAGCGAAGTGCCGACCAGCCTGTCGCCGAGGTCGAGGGCGTAGAGGATCTCGCTGCCGGCCTGGCCGATCGCCACCGCGCGCGCGGGGGGCTGGGCGAAGGTCTGCGGCACCCCGCAATTGTCGACGCTCAGCGGGTAGTGGGTCGCGGCGGCCTGGGCTAGGCCGGCCAGAGAAAGGCCGGCGAGCAGGGTGGCGAAGCGGGGCAGCATGGTCAGGCGAGCTCCTGTCGAACGGTGTGCGGCAATGAGCACGGACAGGCATCGCCGAAGGCTGGCCAAAGGACGTGAGGCAAGCGGCGGATGACCATCCCGGACACCCCGCCGGTTGGTGAATGCATTGCCGGCAGGTCTCCTGACTGGTGCGTCCTGGCCCTGCGCCAGCCTTCCCGGATCGCTTGATCCAGTGGCATCGATGGCGTGGGCTCGGCACCTACAGTTGCGGGGGCAGTTCCGTTTGGCGCGGACAAGACGCGCCTGGGATTCCCTGTTGGGCTCTGTACGAAAAGTCGCGTAGGCACTTTCCGTGCAAAGCCTGGTTCCGAATGGAAACCGGCGCGGGCATGGTAGAGCATCGACCGCCGGGTGGGAATGTTTTTGCAGGCAGTTGCGGCGCATGATTGCGCCGCGCCACGACCGCAGCGGGCAGGGGGAGCGGCCGGGGGCAGGTGGCAAGCGCTGGGGAACAGCGGCATGGCCGCTGTCGGTTGTTCAGGTTCAGAGATCCAGCACCAGCCGCGCCGAGCGGGCGCGCGACACGCACAGCATCATGCTTTGCTGCGCTGCTTTCTCCTCATCGCTCAGGTACTGGTCGAAATGTTCGGCCTCGCCTTCGAGGATCGCGGTCTCGCAGGTACCACACACGCCTTCCCGGCACAGGCACTCGACCTTGGCGGCCTTGGACTTTTCGATGGCCTGGAGGATGGTCATGCCTTCCTCGACCTCGAGCTCGGTACCGGAGCGGGCCAGCACCACGGTAAAGGCCGACCCGCTGGCCGGCGCGGCGGCGGCGAACTGCTCCCAGTGCACGCGGGACTCGGCGATGCCGGCAGCGGCGGCGCTGGCGATTACTGCGTCGATCAATGGCTTGGGCCCGCAGACGTACAAGTGGGCGTCGTCGGCCAGGCTGGCGCACAGCGCGCCGAGGTCGAGCTTGCGCCCCAGGCTGTCGATGTAGAAACGGATGTTGCCGGCATGCGGGCCGTTCTCCAGGTCACCCTGGAAGGCGCCATGCTCCGGAGCACGGAAGGCGTAGTGCAGCTCGTAGGGGGTGGCGCCGCCTTCGAGTTCGTGCAGTTGCGCCAGGAACGGGGTGATGCCGATGCCACCGGCGATCAGCACATGGCGACCTGCCGCAGGATCGAGGGCGAACAGGTTGTTGGGGGTGGAGATGGTCAGCTCGGTGCCGACCTCGACCTGCTGGTGCATGAACGCCGAGCCGCCCTTGGACTGTTCCTCAAGGCGCACGCCGATCTGGTAGCTGGACAGCTGGCGCGGATCGCTCATCAGCGAGTAGGCGTTGCTGAACTGGCCACCGCAGGCCGATTGCATCTGCACGATGACATGGCTGCCACCACCGAACGGGGGCAGGGCGGCGCCGTCGGCGCGGGCCAGGGTGAAGCGCTTGATCTGTGGCGTGGCCTGTTCCACGCCAGTCACCCGCACCTTGAACATTTCGTATTGCTTGGCCATGGCTTACCTCGACAGCGAAGCCCCAGGCCAGGCCCTGGCCCGGGGCGGACAACGAAGGGTGGGGCTCAGTCGTCCAGGTGGGCGACGGCGATCAGGTTATGGAAGTGGGCGATGCCGTGCTCGCTGACGCCGCTGCGCTGCGCGTCGACCATGATCCGGCCCTGGCCACGGTAGCCGCGGGACTTCAGGCCTTTCTGCACGCTCTCCACCAGGCGCAGGTCCTCGGGGCGGAACACTTCGCGGTACCAGTCGATCAGCTTCTGCTGTTCCTCGCTGATGTCCTTGTTCAGGAAATAGATGTCGTAGTGCTGCAGGGTGGTTTCGGCGTCGACCGGGAACTCGTAGATCACGGTCATGAAGTTGGCCCCAGGCGGTACGTTGAACATGGTGCAAGGCCAGGCCCAGAAGCCGGCGAAGGATGGGTCCTTCACTGATTCGTCGAACTTGAACGACTGCTCCGAGGGTTTGGCCAGGCCGTATTGCAGGGTCCAGTTGCCGTGCAGGCTGTGGTTGTACTGGCCGACGTCCACCGAGTCGGAGAAGCCGGGGTGGGCCGGGGCGCAGTGGTAGCACTCCAGGTAGTTGTCGACGATCGACTTCCAGTTGGCCGGGGTGTCGCTGACGAAACGTGCGGCCAACTGCAGGTCGTCGATCACCGCGCAGGCTTCGCGCATGCGTTTCTGCAGGCCGGGCAACTGGTCTTCGACCGGGGCGGCGTCGTTGTCCATGTTGATGAAGATGAAGCCGGCGTATTCCTCGACGCGCAGCTGCACCAAGGTGGAGTTGTCCTTGTCGAAGCTGGCGACGTTCTCGCAGTTGCGCGCATGAGCCAGCTCGCCGTCGAGCTTGAAGGTCCAGGCGTGGTACGGGCAGGTGATCACGTTCTTGGCCTTGCCGCTGCCTTCGAGCAACTGGTGGCCGCGGTGCGGGCAGACGTTGTAGAACGCGCGCAGCACATCGTCGCGCCCGCGCACGACGATGATGCTTTCGCCGATCACCTGGCGGGTGATGTAGGCGTTCTTCTCGGCGACCTCGCTGCGGTGGCCGACGCAGATCCAGCTACGGGCGAAGATGGCTTCCTTCTCGTGTTCGAACACGGCGGCCTGGGTGTAGAACTTGGCCGGCAGGGTGAAGGCCACCTCGGGGTTGGCGCAGAAGTCGGCGGGCAGGCGTTTGAAATCGTTCATGGCTCTATCTCTGTTCTTATTGGTTGACGCGTATCTGTTGGTTAACAAATCAGGCAAAATTTTTTCTATCGCTGTCGGTTTCTGTAGGAGCGGCCTTGTGTCGCGAAAGGGGCGCCGGGGCTGCCACGCAGCCCTTTCGCGACACAAGGCCGCTCCTAACAGGGTCAGTGCACTGCGGCAGCGCTGCGTGGCGTCTGTTGCTGCGGCTCTTCTCCGGCCAGGCGCGCGGCTTCTTCCTCGATGCGGTACGCCGGTACCTGGCCATAATCGGCCGACAGCCATTTGAAGAAGCCGTAGATCTTCACCAGCAGGATCACCATGAACGGGATCGCGGTGAGCACCACGGCGGTCTTCATGGTCGACAACGAGGCCTTGGCGAACAACATGGCCAGCGGCACCAGGGTCAGCACCACGCACCAGAACAGGCGCAAGGTCGGGCTCGGGTCTTCGCCTTCGCGCAGGTTGCGGGTGCTGGTGGCGGCTACCGCGTAGGCCGCGGCGTCCATGTGCGAGGCACAGAACACCGCCATGATGAACAGGTACGCGGCCAGGAATAGCGTGCCCCAGGGCAGGGCCAGCAGCAGGTCGGTCACCGCCGCCTCGCCGCCCAGGGTGCCGAGCAGCTTGGGTACGTCGATCTGGCCATTGATGAATTGGTGCATGCTGTAGCTTTCCAGCGCGCCGAAGAAGAACCAGCAACCGAAGCTGCCGCCCAGCAGCAGGGCGAACACCACTTCCTTGATCAGCCGGCCGCGCGACACGCGGGCGACGAACATCGCCACGCCCGGGGCATAGGACACCCACCACAGCCAGTAGAACACCGTCCAGTTGCGGGTGAAGGCGCCGTCGCCGGCCGGATCGGTGAACAGGCTCATCTGCACGTAGTGCTGCAGCATCAGCCCGATGGAGTTGGCGGTGTTGTTCAGGGTGAACTGGGTCGGGCCGACCAGCAGGACGATGGCGGCGAACACCAGGGCGCCGACGCAGACCATCTTCGACAGGCGCTGCAGGCCGCCGTCGATGCCGATGTACGAGCTCAGCGAAAACAGCAGCGCCACTGCGCCGATCACCAGCAGTTGCACGGTGAAGGTGTTGGGTGTGCCGGCCAGGTCCGCGAGGCCGCGGGTCAGGGTCGAGGCGGTGAGGGCCAGTGACACGGTCAAGGCGCCCATCATGGTCAGCAGGAAGATCAGGTCGACGGCGCGACCGACCGGGCCGGTGGCCTTGAAACCGGTCACCGCTTCGATCACCGAAGCCAGGTTCAGGCCGCTCTTCTTGCGCACGTGGAAGTGGTAGGCCATGGCCAGCGAGGCCAGGGCGTAGATCGACCAGGCGCTGATGCCCCAGTGGAAGAACGAATAGCTGACGCTGTACTCCAGGGCCTGGGCCGACATCGGCGCGATGTTCAGGCCGGGGGTCTGATAGTAGTAGGCCCATTCCATCACGCCCCAGTACAGGGTCGAGGAGCCCATGCCGGCGCAGATGAACATGAACACCCAGGTGGCGGTGGAGTATTCGGGCTTGCCGGCCCCCAGGCGGATGTTGCCGTACTTGCTGAAGGCCAGGTACAGCACAGCCAGCGAGCTGCCGAACACCAGCACCTGGACGCTGGTGCCGAAGGTGCGGGTGGACAGCTCGAACAGCTGGTTGGCGAGGCTTTCGGCCTGCGCCGGGAAGGCGGCAAGACCGATCACGGTGAGCAGCACGGCGAACAGGCTCACGGCGATCAGGAACACGTCGATCTTTTTATTCTTGGGGGACATCAATTGTCTCCTGGAGCATTTTTTTTGTAGTAGGCGTCAGGCGTTGGGAAGTCCGTATCGGGGGTGTTCGGTCCTTTCTGCTGATTGAATCTGTTAACTATTGGGTAACATGTATCTTTTGGTTTACGGATTCTGCATCGAATCGGGATGGGTGGCAATAGGATCGTCGGACAATCCGCATGATTGGACGCCGCCATCGCGCTGCAAGCCCGCCCCATGACCTGTGGGAGCAGGCTTGCGCCGCGATGGCGGCGGGACGGTCAGGCGCCGAGCAATTCGGCGATGGCCTTGCCCACGTCCTGGGTCGACCGGCTGCCGCCCATGTCACGAGTAGTGTCGCCGTTGGCGATCACGGTCTCGATGGCCTTGAGGATGTCGTCGTGGGCCGCCTGGTAGCGCGCGTCTTCGTCCGCCTTGCCGAGGAACTCGAGCATCAGCGCGCCGGACCAGATCATCGCGATCGGGTTGGCGATGTTCTTGCCGTAGATATCCGGTGCCGAGCCGTGCACGGGCTCGAACAGCGACGGGAACTTGCGCTCGGGGTTGAGGTTGGCCGATGGCGCGATGCCGATGGTGCCAGCGCAGGCCGGGCCCAGGTCGGAGAGAATGTCGCCGAACAGGTTGGAGGCCACCACCACATCGAAGCGTTCCGGCTGCAGCACGAAGCGCGCGCAGAGGATGTCGATGTGCTGTTTGTCCCAGCTGATCCCGGGGTAGTGCGCAGCCATGGCGGCGGTGCGCTCGTCCCAGTAGGGCATGCTCACGGCCATGCCGTTGGACTTGGTCGCCGAGGTGACGTGCTTGCGTTCGCGGGTCTGGGCCACGTCGAAGGCGTACTTGAGGATGCGGTCGACGCCGCGACGGGTGAACACCGACTCCTGCAGGACGAACTCGTTCTCGGTGTTCTCGAACATGCGTCCGCCCAGCGAGGAGTACTCGCCTTCGGTGTTCTCGCGGATCACCACGAAATCGATGTCGCCCGGTTGCTTGTTCGCCAACGGGCAGGGCACACCGGGGAACAGGCGCACCGGGCGGATATTCACGTACTGGTCGAAATCACGGCGGAACTTGAGCAGCGAACCCCACAGCGAGATGTGGTCCGGCACCTTGTCCGGCCAGCCGACGGCGCCGAAGTACAGGGCGTCGAAGCTCTTGAGCTGGTCGAACCAGTCGTCCGGCATCATCTTGCCGTGGGCCAGGTAATAGTCGCAGCTGGCCCACTCGAAGAATTCGATCTCAAGGTTCAGGCCATGCTTGCGCGCGGCAGCCTCGACCACGCGGATCCCTTCGGGGAGGACTTCGTTGCCGATGCCGTCACCGGGGATGGCGGCGATTTTGAAGGTCTTGGTCATGGAGCGCATCTCGTGTCTAGGGAACAGGTGCGGACCATGCTATAAGGCTGTGATTCGGAGATAATCAGTCTTCCGGTCAATTCTTGGTGCACGAATCGTGAATAATCTGCCGAATCTGGACGACCTCAACCTGTTCCTCCAGGTAGCTCGCCGTGCCAGCTTCGCCGCCGTGGCCGACGAACGCGGCATGTCGGCGGCGTTCGTCAGCAAGCGCATCCGCCTGCTGGAAGACAGTCTCGGCGTGCGCTTGCTGCACCGCACCACCCGGCGGGTGACGGTGAGCGAGGAGGGCGAGCGGGTCTACCAGTGGGCGCAGCAGATCTTCGAAACCGTGCGGCGCATGGACGACGATCTCAACGCCGGCCAGCGCGAGCCCGCCGGGCAGTTGCGTATCGCCAGCAGCCTGGGCCTGGGCCGGCGCTTCGTCGCGCCGGCGTTGTCGGAGCTGGCCGCACGCTACCCGCGGCTGGACATCCGCCTGGATGTGCACGACCGCCTGGTGGACCTGATTGCCGAGGGCGTGGACCTGGATATCCGGGTCGGCAACGTGATCGCCCCGCACCTGATCGCCAAGCCGCTGGCGCGCAACCGTCGGGTGCTGTGCGCGGCGCCCGGGTACCTGGCTGCGCGGGGCACGCCGCGCGTGCTGGCCGACCTGGCCAGCCACGATTGCCTGGTGATCAAGGAGCGCGACCACCCCTTCGGGCTGTGGCACCTGGAGGGGCCTCAAGGCGAGCAAAGCGTGCGGGTGACCGGGTCGTTGTCGAGCAACCATGGCGAGGTGGCACACCAGTGGTGCCTGGACGGGCGCGGGATCCTGCTGCGCTCCTGGTGGGATGTGCACGACAGCCTCGAGGACGGGCGGCTGGTGCAGGTCTTGCCGGACTACCAGCAGGCGGCCGACATCTGGGCGGTGTATACCGCGCCCCTGGCCGGCTCGGCCAAGGTGCGGGTAGCGGTGGAGTTCTTCCGGCAGTACTTCGCCGAGCGTTATCGACTGCCAGATTGAGCCTGCGGCCGGCTCCTCAAGGCTCGATGGCGAGGCCACGACGCGCCCCAGTGCCTAGCTGACGGCAGGCTGGATGGGGCCCAGGGCGGGCACCAGAGCCCGGCCTCATCAGCGTATGACGAGGCCGGGCGATGCGCTCAGGCGCGGGTTATTTCGCCCACCACTGGGCGCCGCCTTTCGGCCAGCTGATGCCGTCGTACTCGAGGCGAACGAACGGGTCGTTCGCCCAGTTCATGCCGATGTCGGTGAACACGCCGCCGCCCGCCACCAGGTCGAGGTCGGTGTCGTCAAGGACTTGAGGGGTGCTGTCGGTTCGTGCGTCCGATGCTGTCGCAGTGTTGAAGGTGAACATGCTGTCGTCTCCTTGATTGTCGAGGCGCCGCACTCCTGCACGGCGCATGGACAATCTAGTGGCCGTCCACCGGATGCCTCAATAGTACGGGTGACCTAGCGCGATCGGCCTAGGGTCATAGGCTGGCCCGTCGCACATGCTTGACCAGTACCTTCTCCAGCATCTCCCACAGGGTCGGGTCGGTGCTGAAGGCGACGTTGAAGCGCATCCAGCCGGTGGCCTTGGCATCGACCATGAACAACTGGCCCGGGCCGAGCATGATGCCTTTCTCCAGTGCATCGTCCAGCAACGCTGCGCTGTCGGGAATCGCCGGGTGGCGGGTCCAGATATACATGCCTTCGTCCGATTCGATGAACAACTCGAAGCCCAGTCGGTGCAGGTGCCGGCCCACTTCCTGGTGCGCTTCGGCCAGGCGCTGGCGCAGGCGCTTGAGGTGCTTGCGCCAGCGGCCGTCGATGATCGCCGCGTAGACCACCCGCTCCATCACCTGCGAGGTGGTCAGCCCCGAACGCATCTTCAGGTGCAGCAACTGCTGGGTCAGTTCCGGGCTGGCCAGCAGGTAGCCGACCCGCACGTTGGGCGAGATGCTCTTCGAGTAGCTGCCCACATACAGCACCTGCTGCAGGTGGTCGAGGCTGGCCAGGCAGGGCAGCGGGTCGGCGATCATGTCGGCGTAGAGGTTGTTCTCCACCAGGCGAAAGCCATGCTGGCTGGCCAGTTGCAGCAGGCGGTGCAGCTGTGCCAGCGGGGTGCGCGAACAGGTCGGGCTGTGCAGGTGCGGCTGGGTGAAGAACGCGGTGGGGCGATGGTGCGCCAGCAACTGTTCGAGGTGATTGAGGTCGTAGCCGTTGGGCGTGCGCGGCACGCCGATCAAGGTGGCGCCCTGGGTGCGCAGGATGCTCATCAGGTTGGGGTAGCCGGGGTCGTCCACCAGCACCACGTCGCCGGGGCGGACCAGCGTGCGCACGGCCAGGTCAAGGGCCTGGCTGGCACCGTGGGTCAGCATCAGTTGCGCCGGGTTGGCGACGATCGACAGCTCCTGTTGCAGGTTCTGCGCGGTCAGCGCACGCAGTTCGGGCAGGCCCATGGGGTCGCCGTAGCCGGACAGCTCCAGCGGGCTGCCGGCCACCTGGCGCAGGCCGCGGCGCAGGCCGTCCTCGTACATCCAGTCGTTGGGCAACCAGCCGCAACCGGGTTTGTACGGCAACTGGCGGATTTCGAAGATCTGCTGCAGGTACCACTCGGAATTGAACGTCGGGCGGGCGGCATCGACTTCGACGTTATGGCTTTCCAGTAGCTCGTTCGCCGCCCGATTGACGAAGAAGCCCGCATTGCCCTTGCTCACCAGCAGGCCCTGGGCCACCAGCCTGTCATAGGCTTCGACCACGGTGAAGGTGCTCACCGAATAGGTGGCGGCGAAGGCACGGATCGACGGGACCTTGGCGCCGGGCTTGAGGGTCTGGTTGTCGATCAGCTCGCGCAGCCCGTCGATGATCTGGTTGACCAGCGGGGTGGGGGAGTGCGGATGTAGTTCGAGCATTCGGGGGCCTTCAGGTGCGCGCGGCGCCAGTCGCCGGCAGGGTGTCGCAGGTGTATTGCATCGCAGGCCTGTACAGTGCAGTGCGTAATTCCTGCAGCTGTGCATGGCTCAAAGTGTGCGACATTTTTACATTACGTGTCAGATATCTCCAACACAGCACGTATCAGCGTCATGAATAATCACAACATCGCTGCTTTGCCGTCGAGCCTCGCCTCGCACCCTCTTTTCCCGAGGCCGGACACCTGTCGTCCGTCCCCAGCATGGTTCAGTTCGTCCAGAGGACAGCCTCTGGACGCGTAAGCAGGCCGCCACGGATGGCCTGCGTGTGCTTGCGCACACCTCCCTGCCCGCATGAGTACTGATGTACAGGTGAGACCGATAACCATCGGGGTTTCACAGTTTTTCCTTGGATAAAAAGAAGCACGGGGTAAATAACTGATGGACGCAACATCCACATCCACCACCGCGAAAGACGGGCACGAGAGCAAGCTCAGTGCCTCGCTGAAGTCGCGCCACCTGACGATGATGTCGATTGCCGGGGTGATCGGCGGCGCGCTGTTCGTCGGCTCCGGCAGCGTCATCCACAGTGCCGGTCCGGCCGCCGTGCTGGCCTACCTGGCCGGCGGCATCCTGGTGGTGCTGATCATGCGCATGCTCGGCGAGATGGCGACTTCGTCGCCGGACACCGGTTCGTTCTCCACCTACGCCGACCGCGCCATCGGCCGCTGGGCTGGTTTCACCATCGGCTGGCTGTACTGGTGGTACTGGGTGATTCTGATGGCCTGGGAAGCCTATGTCGCCGGCAAGATCCTGCATGGCTTCTTCCCTGACGTCAGCGTCAACGTGTTCGTGCTGGCCACCACGCTGCTGCTGATCACCGTCAACTTCTTCAACGTCAAGCACTACGGCGAGTTCGAGTTCTGGTTCGCCCTGATCAAGGTGGTGGCGATCGTCTGCTTCCTGGTGGTGTGCACCGCGGCGGTGATGAACGTCTGGCAGTTCGGCGAGGTGCGCGGTATCAGCCACCTGACCGCCGAAGGCTTCATGCCCAACGGCATCACCACGGTGATCGGCGCGCTGCTCGGGGTGATGTTCGCTTTCCTCGGCGCCGAGATCGTCACCATCGCCGCCTCCGAAGCCAAGGACCCGGCCACCCAGATCGTCAAGGCCACCAACTCGGTGGTCTGGCGCGTGTGCCTGTTCTACGTCGGCTCGATCTTCCTGATCGTCTGCCTGGTGCCGTGGAACGACCCGATGCTCGGTGTCTCTGGCTACGGCGCCTATCGCCGCACCCTGGAACTGCTGGGCGTGCCGTATGCCGAACTGCTGATGAACTTCGTGGTGCTGACCTCGGTGAGCAGTTGCCTGATCTCCGGCCACTACACCGCTTCGCGCATGCTGTTCTCGCTGGCCCAGCGTGGCGATGCGCCGCGCCTGTTCAAGTTCACCCGTACCGGCACCGGCGTGCCGGTCAATGCGATCATCGGTTCCTGCCTGGTGGCGGTGTTCTGTGCGCTGATCAACTTCAGCGAGACCCTGCGTCCGAAGGATGTGCTGGAAACCCTGATGAACACCACCGGCATGATCGCCCTGCTGGTGTACCTGGTGATCGCCTTCTCGCAACTGCGCATGCGTCGCAAGCTGGTTGCCGAGGGCAAGGAAGTGCGCCTGAAGATGTGGCTGTTCCCCTGGCTGACCTACCTGGTGATCGTCTTCATCGTCGCCGCGCTGGTGACCATGGCCTTCATGCCTGACTACCAGATCCTGGTGATCTCCACCGGTATCGCCGCGGCGATCGTGGTGGCCATGGGCGTGGTGCACCAGATCCGCACCGGCAAGCGTCACTAAGCGTCGTTTGCCGTGCGCTACGGCCGGATCCCCTGTGGGATCCGGCCGTTTTCGTTCAGGGCTGGCGCAGCGTCGGGCCGGCGTGGTCGAACAGCGCCGACTGCCCGGCCGCCAACGGCAGGCGCAGGCTGGCGCTTTCCAGCTCGGCGCTGCCGGCCTGCAGGCGAACCTGGGAGTGATCGGCGCGTCGCGAGACCGAGAAGCGGGCGTCACGGGTGGTGAGGATGCCGTGCTCGGTGGCCAGCAGGAACGGGCGGGGATCGTCATCGGCGACCTGGACCGAAAGCCGGCCTTCGAGCAGCTTCAGCCGCCGTTGCCGGGCGTCATACTCGACATCCACGGCACTGTTGGCCTCCAGCACCAGGTGGCTGCCATCGGGCAGGTCGTGGAACAGTTGCTGGCGGGTGCCGGTACTGAGGTCGGCCAGTTCGAAACCCTCGTTCATCCAGGGTGAGCCGAGCAGGGCCGCGGCGCCGACCAGGGCCAGGAGCAGCAAGGGGAGGGTGGACTTCATGTGCGTGCCTATGCGATGCGATGCTCCAAGCCTAGTCGGTTCGAGAGGCGGGCAAGCTGCGCGATGGCATATGCTTGCAGCATCGTCCATAGAAGGAGACATCCATGGCCTGGTCCGCCACTCAGTACTCGCTGTTCGAAGACGAGCGCACCCGCGCGGTGCGCGACCTGCTCGCCGCCGTGCCGCCGCGCCCGGTACGCCATGCCACCGACCTGGGCTGCGGCCCGGGCAACTCCACCGAGGTGTTGCTGCAACGCCACCCCGACGCCCAGGTCAATGCCCTGGACAGCGACCCCGACATGATCGACAAGGCTCGCCAGCGGCCACGCCTGAGCATTCCACGGGTGCAATGCGAGATTGCCGATATCGCCGGCTGGTGTGCCAAGGAGCCGCAAGATCTGATCCTCGCCAATGCCTCGCTGCAATGGCTGCCCGACCATGGCCAGCTTTATCCGCACCTGGTGCGCCAGCTCAGCGAGGGCGCCAGCCTTGCGGTGCAGACCCCGGACAACCTCGACGAGCCGGCCCATCGCCAGTTGCGCGATATCGCCAGTCGCGGGCCATGGGCCGACAAGTTCGCCGATTTCAGCCTGCCTGCCCGGCACAATGCGGCGTTCTACTACGATTTGCTGAGCCCGTTGTGCGCGCGGGTGGATGTGTGGCGAACCACGTACCATCATCCGCTCGAAGGCGGCGCCGAGGCGGTGGTGGAATGGTTCAAGGGCTCGGCCTTGCGGCCGTACCTGGCGCGGCTGGATACCCGGGAACAGGCGGACTTCCTGCAGTTGTACCGGCAGGCGATGCAGCGTGACTATCCTGTGGCCTGCGATGGCAAGGTGCTGCTGCCGTTTCCCCGATTGTTCGTGGTGGCCACGCGCTAGGGGCTGTGTGAAACGTCTTGAGACGAAGGTCAGGCAAGGCGAAAACAGCCGAGGAACGGCCGGGGCGCGCGCCCGACTTTACGGCTTGTGAATGAGCATTCCGAGGCTGTTTTCAACGCAGCATCACCGAGTATCCAGGCTTTTCACCCAGGGCAGGGCTTAGAACACGCCGCCCAGGTCAACCAGCAGTGCCGCAGCGACCTGTATGGGGCAAGGGGCGGAGCCGCTTTCAGGTATCGGCCAGCACCATTTCCAGGAAGGTCTCCACCACCCGACGCGTGCGTTGTTCCCTCAGGCACACCAGTGTTTCGGTCAGATGCCGCTGGCAATCCACGATCGGCAACGCACAGACCCGCGCATCGGCGCCGAATTCCGCCGCCGACACCACGCCGACCCCGATCCCGACTACCACCGCTTCCCGCGCGGCCTCCCGGCCTTCCACCTGAATCGCCGGGCGGATGCGCAAGCCCGCTCGCTGCATCTCTTCCTCCAGCGTCTGTCGTGTCACCGACCCTGGCTCGCGCAGCACCAACGGTGTGTCGTCCAGGTCGGCAAGGCTGATCGAGCCACGGCTGGCCCACGGGTGCTGGTGGGCGACGAAGGCCACCATCGGGTCACGGCGCATCGGTACGCAATACAGCCGTTCATCGTCGACATCGCGCCCGAGCAGGGCCAGGTCGGCCTGGTAGCTGAACAGTCGCGCCAGCGACTCGTCGGTGTTGCCGGTCTCGATCTTCACCTGGATTCCCGGGTAGCGCTGGCAGAACCGCGCGACCTGCGGCAGCACGTGCACGGGGGCGTCCACCGCCAGCGTCAGGCTGCCGGTGTGCAGGGCGCGGGAGTCCTGCAGCAGTTCGAGCGCCTCGGCTTCGCAGGCGAACAGGCGCTGAGTCACCCCCAGCAGCCGCTCGCCAAGGTCGGTCAGTTGCACCGAACGCTTGTTGCGATGGAACAGCAGCACCCCGAAGCGCTCCTCGAGCTTGCGCACCTGGTCGGACACCGCCGGCTGGGTGAGAAACAGCTTTTGCGCCGCGCGGGTGAAGCTGCCTTGCTCGGCGACGGCATGGAATGCCTTGAGTTGAGCGTGGGAGACCGACATGTGCACTCCGGTGAAAAGCTGGGCTTATGTGTGAAATACGATAAATCGATTTTATTTATCAGTCAGCAGCTGTTTCCATGTGTTTCAACCCGACGTCGCTGCCACAAGCAGCGCCATGTCGGCCATGGCAGCGCCGCGGTCACGCCCGATCGCCGTCGCCATCTGACCAGATGACGTCCCTCCGTCATGCAGTGCGCAACACAACAACAAGACAGGCGTTTTTTCACATTCAGCCGGCACACTCGAGCAAGAGGTCAGAGTCAAATGAATCAATCCCTGGGCGCCATCAAGCGTTGGCGCATGCAGATCTTCGCCATCACCTGGCTGGCCTACGCGGCCTTCTACTTCACCCGCAAGGCTTTCTCGGTCGCCAAGCTCGGCATCGGCGAAGACCCGACGTTCATGCTCGACAAGGCCGCCATGGCCAACCTCGACGGTATCTACCTGGCCGCCTATGCCGTGGGCCAGTTCACCTGGGGCATGCTGGCCGATCGCTTCGGCCCGCGCGTGGTGGTGCTCGGCGGGCTGCTGATCTCGGCAGCGGCGGCGGTGGTGATGGGCAGCTACGCGACCTTCCCGATCTTCGCCACCTGCATGCTGGTCCAGGGCCTGGCTCAGTCCACCGGCTGGGCGGGACTGTGCAAGAACATCGGCAGCTTCTTCCCCGCCGCGCAGCGTGGCCGCGTGCTGGGGCTGTGGAGCTCGTGCTACGCCTTCGGCGGCCTGGTCGCCTCGCCATTCGCCGGCTGGTGGGCCTATACCCTGGTCGGCACCTGGCACGCGGCATTCTTCTCCAGTGCCGCGGTGGTGGCCGGGGTGGCGCTGCTGTTCTTCATCTTTCAGCGCAACAAGCCCGAGGACGTCGGCCTGCCTGCGGTGGAGCCGGAGCCAGAGAGCATGGCGCCGGGCGGCCACCTGTGCAGTGTCTGGGCACCGCTGCGCGAGATCCTGCGCAACCGTACGGTGCTCACCCTGGGCCTGGCCTACTTCATGCTCAAGCCGGCGCGCTACGCCATCCTGCTGTGGGGGCCGGTGATCGTCTTCGAGCAGATGCCGTCGGTGGGCAAGGTGGGGGCGGCGATCATTCCCACTGCCTTCGAACTGGCCGGGCTGCTGGGCCCGATCATCATCGGCCTGGCCTCGGACAAGCTGTTCGGCGCCCGGCGCATGCCGGCCTGTGTCATCAGCCTGCTGCTGCTGACCCTCACCCTGGCCGGGTTCATGGCGGCGATGCACAGCGGCAGCGTGATGCTGGTGGTGGCCCTGCTGTTCGTCATGGGCCTGACGCTCTACGGCCCGGACTCGATGATCAGCGGCGCCGCCGCCATCGACTTCGGCACCGCCAAGGCCGGCGCCACCGCCGCCGGCTTCGTCAATGGCTGCGGCTCGGTGGGCGCGGTGCTCGGTGGCTTGCTGCCGGGCTACTTCGACAGTGTCACGGTGTTCCTCATCTTTGCCGGCACCGCGCTGTTCGCCGCCTTGGTGCTGCTGCCGCACTGGAACAGCCGCCCGGCGAGCGTGCCCCAGGCCAACGACGTGGCCCCCAATACCAGCATGGCAATCAAGCCATTGCGTACCTGAAGGAAAGCGAAGCGATGAGACCGTTCTGGCTGCAACAGGCCCTGGACCAGGAAGAGCAGGCCGCATGCCCGCCGCTGGTGGGCGACGCGCGCTGCGATGTGTGCATCGTCGGTGGCGGCTACACCGGCCTGTGGACCGCGCTGATGCTCAAGGAGCAAGCGCCGCAGCTGGACGTGCTGCTGATCGAGGCCGACATCTGCGGTGCCGGGGCCAGCGGGCGCAATGGCGGCTGCGCGCTGTCCTGGTCGGCCAAGTACTTCACCCTGGAGCGTCTGTTCGGCGTGCAGGAGGCGGTGAGACTGGTGCGCGAATCCGAGCGCAGCATCGCCGCCATCGGCAGCTTCTGCGCGGCCAACGGCATTCGCTGCGACTACCGCATGGACGGTACGTTGTACACCGCCACCAACCAGGCCCAACTGGGAGGCACCGACGCGGTGATCGCGGCGCTGGAGCGCCAGGGCATCAATTCCTTCCAGCGCTTGCCCCTCGAGCAGTTGCAGCGCCTGGCCGGCTCCGAACTCCACCTGGAAGGCTGGTACTCGCCAGCCGCCGCCACGGTGCAGCCGGGCCGCCTGGTGCGCGGTTTGCGGCGGGTGGCGCTGCAGCGCGGGGTACGCATTCACGAGGGCACGGCGATGACCGGGCTGACGCATGGCGCGCCGGCAACGCTGCGCACCCGCACCGGGAGCATTCGCGCCGACCGCGTGGTGCTTGGGCTCAATGCCTGGATGGCACGTGCCTTCCCGCAGTTCGAGCGCAGCGTGGCGATCGTCTCCAGCGACATGGTCATCACCGAGCCGTGCCCGGAGCTGTTGCGCCAGATAGGCCTGGACAGCGGTGTCAGCGTGCTCGATTCGCGGATCTTCGTGCATTACTACCACAACACCTCCGATGGCCGGCTGATGCTCGGCAAGGGCGGTAATACCTTCGCCTATGGCGGGCGCATGCTGCCAGTGTTCGACCAGCCGTCGCCGTACCGGCCGCTGCTGCGCGACAGCCTTGCCGAGTTTTTCCCGGCACTGGCCGAGGTGCCATTGGCGGCGAGCTGGAACGGGCCATCGGACCGTTCGGTGACAGGCTTGCCGTTCTTCGGCCGGCTCGATGGGCAGGGCAATGTGTTCTATGGCTTTGGCTATTCGGGCAGCGGGGTGGGGCCGTGTCACATGGGCGGGCAGATCCTCTCGTCGCTGGCACTGGGGCTGGACAATCCCTGGACCCGCTCGCCACTGGTCAAGGGACCGTTGGGGCAGTTTCCGCCGGAACCGATCCGTTACCTGGGGTCGCTGATGGTGCGCAACGCCATCCGCCGCAAGGAGCGGGCCGAAGACCGTGGTGTGCGGCCGCGGCGGCTGGATGTGCGGCTGGCGAAGTTCGCGGCGGCGGCAGGCAAGGCCGACAAGGGCTGAGGCTGTCGGGTTCGCCGGTGCCAACCAGTGCGTTGCCGGTTTCGCCGGCACGCTTGCGCAGTGATGCGATTTCTTGTCGAACCGGGCAGCAAGGGCGTATAAACTCTCCCCACTTTTTGGCCGGTCGCTTCCTGAACCGGCCGCTGAAACAAAGAGAGTCGATATGGGCGCACAGTGGAAAGCCAAGCATAGAGAAACGGCGGCCAACGCCAAAGGCAAGATCATGGGCAAGCTGGCCAAGGAGATCCAGATCGCTGCCAAGTCGGGCGCCGACCCGGACATGAACCCGCGCCTGCGCCTGGCCATCGTCCAGGCCAAGAAAGCCTCGATGACCCGTGAGACCCTGGAGCGTGCGATCAAGAAAGGCGCGGGCCTGGACGGCGAGGCCGTGCAGTACCATGCCGTCAGCTACGAAGGCTTCGCTCCGCACCAGGTGCCGCTGATCGTCGAGTGCCTGACCGACAACATCAACCGCACCGTGGCGCAGGTCCGCGTGCTGTTCCGCAAGGGCCAGCTGGGCGCCAGTGGTTCGGTTGCCTGGGACTTCAACCATGTCGGCCTGATCGAGGCCACCCCGGAAGGTGATGCCGATCCGGAAATGGCGGCCATCGAAGCCGGTGCCCAGGACTTCGAGGACGGTGAGGAAGAGGGTTCGACCCTGTTCATCACCGACACCACCGATCTGGACGCGGTGCAGAAGGCCCTGCCGGAGCATGGCTTCACCGTCACCTCGGCGAAGATCGGCTACACCCCGAAGAACCCGGTAAGCGCCGCCAGCCTGAGCGCCGAGGCCCTGGCCGAGGTCGAGGCGTTCCTCGAGGCGATCGACGAGAACGAAGACGTACAGAACGTCTATGTCGGCCTGACCGACTGATCCGAGTGACGCCAGCGCGGGGCAGGCCCGCTTCCACGCATGCCGTGGGAGCGGCCTGTCCCGCGCTCATTTGTGGACCTGCGCCATGCATCCTGCCTTCGCTGCCCTCAGTCTCGCCCACTTGCGTACCCTCGACTGCCTGCTGCAGTTGAAGAACCTCAGCCATGCCGCCGAACGCCTGGGTTGCAGCCAGCCGGCCCTGAGCCGCCAACTGGCCAGCCTGCGCGACGCCTTCGACGATCCGTTGCTGATCCGCCAGGGCCGCGGCTATGTGCTCAGCGAGCATGCCGAGACGCTGGTCGAGCCGCTGCGCCAGGTGCTCGACGAGCTCCAGGCGCTGCGCCAGCCCGCGGCGTTCGACCCGGCCCGCTGCGAGCGGCGCTTCTGCCTGGCGGCCTCGGACTATGTCGCCGAGCACATGCTGCCGCTGCTGGTGGCGGCGCTGGCACGCGAGGCGCCGGGTGTGTCGCTGGAGTACCGCACCTGGCAGGCCGGACAATATGCCTTGCTCGCCAGCGGCGAGATCGACCTGGCCACCACGCTGTTCGACGAGTCGCCAGCCAACCTGCACGGTCGCCTGCTCGGCGAGGACCGCGCGGTGTGCCTGATGCGCCATGACCACCCGCTGGCGGCGTTGGCGGCGCTGGAGCAGGGCGACTACCTGGCCTACCAGCATGTCCGGGTATCCGGCGGCGGCGACAAGGACAGCTTCATCGACCGCCACCTGCGCGCCCAGGGGCTGCAGCGGCGGATCAGCCTGGAGGTGCCGTTCTTCAGCGCCATGGTCCAGGTGATCGGCAATGGTCAGGCGCTGGCCACCGTGCCCGAGCACATCGCCCGCCAGTTGGCACGGTTGCACGGCCTGGCCTGGCGGCCACTGGGTTTCGTCGAGCACACCCAGCGCTACTGGGTGGTCTGGCACCAGCGCCTGCAGGCTTCGGCCGAGCACCGCTGGCTGCGCAACCGGGTGTTCGAGCTGTGGCGCCAGTCGCAGTTCGGCGTGCAGGGCGGGCATGCGTCTTTGCCATAGCAGGTATGCACGAAGCGGGGTTATTCAACAGGGGATAGCGGCCTAGACTGCGAGGCATCGTGTTGCCTGTGCCGGGGGCTACGTGGGAGCGGGCTTGCTCCGCGGCAGGCTCGGCCAAGGCAGCGGACAACCCACAGGAGAGCGCCGCGTGACCCCAGAACAATTTCGCCAGTACGGCCACCAACTGATCGACCTGATCGCCGACTATCGCCAGAGCGTCGGCGAACGTCCGGTGATGGCCCAGGTCGAGCCCGGCTATCTCAAGGTCGCGCTGCCACAAGGCGCGCCGCAGCAAGGCGAGCCGTTCCAGGCCATCCTCGACGATGTCGACAGACTGGTGATGCCCGGCCTGTCCCACTGGCAGCACCCGGATTTCTACGGCTACTTCCCCTCCAACGGCACCCTGTCGTCGGTGCTCGGCGACTTTCTCAGCACCGGCCTGGGCGTGCTCGGCCTGTCCTGGCAGTCGAGCCCGGCCCTGAGCGAGCTGGAAGAAACCACCCTCGACTGGCTGCGCCAGTTGCTGGGCTTGAGCAGCCAATGGAGCGGCGTGATCCAGGACACCGCCTCGACCAGCACCCTGGTGGCGCTGATCTGTGCCCGCGAACGGGCCACCGACCATGCCCAGGTGCGCGGCGGCCTGCAGGGCCAGGCCAGGCCCCTGATCGTCTACGTCAGCGCCCATGCCCACAGCTCGGTGGACAAGGCCGCGCTGCTGGCCGGATTCGGTCGTGACAACATTCGTCTGATTGCCACCGACGAGCACTTCGCCATGCGCCCGGAGGCGCTGCGCGAGGCCATCGAGCGTGACCTGGCCGCCGGCAACCAGCCGTGCGCGGTGGTCGCCACCACCGGTACCACCACCACCACCGCGCTGGATCCGCTGCGTCCGCTCGGCGAGATCGCCCAGGCCAACCAGCTATGGCTGCATGTGGACTCGGCGATGGCGGGTTCGGCGATGATCCTGCCGGAATGTCGCTGGATGTGGGACGGCATCGAGCTGGCCGATTCGGTGGTGGTCAATGCCCACAAATGGCTGGGCGTGGCCTTCGATTGCTCGATCTACTATGTGCGCGATCCGCAGCACCTGATCCGGGTGATGAGCACCAACCCGAGCTACCTGCAGTCGGCGGTCGATGGCGAGGTGAAGAACCTGCGCGACTGGGGCATTCCGCTGGGGCGCCGGTTCCGTGCGCTGAAACTGTGGTTCATGTTGCGCAGCGAAGGGGTCGAGGCGCTGCAGCAACGCCTGCGTCGCGACCTGGACAACGCTCGCTGGCTGGCGGGGCAGGTCGAGGCAGCGGGGGATTGGGAGCTGTTGGCACCGGTGCAGTTGCAGACCCTGTGCATCCGTCATCGTCCGGAGGGACTGGAGGCCGACGCACTGGACGCGCACACCCGAGCCTGGGCCGAGCGCTTGAATGCCTCAGGTGATGCCTATGTCACCCCGGCGACCCTGAACGGGCAGTGGATGGTACGTGTTTCGGTGGGCGCGCTGCCGACCGAGCGCGAGCATGTCGAGCGGCTCTGGCAGCGGCTGCAGGCGGTCGTGGCCTGACCGGCAGGGCTTGCATGCAGGCCCTCATGCCGCGCCTTGCAGCAACAGCCGCAGCGATGCGTCGAATTGTTTCAGCGCCTCGGCCTGCACGGCCTGCTCTTCATCCAGCTGGCGGACCGGTCCGAGGCCATCCGCGCCCTTGCGGGCCAGCCCTTCGGCGCGTCCGATGTAGGTGAGCTGGTCATCGAAGAACCGCGCCACCACGCTGGCCTCGATGCCTGCTGCCGCCAGTTGGCTCTGGGTGTCGAGCAGCACGATCACATCAGGCCGATTCGCGAGCAAGGTGTCGAGGTCGTCATAGAAGGTGACCTCGGCAAATTGCCGGGCCAGCGACTGTGCCAGCCAGCCATAGGCCTGGTTGTGGCCCAGGGTTGCCACTGGCGTGGCGGTGGCCTTGCCTGGTCGAGCCTGGTCGCGGTGCCGCTGCAAGTAGTCCAGCGTCGCCGTGGCGTTGCGCCCGAGCAGCACCGCCACGCGCTGGCCGTGGTTCAGGCTGACGCTGGACAGCTCGGTGGCCGAATAGAAGTGGCCGTAAGGTTGCGCCGCCTGTTGGCCGGCAGATGTGGCGCACCCGCTCAGGGCGGCGAGCAGGGCCAGCAGGGCGGCGATCATGCCGGTTTTCATCGAGCGTGCCTCGTCGAAGATCCAATGTCGCCATCTTCCTCGCCCCTGTTCTTGGGCGGAACTCGATGGCAAGCATGATGGCTATCGACGCAGTTGATGGAGCTGCGCAGCGCGCAAGGCAGGCTGCCGGCTCATGGCTTGCGGGTGGGAGCGAGCAAGGGTGGGGGATCGGCTTGGCCGTCCTGGCTGCCCATCATCGTGGAAAAAGACGGCATGTTGTGCTCATCGAGAAACTTCTGGGCCACCGCCAGTGTCACCGGTCGGTTATCCATCCAAGGCTGTTGCCACTGCTCTGAAATGTACAGCTGCGGGGTGGCCGCAGGCTCCAGGCTGCCATCGACAAAGTGGAATGACTGGGTCACGTGCAGGTGTTCGCCAACATAGCTGGCACTGTCCACAACCCAGGAAAACCGCAGCACCTGATGTTGCCCCTGGCGCTCCACGACAAAGCCGTTGGCAAAGCTGACCGGGCGGGTTTGCCCGCTGATCTGGTCCTTCATGACACCTGTACTGCGGTAGGCACTATAGGGCGATAGGGCGCCCGTACGCAGTTGCGCTACCTCTGGTGGAACCGGGGTGCCACTGAGCTGCCTGCCCTTCGGATCAAGGATGAGCACGTTGAGCAACTGGTCATCGTGCAGGGAGTAAAGCTGGTTGGTGAGGGTCAGCACTACTTCGGGAATGCCATCGCCATCGAGGTCCGTCACCTGATATTGCGCGTGAGTCGGGATCTGCCTGTAGGTCAAGGGCGCTGTGGCCGGATAGTCACGGAAACGTTGGTCTTTGGCCGTGTGGGTGATTTCCAGCGTCTTTACCGGAACACGGTTCAACAACAGTGTGATGAGGTCGGGTTCACCCACGAAAAGCTCATCGTGCTGGGCCCACTGGGCGACCGTCGTGCGATCGGTTTTCAGCTCCACTGCCAAGGGCTGCTTGAGCTCGGTGACCTGTTGGCGGTGTTCTGCCAACGGTTTGATCAGGTCCTGAAAGAGGCCGGACCAGAACGCGAGCGCAGTCACGGCAAAAGCGACTCCACCCATGACACGATGGCGCCTGACAAAGGCAACCAGACGTCTGAACAGCTTCCTGCATATCCGCTTCATTATTGCGCGCAGTTCCTTCGATCCCGGCAGTATCTGTGTTCAGTGCTTGAGAGGCGCAGACTATCACAGGGCAACATCATCTCTATTAGCTCTCTGGCGCGGCTCGACTAGTCTTTCTGCGGGCTCCTCGGAAATGGGTGTTTCGGACGGTCTGGGTACAAGGCGTCGTCATTGCCGGCACAGCCCGGCCACCCTTGATGAGGGGCGACGCGCAGCGTTGGCCGGCGCCAAGCGGATGCCTGGCAGCACACCCACAAGAACGTGCGAAAGCCTGAATAGACCCGACCTAAGAAGGTAGAAGCAGATGTCGAACGAATCGAAATGCCCGTTCCATCAAACCGCAGGTGGCGGCACCAGCAACCGTGACTGGTGGCCTGATCAGCTCAACCTGAAGATTCTCCACCAGCATTCGCGCAAGTCCGATCCGATGGATCCGGACTTCGACTACGCCAAGGCGTTCAGGAGCCTCGACTTCCAGGCCCTCAAGCAAGACCTCAAGGCCTTGATGACCGACTCCCAGGACTGGTGGCCGGCCGACTTCGGCCACTATGGCCCGCTGTTCATCCGCATGGCCTGGCACAGCGCCGGCACCTACCGCATCGGTGACGGACGCGGCGGCGCCGGCTCCGGCCAGCAACGTTTCGCGCCGCTCAACAGCTGGCCGGACAACGTCAGCCTGGACAAGGCACGTCGTCTGCTGTGGCCGATCAAGCAGAAGTACGGCAACAAGATCTCCTGGGCCGACCTGATCGTGCTCACCGGCAACGTCGCCCTGGAGTCGATGGGCTTCAAGACCTTCGGCTTCTCCGGCGGGCGTGTCGATGCCTGGGAGCCGGATGAGGATGTCTACTGGGGCTCGGAAACGATCTGGCTGGGCGGTGACGTCCGCTACGGCAAGGCCGAGGCCGCAGGCAAGGGCGACCTGGTGGCCGAGCCGGCCAAGCGTCCCGAAGAGCACAGCCGCAACCTGGAGAATCCGCTGGCCGCGGTGCAGATGGGCCTGATCTACGTCAACCCGGAAGGTCCCGATGGCACGCCCGACCCGGTCGCTTCGGCCAAGGACATCCGCGACACCTTCGGGCGCATGGCCATGAACGACGAAGAAACCGTAGCCTTGATCGCGGGTGGCCATGCCTTCGGCAAGACCCACGGCGCCGGCCCTGCCGACAATGTCGGCCCAGAGCCGGAAGCCGCGGGGCTGGAGCAACAGGGGCTGGGCTGGAAGAACCGCTTGCGCACGGGGGTGGGCGCCGATGCCATCACCAGCGGCCTGGAGGTGATCTGGACCTCGACCCCGACGCGCTGGAGCAACGAGTACCTGGAGAACCTGTTCAACTTCGACTGGGAGCTGACCAAGAGCCCGGCCGGAGCTCATCAATGGCGCCCGAAAGGCGGTGCCGGCGCCGGGCAGATCCCCGATGCTTTCGATACGGGTAAACGCCATGCCCCGGCGATGCTCACCTCCGATCTGGCGCTGCGTTTCGACCCGATCTACGAACCTATCGCCCGGCGCTTCAAGGACCACCCCGAGCAGCTAGCCGACGCGTTCGCCCGCGCCTGGTACAAGCTCATCCACCGTGACATGGGGCCATTGGCGCGCTACCTCGGTCCGGAGCTGCCCAACGAGGAACTGCTCTGGCAGGACCCTTTGCCCAAGGCCAGTCATCCGTTGCCGGGCGAGGCCGACCTCGCGACGCTCAAGGCCAAGGTACTGGCCTCGGGCCTGAGTGTTGGCGAACTGGTGGCCACCGCATGGGCCGCGGCCTCGACCTTCCGTGGTTCGGACAAGCGTGGCGGTGCCAATGGCGCTCGCCTGCGACTCGCACCGCAAAAGGACTGGGCGGCGAACACAGGCACGGACAAGGTACTGGCGGCGCTGGAAAAGATTCGCGGCGAGTTCAACGCCGGTGGCCGGCATATCTCCCTGGCCGACCTGATCGTCCTGGCGGGCGGCGCAGCGGTGGAGAAGGCCGCCAAGGACGCCGGACATGCCATCGGCGTGCCGTTCCGCCCGGGTCGGGTCGACGCTGCGCAGGCGCAGACCGATGTCGAGTCGTTCGCCGTGCTCGAGCCCCTGGCCGATGGTTTTCGCAACTTCACCAAGGCGCGCTACAGCGTCAAGGCCGAGCGGCTGCTGCTGGACAAGGCCCAGTTGCTGACCCTCACCGCGCCCGAAATGACTGTGCTGATCGGGGGGCTGCGGGTGCTTGGCGCCAACCACGGCGGCAGCAAGGACGGGGTGTTCACCGACAAGGTCGGGGTGCTCAGCAACGACTTCTTCCGCCACTTGCTGGACATGGGCGTGGAGTGGAAGCCGACCTCGGCCGACAACGAGGCATTCGAAGGCCGTGAGCGCAAGACCGGACAGCTGAAATGGACGGCGAGCCGGGTCGACCTGGTGTTCGGCTCCCATGCCCAGTTGCGGGCCATCAGCGAGGTCTATGGCAGCAGCGATGGCCAGGCGAAGTTCGCCAAGGACTTTGTCGCCGCCTGGGTGAAAGTCATGGAGCTGGATCGTTTCGACCTGTTCTAGGCCGTTCGGCAACGACGCCCCGGTGGTCCATGGCTGCCGGGGCGTTGTCGTGTTCGCGAGCGCAAGGCTGGATCAGCGCGTCGCCTGCACGGCAGGTGCTGGCAGCGGTGGCGTGTCCGGCTCATGCAGCGAGATCTTGGCGGTTTCTGGCAGCGCCATGCCACCGATCAGGGCCAGCAGGGCGATGGCCACCAGGTAGAAGGCTGGCGCCAGGCGACTGCCGCTCAGCTCGATCAGCCAGGTCGCGACCAGGGGGGCTGTGCCGCCGAACAGGGTGTAGGCGACGTTGTAGGTGATTGCCGAGGCGGTATAGCGGCTGCGTGTCGGAAAACACTCCGACAGCAGCGCGGCAGTGACCACGCCACTGAGCAGTGCCCCCACCGCCAGCAGCAATACCCCCAGCAAGGCGCCCGACAGCGAGCCGGAACTGGCCAGCCAATAGGCAGGGAACACTGTGAGCATCACCCACAGGCAGGTGATACCGATGGTCCGCCGCCGACCGATGCGGTCGGACAACGCCCCGGCCAGCGGGCAGCCGGCAGCGGCAAACAGCAGCGCCACGGTGGACACCAGCAACGCTTCGGCGCGGCTGAGCTGGCCGACGGTCTGCAGGTAGGTGGCGAAGTAGGTGGTGAACATGTAGAACGACAGCGCCGTCAGCGAGATGAACAGGCCCAGGTTGCGGATGGTCCGGCCGTGGTGGCGCAGGGTGTCGCCCAATGGCGAGTGGGCGTGGGCCTTGCCCTCGGCCATGGCCTGGCGAAAGGCCGGCGTCTCTTCCATGCGCCAGCGCAGGTACAGGCCCACCAGCCCCAGGGGAGCCGCGACCAGGAACGGCACGCGCCAGCCCCAGGCGTTCATCGCCTCGGCGCTCAGGCAGGTCTCCAGCCCGTAGGCGATCACCGCCGCGCAGGCGAACGCCGAGAACGTCGACACCGGCACGAAGCTGCCATGGAACGCGCGTTGCTCGCGAGGTGCGTGCTCCATCAGGTAGGCACAGGCACCGGCGTACTCACCGCCGGCGGAGAAGCCTTGCAGGCAACGTGCGGCGGTCAACAGCGCAGGGGCCAGCACGCCGATGCTGGCGTAGGTGGGTAACAGGCCGATCAGGGTAGTGGAGCCGGCCATCAGCAGGATGGTCAGCGACAGGATGCGCTTGCGCCCCAGGCGGTCGCCCAGGGCGCCGAACACGATGCCGCCCAGCGGGCGCAGGGCGAAGGCCACGGCGAACACGGCGAAGGTTTTGAGCAGGGCGACGCCAGGGGCTTCGCTGGCGAAGAACTGACTGGCGATCAGCGTGGCGAGAAAGCCGTAGACGGCGAAGTCGAACCATTCGACGAAGTTGCCGATGGCCGAGGCGGCGATCACCCGGCGCAGGGTGGCGGGCGGGACTTCATGGACGCTGGACATGCATGTGCTCTCCGGTGGTCTGGGCAGCCTGGTCGAATACGCCGCGCGCGTTGCGTGGCGGCGCGGTTCTTTCTGGCCAGTAGACCGGGAGGCGGGGGAGTGTGCATCGTCTTGGGCGACACTGGTTTATCCGTTACGGCCTTGAGGCCCATGCGCAACGGGTGAGGCCCGGCAGGGCAGCCGGGCCGAGGTGCACGTTATTCGGTCTTCTTGACCTCCTTCTCCACGTGCTTCTTGGTCTTGTGGTGTTTCTTGCTGGTGTGCGTGGCGCTTTTGGCGGCCGGCTTGGCATCTTGCTTCATGCCGCTGTCGGCCGGCTTGGCATCTGGCGTCATGCCCTGGGTGGTATCGCCTTCGGCAAAGGCCAGCGGGCTGGCGGCAACGGTGGCCAGCAGGCTGGCGAACAGAACGGCTTTGATCTTGTGCATGGTGTCTCTCCTGTTGGGATGCGGCGCGCCGTCAATGGCGCATCGCAAGTCTAGACCGGCCCTGGCAGGATTTCCGGCTAGAGTTGCTGGACATGTCCATTTCAGGAGAGATGAAGGATGAAGGCGAGGATGCTGATGGTGATGCTCGGGCTGCTGGTGCTGTGTGGCTGCCGGTACTTCAGCTACCAGGAGAGTTGTACCGACGACCCACAGCAGGTCGACTGTGCCGATCGCGGTGCGCAAGGGGGCGAGCACCGCAGGCGCTGATGTCAGTCATTGCCGGTCGCATCCCGCTGTCACTGGCCAGGTGTGCGACGGGCGCTGGTCTTTAAGGGTGTCGGGCACATCGATCGGCGCTTCGCCCGGCCCCAGCAGCCGCTCGATCTCGCGCACGCTGCGCAGGTAGGGATCGAGGTCGCTGCCCAGCCCGTCCAGGTGCGGGATCCACCAGGCGATCACCTGGGGCCGGTCTTGCTCGTCCTTGGTCAGCAGGACTTTCCAGAACACCTCCGGGGTGGCGATGCCGTGGGATTCGACGAAATGATCGTTGTCCAGCGCCGCGCCGGCGTGGCCGAAGACCACGCCGCCGATCACCGTCACCGGGTGCAGGTCGCGGTAGCACTCGGTCAGCAGTTCGGTCTGGTACCAGGTGCGGCTGTTGTGCGTGGCCAGTTGGGGAACGATGTTGCTCATCAGGTTGGATGCGTCCATCGCCGCGCGGTCGTCATCGAAGTGGTTGTTGGCCGCCAGGTGACCCCGGTGAAAGCCCTTGGGCAGCGAGTACGCCTTGGCTGAGGCCTGCCCCTTGCAGCCCGCCGGCAGGTCGCGGTCGAGGCGGAAGTTGTCGAGGCGCGGCAGTTGGCCCTGATCCTGGCCGAGGGTGAAGCGAAAGCGGTGCGGCTCGCCACGCTGGCAGTCGTACCAGAGGGTGTAGCGGCCACGTTCGAGCACGGTCAATGCCAGGGGCGCGGTGACGCTCGGCTCCAGCAAGGGGCGGGTGGGCAGGCGGAGCGCGCAGGAGGTCAGGGTGAGAAGGAACAACAGGAACAGCAAGCGGCGCATGCAGCGTCTTCCATGAGCGGTCGGGCCGGCATGATAGCGCTGGTGCGCGCCACGGCAAGCCTGGCGTCACGGGCCGCGGCGGCTCAGTACCTCGTTCAGCGACTGGCAGACCTGCTCGGCCGAATAGGGCTTGGCGAGAAAGGCGAATCCCTGGTGCCCGCCTTCGGCGATAGCGTCGCTGTAGCCGGAGGTGAGCACCACCGGCAGGTCTGGGTGGCTGTGGCGCAAGGCAAGGCCCAGGGCCAGGCCGCCCATGCCAGGCATGACCACGTCGCAGAAGACGGCGTCGAACGGTTGTTCGGTCGCAGCAATGCGGGCCAGCGCCTCTTCGGCGCTCCTCGCCCAACTGATGTGGTAGCCGTGGTCGCGCAGGATCTGCGCGATGAAACCACCCACATCGGCATTGTCTTCGACCACCAGGATCCGTTGGCGCTGGCCCTCTGCACTTGGTGCCGGGTGCTCGGGGGCGGCCTCGGTAGCCGACGGGGTCACCTGGGGCAGGTAGAGGGTGAAGGTGGTGCCCTGGCCTTCGCAACTGGTGACCTGGACATCGCCACCTGACTGACGGACGAAACCGAATACCTGGGACAGGCCCAGTCCGGTGCCCTGGCCTGCGGCCTTGGTGGTGAAGAACGGGTCGAAGATGCGTTCGAGCAGGTGCGGGGCGATGCCGACGCCGCTGTCGACCACCGAGATCGCCGCGAACGGCCCAGCCTGGGGGGCCTGGCCACGCAGGCCGGGCATGTGCTGGTCGGCCTGCAGGCGCAGGCACAGGGTGCCTTGGCCGGCCATGGCATCGCGGGCATTGATCATCAGGTTGATCACCGCCGTTTCCAGCTGGCCCAGGTCGGCATGCACATGGCAGGGCGCCTCGGGCAGCTCGAGCCTGACTTCGATGCGCGCGCCGGTGGCGGTGTCGAGCATGTCGGCCATTGCCTCGAGCCTGGGGCCGGCCTCGAACACTTGCGGGCTGAGGGCCTGGCGGCGGGCGAAGGCAAGCAGTTGGCCGGTCAGCTTGGCACCGCGTTCGACCGTGTCGGTCATGGTCTTGAGGTAGCGGTTGCGGCGGGTCTCGTCGAGGTCTGGACGCTGCAGGAAGTGCAACGACGATTGGATGATGGTCAGCAGGTTGTTGAAGTCATGGGCCACGCCACCGGTGAGCTGGCCTATGGCCTCGAGTTTCTGGGCCTGGCGCAACACGGCTTCGGTATGCAGCAACTGGCCGGTGCGCTCCTCGACCCGCTGCTCGAGGGTGGCGTTGAGCGTTTCCAGGGCGGCCATTGCCGCGCGCACTTCGGCAGCGGCCTGGACCCGCTGGATATGCGCCCAGCAGCGTTCGGTGACTTCGCTGACCAGGGTCTGTTCGTAACGGGTCCAGGTACGCGGCCGGCGGTCGTGAATCGCCATCAGCGCGGTCAGCCGGCCATCCTTGATCAGCGGCATGCAGATGGTCGCGGTGATGCCCATGGCCTGGAAGGTCGCCGCCTCCTGCGCCGGCAACTGGTTCAGGTTGTCGTCGATCACCAGGGGCAGGCCGGCGCGCAGGCGGCTGACCGCCAGGCGGCCGAAATCGTTCAGGCGGTACTTGCCCACCAGCGGCGGCAGGCCGGGGGCGACCCAGTCGCCGCAGATGGTGAAGCCGTCCTCGTCGGGCTCCATCACCGCGTAGGCGCAGCTCGACAGTTGCAGGTGTTCGCCGAGCAGGCGGGTGGTGGTGGCCATGATCCGCTCGGGCGCGGTGGCATTGGCCGCAGCCCGGCCCAGGCTGTCGAGGAAGTTCAGGCGGCGATTGGCGATCACGCTGGCGGTGGTTTCGGTGACGGTGTCGAGCATGCCCAGCACGCGACCGTCGTGGTCGCGGATCGGGCTGTAGCAGAAGGTGAAGAAGGCACGCTCGGGATTGCCGCCGCGTTCGATCAGCAGCGGGAAGTCCTCGATGTACACCGCTTCGCCGGCCAGCGCGCGCTGGGCCATGTCGGCGATATCGCTCCAGGCTTCCTGCCACACTTCGCTGAAGGGCCGGCCGAGGGCCTGGGGCTTGCCGCCAAGGATGTCGGCGAAGGCATCGTTGTGCAGGGTGAGCAGGGTCTCGCCCCACAGCACCGCCTGCGGGAAGCGCGAGGCGAGGCACAGGGAGACGGTGGTCTTGAGTACGTCGGGCCAGGCTTGCAGCGGGCCTAGCGCAGTGGCACCCCAGTCGTGGTCACGGATGCGCTCGGCCATGAGCCCGCCACCTTCTAGCCATTTCGCCATGAGCGTTTGCCGGTCCTTTGCGTGAGAGCATCAGAGTGCATCCTGGCCAGGCGCTTGGCGAGCGATTTATGCAAGTGGCATGTCGGGGGATTCCCTCCGGTGCCAGGCCTTGCTGGCGCCGGAGGGAGCGTTCAGAGCTTGAACTGCGCCACCATGGCGTTCAGGTCCACGGCCAGACGCGACAGCTCTTGCGCCGCCGCACTGGTCTGGTTGGCACCGGCCGAGGTCTGCATCGCCAGGTCGCGGATGTTCACCAGGTTGCGGTCTACCTCCCGCGCTACCTGCGCCTGCTCCTCGGAGGCACTGGCGATCACCAGGTTGCGCTGGTTGATCGAGGCGATGGCCGCGGCGATCAGCTCCAGCGCCTGGCCGGCGCCCTGGGCCACTTCCAGGGTACCGCCGGCGCGGCCCTGGCTGCTGTGCATGGCGCTGACCGCGCGCTCGGTGCCGGTCTGGATGGCGCCGATCATCTGTTCGATCTCGGCCGTCGACTGCTGGGTGCGGTGGGCCAGGGCGCGGACCTCGTCGGCGACCACCGCGAAGCCACGCCCGGCCTCGCCGGCCCGGGCGGCCTCGATGGCGGCGTTGAGCGCCAGCAGGTTGGTCTGCCCGGCAATCGAGCCGATCACGTCGAGTACCTGGCTGATCTGGTTGGCGCTGCTGGCCAGTTGTTCGATTTCCTGGGAGGTGCCGGTGACGTCCTCGACCAGGTAGCGGATCGACTCCAGTGCCTGGTTGACCTGGTCACGACCGTCGCGGGTGGTCTGGTCGGCGCTCTTGGAGGCGTCGGCGGTGCTCACCGCGTTGCCGGCCACTTCCTCGACGGCGGCGGTCATCTGGTTGACCGCGGTGGCGGCCTGGTCGATCTCGGCGCTCTGCTGGTGCAGGCCGCGGCTGGTGTCCTCGGTGACCGTGTGCAATTCCTCCGAGGCCGAGGCCAGCTGGTCGGAGGAGGCGGCGATCTGGCGCAAGGTGTCGCGCAGGTTGTGCTGCATGCGCGACAGCGCGCCGAGCAGCAGCGCGGGCTCGTCGCGGCCACGGATGGCGATGTCCTGGGTCAGGTCGCCGGTGGCCACGCGCTCGGCCACACGCACTGCCTCGGCCAGGGGCACGACGATGCTGCGGGTGAGCAGGGTGGCGATGGCGGCCAAGGCCAGCAAGATCACCACCAGGGTGGCGGTGAGCAGGGCGAAGGTTTCGTCGGAGGCATCACTGCTGCGCAGCGAGGCCTGCTCGGCGCCTTTGCTGTTGTACACGATCAGCGCGGCGAGGGCTTTCATCATGCTGTCGGCGTATTCGGCCAGAGGGCCGTTGACCAGGCGTCGGGCCTCGTCGAGCTGGCCACTGCCGACGGCGTCGCGGATGGCTTTCTGCAAGCCATGGTAGCGCTCGCTCAGGCTCAGGAAAGTACTGAACAACGCGCGATCATCGGGGTTGGTGATGGTGTCTTCGTAGGCCTTGAGGTCGGCCTGCAACTGCTGGTTGATCTCGGCGATATGGGCCAGGGTGGCCTGACGTGCGGCGGGAGCTTCCTCGAGGACGCTGCGCAGGGTGAGGGCGCGGGCGCGGCCGAGGTTGCTGCTGACATCGCCCAGGGCCAGTACCGCGGGCATCCAGGTGAGGCGGATCTCGTCAGTGGCGGTGTCCATCTTGCGTGTTTCGTAGAGGGCGATCAGGCCCATGGCCAGGACCAGCATCCCGAGCAGGGTGAAAATGCTGGCTGCGCGAATCCCGATCTTCATGTTCCGTAACTGCATGCGACGCTCCTTGACGGTGGCGGGCAGGCTTCAAGAGCACGGTCTTGACCGGGCTCGGAGGGTTCGCGCTCTCGATGCACTGCTAAGGGTTATATCCTCACGGTTCATGTTGTTTTTTGCGCATGATGCCACAGCGCCATTATTATTGACCAGACGTTCAATGTAATTACGCATACAAGAAAGCCCGTCATATAGTGACGGGCTTTTGCATTTTGTTCTTGTCAGACGATCGCGATCGCCGGGTCAGCCGCCGCCAACGCCAGGGCGCGGTCGGCGGCAGGTGGATAGATCCACACCGAGTTGATCTGGCGCTTGACCGCCTTGCCTTCCTGGCCCTGCAGCTTCAGTTCGCGCTCCCAGCCCTCGCTGAAGGTCGCGCCCCACTCGCCGAGGTCGAGGCAAGTGACGTACTTGGGCTGGCGGTACACCACCGGTGCCAGGCCGAGCAGGTCGGCCATGGCGTTGTTGCCCGAGTGGCGGCCCATGGGAATGGCGTGCTGGCAGGTCATCAGCGCGTGGTTGCCGAGCTCGTCCACGGTGGCCCAGGCCACGTCACCGGTGGCGTAGATATGCGGTTCGCCGATTACCTTCAGATGCTCGTCGACCCGCAACCGGCCCAGGCCATCGCGTTCGCCGGCCAACTGCGCGGTGAGCGGGCTGGCCTTGACCCCGACAGTCCAGATCACGGTCTTGCTGGCGATGTACTCGCCGTTGTCCAGGGTCACGCCACCGGCGTCGACGGCCACCACCGAGGCGCCGGTCAGCCATTGCACGCCAGCGTGCTCCGAGGCGGCGACGATCGCCGGGGTGATGCCCGCACCCAGTGCGGCGCCGACGCTGGCGCCGCGGTCGACCAGCAGCACGCGGGCGATGCCCTCGCCGAGGATGGCGCGCAGGCGGGCGGGCATTTCGGTGGCGGTCTCGATACCGGTGAAACCACCCCCGCAGATCACCACGGTATTACGGGCCGGCGATGCTGGCTGCGCCGCGAGGGCGAGCAGGTGTTGTTCCAGGCGCATGGCCGACTCCATCTGGTCGACGTCGAAGCTGTGTTCGGCCAGGCCCGGTACGGCGGGGCGGGCGACCTGGCTGCCAGCGGCGAGCACCAGGCGGTCGTAGCCGATCTGCTGTGCCTGGCCATTGCTGTCGAGGTAGTCCACCTGGCGCGCGGTGCTGTCGATGCGTTCGGCCTGACCGTGGATGAACGTCACGCCGACGGCTTCGAACAGTTCGCTCAGTGGTGCCTGCATGGCGTGCACGTCGGCTTCGTAGAAGCGTGGGCGGATCCGCAGTTGCGGTTGTGGCGCCAGCACGCTGATGCGCACGTCGCCGCGCTGCGCCTGGTCGAGCAGACGGGCGGCGCTCAGGGCGCTCCAGACGCCAGCGAAACCGGCACCGATGATCAGGATGTGAGGGGTCATGGAGGATGCTCCGCAAGGTGGGGGAAAGGGCTTCGGCGCGGTGTTGGCCTGCAGCCGAATAACTGCGACTTTATTGGTCGTAGTTATATTCGGCAAGCGGTTTTTTCACCACAGGCCTCTCCAGGTCTCGGTTAAGGGCTGGCAAAGCTGCATGGATAAAGGGATTAGGGGTGGTTGATAATCGATGGGCGGCATCAAGGCACTTTGCCTGGCAGCGCGCAGAGGCGTACTATTTGCGACAAATTAGGTCGGAGATTGATATGTCGCTTTACAGTGCCGGCGTCGAGTACGGCATCCACTGCCTGTTGTTCCTGGTCGACGAGCGTGGCGATAGCCGCGAGTCCAGCGTGCGCGATCTGGCCGAGTTGCAGGGCGTGCCCCAGGAGTACCTGGCCAAGGTCTTCACCAAGCTCGCCCGCGCCGGCCTGGTAGTGGCCACCGAAGGCGTACGGGGTGGTTTCCGCCTGGCCCGGCCGTCGGACGAGATCACCGTGCTGGACATCGTCACCGCTATCGACGGACCGAAGAAGATCTTCGACTGCCGCGAGATCCGCGAGCGTTGCGCGGTGTTCGAGGGCTCGGCGCCGGGGTGGGCGACCGAGGGCACCTGCGCGATCCATGCGGTGATGCTGGGGGCGCAGAAACGCATGGAAGAGGCCTTGGCCCAGCAGACCATCCTCGACCTGGCGCGGCGCTTCGGGCGCAAGGCACCGGCCGAGTTCGGGCAGAAGGTCAACGACTGGATGGGCGAGCGCCGGGAAGGGAAGGGCGCCGGGGATATTCCGCTACGTCAGGAATAGCGCCTGCGTTCAGGCCTGGCGACCTTCATGTTGCTTGCGATAAGCCCCCGGCTGCACGCCCATGGCCTTGGCGAACGCCCGGGTGAACGCGGCCACCGATTGGTAGCCCACCTGCGCCCCCACCTGCTCGACGGTGTTGCCTGCCTTGAGCAACTGGCTGGCATGGCGCATGCGCAGCGCCAGCAGCACCTGCCCCGGCGACTGCCCGGCCAGTTCGTTGAAGCGCTTGAAGAATGCCGAGCGCGACAGCCCGGTGCAGGCCGCCATGTGTTCCAGGGTCCAGGGCTGGCCAGGCTCGTCGATCAGCCTTTCGAGCAGCCCGGCGAAGGCTGGCTGCCGGGCCAGGGCCACCAGTCCACCGAGGGATTGCCCTTCGTGCACTTGCTGGCGCAGCACATAAAGGAACAACAGGTGGGTGAGGCGCTCCAGCAGCGTCTGCGAGGGCTGCGGGGTGCGCCGGCACTCGGCCAGGATCAGCTCGAACAATGCCCGTGCCGCGCTGCCTTCGGGGTCTTCGGCGCGCAGCAGGATGAAGTCTGCCAGCCCCTCGACGATCAGTGACGACAGCCCCGACTGGAAGTGGAAGAAACCGCAGACCAGGCCCACGCCATCGCCGGCCTCGACGTCCAGCGCCTGCATCGGCTGGCGCGGCTGGGCGCAGGCATCGGCCGCATCCTGGTCGCCGGACAGGCGGTAGGCCAGGTCGCGCAGCAGGAACACCGCGTCGCCACACGCCAGGCGCACCGGCTCGGCCCGGCCATCGACATGCAGCCAGCAATGCCCTTGCACCACCAGGTGGAAGCTGGCCCGCCCCATGCCTTGGGTGCTGGCGTGCCAGCCCCCGCAGTAGCGGCCGACGTGGAACAGGCTGGCGTCGAGCTCCAGGCCCTCTAATAACCAATCGACGAGATGGCTGGATGAAATCATCTAATGCAAAGACTCTGGAGCAAGGAAAGGCGACTGATGAATATGGATGCTACTTCTTATAACCAACAGACTGTAGCGATCTATATCAAAGGAGACCACTCCATGTCCGCGCGCATTACTCTACACAGTCTGCAAACCGCTCCAGAAGCCGCACGTCCGTTCCTCGAGAACGCCCAGAAGAACTCCGGTTTCATTCCCAACCTGCTGGGCATCCTGGCCAACGCCCCGGCCGCGCTGGAAACCTATGTCACCGTATCGGCGCTCAACGGCAAGTCCGAGCTGACCCTGGCCGAGCGTGAAGTGGTGCAACTGATCGCCGCCACCCAGCATGGCTGCGACTTCTGCGTGGCCGGCCACACCGCCGTGGCGTTGAACAAGGCCAAGCTGCCCCAGGAAGTGGTCGATGCCTTGCGCGCCCGTGGCGAATTGCCCGATGCCCGCTATGAAACCCTCGCTGCCTTCACCCGCGAAGTGATCGCCACCCGTGGCAATGTCTCTGAGGCTACCTACCAGGCTTTGCGTGATGCCGGTTTCACCGAGGGCAACGCGCTGGAAGTGATTCTCGGTGTCAGTCTCGCTACCCTGTGCAACTTTGCTAATGTGTTCGCCCAGACGCCACTCAACGACGAACTGAGCAAATACCGCTGGCAGCCTTCGGCGTAATCGAGGCCCGATGCCGGCGTGACCGGCGTTTCAAAAGGAGTAGGGACATGCTTGATTGTGCTTTTCGTCAATGGCTGGACGCCAATGCCGAGGCCATTGACCAAGGCCAGTGCGAGCCGCACCTGGTGCTGGCGCACATCGCCGAGTCGCAGTTGCTGCGGGTTGGCGTCGATCCGGCCCTGGGCGGCTCGGGTGGCGAGGTCAGCGACGCGGTCGAGGCCATCGCCGCCATTGCCAGTCGCTCGTTGGCGGCAGCCTTCGTCTGCTGGGGCCAGCGCGCCTTCATCGAATACCTGTTGCACAGCCCCAACCAGGCCCTGCGCGAGCAACTGATGCCCGGGCTGCTCAAGGGCGAGCTGGCTGGCGCCACTGGGCTGTCCAATGCCATGAAGTTCCTCTCTGGCATCGAGGCCTTGCAAGTCCGTGGCCGTCCGGCGAGCGACGGCTGGAACCTGGAAGGCCGCCTGCATTGGGTGACCAACCTGCGCAAGAGCGGCTTCGTGGTGGCCGCGGCCATCGAGGACGACACTGGCGGTGCGCCGTTCGTGGTCGCCATCCCGTCCACCGCCCAGGGGCTGGAGCGCTCCGACGACCTGCAGCTGATGGGGCTGCAATCGAGCAACACCGCGGCACTGGCGTTCCACCAGGTACCGTTGGCCCGCGGCTGGTTGTTGCACGACAACGCCCGTGAGTTCCTGCCCCAGGTGCGCCCGGCGTTTCTGGGGCTGCAATGCGGCATGGCCATCGGCCTGGCCCGGCGTGCGCTGGACGAGGCGCAGGAGCACCTGCAAGGCCGTGGTTCGTTCCTCGAAGAGGCGCGCCAGGTGCTCAAGGAGCGTCTGGAAAACACCGTTGGCGAGCTCAAGCAGGGCCTGCTCGACGGCCGTTTCCTCAAGCAGCCGGCTGCTCTGTTCAAGCTGCGCATCACCCTCGCCGAAAGTGCCGCCGATGCTGTGCAGCTCGAGCTGCAGGCCAGCGGTGGCAAGGCCTACCTGACCGCCTACGGCGAAGGCTTCGCTCGTCGCTGGCGTGAGTCGGCGTTCGTGCCGATCGTCACCCCGAGCCTGGTGCAACTGCGCGCCGAGCTGCAACGCCAGGCGGCCACTGCATGACCGACGTGTTGCTCGAAGCCTGCGACATCAGCCTGGGCTACCCCCGCGAGGGGGGCTGGCAGGCCGTTCTGGAGACCTTCGACCTGCGCCTGGCGCCGGGTGAGGTGGTGACCATCCTCGGCCCCAGCGGGGTCGGCAAGTCGAGTCTGCTGCGGGTGCTGGCCGGCCTGCAGCAGCCCCGTGGCGGCAGTGTGCGCTTGCATGGCGAGCCGCTGCAGGGGCCGCATCCGCGCCTGGCGGTGGCGTTCCAGGACCCAAGCCTGCTGCCCTGGCTGAGCCTGGAGAAAAATGTCGCCTTCGGCCTCGACTTCGCCCGCCAGCCCAAGCTGGCGGCCAGCGAGCGGCGCGCACGGATCGACCATGCCATCGAGGCGGTGGGCCTGGCCCATGCCCGTGGCCAGTATCCGGCGCAGTTGTCCGGCGGCATGGCCCAACGCACCGCGCTGGCCCGCTGCCTGGCCCGCCAGCCCGAGGTGCTGCTGCTCGACGAACCGTTCGGTGCGCTGGACGAAGTGACCCGTGCCGACATGCAGCAGTTGCTGCTGCAACTGATCGCCACCCACAACACCGCTGCGCTGCTGATCACCCACGATATCGACGAAGCCCTGCTGCTGTCCGATCGCGTGCTGCTACTGGGCAACCACCCGGCGCGCACCCTCGGCCAGTGGCACATCGACCTGCCGCAGCCTCGGGCGCAGCGGGTCGAGGAGCTGGGTGCGCTGCGCATCGAGATTCTCAAGACCCTACGGCGGGCAAGCCGCACAGCCGAACCTACTTCTTCTCCCTTGCCCTCGGAGGCTGTCCATGTGCATGGATGACTGCTGTTCCTCGACGTCTCGTCGCGACTTTCTCAAGCTGAGCGCGATGCTCACTGCCGCCGGCGCGGTGCCGCTGCTGTCGAGCCTGCAGGCACGTGCTGCCGCCGAACCGGACGCGCCGGTGCGTATCGGCTACCTGCCGATCACCGACGCCACGCCGTTGCTGGTGGCGCACAACAACGGCCTGTTCGAGGCCGAGGGCATCAAGGCCGAGCGCCCGGTACTGCTGCGCAGTTGGGCGCAGGTGATCGAGGCGTTCATCTCCGGCCAGGTCAACGTCATCCACTTGCTGTCGCCGATGACCGTGTGGGCCCGCTATGGCAGCAAGGTGCCGGCCAAGGTGGTGGCCTGGAACCATGTCGGCGGCTCGGGCCTGACCGTGGCGCCGGACATCACCGAAATGAAACAGCTCGGCGGCAAGACCGTGGCGATTCCGTTCTGGTACTCGATCCACAACGTGGTGCTGCAGCAGATGCTCAACGATAACGGTCTGACCCCGGTGTCGAAGCCGGCCAGCGCCGCGCTGGCGGCCAACGAGGTCAACCTGCTGGTGCTGCCGCCGTCGGACATGCCGCCGGCCCTGGCCAGCAAGCGTATCGCCGGTTACATCGTCGCCGAGCCGTTCAACGCCCTGGCCGAGAACCTCAAGGTTGGCCGCGTGCAGCGCTTCACCGGCGACGTGTGGCGCAACCATGCCTGTTGCGTGGTGTTCATGCACGAGCACGACCTGAACAACCGTCCGGATTGGTCGCAGAAGGTGGTCAATGCCATCGTCAAGGCCCAGCAATGGACCCGCGAGCATCGCGCCGAGGCCGCCGCGCTGCTGTCCAAGGCTGGCCCCAACAAATACACCCCGCACGATCCGGCGGTGCTGGGCAAGGTCCTGGCGCCCACTGCCGAGGACCGCGCCGGCTACATCGCCAGCGGGGCGATCCAGCACCAGCAATGGGACGAGAAGCGCATCGACTTCCAGCCGTACCCGTTCCCCAGCTATACCGAGGAACTGGTCAAGCGCCTGAAGAACACCCTGATCGAGGGCGACAAGGGCTTTCTCGCCGAGCTTGATCCGGCGCATGCCGCCCGCGACCTGGTCGACGATCGCTTCGTGCGTAACGCCATTGCCGCCGTGGGCGGCCCGGCGACATTCGGCATTGCCGAGAACTTCCAGCGTAGCGAGGAGTTCGCGGTCTGATGCGTGGGCATGTCGTGCATGGCGCCCTGGGCCTGGCTGGCCTGGCGGCGCTGCTGTTGTTGTGGTGGGCCGGGGTGCAGGTGTTTGGCGCGGCCGACGGCCTGTCGGCGCGCTTTTCGCCCCAGGCCACGCTGGAGAGCCTGGTGCAGTTGCTGGGGCAGGGCGAGGTGTACGGGCATATCTGGGTGAGCCTCAAGCGCATCCTGGTCGGCCTGCTGCTGGCGTTGCTGATTGGTGTGCCGCTGGGCCTGCTGGTGGGCAGCTATCGGCATCTGGAAGCGGCGACCACGCCGGCGTTCCAGTTCCTGCGGATGATCTCGCCGCTGTCGTGGATGCCGGTGGTGGTGATGCTGATGGGGGTGGGCGACCAACCGATCTACTTCCTGCTGGCGTTCGCGGCGTTGTGGCCGATCCTGCTCAATACCGCTGCCGGGGTGCGCCAGCTCGATCCGCGCTGGTTGCAGTTGTCCCGCAGCCTGAGCGCCACGCGCTGGGAGACACTGTGCAAGGTGATCGTGCCCGGGGTGATCGGTCATGTGCTGACCGGGGTTCGCCTGGCCATCGGTATCTTGTGGATCGTGCTGGTGCCGTGCGAGATGCTCGGGGTCAGTGCGGGCCTGGGGTACTTCATTCTCGACACCCGCGATCGCCTGGCGTACTCCGAACTGATGGCGATGGTGCTGCTGATCGGCGTGCTGGGCTTCATGCTCGATGCCCTGGCGCGTGGGCTGCATCGGCGCTGGGTGCATGCCTGAAGGGCATGCGTCTATTCACCACCGTGTCGCCTGGTTCGCCAGCCAGGCCGGCGCCTACAGGCCTCGGGCACGGTAGGCGCCGGCAAAGCCAGCGAGCAGCGGTTATCTTCAATGCCGGACCAGGCGTTGCCTTGCGCAGGCCTGGGCTTCTTCTGCCAGGGCGTCCAGGCGCTCATCGCGCAACTGTTCCGCTTCGGTCATCGCCTCTTCGCCGTGCTGCTTGAGCAGATAGGCATGGATCTGCATGACTTCGACGGTCTGGTAGATCGGCGCGATATCCAGCCGGCCGATCAGGGCCCCGCTGGCACGCCCGGTGCTGCTCATCAGCACCTGCGGCCCGGCGCTGGCCACCACCTGCAGGCCCATGGCCTCGAACCACGGCACCTGGACTGGGAATGCGCTGAGTTCGACACAGTCGTAGCGACCCCGCAGGTCATTTAGCAGGCCACGGGCGATGCCTTGTCGCCGATGGCCGGGATCCACGGCCAGGAACGCCAGGGCGCAGGCCTGTGGATCGTCCTGGGCCGGCAGCGCCAGGGCGAAGCCGAGCAAGCGGTCCGGGGCGTCGGCGTCCAGGGCCAGGGTCAGTTCCACTCCCAGGCCGCGGGTGCCGTCCAGGGCCATCAGGTACTGGTGCACTTCCAGGCCCACGCCGTACTGGTACAGCGGATAGAGCGGATTGTCGGTGCTGATGGCGACGCTGCTGAGCTGGCCGACATGGTCGATCACCAACTGGCGGATCTGGCTCTGGAAGGATTCGGGTGGCACGCCGTCGAGGCGGCGGAGGATGAACATCGCGGGTAGCACTCCGGGTACAACATGGGGGAGCGGCCATTCTACCCGCAGTGTGGTGTCGATGTGGGGCATTCGCCGTGGGGTCTACAGGGCGGCGAGGACCAGGTCGAGGTTCTGCACCGCAGCTCCCGAGGCGCCCTTGCCCAGGTTGTCGAACACCGCCGTCAGCAGCACCTGCCCATGCTCGGGATTGGCGTAGAGGGCCAGGCGCAGGTCGTTGCTGTCGTTCAATGCCTGCGGGTCCAGTGCCGTCGCCGGGCCTTGCTGGTGCAGCGGCATCACCTGTACATGACGGGCCCCCTGGTAATGCTGCTCCAGGCAGGCTTGCAACTGTTCGGCGCTGACGCCTGGCAGCAGGCGCAGTTGCAGGGGAATGCTCAGCACGATGCCCTGGCGGTAGTCGCCATAGCCCGGCACGAACACAGGCCGCGCGCTGAGCCCGGCGTGCTGCTGGATCTCCGGCACATGCTTGTGGGCCAGCTCCAGGCCATACAGCTGCAGGGTCGGCAGATAATCGTCGCGGCGCTGTTCATGGCGTTCGACGGCGGCCCGGCCGCCACCGGAGTAGCCGGAGATGGCATGGATGCCCAACGGGTAGTCCGCCGGCAGCAGGCCAGCCTTGACCAATGGGCGCAGCAGGGCGATGGCGCCGGTGGGGTAGCAACCAGGGTTGCTGATCCGGGTGGCCCGGGCGATACGTTCGGCTTGCTGCTCGTCCAGCTCCGGCAGGCCATACACCCAGCCCGGCGTGGTGCGGTGGGCGGAGCTGGCGTCGATCACCCGCACGGCCGGGTTGCGGATCGTCGCCACCGCCTCGCGGGCGGCGGCGTCCGGCAGGCAGAGCAGGGCGATGTCGGCGCTGTTGATGGCCTCGGCGCGGCGTGCCGGATCCTTGCGCTCGGCCTCGGGCAGGGTGAGCAGGCGCAGGCCCTGACGACCGTGCAGGCGGGCATGGATCTGCAGGCCGGTGGTGCCTTGGTCGCCATCGATGAAAACCAGGGGCTGGTGCATGGGAGTGTCCATCAGCAAGGAAAGATGCCGTCATCCTCGCCTGCTCATGAATGAAAGAAAATTTGAATATCATGATTGCCATGTTCAGAATTTCTGAACTATGCGAATGCCGGTCATGCTGGCGAATCCGCCCCCCCCAAGGTCCCAGAGCCAAATCATGCGAGAAATCAGCCTAGATCGCCTGCGCACCCTGGTGGTGATCGCCGACAACGCTTCCTTCGCCGACGCCGCCCGCCAGCTCAATCTGGCCCCGCCGACCATCAGCCTGCACATCGCCGAGCTGGAGGCGCGTATCGGCGCTCCATTGCTCACCCGTACCCGGGGTCAGGTGCGCCCTACGGTCATTGGCGAGACACTGCTGGCCCGTGCCCGGCGCTTGCTGGCCGATGCCGACCAGGCGCTCGACGAGGTACGTCGTCAGGTCGCGGGCCTGACCGGGCGGGTACGCCTGGGTGCCTCCACCGGTGCCATCGCTCATCTGTTGCCCCAGGCCCTTGAGGCTTTGCGGGTGGAACATCCGGGCATCGATGTACAGGTCCAGGTGCTTACGTCCCAGGCTTCATTGGCCCGTCTGCGCGAAGGCAGCCTGGACATCGGCCTGGTGGCGCTGCCTCAGGTGGCGGGCAAGGGGCTGAAGGTCACGCCGTGGCGCCGCGATCCGATCATGGCCTATGTGCCGGCCGACTGGCAGCCACCGGTGCAGGTGACGCCGGCCTGGCTGGCGGCTCGAGCGCTGATTCTCAACGACAGCACCACGCAGCTGTCGCAGGTGACTGGGCAGTGGTTCGCGGCGGCGGGCCTGTATCCTGAGCCGCGTATCGAGCTGAACTACAACGATGCGATCAAGAGCCTGGTGGCAGCGGGGTACGGGGCGACGTTGCTGCCGCAGGAGGGCGAGGGCGTGCAGCATGACCCGCGTATCCTCCGACGGCCCTTGCGCCCTGGATTGTGGCGCCAGCTGGGGATTGCCTGCCGGGATGGTGAAGTGGAGCGGGCGACCGCGCATGTGCTGGCGGCGCTGGACAAGTTGCGACAGTGAACCTGGCGTGGGAGCGGGCTTGTCCAGCGATAGGCGTCAGCTACGTTCGCGCTGTCTGAGCGCGGTCACCGTCTCGCCTCCCACGCCCCAGTTATCGGTGGGTACTTCTTCGATCACCACGAAGGTACTGGCCGGTGGCTTGCCCAGTACCTGCTCCAGCAAGCGGGTGGTGCCTTCGATCAGCAGGCGCTTGTGTTCGCCAGTCACGCCTTCGTCGGTGACGCGGATATGTACATAGGGCATGTCGGCTCCTCCTGGGTCAGTGCCAGGTGCCGGCGGTGCTGCCACCGTCCACCGGCAGGATGACGCCGCTGACGAAGCGAGCCTCGGTCAGGTAGAGCACGGCATCGACGATGTCCTCGGGCCTGCCGGTGCGACCGCTCGGCGACAGCTTGCGCAACCCTTCGACAGTACCGCTGTGCAGTGGCGTGTCGATGATGCCGGGGGCCACTGCATTGACCTGCACGCCACTGCTGGCCAGTTCCACGGCCAGCCCTTTGACTGCCTGGTTCAGGCCGCCCTTGACCAGCACCGGCAACAAGGCTGGCACCCGGGTGTCCGGTTGCAGGGCCAGCGATGCAGTGATGGCGACGATATGCCCGTGCCCTTGTGCCTGCATCACCCGGGCTGCGGCCTGCGCGGGATAGAAGAAACCCTTGAGGTTGGTGCCGACCAGCATGTCGACGTCTGCCTCGGTGTAGTCGGTCACCGGCTTGGGGATGAAGACGCCGGCGTTGTTGACCAGGATATCGACCCGGCCGAAGGTCTCCAGGGCAGTGGCGATCAAGCGCTCGGCGGTGGCCTTTTCGGCGATGTCGCCGGCCACGCCGATGAAGCCTGGCGGATTGCCAAGGCGCGCGGCGGCTTCGTTCAGGCGGGCTTCGCTGCGGGCGTTGCCGATCACCTGGTCGCCGCGCTCGAGAAACGCCTGGGCGAGGGCAAAGCCCAGGCCGCTGGAGGCGCCGGTGATGATGACGGTTCTGGCGGTATGCATGGTGTGGACTCCGGTTGATCGAGCCTTGTGCTCGGGGGTGGAGCCACTCTAGGACGTAACCTTGGCTTGAAAAATACGCCGCGAGGCATTTCAATCGATACATCATGTAATCAATCGAGCCGCCATGACCCGCCATTTCGATGACCTGCAACTGGGTAGTCTGGAGCTGTTCTGTCTGGCCGCCGACGCCGGCAGCTTCACCGAGGCGGCCAGCCAGGCCGGCGTCACGCCGGCGGCGGTGAGCCGTTCGGTGGCCAGGCTGGAGGAACGCCTGGGCGTGCGCCTGTTCGTACGTACCACCCGGCAGGTGCGCCTGTCCGAGGTTGGCCAGGCGTACTACCAGCAATGCCGTCAGGCCCTGGGACAACTGGTCGAAGCCGAGCGCCAGGTCGCCGGCGGCCAGCTCGAGCCCAGTGGTCGCCTGCGCCTCAGCGCCCCCACGCCATACGCCCATCATCGTCTGTTGCCCCTGCTGCCGAGGTTTCACCAGCGTTACCCGCGGGTGCAGGTGGACGTGCATGTGAGCAATCGCAACGTCGACTTCGCCGAAGAGCATTTCGACCTGGCGATCCGTGGCCGCGCGCCGGCCGATTCGCGCCTGGTGGCACGACGGCTGGAGGACGCCGAACTGGTCGTCGTCGCGACGCCCGACTACCTGGCCCGTGCCGGCACCCCTCGCACGCCGGATGATCTGGCCGGGCACGAGTGCATACAGTTCGAGATGCCCAGCAGTGGACGGCAGCCACCGTGGAGCTTCTGCCAGGATGGCCGGCAAGTGGAGCTCGACACCCGGGGCTCGTTCACATGCCTGGGGGATTTTCTGGCCACCACCACCCTGGTCCGCCATGGAGCAGGCTTGATGCAGGCTTACCGGTTCACCGTGCAGGAGGCACTGGCCAAGGGCGAGCTGGTGGAGGTACTGGGTGCATACGGCGGTACTTCCCGGCCGTTCATGCTGGTCTATCCGCAGACCCGGCACATGCCGTTGAAGGTGCGGGTGTTCATCGACTTCCTGCTCGCCGAGCTGCCCATGCCACTGAACTGAAGCCACGCACGATGGGCGATGTGCGGCTAAGCTCCTTGCTGCGTCGGCATGTGCTCCGACGTCCTTTCCAGCAGTCCGGTCGTTTCCCAGGAGAACGCTCCATGAAATCCATGACACTGCTAGTGATCGCTTCCGTGCTCAGTCTTGCCGCGCATGCCGACGACAGCGCGAAGACCAATTGCGATGCGCGCATCGCCGAGCTGGAGAACATCCACAAGACCGATGGGCCGGGAATGCATGGCGGCATGGCCCACGACTTCAAGATGCACATGAAGGCTGCCAAGGACGCTCGGGCCAAGGGCGACATGGGCAAGTGCATGACCTCGGCCGAGCAGGCCAAGACCATCTTCAACAACGCGCGCGGCAAGTAGCGTCTGCACGCAGGCGCGAGTGGGGCCATTGTCCTGCTCCGCTCCTGCACACTGGCGCGCCTCTGCCTTGGGCCTGTCACCGCTCTGGTGTAAGCTCGCCCGGTCCTTTGCACGAGATCGCCGCATGCCACCGTCCAGCCTTCGCCTCGACAGCCTGCTCACGGGCATTGCCCGGCCGTTCACTCGTCCGGGCTCGCGTAGCGCCATCGACAAGCAGCCCCGGCAGGGTGCCCATGCGCTGACCTTCCTCGGCATCGCCGGCGACGAGCAGGGCGACCTGCGGGTGCATGGCGGCGTCGACAAGGCCATCCATCACTATCCTCGCGAGCATTACGTCGACTGGGTCGCCGAGCTCGGCGAGCATCCGCTGCTGGCGCAGCCCGGGGCCTTCGGCGAGAACTTCAGCACCGATGGCTGGCGCGAGGCCGATGTCTGCCTGGGTGATCGCATCCGGGTTGGCAGCGCGCTGCTCGAAGTGTCCCAGGGGCGCATGCCGTGCTGGAAGCTCAACGACCGCTTCGAGGTGGCGCAGATGGCACTGCAGGTGCAGCAGAGCGGGCGCACCGGTTGGTACTACCGGGTGCTGGAGGAGGGCGTGGTCGAGGCAGGCGACAGCCTGAGCATCGTCGAGCGCCGCCATGCCGAGTGGTCGGTGGCGCGGTTGTCGGCGGTGCTGTTCGACAAGCGCCTGGAGCCCGACTTGTTGCGCGAATGCCTGGCATTGCCACTGGTGCCGAGCTGGCGGCGGACCCTGGAAAAGCGTCTGCAGCAGCGCCAGGTCGAGGACTGGGGCTCGCGGCTGCAAGGGCGCGCCGACGCCTGAGGACGGCGGTTTTCATTTTCAACCACAAGGAACGCGCAATGCCCTTCGAACTGGACGAACGCCTGGTGATTGGCGTCGCCTCGAGCGCGGTGTTCGACTTAAGCGAGTCGGACGCGGTGTTTCGTCGCGACGGCGAGGCGCAATACCGCAAATACCAGGAGCAGCACCTGGACGTACCACTGGGCAAGGGCATCGCCTATCCCTTCATCAAGCGCCTGCTGGCGTTGAACGACCTGCGCGAGGACCCCGAGGATCCGCTGGTGGAAGTGGTGCTGTTGTCGCAGAACGACCCGGACACCGGCATGCGGGTGATGAAGACCATCGACCACTATGGCCTGAACATGACCCGGGCGATCTTCACCCAGGGCCGCTCGCCTTATGCGTATATCCCGGCGTTGAACATCGCGTTGTTCCTGTCTGCCGACAAGCAGCACGTGGATGCGGCGATCAATGCCGGTTACCCGGCGGGGCAGGTGCTCGACTCACGCTTCGACGATGACGAAAGCGACGACAACCTGCGCATCGCCTTCGACTTCGACGGGGTGCTGGCCGGGGACGAATCCGAGGCGGTGATGCAGTCCGGCGGGCTGGACAGCTTCCACGCCCATGAGGTGAAGAATGTCGCCCAGCCGCACAATCCCGGGCCGCTGAAGGAGTTCTTCGTGCGCATCGCGCGGATCCAGGCGGCGGAGGAGCAGTACAAGCTCGAGCATCCTGGCTACGAGAATCGCCTGCGGGTGTCGATCGTCACCGCGCGCAACGCGCCTTCCCATGAGCGGGCGCTGAACACCCTCAAGAGCTGGGGCGTGATGGCCAACGATGCGTTCTTCCTGGGCGGGATCGAGAAGCGTCGGGTGTTGCAGGTGCTCAAGCCGCACATCTTCTTCGACGACCAGTCGGGGCACCTGAAGAGCACCAGCACGGTGGTGCCGTCGGTGCATATCCCGTTCGGGGTGAGCAACCGCCCGGTTTGAGCCCGGCCTGCGCTCCGAGGTTGGCCGGGATGGCGCGCCTCAGAACCAGCGGTCGTTGCGTTTGCGCCCGCGGGTCAGCGCCGGCAGGATCAGCCCCGCCAGCAGTCCTGCACCGGCGATGCTGCCGCCGTAGACCATGTAGCGCATCATCACCTGCTTGTTCTCGTCGCCCAGGCGCGCCTGGGTGTCGCGCAGGGTCGACTGGCTTTGCTCGAGCTGCTCGTTCAACGCCTTGTTGCGGGTTTCCAGTTCGTCGATCAGTGCCTTGCGCGAATCGAGGGTCTCCTGCATGCCTTGCACGCGGTTCTTCCAGCTGTCGTCGATGTGCTTGAGCTGGCCGGAGAGGTCAGCCACCTGGGCGTCGAGCTGGGGCAGGCGTTCGTTCTGGCCGGGCACGGCCTGCAAGTCGCTGGTGAGGATCCACACCAGGTCGCCGCTCTGGCCACGTACCTGGCTGTAGTTACCCTGGCTGGCTACCAGCGTCACCTTCTGCCCGGATTTGAGCGTGCCGACGATGCGGTGGCCATCGGTTGGGCCGCTGCGCACGTAGGTGCTCAGGCTGTCGCTGACCCAGCGCGCATCGCTGGCTGGCGCCTCGGCGTGGGCCGGGGCGGCGAGGGCGATCAAGGCGCTGATCAGGCCGCCGCGCAGGGTGGTGAGGGCGAGGGAGGCTGGCTGGTTGTCTGGCATGCTGGTCTTCGCTGAAACAGGACGAATGAAGGCCCGATGACTGGGCCGCGATTCGGTCGGATGGATTGACCGTCAGCGAAAGACCGTTTTTTTGTAAGCAGGTTCACTACCTGGGAATGGAAATGTCGACAGCATGTGGCAGCCACTACTGGCCCATTGCTGGCGCCTGCGCCGCGAGCCGGGTTGCTCTCACAGTGCCGACGCCAGCATGTCGAGGCCATGCTCAGACGATCAGGTACACCGCGCTTGCCACCAGCAACACTGCCAGCCCACGGTTGAACAGACGCATCCGTCGCGGCTCGCCCAGGTACTGGCGAATCACGCTGCCGGCCCAGGCCCAACTGGCCACCGAGACGAAGCAGATCGGTGCGTAGATCCAGGTGAACAACCACAGTAACGGCTGCTCGCCGCCGGTGTAGGCGCCGATTCCTGCCACGGCCGCCAGCCAGGCCTTGGGGCTGAGCCACTGCATGGCCGCGCCGTGCCAGGCGCTCGGCGCCCGTTGCTGGCCATCGCTGTGCAAGGCGCCATCGTCGCTGGCCAGCTTCCAGGCCATGTACAGCAGAAAAGCCACGCCACCCCCGTGCAACAGCCTGCCCAGCAGTGGCCAGCGCAGCAGCAGTTCGTGCAGCCCCAGGCCGACCAGCACCAGCAGCAGGCAGAAACCGAGGGTGGCGCCGGCGGCATGCCCGAGGCTGGCGCGCAGGCCATGGCGGGCGCCGCTACCGAGGGCGACGATGTTCACCGGACCAGGGGAGATGGAGGCCGCCAGGGCAAAGGCGGCCATCGACAACGACAGGCTCATGGGGTGATTCCTTGTGTGGGGACAGAGGTCGCGATCCTCGCCGATGCCGCCGGCGAGCGTATTGAACGAAAATGCCCAGGCGCCCCTGTTACAGCTTTTGTAATAGTTTCTCTCTGTCAGAAAAACCTGCTTCGATTGTAGGATCATCATCCCTTTTTTCGAATAAGGTCTATATGAGCACCTTCGCGGAGCCCCCCAGTCCCTGGCCGTCCCGGCCTTCCTTCCCGCGTCCGCGCGACGCTTCCCCAGTGAGTACCCGCTAATGGAATGGCTAGCCGACCCCACGGCCTGGCTGGGCCTGCTGACGCTTATCGTCCTCGAGCTGGTGCTGGGTATCGACAACCTGGTGTTCATCGCCATCCTCGCCGACAAGCTGCCGCCTCATCAGCGTGACCGCGCGCGGGTGATCGGCCTGTCGCTGGCGCTGATCATGCGTCTGGGCCTGCTGGCCAGCATCTCGTGGATGGTGACCCTGACTGCACCGCTGTTCGAGGTGTTCGGCAAGAGCTTCTCCGGGCGCGACCTGATCATGCTGTTCGGCGGCGTGTTCCTGCTGTTCAAGGCCACCATGGAGCTGCACGAGCGCCTCGAGGGGCATGTCGCCCAATCCGGCGGCACGACGCGTCACGCGGCATTCTGGCCGATCGTCGCGCAGATCGTGGTGCTTGACGCGGTGTTCTCGCTGGATGCGGTGATCACGGCGGTGGGCATGGTCGAGCAGCTGTCGGTGATGATGATCGCGGTGATCTTCTCCATCGGCATCATGATCGTCGCCAGCAAGCCGCTGACCCGCTTCGTCAACGCCCACCCGACGGTGATCATGCTGTGCCTGGGCTTTCTGATGATGATCGGCTTCAGCCTGACCGCCGAAGGCCTGGGCTTCCATATTCCGAAAGGCTACCTGTACGCGGCCATCGGTTTCTCGATCTTGATCGAGCTGTTCAACCAACTGGCCCGTGCCCGCCGCAAGCGCAGCCTGCAGCAGCACCGGCCACTGCGCGAGCGCACGGCCCATGCGGTGCTGCGCCTGCTGGGCGGGCGCCGGGTCGAGGCCGACGAGGTGGGCGAGGAGATCGCCGACCTGGTCGAGGGTGCTGACGCGCAGGTGCTGTTCGACCGTCGCGAGCGGGTGATGATCAGCGGCGTGCTGAACCTGGCCGAGCGGCCGATCCGCACGGTGATGACCACCAGGACAGAGGTCGATGTCATCGACCTGGCGCTGCCGGCGACGGCGATCCGCGAAGCCTTGGCCAATTCGCCATACTCGCGTCTGCCGCTGATCCGCGATGGGCGCATCGACGAGCCGCTGGGGTTCGTGCACAAGAAGGAGTTGCTCAAGGAGCTGCTGGCCGGCAGCGAGCCTGACCTCGAGCGCATGGCCCGGGCACCGTTGAACCTGCTGGAGAGCTTCAGCATCCTCAATGCCCTGGAGCAGATGCGTGGCCAGTCGACCCACATCGCTTTCGTGATCAACGAGTTCGGCGATTTCACCGGGGTGCTGACCATGACCGACATCCTCGAGTCGATTGCCGGCGAGTTGCCGGATGCCAGCGAGGTGGAGGGGCCGGGCGTGGTCGAGGAGGGTGGCGGTTTTGTCGTCAGTGGCGCGTTGAACCTGGCGCAGATCCAGGCGCGCACCGGTTTCGCCGTCCGCCCCACCGAGGACTACCAGACCCTTGCGGGCCTGGTGATGAGTCTGCTGGACCGCCTGCCAATGGTCGGTGACCAATTGGTCTGGAACGGCTGGACCTTGACGGTGGTGACGGTGGAAGACCGCCGGGTACGCCAGGTGCGGCTCACACCGAGCGGCGGCGTTGGCGCAGCAGGTGCTTGAGGCCCTCGAGCACCAGCACCAGCACCGCGGCCCAGATCGGCAGGTAGGTCAGCCACTGGTCCGGGCCGATGCTCTCGCCCAGCAGCAGGGCCACGCCTACCAGCAGCACCGGCTCGACGTAGCTGAGCAGGCCGAACAGGCTGAACGGCAACAGGCGGCTGGCCAGCACGTAGGCGATCAGGGCGCTGGCGCTGATCGCCCCGAGCAGCGGGATCAGCCCGTACAGACCCGGGTGGGTGTTGAGGTCAGCCGTCGTCAATGGCCCCTGGATCACGAAGTACAGGGCCCAGGGCAGCAACAGGCACATGTCGCACCACAAGCCGCCGAGGTGGTCGGTGCGACAGCGTCGGCGCAGCACGAAATAGATCGGGTAGCCGACCATCACCAGCAACGTCTCCCAGGCGAAGCTGCCGTGCTGGTACAGTTCGTGGCCGACGCCCAGCGCCGCGCAGCCCACGGCCACCTTCTGCAGGCGTGACAGGCGCTCGCCGTACACCAGCCGCCCGGTCAGGACCATTGCCAGCGGCAGCAGGAAGTAACCCATCGACACCTCGAGGCTGCGCCCGTGCAGCGGGGCCCACAGGAACAGCCACAGCTGCACGCCCATCAACCATGAAGTCCCGACCATGCCCAGCAGCAGCAGGGGCGTGCGGCGTACCCGCGCGAGCAGCTCGCCGACCCGCTTCCAGTCCCCGCTGATCAGCATGAACAGGGTCAGGCAGGGCAGGGTCAGCAAGGTCCGCCAGCCGAAGATCTCCTCGCCGTCCAGGGGCTTGAGGAAGGTGGTGTAGAAATACATCACGGCGAACAGACAGGACGCCATGACCGACGAGAAAATGCCTTTTGACACGAATGCCTCGGAAAACGGGAAGGGGTGTGGATCAGCCGCGCATGATCTCAGGGGCCGCGTCCGGCGGCAACCGTGGCCTGCCGGGGCGTGCGGCGAGGGCCAGCAGCAGGTCCTCGACCGGCATCGGCCGGGCGAACAGGTAGCCTTGCAGGAAGTCCACGCCGTGGCGCGCCAGGTAGTCACGCTGCACGTCGGTCTCCACTCCCTCGGCGACAATGCCCAGGCCCAGCTTGGCCGACAGCTCGATGATGCTGTCGAGAATATGCTGCGACAGGGCGTCGCCGCCGATCATGGCGACGAAGCTCTGGTCGATCTTCAGGTAGTCGACCTGGAACTGGCGCAGGTAGCTGAGGCTGGACTGGCCGGTGCCGAAATCGTCCAGGGCGATCATCACGCCCATGGCGTGGAGCTTTTCGAACAGCTCCAAGGTGACCGGTGCCGGCTCGATCAGCTTGCGTTCGGTCAACTCCAGGGTCAGCACCACCCGCCCGGGCGGGAAGTGCTGCAGGAAGGTTTCGCAGTCGTCGAGCAGGCGCAGGTCGCGACAATGGTCGGCGGTGATGTTGATGCCGACGTGGAAGCCATCGTCCAGCAGGGCTGCATGCGGTGCCAGGACCTGGGCGGTCTGCAGCATCAGCGCGCGGGTCATGGCGACGATCTGCCCGCTGTGCTCGGCATAGGGGATGAACAGGTCGGGGCGTACCAGGCCCTCGCGCGGGTGCTGCCAGCGCATCAGCACCTCGACTCCGGCCCAGTGGTAGTCGCCTTTGCGCACCACTGGCTGGAAGTAGGGCAGGAATTCCTCGGCATCCAGTGCCCGGTCGAGTTCGGCGCGCGGCGAACTGGCCCGGCGCAGTTGCCAGCGGCAACTGGCACCGGCCACCACGCCCAGCAGCAACAGCAGGCCGAGCAGGGCCGGGTAGCGGCTGCGCATCAGTTCGCCCGGCTTGTCCGGGCCATAGCCGCCGTGGATGCTGAACGGATAGCGGCTCGAGGCCAGGCTGACCGCGGCACTGGCGGCGACGGGGGGCGTGCCGTCGTGCACCTGGCCATCGGCGCCCATCCAGTGGTTGCCTACCTGCACCTGCAGTTCGTCGTCATCGCCGATCAGGCGCAGGGCGGTGCGCAGGTGATTGCCGTCCACCGTGGTGATTGCGCCGCGCCCGCCCTGGCTGCTGCGGTAGACCAGCAGTGACTGGCCCGGGGTCACCGAGTTGCCGTTCATCAGCCAGAGGCGCCCGTCGGTATAGTCGCGGGGATCCACCGGTTCGTCGAAATCGCCAAACAGTGACGAACAGTAGAGGTTGTCGTGGTCGAACAGGTTGGTGGAACGGACGAAGGCATTGCGAGTGACTTCCACGCGCAGGGCCAGTTGCACCTGTTCGCAGGGTTGTCCGGCCCTGGGCTGCAGGTGACGGGCGGCGGCGGCGAGGCTGTCGAGGATGTGCTCGACATGCCCGGCCACTTCCGCCACCGTGGCCTGGCTGCTGGCACGCAGGTCGCGGTCGGTCTGCCAGCGCATCACCGCCAACCCGCAGGCTAGCGGCAGCAGGCCGACGACCCAGGGCAACAGGGTGCGCCAGCTCCAGCGGGCAGGGCGGTGACGGGTCAGAGGCATGGATGTACCTAGGTAGGATAAACCTCACAGAGGATAGCGGTTTGCCAGTGTCCGCTGCGAACTAAAACGCGACAAACCGTTTTACGCCCTGTAGAATCGCATTACGAATAAAACAATAAGGTCCTTCGCTTTCCGGAGGATCAAGCCCGCCGAGAATGGGTCCATATGACATACCATGGGTTCAAGCTGATCATTGGTGACTACCTCGCCCGTAGCGTGCGCGGCATTCCCTGCTCACCACCTCTGCCACTCCGCATCGCAAGCCAGTAACCAACCGTTTTTTTGCTGCAGATGAGGACACGAACATGGCAGATATCTTCGACAACCCGATGGGCCTGGAAGGCTTCGAATTCATCGAACTCGCGTCGCCCACCCCTGGCGTACTGGAACCCGTCTTCCAGATGCTCGGCTTCACCAAGGTGGCGACCCACCGCTCCAAGGATGTGCACCTGTATCGCCAGGGTGGCATCAACCTGATCCTGAACAACGAACCCAAGAGTGCAGCCTCGTACTTTGCCGCCGAGCACGGCCCGTCGGTATGTGGCATGGCGTTCCGCGTGCGCAATGCCCATGAGGCCTATGCCCGTGCGCTGGAGCTTGGCGCCCAGCCGGTGGAGATCGAAACCGGGCCGATGGAACTGCGCCTGCCGGCGATCAAGGGCATCGGTGGCGCGCCGCTGTACCTGATCGACCGCTATGAAGAAGGCAGCTCGATCTACGACATCGACTTCAAGTTCATCGAAGGCGTGGATCGCAACCCGGTCGGTGCCGGCCTGAAGATCATCGACCACCTGACCCACAACGTCTATCGCGGGCGCATGTCCTACTGGGCCGGCTTCTACGAGAAGCTGTTCAACTTCCGCGAGATCCGTTACTTCGACATCAAGGGCGAATACACCGGCCTGACCTCCCGGGCGATGACCGCGCCGGACGGCATGATCCGCATCCCGCTCAACGAAGAGTCGTCCAAGGGTTCGGGGCAGATCGAAGAGTTCCTGATGCAGTTCAACGGCGAGGGCATCCAGCACGTGGCCTTCCTCACCGACGACCTGCTCAAGACCTGGGACGCGCTCAAGGGCTTCGGCATGCGCTTCATGACCGCGCCGCCGCAGACCTACTACGAGATGCTCGAGGAGCGCCTGCCGGGCCATGGCGAGCCGGTCGACCAACTCAAGTCGCGCGGCATCCTGCTCGATGGCGCCTCCGAAGCCGGCGACAAGCGCCTGCTGCTGCAGATCTTCTCGGAAACCCTGCTCGGGCCGGTGTTCTTCGAGTTCATCCAGCGCAAGGGGGACGATGGCTTCGGTGAAGGCAACTTCAAGGCGCTGTTCGAATCGATCGAGCGTGACCAGGTGCGTCGTGGCGTGCTGAGCACCGACTGACCGACGCGGCAAGACGTTATCGCGGGGCAAGCCCGCTTCCACGCCGGATCCCGGTGGGGAAGCGGGCTTGCCCCGCGATGCGTTTGCTGCGAAGCCTCACTTCTTCTTGGCCAGATAGCCGATGACGGCTTCAGCCACGCCCACCGTGGAGGCCGGGTTCTGCCCGGTGATCAGGCCGCGGTCCTCGACCACGCAGGCGGCCCATGGGTCGTCGGCCTTGCGGTATTCGCCCCCGCGGGCGCCGAGTTCGTTCTCGGTGAGAAATGGCACCACCTTGTCAAGCTCTGCCAGCTTCTCCTCGATGTTGGAGAAGCCGGTCACCGCTCGGCCCCTGAGCAACAGGCTATTGTCGCCGAGCTTGATGTTCAGCAAGCCCGCCGCGCCATGGCAGACTGCCGCGATCACGCCGCCGCGCTCGTGGATGCGCCGCGCGAGGTCCTGCAACTGTGGATTGCCGGGGAAGTCCCACATCACGCCATGCCCGCCGGTGTAGTAGATCGCGCCATAGTGCTCGGCCTTGACCTGGCCTGGGTTCAGGGTAGCGCCCAGGCGGTTCATGAACGCCTTGTCGTTGTACCAGGTCCAGTCCAGTTCTGGCGCCATCTGCAGGCTGTGCGGATCGATTGGCACGTAGCCGCCGGCCGGGCTGACATAGTCGACGCTGAAGCCGGCCTGCTGGACCTTGTCGACGAAATGCACCGCTTCGCCCAGCCACAGACCTGTGGCCCGATTCAGCCGTGGGTATCTGGCGGTGTTGGTCAGCACGACCAGGATCTTCTTGTTCATGTGCGCCTGCCCGTCGGGTCCAAGGGAGTACGGATGGCCAGCCAAACGAAAAGCCTATTGAGCATAGCCGTGCCAAGGCAAGTGGTGTGCTAGTCTGCTGCAAAACAATCGCACCCCGGGGATACACCATGGAACAGGGCACAGGCGTTTTCATGCAGGCGGCGATCGACGAAGCCCGCAAAGGGCTGGAGGAGGGGGGCATCCCGATCGGCTCGGTGCTGGTGCACGAGGGCCGGATCATCGGTCGCGGGCACAACCGGCGGGTGCAAAATGGCAGCGCCATCCTCCATGGCGAGATGGATGCCCTGGAAAACGCTGGCCGGCAGCCGGCCCGGGTCTATCGCGAGGCGACCCTCTATACCACCCTGTCACCTTGCGCCATGTGCAGTGGCGCGATCCTGCTCTATGGCATCCGTCATGTGGTCATCGGCGAGAACAGCACCTTCATGGGCGAAGAGCAGTTGCTCAAGAGCCGCGATGTGCACCTGGAAGTCCATGACGATGACACCTGCAAGGCGCTGATGCGCCAGTTCATCGAAGCCCAGCCCCAGTTGTGGAATGAAGATATTGGCCGCTGACGTTCACGGCCCCGGGAAACCTTCGCCAATCCCCAGTAGCGATACCAGGCCTGCGTCGATGCGCGAGGCAATTCTGCGCCACGCCTGGCATGGCACGCCGCTGGGGCCCTTGGTCCGCTGGCCTGCGCCGTTGCGCATCGCCGTCGACATGCTGCTGCTGTCGCCTTTCCCGAGCGCATTGGTCTGGGGGCCGGATCTCACGGTGATCCACAACGATGCCTACCTGGCCCTGCAAGGCGCCACGAGCGGGGCCCAGGGCGAGCGGTTCGACACCCTGTGGGCCGCAGCCTGGCCGAGCATGGGGGCGTCGGTGTTCCAGGCCCTCGAAGGGCAAGGCAGCCTGGTCGACCGCCTCGCTCTGCCGGTCTCACGCAACGGGCAATCGATGGAGGTCTGCTTCACCTGCTGCTATTCCCCGGTGCGCGACGATCATGGAGTGGTCAGTGGCTTCCTGCACACGCTGATTGAAACCCAGGCCGCCGAGTGGCAAGCAGCGGTGGATGTCATCCTGATGCTCGACGGGCAACAACGCATCGCTCAGGCGAGCCCGGCCTGGACCCGACTGCTGGGGTGGCAGGCGCCTGCCGAGGTGCCCGCCTCCCTGCCTGAACTGATGCACCCGGCCGACCGTACAGAAGTGCAACTGGCCCTGGATGGCGATACGCCGTCATTCGATGCCCGCATGCGGCATAAAGAGGGCCATTATTGCTGGCTGCGCTGGAGCGTGGTGCCGGGGAGCAGCTTGCCGGTTCTGATCGGCCGCGACCTCACGGGTGAGCGCAATGCGGTGCAGCGCTTCGCCGAAGCGGCAGTACTGGACAGCCAGCATATGGCGACGGTGGTCAAGCTGGCGGGTGATCTGGGCCATGAAATGAACAGTGTGCTGTTCGGAATCAGCAGCAGCCTGGAGTTGCTCGAGCGACGCCTGGCACAAGGGCGATTGGAGCGCCTGGACAGCTATGTACAAGTGGCCCGCGAGAGCGCCGAGCGGGCCATCGGCCTGACCCGCAACCTGTTGGCCTTTGCCCGTAGCCAGCCACTGGCGCCCACCGTGCTGGATGTGAACCGGCTGCTACGCGAGACTGAGCCTCTGCTGAGGCAGACCCTCGGTACCGAGATGCGTTTGCACTGGCAACTGGACATGGCGCCCTGGTTGGTCCAGCTCGACATCGAGCAACTGCGCAAGGCGCTGCTGCACCTGTGTGCCAACGCCCGCGATGCCTGCCTGGGACGTGGCCAACTGACGGTGCGCACGATCAACGAACGGCTGGCCGCCGCCCCTGGCGAGCGGCCCGGCCTTGCGCCCGGGGACTACGTGGTCGTTCATGTCGAGGACGATGGTCATGGCATGTCGGCCGACGATATCGCCCGCGCCTTCGAGCCGTTCTTCACCTCCAAGCCGCTTGGACAGGGCGCCGGCTTGGGGCTGCCGATGGTGCATGGCTTCGTCCAGCAGTCGGGCGGGCAGGTATGGATCGAGTCGGACCAGGAGCAGGGCACGCGAGTGGTGATGATGTTCCCTCGTTCACTGGATAGCCTGCCGCAGCCGCTGGCGCAGGAGCCTCTCCCACTGGCCAATGGCGAGCGGGTATTGCTGGTCGATGACGAAACCAACCTGCGCGGCCTGATGAAGGAAGTGCTGGTCGAGCAGGGCTATGAGGTGTGCGATGTCGAGGATGCCAATGCCGCGCTGGGCAAGTTCCGGCACGAAGGGCCTTATGACCTGGTGATCACCGACATCGGCCTGCCGGGTGGTTTCAGCGGCCGCCAGGTCGCCAGGGCCATGCGCATGCTCGAGCCGCAGCAGAAGATCCTGTTCATCACCGGTTTCACCGAGGAGCCGGTGGAACAGAGACTACTGGACGAGCCGGGCACTGCCTTGTTGCTCAAGCCCTTCAGGCTCGAGACCCTGGCCCATGAGGTTCGGCGCTTGCTGCACGACTGAAGGCTCACAACCCTTGCTGCAATACCGGGTCGTCCGGGTTCTGTCGCTCCAGTTCGGCGAGCAGCACCTGGACGTTCTGCAACTGCCCGGTCTCCTTCCAGTACTGGATCAGCAGCACGCGCGCCTTGCGGTTGGCCGGCTGGCGGCTGAGCACGGTCTCCAACTGCTTCTGCGCGGCCTCGACCTGCTCCAACTGGTGCAGGGTCTGCGCCAGGGTATAGCGGTAGTCGTTGTTGTCCGGCTCCAGCTCGACGGCACGGGCGAATGCCAGCAGGGCGTACTCCTGCTGTTCGTGGCGGGCTAGCCATAGCCCCAGTTCGTATTGCAGGAAGGCTGAGTCCGGGCGCAGGGCCAGGGCCTTGGCCAGCACGTCCCGGGAGGCGTCGTGCTGGCCCTGACGCTCCAGCAAGCGCACCTGCATGGCCAATGCATCCAGCCCCTGAGGGGCCACGGCCAGACTGCGCTGCAGGGCCTGCGCGGCTTGTTCGTAGGCTTGCTCATGCATATACAGGCGAGCCAGGTGGACCTGCGCAGCAGCATCTTCCGGTTGTTGCTCGAGGACCTGTTCGTACTGCTCAAGCACTTCCTGGAACGGGCCGAAATACAGGCCGATGGCATCCGGGTCCAGGCCCAGCAGGGCATCCACCACGGCGAAACGCACGCTTTGCTCGTCATCCTCCAGCAATGGCCCCAGCACCAGGCTGCGCTGGGCGGCCGGCAGCAAGCGATGGATGCTCGCCACCGCGGCGCGGCGGACCATCGGGTCGCCATGTTCCAGGTCCGCCTTGGCCAGCTTCAGGGCCAGGGGCGAGGGATAGTTGGGCAGCTCGGCGTACAAGGCGGCACGGCGGATCGCGGGCAGGTCGTCGCGCTGCAGTTGTTGGTACAGCACCCGCGCCGCGCCAGGCAAGCCGTCATGGGCCTGGCGCAGGGCCTTGGCATAGCTGTGCGCGGGCAGACTAGGCGGCGTGGCCTGCGGGGTATGCCACAGGTAGCCGATCACGCCCGATACCAGGATCAGGAGCGATAGGGCGATCAGCAAGGGGCGGCGTCTGGGCATCGCGCGGTCCGTGACGGCAGGGATCCCAGAGCTTGGGACAGGCGGGCGGCAAATGCAACCGACCACGCATTTGCACAGGGACAGGCGTCGGCGGATGGGCCGGGCCTGCCGAGCTCCCGTGTGCGTTGCCACGGATCCTCCTGAGCGTGCTCCCCCGGCACTGTTGGCCGCGCTGGCGCGACAGGCCGCTGCGGCGGCGAAATCGACGGCGAAAACCCGAGAAAATCCCTGTCGAGCTCCCGAGATTTTTTCCTTTGGCTGTCACCACAAGCTGCGAATGTTGGCTCCGTGGACAGGCCGCCAGCCCCTCTGGATCAGGGTATACGGTCTGTGGCCATAGCAATGCGCGACCCACTTAACGTACGAACACGACGATAGGAGATTGCTTCATGTTTAAGCGTACTGTGATCGCCGCCTCCCTGGTGGCTGCTACCCTGGCTTCGGCTCAATCCATGGCTGCCATTGTCGGTGGTGGCGCCACCCTGCCTGAGCCGCTGTACAACGGCAAAGGCGCCCTGGGCGGCATCCTGCCAGCCGGCTTCACCTATGTGGGCGTGGGCAGCGGCGGTGGCAAGACCGCCTTCCTGACCAACGATGGCGCCTCGATCAACCAGGCCGGTGTCGACGTCGACTTCGCCGGCTCCGACTCGGTGCTCAACGCCGATGACTTCGCCCGCTATGCACCGGTCAAATCCGCCTGGGGCAACTTGATCCAGATTCCTTCGGTCGGTACCTCGGTCACCATTCCGTACAAGAAATCCGGCAACACTACCCTGCAACTGAGCGGTGCCCAGCTGTGCGCCGCGTTCTCCGGTTCGGCCACCACCTGGGGCGCCTTGCTGGGCACCGCCGACGCCACGCCGATCACCATCGTCTACCGTTCCGGCAGCAGCGGCACCACCGAGTTGCTGACCCGTTTCCTGAACGACAGCTGCCCGGCCAGCTTCAAGGTCAGCAGCACCTTCTCCAGCGCCAAGCTCAGCGCCGTGCCGGCCAACTGGAAAGGCGTCTCGGGCAGCGGTGACGTGATGACCCAGATCAACGCCACCGAAGGCAGCATCGGCTACATCAGCCCTGACTACGTCAACCCAGGCAACAACGCCGTGGTAGCCCGCGTCAGCAAGCTGCCGATGGCCGCCGGTACCGCGCCGCTACCGACCTCGGCCAACGCCCAGGTAGCCCTCGGCACCGCCATCGCGCCGAGCAACGACACCGATCGCGCCGACCCGACCAAGTGGGTGCCGACCTTCGGCGCCGCTGCTGGCGACCGTCCGGTTCCGTCCGCCGGTTATCCGATCGTCGGCTACACCAACCTGCTGGTGGGTCAGTGCTACAAGACCGCTGCCGATGCCACCGCCATCCGTGGTTTCCTGAACGACCTGTACAGCGGCAACAAGTCGAGCCTGGTCACCGCCCACACCTTCGTCAACCTGCCGACCGAGTATGCCGGCGAGATCAAGAAGGTCTTCCTCGACAACACCTACGGTAGCGGCCTGGACATCAACAACCCGTCCGTGTGCAACGGTATCGGTCGCTGGTAAGCCATGCCTCCGGGATCGCCTGAAGTCTCGGTGATCCAGGCAAGCCCCTGGCGGCGGTCGCAAGACCGTCGCCAGGGGCTTTTTGCCGTGCGTCGGTACCAGCGCCACATAGCCCAGGCAGATGAACTTTGCATGACAAAGCTTCGGTGGCCCGGCGCCCGACCTGCCTTATGGCAAAGCGGCATCACGGCCGCGCCTCTTTCATGTCTTCAGCACAAGGAACCGAAGCGATGCCGCGCGGCCCCTCCCAGCCAGCCTTTCCCGCCCCAGCCGTTCAGCGCCGTCGTCCGTCGAGCGTCGGTGAGCCTTTGTCGCTCAAGCCGCTGGCCCAGGCCATTGCCTTGCTGATGCTGGCCAGCAGCGCCCAGGCCGCGCAGCCGTTCAGCTCGGCCTGGTTCGCCGCCAAGGGCGCCTCCAGCGCTCCGGCTGCGGGGACCGGTGCCGCCGGCACGCTGCCGCAGCCGGGTTCGCCACCGGCACTGGCCCAGCAGCAGCGGCTCAACCAGCAGTTCCAGCGTTCGCTGAGCAACCTCAACGACACCGTGGCCGCCATCGCCGCGCAGCAGGCCGCCCAGGCCAATGGCCGGACCCTGGCCCAGGTGCAGCCGCAGGTGGTGCCCAACGGCCTGGGCGAGGGCGGCCTGAAGGTCGACGACAATCCGCTGACCCAGGGCTGGCGCAACGCCAAGGCGCCACAGCAGACCCAGGCCGGCGGCAAGACCCAGGTGCGCATCGAGCAGACCGCCGACAAGGCCGTGCTCAACTGGGAAACCTTCAACGTCGGCCGCGATACCACGCTGACCTTCGACCAGCAGGCCCAGTGGGCGGTGCTCAACCGGGTCAACGACCCCAGCGCCCGGCCGAGCCAGATCCAGGGCCAGATCGAGGCGGCCGGCACGGTGATGCTGGTCAACCGCAATGGCGTGGTGTTCAGCGGCAGCAGCCAGGTCAATGTGCGCAACCTGGTGGCCGCCGCCGCCCAGGTCAGCGACGAGCAGTTCACCCAGCGTGGCCTGTACGTGGACAACAGCGCTAGCCAGGCGACTTTCACCCAGGCAGGTGGCAAGGTGCTGGTCGAGCGTGGCGCGCAGATCGCCACCCGTGAACCGGCGTCTTCCACCCAGGGCGGCGGCTATGTGCTGCTGCTCGGCAGCGAAGTGCACAACGACGGTACGATCAGCACCGCCAAGGGCCAGGCTACCCTGGCCGCCGGTGACGATTTCTACATCCGGCGGGGCCAGGGCACCGAGGCCAACAAGTACTCGACCACCCGTGGCAACGAGGTGGCCAGCAGCCTGCGCGCCGGCAGCAGTGCCGGGCAGGTGAGCAACAGCGGCCTGATCCAGGCCAGCGGTGGCGATATCACCCTCACCGGGCACCAGGTACGCCAGGACGGCGTGCTGCTGGCCAGCACCTCGGTAGATCGCCGTGGCAGCCTGCACCTGCTCAACTCCGCCAGCGATGCCAGCGGCAGCGTGAGCTTCGGCCAGGGCAGCGTCAGCGCCGTGCTGCTCGATGCCAGCAGCGCCCTGGACAGCCAGCGCGAGGCGGCCCTGACCCAGGTCAACGGCGTCAACGGCAACCAGGCCAGCGGCCGCTTCGACAACCTCGGTACCCTGATCGATCGCCCGGAGCAGTCGCGCATCGAGGTGGTCAGCGGCGGTACCGTGCACTTCCAGGAAGGCTCGCTGACCCTGGCCACCGGTGGCCAGGTCGCCGTCAGTGCCGGGCGCCGCAGCCTGGTGGACGACGGCGCCCGGCTGGATGTCGCCGGCGCCCTGGGGGTGAAGGTGGCGATGGAAAGCAACAACATCAAGATCAGCGTGCAGGGTAACGAGCAGCGCGATGCTGCCGGCAACCGTGACCGTGGCGGGTTGATCAACAGCGACGTGTGGGTGGACGTGCGCGAACTGGTGCACGTGGCGGCCGGGGTCAACGGCTATGCCAGCGAACGCTGGTACACCGGCGGTGGCCTGCTGGAAGTCGGCGGCTACCTGGGCACCCGTAGCCACGGTATTGGTGAGTGGATGGCCCAGGGCGGGACCCTGACCTTTACCGGCCAGGACTTGGTGACCCGCGCTGGCGCCGAAATCAACCTGTCCGGCGGCACCCTGGCCGTGCAGGACGGGGTGATTCGGCAAAGCTGGCTGCGTGGCGCGGACGGGCGCTTGTACGAGCTGTCGCGGGCGCCCGGCGACCTGCTCTACAGCGGTGTCTACCGCGGTTTCGAGGACAGCAGCGTGCGCTGGAACCAGACCCGGCTGTTCTTCAACCCGCTGATCGCCCCGCAACAGCGCCTGGAGCAGGGCTACACCGTCGGCCGCGATGCCGGCAGCCTGGTGGTGGCGACCCAGGCCGCGCTGCTCGAAGGACGGCTGGTCGGCCAGACCTGGCAGGACGAACGCCAGGTGCAGGCGCCGGTGAGCGGGCTGGACGGCTACCAGCAGGTGCACACTGCCCGTGCCCGTGGCGCGCAACTGGTGGTGGGGCAGCAGGTGCCGACCTACCTGGCGGCGAGCAAGACCCTGGCCTACAGCCTGAGCCCGGTGCTGCGCGAGGTGCAGTTGCGCAGCGGTGGTGGCGGCGAAGCCGCGGCGGTGACCCTGCAGGGCGCCACCGAGGCCGCGCGCCTTGGGCGCCTGCAACTGGACACCGAGCTGCTCGACAGCTTCGCCCTCGGCGGGCTGACGGTCGCCGCCCGCGAGCAGGTACGGGTCGAGGGCGCGCTGCACCTGGCCGACGGTGGCCAACTGGCGCTGCATGCCGCCCAGGTGGCGGTCGATGCCGACCTGGTCGCCCGTGGCGGCAGCATTCGCCTGGGGGATGTACTGCCCCAGCTCAATGGCAGCGAACTGGTCGACCGGGCCCTGGCCACCCCGGCGGGTCTGCGGGCCCAGGTGCAGGTGGCGCGGGATGTGCGCCTGGATGTCAGCGGCGTGCGCAGCGACCGCTTCGAAGCCGCCGCCCGGGCCTGGCGCAACGGCGGCAGCCTGTCGCTGCGCAGCACCGGCGATGTGCTGCTCGACAGCGGCAGCCTGCTGGATGTTTCTGCCGGCGTGGTGCGCCGCGAGGGTGGGCGCCTGCTCGGTGGCAGCGGCGGCGACATCACCCTGCAGACGGCCTTCGTCGGGGCGCGTGGCGGTGTCGACGGCAGCAGCCGGCTACAACTGGACGGCCAGTTGCGCGGGCATGGCAGCAGTGGCGCGGGGACCCTCGACATCCGTGGCGCGCGGGTGCAGATCGGCGGCGCACGGCCGGCCGACGCCGGCGTCTACCTGGGCGAAGACTTCTTCAACCTGGGCTTTGCCCGCTACAACCTGCGCGGCAGCGAGCGCCTGGAGGTCGCGGCGGACAGCCAGGTGCGGGTGGCCCGTCCGGTGCAACTGCTCGACAGCCTCCAGCCCCTGGGGGAGCCGCTGCCCTGGTGGCTGCCGCCACTGCTGCAGGAGGACGCGGTCAAGGGCGTGCTCGGGCAGCGCGGCGGCGCCAGCCTGAACCTGGCCGCCGGCGATGTGCTGCTCGATCAGGGCGCGCGTGAATCGGCGCGCTTGCTGGTCGGGCGCGGCGCGACCCTGGAAGTCGATCCGTTGCAGTCGATCGCCCTGAGCAGCACCGCCAGCCTGACCCTCGAGGGCAGCCTGCTGGCCCATGGCGGCGCGGTCAGCCTGCTGCAGGAGCGGCCGCTGTCGGTACGCGACGGTATTGCCGAGGCGCCGCACCAGCGCGCCATCCGCCTGGGCGACACGGCATTGATCGATGTCGGCGGGCGGGCCTATATCGCGCGTGACGCCCAGGGCCGTCGCTACGGTCGGGTCGACGACGGCGGCAGCATCGTCATTGGCGGCACCCTCGATCATGCCCGCGGGGTCAGCGATGCCGCCGACCTGTTCGTGGTCGTCGAGTCCGGCGCCCGATTGCGTGCCGACGGCAGCCAGGCGCTGCTCGACATCCGCGGCCAGGGACCGCTGGCGCTGGCCAGCGCTGGTGGCAGCATCAGCCTGGCTTCGAACAACGGCCTGCGCCTGGACGGAGCGTTCAGCGCTGCAGCCGGGGGCAGCGGCGCCGCCGGCGGCAGCCTGACGGTGGCGTTGGATACCGGTCTGTATCTGAACCGGGCGCTGGTCGACAGCCTGATCGCGCCCCGTGAGCTGTTGCTCGAGCAACAGGCCGGCGCGGTGCAGGACGGCCCGCTGCGCTACGGCCAGGCGCGCCTGGCGGTGGAGCGCGTGCAGGCCGGCGGCTTCACCCGTTTGTCGCTGCTCAGCGACGGGGTGCTGGCATTCGCCGGCGATATCGACTTGAGCCTGGCCCAGGACCTGCGCTTGTACAGCGGCTCGCTGGTGCTTGCCGACAGCGCCGATGCCAATAGCCGGGTGCGCTTGAGCGCGCCCTACGTGCGCCTGGCCGGCAGCACCCATGACAGCCTCGACCTGGCCAAGCGCCCGACCGTCAAGGGCGGGCAATCGCTGCGCGACAGCCAGGCACAGCTGCAGGTCGAGGCCAACCTGATCGAACTGCGTGACAGCCTGAGTCTCGGCGCCCATGGCAGCCTCGGCCTGGCCGGTGGACAGAGCCTGGTGTTCGATCGCCGTGGCTTTGCCCTCGGGCGCCTGCGCAGTGACGGCGACATCCGTTTGCTGGGCAGCAGTAACCTCAAGCAGAGCGACCGCGGCCGGCTCTCGGCCAACGCCGACCTGGAACTGCTGGCCGCGCAGGTCTATCCGGTGACGGGGGCTTTTGGTGCCCTCGAAGCCGGCAAGGACGCGACCTTGCGCATCGGCCGCAGCACGGTGGCGACACCGGCGCTGCCGCTGTCGGCGTTCGGCCGCCTGCAACTGCTCGCCGGCACGGTGGAGCAGGGTGGCGTGGTGCGCGCGCCTCTGGGGCAGGTGATGGTCGGCGGCGACAGTGGCGAGTTGCGCGGCGGCGACGTGCATCAGGTACGCCTGCTGCCGGGCAGCATCACCTCGGTCAGTGGCGCAGGGTTGACGATGCCCTATGGCGGTACGGTGGATGGCCTGACCTACCTGTATGGCGGCGAGGCGGTCAAGTTGCTTGGCGGCGCTGGCGACAGCGCCCATGGCGTGGTGCTCGGCGGCCAGCAGGTGGATGTGCAGGCCGGTGCTCTGGTCGATCTGTCCGGTGGCGGTCAACTGACCGGCGCAGGTTTCGTGTCCGGGCGCGGCGGCTCCACGGACGCTCGTTACCACCCGCTGGCGCAGCTGGATGCCGATGGGCGCCTGCTGTTGCCGTCGCTGACCAGCAATCCGGTCTACGCCATCGTCCCCGGCCTGGCCCTGGACTACGCGCCGCTGGCCGGTGCCTCGGGCGCGGCGGACCCGGCCATCGGCCAGCAGATCACCCTCGATCACGGCATTCCCGGGCTGGCCGCCGGCACCTACACGCTGATGCCGGCCAATTATGCACTGCTGCCGGGGGCGTTCCGCGTCGAGCTCAATGGCGTGGCCGCAGCGGGCCAACAGGCTGGCAGCCTGGCGCTGCGCAACGGCTCGTGGAGCACTTCGGCCAGCTTGTCGACGCGCCACACCGCCGTACGCCAGGCATTGCCGGGCCAGGTGATTCTCACCGCCGGCGAGGTCCTGCGTCGCTATTCGCAATACAACGAAACCTCCTACGCGGCCTTTGTCGCCGCCGATGCCGCGGCCAAGGGCGTGCCGCGCGCGGCCATCGAAGCCGACGGCAAGGGCCTGACCCTGGCCCTGCGTGCCGGCGCCAACGCGGCGGACAACCTGCGGGTGGCGGGCACGGTGAACTTCGCCGCGGCCAAGGACGGGCGGCCTGGCCATGCCACGGTGCTTGGCGCGCTGATGGGCATCGAGGTGCTCGCCGACGCTGCCGGCGATGCCAGCGGCGATCCCGCGGTACTGGCCCTGCGGGCCAGCCAGCTCAATGCGCTGAAGGCGCCGCGGCTGGTTGTCGGGACCCGCGCCGAGGTCACCTATGGCCAGGGCGGCAATCTGGTCAACTTCACAGGTGGCAGCCGCAACGTCTGGGTCCGCTCGGGGGCCGAGCTCAGGGCCGGGGAAATCTGGCTGTCGAGCAACTCGGCCAGCGGCGGCGTGTTCGTCGAGCAGGGGGCCGGCCTGGTGACCCTGGGCCAGGGCACGGTGCCGTTCGATGCCAGTGCCGGCTACCTGCTGGCGCCGGGCAAGCGGGCCTTGCTGGTGGTGTCCAACGGCCGGGTCGACGTGCAGCCCCCGGAGCCGGGCGACATTACCTCGAGTCCCGGCACCATCATTCTTGGCGAGTGCGCCAGCGGCAGTTGCCAGGGCAATACCCGGCTGTACTCCGAAGGTTCGCTGTTCGCCGCCACCGACAACAGCTTCAGCCTCGGCGAGCAGGTCAGTTTCGGCACCCGTCACCTGGGCCTGGCCGTGGGCCGGATCAACGTCGGCTCGGCCCAGGCCCTGGCCAGCGCAGCAGCCGATGGCGTGCTCGGGCGCGGCCTGACCCTCAACCAGCAGGTGCTCGACCGGTTGTTCCGCGGCGACGCCAGCACTGGCGTACCCGGGCTGGAAACCCTGACGCTGTCGGCGTCCGACTCGCTGAACTTCTTTGGCAGCAGCGTGCTCGACACCTTCGATCCACTGACCGGCAAGAACCGCCTGCAGGACCTGATCCTCGGGGTGCCAGCCATCTATGGCCAGGGCCACGCCGACGATCGCGCGGTGATTCGTACCGGCAGCCTGATCTGGAACGGCGCGCGCACGCCGGCCGGGGCACCGATTGCCGGCGGCGCCGGCAGCGGCGATGGTGTGCTGGATATCCAGGTGAGCGACATGGTGTTCGGCTATGGCCCTGCCAGCCAGCCTGACGGCAGCGCCGACATGGCGCGCCAGACCCTCGGCTTCGCCCAGGTGGCGATTCATGCCAGCCACCAGGTCAGCGCCAACCACAAGGGCAGTCTGCAGGTGCATCATCGCCGTGGCGACTACCAGGCCGACGGCGGCTTCCAGTACCGTGGCGGCGACCTGTTGGTCGATACGCCGCTGTGGACCGGCGCGGCCGGCTCGCGCAACCGCGTCAGCGCCGGTGGCACGCTGAGCGTGCGCGGTGGCGGCGGTGCCCTGGCCAACGGGCGCGACAAGCTCGGCGCCGAGCTGCTGCTCGAGGGCCAGCACCTGGACCTCGACGGCACCTTCAGCCTGCCCAGCGGCAAGCTGACCCTGGAGGCCCGCGACGACCTGCTGCTCGGCGAACACGCGCGCCTGGACCTGGCCGGGCGGGCCCTGGCGTTCAACGACGTGACCCGCTACAGCTGGGGAGGCGAGCTGGTCCTGCGTAGCCAGGACGGCAACATCCGCCAGGCCGCCGGCGCGCGCATCGACCTGAGCGCCAGCCAGAACCGTGCCGGGCGCCTGAGCGCCATCGCCCTTGGCGAGCAGGGGGGACGCATCGAATTGCTCGGGCAAATCCTCGGTGCCGCCAGTGGCAGCTACAACGCCGGCGGTACCCTGGTGCCCTATGCCCAGGCGCAGGTGGATATCCGCGCCCAGCAACTGGACGACTTCGCCGCGCTCAACCAGCGCCTGAACCGGGACCAGGTGTTCGGCGCCCGGCAGTTCCAGATCAAGCAGGGCGACCTGGTCATCGGCAACGAACTCAAGGCCCACGCTGTCGCGGTGTCCCTGGACAATGGCCGGCTCACGGTCGATGGACGCATCGACGCCAGCGGCGAGCAGGTCGGCAGCATACGCCTGGCCGCCCGGCAAGGACTCACGGTGACCGGCAACGGCCAGCTGGACGCCCATGGCAGCGTGCTGCGGGTCGACAGCGATGGCGCGATCATCGACGCGCCGAACCGCGCCAGCATCGAGCTGAGTAGCGGCGAGGGCCTGCTGAGCCTGGCCGGTGGCGCGCGCTTCGACCTGCGCCACGGCACCGCGGCGCCCGCCGGCAGCGGTCCCGGCCAGCACGACGGACGCAGCCTGGGCAGCATTCAACTGATCGCGCCACGGCTGGGCGGCGACACGGCCGGCGACATCGCCATCGAGGCTCGCGAACCGCTGCAGATCCTCGGTGCCCGCAGCATCGCGGTGGTCGGCAACCAGCAGTACCGCGATGCCCCGGACGGTGGCACCTCCGCCAGCGGCCGGCCCGTGCAGGTCATCGACCAGGCCTACCTCGACGGCAAGCACCTGCGCAGCAGCCAGTTCATCGACAACCTGCTGGGCAACCGCGAGCTGCTCGACCAGCGCCTGGCCGGGCTGAACAACGCCACCTACGCCAAGGCCTTGCACCTGCGCCCAGGGGTGGAAATCGCCAGCCGCGACAGTGCCACCGACCTGGTGGTGCAGGGCGACCTGGACCTGTCCGCGCACCGCTATGCCAGCCTCAACCCCGGCTTGCAGAAGACCACGAGCCCCGGCTCGGGCGAGGTTGGCAACCTGACCTTGCGTGCCGGTGGCAACCTGGAAGTCTACGGCAGTATCAACGACGGCTTCGCCCCGCCAGACCTGGCCAGCGACGAAGCGCGCATGGACGGGCGCGGCTGGCTGTTGCTGCCTGGCAAGCAGCCCTTCGACAGCGACCTGGTGATCCCGCGCAGCGGCGTCGAACTGGCCGAGGGCACCCAGTATCCGGCGGGCAGCGTGCTCAACTTCGACCTGCTGTTCGCCGAAGCCAGCCTGCCGGCCAATACCCGCCTGCCCAGTGCCATGAGCCTGGCCGCGCCACTGCAGCTGCCGGCCGGCACCGTGCTCGAGGCCGCCGTGCGCGACAGCGCCGGCAACCTGCTGCATGCCGCCGGCACCTTGCTCGGCCAGGCACTGACCTTGCCTGCCGGCTCGCGGCTGGACGCCGGCAGTCGTTTGCCGGTGGCCGTGACGGTGCAGGGTGGGACCTGGAACAAGGGCGTGGCGCTGCCCGACGGTGGCCTGATCCAGCGCGGCAGCCTGGCGCTGGCGCTGGGCTCGCGCCTGCCTGCCGGTACCGACGTCAAGCTGGCTGCCGGCGTCGATCTGGTGGAATTGCGACCTTCGCTCGGTGGCCAGCAAGGGCGCAACTGGGCCTTGGCGCAGATGCTGCCCGCCGGCAGCGAGTCGTGGTCGATGCGCCTGGTCGCCGGTGCCGACCTCGACGCCGCCGACAGCCGCCTGACCCGTCCGCAAGCGGACGCTGGGCTGCTGCGCCTGGCCGACCAGCACTACATCGCCGGCCAGGTCAAGACCGGTGGCACGGGCCCGCTGCCAGGCACCGGCAAGGTCTGGGCGCCGGATAACGGTGCTGGTTTCCCGGCGGGCGAACCGGTGGCCGAAGACCAACTGGTGTTCTGCGAACTGGTGCCTGACTGGTGCGTGGCGGCGCCTACCACGCCGAACAAGCCCGGACTGGTCTGGGCTCCTGACAACGGCGCCGGCTTCCCCGTTGGCGAGGCGGTGGGCGAGGACCAACTGGTGTTCTGCGAACTGGTCCCGGACTGGTGCGTGGCCGCCCCGGCGAAGAAGCTCATCGTCTGGACAGCGGATAACGGCGCCGGCTTCCCGGCAGGCGAGGCGGTGGCCGAGGACCAGTTGGTGTTCTGCCAACTGGTGCCGGAATGGTGCAGCGAGATCGACGGGCCGACGCAACCCAAGCCAGACCCCGAGCGGATCGTGGTCACCCCGAGCACCCAGCTGTACAGCGTGCTGCGTACCGGCACTGGCGACCTCGACCTGATCAGTGCCGGCGACTGGCGCCTGGACTCGCTGTACGGGGTCTATACCGCCGGTACCCAGGCGGCGCCGCTGACAGTCGCTGGCCGCGACCCGCACCAGATCGCCCGTGGCCGTCAGGCCGACGGCTCGCTGCTGGGCCAGCCGGGCGCGGCCTATGAGAGCGCCACCGCCCAGGCCTACCACACCTGGTACCCCGAGCTCGGCGGCAACCTGCGTATCGAGGCCGGCGGCAACCTGGTCGGCAATCTCCTGGCCGGTAAGCGCGAGCCTCAGGGCGTGCGCCCGCAGCAGGCCACGGCGGCGGTCGGCACCTGGCTGTGGCGCCAGGGCCAGAACGAGGCGGGGACACCGGCGGCCTGGGGCATCAATTTCGGCACCTACGCGCAACGTCCCGGCAGCGACGCCGTGGCTCCCTGGCTGGTCGGTTTCACCGGCATCGGTACCCTCGGTGGCGGTAACCTGGCCGTCAGTGTGGCCGGCGACGCTGGCCTGCAGCAGGCCAGCAACGCGCTGGAGTCCTATGTCGAGCGCAGCCAGGGCCTGAACCTGGTGGTGGCCAGCAGCGGCCGCATCGATGCCAGCGGGCGCTTGCGCCAGACCGGGGGCGGCGACCTCGACCTGCGTGTCGGCGGTGGCCTCAATCCGGGCCTTGCCGCGGTGACGGCGGCGCGCACCCGCGAAGACCTGGGCGGGGTCCTGGTCAACCTGCGCGGATCCACCCAGGTCGAGGCAGGCAGTGTCGGCGTGGTCCGGCCGATGTTCGGCAGCTTGGGCAATCAGCAGGACAACAGCGAGTCCCGCGCCTACGACCCGTACACCGCCACTCGCGCGCCGTCGCTGGGCGGCCTGACGCTGATGCCGGGCGACAGCCCGATGACCCTGCAGGCGCGCGGCGACGTGGTGCTCCAGGGTGTCGGCGACCCGGGGCGGATCCGTCAGTTCAACAGCCAGCCGTTCACCGGCAACGATGGCGTGGCCTACTCGGCCAACGGCGACAGTTGGTTCTCCTTGTGGCGTCCCGGCACGGCCATCGACCTGCTCAGCGCCGGTGGCAACCTGGTGCCGATCCTGGCGCAGAGCAACCTTGGCGACAGTGGCGACAATCTGCCGGTCCAGGGCGGACGCTACTTCTACCCGAGCGTGCTGCGCGCGGTGGCGGCCAACGGTAGCCTGTACTACGGCAGCTCGGCCATCGGTGCGCAAAGTGGGCCCAGCTCGCCTTACTCGCTGATGCTGGCACCGTCGCCGCTCACCGAGTTGCAGTTGCTGGCCGGCAACTCGATCTATGCCGGCGGTTACGTGATCAGCCAGAGCGGCACCGACAGCTCGGCGCTGGCCAGCGCGCAGCGTCCGGCATTCCTCGCCCGCGAGGGCGGGCAGGTCAAGGCCAGCAACCTGCATGGCGACCTGCCGCGCGCAGCCTGGAGCTACCCGCTGTTCACCTATGGCGTCAATACCTACGCCAGCGGCAGTGCCAGCCCGCAGGCACCAGCGCGCTTCTACGCCTTGGGCGGTGACATCGTCGGTCTGGCGACCGGCGAAATCCTGGCCTTCCGCGAAGATGGCCTGCGCCTGTTCCAGGGGGCAGGTCCGGTACGCATCATGGCCGGGCGCGATATCGTCAACGCCGGCGTGCCGCTGGGCAGTCGGCGCCTGGCCGCCGCCGGGGTGGTCGATGCACGCTTCGGCGGTTTCAACGACGTGACCTCGACCGGCAACCTGATCATCCATGGCGATGCCCGTGACGTGTCGCTGGTCAGCGCCGGGCGCGACATTCGCCTGAGCACCTTCAACGTCGCCGGCCCCGGCCAGCTCGAAGTGGTCGCCGGGCGCAACCTCTACCAGTCCGGGCAGGGGGTCGCCTCGGCCTACCAGGAAGCGGCGTTCAACAGTATCGGGCGCATCGGTGGCGCCGACAGCGGCAGCGACGGCGCGTCGATCGCGGTGATCGTCGGGGCCGGCGAGCGCGGCCCTGACTATGCCAGGTTGCTGTCGCGCTACCTGGGCGCCGGGCAACTGGCCGACCCGGCACTGTCGCTGGCGGCCCAGCCGGACAAAGTGGCCAAGGTCTACGACCGTGAGTTGCGGACGTGGCTGGGCGAGCGTTTCGCCTTCAGTGGCGACGACGAGGCGGCACGGGCGTTGTTCGCCAGCCTGCCGGACGAGCAGCAGCGGATCTTCGCCCGCCAGGTCTACTTCAGCGAACTGCGCGAAGGCGGGCGCGAGTACAACAATCCTGGCAGTGCGCGCAACGGCAGCTACCTGCGCGGCCGCCAGGCCATCGCCGCGCTGTTCCCGGAGAAGGACCTGGCCGGCAACACGATCCGTTACGACGGCGACGCAACCTTCTATGGCGGAGCGGGTATCCACACTGACTTCGGTGGGGCCATCCAGGTGCTGACACCGGGCGGCCAGCAGGTGTTCGGGGTGGAGGGCGAGGCGCCGCCGGCCAGTGCCGGGGTGATCACCCAGGGCAGCGGTGACATCCAGCTGTATGCCCAGGGCAGCATCCTGCTCGGCCAGAGCCGGATCATGACCACCTTCGGCGGCTCGATTCTTGGCTGGTCGGCCGGCGGCGACATCAACGCCGGGCGTGGTTCGAAGACCACCGTGGTATACACCCCGCCCAAGCGTACCTATGACAGCTGGGGCAACGTCGGCCTGGCGCCGAGCGTGCCGAGCACCGGCGCGGGCATCGCCACGCTGAACCCGATCGCCGAGGTGCCGCCGGGGGACATCGACCTGATCGCGCCGCTGGGCACCATCGACGCCGGCGAGGCGGGCATCCGTGTCTCGGGCAACGTCAACATCGCCGCGCTGCAAGTGGTCAACGCCGCCAACATCCAGGTCCAGGGCGATGCCAAGGGCATGCCGGTGGTGGCGTCGGTGAACACCGGGGCGATCGCCTCGGCCAGCGCCGCCGCCTCTTCGGCCAGCCAGGCGGCCGAGGACGTCGGCCGCCAGCAGCAGGCCGCGTCGCGTCAGCGTCAACCGTCGGTGATCACCGTACAGGTGCTGGGCTTCGGCGCCGAGCGCCTGGTGCCGGGGCAGGATGGCGCGAGCCTCAATCCGCAGTACCGGCCCCAGTACAATCGGCAGAGTCCGGTGCAGGTGCTCGGCGCCGGAGCGTTGGACGAGCGGGCGCGGGCGCAGTTGACCGAGGAGGAGCGCGGCAACCTGCTGCTGTGAGGCGTGGCGGCTGACGCCAGGCGCTCAGCGCTGGCGTTCGGCCACGGCGCGCAGGGTGCGCAGGGTCACCACCGGGGCATCGACCACGAAGCGGTTGGCCAGCCAGCCTGGCACATCGCCAGCGGGATCGGCCTGTAGCTGGTAGGTGACCTCGGTGCTGCGCTCGCCCAGGGGGTTCATGATCCACTCGCCACTCAGGTGGCGTACCCGGATCAGCCCCGGCTGCTCGGGCATGCGCTCAGGGTCGGCGCTCAGGTGACGCACCAGCGTGCCGTCGGCAAGGCGCTCGCTGCGCACCTGGAGCACCATGTCCCGGGGCAGGGTGGGCCAGGGCAGGTTGGTGGTCAGGTAGATCCAGGTACTGTCGCCCTCGACCGCCAGCAGGCGCATCTGCGCGCAGGCGTACAGCCACTTGCAGGCCACCCGCAGGTTCTCCTGCAGGTCAGCGAGGGTGTGCAGGCCGGCCTGGATCGTGCTGATCCCGCGAAACTGCTGGTAGGACGAGCCGGCGGCCTCGTTCAGGTAGACCCGGATCCCTTCGCGGTCGTAGGCCAGCTTCCAGTCGTCGGCGGCTGCCAGGGTGCTCGGCAATACCAGCAGCAGGGTGATGAGCAGGCGGCGCAGGGGCATGGTCGGTGGCCGGTGGGGGTGTCAACGGCAAGTATGGCCACAAAAGCAAAGCCCGCCATGAAGGCGGGCTCGCGGACATCGGCCTGGACTCAACGCTTGGGGTTGAGGGTCAGGTGCACGTGGCGGTTGACGTCCTTGTACAGCAGGTAGCTGAACGGGCCTGGGCCGCCGGAGTAGCAGGCCTGCGGGCAGAAGGCGCGCAGCCACATGAAATCGCCGGCTTCCACTTCCACCCAGTCCTGGTTCAGGCGGTACACCGCCTTGCCTTCGAGCACGTACAGACCGTGTTCCATGACGTGGGTCTCGGCAAACGGAATCACGCCGCCCGGCTGGAAGGTGACGATGTTGACGTGCATGTCGTGACGCATGTCGGCCATGTCGACGAAGCGGGTGGTGACCCAGCGGCCTTCGGTGCCCGGCATCTCGATGACGGTGGCGTTGTCGCGGTGGGTGACGAAGGATTCGGGCACGGCCAGGCCTTCGACTTTCTGGTAGTGCTTGCGCAGCCAGTGGAAGGTGACGTTGGCCTTGCTGTTGTTGCGCAGGCTCCAGTCGGCGCCTGGGGCGAGGAAGGCGTAGCCGCCCGGTACCAGGGTGTGGTGCTTGCCTTCGACGGTGATGTCGATCTCGCCTTCGACCACGAACAGCACCGCTTCGGCATTCGGGTCCAGTTCCGGACGCTCGCTGCCGCCTTCAGGTGCGACTTCGACGATGTACTGCGAGAAGGTCTCGGCGAAGCCGGTCAGCGGACGGGCGATGACCCACATGCGCATCTTGTCCCAGAACGGCAGGTGGCTGGTGACGATGTCACGCATCACGCCCTTGGGGATGACGGCATAGGCTTCGGTGAACATGGCACGGTCAGTCAGCAGCTCGGTTTGAGCCGGGTGCCCACCGTGGGGGGCGAAGTAGGAAGGTTTCGACATGAACGGTCTCGACTTGTTGTTCTCTCCCCGTGCCTTGGACCACACCGGCCGGTGCGTGCAGGGGATGCACCGACAGCATAGGGGGCGGCCACTGCCATCCACAAATTAAATGTTGAAATACCAGGTATTTGCCAGGTGAATGCGCAAGCCGGGCAACGCACGAGCGCCAGTTGCCGCAAGAGGCTATATACATACAGCGGCCAGGAGGCCGCACTGGGTTCCGTCCCGTGACATTTTTTTCACATTCCGTTGCTAGGATCCCCCGGCACTTTCAAGGAGCTTCACTCATGATCCATGCCCTGCGCACCCGCACAGCCCGCCTGGCCCTGGCGACCACGGCCGGCCTGTTCGCCAGCACCTTGGGTTTCTTCGCCTGGCAGACCTACTACCCGGTGCAGGCTGCCGACGGTTGGGAGGTGCAGGTGTTGCACGACAGCGTGGCCAATGCCGCCTCCTTGCTGCCCCAGGCCGACGGCAGCCTGCTGGTCAGCCGCGAGCTGCGTGACGGCCAGGGCAGCATCCTGCGCATCACCGCCTCTGGCGAGCGGGAGGTGGTGGTCGATGGCCTGTCCAAGCCCGATGGCATGGTCGGCGTGGACGGTGGCTGGGTGTTCAGCCAGGAAGTCGGCGAGGCGCCGGTCAGGCTGTCGCGCGATGGCCAGTTGAGCACCCTGTTCCAGGGCAACAACGTGCAGGGGATGTTCAACGATGGCCAGTACCTCTATGCCATCGAGGACCGCAAGGGCGATGGCCGCTTGCTGCGCTACGACTGGCACAGTGGGCAGCTCGAGGTGCTGCGTTCGGAGTTGACCGAGACCGAGGGCCTTACCCGCTGCACCGACGGCCGCCTGCTGTACACCGAGAAAGCCAGCGGTCGTATCCGCGCGTTCGACGACAGCGGCAAAGACCCGGTGGTGGCCGACGGCCTGCGCAACCCTACCTTCCTGTTCTGCGATTCGCGTGGCCTGTGGATCAGTGAAGACTCCACCCACCGTGCCCGGTTGCTGCGCATCGACAGCGATGGCCGTCGTCACACCGTCCTGACCTACCTGAAGGCGCCGCAGGCGATCGTGCCCGATGGCCAGGGTGGCTACCTGCTCGCCGAAGGCGGCCGCGACCGTATCCTGCGCTTGACCCCTCCGGTGGTCGCGCGTACCGCCCAGGCGCAGGGCGTAGCGACGGTGCCAGAGGCCTGAGGCTCCGTACGAACAGTCTTGTGGGAGCGGCTTGTTCCGCGATGGCGTGCCAAGCGCTCCTGTTCGGTCATGGGGGCAGGCTCCGGCACGTGTCAGCGCTATTGCGGTATGGCCGAGCAGCCCGGACGAGGCCTGGCGTACTGGCTGCGCTTGTATCCAGGGGGCCTGTCTCTGCACACTGGGGCCCGGGTCAAGGGGGGGCGCCATGGTACTTGCGAAAGCGGATTTCACCACGCGATTGTTGCTCGATGCCGGCATAGGCCCGGGCATGCGGGTGCTGGATGTCGGTTGCGGCAGTGGCGAGGTGAGCCTGACCCTGGCCCGGCTGGTGGACGGCGAGGGTGCAGTGGTGGGTATCGACCAGGCCGCCGCGCCTCTGGCGCTGGCGCGTCAGCGCGAAGTGCCCAAGGGCGCGGCGGTGCCGACTTTCGTCCAGGGTGACCTGCAGGGGCTGCCTGCGTCGCTGGGGTTGTTCGACGCCATCGTCGGGCGGCGGGTACTGATGTACCAGGCCGACGCGGCCAAGGCACTGCGCGCGCTGGCCCGGCATCTGCTACCAGGAGGATTGCTGGTGCTCCAGGAGCACGACACCACCCTGGCGCCAGCGAGCCTGGAGCCGTTCGCCCTGCACCGCAAGGCCACGCGCTGGCTGCAGCGCATGCTGGCGGCGGAGGGGGCCGACCTGCACATGGGATTCAACTTGCAGCGGGCCGTGGCCCAGGCCGGCCTGGTCGTGGAAGACTTGCGTGCCGAAGCCCTGGTGCAGACGCCTGACAACGATACCGGCCTGGCAGGTATTGTCCGCGCCTGCCTGCCGCGAATCATCGCACTGGGCATCGCCACGGCCCGGCAGGTGGATGTAGATACCCTGCCGGCACGGCTCGAGGCCGAGCGCCGGCAGGCGCAGGGCATCTTCATCGGTGACATGGTGTTCGGCTGCGTGGCGCGCAAGCCCTAGGCCCTGTGTGAAAAGCCTTGATACTCGGTGATGCTGCGTTGAAGTCAGCCTGACCTTCGTCTCAAGACTGTTCACGCAGACCCTAGTCTTCCATGGCCTCGGCCAGCAGTTCCACCGGCTTGTGGGCCGGCAGCGAGGCCACGATGTTGTTGATCTTGGCCTGGTCGAGCACGGGCGCCGAGCGCATGCGCTCCCGGGCGGCGGTATCGGAGACATCGATCTCGTTGAAGCGCTTGTCCAGCTTGCGGTAGTGGGCATAGCAGCCGATGTCGACGGCGAAGGCCTGGAAGGTGCCCTCGGCCGACTTGTGGGTGAGGGCGGTGGCGCAGCTGTGGATGATGCGGTAGTCCAGCAGCCGGTAGATCAGCGCCCGCAGGGCGTCGTTCTGCTGCAGCAACTTTTCTTCGATGACGAAGATGTTGTTCTTCTTGTCCAGGCAGAAGCTCTTGATGATGTAGATGCCCTTGAGCAGGTCGTCCTGCTCGTCGTCCTTGGAGTCCTGCTTGAGCTCCTCGATCTTGCGTTCGAAGTTGTGGCGCGACAGCAAGCGCACCTCGTCCTTGCCGATCCTGCCGGCTTCGTCCTGGACCGTTTCGTTGAGCAGGTGCAGGAACAGCGACAGCACGTCCCGTGGCACACCGCCGCCGGCCATCACCAGGCGGGTGAAGCCTTCGCCCTTGAACAGGCCCATGATCTGCGCTTCGCTGATGCCCGCCTGGGCGCCGAATTGCAGGAGGATGGCGTGGTTCTGTTTCAGCGTGCGGGCGAAGTTGTTGAAGGTGTAGTCGATGTCGATCGGCTGGTAGTCGTGGCGCTCCTGGGCGCCGATGGGCTGGCCGTCGCGATCGACGTAGAGGGTCGAGGAGTGGCGCAGGGTGGCGATCTTGAAATAGATCGGAATGTCCTTGCACAGGCGGTGGACATAATCGACGACGAAGGCCTGGTCGGTGCGCTTGAGGTGATAGAGGTCGTCGATCTGCAGGATGATGCCCTTGACGGTGCTCGAGGCCTCGAACAGCTCACGCAGGTTTTCCTTCAGGTTCGGCAGCCACCGGTCGAGCTCCTGCAGTTTCTGGTGGTGGATCTTGAATGAGCGTTCGACTTCGTGGCTTTCGCGGGTACCCCCGGTGGCGGCCAGGGCGATGTCCTCGATGTTGATCCCTGCATCGAAACCGCTGTTCTGCTCGCTGGCGACCCGGCTGCGAATGGCTTCTTCGCGGTTATCGGCCTCGACATGCAAGGCCCTGAGTTTTTCGAGGATGTCCTTGATGATCTGCTTGAGTTTCTTTTTCTTGCCGAACCAGCCGGAAATGTTCTTGTCCAGTTCGCGGAAGATGGACGCCAGGATCTCCACCAGGACATTGGGGAAGGAGTGGCGTTTGAAGTCCTCGCAATTCAGGTAGATGCTCTTGAGCTCGGACTTGAGGTGCTGCGAGGAGTGGTGCAGCAGCAGTGTCTTGCCACAGCCGCGGCGGGCGAAGATGGCGTGGTTCTGCTTGGACTTCGCATCCTGCAGGGCGGTACCCACGCTGATGTAGTCCACCGGGTTGTTGTTGCGCTGGACCCGGAGGTTTTCCGAGATGACTTCGCGAAGTTGTTCGAGCTGGTCGGCCGTGAGCATTGCACTGTCCTGTTGCCGGGAAAATTCCAGGCCGTAGCAAATCACAACTGCTGAGCTGAAATTTCTGCGTCTCTCGTAGGATTGTTCTTCGTGATTGGTACAGGACACAGGGCCTGGTGGCGGTATACTCCCCGGCCATTCGACTGTTATTCCGAGTATCCCAATGGGTCTTTGCGCTACCGCTTCACCCCAGCCCCGGCGCCTTGGCGCGCCATTGATCGCCCTGGCCCTGCTACTGGCCGGGGCGTGGTTCCTCAACATCAATGCCGGCTTCAAGCAGGTGCTGCTGTTACTGGTCGGCGCCGCCCTGGGTCTGACCCTGTACCACGCCGCCTTTGGCTTCACCTCGGCCTGGCGGGTGTTCATCAACGAGCGCCGTGGCGCCGGCCTGCGCGCGCAGATGGTCATGCTGGCCCTGGCGGTGCTGCTGTTCTTCCCGGCCCTGGCCGCAGGCAGCCTGTTCGGTAATCCGGTCAGCGGGCTGGTGGCGCCGGCCGGGGTGTCGGTGGTGTTCGGCGCGTTCATCTTCGGCATCGGCATGCAGCTGGGCGGTGGTTGCGCCTCGGGCACGCTGTTCACCGTGGGCGGTGGCAATGCGCGGATGCTGGTGACCCTGCTGTTCTTCATCATCGGTTCGGTGAGCGCCACCCATCACGCCGACTGGTGGTTCGCACTGCCGTCGTTCCCGGCCACCTCGATCGTCCAGGCATGGGGCGTGGGCCCGGCGCTGGTTGCGAGCCTGGCAGTGTTCGGCCTGATCGCCTGGCTCACGGTGGTGCTGGAAAAGCGCCGTCATGGTGGGCTGGAGGTGCCTGCGGACAGTTCGCGGCAAGGGCTGCGGCGCTTGCTGCGCGGCCCTTGGCCGCTGCTGTGGGGCGCGATTGCCCTGGCACTGCTGAACTACGCGACCCTGGCCCTGGCGGGACGCCCATGGGGCATCACGTCGGCGTTCGCCCTGTGGGGGGCCAAGACCCTCAGTGGGTTGGGCGTGGATGTCGGCAGTTGGGTGTTCTGGCAGGCACCGGCCAATGCCAAGGCCCTGGCTGCGCCGCTGTGGCAGGACATCACCACGGTGATGGACCTCGGCATCGTCCTGGGGGCGTTGCTGGCCGCAGGCCTGGCCGGACGCTTCGCGCCGAGCCTGAAGATTCCGTTGCCGTCGCTGCTGGCCGCAGTGCTTGGAGGCCTGCTGCTGGGCTATGGCTCGCGCCTGGCCTATGGCTGCAACATCGGTGCGTACTTCAGCGGCATCGCTTCGGGCAGCGTGCATGGCTGGCTGTGGCTGGTCGCGGCCTATGTCGGCAACCTGCTGGGGGTGCGCCTGCGCCCGCTGTTCTTCGCCGGCGAGCGTCGTGCCCCGGCCTTGAGTGGCTGCTGAGGTCGTTGGTTCGACGCGCAGCCTGCGATTCATGGGGATGGCTACTCGACTCCCGATTGCCGGGGCTGCAAAGCAGCCCCCGGCAATCCCAAGCCGGGCGCTACTTTCCCGACGCCTGAAAGGCCTGGTCCTGACGACCGGTCAGGTCACCACCTGGTAGCACGGCACATACGCCGCGCCGCCCGGTAATTTCATCCGGTGCTGGTCGACGAAGGCCTGCAGCAGTCGGCCAAGCGGGTCGAGGACCGCGGCGTCGCCGTGGATCTGGTAGGGACCGTGCTCCTCGATCAGGCGAATGCCCTTGTCCTTGACGTTGCCCGCGACGATGCCGGAAAACGCCCGGCGCAGGTTCGCGGCCAGTTCGTGGGGCGGCAGGTCGCGGCGCAGTGCCAGGTTGGCCATGTTTTCGTGGGTCGGGTCGAACGGGTGCTGGAAGCCCTCGGCAATCTTCAGCAGCCAGTTGAAGTGGAACGCATCGTTGCGCTCGCGACGGAACTGCTTGACCGCCTTGAGCCCCTCGACCATCTGCCGCGCCACTTCGGCGGGATCGTCGATGATGATCTGGTAATGGCCCTGGGCCGCCTCGCCGAGGGTGGCGCCGACGAAGGCGTGCAACTGCTGCAGGAACGGCTCGGCGCTGCGCGGGCCGGTGAGAATGACCGGGAAGGGCAGGTCCTGGTTGTCCGGGTGCATGAGGATGCCGAGCAGGTAGAGGAACTCCTCGGCGGTACCGGCGCCGCCGGGGAAGATGATGATGCCGTGGCCGACACGGACGAAGGCCTCCAGGCGTTTCTCGATGTCCGGCAGGATCACCAGCTCGTTGACGATCGGGTTGGGCGCCTCGGCGGCGATGATGCCCGGCTCGGTCAGGCCGAGGTAGCGGCTGCCGTGCATGCGCTGCTTGGCATGGGCGATGGTCGCGCCCTTCATCGGCCCTTTCATCACGCCCGGGCCGCAGCCGGTGCAGATGTCCAGCTTGCGCAGGCCCAGCTCGTGGCCGACCTTCTTGGTGTACTGGTACTCCTCGGTGCTGATCGAGTGGCCGCCCCAGCACACCACCATCTTCGGCTCCACGCCCGGGCGCAGGGTGCGCGCGTTGCGCAGCAGGTGGAAGACATAGTCGGTGAGGCCCTGGGAGCTTTCCAGGTCGATGCGCTGGCTGGCCAGCTCGCTCTCGGTGTAGACGATGTCGCGCAGGGCGCTGAACAGCATCTCGCGGGTACTGGCGATCATTTCGCCGTCGACGAAGGCGTCGGCCGGGGCGTTGAGCAGTTCCAGGCGCACGCCGCGGTCCTGCTGGTGGATGCGGACCTCGAAGTCCTGGTAGGCCTCGAGGATGGTCTTGGCATTGTCGACATGGGCGCCAGTGTTGAGGATAGCCAGGGCGCACTGGCGGAACAGGGTGTAGAGGCTGCCGGTACCGACTTCGCTCAGTTGCTGTACTTCACGTTGCGACAGCGTCTCCAGGCTGCCCTTGGGGCTGACGGAGGCGTTGATGACATTGCGTTGGGGCATCTAAGTCTTTCCTGTGCGGGTAAAACATCCTTCTTGGACAACACCATACAAGCAAACGTGCGTGGCAACGAGGGGGCGCTCGAAAAAGCTTGCCGGGCCTCGCGACAAGGTCCCTCAGGCCACCTTGAACACATGCCGCAGGTAGGCGACGAAGTTTTCGTCACGGCACTGGGTCTTGCCCGGGCTGTCGGAGATCTTCGCCACCGGCGCACCGTTGCAGGCGGTCATCTTGATCACCATGTTCATCGGCGCGACGCCGGGAATGTCGCAGGTCAGGTTGGTGCCGATGCCAAAGCTCACGTTGATCCGCTCATGCAGGGCGCGGTACAGCGCGAGCATCTTCGGAAAGTCCAGGCCGTCGGAGAAGATCAGGGTCTTGCTCCTGGGGTCGATACCCAGGCGCTGGTAATGGGCGATGGCCTTCTCTGCCCAGGCCAGCGGCTCTCCCGAGTCGTGGCGCAGGCCGTCGAACAGCTTGGCGAAGTACAGGTCGAAATCGCGGGTGAAGGCGTCCATGCCGATGCAGTCGGTCAGGGCGATGCCGAGCTGGCCACGGTACTCGCGCACCCAGCACTCCAGCGCCGCGGCCTGGCTGTCCACCAGTCGCGGGCCGAGCTGCTGGTGGGCCATGAACCATTCGTGGGCCATGGTGCCGATGGGCCGTAGCTGATACTCGCGGGCCAGGTGCACATTGCTGGTGCCGACGAAACGGCCGGGGAAGTCGTGCTTGAGGATGTGCACCACCTCTTCCTGGACCCGGTAGGAAAAGCGTCGACGGGTGCCGAAGTCGGCCAGTTGCAGGCCGTCCAGCTCCGCGGCGCTGGCCTGCGTCTTGAGCCAGTCGAGCTTCTGGTACAGGCGCTCGCCGACCTGCTCGATGACCACGTCGCGGTAGCGGACGCGGTTGCGCACCTCGGACACGATCGCCAGCAGCGGGATTTCGAACAGGATCACATGCAGCCACGGCCCGCGGATGCGGATCGCCAGCTGGCCGCTGTCGTCCAGGCCCACCTGGACATAGCGCAGGTTGAAGCGGAACAGGCTGAGAAAGCGGATGAAGTCCGGCTTGATGAAGGGGATCTTCTCCAGGTAGGCCAGTTGGTCGAGGGTCACCGAGACGTCGGCGAGTTGGCTAATCTGGTGGCGAATCTCGGCCAGGTAGGGGGACAGGTCCTCGTCGTTGCGGCAACGGAACTCCCATTCCACTTCGGCGTTGGGGTAGTTGTGCAGCACCGCCTGCATCATGGTGATCTTGTAGAAGTCGGTGTCCAGCAGGTTCTGGATGATCCGTGGGCCGAAAACGCTGTCGCTCATGGGCGGGTCTCCTTGAGTTGGCCGAGGTGGCTGTCGAGTGCCTGTGGGTCGGCGCACAGGTGGATGCCGGCGGCGGCCATGTCGGCGCAGGCAGCCTGGGCGCCCGCGACGCTCAGGGCGCGGCAGGCCGGCAGGTACAGCAGCACCTCGAAGCCGGCGCGGCGCAGTTGCAGGGCCGTGGTGCGCACGCAATAGTCCAGGGCCAGGCCGCCGACGATGATCGCCTGCACCTGTTGCACCTTGAGGAATTCGATCACCCCGGTGGAGCGGCGTTCGGCCAGGTCGTGGTAGCAGGCGCCGTAGGGGTGCAGGTCGGGCTCGACACCTTTCCAGACGAAATAGTCATAGTCGATGGGGGCGGGCAGGCCGGGCAGCAGCGCGAAGCCCGGGGTGCCGGGGACGCAGTGGCTGACCCAGGTCAGGTCGGCGTCGGGCAGGGCCAGGGGTTGCAGCATCTGCTCGTGGTTGGCGACCACCCAGGCAGCATTGGCCGGGTGGGCGTCCTTGCTGCCCAGGCGCAGGGAGGCGCGCAGGGCCATGGCGTCGAGAGCGGGGACGATCTGCTCGCCGTCCGGCACCGGCAGTTCCTGGGGCGCGTGGGCGGTGAAGCCGTTCTGCGCGTCGACATCGAAACTGGCGATTTTCATGGTGACGGTCTCCTTGGCTGGGATGCTCATATAATTCACCTGGTGCATTAAGTGTGTCAAGCGTGAACTTTTATTGAAAGGTGCTTGATCGATTTAATCGCCCTGGTGGAATATAGCGCTCGCACAGAGAGGAACCATCCAGTGAGTACAGCCGAAGTTCTGGCCAGCGTGGACATCGTGGCCCTGCGCCTGTCGCCGGAAACCCGCCAGTTGCAGGTGCTGCTGCACCAGCGCAGGCACGAACCCCATGGCGGCCAATGGGCATTGCCGGGAGTGATCGTCAACGGCCGCTGCGCCGACCCCAGCCTTGACGCTGCCGCTGAGCGGGCGTTGGCGGAGAAGGCGCGGGTGCGACCGCGGTTTCTGGAGCAGGTCGGCACCGAAGGCAACGCCGTGCGCGATCCGCGGGGCTGGTCGCTGAGCACCTACTACCTGGCCTTGCTCGATCCGGCACTGGAGCTCGACACGCCCGACCTGGCGTTCTTCGATCTCGACGCACTGTGTGCCGGGCGCCAGCCGTTGCCGTTCGACCATCGCCTGCTGGTGGAGCGCTGCCGCGAGCGACTGGCGGCCAAGACGGTCTATACCAGCCTGCCGCTGTACCTGGTGGGCGAGCGCTTCACCGTGCTCGAGGCGCTGGATGCGGTACAGGCATGCCTGGGGCAGGCGGTGAACAACACCTCGCTGCGCAAGCGTCTGGAGCGAATGAAGGCAGCGGGATGGATCGAGGATACCGGCGAGCGCCACCAGCCGCGCCTGGGCCGGCCGCAGCAGGTGTACCGGCACACCCCGCCTGGCGCGAGCGGTGCTTTCGTGTTCGACCGCAGCCTGCTGGCGGCCGGTGCTTGAAGCGGATGACGCTACTCGCCCAGGCGTTGCTCCCGCGAAGGCGGGTAGCCGAAGTAGGCGGCGTAGCACTTGCTGAAGTGCGACACCGAGACGAAGCCGCAGGCCACCGCCACTTCCATCACCGACAGGTCCGAGTACTGCAGCAGGCGCCGGCTCTTGGTGATGCGCAATTCCATGTAGTAGCGCCGCGGCGAGGTCCCGAGCTGGGCCTGGAACAGCCGGTCGATCTGCCGCCGGGAGCGCCCGGAGTAGGCCGCCAGTTGGTCGAGGCTGAGGGTCTCCTCGAGGTTGTTCTCCATCAGCTCGACGATGGTGCGCAGGTGCAGGCTCATGGATTTCTTCGCCCCCGGGCCGACCTGGCGATAGCGGGCGCCTGAGAACGACAGGATCTCCTCGACCCCCTCGGCCAGGGCGTCGCCGTACAGGCGTCGCACCAGCCCGAGCATCAGTTCCATGGCACCGTTGGGGCTGGCGGCGGTAAGGCGATCGCGGTCGAGGGTGAAGCTGGCCGGGGTGATGCGGGTTTGCGGGCTGCACTCGGCCAGGCTGGCGCGCTGCTCGGGGTGCACGCTGCAGCCATAGTCGTCGAGGACCCCGGCGCGAGCGAGGAACCAGGCGCCGTTCCACAACCCGCCCAGGGTCATGCCCTGGCCGGCGCAGTCGCCTAGCAGGCGGTCGAGGTCGGGGTACTTGAGGGGGGTACGCAGGCCACCACAGATCACCAGCAGGTCGAGGTCCTGCAAGTCGCCCGGAGCGAGCGGGCGGGCCACCAGTTCCAGGCCCAGGTCGCTGAGCACCCGGTCGCCGGCCAGCGACAGCGGGGTGGAGGCGAAGCAGTCGGCGCGCAGCAGGTTGGCGGTGACCAGCACATCCATCGCCACGGTGAAACTGGCCATGGAGAAGTGTTCGAGCAGGACGAAGTCGACGCGGTAGGTACGCTGAGCGCCGCTGTCGTGGCGCTTGAGGCGCAGCATGTTGCTGGTGCTGGTCTTCTTGCTGAACTGGCGTGGCGTGGGCACTGCGGACTCCGCTTCCTGGCTGGCGCGCTCGAGTGTGCTTGGCGGCGACAGGAAAGACAACAGCTGTCGTGCCTGGCCCATGCCGTGAAGCCCGGCTGGCGCCCTGGACCGATGGCAAGGGACTGACGATGGCGCTGGAGGCTGTGGGCGCATGCTGACCGAAGCCGTCAGGCAGCTCAGCCGAAGGCCGCCTCCAGCAGCTCGGGCAGCACCTTGCCGGCGTTGCCGGTCAGGGCGAATTCGCGCGGGTGCCCGGTCATCACCGGCTGCGGATTGACATGCAGCAGCGTCGCCCCCGCTGCCAACGCCAGCCGTGGTATCGAGGCCGCTGGCTGGACCACCCCGGAAGTCCCCACCGACAACAGCAGGTCGCACTGTTGCGCGGCCGCGAAGGCCTGGTCCAGCACCTGCTCAGGCAGCGTCTCGCCAAACCAGACCACCCCGGGGCGTAGCGGTCCGCCGCAGGAGGCACAGCAGGGTGGGTCGCTACGGCGGCCTTCGCGCGCGTCGGCGGCAAGCGCCACCGCGGTGGTGGCCGGACGGCTGCAGGTGAAGCAGCGAAAATCCTCCAGCCGGCCATGCAGGTGCAGCACGTCGGTGCTGCCGGCGCGCTCGTGCAGGTCATCGACGTTCTGTGTCACCAGGGTCAGCCTCGGCACCCGCCGCGCCAGCGCGGCAATGGCCAGGTGCGCGGGGTTGGGCCGGGCCCGGGCGATGCCGGCGCGGCGCATCTGGTACCAGCCCCAGACCAGTGCCGGGTCTGCGCGAAAACCCTCGGCGCTGGCCAGTTGGGTCGGGTCGCAGCGCGCCCACAAGCCGTCGAGCTTGTCGCGAAAGGTGGCGATGCCACTCTCGGCGGACACCCCGGCACCGGTGAAGACCAGTAGATGCCGGGTATGGGCGAGCAGGTTCGGATCGAATGGCATGGGGGTTCCAGGCGGGTGGTCGCGGCTTGTCAATGTGCCAGCGCGACTCGCTCGCAACAAGATCCGACGGAACCCTCGGCCTGAGTCGCCACCCAGACCCGTACATGCCATCGGGAGAGTCTTCATGGAAATCGCAACAATCTGGATCATCGTCGCTTTCGTGGTCATCCTCTTGGAGATCGTTGCCATCTGGCACATCATCGGCAGCGACCGACGCGCCGAGCGCAAGATGCTGTGGGTGGTGTTCGTCGTCTATGCGCCGTTCCCCGGGCTGCTGTTCTGGGCCTGGCGCGGGCCGCGCGCGGTGAAGGGCAGGGCGGTGCTCGAGGAAAAATGACCGGAGGGCGGATGAGCGTGGCAAAACGGGTGGTGATTTCCGGGTGCTCGGGAGGCGGCAAGTCGACCCTGCTCGACGAGTTGGCCCGGCGCGGCGAGCGGGTGGTCGAGGAACCCGGGCGGCGGATCGTCCGCGAACAGCAGGCCCGCGGTGGCCAGGCCTTGCCCTGGCTGGACCTCGCGGCGTTCCTCGAACAGGCTATCGCCCTGGCATTGCGCGACCGTGCCCAGTTGCCAGACGATGGCCAGCGGGTGTTCTTCGACCGTGGGCTGGTGGATGCCGTGGCTGCCCTCGACAGCCTGGGCGGCCCGGCGCAGTTGCAGGCCCTCGGCCAGGCCCACCGCTATCACGCCACGGTATTCCTGACGCCCCCCTGGCCGCAGCTGTTTGCCCAGGACGCCGAGCGGCGTCATGACCTGGCGGCGGCACTGGAGGAATACCAACGGCTGCTGCAGGCCTACCCGGCCCTTGGTTATCGCGTGGTAGAGATCCCGCGCCTGCCAGTGGAGCAGCGCGCCGATTTTGTGCTGCGCACGCTTGACCTCGAGTTAACCTGAGGTCCGATACTCGCCCGCTCCAACCCTTTCCCATGGAGCGTCAGCATGAACCCATCCGCCGCCTTCACCTTGAGCAACCCTGAAGGGCTCTACGACCCCAGCGCCAATGCCTATTCCCACGTTGCCGAGGTCCAGGCCGGCAGTCGCCTGGTGTACATCGCCGGGCAGGGCGGCGAGGACCTCGCGGGGCATCTGTCCGCACGTTTCGACGAGCAGGCGCGCCAGGCCCTGGTCAACCTCAAGATCGCCCTGGCCTCGCGGGGCGCGAGCCTGCAGCAGGTGTTCAAGCTGACCCTGCTGGTGGTCGATCATTCCGAGGAGCGCCTGCGCCAGTGGGTGGCGCAGGCCGAACGTGCCTGGGATGGCGCCATGACCCCCACCTGCACGCTGATTCCGGTGCCACGCCTGGCGCTGGACGGCATGCTGGTGGAGGTCGAGGCCGTGGCGGCCCTGCCAGCCGCTTGAGAGGCCGCGCGATCAGTGAGCGACGCGGCGTTGCAGTTCCTCGACGTTGCGCCGCAGGTCGCTGATGGTGCGTGTCTGTTCGGAGACTGTGCGCTTGAGGTCGTTCAGTTCGCTGCTGGTCGAGGACGAGCCGGAGCCGGTGCTGCGCTTGAGATCGTCAAGGGCGCGTTGCAGTTTGTCGATCTCGCGACCCTGATCCTCGACCTTGCGCTGCAGGTTCGAGGTGTCGCTGCTGCCGGTGTTGCCGTTGCGCTTGAGCGTGTCGAGCGTACGCGCCTGGTCCTCGACCTTGCTGGCCAGGGCCTCGTGTGCGCGCATCAGCTTCTCGAGGTCGCCGATGGAGATCTGGCTTTTCGCGACCACGTCCTTGCCGAACTGATAGTCCACGACGGCGACCGAGCCGGACCCCCGGGCGTCGCCCAGCTCGAGGGCGTGGGCGCTGCTGGCGAGGCCGCCAAGGGCGAGGGTGGCGGCCAGCAGGGTGATGGCGCAGCGGCGAGAGGTGTTTCGAGGCATGGTGGCGCATTCCTTGTCAGGTGCCGATATGGCACATCGCTATGATTGCGCACAGGCTCTTTTGTTCCGTGACCGCGCTGGTAAAATCGCCAGCCCCATCGTAGCGAGCGTCGACCATGCCAGGTGTGCCCATCGAACTGTTGCCGACCGGCCCCGAGCAGGCCGAACTGGTGCGCAACCTCTACCAGTTCTATGCCTACGAATCGTCCGCTTTCGAACAGGAGGACGTCGAGGTCGACGGGCGTTTCTACATCCATGAGCCGCATCTGCAGCGCTACTGGCAGTCCCCAGGCTGGAGCGCCAGCCTGGTGCTGGCCGATGGTTTCATCGCCGGTTTCGTGCTGGTCGAACGCAGCGAGCTGCCGGGCATGGATGCGTTCGAACTGGCCGACCTGTTCATCCTGCCCAAGTACCGCCGTCAAGGCATTGGCCTGGCTGTCGCCCAGCAGCTGTTGTGCAGCACAGGCAAGGACTGGTTGCTGCGCTGCTACGCCGAGGACGCCTCGGCGCTGGCGTTCTGCCAGGCGGTGCTGGCCGCGCTGCCGCGGGCGGTACGGGAGATCAGCCTCGACGATGATCCACAGTTGCGCAACTACCTGGTCAGCCAGCGCCGGCACTAAATACTCGCCATCCCCGGGGGGCGCAGCAGGCCCAGGGTCAGCGTGCCAGTTGGCGAATCAGCGCCACCGTCAGGTACAGCCGTGGGGCAATGCTCGACAGTTCGATGTACTCGTCGTCGCCATGCAGGCCGGCGCCGACCACGCCCAGGGTCTCCAGCACCGCTGGCTTGGCGCTGTCCGGCACATAGGCGTAGCCGGCATCGGTGCCAAAGCGCATGGCGATCGGGATGAGCGACAGGTCGATCTTGTTGTAGAGGTCGCTCGCGGTTGCGGCCAACTGATTGGAGGCGGCGTTCTTCGCCAGGGGCGGGCGGCCCTTTTCCAGCACCACGCTGACCTGGGTATCCGCTACCCGTTGTCGTTTGACGATGCGCTGGGCGTCGGTCTGGACACGCTCGGTCTCGCTGAGGTCGGCGTAGCGCATGTCGGCCTCGGCGGTGGCCAGCGCCGGGATGATGTTGGCCTTCTCGCCGGCCTTGGCCAGGGTCCAGTTGACCGTGGTGCCCTTGGCCGGATCGCCCAGTTCGTTGAGCTGCAGCAACTGGTTCGCCAGTTCGATCAGCGCATTGCGTCCCTGTTCCGGAGCGGAACCGGCGTGGGCGGCACGGCCCTTGACCTCGAGCCTGAGGCGGTTGATGCCATTGGTGGCGACGGTGACGGCGTCCTGATCCGGTGGCTCGTAGCTGAAGACATAGTCGTGTCGGCGCGCCAGTTCGGCGATCAGCTGCTTCGAACCGGCCGAACCCATCTCCTCGTCCGGGTTGAACAGCACGGTGAGGTTGCGATAACCCTTGAACTGCTGGTCGTTCAGCAGCTTGAGCGCGTGCAGGATCATCGCCACGCCGCCCTTGGCGTCGGCCACGCCGGGGCCGAAGGCGCGCTGAGCGTCGATGCGAAACGGCCGCCTGGCCGCGGTGCCGGGACCGAACACCGTGTCGTAATGGACCATCAGCAGGAAGTCCTTGCTGCCATTGCCCTTGAAGGTCGCGACGATGTTGTCGCCGACCGAGGGCGTGGCGGCCTGGGTCTGCACTTGGGCACCGAGTGCCTTCAAGCGCTTGACCAGCTCGGCGCCAACCTGGGCGAGGCCGGCCTCGGTACCGGTGCCGGTGTCGATCGAAACCAGCGACTTGAGGGTATCCAGGTAGTGGGGCTGTTCGGCGCGGGCCTGGGCGAGCAGGTCCTGGGGCGAGGGTTCGGCGGCCTGGGCGGTGGCGCAGGCCAGTGACAGGGCAAGGGCGATGGACGGGTGGAACAGGTGCATGGGCAGGGCCTCGGTCCATGAAGGGGTCGTTGTCATGAACCCTTCAGACTAGACCCTGCCGCTCAACATGCAGCGTCGGGCAAGCCCACTTTGGCCATCCGGCCTGCTTGCGATGACTCAGTGATCGGCCACCGGGTCGTCCTGGGACAGCAGCGCCTTGGCCAGCTCTTCGTCGCTGGCCTGCAGGCCAGGATTGGCCTGACGCACCTGCTGCAGCGCCGACTCCAGGTAGGCGCCGCGGATGGCGCCGCCGCTGGCGACGAAGGCCGACAGTTCGTCGCGGGCCGGGATGATTCGTTTGTCGTCCTTGAACGTCGAGTACAGCGAGGCGGAAATACCTGCCGAGGTGGCGACGTCACGAGCATCGACGCGGGCCAGGGCGGTGCCGGCGGGCAGCAGCAGGAGCAGCGAGGAAACGAGCAGTAGGCGACGCATGGTGAATCCTCCGCAAGGATGAAGCCGAGGGAATGACTGCATGTTGTTAAGAACACTGGCCGTCGGCGGGAGTTCCATCGTGGGGGCCGGGCGATTGCCAGGGGGCCCAGCAATCAGTGTAGTTGCCAGGTCGGCACCTCGACGGGCAGGACACCTGCTGTGTCTGCGCCGCTTGCGCGGTCTTGGTTTCAGCCCGACGAGCGCAGCAGGCGGTAGTCGCCGTCTTCGGCTTGTCCGGCGCCCACCTCGATGAAACCGCAGGCGGCGTAGAAAGCCAGCGCCCTCTGATTGCGGGTCAGGCACTTGAGCTGGTAATGGGTCGTTGGCCAGCCGGGCAGGGCGCCCAGCAGTGCCCGGCCCAGGCCGCGGCGGGCATGATCGGTGTCGATGTAAAGGTGATGAATGAAGCGATCGGGCGTCCAGACCGAAATGAAACCCAGGCACTGCCCGGCGGACTCGGCCAGCAGGATCTGCTCGCCCAGCGTCTGTTCGTCGAAATCGCCCAACTGGAAATGCGCCGCTGGCTGCCAGTCGAAGGTCTTGCGGCGGGCATGCAGGAACAGCGCGCGCAGGCGCGGCAGGTCGGCCGGCATGGCGGGGCGGATGCACAGGTCGGGCGGGAGCATGGAGCAACAAGGCCTGCAAGGTGAGGGAGGGCAGCGGCAACGATATACCGATTGGCGGCGCCCGTGTACGGGCACGCTGCGGGCCAGGCCATGGACCGGTCCTGGCGTTGCTCAGCTGTGCGGCACGTCTCGCGCCTGGCCGGTGCCGGCATATTGCGCCTTCAGGTGCCCCTGCGCATCGAGCAGATAGGCATCCATCACCTCGCGCACCACCGGCCCGGCCACCCGGCCGCCGGCCTCGCCGTTCTCGATCATCACCGCCACCACCAGCGCTGGGTGGTCGGCGGGGGCGAAGCCGACGAACAGGGCGTTGTCGCGGTGCCGCTCGAGGGTCTTGTCGCGGTTGTAGCGTTCGCCCTGCTTGATCGCCACCACCTGCGCCGTGCCGCTCTTGCCGGCGATGCGGTACTGGGCGCCGGCGGCGGCGGCGCGAGCAATGCCGCGCGGATCGTGCATGACCATCTGCATGCCCTGGCTGACCTGGTCCCAGGCGCGCTTGTCGTGCAGCACGATGTCGGGCATGGGGTTGGGGTCGACGGGCGCCTGGCCGCCGATGCTCATCGCCAGGTGCGGGCGATGCCAGGCGCCCTTGCTGGCCAGCAGGCTGGTGGCCTGGGCCAGCTGCAGCGGGGTGACCTGCATGTAGCCCTGGCCGATGCCGAGGATCAAGGTCTCGCCGGGGAACCAGGCCTGGCGCCGGGTGGCGCGCTTCCAGGCCTGGGACGGCATCAACCCGGGGGCCTCCTCGAACATGTCCAGCGAGACCTTCTGGCCCAGGCCGAACTCGGCCATGTAGTCGTGCAGGCGGTCGATGCCCAGCTTGTGCGCCAGGTCGTAGAAGTAGGTGTCGTTGGAACGCATGATCGCGGTGTACATGTCCACCCAGCCATCGCCCGTGCGGTTCCAGTTGCGGTACTTGTGGTCGTAGTTGGGCAGCTCGTAGTAGCCGGGGTCGAACACCCGGCTGCCGGGGGTGATCACGCCGCTGTCGAGCCCGGCGATGGCGACCTCCGGCTTGACTGTCGAGCCCGGCGCGTACAGCCCGCGCAGCACACGGTTGAACAGCGGCCGGTCGATGGAGTCGCGCAATGCGGCGTACTGCTTGTAGCTGATGCCCTTGACGAACAGGTTGGGGTCGAAGCTGGGGTTGCTGACCATCGCCAGCACGTCGCCGTTGGCCGGATCGAGTACCACCACCGCGCCGCGGCGCTCGCCCAGGGCCTGCTCGGCGGCCTGTTGCAGGTGCGCGTCGAGGCTCAGCACGATGTCCTTGCCGGGTACCGGGTCGTGGTGGCGCAGCACCCGCATCACCCGGCCCTGGGCGTTGGTCTCGACTTCCTCGTAGCCGACCTGGCCGTGCAGCTCGTTCTCGTAGAAGCGCTCGATGCCGGTCTTGCCGATCGACTGGGTGCCGCGGTAGGCGCTGCTGTCGAGGGTCTTGGCCTCTTTCTCGTTGATCCGCCCGACATAACCCACCGAATGGGCGAAGTGCCCGGCCAGGGGGTATTCACGGATGAACTGCGGCTCGACATCCAGCCCCGGCAGGCGGAACTGGTTGACGGCGATCAGGGCGATCTGTTCCTCGCTCAGGCCGACCAGCAGGGTGACCGGCTCGAACGGCTTGCGGCCACGGCGCAGGTCCTTGTCGAACTGCTGGCGGTCGTCCTCGGACAGGCCGAGGATCTGCGCCAGGCTGTCGAGTACCTTGGCCGAGTCGCCGGCGCGCTCACGGGTCATGGTCAGGTTGAAGCTGGGCTTGTTGTCGGCCAGCACCACGCCGTTGCGGTCGTAGATCAGCCCACGCTCAGGGGGGATCGGCAGCACGTGCACGCGGTTGTTCTCCGACACCGCGGTCTGCTGGTCGTGCTGCAGCACCTGCAGCACGTAGAGCCGGCTCACCAGCACCGCGCACAGGCTCATCACCAGGACGGCGCAGGCCAGCAGCCGGCGATTGACCAGGCTCTTTTCCGTTTCGTGGTCCTTGAGGGGGATGGGTTGGGGCATGCTGTCTCGTGGTCTGATCCGCTGCCCTGTTTCAGCGCTGGGCGCGCGGGTGGTTTGTCCGGGGCGGCGATGCTACGCAAGCGGGCCATGCCGCTCAAGGCGAGCCCCGGCGCGCCTTGAACGGGTCCTGGCCGTGGCCCCGGCCACTGCGGGGCTGTGGCCAACATGAAGATTCGTTCATGTGACCGGTGGCTGGCCAGCTGGGTGGTTGATGGCGGCGTGACGGATCTTTCACGAGGCTTTGACCTCGGCGCTCCTAACGTGCGCGCTCTCTGAAATCGGGAGTTGAGCGCGCATGGGATTCGAACAGGTAGTGATGGCGCGAGGCCTTGGGCGCAAGTGGAAAGTGCTGGCTGTGCTGCTGATTGTGGCCGGCCTGGGTCTGTGGGGCGTGCTCGAGTTCTGTGGTCGGCTGTCGTTGCAGGTGGATCCGGACGTGCTGGAACCGGCCTGGACCCGGGGCGAGGTGGTCGTGCTGGTGCGCCATGAGGAGCGCTGCGACCGCTCGGACAACCCTTGCCTGGGCGCGAAGGACGGTATCACCGAGCAGGGCCGCCTGGAGGCCCTGCGCCTGGGGGCAGCCTATCGCAGCCTGGGGCTGGCGGGCAGCGAAGTGGTCTACAGCCCCAGGCTGCGCACCGAGCAGACGGCCAGGGCAATGTTCGGCAACGAGGGCGATGAACAGACCTGGGCGGCGGATTGCACGGGGGATGTGCTGCTGCAGTTGCGCAGCCACAAGGAGCCAGGGCGCAACCTGGTGGCGGTGACCCACAGCGAGTGCATCCAGCGTGCGCTGGACCAGTTGGGCGTCGATGTCGACGACTATGACGTGGGCTATGGCGCCTCGTTGTTCCTGCAGGTGCAGGATGACGGCAGCCTCAAGCCGATGGCGCTGGTGGCTGCGGCTGACTGGATCGGCTATCGCCAGGGCCCGGTCGAGTATTGAGCCTGTAGCTTGTCATCGGGCTGCAGGATCACTGGAGTGCGTGGTGCCAATATGCCACTATTCGGCCTGCCTGGCTGACGGCTGTGTGGCTGCCCGGCAAGATCGCATGGGCTGATTACACTGTCTGAATCGCCATACATGGAGTACCTGGAATGGGCTGCGTGTCGCTGAGTAGTACTGGGATGTGGGCGAATCGGGGTACAGGCGGGACAAGGTGGGGCCGGCTGCCATGAACAACCGTGGCCGCACGCTCTCGCTGCAATGGCTGGTGGCCCTGGCCATCATGCTCGGCATGCTGCTGCTCGGCGCCGCCCTGGCCTGGCAGGGCTACCTGGGGATCCGCCAGACACTGGTGGCCGCTGCCGGTGACGCGGCCCAGCAGGTGGGCCGGACCATCGACGAGCGTGCCAGGCGCCTGGTCGATCCGGTGCAGAGCAGCATTCGCCTGCTGGCCTTCGATCCGATCGCCGACACAGAGGAACAACGCCTGGCACGTTTGCCGCAACTGGCCGAGAGCCTCGAGGCCAACCGCATGCTCAGCGCGGCCTATATCGGCTATCCCAACGGCGAGTTCCTGCTGGTGCGGCGCTTGCGCGACCCACAGTTGCTCGAGCGTTTCACCGCGCCGGCCGGCACGGTGTTCCTGGTGCAGCGCATCAGTCGTGGTGGTGACGGTACGATGCACGGGGAATGGCGCTTCTACGGCCACGGGCTGACCCTGCTCAAGACCGAGGCCAGGCCGGACTACCGCTACGATCCGCGTACCCGCCCCTGGTTCACCGAGGCCAGTGCCCAGGCCAGCACCGCGCTGACCCGCCCCTACGTGTTCTTCACCACCCGCGAGATCGGCCTGACCATGGCCCAGCGCAGCGCCGACGGTGCGGCGGTGATCGGCATGGACGTCTCGGTCAACGACCTGGCCAGCGAGAGCGCCGACCTGCGCATCACCCCCGGCACCGAGATCGCTGTGGTCGACGACCAGGGCAGCGTGGTGGCTTATCCGGACCTGCAGCGGGTCATCGTGCACGAAGGCGAGCAGGTGCGCCTGGCACGCATTGGCGAGCTGGGTATTCCGAGCCTCGAGCACCTCTATGGCGATCGCCTCGAAGGAGCCCGGCCGCTGCCGTTCCAGGTGGACGGGCAGACCTGGTATGGCATGCGCGTGCCGCTGACCACCCTGGCCGGCCAGGACCTGCAGGTGCTGATCGCGGTACCGGCCCACGAACTGCTGGCCGGCGCGCGCAAGGTGCTGCTCGAGCAATTGCTGTGGACGGCGGCCTTGATGCTGGTGCTGCTGGTGCTCGGCGGCCTGCTCGGACGCCGTATCGGACGCCCGCTGAGGCTGCTGGCGGCACAGGTGCGCGGCCTGGCCGACTTCGACTTCAGCCGCGAGGTCGGGGTGTTGTCGCGGGTCAGCGAGGTGCGCGAACTGAGCCGCGTGCTCAGCCGCATGTCCGGAACCATCCGCAGTTTCCAGGCGATCACCCTCACGCTCAGCCGCGAGACCCAGCTCGAGCGCATGCTCGATGGTGTGCTCAGTCACTTGGTCGCGGCCGCTGGTGCCCGTGCCGGCGCGGTCTACCTGCTCGACGATGGGCACGCGCACCTGCGCCTGGCCGCGACCTGCCAAGGCGAGCAATACCCCGCCGAGCTGGCGATGCGCGAGGGCGACGACCTGGCCGTGACCGTGACCGAGGCCCTGGCGCTGCAAGGGCGCTGCCAGGCGGTGGTGCTCAACGACCGCGGCCAGGCACTGCTGGGGCTGCTGGTGCTGGAGCTGGAGCCGGGCCAGGAGGCGATGGGCGCGTCGTTCCAGCGCTTCGTCGAGGAACTGTCCGGGGCGGCTGCCGTGGCCATCGAGACACGTCAGCTGGTAGAAGCCCAGCAACGTCTGCTGGACGCCATCATCAAGTTGCTGGCCGATGCTATCGATGCCAAGAGCCCCTATACCGGCGGCCATTGCGAGCGTGTGCCGCAACTGGCGCAGATGCTGCTGGAGCGCGCGGTGCAGGCCGACAGCGGCCCGTTCGCCGACTTCGCCATGAGCGACGAGGAGCGCTACGAGTTCCGCATCGCGGCCTGGCTGCATGACTGCGGCAAGGTCACCAGCCCCGAGTACGTGGTGGACAAGGCCACCAAGCTGGAAACCCTGTACAACCGCATCCATGAAGTGCGCATGCGCTTCGAGGTACTCTGGCGCGACGCCGAGCTCGCCTATTGGCAAGGCCTGGCCGACGGCACCGAGGCCTCGGTGCTGCAGCGCACGCTGGTACGCTGCCGGGCCGAGCTGCAGGATGAGTTCGCCTTCGTCGCCCGGGCCAATATCGGCGGCGAATTCATGGAGGAGGCGGACATCGAGCGCCTCAGGCGCATCGGCCAGCGGCGCTGGTTGCGCCATTTCGACAACCGCCTGGGCATCTCCCGCGACGAGGCGGCGCGTTTCGCCGGTACCGCGCCACCGGCCCTGCCGGTGCAGGAGCCGTTGCTGGCCGATCGCCCCGAACACCGCGTGCCTTGGGGCGAGCGCAAGCCGCCCGTGGTGAAGGGCGACCCGCGCAACGTCTGGGGTTTCGACATGCGCCTGCCGGCCCACGCCAGCGACCAGGGCGAGCTGTACAACCTGTCGATCCGCCGCGGCACGCTCAACGACGAAGAGCGCTTCAAGATCAACGAGCACATCGTGCAGACCATCATCATGCTCAGCGCGCTGCCGTTCCCCCGGCAGTTGCGCCGGGTGCCCGACATCGCCGGCAACCACCACGAGAAGATGGATGGCAGCGGCTATCCGCGGCGCTTGGCTCGGGCGCAACTGGGGGTGGCCGAGCGGGTGATGGCGATTGCCGACATCTTCGAGGCGCTGACCGCCGCCGACCGGCCGTACAAGCCGCCGAAGACGCTGTCGGAGTCGGTGAAGATCCTGGTGTTCATGGCCCGCGACAACCATATCGATGCCGAACTGTTGAGCCTGTTCCTGAGTAGCGGGGTCTACCAGCAATATGCCGAGCGCTTCCTGCGCCCGGAGCAGATCGACGAGGTGGATGTGGCGTATTGGCTGGGGCAGATCCAGCCTGCGCTGTCCGACGCGCCCCTCTAGCAACCGGGGCTTGTCTACCACGACTGCGCATGCGGCTCAGGCCCTGCCAGGCTCGGGAACAACGGCAACACGTGTTCGGCCAGTTCCTGGATGATTGCCTGCGGCGGGCGACGGGCCATCTGCAGGCCCAGTGCCGCATGGTTGACGCCAGCCTCGCGCCACTCGCCCAGCAGGTCGATCAGCCCGTTGCGTCCCGTACGCAATACATAGCCGCCACGCTGTGGCGTACGCGGGAAGTCCGGGTCGTCATCCAGGTCGATCCATTCGTTGGTCACATGCGGGCGGAAGCCGCCGCCAGGAATCAAGGCGCGCCAGGCGCGAATCTTCTCGGCCAGGCGACGCGGCCCGAGGATGTTGTGCGTGGCCTCTGGGTAGGTGAGCCAGCCGTCGGCCTGTTCGCCCAGCCATTGCAGCGACTGGCGCGAGGCACCGGTCACCAGCAGGGGGATGCGCCGGCTGACGGGCCTGGGCAGCAGCAGGGCATCGCTGAGCTGCCCCAGGGGCGACTGGATCGGTGTCGGTCGCTCGGCCAGTAGCCGGCGGAAATATTCCACGCTCTGGGCGAAGCGCTCGCCGCGGCTGTCAGGTTCCAGGCCGTAGGCCGGGAATTCCACGGGGCGGTCGCCCGAGGCGATACCCAGCACCAGCCGGCCACCGGACAAACAGTCGAGGGTGGTGGCGGCCTTGGCCAGGTCTATGGGGTGGCGCAAGGTGAAGATCGCACTGCCGGTGGCCAGGGTGATGTTGCGCGTGTGGGCGGCGAGGTAGGCCAGGTAGGCGAACGGGTCGAACACCTGGCCGGCATCGCCGAAGGCCGGGTCGAACAGCGGCACGTCGCGCACCCAGGTCGCGGCGAAGCCCAGGCGATCGAGCTCGCCGACCAGTTGTGCCTGATGGGCGAGCACTTGCATGTCGCCCTCGTAGAAACGCAGCGGCAGGAAGATGCCCAGGGTCAGTTGGTCTGGCGCGAACAGGCGGCGGTAGCCGGGATGCTGGGCGAAGGCATCGGCGCTGGCGCCTTGGGGGGTGAGGGTGTCCATGCGGGTTCCTTGAAGGGCGAGGGGCGGCGGGTTATCCGCCTGGACACAGACAGCCTTAGAAAAACTGATTCAGGCTGCTTGTCTTGAACGCTATGCTATTCGCCAGATTGGCCATTAACTAACGATCGTTTCAGTCGTTTACATCAGTTTTTCTAAAGTGAGGTTTGAATGGGCGCGGTCCTTCCATTGCTGGCCCTGCGGGCCTTTTGTGAAACCGCCCGGCTGGGCAGTCTGAAAGCCGCTGCCGAGCGCATGGGCGTCACACCGGGGGCTACCAGTCAGCAGATTCGCCAGTTGGAGGATCGCCTGGGTGTGGTCCTGTTGACCCGTGGCCGACATGGCGTGCAGCTCACCGAGGCGGGCGCGAGCCTGTATCCCGGCCTCTCGCGTGGCTTTGGCCATATCGAAAGCGCGCTGCTCGACCTTGAAACCCTGACCCGCGCCAGCACCTTGACCCTGAGCACCCAGCCCTCGTTCGCTTCCAGCTGGCTGGTGCCACGGCTGGCGCGCTTCAGCGCGTTGCATCCAGGTATCGAGGTGCGGGTACAGGCGACGGCGGAGCTGGTCGACCTGCACCGTGAACCGGTCGATATCGCCCTGCGTCATGGCCTGGGCGATTATCCCGGGCTCGAGTCGATAGCGTTGCTGGCACCGGTCCTGCTGCCGGTGGCCAGCCCCGGGCTGCTCGCGAGCGGCCCAGCGCTGCGCCAGCCGGCCGATTGCCTGGATTACCCGCTGTTGCAGGATGCCGACCGTGCCGACTGGACGTTGTGGTTGCAGGCCCATGGCGCCGAGCCCGATGGCCGCAGCCGCCGGGGGCCGAGCTTCGACGAAGACCTGCTGCTGCTGCGCGCGGCACTCGGCGGCCAGGGCATCGCCCTGGTCGAGTCGCAACTGGCAGAAGACGACCTGCGCAGCGGGCGCCTGGTGACGGCGGGGGACTGGGCCTGGCCGTCGCGTTTCGCCTACTACCTGGTGGCCCGCAAGCAGAGCCTGCAGCGCCCTCAGGTGCGGGCGTTCGTCGAGTGGATCGAAGGGGAGATCGACCTAGAAGGGGCATGAGCGTGGGCGGGACCTGGTGGCAGGCCCGCCCCGCGTCGGATCTCAGCGCGGCAGCACGATCGGTACGAAGATTGCCGTTGGCGGTGCCGGCGGCTTCATCATCCCTTCGCTTTTCACCACCTGGACGCCACGTTGCAGGATGGCCATGGCAAGCGACAGGCCGGCGAAAATTCTACGCACGGAAAACATCTGGGGAGGTGGTCCGGGCCTGCGAGAGGCCCGGTAGCCGGTGTCAGGGTAACGGCAGTGAAGGCGCAATGCCGTCACTGTTTGCGGCAGCGCATCAGGAAGGTTGCGCCGCCAGGCTGTTGCTGACGTTGCGCCCCAGCACCAGCACCGTGACAAAGCCACAGCCCACCAGCGCCGTGGCCAGGCTGAACAGCACTGCGCTGCCCATCTGGTCGACGATCTGCCCGCCGAAGAACGAGCCCAGGGCGATGATCACCTGGAACATGGCGACGAACAGTGGCATGCCCCGTTCGACATCCTTGGGCGCCACCACGAACATCCAGATGCTCGAGCAGGCCGGGAAGGCGCCGAAGGCGAAGCCCCACAGCGCGATCAGCATCGCGGCGCCAGTCAGGTCGGTGGCGAAGTAGGGGAACAACGCCGTGCCGGCGCCGATCATCAGCGCCACCAGCATCAGGGTGTGACGCACACTCTGGTTGGCGGCGAACCCGGCGAAGAGGTTGCCCACGACCCCAGCCACGCCATACAGCAGTAGCAACGAGCCGATGGTCGGTCCGTCGAAGCTGGCATTGTGCTTGAAGAACGGCGCGACGTAGGTGTAGGCGGCAAAGTGCGCCAGGCCGATCAGCAGCACCGCGATCAGGCCGACCCGGGCCTTCGGGTTGATGAACAGCGCCGGCAGGTCGCTGATGCGAATGGCCTTGTCCGGGGTCAGCCGCGGCAACAAGAACACCTGGGCCAGCAGCACGGGCACGCCCAGCAGGGCTGTGACCAGGAAGGTCGTGCGCCAGCCCATCAGTCCGCTCAGCCAGGTGCCCACGGGCACGCCCAGCACGGTGGCCAGGGTCACCCCGACCATGATGATCGAGGTGGCCTGGGCCACGCTCACGCCCTTGGGCGCCAGGCGCCCGCTGAGGGCGATGGCGGTGGCCCAGAAACCGCCGATGCTGATGCCGAGCAGTACCCGGCCGAACAGCAGCAGGCTGAAATCGCTGGCATAGGCCACGACCAGGTTGGCGACGATCATGATCAGGGTCAGGCCGGTCAACAGGTAGCGCCGGTCCAGGGCGCCGATGCCCACGGACAGCAGCGGCGCGGCGAGGGCGGCCATGATCCCGGGCAGGGTGACCATCAGGCCGGCGTGACCGGCGCTGATACCCAGGTCGCTGGCGACATCGTTGAGCACGCCCACCGGGAGGAACTCGCTGGTGACCAGGGCGAAGGCGCCCACGGCCACCGAGAGGATCGCCAGCCATTGCTGGACGACGCTTTGCTGGTTGTGTTCGGGGCGGCCGCGAGGGGCCTGGCTGGGGGTTGGCATGGCGTGGGGTTCCAAGACGGATGTCGCCTGTGGCAGGCGAGGGGGGAGGAGGTGGTTTGGCGGCGATTATAGGGGGCGCCTCGGCTCGTCCGACAGCCGGGCCCTTCGATAGTCATCATCAGCCGGATCGATGGAAAGCGCCTCGGACATCCGCGTGCAGGGCTCAGGCTCACCTAAGTTTGTCTGCGTATCGTCGCCCCACGTACTGCGACCACGAGGAGGCGAGCACGATGAACACTTCCAGCACCCGCTGGCTCAACAAGGTCCCGGAGGTGACGCTGTCCTTCTGGATCATCAAGATCATGTCCACGACCGTCGGCGAGACCTTTGCCGATTTCCTGGCGGTGGATGTCGGTTGGGGCCTGGGCATCACCAGCGTGGTGATGGCCCTGCTGCTGGGCGGCGCGCTGACCCTGCAGATGCGCCGGCGCGACTGCGAGCCCTGGATCTACTGGCTGAGCGTGGTCCTGGTGAGCATCCTCGGCACCCAGATCACCGACATTCTTACCGATGTCCTGGACATCAGCCTGTATACCAGCACAGCGTGCTTCTCGTTGCTGCTGATCATCAATTTCGTGGCCTGGTATGCCCTGGAGCGCAACCTGTCGATCCGCCAGATCGTGACCCCGCGCCGCGAGCTGTTCTACTGGACCACCGTGTTGTGCACCTTCGCCCTCGGCACCGCCGGTGGCGACCTGGCCACCGAGGCGCTGGGGCTTGGCTTCGGCATCGGCACGGTGATCTTCGGCGTGCTGCTCGCCGGTTGCCTGGTGGCCTGGCGGCTGGGGGGCAACAGCGTGCTGATCTTCTGGATCGCCTACATCCTGACCCGTCCGCTTGGCGCGTCGCTGGGCGACCTGCTCACGCAATCGCGCGACTACGGCGGGCTCGGAATGGGCGCCACCTGGACCAGCGCGATCTTCCTCTGCGTCATTTTCCTGCTGGTCGGCATTGCCCAGATCGGTGCCGTCCAGTCCAAGCGACTTGCCCCTTGAATACGAGGTATACCCATATGTCGAATCGCAAACTGTTGTGTGTCCTGGCGCTCACTGGCCTGGCGGCTGTGCTTGGCGCCACCCAAGGCTGCTCCAAGACGGACGAGCCGCAGGCGTCCGGCTCCGCGCTCCACGCCCCCAGCAAGCTGGGCGACCTGAGTGCCTTCCGGACCATCGCCCAGGATGTCGCGACCAAGGTCGACGCCCAGGACCTGCCAGGCGCCAAGGCTCGCATCAAGGACCTGGAGAAAACCTGGGACGATGCGGAGGCAGGCATCAAGCCGCGCGCCGCCAGTGATTGGCACCTGTTGGACAAGGCCATCGACCACGCCCTCGATGCGCTGCGTGCCAGCCAGCCGCAGCAGGCCGATTGCAAGGCCGCGATGCAGGCCCTGCTGGGCGTGTTCGATACCTTGCAGGGCCCGCGCCAGGGCTGAGCCGGGCAGGGAACGACGGGCTTTCGCGCCAGCGCCGCGCGGGCTATCGTTCCCTGCGTCCACTCTCGTTCAGGAACAAGCAATGCGAGTACTGTTGGTCGAGGATGACGCCATGATCGCGCAAGCGCTGCAGGCGTCGCTGATATCTGCCGGCTACGCCGTCGACTGGGTGGCCGACGGCCTGGCGGCCGAGTCGGCGCTGCGCGGCCAGGAGTATGACCAGGTCCTGCTCGACCTTGGCCTGCCCGGACAGGACGGCCTGCAACTGTTGCAACGCCTGCGCGCGGCCGATAACCCTGTGCCGCTGCTCATCATCACCGCCCGGCCTGGGCTGGATGACCGCCTGCGGGGGCTGGACGGTGGCGCCGATGATTTCTTGCAAAAACCCTTCGAGATGGCCGAGCTTTTGGCCAGGATGCGTGCCGTCATGCGCCGCAAGGGTGGACGCGCCGCGCCCGAACTCGGCAACGGCATCGTCACCCTGGACCCGGTCTCGAAATGTGCGCGCCTCATCGATCAGCAGGCCGTGCAGCTTTCCAGTCGCGAGTTCGCCTTGTTGCAGGCCTTGCTGGTGCGGCCCGGGGCGATCCTGTCGCGGGCCGAACTCGAGGACAGGCTCTACGGCTGGGGCAACGAAGTCGAGAGCAATGCCGTGGAGTTTCTCATCCACGCCGTGCGGCGCAAGCTGGGCAAGGACGTGATCCGCAATGTCAGGGGGCTGGGATGGATGGTCGCCAAAGGTTCCTGAAGCACTCGCTGCAACTGCGTCTGTCATTGGCGTTGTCGCTTGCGATTCTGCTGGTTGCGACCCTGGCGGGGGTGTTCAGCTATGTCTCGGCCTACGATGAAGCACTGGAGCTCCAGGACCGCAGCTTGCGGCAGGTCGCGGCGTTGTACATGCGACAGGGCATCACCTTCCACTATGGGGCCAGCCAGGCCACCGCCGCGGGTGATGACGAAGAGACCCGGATCGTCATCCAGCGCCTGGCCGACGGTGCCCAGGCCAGCCATGGCGATGACAGCCAGCTGCCGCTGCCGATTCCGGCGTCGGTCAGCGATGGCCTGTCGACCGTGGTGGTGGGGAACGAGCCGTTCCGTGTCCTGGTGGAGCAGGATGCAGCCGGGACGCGCTTCGTCGTCGCCCAGGAAATCGACAGCCGCAACCGCGAAGCCCGCAGCAGCGCCTGGCGCGCGTTGTTGCCGTTCGCCATCCTGTTTCCCATCCTGTTGCTGGTGGTCGCCGACCTGATCCGCAAGTTGTTCAGGCCCGTTGCGTTGCTGGCTGCCATGCTCGACAGTCGAGAAGACCAGGACCTGCGCCCGATCGACGACCAGGCGTTGGCCAGCGAAATCCGCCCCTTCGTGCATGCCATCAATCGCCTGCTCGAGCGTGTCGCCCGCACACTCGAGGGGCAGAAGCGCTTTGTCGCCGACGCGGCCCATGAACTGCGTACGCCCTTGACGGCGTTGTCCCTGCAGGCTGAGGGGTTTGAGTCCGAAGCGCTGTCTGTCCGTGCCCAGGCGCAATGGCTGCAATTGCGCCGTGGGATCAGCCGGAGCCGCAAGCTGGTCGAGCAACTGCTGGCACTGGCCGGTGCCCAGCTTGGCGCGCCGCCCACCGGCACGGTCTCGGTGCATGGGATGTGTCGGTTGGTGCTGGAAGACCTGATGCCGCTGGTGGAGCAGAAGCAGCTCGACATCGGCGTCGAGGGCGCGGACATGGAGCTGCTCATTCGCGAAGTCGACTTGCGCGCGGTGATCAAGAACCTTGTCGAGAATGCCATTCGCCATGCCCCGGAGGGTGGGGTTGTGCTGGTGCAGACCGGCGCGACTGCCGGTGTGGCGCACCTGAGCGTTCGGGACAATGGGCCGGGGATCGCCCCGCAGGAGTGGGAGCGCGTGTTCGATCCATTCTATCGCGGGCAGGAGAACGGGCAGGAGGGGGCCGGGCTTGGGCTGTCCATCGTGCGGAACATTGTTCAACGTACCGGGGGGACGATAGACGTGGGGTTTGCCGATCCGCTCAGGCAACAGGGGTGGATGGTTCGGCTGGGGTGGCCGCAGTGATGCTGTGGAAGGGATTGGTTGACCACTACAATCTTCAGTCGCCATCCCAGCCGAACAGGGTGAAGCCACAACCAAGTTCACGTTGACGCTTGACCCGTTGCAGTTGGTTCCTGCCGGTCCCTGCATCGGGGCGGTCCCAGAAGTGCGCTACCGAATGCTTGTGCAGGCGCAGGCCAAGGGCGTCGTAGCTGCTGTCACTTTGGTGGGGTGTCGTTCTAACTGGCCAGTAGCTCGAAAATTATCTAAACGAAAAACGGTCTACCAAATATTCAAACTTGAACTATGCAGTTACAACCTCTTTGCTGGTTTATTTTTATACAGCAGCCTGTCGCTTGAGGGATTCTCCGAACAAGTTACCCACCAGCCGGAAATGGACGGCTTGGAGATGCCGAAAATCCCGATTTTCAGCCGCTGATTATTGGAAAACCAAGGCATAGCCTTGGTTTTCTGCCCTCATGGGCGCATCTCTCCCGCAGCAGGCAATAATTGCCGGCGCACCATCCACAGATTCGATAGCGCGAACAGTGTGGTCAATTGCGCCGTATTCTTGGCCAGGCCGCGGAAGCGGGTCTTCACATAACCGAACTGACGCTTGATCACCCGAAACGGATGTTCGACCTTCGCACGTACCTGGGCTTTGGCCTTCTCGATCTTGCGCCTGGCCTTGTACAGCGCACTGCGTTTGCTCAAATGCTTGTAGGTGCTGCGTCGCGCAGCGATCTGCCAGATCACTTGCCGACCGTCGTGCTCAGGCCGTTTCTCTACGCCGGTGTAACCGGCATCAGCACAGACAACGTTCTCGCCACCGTGCAACAGATGGGTAACTTCCGTCACATCAGCCACGTTGGCGGCGGTGCCATGGACATGATGTACCAAGCCCGATTCTGCGTCGGCTCCGATATGCGCTTTCATGCCGAAGAAGTACTGGTTGCCTTTCTTCGTCTGGTGCATTTCAGGATCGCGTTTGCCTTCCTTGTTTTTGGTCGAACTGGGTGCGTGGATGATTGTGGCATCGACGATGGTGCCCTGGCGCAACGACAGGCCCTTGTCTTGCAGGTAATTGTTGATGGTTTCCAAAATGCCCGCCGCCAACTGATGCTTCTCCAGCAGGTGCCGGAAGTTCATGATCGTCGTGTCTTCGGGGATCGGAGCGCTGAGCGTCAGACGAGCAAACTGGCGCATCGAAGTAATCTCGTACAGCGACTCTTCCATGGCTGGATCGCTCAACGAGAACCAGTTCTGTAGCAGGTGAATGCGCAGCATGGTTTCCAATGGATACGGCTTGCGGCCACCACCAGCCTTGGGGTAGTGAGGCTCGATCAACGCCATCAACCCGCTCCACGGCACCACCAGTTTCATCTCGGCCAGGGAACGCTCGCGACGGTTTTTCTTGCGCTTACCGGCGTACTCGAAATCGGAAAAGCTCATTTGACTCATGGAATGGCGGGCTTGTAGAGGGCAGTTGGACGGAGGGCTATTTCAGCACGGGTCAGATGGCCTGTGCTGACTTGATCGGAAATGCTTAAGTCAAGAGGTGTCGAACGAGTCGAGCGCTTCGAACCACATTATCTGTGTCGCGGAATAGCGTATATTCGTATTAGTTCTTCATTGCAGGCCTTATCGAAGAATCTACTCTCAAGAAAAATAAAGCTTTCAACAAGGCCGCAGGATGTAAATATTTTTTTGACTCTGTTCATTTCATCGGAGTCTTCTTTGGGCTGGTTGTTTATTAACCACTGGCGAAGGGTGTTGCTGGCATCGCTCGGGTATACGAAAATTCTGGGGACTAATATCAAGCCGTGGCGGTCGTCAAATTGTGTAAACGTAATTGCGGTTAGCTCGATTTTTTTCTGATTATTCCTAGCGAGCGCATGTAAGGTGTTAAGCAGGAAAAAAGCGAGCCCTAAAAGGAAGTCTGATATGTTGTCTTCCTTTAGGGTCTTCTTTATTTTTTTTATCCTGCTGTCGCGTGAAATAACTGGAAACTCTTCGAAATTTTCGAAATTAAAAAGCAACTCATTGAGGTCGTTGTATGACTCATTTTCTATGATTTTTTTATATATTTTTAGCAGGTTCATTTGCTTATTTTTAGTCGTGACTGTTTAGCTATTCAATTTTTTCCTGCTGAAGGTGACGTCGCCTTTATTTTTGTCGTGAATGGTCCTGTCCTGATTGTAGCCAGAACCACATTTGTAGTGTGCATGCCATTGACTATTTGGTACTGAAATCTCAGGCTCGTCAATCATGCAATACATAAACTGCGGGTCGGCAGGTGTCGCCCCTATTAATTCTACCTATGCTGAGTCCCGATCAAGATTCAATCCTAGTGCTTTACATTGTTTGGCCAAGGTTTCTCTAAGGTCATGCATGAACTTTATATAATTTGACTCGCTTATATCTAATAGGGAGGGGTTTTCTTCCCTCCAAAGTTTGATTGCCATGCTCTCGTGATTGTTAATTCTTACAAATCCTGCAAAGTCGCCGTCAAAACTTTCTACTCCAATTGGTAAGTAGGAGTTTCTTGTATTTGCCTCGGCTTCTTCTATTTTTTCTTTCAGGTTGCTGGTTGTTGATTGTATTGGCTTGTTAATTTTTGCTCGGTTAAATAAGTCCTTGATTGCGACATCTAGAGCGCCGGCGAGCATTAGTTGGTCATAGTCACCGACTGTTACATCACCGAGGATTAAACAGCACTGCGTAAAGTAAGAGCTTCCATCATCGGATTTGAATGTGTTAATCCTGGCCTTTAGTTTAACCATTTTTCTTTATTCCGCATGTGCAATCTTTTTTCATTTCTGCAAATCTCCGCTCAACCTCTGGAGGTGGTTTTATTCCTTGGTTTTGAACCGGATCTCCGTCCCAGTGAACCTTTTCATCATCACTGTTGCAAAATCGTTGGATAACGCCTTCCTCGTCCATGGCCTACCAATGAAGCCCATCTTTGTCAGGGGCGCCTTTTTACAGATATCTTTCACATTTTTTGGAGTTATTTAAGTGCGGTAGGCAGACAAAAAATAAAGGTGCTCGTCAGTATTCAAGTCTTCCGCGATGAACTGGCGGATTGATTTTGCGATCGCTGCGCTTATTTCGTACTCGTCATACATAGGGTTGTCGCTTGGGATATTGAATGTTTTTTGCAGCCAGTCTAGCTCTGGAGTAGTGATAAAATGAATGTCGCATATGTGTTTTTCGTCATTCATGTTGAATTTCGAGATGTATCTTGTAAGGTTTTTCATGGTTCGACTCTCCTTGTTGGGTCAGCAGGTTTTATCTGGCCACCTGTTTCGGGATCAAACGCTCCAAGATGTTGGCCGCGCTTATTATACTTCTCCACTTCTGCATGTTGTGAATCCCATTCGCAGAGGCAGCCATCAGGTAGTTTCCAGCGCTTTCTCAAGCCGCCACCACCTCTAACCGGGGTTTTTGACTTTGCATGTGCTGCACCTGGGAATCCGGGTAAGATTTTCGGCGCGGGTGTATAGTCCGAAAGACCCAGGGGGTCGACTCGGTCTATTGGGTTTATTGCATAGGCAAAGAAATTTAAGCCGCCCGAGTAGCTAATTGGATCATGACTAATAAATCTCCCTGCATCCGGATCGTAGTACCGATGCCGATTGTAGTGCAGCCCCGTCTCATGATCGTGGTATTGACCCTGGAAGCGAATTGGGTTGCCCAGGCCCTGCTGCTTGGCCCAGTCCGAGCGCTCCTCACGGACTTCGCCCCGCGCCTTGTACTGCCCGGCCCAGGCGGTATCGCCTTGCTCATCGGCCGCTTAGTCGGGGCCGGCCCCGGCCATGGGTTTCGATGAAGAGATCGGAGACCACATCCCAGGCCTCGTCCGTGAGTTCGTAGCGCCTTGCCATCACAGAGTTCCTTTCCGTTGAATCATCGAGCGCATGTTTGGCTGGCTGAAAGAGAACCGCCGGATCGTGACTCGCTTCGACAAGCTCGCGAAAAGTTATGCCGCCATGGTCCCGCTGGCTTGCTCCATGCGGTGTTTGCGACATCTCTTTTCGTACAGAGCCTAGCCTTTCAGCCCAAAGGCCCTAAAGTATTGCCAGTAAAATATCTAGTATCAATATCCGCTGCAGGTTCAAGTCCGCCGTAGAACTCCTTTATATGAAATTTCTTTGATAGTTCATCGGTATACCTCTGCATGGCAAACATTATGCGGCCAATGTCAAGCGGCGGGGTATCATTGAAAGATAGTTCAATATCCACTTCGTCTTTATGTTTAATGACTCTCAAGAAAACTAGAGGAAGGCGTATGCTTCTTGAAACATTAAACTCATGTAAATGCGCCATTAGGCACGCATCTCCCTCGTGGGCAAGAAACGCATCAACCAATTTCTTGTTGACTCCCGCCGAAACGATTCCTCCAAATTTTTCAGAAACAGCTAAGCCAGAGAGGGTTTGAGATCCCATCTCTATGCACTCCAGTAATGCATGCAAGTCGCTTTTTGCAACTTGCTGAAGAACAATCTCATAGAGCTCAGACATAAGTGCTCAATCAATAAATCCTTTGAAAGTTCCGTTCATATTCAGCCGGACACCGCGACCATCAGGCAGTCGCTTCTCTATGAAGTTAAGCCCTTTGTCGGTTGTAATCTGCTTGAACTCCCCTGGAGCCCGTGCAATTTCCCGCAAGTGCTTCATAGCCTGACCGTTCCAGGTAGCCATTGATCCTGTAGTTTTACCCCAGATATCTGGGTTTCTACCGGCATGTTTAGATAGTCCGTGACCGATTACCGTGCTGCCCTTGTAAGGCGCTTGGGCAGACTCAAGCACCGTTTTAACTTCCCCGAAAGACGCAGGTTTTTTTGCGCAAGCGCAAAGGCCTAATGGGTCTACCCAAGCTACAGGGTTTTTCGCATACGAATAGAGATTTAGGCCCCCTGCATAACTAATTGGGTCCTGATTTATGAAACTTCCGATCTTTGGATTATAGTACCGATGGCGGTTGTAGTGCAGCCCAGTCTCATGATCGTGGTACTGCCCCTGGAAACGGATCGGGTTGTTCAGGCCGTGCTGTTTGGCCCATGCCGAGCGCTCCTCGCGGGCTTCACCCCAGGCTTTGTACTGCCCGGCCCAAGCGACATTGCCCTGCTCATCGGTCAATTCCATCGGCGTGCCGAGGTGGTCGCAGTGGTACCAGGCAATCGCCTCGAATGCCTGTGGTTTCACCTCGGTGTGCCACAACGGGTCCTGATCGAAGTCGTACTCGCGCTGGCTCCAGTCTGGTTGCTTGTGCAGCCGGATCGGACTTTTGCGCAGGGCCTGGGCAACCGGCACGAAGCTGCCCGGTTCATACAGGTAGTGCACGGTGCGACCGGTATCACTATCGTCACGCGGAGGTGAACTCTCCCAGGCCAGGGTGTCGCCGTCCCAACCAAACAGGGTGAAGCCGCAGCCGAGTTCGCGTTGCCGCTTGGCCCGTTGCAGTTGGTTCCAGCCAGTGCCCGCTTCGGGGCGGTCCCAGAAGTGCGCTACCGAATGCTTGTGTAGGCGTCGGCCCAGGGCGTCGTAGCTGTAGTCGACCTTGAGCTTATCGTCGTTGTAGCTGGCCAGCCGGTCGAACAGGTCCCAGGTGAAGTGCGCGTGGGCACCGTTGTGCAGGCGGTGGATCAAATTGCCGCGTTCGTCGTAGCGGTAATGAGTACCCGCGTACTCGCGCAGCAGGTTGTCCATCAACTTGTTGCGGCGCGGATCGGCTTCCAGCGGTCGGTTCAGCTCCTGGGTCTTCTGATCGAGCAGGTTACCAGCCGGGTCGAAGGCGAAGGTTTCCACGCCGAGGCGGCTGGTGGCCTTGAGCAGGTGGCCCACCGGATCGTACTGGTACTCCAGCGCCCCGCGACGGCTGTCGTGGATGTTGGTCAGCTGCCCCGCCGCGTCATAACGGTACTGACGCTTGAGCAGCGTGGACTGGCTGTCATGGCTGCCCAACAACTGCTCCTGCAAACGCCCGGTCGGGTCCCAGGCCTGGGTCTGCATCAGCTGATTGCCCTGATGGCGCACGATTTCGCGGTGCAGGTCATCTCGCTCGTAGGCCAGCATCTCGTGTTGGTCGAGGGTCATGCCGAGCAGGTGGCCACTGCCATAGGTCAACCAGCTGACCTTGTGGCCGTCCGGGCGGATGGTGGCGGTGCGCTGGTTGAGCGCGTCGTACTCGTGCTGCCATACCGCGACCATCGGCGTGCCGGTGGCCAGGTAATGCTGGTGCTCGCGGGTCAGGTTGCCAGCGTCGTCAAAGAACCATTGCAGCTTGCTGGCGGCGTTGACCGCCTGGATCAACTGGCCGTTGCCGTCGTAGGCGAAGGTTTCGCTCTGGCTCTGGTTGCCCAGGCGGGCCGTGCGCTCACTCAAGCGGCCCATCGGGTCGAAGGTCAGCTCGATCCGGCGTTGGCCAACCTGGGTGCTCGCCAACCGACCGCTGTACGGGTCGTACTGGTAACGGGTGACCAGGCCATCGAAACCGGTTTCTTGCAGTAGCCGACCGACCGGGTCGTAGAGGAAGGTGGCTTTGCTGGTGTTTTCGTTTTCCAGTCCGATCAAGCGGCCGAGCTTGTCCCAGCGGTAGCGCAGGGTGTGCTCGTTGGCGTCGATGCGTTCGGCGAGCATGCCAGCGGCGGTATAGGTCCAGGTGGTACAGCGATCAAGCGCATCGACATGCGCCAGCAGGCGACCTTCGGCATCGTAGTTGAAGCGTTCCTCGGTCTTGTCCGGGTGGGTGACCTTGGCCAGCTGACCGGCCTGGTACTCATAGGCGGTCGTGTTACCCGCCGCGTCGGCGAATTTGGTCAGTTGGCCGAAGGCGTTGTACACCCAACTGCTGGTCTTGCCGGAACAGTCGGTGTATTCGAGCAACTGCCCGGCGTCGTTGTAGGCGAGTGTCTTCTCGTTGCCCAGCGCGTCCTTGATCGCCTTGACCAGCCCGGCTGGGGTGTAGGCGAACTCGGTCTTGTTCCCCAACGGATCGACGCTCTCGACCAGGTTGCCGCGCTCGTCATAGTCGCGTAGCCACAAGCCCCCCTCGGCATCGCGCAGCTTGATCGGCTGGTCGTGATCGTCGTAGGCGTAATGCACCGTGCTGTGGTCGGCACGGATGTGCTGCCGCAGGTTGCTGCGTTCATCGTAGGTGTAGCGGTCCTGGCTGCCGTCGGGGTGGACGTGGCGGATGACGTTCTGGCGTTCATCGCGGAACAGCCACTCCTCGCGGCCGTCGGGGTGGATCAGGCGGTAGGTGTAGCCCAGGGCGTCGTAGTAGTGCCAGGTTTCCTGGCCGTGGGCGTCGGTGACGTAGGTCAGGCGGATGTTCGGGTCCCAGGCCAGGCGGGTCTCGAAGCTGCCGTCGTCGGCCCATTCGTGGATGGCTTTGGCGTGCGGGCCGCTACCGTCCCAGCGCAGGTTGATGCCACGGTCGGTGCGGTCGGTGTAGCGGGTGACCAGGTGATGCTGGTAGGCATAACGCCAGGCGGCGCCGTGCTCGTCCTGGGCGGCGATCAGGTCGCCGTGGCTGTCGTAGTGGTAACCGCACAGCTGCCGCAGCGGCGTGCCATCGACCACCTGCCACAGGCCCTGGATATGCCCATGGTCGTCGAGCAAGGTGCCCAGTTGCAGGTGGAGTTTTTCGGGGTCGTTGTCGGAATAGGTGTTGATGTCCGACAGCACCGGGCGACCGTTGAATTGGTGCTCGTAGTGCAGCATTGCCCCGGCGCCACTGCGCAGCTGGATATGCGTCAGGTAGAAGCGGTCGCCCTGGCGGGCATAGGTTTCGCGGCGGTCCAGGCCACGCAGCAACACCAGTTGCTGCTCGGCGGTGCGTACCAGGCTGAGGTACTCGATCGGGTCGTAGTGCGGCTTGCCGACCTTGGGCAGCGGGTAGTCGTGGCTGCGGCCGTCGCTGTCGTGGAGCACCACGCCTTTTTCCACGACATCGATGCAGGTGGTGAACTCGGTGATCCAGCGGGCGCCGAGGCTGCCGTCATCCAGCTTGGCCAGCCGCGAGTTGTACACCCGCGTCCAGTTGACCGGGAACGGCCCGGACAGCGCGAAATCCTGATGGGCCAGCGTCTCGTCGCCGAGCGCATGGCCGATGCTGAAGCCGGTGCAGGCGCACGGGCCGTTCTTCTGCGGCTTGGGCGCCTTGCGCGGACGTACCTGGCGGCTGACCACCTCGGTCGGTCCTTCCGCGTGGACATGCCGGGCCTGCTGGGTGGCGCCGACGCGGATGTTGGTGGCCACGGCGGCGCGGCGCGGGTGCCTGAGCACGGTCTCGAGCAGGCGGGTCAGCAGCCAGGCGATGCTGTTTTCCATACCCGCGCTGCCCAGGGCCTGCAGGCGCTGGGGCACGACCTTGGCCAGGTCCTCGAGGGTGCGGATCAGTGGCCCGAGC
>NZ_VWXI01000019.1 GCF_011752525.1 Pantoea sp. Cy-639 | reverse complement strand
CTCAGTAGTGAAACGATGCATCGCCGATGGTAGTGTGGGGCTTCCCCATGTGAGAGTAGGTCATCGTCAAGATTCATTTCGCAAAACCCCTATCTGCACATGCAGGTAGGGGTTTTGTCTTTTCCGTACCCGTAAAGCCAGTGCAACCTTATGACCGCGTCGGCTCCTCGCCAGCAAGGCTGGCTCCTACAGGGGCGGGGGGTAGCTGCGGCAATGCGAGTACCGAGAGGGCCGGCGCCTGCAGCGGTCTCCGTGATAAGGTTCTTCCTTGCAATCGACCGCCTCCAGAGAACACCCAATGGCTAAAACCACCGCCCTTCATCCAGGCTTCATGATCGTCCAGGGCAACCGCCTGGATGACCTGCGCAACCTGGTGGTGAGTGTGATGCGCCGTTACCCGTTGGCTCCGTTGGAAAACGAAATCGCCCTGGTGCAGAGCAACGGTATCGCGCAGTGGCTGAAGCTGGCACTGGCCGAGGATCCGCAGGACGGCGATCAGGGGGGCTGCGGCATTGCTGCCGCGATCGATGTACAGCTACCGGGCAGTTTCATGTGGCAGCTCTACCGTCGGGTTTTGGGCCGCGATGAAATTCCCGAGGTGTCGCTGCTCGACAAGGCCCCGCTGACCTGGCGCCTGATGCGCCTGCTGCCGGAAGTGATCGAGCGCCCGCACTTCGAGCCCTTGCGCCGCTTCCTGATCGATGACAATGACCTGCGCAAGCGCTACCAACTGGCCGAGCGGCTTGCCGATCTGTTCGACCAGTACCAGGTCTACCGTGCCGATTGGCTCAAGGACTGGGCAAGCGGTAGCCATGTGCTCAACACCGCCCGCGGCGAGCGCAAACCCTTGGCTCCGGGTAATCGTTGGCAAGCCGAACTGTGGCGGATTCTCCTGGAGGATGTGGGGGAGGCTGGCATGGCCCAGAGCCGTGCTGGTGTGCACCAGCGTTTCGTCGAGCGTATCAACAGTCTCGATCAGGCCCCGGCCGGTCTGCCGGCGCGCCTGATCGTCTTCGGTATCTCGTCGCTGCCAGCGCAGATACTCGAGGCCTTGGCAGGCCTTGCGCGCTTCAGTCAGGTGCTGCTGTGCGTGCACAATCCGTGTCGCCACCATTGGGGAGACATCGTTGCCGACAAGGATCTGTTGCGCCACCAGTACAAGCGCCAGCAACGCAAACAAGGCATGCCCCTGCAATTGGACGACGAATTGCTGCACCAGCACGCACACCCGTTGCTGGCCGCCTGGGGCAAGCAGGGGCGTGACTACATCAACCTGCTCGACAGCTATGACGATCCGGGCAGCTATCAGAGTGTCTTCAGCGAAGGGCGCATCGACCTGTTCAGTGAAGGGGAGCCCAAGAGCCTGCTCAACCAGTTGCAGGACGATATTCTCGAGCTTCGCCCGCTCGCCGAAACGCGTGAGCACTGGCCGGCGATCAATCCGCTGAAGGACCGCTCCGTGCGCTTTCATGTGGCCCATAGCCCCCAGCGCGAAGTCGAGATCCTGCATGACCAGTTGCTGGCCCGCTTCAGTGCCGATCCAACCTTGCGGCCTCGGGATGTCATCGTCATGTTGCCGGCGATCGATACGTATGCTCCGCATATCCGTGCAGTGTTCGGCCAGCTCGAGCGTAACGACCCGCGCTACATTCCATTCACCCTGACCGATCAGGGGCAGCGTGGCCGTGATCCGCTGCTGATCGCACTGGAACATTTGCTGAAACTACCTGACAGCCGTTTCGCCGTGAGTGAGGTACTCGACCTGCTGGACGTCCCGGCAGTGCGCGAACGCTTCGCGATTCAGGAAAGCGACTTGCCTACCCTGCATCGCTGGATCGAGGGCGCGGGCATTCGCTGGGGCTTGAGCGCCGAACAACGTGCCTCCCTCGGCTTGCCTGAGGGTCTGGAGCAGAACAGTTGGAGGTTCGGCCTGCGCCGCATGCTGCTGGGCTATGCAGTGGGTGTCGGGGAGGGGTGTGACGGCATCGAGCCCTATGACGAGATCGGCGGCCTGGACGCGGCACTGATCGGCCCACTGGTGGCCTTGCTCGATGCCTTGGAAGTCGCTTGCGAGGCCTTGTCGCAGCCCGCCACCGTGTCGCAGTGGGGTGAGCGCCTGCATGCCTTGCTGCAGGTCTTCTTCCTGGCGGAAAACGAGCATGACGAGTTGTTGCTGGTCCAGCTGCAGGACCTGCGCGAGCACTGGCTGGAAACCTGCGAGGCGGTTGGCTTGCAGGACCTGCTACCGCTCACCGTGGTCCGCGAGGCCTGGTTGTCGGGCCTGGACCAAGGCAAGCTGTCCCAGCGCTTCCTGGCCGGCTCGGTGAACTTCTGCACCTTGATGCCGATGCGTGCCATTCCATTCCGGGTGGTCTGCCTGCTGGGGATGAACGATGGCGATTACCCGCGAGCCCAGCCGCCGCTGGATTTCGACCTGATGGCCAGCGACTATCGTCCTGGCGACCGCTCGCGTCGGGAGGACGACCGCTACCTGTTGCTCGAAGCGCTGCTCTCGGCGCGTGACCAACTGTATGTCAGTTGGGTGGGGCGCAGCATTCGCGACAACAGCGAGCGCCCGTCATCGGTGCTGGTCGGACAACTGCGTGATCACCTGGCTGCGGGCTGGAAACTGACGGGGGCCAAACAGGGGCAGCGTGAGGATCCTGGGCAGCAGCTGGTGCATGCGCTGACCCAGGAGCATCCCCTGCAGCCTTTCAGCCCTCGCTACTTCCAGAAGGGCAGTGCGCTGTTCAGCTTCGCCAACGAGTGGTTGGTCCTGCACCAGGAGGCCGATAAATCGCTCGTTTCTCCGGCGTCCTTGCCCACCTACAAGAGCGATGAGCCGCTGAGCCTGGTCCAGTTGCAGGACTTCTTGCGTCATCCTGTCAGGCATTTCTTCAGTCAGCGCTTGAAAGTGTTCTTCGAGGCGTTGGAGGCACCGACGCCGGACGAGGAGCCTTTCGTGCTCGATGCCCTGCAACGCTATGGCCTGAGTGAAAGTCTGCTCGGCGCCGCGTTGGCCGATCCGGACAATGCCGAGCACGCCCTGCAGACCCAGGCCCGCCGCCTGCAAGCGTGTGGCTTGCTGCCGCTGGCCGGGTTTGGCGAGGCGTTGCAGGTCGAGCTGATCCAGCCACTGCCAGACCTGCTGCAACGTCATCGCTCCTTGCTGCAGCGTTGGCCTGCCTTGGTGGAGGGCGCCTTGCCGATCCACTTCGAGCATGAGCAGCATCGCCTCGAGGGCTGGCTCGGACGTGTCCACCAGGCCGATGACCAGAGTCTGTTGAGCATCACCACCGTTCCCAACACCATCAGTGCCGGGCGCAACAGCCTCAAGTGGCACCGACTGGTGCCTGCCTGGGTCATGCACCTGGCTGCCTGCGCCTCGGGCTACCCGCTGCACAGCGCGCTGGTGGCCAGCGATGTCACGCTGCTGCTGGCACCGCTGCCACAGGAGCAGGCCGCCGAGCGCCTGGCCGATCTGCTGGTGGCGCGCCAGGCGGGCATGAATTTCCCGTTGCCGGTCGCAGCCAAGACCGCATTCGCCTGGTTGGCCCAGGAGGATCCGGACAAAGCACTGGTTGCGGCGGCCCGGGCCTACGAAGGTGATGGCCAGAACAGCTTCGGCGAACGCAGTGAGAGCCTGGCCCTGGCCCGTCAGTACCGTGACTTTGCCGCACTGGCGCTCGACGAAACCTTCGAGGGCTGGTGCGAGACGCTCTATCGCCCCCTGTTCGCCGCGCCCTGGCAGACCCTGGGCAACCCGGAGCCAGTCCAATGAGCCACGCCCGTCCCCTGGCCCTGCAGTTTCCCCTGCATGGCAGCCAGCTCATCGAGGCCAGCGCCGGCACCGGCAAGACCTTCACCATTTCGGCGCTGTACCTGCGTCTTGTCCTGGGGCATGGCGGTGAGCAGGGCTTCACCCGTGAGCTGCTGCCACCGCAGATCCTGGTGGTGACCTTCACCGATGCCGCCACCAAGGAGTTGCGCGAACGCATTCGCACCCGGCTTGCCGAGGCTGCGCGTTTCTTCCGGGGCGAGCTCGAAGACGCCGACCCGCTGTTGCACCTGTTGCGCGAGGATTATCCACAGGAGCACTGGCCGCGCTGTGCCAACCGCCTGGAGATCGCCGTGCAATGGATGGACGAGGCGGCGGTATCGACTATCCACGGCTGGTGCCAGCGGATGCTGCGCGAGCACGCCTTCGACAGTGGCAGCCTTTTCACCCAGAGCCTGGAAACCGACCACAGCGAGTTGCTCGGCCAGGTCATGCGCGATTACTGGCGTCGCTTCTGCTATGGCATGCGCGGAGAGTCGCTGGCCTGGGTGCGTGAGCACTGGGGCAGCCCCGACGCCTTGCTACCTCGTATCCGCCCGTTGTTCGGCCGGGTACGGGGCGAGCACGGTGAGCAAGAGCCCCAGGCGTTGATCGAGACGACCCTGCGCCAGCGCAACGAGCAGTTGGCCCAGATCAAGGCGCCGTGGGTCAACTGGGCCGACGAGCTGCAACAAATCTGTCGCGACGCAGTAGCCGCCAAGCAGGCTGATGGACGCAAGCTGCAGGCGCGTTACTTCGAGCCGTGGTTCGACAAGCTGCGAGCCTGGGCCAGCGATGCGCAGGCCGAGGAGCTGGACCTGGGCACCGGTTTCACCCGGCTCACGCCTGCCGGCCTGGCCGAGGCATGGAAGTCCGGCGAGCCACCGGAGCACCCGGCGTTACGGGCCATGGAGACGCTGCGTGAGCAGTTGCAGGGGCTCGCCAGCCCCGATGCGCGACTGTTGGAGCATGCCGCAGCCTGGGTCTCGGCGCGCTTCGAGGTGGAGAAGCGGCGCCGTGCGGAAATGGGCTTCGACGACATGCTCCTGCGCCTGCAGCACGCGCTGGGCAGTGAGTCTGGCCAGCGCTTGGCCGGGCTGATCCGTGAGCAGTTCCCGGTAGCGCTGATCGATGAGTTCCAGGACACCGATCCGGTGCAGTACGGCATCTTCGAGCGAATCTACCGGATCGGCGAGAACGACCCGGACACCGGCCTGTTCATGATCGGCGACCCCAAGCAGGCGATCTACGCATTTCGCGGCGCGGACATCTTCACCTACCTGGCGGCCCGGCGTGCCACGGCCGGGCGTCTGCACAGCCTCGACACCAACTATCGCTCCAGCCAGGCCATGGTCGCGGCGGTCAACCGAGTGTTCCTCGAGGCGGAGACCCGTGATGAGGGGCGTGGCGCGTTCCTGTTCCGGACCCGGGGCGACAACCCGTTGCCGTTCGTCGAGGTCCAGGCCAAAGGACGCAGTGAGTGGCTGCAGGTGGATGGTCAGCCTTGTCCGGCATTGCACTGCTGGCAGCTCGAAAGTGACGAGCCGGTCTCCAGTACCTTGTATCGCCAGCGCCTCGCGGCCAGTTGCGCGAGCCACATCGTGGCGCTGCTCAATGGCGGACAGCGCGGCGTGAGCGGTTTTGTCGGCAAGGACGGCCAGCTACGCCCGTGCCTGCCTTCGGACATCGCGATTCTCGTGCGTGACGGTCGTGAAGCACAGTGGGTGCGTGCCGAACTGGCCGCGCGTGATGTGCGCAGCGTGTACCTGTCGGACAAGGATTCGGTATTCGCCGCCCAGGAGGCCCACGACTTGCTGGCCTGGCTCAAGGCCAGCGCCGAGCCGGACTCCGAGCGCTTGCTCAAGGCTGCCCTGGCCAGTCTGACCCTGGATCTGCCGCTGCTCGCACTGGAGCGCCTGAACCAGGACGAGCGCGTCTGGGAAGGTTGGGTCATGCGTTTTCGTCGTTATCGCGAGATCTGGCAGCGTCAGGGGGTGTTGCCGATGCTGCGGCGCCTGCTGCACGACTTCCAGCTGCCGCGTAGCCTGATGGCGCGCAGCGATGGCGAGCGAGTGCTGACCAACCTGCTGCACCTGGCCGAGTTGCTGCAACAGGCTGCAGGAGAGCTGGATGGCGAGCAGGCGCTGATCCGGCACCTCGCCGACCACCTGGCCAATGCCGGACAGGTGGGTGAAGAGCAGATCCTGCGTCTGGAAAGCGATGAGCAACTGGTCAAGGTGGTGACCATCCACAAGTCCAAAGGGCTGGAGTATCCCTTGGTATTCCTGCCGTTCATCTGTACCAGCAAGCCTGTGGACGGCCAGCGCCTGCCCTTGGCCTGGCACGATGACGACGGTGTCGCACACCTGACGCTGACCCCCGACGCCGGGCAGATCGAGCGCGCCGACGACGAGCGTCTGGCCGAGGACCTGCGCCTGCTGTATGTCGCCCTGACCCGGGCGCAGCATGCCTGCTGGCTCGGCGTCGCCGATCTCAAGCGCGGTACTCAGCGCAGTTCACAGCTGCACCGCTCGGCATTGGGCTACCTGCTTGGCGGTGGCTTGCCGCTGGCGGGTTCCAGTCAGTTGGGGGGATGGTTGCAGGCCCTGGCCGCAGGCAGTACGGCCATTCGCTGCGAACCCGTCCCCGAAGCCGACGAGGCGTGTTACCGGGTGCCGGTTGGCGACAGCGAACTGCTGCCCCCGCGCAAGCCGCGCCGCGCGGCGGCCGAGCATTGGTGGATCGCTTCCTACAGCGCCTTGCGGGTGGGCGATGCGGCGCTTGGTGCCGACAGCTCCCTGGCCCAGCAACTGCTGGACGACGAGCAACTGGATAGCCAGTCGCTGCGCGAGGTGCCGGCCGAGACGGGCGATATCCATCGCTTCCCCCGTGGCCCGAACCCTGGCACCTTCCTCCATGGCCTGCTCGAATGGGCGGGTCGTGAAGGCTTCGCCGAGGTGGCCGCCAGCTCGGGACTGATCGAGGATACCGTCGCCCGGCGCTGCAACCGACGCGACTGGGCCGGCTGGATTCCCACCCTCACGTCCTGGCTGCAACAGATGCTGGTACTGCCGTTCCCCCTGCAGGACAGCGGTTTTTCCCTGGCGCAACTGGAGCAGTACCAGATCGAAATGGAGTTCTGGTTCGCCAGCCACCAGGTCGACGCCCTGCGCCTTGACCAGCTGGTGTTGCAGCATACCCATGGCGGCGCGGCACGTCCGGCGTTGCAGCCGACCCAGCTCAACGGCATGTTCAAGGGTTTCATCGACCTGGCGTTTGAACTGAATGGGCGTTACTACGTGGCCGACTACAAGTCCAACTGGCTTGGCCCCGATAGCCAGGCCTATGCCCCGCTGGCCATGGAGCAGGCGATTCTCGAACACCGCTACGATCTGCAGTACGTGCTTTACCTGCTGGCCCTGCATCGCCAGTTACGTGCCCGTCTGCCGGATTACGACTATGACCGCCATGTCGGCGGTGCCCTGTTCATCTTCCTGCGTGGTGCCGATGCACCCGGCCATGGGTTGTACCACGCCCGTCCGCCACGGGGCCTGATCGAGACGCTCGACACGATGTTCCGCGGCGTCGAGACATCCGGGCAGCAGGACCTGTTTGCCGGAGTCGCGCCATGAGCCGAAGCCTCGACGACCTTCTGCCGACCCCCTTGCAGGCCGAGCACCTGAGTGCCCTGGCGCCGCTGCGCGACAGCCACGACTTGCTGGCTCTGCTCGACCGTTGGGTCGAGCGTGGCTGGTTGCGGGCGCTGGACCGGGCTTTCGTCAGCTTTCTTGAAGAGCGGGCCCCGGGCAGTGATCCGTTGGTGCTGTTGGCGGCGGCGCTGGCCAGCCATCAGTTGGGGCATGGCCATGTCTGCCTCGACCTGGAGCAGACCTTGGCCGAGCCGGATTTCGCCCTGTCGCTACCACCGGAGGGGGATGCCTTGAGCGGCCCATTGCTGCTGCCTTCGCAGTTGCTGGCCAGCCTCGACCTGGCGACCTGGCTGCAGCGCATCGGCGACAGTGGGCTGGTGGCCCGGGGCGATGCGCCAGGACAGTCTGCACGGCCACTGGTGTTCAGCGCGCGGCGCCTGTACCTGCGGCGCTACTGGACCTATGAGCGGCGCATCGACGCGGCGCTGCACGAGCGGCTGGCCAGCCGTCAGCCACAGCCGGCGGATCTGGCGCAGCGTCTGGCGCAGTTGTTCGAGGATGGCGCGCCGGGGGGCGAGGTCGACTGGCAGAAGCTTGCCTGTGCCCTGGCCACCCGTGCCGGTTTCAGTGTCATCACCGGCGGCCCCGGGACCGGCAAGACCACCACCGTGGTGCGCTTGCTGGCGTTGTTGCAGGGGCCCGCGGTGGAGCTGGGGCGGCCACTGCGCATTCGCCTGGCGGCGCCCACCGGCAAGGCGGCGGCACGCCTGACCGAATCGATCGGCCAGCAGGTCGAGCGCCTGCAGGTCGAGGCGTCGGTGCGCGCGCAGATACCCACCGAGGTCAGCACGGTACACCGCCTGCTCGGCAGCCGACCCGGCTCGCGGCATTTCCGCCATCATGCGGGCAATCCGTTGCCACTGGATGTGCTGGTGGTCGACGAAGCCTCGATGATCGACCTGGAGATGATGGCCAACCTGCTCGACGCGTTGCCGGCCAATGCCCGGCTGGTGCTGCTGGGTGACAAGGACCAGCTCGCCTCGGTGGAGGCGGGCGCGGTGCTGGGGGACCTGTGCCGCGATGCCGAAGCCGGCTGCTACTGGCCACAGACCCTCGCCTGGCTGGAACAGGTGGGTGGGCAGGCGTTGCAGAACATCGGCCTTGTACCGGGCAGCGCGCCGCACAACCCACTGGCGCAGCAGATCGTCATGCTGCGCCACTCGCGTCGCTTTGGCGAAGGCAGCGGCATCGGCCAGCTGGCGCGGTTGGTCAACCAGCAACTGGCGCCCCAGGCGCGCGAACTGCTGGCGAGCCAGCCGCACGACGTGTTCTGCCTCACCCTGGGCGGCGAGCACGACAGGCGTTTCGACCGCCTGTTGCTCGACGGCCTTGCCCAGGGTTCGGAGGGGCCACAGGGCTATCGCAGCTATTTGCGCAGCATCGGTCGGTTGCGCCCAGCGCCCGGTACGCCAGCCGACGATCCGTGCTGGGAGCAATGGGCCGCGGCGGTGCTGGGCAGCTTCGAGGCGTTCCAGTTGCTGTGTGCGGTGCGCAAGGGCGCCTGGGGCGTCGAGGGCCTGAACGAGCGGGTGGCCCGGGTGTTGCACAACGCCGGGCTGATCGACAGCCAGCAACCCTGGTACGAAGGGCGACCGGTGCTGGTGACGCGCAACGACTATGGCCTTGGCCTGATGAACGGCGATATCGGCATCGCCCTGCGCCTGCCGGACGAACACGGCGAGACGCTGTTGCGGGTTGCCTTCCCGCGTAATGACGGCAGCGCAGGCGTGCGTTTCGTCCTGCCCAGCCGCCTGAGCGAAGTTGAGACTGTGTTCGCCATGACCGTGCACAAGTCCCAGGGCTCGGAGTTCAGTCATACCGCTCTGGTGTTGCCGGATGCACTCAACCCGGTGCTGACCAAGGAACTGGTGTACACCGGCATCACCCGCGCCAAGCAATGCTTCAGCCTGATCGAGCCGCGAGCCGGGGTATTCGAGGAGGCGGTCGGACGCAAGGTACGACGGGTGTCGGGGCTGATGCTGGAGCAAGTCTGACTCTGGAGTTCGCCGCCGATATGCTATCGTTGCGGCATTATTTGGAAACCTTTTGTGAGATTTCCCTTCATGACAGTGGCTGTCTCGGCCTTGAGACGAGTGACGGGGTATGCGTGCTCGCTGCTGATGGCCACGTTGCTGCTGGGCACCGCGCCCGCCAGCGCGGGCACGGCCCTGTCGGATGCGCAGGTACAGCAGCGGGCCCGGGCCGTGACCCAGGTGGTGCTGGGCATTCTCAGCTATGCGCGCTGGCCCGCAGAGCCTGACCCGTTGCGCTTGTGCCTGGTCGGCCCCACCGAGTATGCCGATGACCTGATCAAGGGCAATGTGCAGAGCTCCGGGCGGGCATTGCAGGTGCGGCGTCTGCTGGCCAGCGACCCTAGCGTGGCCAGCGCCTGCGACGCCATCTACATCGGCAAGCTCGACCCTCTCCACCGCGAACGCCTGTTCCAGGCCGTCAGTGGCCATCCGGTGCTGAGCATCAGCGAAGCCGATGATCCTTGCACGGTGGGTAGCCTGTTCTGCCTGCGCGTCAGCGACCAGCAGGTGTCCTTCGAGGTCAACCTCGACTCGGTGGCGCGCAGCGGTGTGCGTATCCATCCCAGCGTGCTGCAGCTTTCGCGACGGCGGGCGGGGCAGCCATGAAACGCACGTCCAGGCGTTTCAACCGGCCAACCCTGCGCGCCGTGCTGGGGCGCGGCCATCTCGGGGTAGCGTTGCTTGCTGCGGGCCTTGCCGGGGTGCTGGTGACCCTGCTCGGAGTGGCGGCGTTGCGGGTGTATGCCAATCACAACCTGCACCTGATCGGCCGCTCCATCAACTATACCGTCGAGGCTGCGGTGGTCTTCGACGACAGCGCAGCGGCCAACGAAGCGTTGGCGTTGATCGCGGCCTCCGAGGAAGTGGCCGATGCCAAGGTGTACGACAATGACGGCGTGCTGCTTGCCCACTGGGAGCGCAACGAGCGTGGCCTGCTGGCGCAATTGCAGACCCTGGTGGCGCGCAGCCTGCTGGAAGAGCCGATCAACATGCCAGTGCAGCACATGGGCCAGCGTGTCGGCCATATCGAGCTGACGGGGCAGGGCGGCAGCCTGGTGCGCTTCCTGCTCAGCGGGTTGGCCGGAATCCTGATCTGTACCGTGCTCAGCGCCGTGCTGGCGCTGTACCTGTCACGCCGAGTGTTCGGCGACATCATCCGGCCGTTGCGTCACCTGGCCAGCATCGCCCATGCCGCGCGTCGCGAGCGCAGTTTCGATCGGCGCGTGCCCGAGACCCAGATCGCCGAGCTCAACGAGCTGGGCAACGACTTCAATGCACTGCTCGATGAGCTGGAGTCCTGGCAGAGCCACTTGCAGAGCGAGAACGAAAGCCTGGCCCACCAGGCCAGCCATGACAGCCTCACCGGGCTGCCCAACCGGGCTTTCTTCGAGGGTCGCCTGATACGCAGCCTGCGCAATGCAGCCCGGCACGAGGAGCACCTGGCGCTGCTGTTCCTCGACAGCGATCACTTCAAGCAGATCAACGACAGCCTTGGCCATGCCGTGGGCGACGAAGTGCTGGTCAACGTCGCCAGCCGGATTCGAGCGCAGTTGCGCGAACATGACCTGGTCGCCCGCTTGGGCGGTGATGAATTCGCGGTGCTGCTCAGCCCGCTGCATTCCCGTGAGGATGCCGAAGGCATCGCCGAGAAGATCGTCGCCAGCATGAAACTGCCGGTGCAGCTGGAGGGCGGAAGCCACATCACCACCTCGCTGAGCGTCGGTATTGCTTATTACCCGGACGATGGCCGTGACCCGGCCAGTCTGCTCAATGCCGCCGATGCGGCGATGTATCAGGCCAAGCGCGAGCGCCGTGGCCATTGGCAAGTGGCGCAGACGGAACGCTGAGCCACAGGACGTAGAGAACAGGAGTCGAACCGTGATCAATCGTTTGCGTTTTCCCTTTTTTGCCCTGCTGCTGGCGCTGTTCGCCTTGGGCGGTTGCCAGAGCGTACCGCCCAAGGGGCTGACGCCCGAGCAAGTGGCGGTGCTCAAGCGCGAGGGCTTTGCGCCGACTGGCGAAGGCTGGGCGTTCGACCTGTCTGGCAAGGTCCTGTTCGGCAGCGACCTGGACAGTCTCAACAGCCAGAGCGAGTCGATCGTCGAGCGTATCGGCAAGGCGTTGCTGTCGGTGGATATCCAGCGGGTGCGTATCGATGGCCATGCCGATGCTTCGGGCAAGGCCACCTACAACCAGCAATTGTCCGAGCGCCGTGCCCAGAGTGTGGCCAAGGCGCTGATCGGCATCGGCATGCAGCCGCAGAACATCCAGACTCGCGGGCTGGGCAGCAGCCAACCGGTGGCGGACAACCGCACCAGCGTCGGGCGCATGGAGAATCGACGGGTGTCGATCGTGGTGGCCTCGGATTGAGATCGGCAGCGCGGAACAAGCCCCTGGAACTGTGGGGGGCTTGCCCCTCGAGCGGTTGAAGGCTCAGCCTTGGGCGAACTTCATCGCCCGCGTCTCGCCCATCAACAGCGGCGCATTGGCCTCGGTCACATCGCGGATGTAGTCCCACAACAGGGTGATCCGCTTCAACTTGCGCAAGTCCTCCCGGCAGTACATCCAGAACTGCCGCGTCACCTCGACCTGCTCCGGCAGCACCGTCACCAGCCGTGGGTCCTGCGCCGCCAGGAAGCACGGCAGGATCGCCAGCCCACGTCCCTGCAACGCCGCCGTGTACTGGGCGATCACGCTGGTGCTGCGCAAGTGCGCCTGGGCATTGGGAATCAGGTTGGCCAGGTACAGCAGCTCCGAGCTGAACGCCAGGTCGTCGACATAGCTGATGAACGGATGCTGTGCCAGGTCGGCAAGCGCCTGAATCGGCGCATGGCGCTCCAGGTAATCCTGGGTGGCGTACAGGCGCAGGCGGTAGTCGCACAGCTTGCAGCACACGTAGGGGCCATGCTCGGGACGTTCCAGGGCGATGACGATATCGGCCTCGCGCTTGGACAGGCTGATGAAGTGCGGCAGCGGCAGGATGTCCACCGAGATTGCCGGCCAGGCGTCGACGAAGTGGCTCAGCTGCGGGGTGACGAAGAAGCTGCCGAAGCCTTCGGTGCAGCCCATGCGTACATGCCCCGAGAGCGCCACCCCCGAGCCCGAGACCTGCTCGCAGGCCATGTGCAGGGTGCTTTCGATCGACTCGGCGTATCCCAGCAGGCGCTGCCCTTCGGCGGTGAGGACGAAGCCATTGGTCCGTGACTTCTCGAACAGCAACGTACCCAACGCCCCTTCCAGTGAGCTGATGCGCCGCGACACCGTGGTGTAATCCACGGCCAGGCGCTTGGCCGCACTGCTGGCCTTGCGGGTGCGCGCTACCTCAAGAAAGAACTTGAGGTCGTCCCAGTTCAGCGCGCTCAGGGAGGTGAGGTCTTTTTGCATGATGATCCGGTTTTTTTGTGCATTCTTGTTGGATGTTTGCACATCTATACTCGATCTCAGCCCCTAGACGCCACCCCGTGTCCACGCCGGCGTAGGCGATCTCGTTCCGACAATAATTCCAAGGAGAGCGCAGATGAACGCACCCCAGACACCCGACCAGACCAAGGTCGAACAGGTCAAGCTGCTGATCGACGGCCAGTGGGTCGAGTCGAAGACCACCGAGTGGCGCGACATCGTCAACCCGGCCACCCAGCAGGTACTGGCGCGGGTACCGTTCGCCACCACCGAGGAAGTGAACGCCGCGGTGGCCGCTGCCGAGCGCGCCTTCAAGACCTGGCGCGACACTCCGATCGGCGCGCGCATGCGCATCATGCTCAAGCTGCAGGCGCTGATCCGTGAGCACAGCAAGCGCATCGCCGTGACCCTCAGTGCCGAGCAGGGCAAGACCATCGCCGATGCCGAGGGCGATATTTTCCGCGGCCTGGAAGTGGTCGAGCACGCCGCTTCGATCGGCACCCTGCAGATGGGCGAGTTCGCCGAGAACGTCGCTGGTGGTGTCGACACCTACACCCTGCGCCAGCCCATCGGCGTGTGCGCCGGCATCACCCCGTTCAACTTCCCGGCGATGATCCCGCTGTGGATGTTCCCGATGGCCATCGTCTGCGGGAACACCTTCGTGCTCAAACCGTCCGAACAGGACCCGCTGTCGACCATGATGCTGGTCGAGCTGGCACTGGAGGCCGGCGTACCGGCCGGTGTGCTGAACGTGGTGCACGGCGGCAAGCAGGTGGTCGACGGCATCTGCACCCACCCGGACATCAAGGCTATCTCCTTCGTCGGCTCGACCGAAGTCGGCACCCATGTCTACAACCTGGGCAGCCAGCACGGCAAGCGCGTGCAGTCGATGATGGGCGCCAAGAACCATGCGGTGATCCTGCCCGATGCCAACCGCACCCAGACCATCAACGCCCTGGTCGGCGCTGCCTTCGGCGCGGCCGGCCAGCGCTGCATGGCCACCTCGGTGGCGGTGCTGGTGGGCAAGGCCCGCGAGTGGCTGCCGGACATCAAGGCGGCCGCGAGCACGCTCAAGGTCAACGCCGGTTGCGAACCAGGCACCGATGTCGGTCCGGTGGTCTCCAAGCGTGCCAAGGAGCGCGTGCTGGGCCTGATCGAAAGCGGCATCAAGGAGGGCGCCAAGCTCGAGCTCGATGGTCGCGATGTCAAGGTGCCGGGCTACGAGCAGGGCAACTTCGTCGGCCCGACCCTGTTCTCCGGCGTGCGCACCGACATGCAGGTGTACACCCAGGAAATCTTCGGCCCGGTGCTGGTGACGCTGGAAGTCGACACCCTCGACGAGGCCATCGCCCTGGTCAACGCCAACCCGTTCGGCAACGGCACCGGTCTGTTCACCCAGAGCGGCGCGGCAGCGCGCAAGTTCCAGAGCGAGATCGACATCGGCCAGGTCGGCATCAATATCCCGATTCCGGTGCCGGTGCCGTTCTTCAGCTTCACCGGGTCGCGTGGCTCCAAGCTCGGCGATCTCGGCCCGTACGGCAAGCAGGTGGTGCAGTTCTACACTCAGACCAAGACCGTCACCGCCCGTTGGTTCGATGACGACAGCGTCAATGACGGTGTGAACACCACCATCAGCCTGCGCTAAGGAGTTCGCCATGCGTATCGCATTCATCGGCCTGGGCAACATGGGCGCACCCATGGCCCGCAACCTGATCAAGGCCGGGCACCAGTTGAACCTGTTCGACTTGAACAAGGCCGTGCTGGCCGAACTCGCCGCGCTGGGCGGGCAGGTCAGCGCCTCGCCAAAGGACGCCGCCGCCAGCAGCGAGCTGGTGATCACCATGCTGCCGGCGGCAGCCCATGTGCGCAGCGTGTACCTGGACGAGGAAAGCGGCGTGCTGGCCGGTATCCGACCGGGCACGCCGACGGTGGATTGCAGCACCATCGATCCACAGACCGCCCGTGATGTCTCGAAGGCCGCGGCGGCCAAGGGCATCGACATGGGCGATGCGCCGGTCTCCGGTGGCACCGGTGGTGCGGCGGCAGGGACCCTGACCTTCATGGTCGGTGCCAGCGCTGCGTTGTTCGCCACCCTCAAGCCGGTGCTCGAGCAGATGGGGCGCAACATCGTGCACTGTGGCGAGGTCGGCACCGGGCAGATCGCCAAGATCTGCAACAACCTGCTGCTGGGCATTTCGATGATCGGCGTGTCCGAGGCCATGGCCCTGGGCAATGCGCTGGGCATCGATACCAAGGTGCTGGCCGGGATCATCAACAGTTCGACCGGGCGCTGCTGGAGTTCCGACACCTACAACCCGTGGCCGGGCATCATCGAGACCGCCCCAGCGTCGCGTGGCTATACCGGGGGTTTTGGCGCCGAACTGATGCTCAAGGACCTAGGCCTGGCCACCGAGGCCGCGCGCCAGGCGCACCAGCCGGTGATCCTCGGCGCCGTGGCCCAGCAGCTGTACCAGGCCATGAGCCTGCGTGGCGAGGGTGGCAAGGATTTCTCGGCGATCGTCGAGGGATATCGCAAGAAGGATTGACCAGCGAGTGGACTTGATCGCGGGCCAGGTGCCCCTTCCCCTTGTAACTGCGCACCTTGGGGACGGGGCACCGGGCTCGCGATTTTTTTTGCCTGCGGTTGGGGAGTGAATGCCGGGAGCGGGCGTGCTTCGCGACTGCATCAGTTCGGACAGCGACGTTTCCCGACAGGACGCCATCGCGGGGCAAGCCCGCGGCTTCTCATGATTGCCAGTGGCTGCCGGTCAGGCGAAGACGAAATACTTGCGCACCGTCTCGACCACTTCCCAGGTGCCCTTCATGCCCGGTTCGATCACGAACACATCGCCCGCTTTCAGATGCTTCGGCTCCTCCCCCTGCGGGGTGACGATGCAGTAGCCCTCGAGGAAGTGGCAGTACTCCCACTTTTCGTAGTTGACCTCGAACTTGCCGGGGGTGCAGATCCAGGTGCCCATGATCTTGCTGCCGTCGGCGGACAGGTAGGCATTGAGGTTGACGGTGTGCGGATCGCCGCCGATGCGCTTCCACTTGGTCGCGTCGACCACCGGGGTCGGGCAGGTTTCGCGCAGGACGGTGATGAAATCGGACATGGCGTGGCTCCAGGTGAGCGATGGAAAGACTCGTCACCATAGGGCCTGCGCCTCGCCGGCAGTTGCCTGGGCTCGACATCCAGCTGTCTGCGCGCGCTATGCGGCATGTGCGATATGCAGATCGCCGGTGGCATGGCAGTGGAGGCTTTGTCGTGGCATCAATGGATTGGCGGCCAGCACTGATTGTCCTACCGGTGACGTGGATGACGCTGGCCTTGAAGAGGGAATGCACCGCTTGTCGGTTTGTGTGTGGATGGTGTGTATTGGCATGGTTTTCATAAATCCAGATGTGTAGCCTACACATCACCTGCCAAAGGAAGCACACATGCGCAGCAGGGAAGTGATCCAGCTCATCGAGGCCGATGGCTGGTATGAGGTGGATGTGAAAGGAAGCCATCACCAGTTCAGGCACCCGTTCAAACGAGGTCGAGTCACGGTGCCTCACCCCAAGAGCGACTTGCCCAGGGGCACCGTGCACTGCATCTTGAAACAGGCGGGTCTGAAATGAGTCCTCTGGCACTATCCGAGGCGCGTTGCCGCCACGACGATCAATGGAGACAGCAAATGAAATTTCCAGTTGTACTGCACAAGGACGAAGACTCCGATTACGGCGTGATCGTGCCCGATGTGCCGGGTTGCTTCTCGGCCGGTAGCACTGTCTCCCAGGCGCTGGAGAACGTCCATGAAGCCCTGGCGCTGCATTTCGAGGGGCTGGTGGCCGATGGTGAAACGCTGCCCCAGGCCCAGGAGGTGGATGTCCATGTGGCCAATCCGGATTACGCTGGCGGCGTCTGGGCGGTGGTGGAGTTCGATGTCACGCCGTACCTGGGCAAGGCAGTGCGTTTCAACGCCACATTGCCGGAGAATCTGCTGCAGCGGATCGACGAGAAAGTGAAGCGGGACCATCGCTATGCTTCGCGTTCCGGTTTCCTGGCGTCGGCGGCGTTGCGTGAGCTGGCGTTGGTGCATTGAGCCCCTGTCATGAACGGATGCCGGCCAAGCGCTCCACCAGCTTGGCGGCATAGCCGGGCAGTGCCGCAAAGTCCCGCGCGCATATCAGCAGGCTGCGGCTGGCCCAGTCTTCCTGCAGGGCCACCCAGCGCAGTGGCAGCAGGTGTTCCCAACGCCGTACCGAGGCCAGTGGCACAACCCCCACCCCGGCACCGCCGGCCACCATCCGGATCACGCCGTCGAATCCTTCGGCACGAACCCTTACCTGCATCCGTCGGCCGAGACGCAGCGCCTGCTCTTCCAGGTGCAGTGCCAGCGCGCTGTCCGCGCCCAGGCCGACATGACCGTATGCCAGGCTGGCGCTGAAGTCGGGTGTGGCCAATGTGGCCAGCGCATGCTCCGGGGGCATGACCAGCACCAGTGGGTCCTCGCGAAACGGCCGAGTCTGTAGATGCCCGCTGGGGGCGGCAGTGGAAACGATGCCGAGATCGGCCATGCCTTGGGTGATGGCCTGGACGATACGCAGGCTGGGTTGCTCCAGGATGTCGACGCTGACGCCAGGGTACTCGGCCAGAAAACTCGCCAGCAGCTCCGGCAGGTACTCGGTCAGCGCGGCCGTATTGCTCAGCAGACGTACCTGGCCCTGCTGGCCCTGGGCATGCTGCGCCAGGTCGTACTGCAGGCGCTCCACCTGCTGGGCGATCAGCCGTGCGTGTTGCAGCAGCGTCTGTCCGGCTGGCGTGGCCTGAACGCCGCGGCGGTTGCGTTGCAGCAGGGGGATGCCGAGCGATGCCTCCATGGCGCGGATACGGGCACTGGCCGCCGGTAGCGACAGGTGGCTGCGACGGGCACCGGCGGTGATGTTGCCGCACTCCAGCGTGTGCTGGAACAGCGTGAGGTCGGTCAGGTCGAAATGCATCAGCCTCTGTCCTTGCAAGAGTCTGGCTGAGTATATGGCAGATTTTCAGCTCGCCGCAGCTGCGTCAGGATGGCCCCATGACTACCTTCCTGATGTTCTACCAAGAGATTGGTCCAGGCCTTACGGCTCTGGTAATCCTGACTTTCCTGCTGGCCGGCGCGGTCAAGGGCACGATCGGCCTCGGCTTGCCGACCGTGGCCATGGGGCTGCTCGGCCTGGCTATGCCCCCGGCGCAGGCTGCAGCATTGCTGATCGTGCCTTCGACGCTGACCAACCTCTGGCAGCTCGCCAGTGGCGGGCACTTGCTGGTGCTGATGCGGCGCCTGGGCGGCTTGCTGCTGATGATCTTCGTCGGCACCTTGCTGGGCAGTGCATGGCTGGGGATCGACAATGGGCCGTGGGCGTCTCATGCGCTGGGCGGCGCGTTGCTGGTCTATGCGCTGCTGGGCCTGCTGGGCCGTGGGTTGCAGGTACCAGCGGCAGGGGAGAAATGGCTGGGCCCACTGTGTGGACTGCTGACCGGAGTGGTGACGGCGGCCACCGGGGTGTTCGTGCTGCCGGCCGTGCCCTACCTGCAGGGTCTTGGCCTGGGGCGTGACGAGCTGATCCAGGCGCTGGGGCTGTCATTCACCGTCTCGACCCTGGCACTGGCTGTCGGCCTGGCCGGGCAGGGCGCCTTGGGCGGGCAGGCGCTGGGCGCTTCACTGCTGGCGCTGGCGCCGGCAGTGCTTGGCATGCTCGCCGGGCAGTGGCTGCGCGGGCGGATCAGCGCGTTGCTGTTCCGCCGCTGTTTCTTCGTCGGGCTGGCCCTGCTGGGCTGCCATCTGCTGCTCAACGGCTAGCGGAAGAGGGGCTGAGCATCTCGATCATCTGGATGTCGAAGTCCCGCTCGAGAAAGTCCATGCGCTTGTCGAAGAACTCGCGCATGTGCGGCAGCGCCGAGTGCACGTCCAGATCGGCCTTGCTCGCCCAGACTTCGAAGAACACGAACAGGCTCGGATCTTCCTGGTCGCGCAGCATGTGGTATTCGATGCAGCCGGGTTCCCGGCGGCTGGGCTCCACGTAGGCGCTGAACAGTTGCTCGAAGGCTTCGGCTTGTTCCGGACGGGTCTTGGCTTTGAGGATGAAGGCGTGTGGCTTGTGCATGGGAGAGGCTCTGCAGGGGGAGGGTGGGGCAGATTCTAATTCAATAATGTGGACTCAATTCGTGATCTGAGGGCAAATGTATTTTGCCCGCCCATGCCTGTTTCCCTCTCCCGCAACTGCCTAACCTGCCGGCAAATCCCTGGCAGAGTCCATGAACCACCATGAAAAAGATCCTCCTGCTCAATGGCGGCAAGCGTTTCGCCCACTCAGACGGCCGCCTCAACCAGACCCTGCATGACGCTGCGCTGGCTCATCTTGACCGTGCCGGCCACGACGTACAGGAAACTTTCATCGACGAAGGCTACGACGTCGAGGCCGAGGTCCAGAAATACCTGTGGGCCGACGTGGTGATCTACCAGATGCCTGGCTGGTGGATGGGGGCCCCCTGGACCGTGAAGAAGTACATCGACGAGGTCTTCACTGGCGGTCATGGCAGCCTCTACGCCAGCGATGGTCGTACCCGTTCCGACAGTTCGCAGAAGTACGGCAGCGGTGGCCTGATACACGGCAAGCAGTACATGTTGTCGTTGACCTGGAATGCACCGCAGCAGGCGTTCGATGCGCCTGGCGAGTTCTTCGAGGGCAAGGGGGTGGATGCGGTGTACTTCCCGTTCCACAAGGCCAACCAGTTCCTCGGCATGAGCGGCCTGCCGACGTTTCTCGCGGTGGATGTGATGAAGCGCCCGGACGTGCCGGCGACCCTGGCCGCTTACGAAGCGCACTTGACCCAGGTATTCGACAAGGCCTGATGATGTCGGACAAGCGCGCCAGCACAGGTTGCATGCTCGCGGCTCAACGGCTATCAATCAGGACGACACCAGACCAAGGCCATCCGTGTGAAGACCCGATCCGAAGAGCTCCAGGTATTTGTCGCCGTCATCGACTGCGGCTCGATCTCCGCCGCCGCCGAGCAGATCGGCCAGACCCCGTCGGCGGTGAGCCGCACTTTGTCGCGGCTGGAGGGCAAGCTGGGCTGTACCCTGGTCAACCGTACCACCCGACGCATGGACCTGACCGAAGAAGGACGTTTCTTCCTGACGCGGGCGCGGGGCATCCTCGAGCAGATGGACGACATGGAAGAGCGCCTGTCGATGAACCGCCAGACACCTTCCGGACGACTGCGTATCAACGCTGCGGCGCCGTTCATGCTGCACGCGATCCTGCCGTGGGTCGGTGAGTTTCGCGAGCAGTATCCGGGCATCGAGCTGGAGTTGAACACCGATGACCTGATCATCGACCTGCTCGAGCAAAGCACCGATGTAGCCATCCGTATCGGTGAGCTGGCCGACTCCAGCCTGCACGCCCGTTCGCTGGGGTGCAGCCCGGTGCAGATCCTCGCCAGTCCCGAGTACCTCGCCCGGCATGGCGTGCCGGAACGGGTCGAGGACCTCGATGCCCACAGCCTGCTGGGCTTCAGCTCCCTCGAGTCGCTCAACCACTGGCCGTTGCGCCATGCCCTGGGTGAGCGCTGGACGGTCCGCCCGCGACTGCTCGCCTCCAGCGGTGAAACCCTGCGTCAGCTGGCCATCGCCGGCCAGGGGATCGTCAGCCTGTCGCACTTCATGACCCACGAGGACATCCGCAGCGGCCGCCTGCAGGTGGTGCTCGCCGAACACAACAATGGCTATCGCCAGCCGATCCATGCGGTGTACTACCGCAACACCCAGCTGGCCCTGCGTATCCAGTGCTTCCTCGATTTCATCCAGAAGAAACTGGCGGTCTACGCCTGCTGAGTTGCCTGTCCACGACAGCTGCTGCTCATCGGCGGCGGAAACTTCCTACGGTGTTTGCTTAGTCGAAGCGCTTCGGCCTTAATGACTGATCAACAAAAACAACACCAAGGAAGTCCGCATGCGCATTGTCATGTTCCCGCCACTGGCCCTCGGGGTCGCGTTCCTGAGCTGTTCCTCCGCCTTTGCCGTCACCCTCGAGGGCGGCGCGGTGGCCGCGCCCGATCAATATGGCGCACAGGTGGCTGCCGATATCCTCAAGAAAGGCGGCAATGCAGTGGACGCCGCGGTCGCCACCGCCTTCACCCTCGCCGTGACCTACCCGGAAGCCGGCAACATCGGGGGTGGCGGCTTCATGACCCTGTTCGTCGATGGCAAACCCTATTTCCTCGACTACCGGGAGGTGGCGCCGAAGGCCGCCACCAGGACCATGTACCTGGATGACAAGGGCGAGGTGATCGAGAACCTCAGCCTGGTCGGTGCCCGCGCAGCCGGCGTGCCGGGTACGGTGATGGGGCTGTGGGAGGCGCACCAGAAGTTCGGCAAGCTCAAGTGGAGCGAACTGCTGACCCCGGCTATCGGTTATGCGAAGAACGGCTTCAAGATCGCCCAGAAGCAGTACCAGTACCGCGACGATGCCCAGGGCATGTTCAAGACCGCCACCAACTTCAACGACTATTTCGGCAGCATGAAGGTCGGCGAACTGTTCAGGCAGCCTGAGCTGGCGCAGACCCTGGAGCGTATCGCCGACAAGGGCGTAAGCGAGTTCTACCAGGGCAAGACCGCCGACCTGCTGGTCGCGCAGATGCAGGCCGACAAGGGCCTGATCAGCAAGCAGGACCTCAAGGACTACAAGGCCGTATGGCGCGATCCGATCGCCATCGACTGGCGTGGCAACGTGGTCTACACCGCGCCGCCGCCCAGCTCCGGCGGCGTGGCCCTGGCCCAGCTGCTGGGTATCAAGGAAGACCGCGCGGCAGACTTCAAGGGCGTCGAGCACAACTCGGCCAAGTACATCCACCTGCTGGCCGAGATCGAGAAGCGCGTGTTCGCCGACCGGGCCGACTATCTGGGCGACCCGGCCTTCACCCAGGTCCCGGTCGACCAGTTGATTGCCAAGGACTACCTGGCCAAGCGGGCCGCCCAGGTCAACCCGCAGGCCATCTCCGCCACCGACCAGGTCAAGCCGGGGCTCGAGCCGCACCAGACCACCCACTTCTCCATCGTCGACAAGCAGGGCAACGCGGTGAGCAACACCTACACCCTCAACCTCGACTACGGCAGTGGCGTGGTGGTCAAGGGCGCAGGCTTCCTGCTCAACGACGAGATGGACGACTTCAGCGCCAAGCCAGGGGCAGCCAACGCCTTCGGCGTGGTCGGCGGTGACGCCAACGCCATCGAGCCAGGCAAGCGCATGCTCTCGTCGATGAGCCCGAGCCTGGTGACCCGCGATGGCAAGGTGGCGCTGGTGGTGGGGACACCGGGCGGCTCGCGGATCTTCACCTCGATCTTCCAGGTGATGAACAACCTGTACGATTTCGGCATGCCGTTGGAGAAAGCCGTGGCGGCGCAACGCGTGCATCACCAGTTGCTGCCCAAGGACACCATTTACTTCGACAGCTATGCACCGCTGCAGGGGAAAGTGGCCGATGACCTGAAGGCGATGGGCTACGTGCTCGAGGACCAGGGTTGGGAGATGGGTGACATCCAGGCGATCCGGGTGACCGGGGAGAAGCTGGAGACCGCATCGGATCCACGTGGGCGCGGGGTGGGGATGATCGTCAAGTAGTCCGGGCCGGAAACGATCGCGGGGCAAGCCCGCTCCCACAAGCGCCACTCACAGGTTCATGAGTGGTGTTCGTGGGAGCGGGCCTGCCCCGCGATGCGTTCAGGTCAGACGCGGAACTGGCTGACCAGCGTCTGCAGGTGGCCGCCCAGGCGGGCCAGCTCGACGCTGGATGCGGCGGTCTCGTCGCTGGCGGCAGCGGTCTGTTCCGACACGTCGCGCACATTGAGGATGCTGCGGCTGATTTCCTCGGCCACAGCGCTTTGCTCTTCGGCAGCGGCGGCAATCTGCTGGTTCATCGACTGGATGTTCGACACTGTGCGGGTGATGTTGTCCAGCGAGTCGCCGGCCTTGCGCGCCAGTTCGACGCTGCTGTCGGTCAGGCTGCGGCTGCCGTTCATCACCTCGGCTACCTGTTGAGTGCCGTTCTGCAGGCTGGCGATCAGCCCTTCGATCTCTTCGGTGGACTGCTGGGTACGCTGGGCCAGGCCACGCACCTCGTCGGCTACCACGGCGAAGCCACGGCCGGCTTCACCGGCGCGCGCGGCTTCGATGGCGGCGTTGAGGGCCAGCAGGTTGGTCTGCTCGGCCACCGACTTGATCACGTCCATGACACTGCCGATCTTCTGGCTTTCCTGCTGCAGCAGGGTCATGGCCTCGGTGGAACGGTGCACTTCGTGGGCCAGGCGTTCGATCTGGCTGATCGCCTCGCTGACCACCTTGTCGCCGCTGCGGGCTTCGTCATCGGCGTTGGTGGCGGCATGGGACGCCTGCTCGGCGTTGCGCGCGACCTCCTGGACGGTGGCGGCCATCTCGTGCATGGCAGTGGCCACCTGGTCGGTCTCGACCTTCTGGCTGTTGGCGCCGGCACTGGTCTGCTCGGTCACCGCCGACAGCTCCTCGGCGGCGCTGGCGATCTGGGTGACACCGTCGCGGATGCCGGTGATCAGGTCGCGCAGGGTGTTGCCCATGCGGGCGATGCCTTGTTGCAGCGCACCCAGTTCGTCGCGGCGGGTAACGCGCAGGGTCTGGGTCAGGTCGCCACTGGCGATCTTCTCCACCGCGTCCATGGTCTCGCGCAGCGGACGGGTGATCTGGCGGGTGATGATCACGGCGGCAAGTACGCCGACCAGCAGCGCCAGCAGGGTGGCGGTGGTCTGCAGGCTACGGGCCTGGATGCTCTCGATGTCGCGACGCTCGAGCTGGATGCGGTACAGCTCGTCGCTGCGCTTGACGATGTCGGCGCCTTGCACGGTCATCTCGGCACGGGCCACGCCGATGGCGGCAGTGGCGTCGCGGAACTGACGCACGGCGTCGCGGTAGGCCAGCACGGCGCTTTCGAACTGCTGGATGCGCGAGGCCTGGCTCGGCAACTGGCGCTTGAGGCTGTCGATTTCGGCCAGGGCGGACTCCAGCTGGCGCACGGCGGTCTGCTCGGTCTCGCTGGTGAGGTCGGCGATGTAGCTGCGTACGTCCAGGCGCACCTGCACCAGCTGCTGCTTGGCCTTGCTGATCAGCAGGTACTGGGCCAGGTGGCTGGCGTCGCTCTCGGGGCTGGACAGCACGGCGGCGCTGATCGCCTCGATGGCGTCGTTGGCCTGTGCGGCGGCCTGGTTCATGGCATCGCGGGCGACCAGAGTGGTCTTGTAGCCCTTGCGCATGTTCTCCAGCGAGATGCGGTATTCACTGATGCTCTGGCCCTGCTCGCGCAGCAGCTTGAGGTTCTCGGGGCTGGTGAAGGTCTTGACCAGGTGTTGTTGCTGCTCGCCGAAGGTATCGAGTTTGGCCTGGACATTGGCCGCCGAGTCGTCGTCGCCGTTGGTCAGCATCCACTGCAGGCGGGCCACGCGCAGGTTGGTCAGGTCACTGTTGAGCTGAGTGATGTCGCTCATCCAGTTGCTGCGGTCGATGAGGCCGCCCAGGCTGTTCCAGCCGGTCAGGGCCAGCAGGCCGGTCAGTACGAGGACCAGGCCGAAGCCCAGGCCGAGTTTGAGGTTGACGCTGATATTGGCGAACCAGCTGTTCATGCACGCTCTCCCAGAAAATGATTTCGCTCACTTGATCTCAATAGCTGGGCGTTGTTTTTGTCAGATAGCCCACAGATTTGTGTAGGACTTATCGGCAAGCTTGGGAGAAGCTGAAACGCTTTTTCAGCAAATTTGTAACTCACTGAAATAGCTGAATTTTTAAGGCGGGGCCGCGCAGCGACCCCGGGTGATCTCAAAGGTTACGTGCGCCAAATGTATCGCACTGGTTCAGGTCGCCATGGGCAAACCCGGTCTTGAACCAGCGCACGCGTTGCGCCGAGGTGCCGTGGGTGAACGAGTCCGGCACCACGCGTCCCTGGCCCTGCTGCTGCAGGCGGTCGTCACCAATGGCGTTGGCGGCGTTGAGCGCTTCTTCCACGTCACCGGGCTCCAGCCAGTTCAGGCGTTTCTGCGCCTGGTAGGCCCAGACCCCGGCCAGACAGTCGGCCTGCAACTCCTGGCGTACCAGCAGGCCGTTGTCGCCTTCCATGCGCTGGCCGCTGCGGCGGGCGGCGTCGACCTTGGCCGAGACGCCGAGCAGGGTTTGTACGTGGTGGCCGATCTCGTGGGCAATCACATAAGCCTGGGCGAAGTCGCCGGCAGCCTTGAAGCGGGTTTCCATCTCGCGGAAGAAGGTCATGTCCAGGTACACGCGCTGGTCGGCGGGGCAGTAGAACGGGCCGACCGCCGCCGAGGCGAAACCGCAGGCGGAGTTGACCTGGCCGCTGAACAGCACCAGCTTGGGATCGCGGTACTGCTTGCCGGCTTGGGCGAACAGGGCTTTCCAGGTGTCCTCGGTGTCGCCGAGGATCGAGGCGACGAACTCGGCCTGCTCGTCGTTGGCCGGGGGCGCCTTGCTGCCGACGTTGGCCGGCGCGGTCTGTTGTTGCTGTTCCATCTGCCCGGCCAACTGGCCGAGGATCTGCAGTGGGTCCTGGCCGGTGAGCCAGCCAATCCCGACGATCAGCAGGATGGCGCCGAGCCCCAGGCCCTTGCCGCCGCCGAAGCGCATGCCGCCGCCACCGCCCTCGCCACGGGCATCGACCACGTTGTCGCTGCGTCGGCCTTTTCGCCATTCCATGTAGTGCTCTCCGAAATCTGTGAAACCAGAAGACGAAGATTAGCCCAGCACCGACCCGGTCGTCAGCCCAGCGCTATTTCCATGGCCGTTGAGCGATGTCTGTGATCGTGAGTACCTGGGTTCATCTGCACAGACCGGCTACGGCAAGTCCGCCTGCCAGTACAAGGAGAGTGCAGCGGCCAGCGAGACGAAGCCTGACACTTGGCCAGGCTGCGCTCTGCTGACAGAAATGACAGGGCGTATTGCCTTACGACTTGACCGGTACCAGGTCGAACTTGTCCGCCTGGTACTGGAACAGCAGGCAATCCTCGGCGGCGGTGCAGCCGCTTTCATGCACCAGCTTGGCTGGCAGCTTGTAGTAGGCGCCGGCCGGGAACTCGGTGCGCTTGCCATCGATCACGGCATAGAAAGTGCCCTTGACCACGAAAGTGGGCAGGGTCTCGGTATGCTGGTGCAGGCCGTTGTCAGTGCCTTTCTTGAACTTCACATAGGCCGAATAGGGCCCCTTGCCGAACAGGTCGCCCTCGACATTGGCGTAGCTGACCGCACCGTTGGTGCCACTGACGTCTTGCCATTTCAGGGTGGCGCTGTCCGGTACGGCTATCAGGGATTCGGCATGGGCCTGGGCGGTCAGGGCAAGAGTGCCCAGGGTGAGGCCGGCAATGAGGGTGTGCAGTGCTTTCATGGGATGGCTCCTTCGCCAATAAAAACGAGGAGCGAAGGTTATGAAAATTCTTTTTGCACAGATACGGCATTCAAAAGCCATGATCTGTGCATAAATTGCACGGATTGCTACTCCCAGCGAGGTGTCGCGTAGTACGTTTGCACGTAGTCGAGGAAGGCGCGCACTTTAGGTGGCAGGTAGCGGTTTTGCGGGTAGACGGCATACAGGCTGCGCGCAGGCAGTTGCCAGTCGGCCAGGACCCGCACCAGCCTGCCGTCCTGCAGGGCGTCATGGACGATGAAGCGGTCGAAGCTGGCGATGCCGACACCGCCGATGGCCGCTGCGCGCAATGCCATCGGCGAGTTGGCGCTCAGGCGTTGTGGCATGCGCATGTCCTGCCACGCAGCAGCGCGGGTCAGGCGCAGTCGCTGCGGGTGTTGCAGGCGGGTATAGCCCAGTAGCGGATGCTCGGCCAGCCTGTCGGGGGTGTCAGGCGTGCCATGGCGCTCGAGATAGGACGGCGCCGCCACCAGAATCACTTCGCTGGCCGCCAGGCGGCGGGCGACGAGGCTCGAGTCGGGCAGGTGGTCGGTGACTCGCAGGCAGACATCGACCTCTTCCTCGAGCAGGTCGACGAAACGATCGGTACAGTTGAGCTCGATCTGCAGCTTCTCGTGCCGCTCGACGAAGTCCGGCAGCCAGCGGCCTAGTTCCAGCTCGCCGAATGCGCTGGCCACGCTCAGGCGCAAGGTCCCGGTGGGTTGCTGTTGATGCTCTGAGAGCTCCAGGCTCATGGCCTGCATCTGTTCGAGAATCTGTACGCAGTGGCGGTAGAACAGGACGCCGGCTTCGGTCATTTGCAGGCGGCGGGTGGTGCGGTTGAGCAGTTGGCTGCCCAGGTGGCGCTCGAGGTTCCTGACCTGGCGAGACAGCACCGTATGGGACATGCCCGCCTGTTCGGCGGCGGCGCTGAAGCTGCCGAGGTCGACGACCCGGCGGAAGGTCTGCATGGCGCTGAACTGGTCCATCGGTACCTCACTCCTTGCGGCGAGCGGCAGGGCCGGAGGGCCCCGCCGGGTCACGGTCAGCGCCGAACCAGCAGCACCCCGCTTTCCATGTGGTGGGTATAGGGGAACTGGTCGAACAGCGCGCAGCGCTCGATGCGGTGGGTATCCTGCAACTGGGCGATGTTCTGTGCCAGGGTCTCGGGGTTGCACGAGATGTACAGGATCCGCTCGAAGCGTCGGGTCAGCTCGCAGGTGTCCGGGTCCATGCCGGCACGCGGCGGGTCGACGAACACAGTGCCGAAGTCGTAGGCCTTGAGGTCGATGCCCTCCAGGCGACGGAACGGACGTACCTCGTTCAGCGCCTGGGTCAGTTCTTCGGCGGACAGGCGCACCAGGCGCACGTTGTCGACACCGTTCTCGTCCAGGTTGTGCAGCGCGGCGTTGACCGACGTCTTGCTGATCTCGGTGGCCAGCACCTGGCGGGCACGGGTGGCCAGCGGCAGGGTGAAGTTGCCGTTGCCGCAGTACAGCTCGAGCAGGTCGTCGTCACGTTCGCCCATGGCCTCGAAGGCCCAGCCGAGCATCTTCTGGTTCACCGCGCCGTTGGGCTGGGTGAAGGCGCCTTCTGGTTGGCGGTAGCTGAAGGTGCGTCCGGCGATGTCGAGCTTCTCGACGGCATAGTCGCGGCCGATCACCACGCGCTTGCCCTTGGAGCGGCCGATCACGCTGACGCCCAGCTCGCTGGCCAGTTGTTGCGCAGCGGCTTCCCAGGCGGCGTCCAGTGGGCGGTGATAGCACAGGGTGATCATCGCGTCGCCGGCCAGGGTGGTGAGGAACTCTACCTGGAACAGGCGGTTGTTCAGGTCCTCGTTGCCCTGCCAGGCGGCCTTCAGGCGCGGCATCAGGTCGTTGATGCGCTCGCTGGCGATGGGGAACTCATCGATCAGGATCGCCTTGTGCTTCTCGCCCGGAGCGAACATTGCGTAGTGGCGCTGGCCGTCCTCGCGCCACAGGCGGAATTCGGCGCGTAGCCGGTAGTGGCCGCGCGGTGAGTCGAATACCGCAGGCTCCGGGGCGCCGAACGGGGCCAGCAACTCGCGCAGGCGGGCGACCTTGGCCGCCAGCTGCGCGTCGTATTGCGTCGGGTCGAAGACGGCACTCATGCGTTGAACCAGCCCAGCTTGATCACGAACAGGATGGAGAGGATCACCAGTGCCGGGTTCAGGTCACGACGACGGCCGGAGATCAGCTTGATCACGGTCCAGGAAATGAAGCCGAAGGCGATGCCGTTGGCGATCGAATAGGTCAGCGGCATGGCCAGGGCGGTGACCACCACCGGGGCGGCTTCGGTGACGTCGTCCCAGTTGATCTCGGCCAGGCCCGAGGCCATCAGCACGGCGACGAACAGCAGCGCCGGGGCGGTGGCGAAGGCCGGCACGCTACCGGCCAGCGGGGCGAAGAACAGCGCCAGCAGGAACAGGATCGCGACCACGATGGCGGTCAGGCCGGTACGGCCGCCGGCGCTGACACCGGCTGCGGACTCGATGTAGCTGGTAGTGGTCGAGGTGCCCAGCAGCGAACCGGCCATGGCCGCGGTGCTGTCGGCGATCAAGGCGCGGCCCATCTTCGGCATGTGGCCGTCCTTGCCCATCAGGCCGGCACGCTTGGCCACGCCGATCAGGGTGCCGGAGTTGTCGAACAGGTCGACGAACAGGAAGGCGAAGATCACGCTGACCAGGCCGACGTCCAGCGCACCCTTGATGTCCAGTTGCAGGAAGGTCGGTGCCAGCGAGGGCGGCATCGACACCACGCCACCGAACGGGGTGACACCCATGACGATCGCGGCGATGGTCACGGCGAGAATGCCGATCAGCACCGCACCGCGCACGTTCAGCGACTCGAGGGCGACGATCAGGAAGAAGCCCAGGGTGGCGAGGATCGGCGCCGGCTGCTTGAGGTCGCCCAGACCTACCAGGGTGGCTGGGTTATCGACGACGATACCGGCGTTGTGCAGGGCGATCAGCGCCAGGAACAGACCGATGCCGGCGGCAATCGCCGAGCGCAGCGGCAGCGGGATGCTGTTCACGATCCACTCGCGGATACGGAAGATCGACAGCAGGAAGAACAGCACCGCAGACAGGAACACCGCACCCAGCGCCACCTGCCAGGTGTGGCCCATGTGCAGGACTACGGTGTAGGTGAAGAAGGCGTTCAGGCCCATGCCCGGCGCCAGGGCGATCGGGTAGTTGGCGATGATGCCCATGGTCGCCGAGCCGATGGCCGCGGCCAGGCAGGTGGCGACGAAGATCGCGCCTTTGTCCATGCCGGTCTCGCCGAGGATGCTCGGGTTGACGAACAGGATGTAGGCCATGGCCAGGAAGGTGGTGACGCCCGCGAGAATCTCGGTGCGCACGTTGGTGTTGTGTGCTCTTAGTTGAAACAGCCTGTCCAGCATGCCTGCTCCCAGGGCGCCCTCGCGCCGTGAATGAATCGACCCCATCAGCAAAGCACAGACCGTACTGGATGCCGTGGTTTTGCGTGGGGCGGGAAAAAGCCGCGCATCATACCAGCAAGGGGGGCAGTGGCCTATCGCGGCAACGGGCCTGTCCCGTGATTTCGTCGGATCAGCCAGGCGCAGCGGCTCGGGGGCGGTCAGCCTGAGTGCATGCGGTCGCGATGGGTCAGGGTCGGGAACAGTTTCATCCACACGCCAGTGACTACCAGTGTTCCCACGCCTCCTATCACCACCGCCGGCACGGTGCCGAACCAGTGCGCGGTAACGCCGGACTCGAATTCGCCGAGCTGGTTCGAGGCACCAATGAACAGCCCGTTCACTGCACTGACCCGCCCACGCATTTCGTCCGGGGTCTCCAGTTGCACGAAGGCGCCGCGGATCACCATGCTGATCATGTCTGCCGCCCCCAGCACCACCAGCACCGCGAGGGAGAACCAGAACGAGGTGGACAGGCCGAAGGCGATGGTCGCCACGCCGAACACGCCGACCGAAGTGAACATGACCAGGCCGACCTTGCGCTCCACCGGGAAGCGCGCCAGCCACAGCGACATCAGCAGCGCGCCCACCGCCGGTGCCGAGCGCAACAGGCCCAGGCCCCAGGCACCGGTGAGCAGGATGTCCTTGGCGAACACCGGCAGCAGCGCGGTGGCACCGCCGAGCAAGACGGCGAACAGGTCCAGGGAGATGGCGCCGAGGATGTCCGGGCGGCTGCGGATGAAGCGGATCCCGGCCAGCAGGGAATCGAGACTGGCACGTCCGCGCTGGGGCAGTTGCTGCTGGGCGTCCAGGCTCAGGGTTAGCAGGCAGGCTATGGCGTACAGGGCCACGGTCGGCCCGTACACCCAGGTGCTGCCGAAGGCGTACAGGAAGCCGCCTACCGCCGGGGCGACGATGGTCGCCGACTGCGATGCCGAGGCCGAGGCCGCCACCGCCCGCGGAAACAGCCCCGGCGGTACCACGTTGGGCAGCAGCGCCTGGGTCGCTGGCATTTCGAAGGAGCGGGTGGCGCCGAGCAGGAAGGCGAGCACGAAGATCAGTTCGCGGCTGACGTGCCCGGTGGCACTGCCCACCGCCAGGGCCAGGGCGATCAACGCCTGCAAGATCTGGCACAACGCGGCGACCTTGCGTCGGTCGTAGCGGTCGGCGACATGGCCGGTGTGCAGCATGAACAGCACCCGCGGGGCGAACTCCACCAGGCCTACCAGGCCCAGGTCGAGGACGTTGCCGGTCAGTTGATAGAGGTGCCAGCCGATGGCCACGGTGAGCATCTGGAAGCCACTGGCGGTGAATACCCGGGCGAACCAGAACGCCAGGAAAGGACGGTGATGGCGCAGCAATTGCGGGGCAGAATCGGACATCGGGGGCCTGCAGCCTCGGAGATAGAGGGGGCTGCAGATTAACATCTGTTTGTAACAATTAGTTGCTGATTACCGCCATGGCCATCTTTCAGCCCATGCGTAAAGAGGGTGAGGCAACCGGTCACGCGGCAATCAACCACACAACTGGATGGGTCATTCGGGACTATGCTTCCAGACAGTCGTTGATCTGGATCAATCGTTCCAGATGCAACGATTTGGCCCTCGGGCCGGAATCCCTGCGATCGAACAGAACAAATCCAACACGCCACACTCGATCACTGTGGGGGCAGTGGGCGACAAGGGCCATGAGCCCGGACGCCGGATTACCTGAAGAGGAAGCATCATGTTCGGATTGGAAGCCCTAGAGCTCGCCCGAATTCAGTTTGCCTTTACCGTGTCCTTTCACATCCTGTTCCCGGCCATCACCATTGGTCTGGCCAGTTACCTGGCGGTGCTCGAAGGCCTTTGGCTGAAGACCGGCGACAATACCTACCGTGACCTCTACCACTTCTGGTCGAAGATCTTTGCCGTCAACTTCGGCATGGGCGTGGTCTCCGGCCTGGTCATGGCCTACCAGTTCGGTACCAACTGGAGCCAGTTCTCCGACTTTGCCGGCTCCATCACCGGTCCCTTGCTGACTTACGAAGTACTGACCGCCTTCTTCCTCGAAGCCGGGTTCCTCGGCGTGATGCTGTTTGGCTGGAACCGGGTCGGCCGGGGCCTGCACTTCTTCGCCACCTGCATGGTGGCGCTGGGTACCCTGGTATCGACGTTCTGGATCCTGGCCTCCAACAGCTGGATGCAGACGCCACAGGGGTATGAAATCGTCGATGGCCGGGTGATCCCGGTGGACTGGCTGGCCGTGATCTTCAACCCCTCGTTCCCCTATCGCCTGATGCACATGGCCACTGCGGCCTTCGTCGCCACAGCGTTCTTCGTCGGTGCCTCGGCTGCCTGGCACTTGCTGCGCGGGCGTGACAACCCGGCGGTACGCAAGATGCTGTCGATGGCCATGTGGATGGCCCTGGTGGTGGCGCCGATCCAGGCGGTGATCGGTGACTTCCATGGCCTTAACACCCTCAAGCACCAGCCGGTGAAGATCGCTGCCATCGAGGGGCACTGGGAGAACAAGCCCGGCGAGCCGACTCCCTTGATCTTGTTCGGTCTTCCCGACATGCAGGCAGAGACCACCCGCTTCAAGCTCGAGATTCCGGCACTGGGCAGCCTGATCCTCACCCACAGCCTGGACCAGCAAGTCCCGGCGATGAAGGAGTTCCCGGCGCAGGACCGGCCCAACTCGACCATCGTGTTCTGGTCGTTCCGAGTCATGGTCGGGCTGGGCATGCTGATGATCTTCATCGGTCTGTGGAGCCTCTGGCTGCGCAAGCGCGGGACGCTGTACAGCTCGCGCCCGTTCCTCTATCTGACGCTGTGGATGGGGCCATCGGGGCTGCTGGCGATTCTCGCGGGCTGGTTCACCACCGAGGTCGGTCGTCAGCCGTGGGTGGTCTACGGGCTGATGCGCACCGCGGATGGGGTGTCCAATCACAGCTACACCCAGCTCGGCTTCACCCTGGTGATGTTCGTGGTGGTCTATTTCGCGCTGTTCGGTACCGGTATCGGCTACATGATGCGCCTGGTGCGCAAAGGGCCGAAGACTGGCGAGGGCGACGCGCACAACCCTGGCGGGCCTGGCCAGCAACGCACGCCGGCGCGGCCGCTGTCCGCCGCCGATGATGGCCATGAGGCCGACTCCACCAGCCTGAGCAAGGGGAACTGAGATGGGTATCGATCTTCCGCTGATCTGGGCCGTGATCATCATCTTCGGCGTCATGATGTACGTGGTGATGGACGGTTTCGACCTGGGAATCGGCATGCTCTTCCCCTTCGTCAAGGGCGAGCGTGACCGCGATGTGATGATGAACACCGTCGCCCCGGTCTGGGATGGCAACGAGACCTGGCTGGTACTGGGCGGCGCGGCGCTGTTCGGAGCCTTCCCGCTGGCCTACTCGGTGGTGCTGGAAGCGCTGTACCTGCCGCTGATCCTGATGCTGGTGGGCCTGATCTTCCGCGGCGTGGCGTTCGAGTTTCGCTTCAAGGCCCGGCCGCACAAGCGTCATATCTGGGACAAGGCGTTCATCTGGGGCTCGCTGGTGGCGACGTTCTTCCAGGGCGTGGCGCTGGGGGCGTTCATCGAAGGCTTCAAGGTGGTGGACCGCAAGTACGCCGGTGGCACCCTCGACTGGCTGACGCCGTTCACCCTGTTCTGCGGCCTGGGGCTGATCGTCGCCTACACCCTGCTGGGCTGCACCTGGCTGATCATGAAGACCGAGGGGCCGCTGCAGCAGAAGATGCACGACATCGCCCGGCCATTGGCCCTGGTGCTGCTGGCGGTGATTGGCATCGTCAGCCTGTGGACTCCGATCGCCTACCCGCAGATCGCCGAGCGCTGGTTCAGCATGCCCAACCTGGTCTGGTTCATGCCGGTGCCGATCCTGGTGCTGGTGACCTTCTACGGGTTGCTCAAGGCGGTGCAGCGCAACGCGCACTACACGCCGTTCCTGCTGACGCTGGTGCTGATCTTCCTCGGCTACAGCGGCCTGGGGATCAGCCTGTGGCCGAATATCATCCCGCCGACCATCAGCATCTGGGACGCTGCGGCGCCGCCGCAGAGCCAGGGTTTCATGCTGGTGGGCACGTTGTTCATCCTGCCGTTCATCCTGGGGTATACCTTCTGGAGCTACTACGTGTTCCGCGGCAAGGTCACCCATGAAGATGGCTATCACTAGGAGCGGCGGATGATGAACGTCGAAGAGAAGAAGCCGCTGTGGCAACGCCTGGGCTGGCTGGTGCTGATCTGGGGGCTGAGTGTCGCGGCGCTCGGGGTGGTGGCCTACGGAATGCGCCTGTTCATGAGCGCAGCGGGGCTGAGTACCCACTAGCACAAGCGGCCCTGCCGCGGGGCAAGCCCGCCGCCACGAGCACTCATGGACTCGTGGCAGTAGGTTTGCTCCGCGGTGTGTTTATTTCCTGGCCTTGAGCACCACGAACTTCGGTGTCGCCGCCACCTGTTCCACCCCGCGGAACAGTCGCGCCAGTTTGCTGTGGTAACCCAGGTGCCGGTTACCGACGATGTACAGCGCCCCGCCTACCACCAATGCATCGCGTGCCTGCTGGAACATGCGCCAGGCGAGGAAGTCGCCGACCACTTGTTGCTGGTGGAACGGCGGATTGCACAGCACCACGTCCAGCGACTGTTTCTCCTGACCTGCCAGGCCATCGGCCGCGCGTACTTCGACCGGGCGGGCGCCTAGCGCCGCCTGCCAGTTTTCCTGCGCCGACTGCACCGCCATGTACGACTCGTCGACCAGGGTGTAATGGGCATCCGGGTTGGCCAGGGCGCTGGCGATGGCCAGCACGCCGTTGCCGCAACCCAGGTCCGCGACTCGCGCCTGGCCCAGATCGCGCGGCAGATGGGGCAGGAAGGCACGGGTGCCGATGTCCAGGCCCTCACGGCAGAACACGTTGGCGTGGTTGACCAGTTCCAGCGTCGGTGCGTCCAGGCGATAGCGGCTAGGGTAGGGCGAGCGTGCCGCGGGACGCTCGGCGACCGTGGCGGTGAGCAGGCGCGCCTTTTTCTGGGCCAGCGAGGCCTGGACCGGGCCGATGTACTTTTCCATCAGGTCGCCGGCCGCGCGGGGCAGGTGCTTGATCATCGCGCCGGCGATCACCTGGGCGCCGGGCGCCAGTTGCCCCTGCAGGCGAATCAGTTGTTCCTCGAGCAATGCCAGGGTCTTCGGCACGCGCAGCAGCACGCGGTCGAACGGTCCTTGCCAATGGGTGCTGGCCGGGATGAATGGCACGCTGTCATAGGCCTTGCCGTTGCGCGCCAGGTTCTTTTCCAGGGCCATGCACGCCAGGTGCGAGTCGCCGCTGCTGGTGACCTGCAGGTGTCCGGCCAGGCTCGCGGCCAGGGCGCCGAAGCTGTCGTTGAGCACCAGCACGCGAGAGTCTGCGCTCTGAGCCTGGGCGGCAAGGTGCTCCAGCAGGTACTGATCGGCGGCGTCGAATGCCAGCAGCGGGTCGTTGGCCTGCTCCGGCTGGCGGATCAGGTCGAGGTCGGCGAAGGGGCTGTTGAACAGTGGCATGACGTGGGGCTCTGCTGCGAATCTGCCCGGTACGGTGTGCGACGGGCTTGAGGCTGGCGATTCTACAGGGCTTTGCCCGGTGCGGGGTGGCGAGCTGTCAGAGCAGACCTAGCTTGTGGGCCAACTCGATGATGCTGGCCTTGTTCTTCGCGCCAACCTTCTCTTTGATCTGGTTGGTGTGGAAGTTCGCGGTCGGGACCGCAATGTTGTGCTTCTTGGCGATGCCCTTGGCCGTCAGGCCGGCGGCAATGGACATGAGCACTTCCTTCTGGCGAGGCGTCAGCAGTTCTTTGTGGCTGCTCTCACCCTGCGAGGGCCCGAGCATCTCGAGTGTCAGGTGATGATTGGTCAGGCGTTCATGCAACAGGTGGCTGAGATACATGATCAGTGCAATGTCATCCGAGCTGTTGACATCCAGACTGCGGCGCCTGGAAACGCTGATCTGGATTTCGTTGCCCGAGATGTTGTGCGTCGACTGGCTCCAGCCATGTATCAGGCCATGACGGCAGGCAGCCTCGCGAAGCTCTGGGGCTTCCTTGTACAAGTCATCACTCCAGATCACTGGCAGGGTGGTCTCTTGGCACTTGGCAATCACTGGGTCGATGGCTTGGAACTGTTGCTGTTCGTACTGCCGTTTCCAGGCGCGTGGGTAGTTGTCGTAGGTGATGACCCGTTTGCCGAGGGCTGCGATGTGCAAGCACAGCCTGACTTCGACATATTCGTAGTCAAGGGTCCGTACCAGCGCCACAGTGCGGGGGAACAGCTTCTGCGGCTCTTGCTCTTTGAACAGCTGCTGAAGCTGATCATTGATCTCTGGTGCCATCGCTACAGCTCCCTACGTATTTGGATGGATCCAATGTCAGAAACACACGGATCGGAGTGTAGGAAACCTGCCAATGCTGTGTTGGTTTTTTTTGTTATAGTTGACACGTTTTCGGGTGAAATATCCGTTATCTCCGGCTTATGCCCTACAATCCGACGGTGTTTATCCTCGGCGCTTTGCGCGACACTGGGCGCACCTGATCGATGGAGCCCACCATGACTGCCAGTGCCGACAAGTTCACCCGCCAGACCCTGCTCGACGTCCAGCCGCTGACGCCGAACCTGTTCAGTCTGCGGACCGGTCGTGACCCGAGCTTTCGCTTCCGTGCCGGGCAGTTCGCCCGCCTGGGGGTGACCAAGGCCGACGGCAGTGTGGTGTGGCGTGCTTATTCGATGGTCAGTGCCCCGCATGACGAGTTCCTCGACTTCTTCTCCATCGTCGTGCCGGGAGGGGAGTTCACCAGCGAGCTCAGCCGCCTGCACGCAGGCGATACCTTGCTGATCGATCGCCAGGCTTTCGGCTACCTCACCCTCGACCGTTTCGTCGGTGGGCGTGACCTGTGGCTACTGGCCACGGGAACCGGTATTGCCCCGTTCATGTCGATGCTCCAGGATTTCGAGGCCTGGGAGCGTTTCGACAACATCAAGCTGGTCTATTCGGTGCGCGAGGCCAAAGAGCTGGCCTACGTGGAGGACATCGCCGGGTTGGAACAGCGCGATTACCTGGCGGAGTTCGCCGGCAAGTTGCAGTTCATCCCGGTGGTGACGCGGGAGCAGTACCCTGGCGCACTGAACGCAAGGATCACCACGCTGATCGAGAATGGCGGGCTGGAGAGGGCGGCGGGGTTGGCGCTGTCGCCGGAGCATTCGCGCATCATGCTGTGCGGCAACCCGCAGATGATCGATGAGACGCGCAAGGTGCTCAAGGCACGCGACCTGCAGCTGAGCCTGAGCAAGCGGCCAGGACAGGTGGCGGTGGAAAACTACTGGTAAATGAAAACGGCGCCTGAAGGCGCCGTTTTCACGATGGCCTCAGGGCTGGCGATTCTGCGCCTTGAGCAGGTCGCGGATCTCGGTCAACAGGGTCTCTTCGGCGGTCGGTACCGGTGGTGCGGTCGGTGCCACGGCTTCTTCGCGCTTGAGGCGGTTGATCACCTTCACGCCCATGAAGATGGCGAAGGCGACGATGATGAAGTCGAGGATGGTCTGGATGAACTTGCCATAGGCCATGACCACCGCGGGAACATCGCCCTGGGCCGCCTTGAGCGTGATGGCCAGGTCACTGAAGTCGACACCGCCGATCAGCAGGCCGATGGGAGGCATGATCACGTCGCCGACGAACGACGAGACGATCTTGCCGAAGGCCGCGCCGATGATGATACCCACCGCCATGTCGACGACATTTCCCTTGACCGCGAAGGCCTTGAATTCACTGAGCATGCCCATGCTGTATTCCTTTGTAACGAATGGAGAGGTAGACGCAGTGTAAGCCACTAAAACGCTTCATGCGTGATGTTCGCAGCTAATGACTGCGCTTAGCGCGAATAGTTTTGTCGCTCTCCAACGCCTCCGGGACACGTCCGTGTTCGGCTATCATGGCGGTTTTTTCCAGGAGACCCAGCCCATGGCCAAGGCCAAGCGTTTGTATGGCTGCACCGAGTGCGGCGCGACCTTTCCCAAATGGGCCGGCCAGTGCGGCGAATGCGGGGCCTGGAACACGCTGGTCGAAACCATGATCGAAAGCGGTGGCGCCGCCGCTCCGAGCGGTCGCACCGGCTGGACCGGGCAACAGGCGCAGATCAAGACCCTGGCCGAGGTCAGCGTCGAGGAGATACCGCGGTTCACCACCAGCAGCACCGAACTCGATCGCGTGCTCGGTGGCGGCCTGGTGGATGGCTCGGTGGTATTGATCGGCGGCGACCCTGGCATCGGCAAGTCGACCATCCTGTTGCAGACCCTGTGCAATATCGCCGTGCATATGCCTGCGCTGTACGTCACCGGCGAGGAGTCGCAGCAGCAGGTGGCCATGCGCTCGCGACGCCTGGGCCTGCCTCAGGACCAGCTCAAGGTCATGACCGAAACCTGCATCGAGACCATCATCGCCACCGCGCGGCAGGAAAAACCGCGGGTGATGGTGATCGACTCGATCCAGACCATCTTCACCGAGCAGTTGCAATCGGCCCCTGGCGGCGTGGCCCAGGTGCGCGAGAGCACCGCGTTGCTGGTGCGCTACGCCAAGCAGAGCGGTACGGCGATCTTCCTGGTCGGCCATGTCACCAAGGAAGGCTCGCTGGCAGGCCCAAGGGTGCTGGAGCACATGGTCGATACCGTGTTGTATTTCGAGGGTGAGTCAGATGGTCGCCTGCGGCTGTTGCGGGCGGTGAAGAATCGCTTTGGCGCGGTCAACGAGCTGGGCGTGTTCGGCATGACCGACCGAGGTCTGAAGGAGGTCTCCAACCCGTCGGCGATCTTCCTCAACCGCACTCAGGAAGAGGTTCCCGGCAGTGTGGTCATGGCCACCTGGGAGGGCACCCGGCCGATGTTGGTGGAGGTGCAGGCGCTGGTCGACGACAGCCACCTGGCCAATCCGCGGCGGGTCACCCTGGGCCTGGACCAGAACCGCCTGGCGATGCTGCTGGCGGTGCTGCACCGGCATGGCGGCATCCCCACCCACGACCAGGATGTGTTCCTCAACGTGGTCGGCGGGGTGAAAGTGCTCGAGACGGCCTCCGACCTAGCCTTGCTGGCCGCGGTCATGTCGAGCTTGCGCAACCGCCCGCTGGCCCACGGCTTGCTGGTGTTCGGCGAGATCGGCCTGTCGGGCGAGGTGCGCCCGGTGCCGAGCGGGCAGGAGCGTTTGAAGGAAGCGGCCAAGCACGGTTTCAAGCGTGCCATCGTGCCCAAGGGCAACGCGCCCAAGGAGGCACCGGCGGGGCTGCAGGTGATCGCCGTGACCCGTCTGGAGCAGGCGCTGGATGCCTTGTTCGAGTGAGCGCCTTGCCGCTGGGCTTTTCGGGAACGGAAATGCCCCACGAAATGACTGGCGCAGCTAAACGAAAAAGGGGCCGATGATGCGCACCGGCCCCCGCCTTACCGCTCAATCAGCGGTCAATGTTCGGCAACCGCCGTGCGCCTGACCGTTTCATTGCCATGCTCGTCCAGTTCCAGCATTGGCACCTCGTTGCCCTCGGCGTCGTACAGCTTGCCATCCTTGAAGTAGTCGCCATCGCGCAGGGCCGAGATGTCGGAGTACTGGATGGTGCGCTCGTAGGCGGCGGCGAACACCGACTGGTTTTCCGAGTTGCCGGTGGTGAAGTGGTTGAAGATCAGGTTCAGCAAGATGGCCATGATCGCCGCCGAGCTGATACCGGAGTGGAAGATGGTTTCGAACCAGCTCGGGAAGTTGTGGTAGAAGGTCGGCGCCGCGATCGGGATCATGCCGAAGCCCAGCGAGGCGGCGACGATGATCAAGTTGACGTTGTTCTTGTAGCTGACCTTGGACAGGGTACGGATACCGCTGGCGGCCACGGTGCCGAACAGCACGATGCCCGCGCCACCGAGTACCGGAGTGGGCACCGCGGCGATGACCCGGCCCATGACCGGCAGCAGGCCGAGCACGACCAGGATCACGCCTCCGGTCGCCACCACGTAGCGGCTCTTGACCCCGGTCACGGCGACCAGGCCGACGTTTTGGGCGAAGGCGCTCTGGGTGAACGAGCCAAAGATCGGTGCCAGGATGCTCGAGGCCATGTCCGCGCGCAGGCCATTGCCTAGGCGCTTGGAGTCGACCTTGGTGTCGATGATCTCACCGACCGCGAGAATGTCCGCCGAGGTTTCGACCAGGGTCACCATGATCACGATGAGCATCGACAGGATCGCGGCGATGTGGAAGGTCGGCATGCCGAAGTGGAACGGCGTGGGGAAGGCGAACATCGGGCCTTCGGTGACCTTGCTGAAGTCGGCCATGCCCAGCGACCAGGCGATCAGGGTGCCGACCACCATCGCCAGGAGGATCGACAGGCGCGAGATGGTGGCGTTGCCGAGCTTGCTCAGCAGCAGGACGATGGCGAAGGTCAGCCCTGCCAGACCAATGTTGGCCACGCTGCCGAACTCTGGCGAGGCGCTGTTGCCCCCCATCACCCAGCGCGCGGCGACCGGCATCAGGGTCAGGCCGATGGTGGTGATGACGATACCGGTTACCAGCGGCGGAAAGAACTTGGTGATGCGCGAGAACACCGGGGTGATCAGGAAACCGATCAGCGATGCCGCCATGACTGCACCCAGTACCCCTTGCAGGCCGCCACCGCCTTCGCTGCTGATGATCGCGCCCATGGTCGCCACGCCGGCGAACGACACGCCCTGCACCAGGGGCAGCTGGCAGCCGAAGAACGGCAGGCCGAGAGTCTGCAGCAGGGTCGCCAGGCCGCCGGCGAACAATGAGGCGGCGATCAGCAGACCAATCTCCGCCGGTGCCAGGCCGGCGGCCTGACCGAGGATCAGGGGTACGGCAACGATCCCTCCATACATGGTCAGGACATGCTGCAGCCCGTAGGCCAGATTGGCGCCGAGGCCGAGGTTCTCGTCCTCGGGGCGCGGGGCGGGAGACGTGCTGGGGGACGTGGTCATGGAGCAGGCTCTCTGTTTATTGTTGTGGCGCTACTGTAGACAAGTCTCACAAAGAATTGCCACAAGTATTGTATACAAAGTTTTGATCCTGACCCCGTTGGACTTGCGCCAAGAGGGCTGAAAACCTGTATGCACGTTGTGTTCCAACGAGCGAGAGAGGGTGCTAGAGGGGGGGCGTGCAAGCGAAGGGAAAAGGCGGGAAAAGCTGTCTGGCCGGACAGGAAGCGCTCACGGCCAGACAGGTAGCAAGCTAAGAGTTTTTAATCTTCGATGAGTTCGCACAGCTCGCGCATCATTTCGGTGCTGTCGCCCACGTTCAACTCCACCAGACGGTGCAGATGGGTCATCGAGTCGACATCTATATAGAGGCAGATGAACCCTAGCCGGGCAGGTTCTTCGTGGCGCAGTTCGACTTGCATGCGCACCTGGGTGACTTTGTCGTTGAGGCAGATGACGGCTTCGAAATTCTGGCTCAGGTCGGCATCCCAGGGTATTGGGCGTTCGATCAGCAGTCCCTTGAGCGAGAGATCGAGCAGTTTGACCGGCCAGTGCCGTTGGCCCTGACGGAGCTCGGTAGGGGCATCGAAGGCGATGCGCTGGAAGCGGCGGCGTTCGTCGTGGTCGCTCATGGCGGGTTCTCCGGGTGACATCCTGACTATAGTTAGTTTGGTATATGCATCAGGTACCGCAATCGGGCCGCAGAGGCTCTAGGACAAAGCAGGTATGGCAATGCGCGATGACTCGCCCTAGACTCGATGGGCGGTCTTTTCCAATCCACCAGCTGGAAGTAAACCATGAACAACAATAATAGCCTGCTACGCCACATTCCGTGGCTGGCGCTGGCAGTCATAGGGGCCTGCGCGCTGGGTGTGGTCGCCCTGCGTCGCGGTGAGGCCATCAACGCCTTGTGGATCGTCGTCGCGGCCGTGGCCATCTATCTGGTCGCCTACCGCTACTACAGCCTGTTCATCGCCACCAAGGTGATGCAGCTCGACCCCCGCCGGGCCACGCCCGCGGTACTCAACAACGATGGCCTGGACTACGTCCCGACCAACAAGCACATCCTCTTCGGTCACCATTTCGCAGCCATTGCTGGCGCCGGTCCGCTCGTGGGCCCGGTACTCGCCGCGCAGATGGGCTACCTGCCCGGCACCTTGTGGCTGATCGCCGGCGTGGTGCTGGCGGGCGCGGTGCAGGACTTCATGGTCCTGTTCCTCTCCACCCGGCGCAACGGTCGTTCGCTGGGCGACATGGTGCGCGAGGAGATGGGCCGCATCCCGGGTACCATTGCCCTGTTCGGCTGCTTCCTGATCATGATCATCATCCTCGCGGTGCTGGCGCTGATCGTGGTCAAGGCCCTGGCCGAGAGCCCATGGGGCATGTTCACGGTGATGGCGACCATCCCGATCGCGATGTTCATGGGCATCTACATGCGCTACATCCGCCCGGGCCGCATCGGTGAGATCTCGATCATCGGCGTGGTGCTGCTGCTGGCGTCGATCTGGCTGGGGGGCCAGATCGCCGCGGATCCGGTGTGGGGGCCGGCGTTCACCTTCACCGGCGTGCAGATCACCTGGATGCTGGTCGGCTACGGCTTCGTCGCCGCAGTGCTGCCGGTGTGGCTGGTGCTGGCGCCACGCGACTACCTGTCGACCTTCCTCAAGATCGGCACCATCGTCGGCCTGGCCATCGGCATCCTGATCATTGCGCCAGAACTGAAGATGCCGGCGCTGACCCAGTTCACCGACGGTACCGGCCCGGTATGGAAGGGCACCCTGTTCCCGTTCCTGTTCATCACCATCGCCTGCGGTGCGGTGTCCGGCTTCCATGCGCTGATCTCCTCGGGGACCACGCCCAAGCTGCTGGACAACGAGGCCAACGCCCGCTACATCGGCTACGGCGGCATGCTCATGGAGTCGTTCGTCGCCATCATGGCGATGGTCGCCGCCTCGGTGATCGAGCCGGGTGTGTACTTCGCCATGAACAGTCCGGCCGCGGTGGTCGGCGCCGACGTTGCGTCGGTGGCGCAGACCGTCAGCAGTTGGGGCTTCATGATCACTCCCGAGCAGCTCGAGGCCACGGCCCGGGATATCGGTGAGCACACCATCCTTGCCCGCGCCGGTGGCGCGCCGACCCTGGCGGTCGGGATCGCGCAGATCCTTCATCAGGTACTGCCCGGTGAGAACACCATGGCGTTCTGGTACCACTTCGCCATTCTGTTCGAGGCACTGTTCATCCTTACCGCGGTGGACGCCGGTACCCGTGCCGGCCGCTTCATGCTGCAGGACTTGCTGGGCAGCTTCGTTCCGGCCCTGCGCCGCACCGACTCGTGGGGCGCCAACCTGCTTGGCACCGCCGGTTGCGTAGCCCTGTGGGGCTACTTGCTGTACCAGGGTGTGATCGACCCGTTGGGCGGGATCAACACCTTGTGGCCGCTGTTCGGCATCTCCAACCAGATGCTGGCGGGTATCGCGCTGATGCTGGGCACCGTGGTGCTGATCAAGATGAAGCGCGAGCGCTATATCTGGGTCACCCTGCTGCCGGCCGTGTGGCTGCTGATCTGCACCACCGCAGCGGGCCTGATCAAGTTGTTCGATCCGAACCCGGCGGTGGGCTTCCTGGCCCTGGCCAAGAAGTACAGCACCGCGCTGGACGCCGGCCAGGTGCTCGCGCCTGCCAAGGACATCGGCCAGATGCAGCATGTGATCTTCAATGCCTACACCAACGCCGGGCTGACCGTGCTGTTCCTGGTGGTGGTGTTCAGCGTGCTGTTCTTCGCCCTCAAGGTCGGCATCGCCGCCTTCGGTCGCAAGGAGCGCAGCGACAAGGAAACCCCGTTCCAGGCCCTGCCTGACGCTTGAGAGGAATGCCGCGATGTTCAACGACCTGGGTCGACTGGGTAAGTACCTGGGGCAGGCAGCCCGCCTGATGGTCGGCATGCCCGACTACGACAACTATGTCGAGCACATGCGTAACAAGCACCCGGACAAGCCGGTGATGACGTACGAGGCGTTCTTCCGCGAACGTCAGGAGGCGCGTTACGGCGGCAAGTCCGGGCCCAAGTGCTGCTGAACCTGGGCTAGCGCGGCCTCTGTAGTAGACGCGGCCTTGTGTCGCGACAGGGCCGCAGGTTCTTGGCTTGGCAGCAGATATCGCCGGGGCCGCTGTGCGGCCCTGTCGCGACACAAAACCGCTCCTGCAGGGCGCTCGCGCCCACCTTCCAAATGTCCACTGCACAGGAGATGTTCTGCGTGCAGACGCCTATTCCCGTCACCGTCCTCACCGGCTTCCTCGGCGCCGGCAAGACCACCCTGCTCAAGTACATGCTCAAGGCCGAGCACGGGCTGAAGATCGCCGTGATCGAAAACGAGTTCAGCGAGGCCGGTATCGACAGCCAACTGCTCGGCGACGAGCCGGTGCAGGTCATGACCCTGGCCAATGGCTGCGTGTGTTGCTCCATCCACGGCGACCTGACTCGCGCCCTGTACCTGTTGCTCGAGCGCCTGGACGCCGGCGAGATCGTCTTCGACCGCCTGGTGATCGAATGCACCGGCCTGGCCGATCCGGCGCCAGTGGCGCAGACCTTCTTCATCGACGAAGAGCTGCGTGAGCGCTATATCCTCGACGGCATCATCACCCTGGTCGATGCCGTGCACGCCGACCTGCATCTCACGCAAGCCATCGCCCAGGCCCAGGTTGGCTTCGCCGACCGCCTGCTGTTGAGCAAGACCGACCTGGCCGAGCCAGATGCCATCGATGCCTTGCGCGAGCGTCTGGCCCGCATCAACGGTCGGGCGGCGATCCGTGTGGTCGAGCATGGCTGCATCGACCTGGCCGAACTGCTCGATGTGCGCGGCTTCAATCTCAACCCGGACCTGGGGCTCAGCGTCAAACCCACGCTGCGCCCTGTGCTCAAGTCCACCACGGCCGATCGTATCCGCACTCTGGTACTGCGTACCGAGATGCCGCTGGATATCGATCGCCTCAGCGACTTCATGAACGAGCTGCTTGAAACCCATGGCAAGCAGTTGCTGCGCTACAAAGGCGTGCTGAACATCGCCGGTGAAGACCGCCGGCTGGTGTTCCAGGGCGTGCTCAAGCTGTATGGCTTTGACTGGGACAGCGAATGGCTGGAAAGCGAGGAGCGGGAAAGCGTGATGGTGTTCATTGCCGATGAACTGCCGGAGGAGAAGATCCGGGCGGGGTTCGAGGCGTTGACCCAGTCCTGATCCGCGACTGGCTCCTACGACGATTGCGTCGGCTTCACGATGTCGAGCAAGACAGCCACAAAAAAGCCCGGCACATGGCCGGGCTTTTTCACATCAGGCGTCTGCCGATCAGTTGCCGTACACCGGCAGCTTCTTGCAGATGGCCTTGACCTTCTCACGCACGGCGTCGATCACCGCTTCGTTGTTCAGGTCGGCCAGGATGTCGCAGATCCAGCCAGCCAGCTCGCGGCACTCGGTTTCCTTGAAGCCACGGGTGGTCACGGCTGGGGTACCGAAGCGCAGGCCCGAGGTGACGAACGGCGAGCGTGGGTCGTTGGGGACCGAGTTCTTGTTGACGGTGATGAAGGCTTTGCCCAGGGCGGCGTCAGCGTCCTTGCCGGAGATGTCCTGCTTGATCAGCGACAGCAGGAACAGGTGGTTCTGGGTACCGCCGGAAACGACGTCGAAACCACGGGCGATGAACACTTCGGCCATGGCCTGGGCGTTTTTCACCACTTGCTGCTGATAGGCCTTGAACTCAGGCTGCAGCGCTTCCTTGAAGCAGATCGCCTTGGCGGCGATGACGTGCTCCAGCGGGCCACCCTGGGCGCCCGGGAAGACGGCGGAGTTGAGCTTCTTCTCGATGTCGGCGTTGGCACGGGCCAGGATCAGGCCGCCACGTGGACCGCGCAGGGTCTTGTGGGTGGTGGTGGTGACCACGTCGGCGAACGGCACCGGGTTCGGGTACACGCCGGCGGCGACCAGGCCAGCCACGTGGGCCATGTCGACGAACAGGTAGGCTCCGACCTTGTCGGCGATGGCGCGGAAGCGCGCGAAGTCCAGCACCTGCGAGTAGGCGGAGAAGCCGGCGACGATCATCTTCGGCTTGTGCTCCAGGGCCAGTGCCTCGACTTCGTCGTAGTCGATCAGGCCGTTGGCGTCGATGCCGTACTGGATGGCGTTGTACAGCTTGCCCGAGGAGCTGACGGCCGCGCCGTGGGTCAAGTGACCGCCGTGGGCCAGGCTCATGCCGAGGATGGTGTCACCGGCCGACAGCAGGGCCAGGTAGACGGCGGCGTTGGCCTGGGAGCCGGCGTGCGGCTGGACGTTGGCGTAGTCGGCGCCGAACAGCTGCTTGGCGCGGTCGATGGCCAGCTGCTCGACGATGTCGACGTACTCGCAACCACCGTAGTAGCGCTTGCCTGGGTAGCCTTCGGCGTACTTGTTGGTCAGAACCGAACCCTGGGCTTCCATGACAGCTGGGCTGGTGTAGTTTTCCGAAGCGATCAGCTCGATATGCTCTTCCTGGCGCAGGGCTTCTTGCTGCATGGCTTCGAAGAGCTCGGCGTCGTACTTGGCAATGGTCAAATCACGGCTGAACATGGCGGTCCTCAAGGATCGGGCTGAATTGGGGGTGCATTCTAACCGATTGATTCGCCGCTGGCATATGAAGTGGCATCAAGTCGCGGACCAAAGGGCTTCATGTTGCAGCCCGCGCCGTTCCTGGGCTGGACTTGACTTCAGGGTCCGTTTTTCCGACGTCGCGTCGTGCCCCTGTAGGACCGTATGGCGCCCGCTCACTGGAACATGAACAGCGTCTCGTTGCTGAACTGCGCCTCGAACTGGTTGGCCGGCATCGGCCGGCCGAACAGGTAGCCTTGCACTTCGTCGCAACCATGCTCGCGCAGGAACTCCAGTTGCTCGTGGGTCTCGACGCCCTCGGCGATCACCGCCAGGTTCAGGCTGTGGGCCATAGCGATGATGGCCCGGGCGATCTGTGCGTCCTGTTCGCCCTCGGGCAGGCCGTCGACGAAGGTACGGTCGATCTTCAGCACGTCGATGGGGAACTGCTTGAGGTAGTTGAGCGAGGAATAGCCGGTGCCGAAGTCGTCGACCGCGATACTCAGTCCCAGGTTCTTCAGGCTGTCGAGGATGTGCATGGCTTCGTTGACCTCGCGCATCAGGATGCTTTCGGTCAGTTCCAGCTCCAGGCAGGCCGGCGGCAGGCCGGTTTCCTCCAGGATGGTGGCGATGCGCGTGCCCAACTGGCCGTCGGAGAACTGCCGGGCGGAGATGTTCACCGATACTTTCGGCACCCGCACCTTCTCCTTGTGCCAGGCCTTGAGTTGACGACAGGCTTCGCGCAGCACCCAGTCGCCGACGTCCACCACCAGCCCCAGCTCCTCGATCACGGGGATGAAATCGCCCGGGGGCACCAGGCCGCGCGTCGGATGACGCCAGCGCAGCAAGGCCTCGGCACCGGTCAGGCGCTTGCCGTCGCCACTGAACTGCGGCTGGTAATAGAGGATGAACTCGTTCTGTTCCAGGGCGTGTCGCAGGTCGCTTTCCAGTTCCAGGCGCTCCAGGGCGCTGGCGTTCATGTCGGTCTGGTAGAACTGGAAGTTGTTCTTGCCACGTTCCTTGGCGTGGTACATGGCGGTGTCGGCGTTCTTCATCAACTGGCTCAGCTCACTGCCGTCCTGCGGGCTGAGGGCGATGCCGATACTGGCGGTCACGAAGAACTCGCGGTTTTCCAGCACGAACGGCGTCACCAGGCCGCCGAGGATGTTCTCGGCGACGTGGATGGCACGGTTGAGTGCCTGCTCGCGGGTGGCGCGGGGCTGCAGCAGCAGGGTGAACTCGTCGCCTCCCATGCGTGCCACGGTGTCGCCGCTGTCGACGCAGGCCAGCAGGCGTTCGGCCATGTCCTTGAGCATGCGGTCGCCCGCCGCGTGGCCGAGGGAGTCGTTGATCGGCTTGAAACGGTCGAGGTCGAGGAACATCAGCACCACCCAGGCCTTTTGTCGCTCGGCCTGCTGCAGCGCGGTGTACAGCCGGTCCTGGAACAGCGTGCGGTTGGGCAGGTGGGTGAGGGCGTCGTAGTAGGCCAGGCGGTGGATGCGCTGTTCGCTGGCCTTGCGTTCGCTGATGTCGGTGAAGAAGCACACGTAGCTGGCCAGGTCGCCTTCATCGTCGAGCACCGCGGTGATACCGACCCAGGCCGGGTAGTGCTCGCCGTTGCGCCGCTTGAGGAATACTTCGCCTTCCCAGCTGCCGCGCTGGTTGAGCTGCTTGAGCACGTAGCCCAGGTGCGCGTCCTGCTGCTGCTCGACCGTGAGCATGCCGGGCAACTGGTCGAGCACTTCGGCGACCTCGTAGCCACTGACTCGGCTGAACGCTTCGTTGGCCTGGACGATATAGCCAGCCGGATCGGTGATGAGGATCGCCGAGGTAGAGTGCTCGAACACCGTCGCCGCCATGCGCAGGTCCTTTTCGGCGCGGCGCTGCTGGCTGATGTCGCGGCCGACGCCGAGCACACCCTCGAAGTGCTCGTGCTCGTCCCACACCAGCACCAGGCGCAACTCGATGGGGATCTTGCGACCGTCGGCACGCAGGCAGTCGAACAGGAACAGTTGCGTCGGCAGGGTGTTGCGCAACTGGGCCAGTTGCTCGCGGTCACCCAGGGCTGCACTGACCCGTTCCATCAGGCTGTAGATGCCGGTCAGCTGGGCCGGATTGGCGATGATCGACTGCCAGCCGTTGGCGAAGATCCACTCGGGCTGGTAGCCCAGCACCGCCTGCGCCGAAGGACTCACGTAGTTGAGTTGCAACTGGCTGTCGGTGGAGAAGATGACATCGCTGATGCTCTCGGCGAGCATGCGGTAGCGCTGTTCGCTGTCGCGCAGGGACTGGCTCGCCTCGATCTGCACCGTGACGTCCTTGCCCACGCCGATGATGCGGGTGACCAGCCCGTCGCTGTTGCGGGTCAGTACCTGCTCGCGGATCTCGTAGCAGCGCCAGCCTCCGTCGTGGTGGCGAAAGCGCAACTGGCAATGCAGCGACTCGCCATAGCTGGTATCGCGTTGCTGCTGGCGCAGTGCCCGGTAGTGCTCGGCATCCTCGGGGTGCAACAGCAGTTCCCAGAAGCGCTCGCCCATCTGCGCCAGCTCGGCGCGGTCATAGCCCAGGGTCTGGCCGAGGTGGCGGTTGCTGAAGATCATCCGCTGGCTCTGCACGTCCTGGACGTACAACTGGTCGGGCACGGTACGCACCACGTCGGACCAGAAGCTCTCCCGCTCGAGCAGCGACAGTTCGACCTGCTTGCGGCTGGTGATGTCGCTGATACTGAGGATCACCGCCTGATAGTCGCGGCGCTGCAGTGGCAGGCGCACCATCAGCCACAGGTGCAGCTCGCCGCCCAGCGGCGCCGGCAGGCGCACTTCCAGCTCGAGTTGCTCGCGCTCTTCGATCAGTGCATCGATCAGCTGCATGCCGACACTGTCGCGGCTTGCGCCGCTGCCTTCGATCAGGCGTTGCCAGGCACCTTGGTGGCTGTCGACATTGAGCAACTGACGAGCGACCTGGTTGATCTCGGTGATCTTCAGTTCGGCCAGCAACGAGCGGCGCAGGTTCGAGTCCAGCGCCAGGCTCTGCTTGAGCGCGGCGCGGTTGCGCAGGTGATAGCGGTCCAGCTGGCCGGGCAGGCTGGAGAGGTCGAGCACGCACAGGGCCACGCCGGTGCCGTCGAAGATCTCCTGGTAGCGCCGTCGGTCCTCCTGCAACGCGCGGTGGCGGCGGCGCATGTTGATCAGGGCCAGCACTGGCAGCAAGGCGCAGAACAACACCAGCACGCACTTGCCGATCAGCGCCGGCAACAGCTTGCTGCGCGCAAGGCCTGCGTCGAACAGGCCGCGTAATTGCCAGGTACTGTTGTCGATGAACGCCAGCATCACGCTTTGCAGCGGTTCATCACTGGTCGGGACTGTGCCGTGGCGCTCGATCACCTCGCCATTGCGGCTGTTTTCCAGTAACCACAGCGGATGGCCGGGACCGTCCAGGTGACGGGTGAGCTCCAGGTAGTAAGCCGGGTCCAGGCGCAGCAGCCAATAGCCGCGCGACTGTTCGACGCTCTGGCGCAGCAGCAGGTAGATCTGCTGGTTGTCGGGGGCGTTGGCATAGAAGAACCCGCGTCCCTGGTTCAGTTGCAAGAAATCGTCAATCAACTGACGGTCGGGCGTGCCGGCCAACGTGTCCCGGAGGACCTGCCCGCTATTGTCCAGCCAGGCCAGCTGGCGCAGGGACGGCAGTCTCGACTGCAAGGTGCCGAGCAGACTGGGCAGTGCCGCTGGCGTCGGAGGATTGACGTAGGCCTGGACCAGGTTGACCGCTTGCTGGGCCTTCAGGGCCATGTTCAGGCTCAGGTGGTCGGCCAGTTCCGCGCTGCTCGCCAGGCTCTGCTGGCGCAGATCGGCCTGGGTATGTCGGAACTGGGTGAACAGCTGCCACAGCAGCAGGCCCAGCAGAACCAGCGCCAGCAGGGCCAGTGCCCCCTTGAGCGAGCCACGCAGGTGTGAGCCGGCCGAGGCATCGGCAGGGCGCAAGGGTGGAGAATGCGTGAAGTCGGTCAAGCGTCGGGTCCTGCGATTGAGCTGACGATGGCAGGGATTGCATCCGTTGTACATGCACGGCGCGTGCCGCCGCTTGGCAGGCAGCCGGCGCACTATAAAGCCGCGCAAGTGAAGCCGGCTAGCATGCCTGCAAACATGGCAAAGTGCCAGCGGTGCGCGTCGAGGCTGCCATGCAGTCGGTCATGTCGGTTCGGCAAGTCCCTGCAACCTGTGCGAGAATGCCGCCCGCTTCAATAGTCAGTATCGGAGATGTACGGTTTTGGTTATCCACTATTCCACCAATGGCCTCGATTCCGCCTGTGGTCGCAGCAGCCAGACGCTGGTCGGCACTGCCGTGGCCGAGGACGTGTCGTGCAAGAGCTGCCAGCGTTCGCTGGCCAAGCCTGACACCGCTGCCAGTGCGAGCAAGACGCCGTCGCTGGCCGAGCTGCGCAAGCAGGCCAAGCCTGCCGCCGAACCTGCTGTCGCGGCCACTGCCAAGCCTGCCGCCAAGCCCGCCGCCGCCAAGGCCGCTGGCAAGCCGGTAGCCAAGGCCCCGGCGCAACCCGCACGCAGCGGTGCCTTCAGCGCCAAGGCGGCCTGGGCCGCGCGTCTGGCCGAGCAGTCGGACCGTTGCCGCCTGCCGCGTGGCAAGGCGAAGCAGTCGCACGTCTGAGGCCCTCGTCGCGGTTCAAGCCCGCTTCCACAGGCGCCACACGCTTGCGTGGGCGCGGGCTTGAACCGGGATAACCGCAAAGCGGTCCCTCCCTGCCATCTACCCCATCTGTGCAACGTCACGACTTGGCGTAGAATGGCCCACTTTGTTCAACGACACCCCGTAAACACATCCCCCTGGCCTGCGCCGGGGCGTGCGTCGATGTCTTTACCTATCTGATTAGAGGGCTTGGTTTTGGCTCAATACGTCTACACCATGCATCGGCTGAGCAAGGTCGTGCCGCCGAAGCGGGAAATTCTCAAGAATATTTCCCTGTCGTTCTTCCCTGGCGCCAAGATCGGCGTGCTGGGCCTGAACGGCGCGGGTAAATCGACCCTGCTGCGGATCATGGCGGGCGTCGACAAGGAATTCGACGGCGAAGCCCGTCCGATGCCCGACATCAACGTTGGCTACCTGCCCCAGGAGCCGCAGCTGGACCCGAGCAAGACCGTGCGTGAAGTGGTCGAGGAAGCGGTCAGCGTGATCAAGGACGCCCAGGCCCGCCTGGACGAGGTCTACGCCGCCTATGCCGAACCCGACGCCGACTTCGACAAGCTGGCCGCCGAGCAGGCCAAGCTGGAAGCCATCCTGCAGGCCGCCGACGGCCACAACCTGGAGCGTCAGCTGGACGTCGCTGCCGACGCCCTGCGCCTGCCGGCCTGGGATGCGAAGATCGAACACCTGTCCGGTGGCGAGAAGCGCCGCGTGGCCCTGTGCCGCCTGCTGCTGTCAGCCCCCGACATGCTGCTGCTGGACGAACCGACCAACCACCTGGACGCCGACTCGGTGGCCTGGCTGGAGCGTTTCCTCCACGACTTCCCGGGTACCGTGGTGGCCATCACCCACGACCGTTACTTCCTCGACAACGTCGCCGGCTGGATCCTCGAACTGGACCGCGGCGCCGGTATTCCGTACGAAGGCAACTACTCGGGCTGGCTGGAAGCCAAGTCGGAGCGTCTGGCCCAGGAATCCAAGCAGCAGAGCGCCCACGAGAAGGCCATGAAGGAAGAACTGGAGTGGGTGCGCAAAGGCGCCAAGGCTCGCCAGTCCAAGTCCAAGGCCCGTCTGCAGCGCTTCGAGGAAATGCAGTCGCAGGAATTCCAGAAGCGCAGCGAAACCAACGAGATCTATATCCCGGCCGGTCCGCGCCTGGGCGACAAGGTCATCGAGTTCAAGAACGTCACCAAGGGCTACGGCGATCGCGTGCTGATCGACAACCTGTCGTTCGCCATGCCCAAGGGCGCGATCGTCGGCGTGATCGGTGGTAACGGTGCCGGTAAGTCGACCCTGTTCCGCATGCTGATGGGCAAGGAGCAGCCGGACTCGGGCAGCATCGAGATCGGTGAAACCGTGCAACTGGCCTGCGTAGACCAGAGCCGCGAGGACCTGGACGGCGCCAAGACCGTGTTCCAGCAGATCTCCGACGGTTCCGACCAGATCCGCATCGGCAACTACGAGATCCCGTCGCGTACCTACGTCGGTCGTTTCAACTTCAAGGGCGGCGACCAGCAGAAGTTCGTCAAGGACCTCTCCGGTGGTGAGCGTGGCCGCCTGCACCTGGCCCTGACCCTGAAAGAGGGCGGCAACGTCCTGCTGCTCGACGAACCGTCCAACGACCTCGACGTCGAAACCTTGCGTTCGCTGGAAGAGGCCCTGCTGGACTTCCCGGGCGCGGCGATCGTGATCTCCCACGACCGTTGGTTCCTGGACCGTGTGGCCACCCACATCCTGGCCTACGAGGACGACTCGAACGTGGTGTTCTTCGAGGGCAACTACACCGAGTATGAAGCTGATCGCAAGAAGCGCCTGGGCGATGCCGCCACCCAGCCGCACCGCGTGCGCCACAAGAAACTGGCCCAGTAAAGGGCGTTTCAGTTGCACAAGAATGGGGCCCTCAGGGGCCCCATTTTTGTGCCTGCTGGCCTGCCGGGATGTGTAGGCGCCAGCCTTGCTGGCGAACCAGGCCTCGCGCTGGGTGACACCGGCCGCGCCGGTGGTCGCCGGCAAGGCCGCTCCTGCGGGCACTGTGCGAATTTGTATACAGTTATAGAATTCGCACCAAATAATTTCATAAATACGACATCTCGCCCTGTCCCAGGGCGGCCGGTTCTTGCTACATTCCGGAAAAAATCAAAAACAATCCCTCTTGGTGAGATGTCTATCATGATCGAATCTGTCGACGCCTTCCTGGCCCGCCTGCAACAGCGCGACCCTGCCCAGCCCGAGTTCCACCAGGCTGTGGAAGAAGTGCTGCGCAGCCTGTGGCCGTTCCTCGAGCAAAACCCCCACTACCTGCAGGCCGGCATCCTCGAGCGCATGGTCGAGCCCGAACGCGCCGTGCTGTTCCGCGTGTCGTGGGTCGATGACCAGGGCAAGGTCCAGGTCAACCGCGGCTACCGCATCCAGATGAGCAGCGCCATCGGCCCGTACAAGGGCGGTCTGCGCTTCCACCCCTCGGTAAACCTTGGCGTGCTCAAGTTCCTGGCCTTCGAGCAGGTGTTCAAGAACTCCCTCACCTCGTTGCCCATGGGCGGCGGCAAGGGTGGGTCCGACTTCGATCCGAAGGGCAAGAGCGACGCCGAGGTGATGCGCTTCTGTCAGGCGTTCATGAGCGAGCTGTACCGCCACATCGGCGCCGACCTCGACGTGCCGGCCGGTGACATCGGTGTCGGTGCCCGCGAGATCGGCTTCCTGTTCGGCCAGTACAAGCGCCTGGCCAACCAGTTCACCTCGGTACTCACCGGCAAAGGCATGACCTACGGCGGCAGCCTGATCCGTCCGGAGGCCACCGGCTATGGCTGCGTGTACTTCGCCGAGGAGATGCTCAAGCGCCAGGATCTGCGCATCGACGGTCGTCGGGTGGCCATTTCCGGTTCGGGCAACGTTGCCCAGTACGCTGCACGCAAGGTCATGGACCTGGGCGGCAAGGTGATCTCGCTGTCCGACTCCGAAGGCACGCTGTTCTGCGAATCGGGTCTGAACGACGAGCAGTGGGAGGCGCTGATGACGTTGAAGAACGTCAAGCGTGGCCGCCTCAGCGAACTGGCCGGGCACTTTGGCCTGGAGTTCCGCAAGGGCCAGACGCCCTGGTCGCTGCCGTGCGACATCGCCCTGCCATGCGCGACCCAGAACGAGCTCGATGCCGAGGATGCCCGCACGTTGCTGCGCAACGGCTGCATCTGCGTGGCCGAAGGTGCCAACATGCCGACCACCCTGGAGGCTGTGGACATCTTCATCGAGGCTGGCATTCTCTATGCGCCGGGCAAGGCATCCAATGCCGGCGGCGTGGCCGTGTCCGGGCTGGAAATGTCGCAGAACGCCATGCGTCTGCTATGGACCGCCGGTGAAGTGGACAGCAAGCTGCACAACATCATGCAGTCGATCCACCATGCCTGCGTGCACTACGGCCAGGAGGCCGATGGCCGGATCAACTACGTCAAGGGCGCGAACATCGCCGGCTTCGTGAAAGTCGCCGATGCCATGCTGGCTCAGGGCGTGGTCTGAGCCGAGACTGCCGGGGCCGCTTTGCGGCCCTTTCGCGACACAAGGCCGCTCCTACAGAGGCGCGGGGGCGCGAAAGGGCTGCTCGGCAGCCCCGATGGCGCTAGGCATCGCCCCAGATCCTGAGCACCTCGATCACCTGGTCACCCGCCGGCCGTTGCCACAGCACCTCATCCCCGGGAGCGGCACCCAGTAGCGCCCGCCCCAGCGGCGAGCCCCAGTTGATCAGCCCGTGCATGGCATCGGCCTGGTCCTCGCCTACCAGTTGCACCTGGTGCTCTTGATCATCCTCACCGACAAACCGTACCCGGCTGCCGATCTGGACCTTTTCCGTGGACGTGGCGGTGGGCACTACCTGGGCGCTCTGCACGCGGGCGGTGAAGTAGCGTAGATCGCGCTCGATCTCGGCCAGGCGCTGCTTGTCGCCGCGCTCACCTTCGGCCTGCAGCTGGGCATGCCGTGCATTGAGGGCCGCGACCCGCTGCTGCAACTGGGCCAGGCCACTGGCGGTGACATAGTTGGGCTGCGCGCTGATGCGCCGTTCCACCGGTTGATCGGCCTGGGCGGCGGCCTGGTCTTCGTTGACGAATGCTCGGCTCATGACGGACTCCTTGTGCTGAAGACCAGGATGGCAGCTCGCGGGGCTCGTCGATTGTCCGTTTGCGACCTCAGTTGCGTCGATAGGCGCGGGCAGCGTCGCGGTCCTTCTCCTGCTGCCAGTCACGCTCGCGCTGGTCCCAGTAGCGCTCACGGTACTGGCGCTGGTCCTCGTTGTCCTGCATCGCCTGGCACTGGCGAAAGCCATCGTCCCAACCCGTCTCGTACTGGCGGTCGTGCAAATAGCGAGGGACGTCCTTGCGGAACTCGCCGACCATCAGCCCGGCGGCCTGGCGACCGCTGCTGCAGCCGTCCTGGAAGCCGTCGGCATAGTTGGGGGGATAACCCTGGTCGACCATCTGTTCATGGGTCGATTGGCAACCGGCGAGCAACAACGTTATCCACAACAGCGACCCGTACCGCGACATATCCACAAGACCCATCCGACAGATTTCGCAAAGTCTAGGTGGGGAATTGTTGGCGCGATGTCAAAACGCTGTCGAAGGATCGCTCGGCAGGCTGTGCAGGGGCTTGTGGGAACGCGCTTGCCTCGCGATGACCAGTCCGGTCTGTCGCGTGGCAAGCCAGCGCCCATGTAGATGGCACCTGTCACAGGATCAGTACTGGTACCACTTCAGCTCCAGCATCACTTCGTTCTGCGCAGTGGCCAGATGGCTGAACTGGCGCGAGGCACTGAGGCGCACGCCGAGGTCGCGGCTGATCTCCCACTGCTGGTTCAGGCTCAGGCTGCGCCGCACCTCGCCATTGGTGAAGTAGTCACCCTTGGCCTCCAGGGTCAGGTTGCCCAGCCCGTTGCGCCACAGCAGCCCGCCATTGAAGCCGGCAGCCGGAGCGATGAAACCGGCGAAGTCGTTGTGATGCTCGACCCGCGCCGTGCCCAGGGCGAACCCCAGCAGGTCGTCGCCCAGTTGCCAGGTCCCCCCGGCGCCACCATTGACGTGGCTGACCAGCACCTCGTCGTCATGCTTGCCCGGCACCCGCTCGAGCCCCCCGGCGACCTGCCAGGACCAGGGCTTGAGCAGCTCGTTGCGTGGCGTCAGCGAGCGGATGGTGGCCAGGTCCAGGCGCTGCACCTGCCATTCGTTGCCTTCGTACTGGCGCAGCTTGAGCTGGAGGATCTCGATCTGCGCGCCCAGGGGAAAACCGTACAGGTTGTCGTTGAGGTCGTGGTAGGCCATGCGCAGGCCGTATTCGGCAAAGGCACGGTCTTCCCGGGTGCCGACGCCCAGTTGCCAGGTTCGCGACTGGTGACCGTCCTCCGGCAGGCCGGGGCGTTCGACCTGCAGCGGCGGGGGCGGGTTGCCGTTGATTGCCCTGAGCAGTTCGAAACTGCGCCGGGCCTGCTCCGGGTCGCGTTCCTGGCCGTTGGCCCGGTAGCGTTCCAGGCGGTAGGCGGCGTCCTGCACCAGGGCCTGGCGATCGCGGGGCAGGGCGGTGAAGTCCGGGCTTTGCAGGTGTGCGGTATCGGCGCTGATGGCCAATACCTGCTGTTTTTCCCCATGCTCGAGCGGCTCGGCGCGGGCCAGCAGTTCGCGTTCGCGCGACGGGCGGTAGCGCACGTCCGAGACCAGCCCGGACTGCTTGACCGCCTTGACCGTGTCGGTGGGGATGGCGGTGAGTGGGAACTGCGAGGTCAGGTCAAGGCCCGGCCGGGCCACCTGCAGCAACTCCAGCAGGCGGTAGGAGCAGTTCTCGTCGAAGAAGAAGTAGTCGAACCTGATCTGCTTGAGCTCCCAGACATGCTCGACCATGCGTCCGGTCTCTTCCGGCGTCAGGTCCAGCTGGTACTCCCACAGGTCGCGGTTCTCCAGGCTGCGGTACTCGGACAGTTTCTCCTGGTAGGGCATCATCGCGAACAGTCCGGGATAGCCGCCCATCAGGCCTTTCCAGGCATAGAGGATGCTGTTGTCGCTGCCTTCGATGTAGGCCCCGAAGTTGATCGCGTAGCTCAGCAGCGTGGTGTCGTCGCGCCGGGTATTGGACTGGTCGATGCGCAGCAGGGTATGGCCGAACATCGACGACGGACTGTTCAGGTAGGCGGCGGGGAAGATCAGGGCGGCGCTGTGCGGGTCGATCGACCGATACCAGGTGGTGAATTCCTGGCAGTCAGGGCGCGGCAGGTCGGCGAGGTTCAGTTGCTCGCGCAGCCAGCGGGTTCGCGCCGGGAACACGCACTGTGCGTGCTTGTCGCCCAGGCTGGCCGGGGCGTACAGCGCCTGGACCGTGGCCGCGAGTTCCTGGTCGGGATGATGGGCACCGTCCTCGGCGAGGAAGAAGCGCGAATCATCCACATAGCTGCGCCAGCCGCCGAGCTTGGCGGTCTCGTAGTGGCCCAGGGCGATCCAGTAGGGCGTGGCGGCCAGTTGCTGCAGGCGAGCCGGGGCGATCTGCGGTGCGGCGTATAGCGGTGCGCTGGCAATCAGCGCCAGGGGAGCGAGGCGTTTGAGCATGTCGGGCAACTACATCCTGATGATGCCGAAAGGTGGCGCGCCAAACCCGCCCCGCTGCCGGGGCGGGAGGCGTGTGACTCAAGCCTCGGTGGCGTACTTGGCCAGTTGCGGGTCGCTCTTGAGCACGGCCAGGGTGTTGCTGTGGACAGTCTCGGCAGTCACGTCGGCGCTGCTGAAGATCTGCTGGAAGTGCTCGTGGGTGACGGCGGCGAAATGCGCGCGGTCCTCAGGTGCCACGCCCAGGACCACGGCATAGGTGGTCAGGGCTTCGCCCTGGCCCTGGGCCATGTCCTCGGAGAGCTCGTTCATCATGCCGTTCATGGCGAACCAGGACTTGCCGCCATAGGTGAGGGCCGCCTTGGTCGAGCAGCCGTTGGTGCCGGAGGTCATGCCGAAGGTGGCGTTGCCGGAGGTGCCGTTGGTGGTGGAGGCCAGGAAGTGGGCCGGCGTGCCGCGCTGGCCTTCGAACAGCATGTTGCCCCAGCCGCAGTTCGGGCCGCCTGGCGATTCGGCCATGGCGTTGATCGAGACTGCGGCGAACAGAGTACCCAGAATAATCCGTTTCATAGCGTTGTTCTCATTCTCAAGTGACATACCAATGGTCAGGGGTTCTGGCAAACGGATTGCCAGGACGGGCAGGCCAACCGCCGACCCGCGCAGCTTGGAGTTTAGGCACGATCCAAAGGTTGCGTTGTTTATTGCGAAAAATTGCTAACGTGATCACCGCGCAGGGCTGCGACATAAAGTCCCGCCGAGCCTTGCCGCTGCGCGCTGGCAGCGCCAGAATGCCCTTCATCCGCCCCCGCCGAAGTAAGGAAACCCAATGCCCGATCCTGTCGCCTCGCGCCTGCGTCTCGCGCCCGAAGCCCTGACCCGGCGTTTCTCTGCCGAACAGTTCGCGTTCTCCAATACAGACGACCTGGAACCGTTTCGTGGGGTCCTCGGCCAGGAGCGTGCCGTCGAGGCCCTGCAGTTCGGCGTGGCCATGCCACGCCCCGGCTACAACGTGTACGTGATGGGCGAGCCCGGTACCGGGCGCTTCTCCTTCGTCAAGCGCTACCTGAAAGCCGAAGGCAAGCGCCAGGCCACCCCCGCGGACTGGCTGTACGTCAACAACTTCGAAGAGTCGCGCGAGCCGCGCGCGCTGGAGCTGCCTGCCGGCAGTGCCCAGGCGTTCATCAGCGACATGGGCGGCCTGATCGACAACCTGCTGGCGACCTTCCCGGCGGTGTTCGAGCACCCCTCCTACCAGCAGAAGAAGGGCGCCATCGACCGCGCCTTCAACCAGCGCTATGACCGCGCCCTCGATGTGATCGAGCGTGCGTCGCTGGAAAAGGACGTGGCGCTGTACCGCGACAGCAGCAACGTCGCCTTCACCCCGATGGCCGACGGCAAGGCGCTGGACGAAGCCGAGTTCGCCCAGTTGCCCGAGGAGGTGCGTGAGCGCTTCCATGAAGATATCGCCGGGCTGGAGGAGCGCCTGAACGAAGAGCTGGCCAGCCTGCCGCAGTGGAAGCGCGAATCGAACAACCAGCTGCGCCAGCTCAACGAGGAGACCATCACCCTCGCATTGCAACCGCTGCTGGCGCCGTTGTCGGAGAAATACGCAGAGAACGCTGCGGTCTGCGCCTACCTGCAATCGGTTCAGCTCAATCTGCTGCGTACCGTGGTCGAGCAACTGGTCGACGACAGCAAGACCGACGCCGTGGCGCGCAAGATGCTCGAGGAGCAGTACGCGCCCAGCCTGGTAGTCGGCCACTCGGGCAATGGCGGCGCACCGGTGGTGTTCGAACCTCACCCGACCTACGACAACCTGTTCGGGCGCATCGAATACAGCACCGACCAGGGCGCGCTGTACACCTCCTACCGCCAACTGCGCCCTGGGGCGCTGCACCGTGCCAACGGCGGCTTCCTGATCCTGGAGGCCGAGAAGATGCTCAACGAGCCGTTCGTCTGGGATGCTCTCAAGCGCGCCCTGCAGTCGCGCAAGCTGAAGATGGAGTCGCCGCTGGGCGAGCTGGGCCGGGTCGCCACGGTCAGCCTGACCCCGCAGGTGATTCCGCTTGGCATCAAGCTGGTCATCATCGGCTCGCGCCAGTTGTACTACGCGCTGCAGGACCACGATTCGGACTTCCAGGAGATGTTCCGGGTGCTGGTCGACTTCGACGAAGACATGCCCATGCTCGACGAGAACCTGGAGCAGTTCGCCCAACTGTTGCGCACCCGCACCAATGAAGAAGGCATGGCGCCACTGACCAGCGACGCGGTGGCCCGGCTGGCGACTTATAGCGCACGCCTGGCGGAGAATCAGTCGCGGTTGTCGGCACGCATCGGCGACCTGTTCCAGCTGGTCAGCGAGGCGGACTTCATCCGTCAGTTGGCCAACGAGGCGATGACCGATGCCGGCCACATCGAGCGGGCCCTCAGGGCCAAGGCCACCCGTACCGGGCGGGTCTCGCAGCGGGTGCTCGACGACATGCTGGCCGGCATCATCCTGATCGATACCGAAGGCGCCGCCATCGGCAAGTGCAACGGCCTGACCGTGCTGGAGGTCGGCGATTCGGCATTTGGCATGCCGGCGCGGATTTCCGCCACCGTCTACCCGGGCGGCAGCGGTATCGTCGACATCGAGCGCGAGGTCAACCTTGGCCAGCCGATCCACTCCAAGGGGGTGATGATCCTGACCGGTTACCTGGGCAGTCGCTACGCCCAGGAGTTCCCGCTGGCGATTTCCGCGAGCATTGCCCTGGAGCAGTCCTACGGTTACGTCGATGGCGACAGCGCCTCGCTGGGCGAGGCCTGCACGTTGATCTCGGCGCTGTCGCGCACGCCGCTCAAACAGTGTTTCGCCATCACCGGTTCGATCAACCAGTTCGGCGAGGTGCAGGCGGTCGGTGGCGTGAACGAGAAGATCGAAGGTTTCTTCCGCCTCTGCGAGGCCCGCGGCCTGACCGGCGAACAGGGGGTGATCATCCCGAAAGCCAACGTCGCCACCCTGATGCTCGACGAACGTGTACTGCAAGCCGTCGAGGCCGGGCAGTTCCATGTCTACGCCGTCAGCCAGGCCGACGAGGCGCTGAGCCTGCTGGTGGGCGAGGAGGCCGGCGCGCTGGACGACAAGGGCCAGTTCGCCGAGGGGAGCGTCAACGCCCGGGTGGTCGAGCGGCTGCGAGAGATCGCCGAAATGATCAGCGAGGAAGAACTCAAGGAGGCCGAGAAGGAGCGGCAGGAAGAGCTGATCGGCGAAGCCAGGCCAGCGTAAGTCAATAAACTGGCGCTGGCGGCCAAGTGCTACCGTTCAGCGCCGGTTTTCTAACTTTTCCGCAGGTCGGCTACAGTGGAACTAAGGACGGTATCAGGGTTCAGGATGGAAACAGCCCGAAGCGTTTCGGGCTGAACAGGGCTTCACAGAGGGGACGCCGCCATGCGCAACCTCAGCCTCACCCGCCAGTGCCTGGGCCTGGTGACCCGTATCGAATGCAGCATTCGTCCACTGGCTGGCGACAACGGCATGTGGACCTTGCTCTTCGCCGCCGGCATGGCCGGTGAACAACCCTCGGCCATCAAGGCCCAGGGGCCGTTCCACGGCCCGATGGTGGCCGAATCGGTGATGAACGCCATCGTCGACAGCCTCACGCTCCACGGTTACCAGGTGAGCCAGGATCCGCAGATCTGGTGTATTCACCTGCAGGCGCAGTTGCGCCGGATCAACGGTGAGCGCTGCCGCAACCTCGGGGACTATCAGTTCCATCCGGAAACCTGAACCTGCTTGCCAGGAAGCGGATCTTGTGGGGACGGACTTGCCCCGCGATAGCGGCCAGGCCTGGTCATTGCCAGCGATCTGCTGGTGCCATCGCGGGGCAGGCCCGCTCCTACGAAGAACGCTCTCATGCATCCTGTTTCCACGCCGCTGCTTGCGCCTACGTGGCTTTCTCCCTCCACGATGCGCTGCGACAAGCAGCCACAGGCTTTTGCTGATTCAGGTGGCTGGCTATACTTTCGCGCTTTTTCCGTCACCTCACGAGTCTCCCCCTGTCCATGGAACGTATCCTCGAAAACGCGATGTATGCCTCGCGCTGGCTGCTCGCCCCGATCTATTTCGGCCTCTCGCTGGGCCTGCTGGCATTGGCCCTGAAGTTCTTCCAGGAAGTCGTCCATGTCCTGCCCAACGTCTTCAGCCTTTCCGAGGCCGATCTGATCCTGGTCATCCTGTCGCTGATCGACATGTCCCTGGTCGGCGGCCTGCTGGTCATGGTGATGATCTCCGGCTACGAGAACTTCGTCTCGCAACTGGATATCGACGAGAGCAAGGAGAAGCTCAACTGGCTGGGCAAGATGGACTCTTCGTCGCTGAAGATGAAGGTCGCCGCCTCGATCGTGGCGATTTCCTCGATCCACCTGCTGCGGGTGTTCATGGATGCACAGAACATCTCCACCGACTATCTGATGTGGTACGTGATCATCCACATGACCTTTGTCGTTTCGGCGTTCGTCATGGGCTACCTGGATCGTCTCACCAAGCACTGATCCGTCCGTGTCCAGCGCGGGGCAAGCCCGCTCCCACAAGGTCATCGAGGCCCGTGGGAGCGGGCTTGCCCCGCGATGCTTTCGGACCGACGGCAGCTTGTGCTTTTGCCAGGGCTGTACGAAAAATGAGCACTCAGGTGGGATTCCCGCAGCGAGGTGCGTGTATGAACCTGCATCAGCTCAATACCGAGGCCAGGGCTGGCCATGTCGATGAGCTCAACCTGATCGCCATAGAAGGTGGCGACTACCTGCTCGAGGCCAGGGTCAGCGGACGTGCCCATCCCTTGGCCGATACCCGTGGTGAGCGCCTGCGGGTGCATTCGGTGGAGGACGCGCGGCTGCTGTTGCAAGCCCTGCCGACGCTGTCGATGAACCTGGTGCATGGCTCCGTGCAGGACGAGATGTGCGGCATGGGCTCGATGCAGCAGGAAGACCTCAAGGTACCGATCTCCCAGCGCTCGGCCTGGTAGCTGCTTCACGCCGCGCCAGTGTGCTAGGCTGCTCGCCCTTTTCATCAAGGGCGCGGATGCAGTGCGCCCTTAAGCGGAGCAAGCCAATGTCCGAACTCAACCTGTCCACCGACGAATCCCGCGTCAGCTATGGCATCGGCCGCCAGCTGGGCGGCCAGTTGCGTGACAACCCGCCACCAGGCGTCAACCTGAATGCCATCGTTGCCGGCCTGACCGACGCCTTCAACGGCGCCGACAGCCGCGTCAGCGAAGAAGACCTGTCGGCCGCGTTCAAGGTCATCCGCGAAGTGATGCAGGCCGAAGCCGCCGCCAAGGCTGAAGCTGCCGCTGCCGCCGGCAAGGAATTCCTGGCCGACAACGCCAAGCGCGAAGGCATCGTCACCCTGGCCTCGGGCCTGCAGTACGAAGTGCTGAGCGCTGGCGAAGGCGCCAAGCCGAGCCGTGAAGACAACGTGCGTACCCACTACCACGGCACCCTGATCGACGGCACCGTGTTCGACAGCTCCTACGAGCGCGGCCAGCCGGCCGAGTTCCCGGTCGGTGGCGTGATCGCGGGCTGGACCGAAGCCCTGCAACTGATGAACGCCGGTAGCAAATGGCGCCTGTACGTGCCGAGCGAGCTGGCCTATGGCGCCCAGGGCGTCGGCAGCATCCCGCCGCACAGCGTGCTGGTGTTCGACGTCGAACTGCTCGACGTTCTGTAATACCTGATCGCGGGCGGTGCTGCGCTCCGAGCAGCACCACCCGCGATGTTTTTCAGTTCCAATCCGTTCCCCCTGGGCGCAACGCCCGTGCATAGCAAAACAGGAACAGGTTGCGTACCACCTCCTTCAGCACCCCAGGTTCACTGGAATTCAGGCCCATGAGGTCCAGGTCGCCCTGGTCGCGCAGCTCATCGAGCGCGTCTTCTTCAAGCACGGCACAGACCTCGCCGGTCTCGCGATGCAGGATGCGCAGGTAGGGGTGGGGGCGGTCGAGCCAGGCGTCGATCAGGTAAGTCATGGTTATTCTCCTTGGAAGGCGGTTTCCAATGAGAATAATTCTTATTATCAAAATAGCAAGGGACTATTGGCAGAATTCTGCCAGGTGGTGCAGGCGATCCCGTTGCAGGATCGGTCAGGGCTGCCCGCGGGGCAGCCCCGAGGGCAGGGTCAGACCTTGCGCACGAATTCCGACTTCAGCTTCATCGCGCCGATGCCGTCGATCTTGCAGTCGATGTCGTGGTCGCCATCGCACAGGCGGATGTTCTTGACCTTGGTGCCGACCTTGACCACCAGGGACGAGCCCTTGACCTTGAGGTCCTTGATCACGGTGACGGTGTCGCCGTCCTGGAGGATGTTGCCGACCGAGTCCTTCTTCACCACGTCGTCGCTGGCAGCCTCGGCTTCGCCGTTGGCCGACCACTCGTGGGCGCACTCGGGGCAGATCAGCTGGGTGCCATCCTCATAGGTGTATTCGGAGTTGCATTTGGGGCAGGGTGGCAAAGTGCTCACTTCGGTTCCTCAGGGTACAGGGCGGATAAAGGCGCACATTGTATAGGGTTTAGGGTTTTCTTGCACAAATGCATCGCGGGGCAAGCTCGCTCCCACGCCCTGCTGTGTGCTGGCGTGGGAGCGAGCTTGCCCCGCGATAAAGGTGGTGCGCTGCGTCAGTGGGTACGCGCGACCGCGAACTCGCTCAGCTCGACCAGGGCATCCCGGTACTCGCTGGCCGGCAGCACTTCCAGGCAGGCGATGGCGCGGGCGACGTAGTCGCGGGCCATGTTCGCGGTGTAGTCCAGGGCGCCGGATGCCTCGACGGCAACGCGGATCTGCTCGAGGTCCTCGATACCACCTTTCTGGATCGCCTGGCGCACCAGTGCGGCTTGCTCCGGGGTGCCTTCGCGCATGGTGTAGATCAGCGGCAGGGTCGGCTTGCCTTCGGCCAGGTCGTCGCCGACGTTCTTGCCGAGGGTCTCGGAGTCGCCCTTGTAGTCGAGCAGGTCGTCGACCAGTTGGAAGGCCACGCCCAGGTGATCGCCGAAGGTGCGCAGGGCCTCGCGCTGCTCGTCGCTGGCGCCGGCCAGCGCGGCGGCGCTGTGGGTCGAGGCTTCGAACAGCATCGCGGTCTTGCCGCGGATGACGTCCATGTACACCTCTTCGGTGGTGCTGGCGTCACGGACTCGCGACAACTGCAGCACTTCGCCCTCGGCGATCACCCGGGTGGCCTTGGACAGGATCTGCATGACCGGCATCGAGCCCAGTTCGACCATCATCTCGAACGAGCGCGAATAGAGGAAGTCGCCCACCAGTACGCTCGGCGCATTGCCCCAGAGGGCGTTGGCGGTGGAGCGGCCACGGCGCATGCCGGACATGTCGACCACGTCGTCGTGCAGCAGGGTGGCGGTGTGCAGGAATTCGATGGTCGCTGCCAGCAGGCGCAAGTCGTCGCCTTCGCGACCCAGGGCCTTGCCGCACAGCAGTACCAGCAGCGGACGCAGGCGCTTGCCGCCGGCGGACGTGATATAGTCGCCGATCTTCGATACCAGCGGCACGCGCGAGGTCAGCTGCTTCTTGATGATCTCGTCGACGGCGCTGAAATCATCAGCTACCGCGCGGTAGAAGGTTTGGGGTTGCATCGGCTGCTCCATTGAGGTTGCGCGGCATGCTAGGTCGCGGGTCCCGGTGTGTCAAGGCGCGGTGGCCGTGGCCCCGGGCCGGTACTTGCAAGCATTTATAGGGTTGCGTACAATCGCGCACCCTAACTTTCCTGGGCAGCACCTGCCTTACGCAATTGCACCGGGCCGTTCCAGCCTTGTGCAGCCATGCCAGCCAATACTCATCATATAAAGCGCTGGGTGAGCAGGATTATCGGAGATTCAAAATGTCTTACGCAGTAATCGTTACCGGCGGCAAGCAGTACAAAGTCGCTGAAGGTGAATTCCTCAAGATCGAAAAACTGGAAGTCGCCACTGGCGAATCCGTGACCTTCGATCGCGTTCTGCTGGTTGCCAACGGTGAAGAAGTCACCATCGGCGCTCCAGTAGTTGCTGGTGCTAAAGTAGTGGCCGAAGTCGTTTCGCAAGGCCGTCACGACAAGGTTCGCATCATCAAGTTCCGTCGTCGTAAGCACCACATGAAGCGCATGGGCCACCGCCAGTGGTTCACCGAAATCAAAATCACCGGTATCCAGGCTTAATCCGCCCCGATCCCCTGAATTTATTGGAGAATTGAACCATGGCTCACAAGAAGGCTGGTGGTAGTACTCGTAACGGTCGCGACTCAGAATCGAAACGCCTTGGCGTGAAGATGTATGGCGGCCAGGTCATCAAGCCAGGCAACATCATCGTCCGTCAGCGCGGCACCGAATTCCACGCTGGCTACGGCGTTGGCATGGGCAAGGATCACACCTTGTTCGCCAAGATCGAAGGCGTGATCAAGTTCGAGAAGAAAGGCGAGTTCATGCGCCGTTACGTGAGCATCGTCGCCGCTTAATCGCGACGCCGCTCCAGAAGCCCCGTCATGCGACGGGGCTTTTTCGTTTGTGATGAGCCTCTTGCAAAGCTGTTTGTCTGGGCTGCCGGCGCTGGTTTCTGATTCGTACGGGGCCGCCGCGCTCATTTTTGCAAGAGCCTCAAGGTTTTCTGGTTTTCGACTCGTCATCCGACGAGAGGCGGTTTTTTAATGAAGTTTGTAGACGAAGTATCGATCCGGGTAAAAGCCGGTGACGGCGGCAATGGTTGCATGAGCTTCCGCCGCGAGAAATTCATCGAGAACGGCGGCCCCAACGGCGGTGACGGCGGCGACGGCGGCTCGGTGTACATGGTGGCCGACGAGAACCTCAACACCCTCGTCGACTATCGCTACACCCGCCACCACGAGGCCCAGCGCGGCCAGAACGGCGGCAGCACCGACTGCACCGGCAAGAAGGGCGAGGACCTGTTCCTGCGCGTGCCGGTCGGCACCACCGTGATCGACGCCTCCACCCAGGAAGTCATCGGCGACCTGATCACCCCGGGCCAGAAACTGATGGTCGCCCAGGGCGGCTGGCACGGCCTGGGCAACACCCGCTTCAAGTCGAGCACCAACCGCGCGCCACGCCAGACCACGCCTGGCAAGCCGGGTGACCAGCGCGACCTGAAGATGGAAATGAAGGTCCTCGCCGACGTCGGCCTGCTGGGCCTGCCGAACGCCGGCAAGAGCACGTTCATCCGCTCGGTCTCGGCTGCCAAGCCGAAAGTCGCCGACTACCCGTTCACCACCCTGGTGCCGAACCTGGGCGTGGTCAGCGTCGACCGCTGGAAGAGCTTCGTCATCGCCGACATTCCCGGCCTGATCGAAGGCGCCTCCGAAGGTGCCGGCCTGGGCATCCGCTTCCTCAAGCACCTGGCCCGTACCCGCGTGCTGCTGCACCTGGTCGACCTGGCGCCGCTGGATGGCAGCAGCCCGGCCGATGCCGCCGAGATCATCATCAACGAGCTGGCGCAGTTCAGCCCGGCGCTGGTCGATCGCGAGCGCTGGCTGGTGCTGAACAAGGCCGACATGATCATGGACGACGAGCGTGACGAGCGCGTCAAGGAAGTGGTCGAGCGGCTGAACTGGGATGGTCCGGTCTACGTGATCTCGGCCATCGCCAAGCAGGGCACCGAGAAGCTCAGCCATGACCTGATGCGCTACCTCGAGGATCGCGCCGACCGCCTGGCCAACGACCCGGCCTACGCCGCCGAGCTGGCCGAGCTGGACCAGCGCATCGAGGACGAGGCTCGCGCCCAGCTGCAGGCCCTGGACGACGCCCGCACCCTGCGCCGCACCGGCGTCAAGAGCGTGCACGACATCGGCGACGATGACGACTGGGATGATTTCGAGGACGACGAAGACGGCCCGGAAATCATTTACGTGCGCGACTGATCGGTTGCAGTACACTAAACGCCGCTCTCTGGAGCGGCGTTTTTGTATCCAAGGTATCTACAGATTCGACATAGGTTGGAAGAGAAGATGCGAAGCAAGGTGACTGGCGCCAGGCGCTGGGTCGTGAAGATCGGCAGCGCGCTGCTGACCGCCGACGGCAAGGGCCTCGACCGGGGCGCGATGGCGGTCTGGGTCGAGCAGATGGTGGCCCTGCGTGAAGCGGGCGTGGAACTGGTGCTGGTTTCTTCCGGGGCCGTGGCGGCGGGCATGAGCCAGCTGGGCTGGACCTCGCGACCGAGCGCGATGAACGAGCTGCAGGCCGCGGCCTCGATCGGCCAGATGCGCCTGGTGCAGGCCTGGGAGTCGAGCTTCGGCGAGCACGGCAAGCACACCGCGCAGATCCTCCTGACCCATGACGACCTCTCCGACCGCAAGCGTTACCTCAATGCTCGCAGTACCCTGCGTACCCTGGTCGACCTCGGCGTGGTGCCGGTGATCAACGAGAACGACACCGTGGTCACCGACGAGATCCGCTTCGGCGACAACGACACCTTGGCGGCGCTGGTCGCCAACCTGGTGGAAGCCGACCTGCTGGTGATCCTCACCGACCGCGACGGCATGTTCGACGCCGATCCGCGCAACAACCCCGAGGCCCAGTTGATCTACGAAGCCCGTGCCGACGACCCGTCGCTGGACGCCGTGGCCGGCGGTACCGGTGGCGCCCTCGGTCGCGGCGGCATGCAGACCAAGCTGCGCGCCGCGCGCCTGGCCGCACGTTCCGGCGCCCACACCATCATCATCGGCGGGCGCATCGAACGCGTGCTCGATCGCCTGAAGGCCGGCGAGCGCCTGGGCACCCTGTTGTCGCCCGAACGCGGCATGCTCGCCGCGCGCAAGCAATGGCTGGCTGGCCACTTGCAGACCCGCGGCACTCTGGTGCTCGACGACGGCGCGGTGAAGGCGCTGCGCGAATCGCACAAGAGCCTGCTGCCGGTGGGCGTGAAGACCGTGCAGGGCAGTTTCCGCCGTGGCGAGATGGTGGTCTGCGTAGGGCCCGATGGCCTGGAGGTGGCTCGGGGCCTGGCCAACTACAGCGCCCTGGAGGCGCAGAAGATCATCGGCCAGCCGTCCGACGCCATCGAAAACCTGCTGGGCTACAGCGCGGAGCCTGAGCTGGTGCACCGCGACAACCTGGTCCTGGTCTGAAGGAGATCACTGTGCTGAAGAGGATGATGGCCGTGGCGGCGCTGGCGCTGCCCATGCTGGTCGGGGCCGAGGAAATCGGCCAGGTGTCGACTGTGTTCAAGTTCGTCGGGCCGAACGACCGGATTGTCGTCGAGGCGTTCGACGACCCCAAGGTCGATGGCGTGACCTGCTACCTGTCGCGGGCCAAGACCGGTGGCTTGAAAGGTGGGCTGGGCCTTGCCGAGGACCGCGCCGAGGCGTCGATCGCCTGCCGTCAGGTCGGACCGATCAACTTCAAGGGTGAACTGAAGGATGGCGAGGAGGTGTTCAAGGAGCGCACCTCGCTGGTGTTCAAGACCATGCAGGTGGTGCGTTTTCTCGACAAGAAGCGCAATACCCTGGTGTACCTGGTGTACAGCGATCGCCTGATCGAAGGCAGTCCGCAGAACGCGGTGACGGCGATTCCGATCGTGCCTTGGGCGCAGTGACACCGGTTTGATCGCCAGCAGGCTTTCTGCCCCCAATCGCTGGCTGTCGCCAGCTCCCACGTCTCCAGGCGAATGAACGCTTGTGGGAGCTGGCGATAGCCAGCGAAGGGCCGCAAAGCGGCCCCGGCTACCTTAGGTCGATCCCATGCCTCCAGGCAAATGAATGCTTGTGGGAGCTGGCGATAGCCAGCGAAGGGCCGCACAGCGGCCCCGGCTACCTCAGGTCAGATCCCATGCCTCCAGGTAAATGAATGCTTGTGGGAGCTGGCGATAGCCAGCGAAGGGCCGCAAAGCGACCCCGGCTACCTCAGGCCAGATCCCATGCCTCCAGGCAAATGAATGCTTGTGGGAGCTGGCGATAGCCAGCGAAGGGCCGCACAGCGGCCCCGGCTACCTCAGGTCAGGTCCCATGCCTCCAGGCAAATGAATGCTTGTGGGAGCTGGCGATAGCCAACGAAGGGCCGCAAAGCGACCCCGGCTACCTCAGGCCAGGTCCCATGCCTCCAGGCAAATGAATGCTTGTGGGAGCTGGCGATAGCCAACGAAGGGCCGCAAAGCGACCCCGGCTACCTCAGGCCAGATCCCATGCCTCCAGGGAAATGAATGCTTGTGGGAGCTGGCGATAGCCAGCGAAGGGCCGCACAGCGGCCCCGGCTACCTCAGGCCAGATCCCATGCCTCCAGGCAAATGAATGCTTGTGGGAGCTGGCGATAGCCAGCGAAGGGCCGCACAGCGGCCCCGGCTACTTCAGGCCAGCTCTTCGGCCTCATCCTCACGCACGATGGCCTTCACCTCGTCCAGGCGGCTGATGTACTTCCAGTCCGCCTCGTCGATGTAGATGCCGTTCGGTCCGCTACCACCTTCCAGGTCGATCGCCACCCGCGCCGACACCTGCGGCTTCACGCTCGCCAGGATCGGTACGAAGCCCAGCTGCTGGCTGGTCTCCAGCAACGCTGCCTGGTTGCGTTCGTCGATGTCGGCCGCCTCGTCGAGGTAGTACGGCAGGCGGATGCGTCCGGCCAGGTCGCGGTCCATCAGGTGCAGCAACAGGTACATGTTGGTCAGCGCCTTGATGGTCATGGTGGTGCCGTTGGACGCCGCGCCGTCGATGTCGGCGTGGATCACCGGCTGGCCGTTGATCTTGGTGATCTCGAAGGCCAGCTCGAACAGGTCCTTCAGGCCCAGCTGGTTGTGGTTGGCCGCCACCAGTCGCGCCAGGTACTCCTTGGCCTCTTCGTTCTTGTGGTCCTGCTCGGCGCTCTGGGTCAGGTCGAACACCGACAGGGTCTCGCCTTCCTCGTATTGGCCGGCGCTGTGGATGATCTGGTCGATGTGCTTGAGCGCTTCCTTGTTCGGCGCCAGGACCACGCGGAAGCTTTCCAGGTTGGATACCTGGCGCTTGTTGATCTCGCGGTTGAACAGGGCCAACTGGTGCTCGAGGCTGTCATAGTCGCTGCGGATGTTGCGCAGGGTCCGGGCGATGTCGGTGACTGCCGCGCGGCGGGCCTTGGCCAGGGTCAGCGCTTCTTCGGTGCGGTGCGAGTAGGCGTTGATCAGCAGTTGCAGGCGACGTTCCATATCGTCTTCGCTGTCGAACTTGGCCACGCCCTTCAGGCGCACCTGGGCGTACAGCGCCTCGATCTGGTTATCCACGCGCTGCAGGGCCTGCCAGCTGTCCTGGTAGTCGTTGAGCAGTGGCAGCAGGTTGTCCATGGAGTCGTCGATGGCTTCCATGAATGGTGTGCCGAACGGCAGGTCGGCCGGCAGCAGTTGGCGACGGCGCAGGGCGTCCTCCAGGGTGCGCTGCTTGGCTTCCAGGTCGGCAATCTGCCGGCCCACCAGTTGCAACTTGGCCGACAGTTGCTGGACGCGCTCGGTGAACGCGTCGCTGGAGCGCTTGAGCTCGTCCTGGGCGGCCTCCAGCTGGCCAAGCTGTTCCAGCTTTTCCGGCTCCTCGGCGCTCAGTGTCTCGGTGCGGCGGTAGTCTTCCAGCGCCTTCTGCGCATCGAGCACCTGCTGGTACAGCGCTTCGGTCTGCGCCTTGCTGGCGGCGCGGTCGAGGGCCACGGCCTGCTGGGTCTTGAGCTGCTTGAGCTCTTTTTCCAGGCGCTCCTTCTGGTCGCGCAGGGCGGCGCGGTCGGCCAGGGCCTGCAGGGCCGGCGGGTCGATGTGCGAGATGTCGATGGACAGGCCCGGCACTTCGAAGCGCTCGCCCTTGAAGCGGTCGAGCACGCCTTCGAGGGTCTTGACCCAGATATCGCTCTCGTCCAGCTCGATGCCGCGCTCGCCCAGCGGCAGGCTGAACAGTGCACCGTTGAACAGGCGCATCAGGCGATCGACGTCCTGCTGCGAGAACTCTTCGCGCAGGCGGGCGTAGCTGTTGTTGTCGGCGTGGTCGAGCTGCTGCTTGACTGCCTTGACGCGTTTCTCGAGGTCGCGCACGCGCTCGTCGAGGTCTTCGGCGGAGAACTGGCGCGACTGGGCCAGGGCACCTGCCAGTTCGTCGTGGGCGTCCTTGGCTGCCAGCAGTTGCTGCTCCAGGACTTTGACGTCGTCGACCAGGGCGAAGCGGTGCTTGAGCACGGACAGTTCGCCCAGCCAGCGCTGGATACCGGTGATTTCACGCTCCAGGCGCATCAGTTCCTGGGTGCCGCCGCGCTGGTCGTTCTGCAGGCGGTCCTGCTCGCCGCGATAGTGCTCGGACTGGATGACCAGCTCTTCCTTGCGTGCCATGGCGTATTCCTGCCAGGTGCCCAGCAGGTTGTCGAGCAGGGGCGAGATGCGGTGCAGCTTGCCGCGCAGGATGTCGCGCTGGGCCACGCCGCCGGCCAGGGCTTCGACCAGTGGGCCGGCGGAGACCAGGGCGTTGTAGTCCTGTTCCATGCGGCGCACGTCGCGGAAGGCTTCTTCGCAGGCGGCGATGTAGTCGACGCTGCCCGAGCGCAGGCTGTGCTCGAAGGCGTCGAGGAACAGCTGCTTGAGCTTGGCTGCGGTGATTTCGCGCATGTGCAGCAGGTTGATGAACAGTGCGCGGAAAGTCTTCAGGCTCTGTTCGCTGGTGGAGCGCAGCGGGATCAGGGTGAGGTCAAGCGGTACCGAGGTGTGGCCACCGACCAGCAGCCGGCGCAGTTCGTCCGGCTTGAGCTCGTAGGCCTTCAGGCCATGGCGCTCGAGGTTGGTGAACAGCTCCTTCTGGCGCAGGCAGGTGTCGTCCTTCTGGTAGTGAGCCAGGTCCAGCTCGCCCTGGTAGGCGAAGAACTGGTGGCCGAAGCCGCCGCCCGGGCCACGACCGACCACGCCGATCACGTGCGGGCCGTGGGGCAGGTTCAGCTCGCAGAGGATGTAGCTGGTGTCGCTGGCGAAATAGAAGCGACGCGACTGTTCCAGGCTGTACTTGCCGAAACTCATGTCGGACATGCGCGCCAGGATCGGGAACTGCAAGGCGTTGATCGACGCCGACTTACCCAGGTTGTTGGCACCATAGACCGACAGCGGGTGTTCCAGGGGGAACAGGCCGAGGCTGTAGCCGGCAGTGTTGAGCAGTGCGAAGCGGCGGATGCCGTAGCGTTCCTGGCTCATGCGTCAATCTCCTGTTGCTCTTCGCGAATCGCCCGGGCCAGGGCATCTTCCTCGCTCTCCTCGGCGTCGAACGGGGTGAGGTCGAGTGGGTCGTCGGTGCGGTGGAGTTGTTCGGGGGTCTCTTCCTCGACCAGTACCGGGACCGGCAGCGGCAGGTCACTGTGCAGAGTGGCGGCGAGGTCGCGGTCCTGCTGGACCGACAGGCACACGTCGAGGAAGCGGTGCATCGGCGGCAGGAAGCGGTAGATGCCGCCTTCTTCGAGGGCGAAGCCGAGTTGGGTCATGCGGCGCAGGATCTTTTCTTCCAGCTCCTCGACCGTTTGCACCTCGGCCTGCAGGAACAGGTCGCGGTACTTGTCCAGCAGCGAGGGCAGTTCGTCGCGGCCGATGCTGCCGCCGTCGAGCACGGCCATCGGGTCGCGGCCCTGGTCGGCCAGGTGCTCGACCAGAATGAAGGTGAACAGCGACAGGCGCTGGGCAGTCTTGTTGACCTGCGCGGCGGCCTGCTCGGGGACGAAGTAGTAGAAACCGCGGGTGTCGCAGACCAGCTCGAAGCCCAGGGCCTTGAACAGCGTGCGGTACTGGTCCTGGAAGTTCGACAGCTGGGCGTACAGCTCCGGGTCGCGGCGGCTGACGTGGAAGCCCTTGAACAGCTCGCGGAAGATCGGCGCGAGCTGGGACAGTTCGGAAAGATCAAGATGCATGGGCGGGGCTCGCGGTGGATTCGGTCGTGGTGGCCGGCTTGGCTTCGCGGCTGGAGGTCAGGGCGAAGGAGCGCAGGCTGACCAGGTGTTCGCGGGTGGTGTATTGCTGGCGGTCGAGGCGCTGGCGGCTGAAGCGCTTTTCCCGCGACAGGCGCGAGAACCAGTACAGCAGCTCGTCGGTGGCGCCTTCGGGCTCCTGCTCCAGCAGCCAGACCATCAGGTCCGGCAGCGGCAGGGCGTCCTCGCAGCGCTCGAGCATCTCCTTGACTGTGCGCGGCGCGCGCGGGATCGGGCCTTTGTGGGTCTTGTGCGCCTTGGGGAAGCGCGCAGGCTTGGGCTCGAAGCGGGCGAGGGCATAGACATAGGCCTCGACCTGGCTGGCGCTGCCGAGGAAGGTGCTCTGCGGCCGGGTGAACAGCGGCATGGCCGCCTGCGGCACGGCGTCGATGCCCTTCTTGCGGATCACCGACAGGGCCAGCGCCGCGCCGCGGGTCACGGCGTTGTGCCGGCGCGCTTCCTCGCGCAGCGGCAGCAGCAGCTCGCGGGCATGGCGCAGGGTCAGCTGGGCGCTGGTCTGCATCTCGAGGATGCGCGCGTGGGTGCGCAGCAGCATGTCGTCGTCGACCAGGTGGCCCAGGCGCGCCTGCTCGCCCAGCAGGCGCAGCAGCACGGTCTCGACCTTGCGCACGCCCTGCTCGAAGGCGCCGTCGGCGTTGACCAGCTGGATCATCGGCTCGACGTATTCGTCCCAGGTCGCCAGGACCTCGGCATAGCGCTGGCGCAGGGGGATCTGCCGGTTGCTGGTCTTGGCTCGCTCGGCCACGGCCACCAGCGCTTGCTCGTCGTTGTCGAGCTTCTTCAGCACGTCGCGCACGCGCATGTCGAGCAGGCGCAACTGGCGCGCCAGGTCGTCGCTGTCGCGGTTGTCGAAGGCGTCCTGGATATGCCCGGCCAGGCGCTCGAGGTGGCGCAGGTAGGCCTCGATCTCCAGGCACAGGCCCAGGCGGTGCTCGCGGCGCAGGTAGGCGAGGAAGTCGTGGATCTGCGCGTTGAGTTCGAAGCGGTTCGGGCTCTTGGCCACCGGGACCAGGATGTCCAGGCGGATCCATACGTCGAGCAGCTGGGTGATGTCCTGCGGGGTGCTTTCCACCTGCTGGCGGGCCAGCTGCTGACGCAGCTCGACCAGGCTCAGGGTGCCCTGGTCGAAGCGCTCGCACAGCGGCTCGATCAAGGCCCAGTGTTCGGCTAGGGCACGCAGGACGCGCTTGGGTTCGATCATTGGCGGGTCGACTCGTTGCCAAATAAAAGGGGCGATTGTACTGCATCCGGGGGGGAGGATTTCACCCCTTGGTCCGTTATGGGGATAACCCTTAGGAATCCGGGGGGATTCACCGATTCTCATCGGCCGTGCGAGTACCGTTGGGCAATGCCCTGTCGCCGTGGCAACGGGCTTGTGCCATGACGGCCGACAATCTGTTGCGGCGCATCACGGGCAACGGCGTTAGAATGCCCGACTGTTTCGCCTACCTCCGGATACCCGTGCCTTGCTGATCGAGTCCCGCCGCCGCGCCTACCTGTCCGCCATGCAAGTGGTGCACTGGCTGCCGCGCGCCGAACTGCCGTTCGCGGCGCCGTCGCGTCCGGAGTTGCTGCTGCCGGTGGCGCCGGTCGAGGCGCTCGACTTCGAGGCGAGCCCGACGCCGGCCGCTCCGCCAGCGCCCGGCGCGGCGCCAGTGGCGCCCCAGGCGCGGGCGGAGCGGCCGAAGATCGAGATCCCGCGCCCAGGCAGCATGGCCAAGCCTGTCGCCAAGCCCGTCGAGACCGAGGAAACCGCCCCCGAGCCGCGCCCGGTCAAGGTGCCGCCACCACGCTTCGCCCTGCAGCTGCTGCGTGCCGGCAGTTGCCTGCTGCTGGTGGAGCTGGCCACCGGCCAGCCGTTCCAGAGCCGCGACCCGTCCTACCTGCTGCTCAAGGACATGCTGCGCGCCGCCGGCCTGCCGGATGCGCCACAGATCATCGGCGAGCCGGTGCGCTGGCCGTTGCTGCTGCGCGGCACCCTCGACCAGGGCCCGGAAGCCGCCCGCGACTTCGTCCAGGGTTTCATTGCCGCCCGCCTGGAGGAGGCACCCTGCACCTGCCTGTGGCTGATCGGCCTGCCCGCCGTGCGCTTTGCCGGCCAGGCCGATGCCGAGGCGTACTACCAAGAACTCAAGGTCGATCTGCTCGGCGATGCCTGGGCCTTGCCCGGCCTTGAACTGTTGATGGACGAGCCGCAGCGCAAGGCGGACGTCTGGAAAGCGATGCGCCAGCTGATGGCGCGCTGGAAGAGCGTTGAATGAGTGACTCGATCAGTTTCCGCCCGGCCACCGAGGCGGATCTGGATGCCTTGCTGAAGATCGAATACGCCGCGTTCAGCCATCCCTGGACGCGCGGCATTTTCCAGGATGCGTTGAAGTCGTACGAAGTGTGGCTGATGTTCGATGGCCAGCAGCAGGTTGGCCACGGCGTGATCAACGTGATCATCGACGAGGCGCACCTGCTCAACATCACCGTCAAGCCGGAGAACCAGGGGCGCGGCCTGGGCCTGCGCCTGCTCGAGCACTTGATGGCGCGGGCCTACCGGCTCAATGGGCGGGAGTGCTTTCTCGAGGTGCGTGCCAGCAACCAGTCGGCCTATCGCCTGTATGAGCGCTATGGCTTCAATGAAGTAGGCCGGCGCCGCGATTACTATCCGCTGGCGGGTGGGCGCGAGGATGCGCTGGTGATGGCCTGCACCCTGCTGGAAGACTGATCTGCCAGATTGGCAGCGCTTGCAGGAGCGGCCTCGTGTCGCGAAAGGGGCGCGCAGCGCGCCCCCTACCCTCAAAGCGTCTGGTCCAACCCTTGCGTTTCCAGCGGTTTGCGCAAGTCGCGCAGGCTGCGCGTCACCGGCCCGGTATTGCACTTGGCCGCTGCCTGTTCCGGGGTCATGTTGCGGATCGTGCGATAGAACAGCTCGCAGGTCTGTTTCTTCTGCGTCACCTGCCATTTGCTGCTGCAGGCATCCAGGGTGAGCTTGGCGTCGGCTTGCGGGTTGCTCCCCATGCCGGCCTGCCAGCAGGCGGCGGAAAGGTCCTGCCCCATCATCTTCAGGCCGGCGGCGTCGGCCTTGTCCTGGTCGCCGTCGTAGCTTTTCGGGTCGGCGGCGTACCAGATGGCGCTCGGGTGGTTGGCGCCAAGTACCGGCACCTTGGCACTGTTCGCCTCGGGGCTGATGCTGACCAGTCCCAGTACATCCACCTTCGGCCCGTATTGTTGCTGGATCCAGGCGCGTACCGGCGCACCGAAGGCCACCATCGGCAGCGCGCCCTTGCCGTTGTGGGTCAGGGCGACTTCCTTGACCATGCGCACCTGATAGTCGTTGAAGTACGGGTAGACCCCTTCCAGGTCCTTGCCTGCGGCAGACGGCGCGGCGATCGGGGCGATGTCGACGATGGTCTGGTAGGCCGGGGTCTGGGTGGCCGGGATGCCGTTGAACGTCAGCAGCTCGGCCCAGCGGTCGGTGGTGTTGGACTTCAGGTAATCCTGGTAGCGGGTCAGCGAATAGTCCGGCGGGAAGTGCAGCAGCTCGATGCTGCGGCGGTTTTCCAGGGCCATCCCCAGGGGCAGGAACAGGTACCAGCTGTAGTCCCAGCCGCCCTTCTGGTTGAGGCGGCTGGCGCCCTGGTAGGCCAGCTCGCCGCTGTCGAGCAGCTTGCGCAGCGGCTCGGTGTAGCTGCTTGGCACGCCACTGATGTGCGCGCGCAGCCTGTCGTGCTCGCGGCTCACGGTCACCTTGGCGCTGGCATAGCCGTCGCGCTGCACGCTTTGCGACAGGTAATGCGCGACGGTCTGTTCCAGGCTCCAGTCGCGGTAGCAGATGACATTGCAGTTGTTGGGGTAGGCGAACAGGCGGGTGACGCGCTGGGTGTCGCCCAGGTCGATCTGCGCGTCGGCCATGACCAGGCCGCTGAAGGCCAGTGCGGCCAGGCCCGGTAGAGCAATCTTGTGCATGCTTAACTCCTTGTCAGCGCCTGCCGGGATGGCGGGCGCGATTCATGGTGGATGAAGAGGTGGGGGAATGAAAAGCGGCAAGTTGTGGCTACTGGCCATCCTCTTTCTGGGCAGTGGACTGGCCAGGGCGGATGAGCGTGATGTGTGGATGTTCGCCCAGTGGGCGGGGGATCATCAGACCCGGCCATTTCGGGAAATGCTGGTGGAGGCGCGCCTGTACGGCGTGGTGCCGATCCATCAGTTGCTGCGCTCGGCGTCGGACTGGCGCCTGTGTCGCGCCTCGCCGTTCGCGGTACCGCCCGCCAGCCACTGGCCGGCGGTGCGCTCGACCTTGTCGCTGCTCAAGGCGCTGGATGAGCAGGGCATCCTGCGCCAGTTCGAGGTGGTGTCGGGGTATCGCGATCCACGCCTGAATGCCTGTGCCGGCGGCGCGCCGAGCAGTGCGCACATGCGTGCGTTCGCCGTCGACCTGCTGCTGCCGCCCTGGGCCGACCCCAACCCGTTGTGTCAGTTCTGGCAGGAGCATGGCGAGGCCTGGGGCATGGGCCTGGGGCGCTATCCGTCAGGTCGGATCCATATCGATACCGCCGGTTATCGCACCTGGGGCGGTGACGGCAGGCCCGGCTCGTCGTTCTGCAGCAAGCCCAGGTGAGCCAGGCAGGCTCGGCATTCGCCGCTGACCCATTCGGCGAAGCGTTGGCGCTTGCCGCCGTCGTCCAAAGGCTGCGGGCTGAGCAGGTAGTAGCCGGAGCCATCGCGCAGGAAGCCGTTCGGTGCCTGTAGCTGGCCGCTGTCCAGTTCGTCGCGGACCATCAGCGCCGAGGCCATGGCCAGGCCCAGCCCGGCGCTGGCGGCTTGGATCGACAGGTAGAAATGCTCGAAGTCGCTGCGCAGGCCGTTGCCGATGACCGGGCCGCCCAGGCGTTGCCAGGTCGCCCAGGCGTCCGGGCGCGTGGCGCTGTGCAGCAGGCGCTGGTCGCGCTCGCCTGGCGCGCTGACCGGGCCGATCCACTCGTCGCAGATCCTGTGGCTGTGCAGTTGCCGGTCCCAGTGGAAATCGTCGCGTCGCAGGGCCAGGTCGATGCCGCCGCGGGCGAAATCCACCGGGCCGCCTGCGGCTACCAGGTGCAGTTGCAGTTCGGGATGGGCCGCCTGCAGGCGTGGTAGCCGCGGGATCAGCCAGCGCATGGCGATGGTGGGTTCGCAGGAGAGCACCAGCACGTTGTCCGCTGGTTGCTGCTGCAGGCGTTGCACCGTGCTTTCGAGCTGTTCGAACAACGCACGGGTAGTGGCATGCAGTTCGCGGCCGGCGGCGTTCAGGAAGACGGCTCGGTTACGGCGCTCGAACAGTTCTAATCCAAGGCTCTCCTCGAGCAGGCGGACCTGGCGGCTGACGGCGCCATGGGTGACATGCAACTGTTCGGCGGCGCGCACGAAGCTTTCGCTACGGGCGGCAATGTCGAAGTAGCGCAGGGCGGAGAGTGGGGGGAGTTTCATGTGCTGGCCGGACAGATCAGGAATATGTGATGAAAACTAGCAGATCTGCTTCACGATAAATCGATTTTTAGCCAGTCGGTGACCCTCGATACTGCGGGCTTTCGTGAATCTGCATCGAGGATCAACGCAATGCCCGAACTTATCGCCGTCGCCCTGTTCACCCTCCTGGCTGTCATCAGCCCCGGAGCCGACTTCGCCATGGTCACTCGCAGCAGTTATGCACAGGGGCGCCGGGCCGGGCTGGCGGCGGCGGTGGGCATCGCTCTGGGCGTGCAGGTCCATGTGCTGTACACCGTGCTCGGCATCGCGCTGATCATCAGCCAGAGCCCGGTGCTGTTCCTGGCGATGAAGGTGGTGGGCGCGGGCTATCTGGTCTATCTGGGCTACAAGTCATTGACCAACACCACGCGAATCGTGCTCGACGACTTGCCGGTGGGGGATCGGGGTGGTGTGTTCCGGGCCTTGCGTACCGGCTTCCTGACCAATGCCCTGAATCCCAAGACCATGCTCTTCGTGGTCAGCGCCTACACCCAGGTGGTGCAGCCAGGCAGTGCGTTGGCCCTGGACTTCGCCTATGGCGCGTTCATGTCCTTCGCCCACTGGGCCTGGTTCAGCCTGGTCGCCGTGTTCTTTTCCAGCGCCGGGTTGCGCAGGGCGATGATCGAAAGGCAGCGGTTGGTCGACCGGGTCATCGGCGTGGCCTTGATCGGCCTGGGCCTGGCGGTCGTGGTGGCAGGTGTGCGCTAGGCGCACTTTCTTGAGGGCAAAGAAAAAGGGCTTATCTTTCGATAAGCCCTTTTAGAAGGTGGTGGCTACACAGGGACTTGAACCCCGGACCCCAGCATTATGAATGCTATGCTCTAACCAACTGAGCTATGTAGCCAACTTGGCGCGCATTATTAGCTCGAATCGCCAACCTGTCAACACCCGATTCAAAAAAAATTTCCAACCTTTCAAAAACTTAGCCAGAAAGACCACTTCAGCGGGCGATCAGCCAGGCTCCGGGCAGGCTGTACAACTGCAGTCGCTGATCGGCTGCCAGCCTGGCCAGGCTCTGTTCCGGGTGGTCCAGGTCGAAATCAGCCTCCACGCGCCGCTGAGCGGCCTGCTCGTCGAGCAGCCAGAGCTGTTGGCCGCGATAAGCCGCCAGGCGCTCCAGCACCTCGACCAGAGGCATGTTCCTGGCGTTGAGTCGGCCTCTGCGCCAGGCACCGGCGTCCTTGTCGTCAGCCTTTTCCACCGGGCCGATGTGCGTATCGCTGAAGGTCACCCGTTCGCCGGCGCCGACCAGGCGCTGGTCGTCCCCCTGAACCACCGCTGCCTTGCCATTGAGCACTCGGAGTTCGTCATGCCCGCCATGCCGGGTGATCTGCAGGCGGGTGCCGTACACCTGGATGCGGGTGTCGTCGAGGCGAACCTCCAGGGCACGGCCGTCGAGCGCCACCTCCAGGTAGACCTGCCCTTGCACCAGGTTCAGTACCCGGGTACGGCCGCGCAGATCGACATTCAGGGCGCTGGCGCTGTCCAGGTGCAGGACCGAGCCATCGGCCAGGCGGACGCTGCGCCGTTCACCGGCGTCGGTGTGCAGTTCGCTGGCCAGGCGCTGCGCCAGTGGCCAGTAGAGCCAGGCCAGGGCGCCCGCCAGCAGCAGGAACAAGGCCGCCAGCCATAGGCCGACAGGGCTGCGATGGACGTGGAGCAACCGTGGACGAGGTCGTGGGGCAGGGCGCTGCAGTTGCTGCCAGTACGCTTCGAGCTGGGCATAGGCACGGGCATTGAGCGGGTCCTGGCACCAGGTCGCGAAGCGCTGGCGCAAGGCTTCGTCGCAACCGGGCTGACGCAGGCACGTGAACCAGTCGAGGGCTTCCTGTTCGGGATCGGCAGGCGTGCGTGGTGCGGGCATCGGGCTCATTGGATCGGTCTGCTCGCAAGGGATGGGCGGTTTCGCCCAGTGTTTACGGGGATGGCGTGCAAAGATGCTAATTATATTGAGAACCATTTGCAAGTAAGCGGTGGCGATCTGCTGCTCGCAGCGGGGCGTGTGCAGGTGGGCGTTCGCGGCCAAATAAAAAGGTAGCTTCGTATCTATTTGTTTCACGATAATCGGATCCCAACCCCGCGGACGGATACCCAGCCCATGGCCACCAGCAGCACCCAGCCTTCCAGCGCCAGCAGCCCGACAAGCCAGGCGACGCCGCTGGTGATGCGCATCATCGGTTTCTGCGCCCTGGCGCACCTGATCAACGACCTGATCCAGTCGGTGCTGCCGGCGATCTACCCGATGCTCAAGGCCAACTACGACTTGAGTTTCGCCCAGATCGGCCTGATCACCCTGACCTTCCAGGTCACCGCCTCGCTGCTGCAACCGTGGGTCGGCTTCTTCACCGACAAACGGCCGACGCCGAACCTGCTGCCGGTGGGCACGCTGTGCACCCTGGTGGGCATCGTCATGCTGGCGTTCGTCGGCAGTTTCCCGATGATCCTGCTGGCCTCGGCGCTGGTGGGGATCGGCTCGTCGACCTTCCATCCGGAAACGTCGCGGATCGCCCGGCTGGCTTCGGGCGGGCGTTTCGGCCTGGCCCAGTCGACCTTCCAGGTCGGGGGCAATGCCGGTTCGGCCTTCGGGCCCCTGCTAGCGGCGGCCATCGTCATCCCGTTCGGCCAGAGCCACGTGGCCTGGTTCGGCGTTGCCGGGCTGTTTTTCCTCGCCGTGACCCTGATGCTGCGCCGCTGGTACAAGGAGCACCTCACCCAGGCCAAGGCGCGCAAGGCGGTGCAGGCCACCCACGGCATCCCACGTCGGCGGGTGATCCTGGCGCTGGTGGTGCTGGGGCTGCTGGTATTTTCCAAGTACTTCTACATGGCCAGCTTCACCAGCTATTTCACGTTCTACCTGATCGAGAAGTTCCAGCTGTCGGTGGCCAGTTCGCAGTTGCATCTGTTCCTGTTCCTCGGCGCGGTGGCGGCCGGGACCTTCTTCGGCGGGCCGATCGGCGACCGGATCGGGCGCAAGGCGGTGATCTGGTTCTCCATCCTGGGCGTGGCACCGTTCACGCTGGCGCTGCCGTATGCCGACCTGTTCTGGACCACCGTGCTCAGCGTGGTGATCGGCTTTATCCTGGCGTCGGCGTTCTCGGCCATCGTGGTGTACGCCCAGGAACTGGTGCCTGGCAACGTGGGGATGATCGCCGGGATCTTCTTCGGCCTGATGTTCGGCTTCGGCGGTATCGGCGCGGCGCTGCTGGGGTATGTGGCGGACCTGCGCGGGATCGAGTTCGTCTATGGGGTGTGCTCGTACCTGCCGCTGTTCGGCCTGCTGGCGGTGTTGCTGCCGTCCACCGGTAAACGTTGAGCGGCACCACGCAGGCTGTACCGGGCCAGTTCCCATGCAGCCTGTACCAGGCTCGTTCCCACAAGGTCCTGCAGCAGGTCACGTGGGAGCGGGCTGGCCCCGCGATTGACGTAACGTCCCCCCTGACCTAGAGTGCCGCCTCCATTCTTCGACCTGCGTAGTTCACGTGATGCGCCGTACCGATGTCTACCGCTCCCCTCGCCAGCCTGTCGCCCCGACAGCGCGCCGCGCATGGCCGAGCGACACGGTGCTCAAGCGTCGGCGCAGCGTGCTGTTCGCCTTCACCTTCTCGCCACACCTTGCCCTGAACTGATTCGCGTCCCTGCTTCCTGCGCCTTCGCGGCGTGAGCGCGGGCGCCTGCGTTCGATCATCTTTCAGTGGATTTTCCCGTCGGCCAGGGCCAGAGCCCCCGTACGCCGGCTTGCAAGGAGTGGTACATGAACATGCGTTTGCTGGTGGGCCTGCTGTTCGCCGTTTCGGTGGTGGGTTTCAGCCTCGGGGCGAGCCTGCCGCTGGTGTCGTTGCGTCTGCATGAAGCAGGCGCGGGCACCTTGGAAATCGGCGTCATCTCGGCGATTCCGGCTGCGGGGATGATGCTTTCGGCGTTCATGGTCGATGCCTGCTGTCGCCACCTGACCCGCCGGGTCATCTACCTGCTCAGCTTCAGCCTGTGCACCCTGAGCATCGCCTTGCTGGAGTGGGCGTTCGACTCGATGCTGTGGCTGGCCCTGCTGCGCCTGGGCCTTGGCATCGGCATGGGCATCGCGATCATCCTCGGCGAATCGTGGGTCAACGAGCTGTGCCCGGAGCATAACCGCGGCAAGATCATGGCCTTGTACGCCACCAGCTTCACCGGTTTCCAGGTGCTCGGCCCGGCCTTGCTGGCGCTGCTCGGCGCCGACAGCCCATGGCTGACCGGCGTGGTCACCGCCTGCTACGGCCTGGCCCTGCTGTGCATCCTGTTCACCGTGCCGAACGACCATGTCGCGCATGAAGAGGACGCCAAGAGCTTCGGTCTGGCCGGTTTCTTCCGCGTGGCACCGGCACTGTGCGTGGCGGTGTTGTTCTTCTCGTTCTTCGATGCGGTGGTGTTGTCGCTGCTGCCGGTCTATGCCACCAGCCATGGTTTCGCCGTGGGGGTGGCGGCACTGATGGTCACCGTGGTGTTCGCCGGCGACATGCTTTTCCAGCTGCCCCTGGGCTGGCTCGCCGACCGGGTCGAGCGTACCGGGTTGCACCTGGTCTGTGGCCTGGTGGCGATGGCCATCGGTATTGCCTTGCCCTGGCTGTTGCAGATGACCTGGCTGCTGTGGCCACTGCTGGTCGTGCTGGGCGCGGTGGCTGGTGGCATCTATACCCTGGCGCTGGTGCTGATCGGCCAGCGCTTCAAGGGGCAGGACCTGGTCACCGCCAACGCCAGCGTCGGCCTGCTGTGGGGTGTCGGTAGCCTGGTCGGGCCGCTGCTCAGCGGCGCGGCGATGAACGTGGCGCCCCATGGCCTGCCGATGGCGCTGGCGCTGATGGCCGGGTTGTTCGTCTGCTTCGCCCGCCAGGCATACCGCCGGGCCGGACAGTTGCGCGCGGTGGCCGACTGACGGTCGGCGCAAGATTCGGGGTTTCGCCGGTCGACGGCTGGTCTAGGATGGAAGGCTGTATCGCCTCCGAGCCCCGCCGATGATCCTTGCCGACCTCTCGCCCGACGCCTTTGCCGATGCCTGCGAGCATCTCGGTGCTCAGGACCCTGACTGGGCGCGGCACATCGCCGCGACTGGTCCCTGCCTGCACCGTGCCACGCCGGAGCGAGAGCCCTACGAGGCCCTGGTGCGGGCGATTGCCTACCAGCAGCTGCATGCCCGGGCGGCCGAGGCGATTCTCGGCCGGTTGCTGGCGTTGTTTCCCGGGGCGGCATTTCCCACGCCAGCACAGTTGCTGGCGATAACGCCGGAAACGATGCGCGCCTGTGGGTTTTCCGCAAGCAAGACAACAACGTTGTACGGTATCGCCCAGGCCACCCTCGAAGGCAGCGTGCCCAGCCGAGCGCAGGCCCTGGCGCTGGACGACGAAGCGTTGGTGGCGCGGCTGGTGGCCTTGCGCGGGGTAGGGCGCTGGACGGTGGAGATGCTGTTGATCTACAGCCTTGAACGTTCGGATATCCTGCCGGTGGATGATTTTGGCGTACGTGAAGGCTATCGACGCCTCAAAGGGCTGGATAAAGCCCCGACACCCGGACAGATGCGCACGCTGGGGATGGCCTGGAGCCCCTACCGGACGGTGGCTGCCTGGTATCTGTGGCGGGCGTGACAGCCCCTGATACCGGGGCATTCGTGGAAGCGGGCTTGCCCCGCGATGAGGTCGTTGAAAACAACGCAAGATTCGGAGTTCTGCACGGCGCCAGCCCTGCCAGGCTGATCACAGCGAACTTCAGGAGAGGCCCATGAACACCGCCCCGAACTACACCACCGACGCCGAGCGCTGGCACGCCGTGCAGGCTCGCGACCAGGCCGCCACTGGCCATTTCGTCTATGCCGTGCGCACCACCGGCGTGTACTGTCAGCCCGCCTGTACGTCGCGCCTGGCCAAGCGCGAGAACGTCGAATTCTTCAGCGATAGCGCCGCTGCCGAAGCGGCCGGTTATCGCGCCTGCAAGCGTTGCGGGGCCAGACAGGGCACTCGGCGCATCGAGCTGGTGGCCCGTGCCTGTCGCCTGATCGAGGCCAGTGACAGTGTGGCAAACCTCGACCAACTGGGCGCCGAGCTGAATGTCAGCCCGTTCCACCTGCATCGCCTGTTCAAGGCCGAGACCGGCCTCACGCCCAAGGCCTATGCCTCGGCCTATCGTGCCCGGCGCCTGCGTGAGCAGTTGGATACCGGCACCAGCGTTACCGAGGCGATCTACGAGGCGGGCTACAACTCCAACAGCCGTTTCTACGAGAGCGCTGATGCGCGCCTGGGCATGCGTCCGCGGGAGTACCGCGCCGGAGGCCAGGGGGCGACCATCCGCTTCGCTCTGGCCCAATGTTCGCTGGGGGCAATCCTGGTGGCGCAGAGCGAACGAGGCATCTGCGCCATCCTGCTGGGCGACGAGCCCGAGCCGTTGTTGCAGGACTTGCAGGACAAATTCCCCAAGGCCCACCTGATCGGCGGTGACGCCGGTTTCGAACGCCTGGTCGCCGAGGTGATCGGTTTCGTCGAGGCCCCGGCGCTGGGCCTGGCGTTGCCGCTGGATGTGCAGGGCACGGCGTTCCAGGAGCGGGTCTGGCAGGCCTTGCGCGAAGTGCCGGCCGGCAGCCGGGTCAGCTACACCGACATCGCCGAGCGCATCGGCGCGCCCAGGGCCGTGCGCGCCGTGGCCCAGGCCTGCGCGGCCAACAGCCTGGCGGTGGCCATCCCCTGCCACCGGGTGGTACGTCGCGACGGTGATCTCAGCGGTTACCGCTGGGGCGTGGAGCGCAAGCGCCAGTTGCTGGCCCGAGAAACGGCGCCCTCCTGACGTCGAGGAACGCGTAGAATTTCCGCCCTGTCGAGTTGTATAGAGGAACATTCGATGAGGCGTGTCAGCCTTGACCGATTTTACGCGGGGATTCTGGCCCTGTTGCTGTGGGTGGCCGTACCGGCCTGGGCTGCGCCTGTCGCGCCGGTATCGCGTCTGGCGGTGGCCGAGCAACAGGTGCTGGATGAAGACGCCAGCCTGGAGCAGTTGAGCGCGCATCTCGACCAGATCCGCCAGGGCGTTACCGCCAATGCCAATGACGACCTGCTCGCGCAACTGCGTCAGTCGGCTCTGCAGGTGCAGCGCCAGGCCGATGTGCTGGCGACCCAGCGCGCCGCCGATGTCGAACGGCTGGACGATCAGCTCAAGGTGTTCGGCCCGGTGCAGCCGGACGAGGCCGAAAGCCTGACGCGCCAGCGTCAGCAGCTCAGCGATGAAAAGAACACGGTGCTCGCCGAGCAGAAGGAGGCGGCCGAGCTGACTCAATCGGCTCGCGATCTGTCCACGCAAATCGTCAACCTGCGCCGCAGCCTGTTCAACTCGCAGATCACCAGCCGTGCTGCCAGTCCGTTGAGCCCTGCGTTCTGGTCGAGCCTGATCCGCCCCACCGACGAAGACGTGGCGCGTCTGAGCGAGTTGCGCCGCGAGGCGTCGGCTGCACTGTCCAGTGCCCTCGGCGCCGAGCACCGTTGGTGGTTCCTCACTGCCCTGGTAGCCGCGGTGCTGGTCTGGACCCTGGTACGGCGCGTGCTCGAACGCCTGCTTGCCGATGCCATGGTGCGCTGGCTACCCGAGGGCCGGCTGCGCCGCAGCGCTCTGGCCCTGAGCGTCAGCCTGGCCACCCTGGGCACCATTGCCGGTTCCGTGTCGCTGGTACGCCTGGGGTTGGAGAGTACCGCCGAACTGGGCTCGGACATCGCCAGCCTGACCAACCATGTACTGGCCCTGGTGGTGCTCAGTGCCTTCATTTCTGGGCTGGGCCGCGCGATGCTGATGCTGCAGCGCCCGTCCTGGCGCCTGCCGGCCATTCCTGATGAAGTTGCCAGCGCCCTGGGCTGGTTCCCCAAGGCGCTGGCGCTGGTGCTGATGGTGCTGCTGACCCAGGAGCGTATCAACAGCGTGATCGGCACCAGCCTGGCGCTGACCCTGGCCACCAACGGCGTGATCGCCCTGGTGGTGTCGCTGCTGTTCGTCGCTGCGCTGGTGCGCTATCGCCGTACCCTGCGCAAGCATGAGCTGGAGCGCCCCGGGGGGCTGGCCGGCCTGATTCCGTTCGTGATCGTGGTGTGGGTGGGGCTGATCCTGCTGACGCTGCTTGCGGGCTATCTCACCTTGTCCTACTTCCTCACCGCCAAGCTGCTGTGGGTGAGCATGGTCATCACCTGCGCCTACCTGCTGGTCACCTTCTTCGGCGATCTCTGCGAGACCCTGCTGTCGCCGCGCCAGCCCGGTGGCCTGGCACTGGCCTCGGCCTTGGGCCTGCAGCAGCGCCACCAGGCGCAGGCCAGCACCATCCTCGCCGGCATCGGCCGCACCCTGTTGCTGTTCGGCGCCGCGCTGCTGATCTTCATGCCGTCGGGCACCAGCCCGGGCGAGCTGCTGCTGAGCCTGGCGGACTGGGACGGCAGTGGCGGCAAGGTACTCGGCAACCTCAATATCGTGCCCCAGGACATCCTCGTGGCGGTGGCGATGTTCATCGGTGGCTGGTTCGCCATCCGAGTGGTCAAGCGCTGGCTGAGCGAGCGCCTGCTGCCGGAGACCGACATGGATGCCGGCATGCGCGCCTCGCTGGTGACCCTGGTCGGTTACCTCGGGTTCATATTCCTGGCCATGCTGGTGATGTCGACCCTGCACATCAACCTGACCAGCCTGACCTGGGTGGTCAGTGCGCTGTCGGTGGGTATCGGTTTCGGCCTGCAGCAGATCGTGCAGAACTTCATTTCCGGCTTGATCCTGCTCACCGAGCGTCCGGTCAAGGTTGGCGACTGGGTCAGCCTGGCCGGGGTCGAGGGGGATATCCGGCGAATCAACGTACGGGCTACCGAAATCCAGATGTCCGACCGCTCGACGGTGATCGTGCCGAATTCGCAGTTCATCTCCCAGAATGTGCGCAACGTGACCATGGCCAACGCCCTGGGCGTGGTTGGCATCACCCTGACCCTGCCCCTGGAGACCGATGCCAGCCGAGTGCGCGAGGTGCTGTTGGCGGCGTACAAGGAACACGACAACATCCTCGATGCGCCGGCCAGTTCCGTGAGTTTCAAGGACCTGACCGCCAGTGGCATGGTGATCGGCGTGAGTGGCTATGTGGGTTCGCCACGGCAGGTGTCGAGTACCCGTAGCGACCTGCTGTTCACTATCCTTGGCCGCTTGCGTGATGAGGGTATCGCGCTGTCGTCGCCGCAGAGCATGGTGTTGTTGCAGGAGAGTGGGAGGCCTGGCGAGCCGGCATAGTGCCAGGCAACTCATTGGATAGGCAGGCTCTTTCAGCGGCTGTGAGACCGAGCGCCGCCCGCGCGGCGCCTCGCTGGCTGGCGCCAGCTCCCACAGCCGAAATCGCCTCGCTGGCTGGCGCCAGCTCCCACAGTCGAAATCGCTTCGCTGGCTGGCATCAGCCCCCACATCTGTTTCGTCGAGCCAACAAGGCGGACCAGGTGATGGCACAGAAGAGACTGGCCCGAAACAAATGTGGGAGCTGGCGCCAGCCAGCGATGCGCCGCGCGGGCGGCGCTCGATCCCACAGGCACTGCAAAAGCCTCGGCGAACCCCTACCAGCCCCCCCCGAGAGCGGCGAAAGGAATGATCCCCAATCACCCCAGACACCGCGTCACATGCTTCACCGACTGATACCCCGCCAACCCCCAGGGCCCAAGTTCCCGCCCGATCCCGCTGCCCTTGGTCCCGCCCCACGAGGTCTCGACGAACACCGCCTGCACCGAGTTGATCCACACATGCCCGACTTCCAGCGCATCAGCCACGCGCTCGGCGCGCTCCAGATCGGCGGAGCAGACCGTGGCGACCAGCCCGAAGCGACTGTCGTTGGCCTCGGCAATGGCCTCTGCCTCGCTGGCGAAGCGACGCGCGCACAGCACCGGGCCGAAGATTTCCTCGCTCCACAGGCGGCTGTCCTTCGGTACATCGGCATACAGCGTCGGGTTGACGAACCAGCCATCGCGGTCCAGGGCCTTGCCGCCGGTCAGGCACTGCAAGCCTTCCTCACGGGCCGTGGCGAAGTAGCTGGCGACTTTCAACCATTGCGCCTGGCTGGTCAGCGGCCCCATGTCGACGTCCTCGGTCAGCGGGCTGCCCACCCGCAGCTTTTCCAAGGCCACCTGCAGGCGCGGCAGCAGTGCGTCGGCAATGCCGTCCTGCACCAGCAGGCGCGAGGTGGCCGAGCACATCTGCCCGGCGTTCCAGGTGATACCGGCGACGATCCACTCCACCGCCTGGTCCGGGTCGCAGTCGTCGAATACCACGATCGCCGACTTGCCGCCCAGTTCCAGGGTCACCGGCCGGCACAGTGTCGAGGCGCTGCGCATCACCTGGCTGCCGACGTTGTTGCTGCCGGTGAACGACAGCTTGTCCAGGCCGTTGTGATTGCTCAGCGCAGCGCCGGTCTCGGCCTTGCCGTTGACGATGTTCAGCACCCCGGCCGGCAGGCCGAGGGTATCGGCGATCTGGCCGTAGGCCTGCTCGATCAGCGGGGTCACTTCCGAGGGCTTGAGCACCACCGTGCAGCCGGCGGCCAGGGCCGGGGCGAGTTTCCAGGCACTGGTCACCAGCGGGAAGTTCCACGGTACGATCAGGCCGACCACGCCCACCGGCTCCAGGCGGGTCCGGGCAGTGAAGCCTGGCACGGCCAGGGGCACGTCGCGGTTCTGGGCCGGCAACTGCTCGGCCAGTTCGGCGTAGTAGGCGAAGGTGGCGATGGCGTCGTCCAGGTCGATCTCGGCCTCGTGGCGCGGCTTGCCGTTGTTGCGCATCTGCAGGGCGATCAGTGCGTCGCGGCGCTGGCCGAGCTGTTCGGCGAATCCGCGCAGGTAAGCGGCCCGAGTGCCGGGCGAGACACGGGCCCAGGACGGCAGGGCGCGACGGGCCGTGGCCACGGCCTGGTCGACCTGGACGGTGCTGGCGGCCAGCAACTCGGCGAATGGCCGGCCGTCGGCAGGGTTGTGGACAACGATGCAGTCGTTGCCCTGGCCTTCGACCCAGCGGCCGTCGATGTAGTGAGCAGTGGTCATGAGCAGGTTCCAGTCAGGCCATTTCGGCGGTGGTCACGGGTTGGATGGGCGTGCTGGCGCAACGGACCCAGCGCGGGCCCAGCGGGCCATACACTCCAGCAGGTTCGGGGAACAGGTTGAGCAGGATCAGGTACAGCACACCGGCGATGCCAAGGGTCACCGGCAGGCTCAGGTCGATGCCGCCGGCCAGTTCGCCCAGTGGGCCGACGAACTGCCCCGGCAGGTTGACGAAGCACAGGCCGATGGCGGCGCTGGGGATCCAGGCGCCCATGCCGCGCCAGTTCCAGCCATGCTCGAACCAGTAGTGGCCGCCGCGCTGGCCGCGGGTGAACACTTGCAGGTCGTCGGCGTGGTAGAAGCCGCGGCGGGTGATCAGGCCGAGGATCATGATCACCATCCACGGGCTGGTGCAGGTGATGATCAGCACGGCGAAGGTCGACACGCTCTGCACCAGGTTGAAGGTGAAGCGGCCGACGAAGATGAAGCCGATCGCCAGTACGCCGATCAGCAAGGTGGCGGCGGCGCGGCTGAGCAGGCGCGGGAACACGCTGGACATGTCCAGGCCGGTGCCATAGAGCGCCGTGGTGCCGGTGGACATGCCGCCGATCACCGCGATCAGGCACACCGGCAGGAAGAACCAGCCCGGCGAGATCGCCAGCAGGCCGCCGACGTAGTTGTTCGCCGCGATGTAGTCCGGTGCCTGGATGGCCACCAGGGTGGCGGTGCACAGGCCGAACAGGAATGGAATCAACGTCGCGCCCTGGGCGGCGATCACCGCCAGCATGATCCGTGACTTCGGCGTGGCGCGGGGGATGTAGCGCGACCAGTCGCCGAGGAAGGCGCCGAACGACACCGGGTTGCTCATGGCCAGGATCGCCGCGCCGACGAAGGCCGCCCAGAAACCTGGCTGGCCGAGGTTGACGCTGCCGGCGAAGCTTGCGTCGAACGGCCCGGCGAAGGCGAGGATGCCGAGCAGGAACAGCAGGCTCGAGGCCCACACCGCGATCTTGTTGACCCACAGCATGAAGCGGAAGCCGAAGATGCACACCACCAGCACCAGCACGGCGAACAGGCCGTAGGCCAGGCCCAGGGTCAGGTCGCTTTCCGCCAGGCCCACCAGGCGCTTGGCGCCGCCGACCAGGGCGTCGCCCGAGCTCCACACCGACAGCGAGAAGAACGCCACGGCGGTGAGCAGCGACAGGAACGAGCCGACGATGCGCCCGTGCACGCCGAAGTGCGCACCAGACGATACCGCGTTGTTGGTGCCGTTGAGCGCGCCGAACAGGCCCATGGGCGCGAGGATCAGCGCGCCCACGCCGACCCCTAGCAGGATCGCCCAGACGCCGGCCTGGAACGACAGGCCGAACAGCACCGGGAAACTGCCGAGCACGGCGGTGGCGAAAGTGTTGGCGCCGCCGAAGATCAGGCGGAACAGGTCCAGCGGGGTGGCGTCGCGTTGATCGTCGGGGATCTGTTCGACGCCATTGGTCTCGATACTGCTCGAGTGGCTCATGGTGGTGCTCCAGCGCGAATGTTGTCGGCCGTCGGGCGGCCTTGTTGTGGGTGCGTTGGCAGTGCGGCAGGGCCGCGGGAAATCAGCTCGGGGATACCACCGACAGGTGTTCGTGACAGGCCAGCCAGCGTTCGCCATGGCGGCGCCAGACGATGGTCTCGCGCTCGTTCACGGCCAGTTCCTCGCCGCCGATGCGCAGGCGCGTGGCCACGTCGTGGAGGAAGATCGCCACGTCGCCCTGCAGGCTCACCTGGGCGTTGCTGGAGACGCAGTCGAGCACGGCGAAGCCTTCGGCCTGCCAGGTGGCCCACAGCGCTTCATAGGCGCGGCGCGACAGCAGCGGCTGCGCCAAGGTATGGAAAAGGAACGTGGCGTCTTCGCTGAAGCAGGCGAAGTAGCGGGCGGTGTCGTTGCTGGCGAAGGCGGCGACGAGGTCGGCGGCGGCCTGTCGTACCTGGAGGGTATGGTCCACGGGAGTGGCCTCACGGTTATTGTGATTATGGTGAAGCGATTCTGGTGGGGGCGGGCGGGGCGTCAAATCGGCGCGGACAAATAATCAGTTCAGGATTTCGTGAACCAATGGCGCGCCTGCATCGTTCCTCCAGTGCAACGCTGAGGGTTCACCCATGGACCTACCGGTCCCCGTCTCTCGCCTCTACCGTTAGCGCTGTCGCCCGCCCGGCCATGGCCCGCGCGGGTTCAGCTCGACACCCACCGACTCCCCCGAGGTTACCGACTGACGGTCGCCTGGCCTGGTGAGTGTTGCCTACTCTGATAATCCCCACTACGGAACCTGTGGGGCGCGCCCGACCGCAACGGCCAGGACGGCCGGTTCTCGAAACGAGAGGAGAGAACGATGAGCCCTATCTCGCAAGCAGCCAACTTCGACGGCCAGATCGCACGGATCGACCCCGACAATGTCGCGATGCTGTTGATCGACCACCAGAGCGGCCTGTTCCAGACCGTCAAGGACATGCCCATGACCGAGCTACGGGCCAATGCCATCACCCTGGCCAAGGTCGCCAGTCTGGCGAAGATCCCGGTCATCACCACCGCCTCGGTACCCCAAGGCCCCAACGGCCCGCTGATCCCGGAAATCCACGAGGCTGCGCCTCATGCCCGCTACGTGGCGCGCAAGGGCGAGATCAACGCCTGGGACAACCCCGAGTTCGTCGCTGCGGTGAAGGCTACCGGACGCAAGCAACTGATCATCGCCGGCACCATCACCAGCGTGTGCATGGCCTTCCCCAGCATCAGCGCAGTGGCTGCCGGTTACCAGGTGTTCGCTGTCATCGACGCGTCAGGCACGTACTCCAAGATGGCCCAGGAAGTGACCTTGGCGCGGGTGGTCCAGGCCGGGGTGGTACCCATGGATACCGCGGCGGTCTGTTCCGAAGTCCAGCGTACCTGGAACCGTCCCGATGCCGCCCAGTGGGCCGAGGCCTACAGCGCGGTGTTCCCGCATTACCAGCTGCTGATCGAGAGCTATGCCAAGGCCCAGGCCGTGGCCACCGAACACGAGCTACTCGATTCGCAACGCAACTGAACCTTTCGCTTCATGCACGCACTGCAATCCACGCAAGGAGATCCACCATGGCATTCCAATACAAGCGCCTGGACAAGAACGACGCTGCAGTCCTGCTGGTCGACCACCAGACCGGGCTGCTGTCGCTGGTGCGCGACATCGAGCCGGACCGCTTCAAGAACAATGTGCTGGCACTGTCGGACCTGGCCAAGTACTTCAAGCTGCCGACCATCCTCACCACCAGCTTCGAGAACGGCCCCAACGGGCCGCTGGTGCCCGAGCTCAAGGAGCAGTTCCCCGAGGCGCCCTACATCGCCCGCCCGGGCAACATCAACGCCTGGGACAACGAAGACTTCGTCAAGGCGGTGAAGGCCACCGGCAAGAAACAGCTGATCATCGCCGGCGTGGTCACCGAGGTGTGCGTGGCCTTCCCGGCGCTGTCGGCACTGGAGGAGGGTTTCGAGGTGTTCGTCGTCACCGACGCCTCCGGCACCTTCAACGAACTGACCCGTGACTCGGCCTGGCGCCGCATGGAAGCTGCCGGCGCACAGCTGATGACCTGGTTCGGCGTGGCCTGCGAGCTGCATCGCGACTGGCGCAACGACATCGAAGGGTTGGGCACGCTGTTCTCCAACCACATCCCGGACTACCGCAACCTGATGACCAGCTTCAGCAAGCTGAACAAGTGACGCTATCCCCGGGCCCTGGTGACGGGGCCCGGGTTCGCTGCTGCGGCGACGCGGCAGTGGACGCTCCCCATTGATCACCTGTTTCTGGTTGGCGCAGCGCTGCCACTGTGACGATCCTCGAGGAATGATGGATGATGCCGCAGTGAGCCGAACGCGAGTGCTGCCCATGTTTGACCTGAACGACCTGTACCTCTACGCCAAGGTGGTGGAACATGGCGGCTTCGCGCCCGCAGGGCGCATCCTCGACCTGCCCAAGTCGCGCCTGAGCCGGCGTGTGGCCAAGCTCGAGGAACGGCTGGGCGTACGCCTGATCCAGCGTTCGACGCGCCAGTTCCAGGTCACCGAAGTGGGCCTGGAGTACTACCGGCATTGCCTGGGCATGCTTGAGCAGGCAATTGCCGCCGAAGACGCGGTGGAACGCAACCGCGCCGAACCCCGGGGCATCGTGCGCCTGGCCAGCAGCACGGCGCTGCTCGACTCGCGCCTGGCGCCGATGTTGGCGCGTTTCATGGCGCAATGCCCGGTGGTCGAACTGCTGGTCAAGAGCTACAACCGCCGCGTCGATGTGATCGGCGAAGGTTTCGACCTGGTGCTCAGCGTGCACCAGCAACCGCTGCAGAGCAGCGAGCTGATCATGCGTCGGCTGGGGCCGAGCCGGCAGTGCCTGGTGGCGTCGCCGGAGCTGCTGGCCGCCCATGGTCGGCCACAGGCGCCGGCGCAGTTGCAGGCGCTGCCGAGCCTGTGCTGGGGCATCACTGTGCAGGACTACACCTGGTTGCTGGCAGGGCCGCAGGACGCCGAGGTGTCGGTGCCATTCCGGCCGAGGATCGTGTCGGACGACCTGGCCGTGCTGCGTGAAGGCGCCCTGGCCGGTGTGGGAGTGGTACTGCTGCCGGAGGAGGCCGTCAGCGCCGATCTCGCCAGCGGCCGGTTGGTCCACGTGCTCGATGGCTGGGCACCGCGAGAGGGCGAGGTGGTGGCGCTGTTCCCTTCGCGCCGTGGGCTGATGCCCGCCGTGCGCAAGCTGATCGACTTTCTTGCCGAGGCGTTCGAACAGGAACAGGTTGCCGCTATGCCACCCCAGGCTCATTGAAGCCTCGCGCGGTCGGCGGGCGGGCGCAGCAGAGCGCTAGTCCAGCGGCCACTGCCGTCAGCGCCGCACCCGCCCAAGGCGTGGCCGCGAGTGACGCGGCACTGATCACCACGCCGCCGATGGCCGACCCCAGGCCGACGCCCAGGTGCATGGCCGACATGTTCAGGCTCATGCCCGCCGGGAAGGTGTCCGGGCCACGGGCGGCGAGGAAGTTCTGCACCACCGGCGAGGTGGTCCAGCTCAGTGCGCCCCAGAGCATCATCAGCGCCAGGAACAGCCAGGGTGTACCTGTGCAGAACGGCAGCACCAGCAGGCTGGCAAGGTACAGCAAGGGCGCCAGGACGATGGACTTGCCCGCGCCGAGCCGGTCCGCCATCCAGCCACCGACGTAGCCGCCCGACACCCCGGCGATGCCGAATGCAGCGAACAGCGCGGCCAGCCAGTGCGCCGGCACATCGGCGACTTGCCGGGCGTAAGGCGCCAGGTAGGCGAACACGCTGAAGTGTCCTGCGATCATCAGCAGCGATACGCCCTGGGCCGCCAGCAGGCGGCCATTGCGCAGATGGCGCAGGTAGCTGCCCAGGGCGATGTGCTCGCTGCTCTGCGATTGTTCCAGGCCCAGCCAGGCAATCAGCAGCACGGCCAATGCCAGCAGGCTCAGCCCGACGAAGACGCCGCGCCAGCCCAGGACATCGCACAGCAGCATGCCGGCAGGCACGCCTAGCACCAGCGAGCTGCAGATGCCCATGAAGATCACCCCGATGGCGCGGCCGCGCAGGGCTTCGGGGACCATGCGCGTGGCCATCAGGGTGCAGCTCAGGCAGGTCAGGGCGCTGGTCGCGGCCATGCCGACGCGGGCGCACAGCAACGCGGTGTAGCCGGGCGCGAGGGCCGCGGCGAGGTTGCACAGGGCGAACAGGGCCAGTGCGATGCAAAGCAGTCGACGTAACGGGAAACGGGTGGTGAGCAGGGGGGAGAAGGGGGCGGCGAGCGCGAAGCTCAGGGAGAACACCGTGGTCAGTTGCCCGGCGATGCCGAGCGGTACGGCCAGGCCATCGGCCAGGGACGGCAGGATGCCGACGGTGATGTTTTCCGCCATGCCCGTGACGAACGTCGCCAGGGCCAGCAGCCAGATACGCGGGGTCATGTGTTGCCTCCGATAAACGGGCCGGCCAAGGTCCGGACCCATTAGTCCCGACGGTTGACCGGCAGTGGTCAGGTCCATCGGGTTTCGAGGCAGTGCTTCGGTTATCCCGGTTCAAGCAGGGAGGAGTGTAGAGGTCCGCCCTTGTCGGATCAATCCGGCAAGGGCGGGGCAAGCGAGTTGCGCAGGGGAGGAAGGGTTATTTCAGTTCGGTCTCGATGAACACGACTTCGTGGTCGCAGGCATTGACCACGTTGTGCTCGACACCGGCCTTGCGGAAATAGCTGCGGCCGGCCACCAGTGGGGCGTGCTTCTCGCCTTCTGGCGTTTCCAGCAACAGCATTCCATCGGTCATCGGCACCACCACGTAGTCGTGGCCGTGCAGGTGATGGCCGGTCTCGGCGCCGGGGGCGAAGCGCCATTCGGTGACGATGACCTCGGCGGTATCCACCTGCACGGTGGCGATGGCCTTGGGGCGTGGGGCTTGTTGCGTCATGGGGCGGCTCCTGTCCACGGAAAAGCGCTTAGCTTGCGCGGGGTGACAGGTGAGTTAAATCCAAGTCTGCTGACAGTCAGGTGCGCCGCTGCTCACCTGATGCCACGTCCCGGCAGCGCCTGGTCACAGGGTGATCGGCTTCAAGCTGAGCCCGAGCAGTTGCGCCTGGGCCGCGGCAGCGCTGAAGGCCGCCGCGTTGCCCGGCGGTGGCGTTGGACCGTGCACGTGGGTGGCCAGCTCGGTGTTCATGGCTTGCACCAGGTCGAGCAGGTCGCACAGCACTTGCAGGACGTTCACCCCCTCGGAGCCTAGCCAGGTCTTTGGCGCCTGCAGGCGCTGGCTGATCCTGGCCACGCTGTCGCGCAGGCCCTCGACCCGTTCTTGGACGTCGCCGCCCATGGCCGCGTTGAGCTTCTGCGCCACCACCAGGTTGAGGTCGCGGCCGGTGGCCAGGTGCAGGTCATCGACAGCGGCCAGGCTCGTGGATCCTCCCGACAGCAGTTTCAGCGCACCCAGCGCCTCGAGCCGTTTCACGCCGCCCACCGTTTCGCTCGAGTGATCGTCGACGTTGCGTGTGTGGCTCTGGAACTGCTCGGTGTTGCTCAGCGCTTCCACTTCGCGCTCGGTCGCCTGGTCGCGGATCCTGCCGTCGGTCTGGCGCAACCAGTTGCCGTCGGCATCGACGCGTTGCTGGCAGGCCTCGCTGTGCTGCCAGACCAGGTCGCCTTTCGGCACCTGGGGCAGGCTGAGCCCATGGGGCAGGATCTGCTGGATGAACGGCTTGTGCGGCAGGCCGTAGGCGAACGACACGACCACGGTTGTCCCCTCCTCGGGGAAGCCGAACATGCCACGTTCCTGGCCGCCCATTGGCGCCGGCAGGGGCAGGCTGGTGAACACCGGCAGTGCCGGGTCCGGCTCGCCGTCCGCCCGCAGCACCTGGACGTCGACGCCGAAGCGCGGGCGAAAGTCGTCGCACAGTCCAGGTGTGGCAGGGGCGTCCGGCACGCCGACCACACGGCCGAAACGTGGCAGGTGGTAACCCCCGGTGATCTCGGGGAACTGGCGCTCTACGGCGCGGCGGATTGCGTCTTCCATCGGATGGCCATCTGGTTGTCGGCGAGCGCGACGTGGGTCACCCGCTCGCCCTGGTTGATCATGGCGCCAGGACGCAGCCCGGGCAGGGCGGCGATGCTGGCGCTGCGGTTGCCCTGGTAGTGGTCGAACAGCTCCACGGGCAGTTGCAGGGCGGTGCGTGCTGCGAAGTAGCTGTCTGCCCAACTGCCGACGTACACCTCGCCATTGCCCTGCTGTTGCCAGACGAAGTCCTCGATGGCGAACACCTCGGCCAGGCTCTCCATCACCTGCACGCCTGTGCCCAGGCTGTAGAAGAACGGTGCCCGGGTCGCGGCGTAGGGCCGTTCGGGGACACGAAAGCGCAGGCCGGTGTGCTGCGCGACCTGGGCGAGCACGCCGCGCAGGTCGACATGGCGCAGGTTCATCGGCAGCGGCTTGCCCAGGATCGCCGCCAGCTCGCGGCAGAACAGCACCTGCTGCTTGCTGTTGGCTGCGGTGCAGCGCTCCACGTAGCCGATGAAATGCCGCTGCAGGGGACTGTCGTTGTAGCCGATGTCGAGTGTGACCAGGCCCTTGAGCGCGGTCTCGGCCTGGACGGTGAAGGTCGCCCGTCCTGGGTTGCGCAGCTCCAGGCGCACGTCGGCCTTGACCAGGTCATAGCCGACGCCGTTCACGCTCAGTAACTGGTGGAGCTTCATTTGTCGTCCCCTATCCAGTCGTCGAGCTTTTTCAGCAAGGTCTCGAAACCTGTCAGCGGCGCGTCCTGGTCTTGCTCGTCCTCCTCTGCCGCCACCGCGGCGCCGGGCCCGGTCTGGGCCTTGACCGGTTTCCTGGCGCGGCGTTTCTCGACCTTCTCCGGGTTGGACTTCTTCTCGCAAAGGCCGAACTGCACCCGCCAGCAGGCCAGCGAGTCATCTTCCCGGGCACTGACGCTGTCGGCGAACTGCACCTGGCGCATGCCCAGGGCCTGCGCCGTGTCATTGACGATGCGATAGGTCTTGAGCTGGCCGCCGCTCTGCGTCGCCTCGGCCAGGCGCATGAGGTTGCGCAGCCAGGCGCTGTCGGCGTAGGGGATGGTCAGGGTGACCGTGAGGGTCTTGGGCTTGAAGCCCTTGTGCGCCTTCTCGGTGTTGCTGGTCTGGCCGGACAGGTCCTCGGACTCGATACGCAGGTTGCCGGTGACCTTCAGGGTCTTGCCTTCGACGGGCTGGCCGTCGAGCAGTAGTTGCGTCATAAACCCACCATTTCACGAACGAAGCTCAGGCCTTGCTGCGAGCCGACCAGGATCACTCCGGCGCTCGTCACCCACTCGTGCCCCGGCGACTCGCCTTCGAGCAGCATCCGCCGCAGTTGCGTGGCGTCGCCCGGGCCGAGCAGGCGGGCGCGCAACGTGCTGTCGGCCTGGCCGCCCTCCAGCGATTGGCGCAGCTCGGCCAGGCGCTGGTCGCGTGCCTGTTGCTGGGCGGCCTTGCGGCTGGCCAGGGCGGCGAGGTCGGCCATTGGTGCACTGTCGGCGGCGTAGCTTTCCAGCACGGCGACCTGCCCGGCGATCGACTGCTGCGCGGCCTTGAGCACCGTGCAGCGCTCCAGGGGCAGCGATGCCCAGCGGGGCAGGGGGGCGGACTGGGGAATCTGCCACTTCTCGGTTTCGAGCTTGACCAGGTGTTCGGCGCGGCGCTGTGCACGGACCAGTTCGGGCATGGGCAGCAACGCGTTGAAGCGCGCCAGCCCGGCCGCCAGCTGTTCGTAGCGGGTCCCCAGGAACAGCAGGCACAGCGCATGCAAGTCGCCCTGGGGGCGAGCGGCGTCGGTGCCATCGGTCAGCTTGTCGGCGAGTTGTTGCAGCAGGTTGGGCGCCGACAGGAAGTGCTGGTAACCGCGTCCCTGGCCGATACCGCTCTGGAAGGGGGTGACCACCAGGCAGGCGGGGACTTCGCCGAGCTGTTCGGCCAGGGCCCGGCGCCCGGCCGCGATCGCGCCCTGGGCTGCCTCGCCGACCGGGCCGGGGTTGGTGGTCGCCAACCCCTGCAGGCCGGCCAGGCGCTGGCCGGTGCTGGCCAGCTCGCTGCCGGCCAGGGTCTTGGCCGCGTCCAACTGCTCCATCCAGCGTGTCGCTTCGCTCGGCCAGCGCATGGCGACAGGCGCCCAGCTCATGCCGGCACCGTCCACTGGATGGCGCGCAGGGCCTTGAGCTTCTTGTCCTGCAGTGCCTTGGTGGCGTCGCGTTTGAGCTGGTCGGCGTGTTGCAGCGCGGCCTGCTTGAACTGCACCAGGTCCTTGTTCACCTGCAGCAATTGCTCGCGGGTATGTGCCAGGTACTGGGACACGCCATTGCTACCGGTACACGGGTAGGCGCCGTCCAGCCCGCTGAACACCAGGCTGGTGAGGTTTACCTGGTCTTCCAGCGTGCTGCCGTAATGGCGCTGCTCACCCAGGGCCGCAGAGTCATAGCCGCCGTCCAGGTACTGGGTGCAGCCGTTGCTCACCTCGGCCAGCTTGTCCTGGTACAGCCTGGCCAGCACGGCGGCGGTGTCGTCCACCCACTCGCCGTCTTTCCAGACCTGCTCCGGCCCAGGCTGCTTGAGTGTGTAACCGGATGGGATCGGCTCCATGCCGGTGAGTGTGCGAGGCTCCCCAGTCTTGATGCTGTAGACGATCAGCCCATCATGGTAGTCAACCAGTTGCCAGGCCTGGCCGTTCCAGTGCGCGGCTTTATGCGCCGGGATTTCGGGTGGGGGCGCCTCTACGCACCCCGCGGGGATTAAGAAAACACCGCTCTCCAATGGGCTAAGGTCGGCGTGGACGGGCCCCACATACAGGCCCTGACGGTCAGTCTGGTAAACGATCTTCTGTTCCATCGGCACCTCAGTATTTGATGCAAGTCAATAGCGCGATGTTGCGCGGACGGGTCTCGGCGCCTCCGGCGGCATCCGTTGCGAAGGTCCCCGCACCTTGGCCAAGCCCCAGGTTCACTCGCCCCCAGCCAATCCAGTTACTGCCGCTCCCGGATAGCATTGAGTGAGCGTGCGATTGAATGTCTTGGGGCTGCCAGGTGCCCAGCACGCGACCGGGGTCTACTCCACGGCCATCATCGACGCCGCGGATGAACTCGCCCCGCAGATCGGGCAAGTTGAAGGTGCTCACACCGTCACCTGCTCCGTAATAGGTGCCAAGCACCGCGAAGAGTCTGGCGTAGGTGGCGCGTGAAATGGCCGCGCCATTGGCTTTGAGAAAGCCCTCTGGCGGCGCTCCGGCGGCGTAGTGAATGACCATGCCCGGCGGTACGATGGCTTGGGGGCTCAAGTTTCCCGTGTGGTAGTGGGTCATGAATTCTTTGTCCCACTCCCCATTTCTCTGAATCCGAGTCGCGAGCCGTGAGTCGTTAAATGAGTGCCAGACCTGCCGGCACCAGAGGTTGTTATGACGGATGTTCTCGATGAACCACCAACCGGCATCAGGAGCGCCTTGAATGCTCGCCCCCATGTAGAAGCCCGTTTCCATGAGGTTGTCTGCGCTTTCCCCGGTGATATTCCAAGCGACATCACCCAGGCCATACTGCCCGCGTCTGATCCCATCGGTGATGCCATAGCCCGCCAGCGTAGTAGGCTTGCCGCTGGTGATCTTGCTCCAGTCCAGGTTCGGCACGTCGTTCTGTTGCAGCACCTGGTTGCCGACGACCTGGCCCTTGGCGTTGATGACCACCTTTGAGTAGGCCCCGGGTGCGATGCCCAGGTCTGGCAGCGTCGCCTGCATCACCACGTTGCTGCTGCCGTCGAAGTCCACATGGCCGGCGATATCGCCCTGCAGCGCGATCTGGCGCGCCTCGGTCAGGCGTCGGGCCTTGCCGGCGGATGTAGTACCGTTCTCGAGGTCGACCACCGATTGACGGCTGGCAAAGTGCTCGACCAGTGGCCCCGCGATCGGCTTGGCGGTGCGCAGGTCGATGATCTCGCCCGAGGCTGTCAGCTCGGCCAGCTGGATGCAGTAGACCCAGCCGTCATCGGTCGGGTAGTCCCGCTGGTCGGGCTCGTACACCACTTTCCAGTCCGGGACTACGTCGTTCTGCTCACGGCGCATCGTGAGGCGCATCCACACCTGGGTCGCACCGCCGGGAGCTGCCAAGACCTGGGCCTTGGCCAGCGCCAGGTGAATGCCTTCCAGGTAGGCCACGCCGGCGGCCAGTTGGTAGGCGGCGCCGATTTTCTCGAAACGCAGGCCATTGCCGAAGAAGCAGGCCCGCCCGTAGATATCGCGATTGCTCAGGCGCTCGCGTTCGTCGATGCCCTTCAGGCGCACGGTGAAATCGTGCTGCCAGGTACTGGCGTCGATGGTGATACCGGTCAGCTCCTGCGCGCCGCTGTACTCCACCAGGATGTTGCGGGTGACGTTGTTGCCGATTTGCTGCGGCGGGATGTTGCGGCGCTTCTGTTGCAACGGCAGGTAGGCCACGGCGAACAGCACGCCCTCGGCGCTCTCGAGCCCCAGCCAGTTCCAGTCGAAGTCGCCGATGTCGCTGCCGAGCATCGAGCTGTAGACCACCTGGTTGGGGTTCACGTAGCCACTGTTGCCCGGCGGGATGTCGTAGGTATGCACGATCTGGTTGGCCGGTGGCTTGGCGGCTGCGCGGTCGATCGGCGCATTGGCGTCGAGCCCGGGCACGTTGGCGTAGATGAAGCGGGTGATCTGCAGGACTTCTTTGGCCCCCTGCTTCTGGGCGATCAGGCTTTCGCCCGCGAAAGTGATTCTGGCCACGGCGGGCTCCTACAGTGTGGCGACCAGGGTCTGCTGGTCGTCGTTGAAGTCGACTGCGGCGAGGCGCAGGGTGACGGGGGTGATGCTGACGAAGTCGTAGCGCCGACAGGTCCTGCCGTACTGCTGGATCAGTACCCGCAGCAATTCGGGGCTTTCCGACAGTTGCGAATCGGAAAGGCGCAGCAGCACCACGTCCCAGTCGCGGTCTGCCAGGCGTTCGTCGATCTCGATATAGCCGACGCCCAGTCGGCGCAGGATGCGCTTGAGGCCTGCGGTGCTACCGGCGTCGACGGCATTGATGAAGGCATGCTTGACCCGTAGCCGGTACAGGCTCTCCGGCTCGTCCCTGTAGCGGGTGATGTCCCGCTGCCAGGCGAGCAGGTCGAGAATGGTGAGGTGGCACTGTTCGGCGTCCATCTGCAGCAACGGCCAGCGCAGCCACTCGATCACCTTGCCCCACCAGGCCTGCGCGGCATCCTTGAGCCGGGTCAGCTCGGGCCCGGCGAGCCAGAACGGCAGTTTCAACGGGCTCATGCGAGGTCCACCTGCAGGCTGGCGATACGCGCGACGCTCAGCTCGGAGACGATGTCCTCGTTGGCGAAGTGCAGCGACTCGATATCGGCGAAGGCCAGGTGCAGCTCCTCGGCCAGGCGGCTGAACGAGAAGCGCGATTGCGGGTGGGTCAGGGTTGGCTGGTAATCACTGGCGCTGCTTTCGCGAAATGCCGCGCGGACGAACTGGGTGATCCCTTCGCGCAAGGCCTCGCGCCGTTGCGCCGTGAGGTTGGCGCGTGGCCAGACCTTCAGCGCGACGTCGTGTCGGGTCTCGGGCATGACCATCACCAGCAGGTCGTCGCCATGGCCGTGGTTGCCCTGGTCGCGCACATGGCTGTTGATCTGCTTCAGGTAAGACTCGGCCGGCACGTCGGCGTCGAACAGCACGTAGGCATTGGCGCTGCCCGGCCCTCGCGGCGCATCGTGGAGAAAGTACACGCCGTCGGGGCGCACGCCGGGGAAGGCGGCGATCATCGCGCGGTAGACCGCGTCGGTGTGCCACTGGTTGACCGCGCTGAACTGATTGCGGGTGCGCAGGCGCAGTTGCTCGTCCGGTTCGGGATCGGCGCCGGGGGAGGACATCCAGCCGTCGGCGTTGACCACCTGGACGATCCCGGGCACCGGCTGGGGCAGGATGGCGTAGTAGCCGGGCGCCAGGTTGTAGCCGCTGCCGACTTGCTGCGCCTGTACCTTCACCGATAGCTGCAGGCGGCCATCGGCAAACACCGCGTCCTCTGTTGTCGCCAACTGGTAGACGTGGCCGTTGATCGCTGCCGACTGGACCACCACGCCGGCGCGCAAGCGCAGTTCGCCGGCGCTGTTCTCGCGGGTGAACAGCAGTTGGCCCTGGGCCTTGGTCGCGCCCTTGCGTTCGATGTTCACTGCCCAGGCCAGGCTGTCCAGCCAGGCGCCGCTGGCGGTCTTGACGAAGAAGTTGGGCAGCACGGTGTCGCTGACGAAGCCGACGAGCCAGAGCACCGGCTTGGTCACCAGGGCCGTGACCACGCGCCAGAACGGCGAGTAGGCGCTGGTGTTGCTGAGCTTGCTGCCCTGGGCGGCCACCTCGGCCTCCCAGGCCTTGTGCAGGGCGGCCTCAGTGGTTGGAATGCCGGCGTCGGCCAGCGCCTGGCGAAAGTCTATGTCGCTCACAGGTACACCTCGATATCACCGAATTTCAGGGTTTTTGCCGTGACCCGGTACAGGCCAGGGCGCGCCTGGAGGATGCGCGCGGTACCGGGCACCAGGCGTTCGTCGTTCTCCACCAGCAGCTCCAGCTGCAAGATGCAGTCGGCCTGTCGTTGTCGGCTGCGCTCGGCCACCAGGGTCACCAGCAGGCCGCTGTCGCGGATCATGTGGGCGATGTCCTGGGCGATGCTGGCGCGGTCCTCGATCAGCAGCGGTTGGTGGGAAGGGTCCAGGACCAGGTCGTTGTCGTGAATCAGCAGGTCGATGTAGTCGCTCATCAGCCCACCGCCATGTCCATCATCTGTTCGAGCTCCAGCGGGCTCATGGCCTTGCTGGTGTTGATCTCGATCTTCTCGACGTGCATGCGCCGATCCTGGGTCTGGGTGCTGTTCTGGATCTGGGTCATCAGCCCTCCCTGGGGAACACTGGCCGGGCCGGCCGGCGAAAGGTTGAGTGCGGTCTGGGCCATGCGCTGGCGCTGTTGGGCGACCTGATCGACCGCTGGCGTCAACGCCATCGGCATGAACGTGGTCGGTACGACTTGCAGGGGCGGTTGCGGTATCGCCGGTACTTGCGGCAGTTCGCCGAAGCGCGTCTCGATGTTCACCCCCGGGATCTTGTTGAGCATCTCGATCAGGCTGTCCAGCGCGCTGCGGAAGATCCCGCTGATGCTGTCCCAGGCTGACTTGGCGACGTCGACCCAGCCACTCATCGAGCCGAACAGCGCGCCCAGCGCGGTGAACTGCTCGCTGACCCACTGGAATGCCGCGTTGTCGAGCAGGGCCGCCTTGAGGTCATCCCAGTACCTGACGACCAGGGCGACGATCGTGATCAGTACGGCGATGCCGGCGACCACCATGCCGATCGGGTTCGCGTACATGGCCACGTTGACCAGCCAGATCACGGCCTGCCAGGCGAGCATGGCGAAGCGCAAGGCGCCCAGCACGGCGGTCATGAGCAGGACGCGGCCCACCAGCAGCACGCACTGGATGGAGTGGAGGGCGAATACGGCCAGGCTTCTCAAACCGGTCAGGTTGAGCAAGGCCCAGGCGGCCTGCATGCCCAGCACGGTGACCCGGGACAGGGTGACCAGGGTGCCCAGTATGCTCAGTGCGGTGACCATGCCGACGACGGTCAGGGCAGTGATGCCGATGACTCGGGTGATGTTGGGGAACAGCTTGATCCAGCGGACCAGGGTGGTGCTGATGGCGGTCAGACGGGTCATCATCGGCTGCAGGATGGGGATCAGCGCCTGGCCGAAGGCAATGTGTACCGCCTTGATCGCCGCGGCGAACTTCTGCCATGGGTCGGCCAGGGCCTTGGCCATCTTCTCGGCTTCTTCGAGCCCGCGGACCTTGCCCAGTTTGTCCAGGCTGGTCTTGAAGCGATCGGTGTCCTGCGCCAGCGCACCGATCAGGCGAGCGGCATCGCCGCCGAACGCCTTGCCGAGGTCGGCGTCGGCCGCCGCGCCGCTGAGGTCGCCGTACTTGCCTTGCAGCTTCTCCAGGATCTTCAGCATGGGCAGAAGCTGGCCATCGGCGTTGGTGAACTTCATGCCGAGCTTGTCCGCGGCGCCTTCGACATTGTCGAAGAAGGCCTTGTAGAGCTCGCCGGCCTTGCTGCCTGGCATCGTGCTCGACAGGCTGCCGATCACCGCCATCTGTTCGGCCAGGTCGACACCGGCTGCCGCGGCACTGGCTCCGGCAGCCTTGAAGCCTTCGCCCATCTGTGCGCCGCTGGTGCGGAACAGCTGGACGGCGAGGGCGGTCTGTCCGCCCAGTGTCTTGACCCACAGGCCTTTGCCCATGGCGTCGGCCTGTTGCTTTTGCAGGTTGTACAGCGTGCCGACATAGTCGGCCATCACGCTCTGGTCGGACTTGATGGCTTTGGCCAGCACGCTGCTGGTGTAGGTGAAGGTGGCCAGCTGGGAGCCGCTCAAGCCCTTGATCGCTCCCTCGATCTTGTATGCCGAGGCAACGAAGTCGCGGGCGTTCTCGCCGTAGGCGATGGAGAAGCTGAGGGCCTTCTTGTTGAGCAGGTCCAGGGTCTTGTCGGCCACGCCGAGCGAGCTGAGGTCCGCCAGGGCACGGTTCATTTCAAGGGCAGGTCCCAGGGCGGTGGAGAGGCCGCCCAGAGAGCCTTTGAGCCTGTCCGTGTGCTTGGTCAGTTGCTCGCTCTCATCGTTCATTTTCTCCAGGGGCTTGGCGATCTTGCTTGTCAGATCGAGCAGTTTGTCCAGCCGGCTGGTTGCGTTGTTTGCGCTCATGGGATCTCAGCTTCCGTTGAATGCACGGGCGATGCCGTTGGCGATGGCGATTTCCATGCGCCGCCAGTGCTCGTCCTCCAGCCATTTGGCCGTGCCCAGGTTCTCGGGCGTGGACGGGGCACCGGGCAGCCAGCGTTCGGTCAGGGCCAGCAACTGGCCCAGGCCGTCCTCGGTCAGTCGTTCGGCGTGGCCGAGTGCTTTTTTACGGTGACCTCGACGGTGGGGGCGTACTCCTCGACCAGGGCGCCGGCCAGCTGGATGACGGTCATCGGGTTGGCCAGCAGCGGCTTGAGCTGTTCCTTGTGCTCGAGCTTGATGGCGTTGACCAGCAGGTTGTTGGCCGGGGCGACCTTGTTGGACGGGGTCAGGGCGTTGATGTACTTGGTCATCAGCGCCGGATCGATGGCGAATTCCAGGGACTGCTCGCCGATTTCCAGGGTGATGTCGGTGCGTTGGGTCATGGGGTACTACTCCGTAGGAAAGAATGATGCGGGGTGGGGAACGGCCGGGCGCATGTCCGGCCGTGGAGCGGCGAAGGCTCAGTGGCGCTGCTCGTGCCGGTGCTGGCAAGGGACGCAGCGGCGCTTGCCGCCCAGGGCGCGGCGCGCCTCGGGTATCTCGTCGGCGCAGTCTTCGCAGTGGCTGAGGCTGGGCCCAGTCGCCACGCCCTGCTGCAGGGCGGCGGCGGTCGCCAGATCACGCCAGCGTTGTTCCAGGGCCTGGGCGCGGTCGAATGGGCACACCATCAGATCAGGCCCTCGACCTCTTCGAAGGACAGGTACGGCACGCCGTTGATATGGATGAAGTCCGGGCTGGTGACGTCGAACGGCAGCTTGTGCTTGGTCTTCTCGCCACCCTTGGGATCGATGCTGAGCAGGCTGGAGATCTTGAACCGGCAGCCGAAGGCCTCGACTCGGATCTCGTCGGTCGGGGTCCGTGCGTAGAACAGCTGGTCGAAGGTGCCCAGCTGGCGGAAGCTGCCCGCCTTGGCGGCTGCCTCGATGATCAGGTTGAAGTTGGTAGTGTCGACCTCCAGCTCGCCGCTGGCGGCCACGTCGCCGGCGACCCAGCCGTCCGGTACGCCCTTGGTGTGCGCCACGGCGCTGTTGTCGGTGATGTCGAGGGTTGCGTTCTCAACGTGGACCTTCAGATCGCCCACGTTGATGTCGAAGTTCATGCCACTGATCTTGGCCATGGGTTACTCCTGGTTGTCCTGGGAAAGGTCCAGCGCGATGTTCGCGGTGATGTCCTTGGGGCAGTTGTGCGGGCGGATGCGGATGAACACCTCCACCTGGGTGCGGCTCTTCCAGACGATGACCAGGTCACCATCCTTCGGCGGCTGGATCTCGCCAGGGAACACTTCACCGGCGAAGTTCACCGCCTTGGCCATCCGGCGCAGCGGCGCCATCAGGGCGCTGGTGGCGGCAGCCATGCTGGCCGGGCTGCTGTTCAGACGGCGGTCGCCGATGCGACGGATGAGCAGCGGGCGTACCTGGCGGGCGGCCTTGTCGGCCAGGCGCAGGTATTCCAGGACCTGGAAGTCGCTCGCCGCGGTGTCCAGCAGATTGGCGTCGCCCCAGTACACGCCCTCGTAGTCGGGATAGGTCTGGGACACGGAGAAGCGTGCCTTGTCCAGCTCGCTGCGGATCGCCGAGGGCAGGGGGATGCCGTCCTTGTCCTGGGGTACCGCGCCCAGGCCCAGGACAGGGCCGCTGGCCACGCGCATCGGGGTGTCGGCGACGCTCCAGGCCGCGTTGGCCAGGCGCCCGGCCAGCACGCCGAGGTCGTTGCCGTGCAATTGCGGCACTGCCAGGACACGTGGCGCGGCAACACCGCTGGTGATCGCCTTCTGCTCAGCGAGGTAGTCCGACCAGGTGGCGGCCGGCAGGATGCCGGCGGACGCGGCCAGCACGAATGCGCGACGGCCATAGACCGCGTTCAGTTGCTCGGCCGCAGTGTGCATGGCCAGCAGTTCGGCGCCGGTGGCCACCGGTTTGGTGATGACCACGGCTTCGACCGAGAAGCCCTGTTGCTGGGCGTGTTCCAGGGCGCTTGCCCAGTCGCCTTCGGTGCCGATCGGTGCGGCCAGGCAGGCCCAGCGGTCGCCGCCGTTGACCTTGGCCGCGAGCAGTTGGGTCTTGAGGTCGCTGTCGGCCACGCCCAGTTGGTCGTCCAGGTCGCTGTCAGTGTTCAGGGGCAGCAGCTTGCCGACGTTCTTGGCGGCGGGGCCGATGAAGAGGAAGTAGCGTTCGATCTCGGTGACGGCGCCCTGGCCGAGGTTGAGATTGTTCACGCTGATTTTACCGAGTGCCATAGGTTGCCTCGTTTAGCGGGATATTGAAGGGGTGAGGGCAGGACCTGCTCGAGCAGGTCGCTGTTTGCCCGGACAGGGTTGCCCGGGAAAGCGTTGTCCATGACCTGCGCGGGGCGGTCAGGACGAAGGGGCACGGTTCAGAGCGGGGGCTGGTGGATACTCAGCTCGCCCTGTTCCGCGACCCACAGGTCGAACGGGATGAACGACCAGGTTCTGTCGAAGACCTCGATCTCGCCGCTGGCGTCTTCGGCCAGGTAGAGGGGCTCGACGAATTCCACGGTCAACGACACGTCGAACAGATCGTTGGCCGGGTCCTTGGCCTGCACGGTGAGGCTCGGTCGCGCCAGCGCAAAGCGGTGGCGGTCCGGGTCGTGGACCTCCAGCCAGCTGCCGGCCAACGCCATGAGGCGGGCAGGGGAACCGCTGAAGTCGTGTAAGTCGAACAGGGCGCGGTAATGCAGGTCGCCCATGTGCAGGCCCTGTTCGGTCTCGGCCCATGCCAGTTGCAGGTCAAGCTGTTCGGTGCGGGCCTGGAACTGTGCCGCGGGTACCAGTTGGCGGGCGAGCAGGTAGGTGGCCAGGGCCTTCAGCTGATTCATGGCTGTGGCGCCGGCAGGCGGGCGCGGTGATGAATGGCCAGGGCAGAAACCCTGGCGGGGTTGGCTGGAGCGCGCATCGTGGGTCCCTCGTGAAGAGCGGCAGGGTTGCCGGTGAAGCCTTGCTTGGCATTCCAAAAAGCCCGCCTTGCAGGCTTTTCAGTAATGCGTTGTCAAACCGCCGGCCACGACTGGTGACGCCGCGCGGTTACGCTTCAGGTTGGTGACTCCGACCGCGGCCGCTCGCCCGCCGGATAACTGTTCTTGGTGCTTTACGCTGCGCACCTGGGTCAGTTGCCAACCCTCTGAACAGTCGAGGCCTGTTCATCGCTGCCTGTGTAACAACCGGTTGCTGACCGGCGTGAGACACAGGTTATGCATGCATGCATATGCAGTCAATGCATTTATGAAAATATTTATGCATAAGATGATGCGCAAATGCATGGAGGCCTTTGCGGGTGCAGGCTGTAGGAGTTTTCTATGGGCGAAAAAAAACCCGCCGAAGCGGGTTTTTCTGTGGCGCGGTGTCGCGTGCGCGGATCAGACGTTGAAGCGGAAGTGCATCACGTCACCGTCCTTGACGATGTAGTCCTTGCCTTCCAGGCGCCACTTGCCGGCTTCCTTGGCGCCGCTTTCACCCTTGAACTGGATGAAGTCGTCATAGGCCACCACTTCGGCGCGGATGAAGCCTTTTTCGAAGTCGGTGTGGATCACCCCTGCGGCCTGCGGAGCGGTGGCGCCCACGCGCACGGTCCAGGCACGTACTTCCTGCACGCCGGCGGTGAAGTAGGTCTGCAGGTTCAGCAGTTCGTAGCCGGCACGGATCACACGGTTCAGGCCAGGTTCTTCCAGGCCCAGGGCCTCGAGGAACATGTCCTTCTCCTCGCCGTCTTCCAGCTCGGCGATTTCCGCCTCGATCTTGTTGCACACCGGTACCACGACCGCGCCTTCTTCTTCGGCGATGGCCTTGACCACGTCCAGGTGCGGGTTGTTGTCGAAGCCATCTTCGGCAACGTTGGCGATGTACATTACCGGCTTGCTGGTCAGCAGGTGGAAGCCGCGGATCATGGCCTTCTCGTCTTCAGCCATGTGCTTCATCAGGCTGCGCGCCGGCTTGCCCTCGGTGAAGTGCGGGATCAGTTTCTCCAGGATCGCCTTCTGTGCCAGGGCGTCCTTGTCGCCGCCCTTGGCGTTGCGGGCAACCTTCTGCAACTGCTTCTCGCAGCTGTCGAGGTCGGCGAAGATCAGCTCGAGGTCGATGATCTCGATATCGCGCTTGGGGTCGACGCTGTTGGAGACGTGGATCACGTTCTCGTCTTCGAAGCAGCGCACCACGTGGGCGATGGCGTCGGTCTCGCGGATGTTGGCGAGGAACTTGTTGCCCAAGCCTTCACCTTTCGAGGCACCGGCCACCAGGCCTGCGATGTCGACGAACTCCATGGTGGTCGGCAGGATGCGGTTCGGTTTGACGATTTCGGCCAGTGCCGCCAGACGTGCGTCGGGCATCGGCACGATGCCGCTGTTCGGCTCGATGGTGCAGAAGGGGAAGTTCTCCGCCGCGATGCCGGACTTGGTCAGGGCGTTGAACAGGGTGGACTTGCCGACGTTGGGCAGGCCGACGATGCCGCAATTGAAACCCATGGGAATTCCCCTTTCTAAAGAGTCAGGCCTTCTGGCTGTGCAGCTCGCGCATCGCCTTGGCGAAGTCGCCGGCAAGCACGTCCGGCAGCACGCCGAGGGCAAAATCGATGCTGGCGTCGAGCTTCTCCTGCTCGGCGCGCGGTGCGCGGCCCAGGACGAAGTTGGAGACCAGTTTGGCGTCGCCCGGGTGGCCGATGCCGAGCCGCAGGCGGTGGAAGTCGTTCTGGTTGCCGAGCTGCGCGATGATGTCGCGCAGGCCGTTGTGCCCGCCGTGGCCGCCGCCCTTCTTGAGCTTGGCGACGCCGGGAGGCAGGTCGAGTTCGTCGTGCGCCACCAGGATCGCTTCCGGCTTGATGCGGAAGAAATTGGCCAAGGCCGCCACGGACTGGCCGCTGCGGTTCATGTAGGTGGTGGGGATCAACAGGCGAACATCGTTGCCCTGATGGCTGAACTTGGCCGTCAGGCCGAAATACTTTTTGTCAGCGGACAGCGAAACGCGCTGGGCGCTGGCGAGGCGTTCAACGAAAAGAGCCCCTGCGTTATGCCGGGTCTGTTCGTATTCGGGGCCGGGGTTACCCAGGCCGACGATCAACTGGATGGCGGTCACGTCAGGGGCTCTTCCTTGGAGTTGGTGGGTTACGGTGCGCGCGGCACTGTAACCCGATCAACGCCGGCGTGCGAGTGGATTACTCGGCAGCGCCTTCAGCAGCGTCAGCGGCAACGCGCGGGGCGTGGACGTTGGCAACAGCTTTGTCATCACCGTGGGCCAGAGCGACGAACTCTACGCCTTTCGGAGCTTTCAGGTCCGACAGGTGGATGATGGCGCCGATTTCGGCCTTGGACAGGTCGACTTCGATGAACTCAGGCAGGTCTTTGGCTTCGCAGGAAACTTCGATCTCGGAAACAACGTGCGAGATTTCGCCGCCTTTCTTGACCGGAGCTTCTTCACCAACGAAGTGAACTGGAACCTTGGCGGTCAGTTTCTGGCCAGCAACGACGCGAACGAAGTCGGCGTGCATGATGAAGCCTTTGGCAGGGTGACGTTGCATGGCCTTGACCACGACGTTCTGCTTGGCGCCGTCGACGTTCAGTTCGATCACGTGGCTGAAGGCAGCTTCGTTTTCGAACAGCTTGGCGATTTCCTTGGCCACGATGGTCAGGGATTGGGCTTCTTTATCGCCACCGTATACAACGGCAGGGATGTTGGCGGAGTGACGCAGGCGGCGGCTCGCACCTTTCCCCAGGTCAGTACGCGCTTGGGCGTTCAGGATGAAGTCAGTCATTTTGTTTCTCCAAAATAGCCTCCCGAGGGCGTTTGCGACCAGCGCCAACGGGGATGGCAAAAAAGCCCCGCCCCGACAACCAGTGTCGGGGCGGGGCGCTTTTCGTCAGCGAGCGTTCCGCTTAGCGGAACATCGCGCTGATCGATTCTTCGTTGCTGATGCGGCGTACCGCTTCAGCGACGACCGGTGCGATATCCAGCTGGCGGATACGGTCACAGGCCTGAGCAGCGGCGGACAGCGGAACGGTGTTGGTCACCACCAGCTCGTCCAGTACCGACTTCTCGATGTTCTCGATCGCGCGGCCCGACAGGACAGGGTGCGTGCAGTAGGCATAAACCTTGGCCGCGCCGTGTTCTTTCAGGGCTTTGGCCGCGTGGCACAGGGTGCCGGCGGTGTCGACCATGTCGTCTACCAGGATGCAGGTGCGTCCTTCGACGTCGCCGATGATGTGCATAACCTCGGAGTGGTTAGCCTTTTCGCGGCGTTTGTCGATGATACCCAGATCGACACCCAGGGACTTGGCGACGGCACGGGCACGTACCACGCCACCGATGTCCGGGGAAACGATCATCAGGTTCTCGAAACGCTGGTCTTCGATGTCGTCGACCAGTACGGGCGAGCCGTAGATGTTGTCGACGGGGATATCGAAGAAACCCTGGATCTGGTCAGCGTGCAGGTCGACGGTGAGTACACGGTCGATACCCACGACAGTGAGCATGTCAGCGACGACTTTGGCGCTGATGGCTACACGTGCCGAACGCGGACGGCGGTCCTGGCGGGCGTATCCGAAGTAGGGAATCACGGCGGTGATTCGCGACGCAGAGGAGCGGCGGAAGGCATCGGCCATCACCACCAGTTCCATCAGATTGTCGTTGGTTGGGGCACAGGTTGGCTGGATGATGAAGACGTCCTTACCGCGGACATTTTCATTGATCTCAGCACTGATTTCGCCGTCGGAGAACTTGCCGACAGAAACATCACCCAGTGGAATATGCAGCTGACGTACGACACGCCGAGCCAGATCGGGGTTGGCATTCCCCGTGAAGACCATCATCTTGGACACGCGCAGTACCTGAAGGCTGAGGGTAACCTGGATGAGTATAAGAAATGGCAGGGGCGGCTGGATTCGAACCAACGCATGGCAGGATCAAAACCTGCTGCCTTACCGCTTGGCGACGCCCCTGTATCTGTTGCTGCGAACTCTTATGAGCTCGACTTCTTGATCAGACTTTGCAGCTTGCGATGCAACATCGAAACATTGCTTCCTTTCGCCACAAACCCTGCTTGGGTCTCTGAAAGAAGGGCCAGAACTTTATCAGCTTCGGCTTTGCTTGGGAAGGCCCCAAACACACAACTTCCAGTGCCGGTCATTCGAGCTTCCGTAAATTTACCCAGTGAAATCAGCGCGTTGCGAACTTCAGGGTAACGTTGCTCTACTACCGGTTGGCAGTCATTTCGACTGTTTCCCTCGGGAACGGGGCGCATCTTAAGGGGGAGGGAATCACGTGTCAACTCCGGATGCGAAAAAATTTCCGCAGTACTGACAGACACTTGCGGCACCAGCACGACATACCAGGGCTCGGCGGGGTCGACCGGGGTCAGTTGTTCGCCAACACCCTGGGCGAAGGCCGCGTGGCCACGGACGAACACCGGCACGTCGGCGCCCAGGCCCAGGCCCAGCGCCGCCAGGCGATCGATGCTCCAGTCCAGTTGCCACAGGTGGGCCAGGGCCAGCAGCGTGGTCGCCGCGTCGGAACTGCCGCCACCGATGCCGCCGCCCATGGGCAGCACCTTGTCCAGCCAGATGTCGGCGCCCAGAGAAGTGCCGGACTGTGCCTGCAACTGACGCGCTGCGCGCACGATCAGGTTGCTGTCGTGGGGCACGCCTTCGATCTCGGTGCGCAGGTTGATCTGGCCGTCGTCGCGCAGGGCGAAGCTCAGTTCATCGGCATGCTCGAGGAACTGGAACACCGTTTCCAGCTCGTGGTAGCCATCGTCGCGGCGACCGGTGATATGCAGCCACAGGTTCAGCTTGGCCGGGGCGGGCAGGGTCAGCTTCTCCATCGCCTCAGTGTCCCAGCTGGCGTGGCTGCCAGTCCTTGACCACCAGGGTGACGTCGATGTTCTCGCCGTGCAGTTTCAGGCGCTCGGGCAGCCAGTAGCCGTTCTGCTGGGTGTAACTCAGGTACTGCACCTGCCAGCCATCCTGGGTCAGGCTGGCCAGGCGGCTGTCGCCGTCCAGGGTCAGCTGGCTCTTGCTGTCGGGGGCGGGCAGGCCGCGTACCCACCAGACCAGGTGGGACACCGGCAGGCGCCAGCCGAGCTGCTCTTCCAGCAAGGCTTCGGGATTGGCCGCCTCGAAGCGGCCCTGGTTGGCCACTTCCAGCACCACGCCGCCAGGACGGCCGGTCAGCCGAGCGGCACCGCGGCCCAGCGGGCCGGCCAGGCGAATGTCGTAGTAGTCCTGGCGCTGCAGCCAGAACAGCGTGCCGCTGCCAGAGTCGCGTGGCGCACGGATGCCGACCTTGCCGTTGATCTGCCAGCCGTCGAGGGTGCTCAGCTGTTGCTTGTGCGCCCGCCACAGTTGCGGATTGCCCTGGCCCTGGACGGCTTCCTTGTTGCCGAAGCCGGCGCAGCCGGCCAGCAGGGCGATGAGGGTGAAGGTGATGCAATGACGCAGGAACATGATTTACAGGCTCTCGGATCCGGTCAGGCGCAACAGGGTCTTGCGCAGGATGGGGCTGTCGGGCTGGGCTTCGAAACCCTTGGCCCAGATCTGTCGGGCTTCGCGGCGCTTGCCGTTGGCCCACAGCACTTCGCCCAGGTGGGCGGCGACTTCGTGATCGGGGAAACGCTCGAAGGCCTGGCGCAACTGGCGCTCGGCTTCTTCCAGGTTGCCCATGCGGTAGGCGATCCAGCCCAGGCTGTCGAGCACCGCCGGATCGTCCGGGGTGAGCTGGTGGGCCTTGTCGATCAGCGCCTTGGCTTCGCCGTAGCGGGTGGTTCGGTCGGCCAGGGTGTAGCCGAGGGCGTTGAGGGCCATGGCGTTGTCGGGCTCGCGGGCGATGATCGCGCGCAGGTCCTTCTCCATCTGTGGCAGGTCATCGCGTTTCTCGGCGAGCATGGCACGGGTGTAGAGCAGGTTGAGATCGTCCGGATAGCGCTTGATCGCTTGCTCGAGCACCTGTCCGGCCTGGGCTTCCTTGCCATTGTTGCCCAGGCTTTCGGCCTCGATCAGGTACAGCTGGATGGCATAGTCGGGTTGGGCTTCGCGGGCTTCGGCGAGCAGGCGCGAGGCCTCGGCGCTGCGGCCGTTGGCGATCAGGATGTCGGCCTGGCGCAGTTGCGCCGCCAGGTAGTCGGGACCGGCGCCGACCAGGGCGTACTCGCGCAGGGCGGCGGCCGGGTCGTGACGTTCTTCGCGGATGCGCCCGAGGTTGAGGTGGGCGGCGTCGGGGTTGGCGTCGCGCTCGACCATTTCCTGCAGGTAGCCTTCGGCCTCGTCCCAGTGCTTGGTCTCCATGCACACCAGGGCGAGCGAATAACGGATCTCGTCGTCTTCCGGGTACTGCTGCAGCAGGCTTTCGAACTCGGCCTTGGCATCGTCGATGCGGTCCTGCTCGACCAGGGTGCGGGCGTAGGTCAGGCGCAGGCGCTTGTCCTCGGGGTTGTCGCGAATTGCACCACGCAGCAACGGCAGGGCCTCCGGGCCGCGGTCCAGCGACTGCAGCAGGCGTGCGCGCAGCAGCACCGGGGCGATTTCGCCGTTCTGCGGAGGGTGTTTCTCCAGCAGTTCGAGGGCTTGCTCGGGCTTGTCATCCTGGTTCAGCAACAGGGCCTTGCCGAATACCAGCTGGCCGTTGTCGGGGTATTTCACCAGCAGGCGATCGAAGCTCTGCATCAGGCCGTCGCGGGTGCTCTGGTCGGTTTCTGCGGCGGACAGGGCGAGGAAGTCGAAGTGGGTGTCGCCCTTGCCCTGCAGGACTTTCTCCATATAGGCCATGGAGTCGTCATAGCGCCCGGCGCGGGCCAGCTGGATGGCGGCGGCGCGCTGGGCATCGAGGTTCTGCGGGTCGTTGCGGGCCCAGATCAGCGCATTCTCCAGCGCCGGCTCGTCGGCGCCGAGGTACTCGGCGATACGATAGGCACGCTCCGAGACACCAGGGTCCTGGGTCTTCTCGGCCTGGTCGGTGTAGTTGGCCAGGGCGATGTCGAAGCGGTTGCGCTGGCCGGCCAGCTCGGCCACCAGCAGGCTGTACAGGGTGTCCTGCTTGAACGACCCGTACACCACGGGCTTTTCCACGCTCTTGCCGGCGTCGGCCGGGGCGTCCGTCTTCTGCGGTGCCAGGTTCTGGCAGCCCTGGAGCAGGGCAAGGGCGAGCAGCAATGCGTAGGGTTTGTTCATAGAGGGCTTTAGATTAGAAGGGCTAGCCGACGGTCGGAGCATCATGACACAAGCGCGATGGCAAACCCACCTGCGAAGGTCGTGGTGTGAAGCGTGGCTTCGGTCATAGGGACAATGCCTGGTGTGGGAGGTTCGCCGGCAAGCCGGCTCGCCCAACACAGCTCTATTGTTTCCACTGTTTTTTGGTTTTTGACTTTTTGGTCAACTGCGCAAGAAGTTGCGCACTCAAATGTGGATAAGTGTGTGGATAGTTCGATGCAGGCCTTGGTAATCATTATGTACAGCCAACTGCGCAACTTTTTGCCACCACTGCGCAAGAAGTTGCGCAACTTTTGGATTGATTTTGTTTTGCAAATCACTCGAATGGGTGTCAATGATCTGTAATTAATTGATATTAAAAGGAAAAATATTTTTGGCACGATAGTTGATGCCTCTTTGCTGGCCACCTGGCAATTTCCTGCCAGTTCAGGCACTTATCCCCAGCAAGGAGAGCAACACATGG
>NZ_VWXI01000018.1 GCF_011752525.1 Pantoea sp. Cy-639 | reverse complement strand
ACCAACGTCGATCACCCAGAGACCCCACCAAGCCTTAGCCCGCGACCGGCACGCGCCAGTCGTCGGAACCGGAAGTACCGGACACTTCGTGGGTCCAGGTGATCTTGCGGTAGGTGAAGTACACATCTTCCAGGTGGGTGAAGTGGGCGTTGGCCGGGTCCTGGCAGTTGTGCATGTAGTCCTTGATGTCGACGATGATCGCGTCTTCCAGGACGGTGGTGTAGTAGTGCTCCTGGGTGCCCTGGGCCGAGGTGCGGTACCACTTGATCTCGACCTTGGTCATGCGCTCGCCCGAGGTCAGGGCGGCCAGCAGCAGCGGCGAGGCCTTGTCGAAGACCTTGGTGATCTTCACCGGCTTGTGCACGCGCTGGCCGGTCGGCTGGCCGGACTGCGGGTCACGCGGGATGATCACTTCGTGCTCGAAACCCTGGACCATGACCTGGTCTTCGTGGCCTTCCTGGTAGGTGTTGCCCACCGAGTCGGCGGTGAAGGCGCCAGCGGTGATCAGACCTTGTTTTTCGCCGGTGACGGCCATGTAGGCGGGAGTTGCCATGTGTTGCTCTCCTTGCTGGGGATAAGTGCCTGAACTGGCAGGAAATTGCCAGGTGGCCAGCAAAGAGGCATCAACTATCGTGCCAAAAATATTTTTCCTTTTAATATCAATTAATTACAGATCTTTGACATCCGTTCGAGTGACTTACCAAACAAGATCAATCCAAAAGTTGCGCAACTTCTTGCGCAGTGGTGGCAAAAAGTTGCGCAGTTGGCTGTACATGATGATTACCAAGGCCTTCATCGAACTATCCACACACTTATCCACATTCGAGTGCGCAACTTCTTGCGCAGTTGACCAATAAGTCAAAGTTTGTGAGCAAAGCCAGAATGAGCGATGTCAGGAAGCTGGCCCAGGCATAAAAAAGGGGCCACCCCCTGCCAAGAGATATGGCCCCAACGCAACTGCGAGAATCACTTGCCTGAAGAGGGTTGCCGCTAACGCGCCGTAATCACCGCCAGCTTGCTGATCCCGGCACGCTCGATGGCAGCCATGGCCCGCGCCACTTCGCCGTAGTTCACACCATCGTCGGCCTGCAACTGCACCCTCAGCTCGGCGTCCCGGTCCTTGGCGGCCTTGAGGTTGGCCTCCAGCAAGTCCGGCTGGATCTCGTCCTTGTTGATGAACAGCTTGCCGCTGCCGTCGATGCTCACCACCAGCGGGTCTTTCTGTTCCACCGGGGCCACCGCCTCGGTCCTGGGCAGGTTGATGGGGATGGCATTGGTCAGCAGCGGCGCGGTGACGATGAACACCACCAGCAGCACCAGCATGACGTCCACCAACGGCGTGACGTTGATTTCACTCAACACTTCATCGCTGTCCTGGGTCGAGAAGGCCATGTCAGGAGGCCTCCTTCACGGGCTGGGTGAAACCGGCTGGCTGGCGCTGCACCGCCGGGTGCACCAGCACGCGGAAGGCACTCTTCTGCGCCAGGCTGTAGAAGTCGTGGGCGAAGTCGTCGAGGTCGGCGGCGGTCAGCTTGAGGCGGCGCAGGAAGTAGTTGTAGACCAGCACCGCCGGCACCGCGACGGCGATTCCCACGCCAGTGGCGACCAGCGCCGCGCCAATCGGACCGGCCACGGTTTCCAGGCTGGCCGAGCCGGCCGCGCTGATGCCCTTGAGCGCCGCCATGATGCCCCACACGGTGCCGAACAGGCCGATGAACGGCGAGGTGCTGCCGATGCTGGCGACCACCGCCAGGCCGGTCTCCAGCGAGCGTCGCTCACGGACGATCTGCTGGCGCAGGGCACGCTCGAGGCGGTCCTGGTGATTGATGGCGTGGCTCAGGTCGTTGGCCTGGGCGGTCTCGCCCACGGCGATGGCGGCAAAGCCGGCCTGGGCCACACGGGCGGCAGGACCGGGCAGGTCGTGGCTCGGCTCGGCGGCCGAATCGAGGCTGGACGCCGCCCAGAACTGCTGGTGGAAGCGTTTGTCCTGCTGCTTGAGGCGCACGAACTGCACGACCTTGACCAGGGCCAGCGCCCAGGTGGCGACGGAGAAGCCAACCAGCAGCCAGATGACTGCGCTTTCTACGGATTCGAAGGGGGATGCCAACAGGCTCATGATGAAGTCCTTCCTTTATGCGCTCGCACGTTAACGAAGCTTGAAATCGATCGGTACGCTGACCCAGCCCACCTGGGCCACGTCGCCCTGCCTGGCCGGAACGAAGCTCCAGCGCTTGACCGCGGCGAGCGCGGCGGCGTCCAGGGCATCGCGGCCACTGCTCTTCTGGATCTGGATCTGCCCGGGCTTGCCGCTGGGCAGCACTTCCACACGCAGCAGCACGGTGCCTTCCCAGCCACGGCGCTGGGCCATCTGCGGATACTCCGGCGCCGGGTTCTTCAGGTATGCGGCGTTGGCCGAGGCCGGGGTGACCGGTGCCGGCGCGGGGGGCACAGGGGCCGGGGCAGGCGCTGCTGGCGCAGCCACCGGAGCGGGCGCAGCCGCCTCGACCGGCTTGGGCTGCGGCTTGGGCACAGGCTTGGGCTTCGCCTTGGGCGCAGGCTTGGCGGCCAGCTCATCGACCACCGGTACAGGTGGCGGCGCGGGCTGGATCACCGGCGCGGGCGGCGGCGGCTCGACTGCGGGTGGCGCGGGCGCGGCGAACTCGATGGTCATGGGGGGAACCTGCGGCGGGACGAGCGGCAGCTCGGGAGTCGGCTGATGGCTGACCCAATACGCCACCACGCCATGCAGCACCAGTACCAGCAGGCCCAGCGCCAGCGCGTCGCGGCGCTTGAGGCCGCTGACCGGCGTGCGTTGCAGGCGCAACTGGCCAAGCGGCAGGCGCAACGTGCGTCCGAGCTCGACCAGGTCGCCCGGGGCCGGGCGCCATGGCTGGTCGTAGGCCCTGATGGCCGACTGGACATTACCCATTGATCAGACTCCTGGGGTTCTTGACTCAGGTATGTGGCTGAATCATCGTCGCCGAGGGCTTATCTCATAAAGTAATGTTTAAAGTTAAAGCTAGAACTTTTATGAATATTGAATTGGCGATGTCGGCTCCAAGCCACGAGGCTCGGGGGGTGTAGCGACAGAGCAGCCGGCCGATGCCTTTTCGGCATGACAAATATTCGGGCAAGGCATGGGATTGCCGCGAGAGCTTCTCCCTCGTTTCGCGACACAAGGCCGCTCCTACAGGGATTTGCGTTCCCCTGCAGGGGCAGCTCTTCCCACTGGCACAGGCAATAAAAAACCCGGGACCATGCCCGGGTTTTCCCTGCCTCTAAACGCGGCTCAGATATCTGCCACCTTCTGCCACACCTTCGGCCGGAAGAACAACGTCTCCCCGCGCGCCAGCCCGGTCAGGCTGTCATGGTCCTTGACCACCTCGGCCTCGATCAGCTCGCTCTGCCCCTCGACCTTCAGCGTCACCCGCGTGGTCGCACCCAGCGGACGGATATCACGCACCTCGGCGGCATGGTGCCCCTCGGTCTCGTGACGCGACAGCGACACCTCGTGCGGGCGGAACAGCACATGCTGCCCTTCCGCCGTCGCCAGGCGGTTGGAGTCGCCCAGGAAGTGGTAGACGAAATCGTTGGCCGGGTGCTCGTACACCTCGCCCGGCGAACCGATCTGCTCGATCACGCCCTTGTTCATCACCACGATACGGTCGGCGACTTCCATGGCCTCTTCCTGGTCGTGGGTGACGAACACCGAGGTCAGGTTGATGTCCTCGTGCAGCCGCGCCAACCAGCGGCGCAGCTCCTTGCGAACCTTGGCGTCGAGGGCACCGAACGGCTCGTCGAGCAGCAGCACCTTGGGCTCGACCGCCAGCGCGCGGGCCAGGGCGATACGCTGGCGCTGGCCGCCGGAGAGTTGCTCGGGATAGCGATCGGACAACCAGTCGAGCTGGACCATGTTCAACAGTTCATGGACCTTCTCGGCGATCTTGCTCTCGCTCGGGCGCTCGCCCTTGGGCTTCATGCGCAGGCCGAAGGCAACGTTGTCGAACACGCTCATGTGGCGGAACAGCGCGTAGTGCTGGAACACGAAGCCGACGTTGCGATCGCGCACGTCGTGCCCCGACACATCCTCGCCATGGAACACGATGCTGCCGGCGTCCGGCGTCTCGAGCCCGGCGATGATCCGCAGCAGGGTGGTCTTGCCGCAGCCGGACGGGCCGAGCAGCGCCACCAGTTCGCCGCTGTGGATGTCCAGGTTGATGTTGTCCAGGGCCTGGAAGCTGTTGAAGCGCTTGCTGACGTTACGTACTTCGATCGACATGAATCATTCCTCCGCGGCGCTGTGGCGCAGGCGGTTAATACGGTTCTCGCTCCACTGCTTGAGCAGCAGGATGAAGAGCGCCAGGATCAGCAGCAGGCTGGCCACGCTGAAGGCCGCGACATGGTTGTACTCGTTGTAGAGGATCTCCACGTGCAGCGGCAAGGTGTTGGTGACGCCGCGGATATGGCCGGACACCACCGACACCGCGCCAAACTCGCCCATGGCCCGGGCGGTGCACAGCACCACGCCGTAGATCAGGCCCCACTTGATGTTCGGCAGGGTCACGTGCCAGAACATCTGCCAGCCGTTGGCGCCCAGCAGGCGCGCGGCCTCCTCCTCCTGCGTGCCTTGCTCCTGCATCAGCGGGATCAGCTCGCGGGCGACGAAGGGCACGGTGACGAAGATGGTCGCCAGGACGATGCCCGGCAGGGCGAAGACGATCTGGATGTCGTGGTCCTGCAGCCACGGGCCGAACAGGCCCTGGGCACCGAACATCAGCACATAGACCAGGCCGGCGATCACCGGCGACACCGAGAACGGCAGGTCGATCAGGGTCACCAGCACACTCTTGCCACGGAAGCTGTACTTGCTCACGCACCAGGCGGCGGACACGCCGAATACCAGGTTCAGCGGCACCGAGATGACCACCGCCAGCAGGGTCAAGCGCAGCGCGGCCAGGGCATCGGCCTCGAGGATCGCCTCGAAGAAGGTGCCGAAGCCGTTCTTCAGTGCCTGCGAGACGACGATCACCAACGGCAGGGCCAGGAACAGCGCGAAGACGATCCAGCCCAGGGTGATCAGTACACGGCGCGAGGTCGCGCTGCCACGCCGGGCGGCGTTGGCGGCGGCCGTGGCGCCAAGGGAAGACGAAGACATCAGCAGGCCTCCTTCAAGGGGTTTCGATGCGCCGCTGCAGCAGGTTGATCAGCAGCAGCAGGATGAAGGAAACCACCAGCATCAGCACGCCGATGGCCGTGGCGCCGGTGTAGTCGTACTGGTCGAGCTTGACCATGATCAGCAGCGGCAGGATCTCGGTCTTCATCGGCATGTTGCCGGCGATGAAGATCACCGAGCCGTACTCACCGACGCCGCGGGCGAAGGCCAGGGCAAAACCGGTCAGCCAGGCCGGCAACAGCGCCGGCGCCAGCACGTGGCGGAACACCTGCAGGGGCTTGGCGCCCAGGCAGGCAGCGGCCTCCTCGACTTCCCGCGGAATATCCGCCAGCACCGGCTGCACCGTGCGCACCACGAACGGCAGGGTGACGAAGGTCAGGGCCAGGGTGATGCCCAGCGGGGTGTAGGCGATCTTGAAGCCCAGCTCGGTGGCGAACTGGCCAACCCAGCCCTGAGGTGCGTACAGGGCGGTCAAGGCGATGCCGGCGACCGCGGTGGGCAGGGCGAACGGCAGGTCGATCATCGCGTCGATGACCTTGCGCCCGGGGAAGGTGTAGCGCACCAGCACCCAGGCCAGCAGGGTGCCGATCACACCGTTGATGATGGCGGCGAACAGGGCGGTACCGAAACTCAGTTTGAGCGCGGCGAGCACACGCGGCGCGCTGACGATGGTCCAGAACTGCTCCCAGGTGAGCTGCGAGGCATGGATGAACATGGCCGCCAGCGGTATCAGCACGATCAGGCTGAGGTACACCAAGGTGTAGCCCAGTGTCAGCCCGAAGCCGGGTATGACGGGGGAAATACGACGTGACATAAAGGTCCCTGGTTGAATGCACGAAGCCCGGGGTCGGATCCCGGGCCCATGCAGGCTAGTTGAATGCTGGGAACATCGTGGGAGCGGTGCACCACTCCCACGCCATCATCCTACGAGGCGTGAACAGCCGATCACTGTGCCTGATAAATCTGGTCGAACACACCACCATCGTTGAAGAACTTCGGCTGCGCAGTCTTCCAGCCACCGAAGTCCTTGTCGATGGTCACCAGGTCCAGTTTCGGGAACTGCTTGCCGAACTCGGCGGCGACCTTCGCGTCACGCGGACGATAGAAGTTCTGCGCGGCGATCTTCTGGCCTGCCGGGCTGTACAGGTGCTTGAGGTACGCCTCGGCGATCTGCTCGTTGCCCTTCTTCTCGGCGTTCTTGTCCACCACCGCCACCGGTGGCTCGGCCAGGATCGACAGCGACGGCACGACGATCTCGAACTTGTCGGCCCCACCGTCTTCCTTGAGCGCCAGGAAGGCCTCGTTCTCCCAGGCCAGCAACACGTCGCCCTGGCCATTGTTGACGAAGGTGATGGTCGAGCCGCGGGCACCGGTGTCCAGCACCGGTACGTGCTTGAACAGCTGCTGCACGTATTCCCTGGCCTTCTCTTCACTGCCGCCGGTCTTCAGGCCGTAGGCCCAGGCGGCGAGGAAGTTCCAGCGGGCGCCGCCGGAGGTCTTCGGGTTGGGGGTGATCACCGAGACGTCCTGCTTGATCAGGTCGCCCCAGTCCTTGATGCCTTTCGGGTTGCCCTTGCGCACCAGGAACACGATGGTCGAGGTGTACGGGGTGCTGGCGTCCGGCAGGCGCTTCTGCCAGTCCTCGGGCAGGGTCTTGCCGAGCTTGGCGATCTCGTCGATGTCGCCGGCCAGGGCCAGGGTCACCACGTCGGCACGCAGGCCGTCGATCACCGCGCGGCCCTGCTTGCCGGAACCGCCGTGGGATTGCTGGATCTTCACCTTGTCGCCCGGATGGGCGGCCTGCCAGTGCTGGATGAACTCGGCGTTGTACTGCTGGTACAGCTCGCGGGTCGGGTCGTAGGACACGTTCAGCAGTTCGTAGTCCTTGGCGATCGCGGAACCGGCAAACACGGCGCTGGCCAGGGCGGCGAGCGCATAACGGCGGATGGACATGGTGAAGCTCCCGATTGGCATTTTTCTAGTTTTGAGGTGATGCGCTGTCAGCCGGACTTGTTGCCGGGCTGCTGCAGGCGGAACTTCTCCTTGCGTTCGATCTGCACCACCTGGGCGTTGTGCACGGTGATCTCCACCGCGCCGAAGCGCAGGTCGCGCAGGGCGCTCTGGATCTCACGCAGAATGGTGGCTTCGTCCTGACCGTCGATGCTGCGCAGAGATGCACTCATGCTCGTTCTCCTGTGAGTAAGGGTGCCGGGCAGAGGGTCTGAAGGGGGTTTGCGCCTGGCGTGAGGGCAATACTAGAGAGGCGCGGATATTCTTAAAAATACTGTTTAAGAATGTTTATATAACCAACAACGAACAGCGTTGCGCAGGCGCAGCCCTTTCGCGACACAAGGCCGCGCCTACAGGGGGTCAGTGTCGCGTCCCGGAGCTGTTCTCCGGCTCGCGGATCTTGTACCAGGCCACGTATAGCGCCGGCAGGAACAGCAGCGTCAGCAGCGTTGCACTGATGATGCCGCCGATCATGGCGTAGGCCATCGGCCCCCAGAACACTTCCCGGGCGATCGGGATCATGCCCAGGCTCGCCGCCGCCGCCGTCAGCAGGATCGGCCGCCGCCGGTGGTTGGTGGCCTCCACCACCGCGTCCCAGGGGGCAAAGCCCTGGGCCTCGAACTCGTCGATCTGGGTCACCAGGATCACCGAATTGCGGATGATGATCCCCGCCAGTGCCAGGATCCCGAGAATGGCCACGAAGCCCATGGGCGTCCCGGTCGGCACCAGCGCCAGCACCACCCCGATCAGCCCCAGTGGCGCCACGCTGACCACCAGGAACAGCTTCTGCACGCTGTGCAACTGGATCATCAGGAAGGTCGCCATGAGGAACAGCATGAGCGGAATGACCTTGGCGATCGGCCCCTGAGCCTTGGCGCTCTCCTCCACGGTACCGCCGGTGGCCACTTCGTAGCCGGCCGGCAGTTGGCTGGCGAACTGGTCGATCACCGGCTTGAGCTGGGCCACCAGGTCAGTGGGCTGGATATCGCCATTGACCGAGGCCTTGATGGTGATGGTCGGCTTGCGGTCGCGGCGCCACACCAGCGGCTGCTCCAGTTCGTAGCGCACGGTGGCGAACGCCAGCAGCGGAATTGAGGTGCCGTTGGGGCTGACGATCTGCAGGTTCTGCAGGGTATCGGGCGAACCGCGCTCGCTGTCCTCGGCGCGGGCGACCACGTTGATCAGGTAGATGTTGTCGTTGACCTGGGTGATCGGCACGCCGCTGACGATGCTGTTCATCACGTTGGCCACGTCCTCGGACGACAACCCCAACTGACGTGCCTTGTCCTGGGCGATCTCGACCCGCAGCACTTTGCCCGGCTCGTTCCAGTCGTAGATCATCTCGCCGATATGCGCATTCTGGTCGAGCAAGGTGGCCAGTTCGATACTGTGCCGGCGCACCTGGTCGATGTCCTTGCCGCTGACCCGATACTGGATCGGCCGCCCCACCGGCGGGCCCATCTCCAGCGACTGGACGTTGGTGCCGATGCCGACGAAGTCCTTGTTCAGGCGCTCCTGCAGGCGCTTCATCAGCCCGCCGCGCTCCTCCAGGCCCTTGCTGACGATGACGAACTGGGCGTAGTAGGGGTTCTGCAACTGCTGGTCCAGGGGCAGGTAGAAGCGAATCGCGCCCTGGCCGATGTAGGTGCTCCAGCTGACGATGTCCGGGTCATCCTTGAACGTCGCCTCGAAGCGGTCGACCACCTTGCGCGTCTCTTCGATCGAGGCGTTCTGCGGCAGATTGAGGTCGACGAGGATTTCCGGGCGGTCCGACGACGGGAAGAACTGGTTCTGCACGAAGCGCATGCCCACCACCGACAGCACGAACAGCAAGACGGTACCGATCACCGTCAGCCAGCGGTGGCGCAGGCACCACAGCAGGCCATGCTCGAAGGCGCGTCCCACCCGGCCCGGCTCCGACTCATGGGGCTTGAGCTTCTTGCTGTCGAGAATGTGCACGCCCAGCACCGGGGCGAAGAACACCGCGACGATCCACGACACCAGCAGGGCCACGGCGATCACCGCGAACAGGGTGAAGGTGTACTCGCCGGCGGAGCTGGCGTTCAGGCCGATGGGCACGAAGCCGGCCACGGTCACCAGGGTGCCGGTCAGCATGGGGAAGGCGGTGGAGGTATAGGCGAAGGTCGCCGCCTGCTCCTTGGTCTCGCCCATTTCCAGGCGCGTGACCATCACCTCGACGGTGATCATCGCATCGTCCACCAGCAGGCCGAGGGCGATGATCAGTGCGCCGAGGGAGATCCGCTGCATGGTGATGTCGCTGTATTCCATGAACACGAAGACCATGGCCAGCACCAGCGGGATCGAGCAGGCCACCACCAGCCCGGCACGGATACCGAGGCTGACGAAGCTCACCACCAGCACGATCACCACGGCTTCGAACAACGCGCTGGTGAAACCACCCACCGCCTGCTTGACCACCACCGCCTGGTCGGACACGGTGTGCACCTCGACCCCCACCGGCAGGTCGGCGGTGATCCGCTCCATCCGCTCGCGCAACAGCTTGCCGAACACCTGCATGTTGCCGCCGGCCTTCATGCCGATGGCCAGGCCGATGGCGGTCTGGCCGTTGTAGCGGAACATCGGGGACGGCGGGTCGACGTAGCCGCGCTCGATGTCGGCGATATCGGCCAGGCGGAAGAAGCGGTCGTTGATGCGCAGGTTGACGGTCTGCAGGTCCTTCTCCGAGGCGAACTGCCCGGTGGTGCGCACCGAAATGCGCTCGGGCCCGGCCTCGATCACCCCAGCCGGGGTCACCGCGTTCTGCGCCTGCAGGGCTTCCATGACCTGGCGCTGGTCGATGCCGAACGAGGCCAGCTTGCGGGTCGAGAAGTTCAGGTAGAGCACCTCGTCCTGGGTGCCGATCAGCTCGATCTTGCCAATGTTGGGCACCTCCCGCACCTCGGCGCGCACCTGCTCCACATAGTCGCGCAACTGGCGCAGGGTCAGGCCGTCGGCGGTGAAGCCGTAGATCGAGCCGTATACGTCACCGAACTCGTCGTTGAAGCCCGGGCCCTGGATACCCTTGGGGAACTGGCCGCTGATGTCCTGGATCTTCTTGCGCACCTGGTACCAGATCTCGGGAATGTCCTTGGCCTTGGTGGTGTCGCGCAGGTACACGTAGACCGTGGATTCGCCGGGACGGGTGTAGCTTTTTACGTAGTCGAGCGAGTCCAGTTCCTCGAGTTTCTTCTCGATCCGGTCGGTGACCTGCAACAACGTCTCGTCCTGGGTCGCACCTGGCCAGCGGGTCTGGATCACCATGGTCTTGATGGTGAACGACGGGTCTTCCTCACGGCCCAGGTTGAGGTAGGAGAACACCCCCATCACCAGGCTCACCGCCATCAGGTACCAGACGAACGACTGGTGCCGCAGCGCCCACTCGGACAGGTTGAAGCTTCCTTTCATCGTGCGTCCTCGTCGAAGGTGACTTGCTGGCCGGGCTTGAGGATATTGACGCCGGCGGTGACCACCCGCTCGCCGGGCTGCACCCCCGAGGCCAGGACGATGTGCTCGGCATCGCGCTCGAGCAGCGTCACGTCACGGGTGGCGACCGTCTTCTGCTGCGGGTCGACCACCCATACCTGGGTCTTGCCGTCGCGCTCGAGCAAGGCCGTGCGCGGCAGTTCGCTGCGCGGCGTCACCGCGGCGCTGAGCGTGACGCTGACCGACGTGCCGAGGTGGAAGGTATCGGGGGTGCTGGCCAGGGTCAGGCGCGCGCGCCGGGTGCGGGTGGTGGCGTCGGCCTGTGGCTCCAGCTCGCGCAGGGTGGCGGTGGTGCTGATGCTCGGCTCCAGTTGCAGGGCGACGGTGAAGGTCAGGTCCTTGGTCAACTGTTCGGCCAGGTTGGTCGGCAGGTCGATCACCGCCTCCTTCACATCCGGACGCGCCAGGGTGACCACGGCCTGGCCGGCGCTGACGGTCTGCCCGGCCTCGGCCTGCCAGGCGGTGACCACGGCGGCATGATCGCTGCGCAGGGTGCTGTAGCCGAGCTGGTCGCGGGCCTGGCTGAGCGCCGAGCGCGCCTGCTCCAGCGAGGCACCGGTGGTTTTCAGGTTGGTCTGGGCGATGTCCAGCTGCGCCTGGGCGCCAACGCCGCGGTCATACAATTGCTGCTGGCGACGGGCATCGGCCTGGGCGTTGATCCACTGCGCCTGGACCTTGGCCAGGTCGCCTTCGGCGACACGCAACTGGTTCTGCTGGTCGGTCGGGTCGAGGGTGGCAAGGATATCGCCCGGCTTCACCTGCGCGCCTACATCCAGCCAGCGCCGGGCGATCCGCCCGGACACACGAAAGCCCAGGGTACTCTCGAAACGCGCCTGGATGCTCCCGGCAAAACGTCCCAGTTGCGCCTGCACCTGCGGCTGGACCACGGTGGACAGCACCGGCCGCACAGGTTCGACCGGCTCCTTGTCACTGCCGCAAGCGGCCAGCAACAGGAGCGCCGGCAGCACGATCAACAGCCGCTTCATTGGTCACCTCCGGCATCCCGCGCCGCGATCTTCCGTACCTGCATGCCCGGGTGCAGCAGTTGGGCGCCGCCGACCACCACGGTCTCGCCGCTCTTGACGCCCTCGGCGATGACCACCCGGCCCGTGAGGTAGCGGGCAACCTTTACCTGGCGCAGCTCGACCTTGTCGCCCTCGCCCACCACCCACACCGCGGGTTCGTGCAGCGCCTTGGACAGCGCCGCCCAGGGCAGCTCGATGCTCGGCCGGCGCTGGGCGTTGGTGGCGGCCGTCACCGGCGAGCCGAGCTGCATGCCTGGCGGCACATCGCGCAGGGCGACCTTGACCTGAACCGTGCCGCTTTGCGCCGAGACCGTCGGGGTGATCTCGCGCACCACACCCGAGGCTTTGATCTGCGGGTTGTCGAGCAGGCTGACGACCACCCCTTCATCGCTCGGTCCGCCGACCAGCAGCGACTCATAGACGTTGAACACCGCGTCGCGATCGCCGTCCACCGCCAGGCTGAAGATCGGCATGGTCGCCTGCACCACCTGGCCGACTTCGGCCTGGCGCGCGGTGATCACCCCGTCGGCCTCAGAAACCAGGGCCGTGTAGCCCAGCTGTTCGTTGGCGTTGGCCAGTTGCGCCTGGGCCGCCTTGAGCGCGCTCTGGCTGCTGCGCAGGGCGGCCTCGGCGGAGTCGTATTCGCTCTGGCTGGTGTAGCCCTTGGGCAGCAGCTTCTGCTGGCGCACGAAGGCGGCGCTGGTCTGGGTGACCCGGGCCTGCTCGGCGAACACTTCGGCCTTGGCCGAGTCGACGTTGTTCTGCAGGTCCTTCGGATCGAGCCGCGCCAGCACCTGGTTGGCCTTGACGTGATCGCCGACATCGACGCCACGGGAGATGATCTTGCCCCCCACGCGGAACGACAGGTCAGTCTGCACCCGTGCCTGGACATCGCCGGTCAAGGTGACCCGGGCGGCAAAATCAGTGGGCTTGACCTGTTGCACCACCACCCGTGGCAGCTCCCGGGGGCTTTCTTCCTTGCCGCAGCCCGACAGCATGAACAGCAGCCCCAGGCAAACGACCAGCGGCGGACGTATGACCGTCATGCAGGCTCCTTGCTTCGACGTGAGGGTGGAGAGGGATGCGTTTGAAGCGTAGATCAGGGATCGACAAACGGCACCAGCCAGGGTTCAACAACGTACGGCGCTTTCGGCGATACTGGCGCCAGACCGCTCAAGGATGCCGCCGATGCTCACCACCCTGGCCATTGCCAACTACCGCTCGATCAACCAGTTGGTAATGCCGCTGGGCCGGCTGAATGTGATTACCGGTGCCAATGGCAGCGGCAAATCCAACCTGTACAAGGCCCTGCGCCTGCTGGCGGAGACCGCGCGCGGCGGCGTGGTCAACGCCCTGGCCGCCGAGGGTGGGCTGGAGTCGACCTTCTGGGCCGGCCCCGAGAAGCTCACCCGGCGCATGCTCAGCGGCGAAGTAGCGGTCGAAGGTGGCCCACGGCAACAAGCCCGACGCCTGAAGATGGGCTTCGCCGGCGAGGACTTCGGCTACGCGATCAGCCTCGGCCTGCCCGAACCGAGCCGCTCGAAATTCGCCCTCGATCCGCAGATCAAGCAAGAGACGATCTGGGCCGGCCCGCTATGCCGGCCCGCCAGCCAGCTGGTGCAGCGCAACGCAGCGATGGTCAAGGCCCGCGACGGGCGCCAATGGCAGGTCTTGCACCAGCACATGACCGAGTTCGACAGCCTGTTCGACCAGGTCGGCAGCCTGCAGGGCTCGCCCGAGGTGCCGCACTTGCGCGAACAGATCCGCAGCTGGCGCTTCTATGACCACTTCAGGACCGACGCCGAGGCCCCCGCACGGCAATCGCGACTGGGCACCCGCACCCCGGTGCTGCATCACGATGGCCGTGACCTGGCCGCGGCGCTGCAGACCATCGACGAGATCGGCGACCTGCAGGCACTGCAAGAGGCGGTGGGCGATGCCTTCCCCGGTGCCCGGCTGACGATCGACGCCCAGGCTGGCGGGTTGTTCGCCCTGCGTTTCCACCAGGCCGGGCTGCTGCGTCCGCTGAGCGCCGCCGAACTGTCCGACGGCACCTTGCGCTACCTGTTGCTGGTGGCCGCCCTGCTCACCCCGCGACCACCGAGCATGATGGTGCTCAACGAGCCGGAAACCAGCCTGCACCCGGACCTGTTGCCGGCGCTGGCGCGGTTGATTCGCCGGGCCGCGCGAGAATGCCAGGTGTGGGTGGTGTCGCACGCGCCACGCCTGGTGGCGGCGCTGGAGGAGGACGAGGACTGCAACTCGATCCACCTGGAGAAGACCTTGGGGCAGACCGGCATAGCCGGCCAGGGGATGCTCGATGAGCCGGCCTGGAACTGGCCGGACCAAGGCTGAAATGCATCGCGGGGCAAGCCCGCTCCCACCCGTCTGGTGACGGGCCCGTGGGAGCGGGCTTGCCCCGCGACAGGCTGGGTCAGGCCTGGGCGGTAGCCCGGAGCGGACGCTTGACCTGCGTCGGCGCGACGTTCGCCGCGGCGCCTTCCTCGACGGCCAGCTGGATCGCCCGGCGGCGACGCTCTTCGGCCTGGCGGCTGAAGTACCAGACCAGGAAGGTCACCAGCGATACCGACAGCAGGATCAGGCTGGCCACGGCGTTGATCTCGGGCTTCACGCCCAGACGCACGGCCGAGAACACCTCCATCGGCAAGGTGGTCGAGCCCGGGCCGGAGACGAAGCTCGCCAGCACCAGGTCGTCCAGCGACAGGGCGAACGACATCATGCCGCCTGCCGCCAGCGATGGCGCGATCATCGGGATGGTGATCAGGAAGAACACCTTCCACGGCTTGGCGCCCAGGTCCATGGCGGCCTCTTCGATGGACAGGTCCAGCTCACGCAGGCGCGCCGACACCACCACCGCGACATAGGCCGCGCAGAACGTGGTGTGGGCGATCCAGATGGTGACGATGCCGCGCTCCTGCGGCCAGCCGATCATCTGCGCCATGGCCACGAACAGCAGCAACAGCGACAGACCGGTGATCACCTCGGGCATCACCAGCGGCGCGGTGACCAGGCCACCGAACAGGGTGCGGCCCTTGAAGCGGGTCACCCGGGTCAGCACGAAGGCGGCCAGGGTACCCAGCGCCACCGCGGCGACCGCCGTGTAGCAGGCGATCTCCAGCGAGCGCATCACCGAGCCCATCAGCTGGGTGTTGTCGAGCAGGCCGACGTACCACTTCACCGACCAGCCGCCCCACACCGTCACCAGCTTGGAGGCGTTGAACGAGTAGATCACCAGGATCAGCATCGGCAGGTAGATGAACAGCAAGCCGAGCACCAGCATCAGCTTGGAGAATCCGAAGCGCTTCATGCCCGCCCCTCCATCTCTTTGGCCTGGCTGCGGTTGAACAGCAGGATGGGCACGATCAGGATCGCCAGCATCACCACCGCCAGCGCGGACGCCACCGGCCAGTCACGGTTGTTGAAGAACTCCTGCCACAGCACCTTGCCGATCATCAGGGTTTCCGGGCCGCCCAGCAGCTCGGGAATGACGAACTCGCCGACCACCGGGATGAACACCAGCATGCAGCCGGCGATGATGCCGTTCTTCGACAGCGGCACGGTGATCTTCCAGAAGCTGTTGAAGGTACTCGAGCCCAGGTCGGAAGCAGCCTCGAGCAAGCTCTCGTCGTGCTTCACCAGGTTGGCGTACAGCGGCAGGATCATGAACGGCAGGTACGAATAGACCACGCCGATGTAGACCGCCAGGTTGGTGTTGAGAATCTGCAGCGGCTGGTCGATCAGCCCCAGCCACAGCAGGAAGCTGTTGAGCAGCCCGTTGTTGCTGAGGATGCCCATCCAGGCATAGACGCGGATCAGGATCGCGGTCCAGGTCGGCATCATGATCAGCAGCAGCAGGACCGTCTGGGTTTCCTTCCTGGCCTTGGAGATGGCGTAGGCCATCGGGTAGCCGATCAGCAGGCACAGCAGGGTGCTGAAGAAGGCGACCTTGAGCGAACCGAGGTAGGCCGAGATATACAGCTCGTCCTCGGTGAGCAGGCCGTAGTTGGCCAGGTTCAGCACCACCTGGAGCTTGCTTTCGACGTAGGTGTAGATCTCGGTGTACGGCGGGATCGCCACGTCGGCTTCGGCGAAGCTGATCTTCAGGACGATGAAGAACGGCAGCATGAAGAACAGGAACAGCCAGATGAACGGCACACCGATCACCAGGTGCCGCCCCTGCGGAATGATGCGCTGGAGCGCTCGCTTGAGCTTGCGCGGCTTCATGAGCGCAGTACCACGCCGCTGTCGTCTTCCCACCACACGAACACTTCGTCTTCCCAGGTCGGCCGAGTGCCCTGGCGCTCGGCGTTGGCGACGAACGACTGGACGATCTTGCCGGTGGGCAGTTCGACGTAGAACACCGAGTGGCCGCCGAGGTAGGCGATGTCGTGGACCTTGCCACGCGACCAGTTGTGCTCGCAGGTTGGCTGTTCGGTGGTCACCAGCAGCTTCTCCGGCCGCAGGGCGTAGGTGATGTGCTTGTCCTCGACCGAGGTGGTGATGCCGTGGCCGACGTAGATCTTGCGCTCCAGTTCCGGGCTGGCAATGATCGCGTGGCCTTCGGCGTCCTCGATCACTTCGCCCTCGAACAGGTTGACGTTACCGATGAACTCGCAGACCAGGCGGCTGGTCGGCGTTTCGTAGATATCCACAGGCGAGCCGATCTGGGCGATCCAGCCCAGGTGCATGATGGCGATGCGCTGGGCCATGGTCATGGCCTCTTCCTGGTCGTGGGTGACCATCACGCAGGTCACGCCGACCCGCTCGATGATCTCGACCAGCTCAAGCTGCATCTGCGAGCGCAGTTTCTTGTCCAGGGCGCCCATCGGTTCGTCGAGCAGCAGCAGCTTGGGCCGCTTGGCCAGCGAGCGGGCCAGGGCCACGCGCTGGCGCTGGCCGCCGGACAGCTGGTGCGGCTTGCGCTTGGCGTACTGGGTCATGTGTACCAGCTTGAGCATTTCGGCCACGCGGGCGTCGATCTCGGCCTTGGGCATCCTGTCCTGCTGCAGGCCGAAGGCGATGTTCTGCGCCACGGTCATGTGCGGGAACAGCGCGTAGGACTGGAACATCATGTTGATCGGCCGCTCGTAGGGCGGCATGTCGGTGATGTCGACGCCATCGAGGAAGATCCGCCCTTCGGTCGGACGCTCGAAGCCGGCCAGCATGCGCAGCAAGGTGGACTTGCCGGAACCGGAGCCACCCAGCAGGGCGAAGATCTCGCCCTTGCGGATTTCCAGGGACACATCGTCCACGGCTACCGTTTCGTCGAACTTTTTCGTGACCCGGTCGATCTTGACCAGCACCTGCTTGGGTTGCTGGCCACCCTCGAGGGCTTTCTTATAGGCACCGGAGGCAACTGCCATGAGTGAAACTCCCAACAAGATTTATGTGCCCACCCGGCCTGTGTCTGCAGGGGCCGTGGCGGGCCTGGATTGTTACTTGCCCGACTTGACCTTGGTCCAGCTGCGGGTCATCAAACGTTGCACCTTGGGTGGCAACTCGGCGTTGACGAACATCTTGTCCAGCACTTCCTGCGGTGGGTAAACCGCGGCGTCAGTCCTCACGGCCTGGTCCATCAGGTCGCCAGCCTTGGGGTTCGGGTTGGCGTAACCGACGTAATCACTGACCTGGGCGATAACCTCAGGCTTCAGCAAATAGTTGATGAAGGCATGGGCCTCCTTGACGTTGCTCGCGTCCTTGGGGATCGCCAGCACATCGAACCAGAGGTTGCCACCTTCCTTCGGGATGGCGTAGGCCAGCTTCACGCCCTTCTTGGCTTCTTCGGCACGGGCCTTGGCCTGGAACACGTCGCCGGAGAAACCGGCAGCCACGCAGATGTCGCCGTTGGCGAGATCGGTGATGTATTTCGAGGAATGGAAGTAGGTCACGTAGGGACGCACGGCCAGCAGCTTCTTCTCGGCGTCGGCGTAGTCCTTGGGGTTGCTGCTGTTGGGGTCGCGGCCCATGTAGTTGAGCACCGCCGGCAGCATCTCGTCGGCGGAGTCGAGGAACGCCACGCCGCACTTGCTGAGCTTCTTCATGTTCTCGGGCTCGAACAGCACCGCCCAGGAATCGATCTTGTCGGTACCCAGCGCCGCCTTGACCTTCTCGACGTTGTAGCCGATGCCATTGGTGCCCCACAGGTAGGGGACGGCGTACTGGTTGCCCGGGTCGTTCTTCTCCAGGCGCTTCATCAGCGTCGGGTCGAGGTTCGCGTAGTTGGGCAGCAGGTTGCGGTCGAGCTTCTGGAACGCGCCCGCCTTGATCTGCTTGCCGAGGAAATGGTTGGACGGCACGACCACGTCATAGCCGGTGCGACCGGCCAGCAGCTTGCCTTCCAGCGTCTCGTTGCTGTCGAAGACGTCGTACTTGGGCTCGATTCCGGTTTCCTTCTGGAAATCGGCGAGCGTGGTGGGGCCGACATAGTCGGACCAGTTGTAGATGTGCACCGTGGGCGCCGCTTGGACGCTGCAAGCCAGCGTCAGACCCGCTCCAGCCATCAAGGCCTTGCGAAATACAGAAATAGACAAGTGGGTGGTCCTCACAATCAGTGCCTCAAGTGGCGGAAAATCTCGGCCGCACACGCAAAACCGGCGCGCAACTTACCTTCACGGCGTGGATGCCGCAAACTTATTTGCCTTGACTCGCCTCCAGGCCGGCAAACACCGGCCCGGAGGGTGCTGCAACGGGCTTACTTGCCCGACTTGATCTTGGTCCAGCTGCGGGTGATCTCGCGCTGGGCGGTCTTCTCCGGGGCCTTGATGGCGTACAGCTCGGCCTTCACTTCATCGGACGGGTAGATCGCCGGGTCGCTGGTGATGGACTTGTCGACGAACGGGGTCGCCGCCTTGTTGCCGTTCGGGAAGCGCACGGCGTTGGTGATGGCAGCCATGACCTCAGGCTGCAGCAGGTAGTCCATGAACTTGTAGGCGGCCTCGACGTTCTCGGCATCCTTCGGAATGGCGACCATGTCGTAGAAGGTACCAGCGCCTTCCTTCGGAATGGTGTAGCTCAGCTTGACCTTGTCGCCGGCCTCGTGGGCACGGGCCTTGGACTGCTCCAGGTCGCCCGAGTAGCCCACGGCCACGCAGATGTTGCCGTTGGCCAGGTCGGAGATGTACTTGGAGGAGTGGAAGTAGGTGATCGACGGACGAATGCTGAGGAACAGGTCCTCGGCTTTCTTCAGGTCTTCCTTCTTGGTGCTGTCGCTCGGCAGCCCCAGGTAGTGCAGCGCGGCCGGGATCATCTCGGTCGGCGCATCGAGGAAGCTCACGCCGCAGCTCTTGAGCTTGGCAATGTTCTCGGGCTTGAACACGGCGTCCCACGAGTCGATCTTGTCCACGCCCAGCGCGGCCTTGACCTTCTCCGGGTTGTAGCCGATGCCGATGGAGCCCCACATGTACGGGAAGGCGAACTTGTTGCCCGGGTCGCTGGCATCGCCGACGGCCTTGAGCAGGGCCGGGTCGAGGTTCTTCCAGTTGGGCAACTTGGAGCGGTCCAGTTCCTGATAGACGCCAGCCTTGATCTGCTTGGCCAGGAAGTTGTTGGACGGCACGACGACATCGTAGCCGGACTTGCCGGCCAGCAGCTTGGCTTCAAGGGTCTCGTTGCTGTCGAAGACGTCGTAGACCACCTTGATGCCGGTCTGCTTCTCGAAGTTGGCCACGGTGTCCGGGGCGATGTAGTCCGACCAGTTGTAGACGTGCAGCACCTTGTCGTCAGCCTGGACAGCGGTCGCCAAGGTGCCCATCAGGGCGGCGGCCAGCAGCGTCTTGCCCATTTTCTTCATGCGTTATGCTCCAGAATTTATTATCAAGCCATCTGTTCAGCAGCCGGATCCCACGGGTCACGCGCTGGGCGACTAAACAGCCGCTAGTCTGGCAAGTTACAAGGCGCTGTTTCAACAGAAGCAGGGCCTTGTAACGACTTAATGTCACCTCGCCAGCCCAGGTTTTGCACGATAAGTGCCTGCACGACGCTCGGCGACTTTTCGTATCAACCCTAGCAGACCGTCATTTGATCGCTTCGAGCGTCAAATCCAGGCACTTGCGCGCCTTTTCCACCAGTTCGTCCACTTCCTCGCGGCTGATCACCAGCGGAGGGGCAATGATCATGGTGTCGCCCACCGCGCGCATGATCAGGCCGTTGTCGAAGCAGAAGGTGCGGCAGATCATGCCCACGCCCTTGCCTTCGTAACGGGTGCGAGTGGCCTTGTCCTTGACCAGCTCGATCGCGCCGAGCAGGCCCAGGCCGCGCACCTCGCCCACCAACGGGTGGTCCTGCAGCTCACGCAGACGTTTTTGCAAGTACGGTGCCACTTCAGTGCGGGCCTTCTCGACGATCTTCTCGTCGCGCAGGATGCGCAGGTTTTCCAGGCCCACCGCCGCCGCCACCGGGTGGCCGGAGTAAGTGAAGCCGTGGTTGAAGTCGCCACCCTCGCTGAGAACCTTGGCCACCGTGTCACGCACGATCACACCACCCATGGGGATGTAACCGGAAGTGAGGCCCTTGGCGATGGTCATCAAGTCGGGGGCAAGGTCGTAATAGTCGGAGCCGAACCACTCGCCGGTACGGCCGAAGCCGCAGATCACTTCGTCGGCGACGAACAGGATGTCGTACTTGGCGAGGATCTCCTTGACCTTCGGCCAGTAGGTTTCCGGCGGAATGATCACGCCACCGGCACCCTGGATCGGCTCGGCGATGAAGGCGGCGACGTTGTCCTCGCCGACTTCGAGAATCTTCTTCTCCAACTGCTCGGCAGCCCACACGCCAAAGGCGTCCGGGGTCATGTCGCCACCCTCGCCGAACCAGTACGGCTGCGGGATGTGCACGATGCCCGGGATCGGCAGGCCACCCTGCTCGTGCATGCCGCTCATGCCGCCGAGGCTGGCGCCGGCCACGGTGGAGCCGTGATAGCCGTTGACCCGGCCGATGATGGTCTGCTTGTGCGGCTTGCCCTTGAGTGCCCAGTAGTGACGGACCATGCGCAGCACGGTGTCGTTGCCCTCGGAGCCGGAACCGGTGAAGAACACATGGGTCATGCCCTTGGGCGCCACGTCGGTGATCGCCTTGGCCAGCTTCAGCGCTGGCGGGTGGGCGGTCTGGAAGAACAGGTTGTAGTACGGCAGTTCGCGCATCTGCGTCTCTGCCGCCTGCACCAGCTCTTCACGGCCATAGCCGACCGCCACGCACCACAGGCCGGCCATGCCGTCGAGGATCTTGTGCCCCTCGCTGTCCCACAAATGCACGCCCTGCGCCTTGGTGATGATGCGCGGCCCCTTTTCCTTCAACTGCTTGTAGTCGCTGAAAGGAGCCAGGTGATGCTCGCCGCTCAGGGCTTGCCATTCACGGGTTTGCGGGTTGTTGACGCTCATGTGCCTCTCCATTTTCCGGTGGCCGCCCGCAGGCGGCCTCAGGGTTGATCACACAGCAAACAGCAGGAACTCACGCTCCCAGGAGCTGATGACGCGCTTGAAGTTCTCATGCTCGGCGCGCTTGGTGGCGACGTAGCCGGTGATGAATTTCTTGCCCAGGTACTGCTCCAGCGCGCGGCTGTTCTCCATCCGCTCGAGGGCGTCCTCGATGGTCAGTGGCAGGCGCAGGTTGCGCCGCTCGTAGCCACGGCCCTGCACCGGCGCGCTGGCTTCGATGCCCTCGACCATGCCGATGTAGCCGCACAGCAGGCTGGCGGCGATGGCCAGGTACGGGTTGGCATCGGCGCCCGGCAGACGGTTCTCGACACGGCGGTTCTGCGGGCCGGCATCCGGCACGCGCAGGCCGACGGTACGGTTCTCCTCGCCCCACTCGACGTTCACCGGCGCCGAGGTGTCGGGCAGGAAGCGGCGGAACGAGTTGACGTTGGGCGCGAACAGCGGCAGCGCCTCGGGGATGAACTTCTGCAGGCCACCGATGTGGTTGAGGAACAGCGCGCTCATGCTGCCGTCCTCATTGCTGAAGATGTTCTTGCCGGTGGCCACGTCGACCACGCTCTGGTGCAGGTGCATGGCACTGCCGGGCTCGCCGGTCATCGGCTTGGCCATGAAGGTGGCGGCCACGTTGTGTTTGAGCGCCGCCTCGCGCATGGTGCGCTTGAACACCAGGATCTGGTCGGCCAGGTGCAAGGCGTCGCCGTGACGGAAGTTGATTTCCATCTGCGCCGTGCCGTCTTCATGGATCAGTGTGTCCAGATCCAGCTGCTGCAGTTCGCACCAGTCGTAGACATCCTCGAACAGCGGGTCGAATTCGTTGGCGGCCTCGATGGAGAACGACTGCCGACCGGTTTCCGGACGGCCGGAGCGGCCCACCGGCGGCTGCAGCGGGAAGTCAGGGTCTTCGCTACGCTTGGTCAGGTAGAACTCCATCTCCGGCGCGACGATCGGCTGCCAGCCCTTGTCGGCGTACAGCTTGAGGACCTTCTTCAGCACGTTGCGCGGCGACAGCTCGACCGGGTTGCCCTTCTTGTCGTAGGTGTCGTGGATCACCTGGGCGGTCGGTTCGATGGCCCAAGGCACGAGATACACCGCGTTCTCGTCGGGACGGCAGATCATGTCGATGTCGGCCGGGTCGAGCAGTTCGTAATAGATGTCGTCGTCGACGTAGTCGCCGGTCACGGTCTGCAGCAGCACACTCTCTGGCAGGCGCATGCCCTTCTCGGCGATGAACTTGTTGGTGGGCGAGATCTTGCCGCGGGTGATGCCGGTCAGGTCGCTGATCAGGCATTCCACTTCGGTGATCTTGTGCTCTTTCAACCAATCGGTGAGCTGGTCGAGGTTGGTACTCATAAATACCTCAGGAGGTAATGTGGCCCGGTTGCTGGGAACCGACCGCCACTGACGCCAGGCGTCGGACAAAGTCGACGCGCACGGCGTCGAGGGGCCTGGACAGGCCCGCGCCTTGATTCTGTATGGAGTGCAGGGCTAAAGCAAAACCCCTCGCTCGGGATACCAGCGGATATACGCCGAGGAAGGGTATACGGGCTGGGAACGAAGGGCAGAGAGAAAGGAAGACGTACGCCAAAGCGTTACGAGGCATGGTCTTTTTATGCAAACCGTCAATTATTGCGAGCAGAGCGACCGCCCATTGATGCAGGCGCGCAATGACCGGACGGCAACCGGGAGAAATACCTGGACGCACTGCGGGCGCAGTGCTGGCAGGTCTCGACAGGCGGACCATGTGACCCTCGTATTATTGTGTTCTGGGTTGTCGCCGAGCTTAGCCTCGTTCATTTTTTTACACAACCACTCCGTAAAAAATAAAACACGCTGTGCTCTGGATAACCTTTCGCAGCGAAAATAGCGGATAATGGCACGCCCCGATATGCGGCAAATCTGCCGTAGATGTGCCATTTAAGGGCATCATGGGGCTGGCTTGACTTCACCTGGTCTTTCCGATTGACTGGGGTTGCAAGCCCCCCTTGATTGATATTTTTAACAAAAAAGGTGTTGCATCATGTCGGTACCCCCGCGTGCCGTTCAGCTTAACGAAGCGAACGCGTTCCTTAAGGAACATCCTGAGGTTCTCTACGTTGACCTTCTGATTGCAGATATGAATGGTGTGGTGCGCGGCAAGCGCATCGAGCGCACCAGCCTCCACAAGGTTTACGAGAAAGGCATCAACCTGCCTGCCTCCCTCTTCGCCCTGGATATCAACGGCTCGACCGTCGAAAGTACCGGCCTTGGCCTGGACATCGGCGATGCCGACCGCATCTGCTACCCCATCCCCGGCACCCTCTCCAACGAACCCTGGCAGAAGCGCCCTACCGCGCAGCTGCTGATGACCATGCACGAGCTCGAGGGCGAGCCCTTCTTCGCCGACCCGCGCGAAGTGCTGCGCCAAGTGGTGAGCAAGTTCACCGAGATGGGCCTGACCATCTGCGCCGCGTTCGAGCTGGAGTTCTACCTGATCGACCAGGAGAACGTGAACGGCCGCCCGCAGCCACCACGCTCGCCGATCTCGGGCAAGCGCCCGCAATCGACCCAGGTGTACCTGATCGACGACCTCGACGAATACGCCGACTGCCTGCAGGACATCCTCGAAGGCGCCAAGGAGCAAGGCATCCCGGCCGACGCGATCGTCAAGGAAAGCGCCCCGGCGCAGTTCGAGGTCAACCTGCACCACGTCGCCGACCCGCTCAAGGCCTGTGACTACGCGGTGCTGCTCAAGCGCCTGATCAAGAACATCGCCTACGACCATGAAATGGACACCACCTTCATGGCCAAGCCCTACCCGGGCCAGGCAGGCAACGGCCTGCATGTGCACATTTCCGTGCTGGACAAAGATGGCAACAACATCTTCACCAGCGAGGATCCCGAGCAGAACGCCGCGCTACGTCACGCTGTCGGCGGTGTGCTCGAGACCCTGCCCGCCTCGATGGCGTTCCTCTGCCCCAACGTCAACTCGTACCGCCGCTTCGGCGCGCAGTTCTACGTGCCCAACGCACCGAGCTGGGGCCTGGACAACCGCACCGTGGCCCTGCGCGTGCCGACCGGTTCGCCGGACGCCGTACGCATCGAGCACCGCGTGGCCGGTGCCGACGCCAACCCGTACCTGATGATGGCAGCGGTGCTGGCCGGCGTGCACCACGGCCTGACCAACCAGATCGAACCGGGCGAGCCGATCGAAGGCAACTCGTACGAGCAACTGGAGCAGAGCCTGCCGAACAACCTGCGCGATGCCCTGCGCGAGCTGGACGACAGCGAGATCCTCAACAAGTACATCGATCCGAAGTACATCGACATCTTCGTCGCGTGCAAGGAGAGCGAGCTGGAGGAATTCGAGCACTCGATCTCCGACCTCGAGTACAACTGGTACCTGCATACCGTGTAAACGAAAACGCCGCCCACAAGGGCGGCGTTTTTCATTGCACTAGCGCCAACTCAACCGCTCCTGCAGGCGTCATATCCACTCTCAGAGCGATTTTTCGAAGATCTTCGAATTGCGCTGGTAGTTGTACAGCGATGCCCGTGCCGCCGGCAGCCGCTCCACTTCGCTCGGCGCGAAACCACGCTCGCGGAACCAGTGCGCGGTCCGCGTCGTCAGCACGAACAGCGTATTGATCCCCAGCTTGCGCGCCCGCGCTTCGATGCGCTCGAGCAGCTCGTCGCCGCGCCCGCCATGCCGGTATTCCGGATTCACCGCCAGGCACGCCAGCTCGCCGGCCTCGGAGTCGGCAATCGGATACAGCGCCGCACAGGCGATGATCATGCCCTCGCGCTCGACCACGCTGAACTGTTCGATTTCCCGCTCCAGTACCTCCCGCGAGCGACGCACCAGGATGCCCTGCTCTTCCAGCGGGCTGATCAATTCCAGCAAGCCGCCCACATCCTCGATGGTCGCCTCGCGCACCACCTCGAACTGCTCCTGGGACACCAGGGTGCCACCGCCACCGCGGGTGAAAAGCTCGGTGAGCAGCGCTCCGTCCTCGGCGTAGCTGACGATATGGCTACGCGCCACGCCACCCTTGCAGGCCTCGGCGGCAGCGTCGAGCAGTTCGCCCTGATAATCGCTGCCCAGGCGTAGCAGGTGCGGTGCAACCTGCTGCGGACGCAACTCGCGCACCAGTTGCCCATGCTCATCCAGCAGCCCCGGCTCGGCTCCGAACAGCAGCAGCTTGTCGGCGCCCAGCTCGATGGCGGCGCGGGTGGCTACGTCTTCGCAGGCCAGGTTGAAGATCTCGCCAGTAGGCGAATAGCCCAGCGGCGACAGCAATACGATGGAGCGCTCGTCGAGCAGGCGGTTGATACCTTTGCGATCGACCCGGCGCACCTCACCGGTGTGGTGGTAGTCCACCCCTTCGAGCACGCCGATCGGCCGTGCGGTGACCAGGTTGCCGGACGCCACCCGCAGCCGCGAACCCTGCATCGGCGAGGCCGCCAGGTCCATCGACAGGCGCGCCTCGATGGCCAGGCGCAGGGCGCCGACGGCATCGATCACGCAGTCCAGCGTCGCCGCATCGGTGATGCGCATGCCACGGTGGTAGTGCGGGGTCAGGCCACGAGCGGCCAGGCGGCTTTCGATCTGTGGCCGCGAGCCATGGACCAGTACCAGGCGAACGCCGAGGCTGTGCAGCAGCACCAGGTCGTGGACGATATTGCCGAAGTTGGGATGTTCGACGCCGTCACCGGGCAGCATGACCACGAAGGTGCAGTCACGGTGGGCGTTGATGTAGGGGGACGCATGGCGCAGCCAGTTGACGTAATCGGGCATGACGAGGCCTGTGGATAAGTGAACGGAGAACGGAAGGGCGCACAACGTTCGAAAGTCATCGTCGGAACAGGCTTGCGGTCACGCGCGGTCTCCTCTAGGCAGGAACGAATCAGGTCGGTTGACGTTTAGCTCAGGCAATAGTGCCGTATCAGGTCACGCAATAGACGCACGGTAGGCTCGATACGTGACATTTCAAGGTGCTCGCCGGGCTGATGGGCACAGGCGATATCGCCCGGGCCGAGGACGATGGTCTGGCAACCGAGCTGCTGAAGATAAGGGGCTTCGGTGCCGAAGGCCACTGCTTCGGCGCGATGGCCGGTCAGCCGCTCGGCCAGGCGCACCAGTTCGCTGTCGGCAGCCTGCTCGAACGGCGGCACCTCCGGGAACAACGGCGCGTAGTCGATGCGTACGTCGAAGCGTTCGGCCAACGGCACCAGCTTGCTGCGAATCGCGGCGCGCAGTTGCTCGGCATCCATCCCCGGCAACGGTCGCAGGTCGAACTCCAGAGCGCACTGGCCACAGATACGGTTAGGGTTGTCGCCGCCATGGATGCAGCCGAAGTTGAGGGTCGGGGTGGGTACGCCGAACTGCGGGTTGCGGTACTTGTCCTGCCAGCCCTGGCGCAGCGCCATCAGCTCTCCCATGACCGCATGCATGGCCTCCATGGCGCTGCGACCCAGGCTCGGATCCGACGAATGGCCGCTGCGTCCGAGGATATCGATGCGATCCATGAGGATGCCCTTGTGCATGCGGATCGGCCTGAGCCCGGTGGGCTCGCCGATCACCGCCGCGCGACCGAGCGGCTGACCGGCTTCAGCCAGGGCGCGGGCACCCGACATGGAGCTTTCCTCGTCACAGGTAGCGAGGATCAGCAATGGCTGCTTGAAGTCGTGCGCCAACAGCGGCGTCACGGCCTCGATGACCAAGGCGAAGAAACCCTTCATGTCGCAGCTGCCCAGGCCCACCCAGCGGCCATCGACCTCGGTCAGCTTGAGCGGGTCGCTGCTCCACAACTGTGGATCGTACGGTACCGTGTCGCTGTGCCCGGCCAGCACCAGGCCTCCGGGGCCGCTGCCGCGGCTGGCCAGCAGGTTGAACTTGCCCGGGCTGACAGGCTGGATCTCGCAGGTGAAACCCAGGTCGCCCAGCCAACCGGCCAGCAGGTCGATGACCGGGCGATTGGACTGGTCCAGCGCGGGCTGGGTGCAGCTGACCGAGGGGGTGGCGATCAGGGCGGCGAACTGGTCTTTCAGCGACGGCAACGGCATGCGCAAGCTCCTCGGAAGCGTGGCTCATCATAACAACGCCAGCGCCTCGCAAGGCAACCCGGGCAGGCCCGCGCCCACAAACAAGGATTCATGGCGCAAGTGCTGTAGACTGCCCAGCAACGATGCCCCTCCTTCCGAGCCCGCGATGCACAAAGAAACCGAACTCAAACTCCGCGCCAGCCGCGAGACCCTTGCCGCCTTGCGCGAGCACCCCCTGCTGAAGAAGCGCAACAAGTCCGGCTGGCAGACCCGCGAACTGCTCAACCAGTACTTCGACACCCCGGCGCGCGACCTGTCCGCCGCCCGCGTCGCCCTGCGCCTGCGCCGCGATGGCGAGGTCATCATCCAGACCCTCAAGTGCCGCGGCCAGAGTGTCGCCGGCCTGTCCGAGCGCAACGAGTTCGAGTGGCAACTGGACAAGGTCAAGCTCGACCTGAAGAAGCTCGACGCCAGCTGCTGGCCCGAGCAACTGGCCGAACTGGACAAGAAGACCATCAAGCCGCTGTTCACTACCGACTTCACCCGTGAATACGCCGAGATCGCCTGGGGCCGCGGCAAGGCCAAGGTGGTGATCGAGGCCGCGCTCGACCAGGGCTTCGTGGTCGCCGGCAAGCGCAAGGAAGAAATCTGCGAGCTGGAGCTCGAACTGCGCGAAGGCGCGCCCGAGGCCCTGCTGGAACTGGCCGCCGAGCTGTCAGCCAGCCTGGCGCTGATGCCGTGCGACATCAGCAAGGCCGAGCGCGGCTACCGCCTGCTCGAACCGGACAGCTACGAGCTGGACCTGCCAAGCACCGAACTGGACGCCGAGATGGCGCTGGACGACGCCTTCGCCGCCCTCGCCTGGCAGTTGCTGGGCAGCAGCCAGCGCCTGGCCGAACAGTACCGCCACAATGGCCACTGGCGCCTGCTGCAGGACTGGGTCCGCAGCCTGGCCGAACTGCGCGCCCTCACCGCCAGCCTGGGCCAGGCGGCGCCACGCCCGACCACCCGCGCCCTGCGCGCCAGCCTCGACGCGCTGCTGGAAGACTGGCGCCCGCTGGTGCAGGCCGGCAATGACGATGAAGACATCCGCCGCGCCGCGCCCGAGCAGTTCGCCGAGGAACTCGAGGATGTGCGCTGGGGTCAGTTCTCCCTGGAAACCGCACGCTGGCTGAGCGCCCGGGCCTGGACCAGCGAACGCAAGGGCCGTGGCGAACGCCAGGGCAAGGCGCAACTGGCCAGCTGGCTGCATCACCTGCTAGGCGAGGAGTCCCGTGCCCTGAAGCTGCCGCTGTATGTGCAGCGCCCGGAAGACCTGGCCGAACAGCTGCCGCGCCTGGAAAGCATCCAGGTGTGGATGCACCACGCCCGCCAGGTGCTCGACCTGCCTCAGCTGGACCGCCTGTATGGCGAACTGAACAAGCTGCACCAGCTGGCCGAGCAGCCGCTGCTCGAGGAGCACAAGGACGCACTGCTCGAAGACCGTATCGAGCAGGCTCGCGCCATCGAGCAGAATCGCGCCTGGAAGCACCTGCTCAAGGCCTGATGATGCACGTCGCGGTACAAGCCCGCTCCCACACGGGGGCGGGCTTGTACCGCGTTGCAGCGCTCAGCGCCCCAGCGGCAGGCTTGTGGTGCTCTTGATCTCCGACAGCGCCACGATCGAATTCACCTCCTGGATGCCCGGTACGTTCGATAGCTTTTCGAAGAAGAACTGCTCATAAGCTTCGATATCCGAAGTGACGATGCGCAGCAGGAAATCCACCGCCCCCATCAGCACATAGCATTCCAGCACTTCGGGAAAGCCGCGGATCGCCTCGGTGAATTCGGCGAAGTTCGAACGCCCGTGGGCATTGAGCTTCACTTCAGCGAAGATCTGCGTATTCAGCCCCACCTTCTTGCGATCCAGCAGCGTGACCTGGCCGCGAATCACGCCTTCTTCCCTCAGCCGCTGGATCCGCCGCCAGCAGGGTGATTGCGACAACCCCACGCGTTCGGCGATCTGCGCGCTGGAGAGCGAGGCGTCCTCCTGCAGCAGTTCGAGAATGTGCCGATCATAGGCGTCGAGCCCAGCGTGCATAATTTCTCCCGAATATCTTCACTTATAAAATTGAACAATTCGCCAGTTAGGCCGTATCGGCGAATGATAGCGAAGAAATGCCCCGCATCACGTGCAAGAATTTCCCGACTTTCGCGGAGATCCAGCATGAATGCACTCGAACGGCCCCTCACCCTGCCTCGCCTCGACGCCTGGGCCGCCAACGCGGTCCACTGCACCGTGCACTACCGCCTGCAAGCCGAAGCCGAACCCGACAGCCTGTGCCGGGTGCTCAACCTGTTCGCCCTGCAGTTCCTCACCCCGCACAATGTGCAGGTCAGCCAGCATGACGACCTGCTGGACGTGCAGATCGGCGTCGGCGGCCTGAGCTGGCATCGTGCCGAAGTGATCGCGCAGAAGCTGCGCAACCTGGTCTGCGTCAGCGAGGTCTGCCTCGCCAACCTGCCACAGCTGGCGGAGGTCGCGGCACGCTGAGCTGTACGACGCAAGATCCAGAAACCCTTTGCCCCGCCCACCCCGCCCTTGCCCGGCTAGCCTTGTCCTGGCCTCCGTTCGCCAGGCAAGGATGCCACCATGCTCGCCAACGCCGCCCATGACCTTGATCTCAATCGCCTGCTCGACGCCCTGCTGGCCGACCGGCGCATAGTTGCCGGTGATGTCCTCGAAGTGCTCGAGCGAGCCAAGGCTCGCCCCGACGAGCATCCCCTCGAAGTGATTGCCGAGCTGGCACCAGTAGACGCGCAACAGCCTCACCGTCCCCTGCGGCTCGATACCTTGTGTCGTTGGCTGGCAGACCGGGTTGGCCAGCCCTTCCTGCAGATCGATCCACTGCAGGTCGACCTGGTCCGGGTCGCCGGCCTGATGTCCGCCGGGTTCGCCCAGCGCCATGGCATTCTCCCCGTGGCCGTGGACGACGACAGCGTCACCGTGGCCAGCGCCCAGCCCTATCGAAATGCCTGGGAAGCGGACCTGGAGCGCAGCCTGGGCAAGACCGTGCACCGAGTGTTCGCCAGCCCGCAGCAGATTCGCCAGCTTGGCCCGACCTTTTTCGACCTGGCCCGCTCGGTGCGCGGCGCCGGCCATCAGTCCGCGCGCCGGATCGGCGAACTGGAGCAGTGGCTGGAGCTGGGGGCCAGGCAGCCACAGACCGCCAACGACGATGCCCACGTCGTCAATATCGTCGACTGGATGCTGCAATACGCCATCGAACAACGCGCCAGCGATATCCACCTGGAGCCACGCCGCGAGCAAGGCCACCTGCGCCTGCGCATCGACGGCCTGCTGCATGCTGTCTACGCCTTCCCGACAGGCGTCACCCTGGCCATGGTCAGTCGCCTGAAACATCTGGGGCGAATGAACGTCGCGGAAAAACGCCGGCCCCAGGACGGTCGCCTGAAGACCCGCCTGCCCAACGGGGCCGAGGTCGAACTGCGCCTCTCCACCCTGCCCACTCCCTTCGGGGAAAAACTGGTACTGCGCTTGTTCGACCCGCAGCACCAGCATGAAGACCTGCAATGCCTGGGCCTGGATGGTACGGTGCTGGCACAGTGGCTGGCGCTGCTGGAGCAGCGCCAGGGCATCCTGCTGGTGACTGGCCCGACCGGCTCGGGCAAGACCAGCACCCTGTATGCCAGCCTTCGCCACCTGGCTACCCCACAGGTGAACCTGTGCAGCATCGAAGACCCCATCGAACGCCTGGAACCTGCGCTCAACCAACTGCAGGTCCAACCTGCCCTTGACCTGGACTTCGCCAGCGGCGTACGTGCCCTGCTGCGCCAGGACCCGGACATCATCATGATCGGCGAGATCCGCGACCGGGAGACGGCCCAGGTTGCGGTCCAGGCCGCGCTCACCGGCCACCTGGTGCTGTCCACCCTGCACACCAACGATGCCTGCGGCGCCATCACCCGCCTGCAGGAGCTGGGGGTGGCCGACTACCTGATCAAGGCCAGCCTGCTCGCGGTCATGGCCCAGCGTCTGGTGCGCACGCTGTGCCCCGCCTGCCAGGGCGCCCGGGCGGCAGCGGGGGCGGCGTGCCACACCTGCCGCGGCACGGGCTTCCATGGACGTACGGGCCTGTTCGAGCTGCTCAGGCTCAGCGACAGCCTGCGCGAGCGGATCACACCCGCCACCGATCTTGCCGGACTGCATCGGCAGGCCATCACCGAAGGCATGCGCGAACTCAGGCGACATGGGCACAACAGGATAGAGCAAGGCCAGACCACGGCCATGGAAGTGATGCGCGTCTGTGGATAACTGCAAACGCCCTTGTGGGGCCGGGAACTTGGAGCAACTACAATGAATCAAACCGGCATCCCAACCCCCTCATCTTTCGAGGTCTTTCATCATGCGTCTCAAAACAGCCATCGCAGCCACTGTCCTGTTCGCGCTGCCGATCGGCTCCGCCATGGCCGACACCTTCTGGCGCAACATCATCTCCTCCGGCGCAACCACCGCCTCTACCTACCTGACCTTCAAGGACCACAAGCTGATCGTCGCCGCCCAGGACGACGCCGGCAGCTTCGTCGCCAGCGACGGTGCTATTCGCGGGCCGTTCCTGGAGGCTGCCATCAACCAGGTTCGCGCCGACAACCCGGGCGTGCAGGCCAGCGACATGGAACTGGCCAACGCCATCCTGGCCAAGAATGCGGTAGCCGAATAATCCAATCGCGGGGCAAGCCCGCTCCCACGATTCCGACGTGGGAGCAGGCTTGCCCCGCGAAGCGGTCCTAGCGATACGCCTCCACCGGCACACACGAACAGCACAGGTTCCGGTCCCCATACATAGCTCCAATGCCTCTACAAGCCGCCCCATTTCCAAACGGCATCGCAGTACAAATCGCCAAATGCCGTAGGACCTTTCTCTAACCCTCCTGAGCAGGAAAAAGTCAGTTTCCTGGCTGCTAGCGTCCGGGCTTCCACTCACAAGGAAGCAGCAGCATGAGCCAGCGCATGAACATCTTCGGCAAAGGCCAAGGCCTGGACGGCGATCTCACCAGTACTGATGCCACCTGTATCGCTGGCCAGGCACGCGGTACTTTCCATGGCCGCCGCTGGCTACTCGAAGGTGACCGTACCACGCCATGTCCGCAGTGCGGCAAGGAAGGCACGATCGTCGATGGCGAGTCACGCTGGCTTCAGGATGGCATCCCTGTCGCTGTAGATGGCACACCCGTGCAATGCGGGTGCCCAGCCGGTAGCAACTACGTCTTGGCTGCAATGAGTCAGCAAGTCACGGCTCTAGCGAATTCGGCACACCTGCCCACCTCCGATAGCGTGCATGGCAACGCTCCACGCCAACCACAGGCCTTTGTTCGCGCCACATCGCCCATGGCTTCGGCCACCCCCGGCGGACTTGAACCCGGTTTTCACATCGTGCAACGCAGCACCTCGTTCCCTCAGTTGCTCATGCAACTGTTCGAGGTACGCGGCTCGCTGCCAGTCGCCCGCTTGCAACGCCTGAACCCCACCTTCGCTCAAGGCTTCAAGGCCGGTGAGCTCTTCGTCATCGGCGACCCGGACAATACCCATGCCTGCACCCGCGAAGAGGCCGAGTTGATGGCCGCAGCGCAGAGGGCACGGGAGGCACTGACGGAAATGAACGCCGAGGAGGCGGATTTCATGATGCGTCACCAGAGCGATATTGCAGGCCTGCTCGCAGATGCAAGCTTATCGATGGGCGTTGTCCAGACGATGATGGCCAGATCACTTGAGGATTTGCAGGGCACACTGCGCGGTATAGAGCACTTGCATCAGCAACAATTTCAAAAGTACGGCCACCTGAAAAGCCCAGAGTTCTTCAGTGCGCGCAAAGAGCTCTTCCAAAAACTGGATGCACAGTTAAAGATCACCTTTCTCAACAAGCATATGGAACTTGGCAGCCATGATTCCTTGCGCAGAGACCTTGGTATATCAAGCAAAAGCCTGGTCCATCATTGGAGCAAGGCCGGCGGAACGGGACAAATTCCGGGTTACTCGACGCACTTGGACAAGTTGGCAAAAATGTCAAACTACCTGAAATATGGAGGGAGCGTAGGGATTATCCTCGGTGGTTCTTCATCGCTTTTGAAAGTCCAAGAGGCATGTCTAGCCGGCGAAACGACAGCCTGTAAAAAAATTCGCTTCACTGAGTCTGGCAATTTTGCAGGGGGTCTTGCTGGCGGTACGGCTGGCGGCATTTTCGCAAACGCTGTAGCCGGGGCGTGCCTTAGCCTTGGCCCGGTCAGTGCAACGGTCTGCGTCATAGCCATAACTGGCGCAGCAGTCTTGGCAGGGAGCGTGAGCGGAATGACGGCGGGAGAAGTCACCGGCGATGTCCTTTTTGAATCCCTGTACTCGGAGTGACTACAACATGAGCCTACTTGTTGAATTGGCATCATCCTCGAAGTCCTGGAAGCTTTTCATTGCCCTTACCCCGTGGGTGATTCTGCTAACAGGGCTTTTCATAATTGCTCGCCTGGCATGGACCAAAAATCTGAACATCATGCTCGCAGCCTTGAATAGCAGTGATTGGCTAAGGCTTCAATGCGCTATATGGTGTATGTTTGGGCCTTGGGGGAAATTAATGATAACCGGCACCATCGCAGGCTTACTGCATTGGCCAACCAAACAAATGCACATACGTCTTGGGAAAATAAAAAAAGAAGAAATAGATAAATTCCCAAAACCTCTGAAATATCAGCTCCTCATCGGCGAACTCCTCATAGCTATCGGCGCATTGCTATGCGCCATAACTTATCATGCCTATTCTTAAATACGACAAATCACCGAGCGACAGCCAGCAGCAGACCGCCCGATGAGCAGATCGCTCTCTTGGGGGGCTCGCTACCGATTAACAGGGCACAGTTCCTTTCAGCGATATGCCTCCACCGGCACACAGGAACAGAACAGATTCCGGTCCCCATACACGTTGTCGACCCGGTTCACCGCCGGCCAGTATTTATGCTGGCGTGCGTGAGCACTGGGGGCGATGCCCTGCTCGAGGCTGTACGGCCGACTCCACGGCGCCAGCACATCGGCCAGGGTATGCGGCGCATGCTTGAGCGGGTTGTCCTCGGCCGGCCAGTTACCCTCCTGGACCTCGGCGATCTCCGCCCTGATCGCCAGCATCGCCTCGACGAAGCGGTCCAGTTCGGCCTTCGACTCGCTCTCGGTGGGCTCGACCATCAGCGTGCCTGGCACCGGGAACGACATGGTCGGCGCATGGAAGCCGTAGTCCATCAGGCGCTTGGCAACGTCCTCCTCGGTGATGCCGGTCAGCGCCTTGAGCGGGCGCAGGTCGAGGATGCATTCGTGGGCCACGCGCTGGTTGCGCCCGCGGTAGAGCACCGGGAAGGCATCGCGCAACTGGCTGGCCAGGTAGTTGGCGCTGAGGATCGCCACCTCGCTGGCATCCGCCAGCTGCGGCCCCATCATGGCGATGTACATCCAGCTGATCGGCAGGATGCTCGCACTGCCCCAGGGCGCGGCGCTGACTGCGCTGTTGTTCGGGTCCAGCTCGGGCACCGGTACCACCGGATGGCTGGCGACGAACGGCTTGAGGTGGGCACGGATGCCGATCGGCCCCATACCCGGCCCTCCGCCGCCATGGGGGATGCAGAAGGTCTTGTGCAGGTTCATGTGCGAGACGTCGGCGCCGATGTCCGCCGGCCGTGCCAGCCCTACCTGGGCATTGAGGTTGGCGCCGTCCATGTACACCTGGCCACCGTGCTGGTGGACCACCTCGCAGATCTCACGGATGCCCTCCTCGTACACACCATGGGTCGAGGGGTAGGTGATCATCAGGCATGACAGCCGTTCGCCGGCGGCCTTGGCCTTGTCCTTGAGGTCATCGAGGTCGACGTTGCCGTCCTCGTCGCAATCGACGATCACCACCTCCATGCCGGCCATCTGCGCCGACGCCGGGTTGGTGCCGTGGGCCGACGACGGGATCAGGCACAGCGTGCGCCCTGGCTGGTGCCGGCTGCGGTGGTAGCGGGTGATGGCCATCAGGCCGGCGTACTCGCCCTGGGCCCCGGAGTTGGGCTGCATGCAGATCGCGTCGAAACCGGTGATCGCGCACAACCAGTGTTCCAACTCCTCGATCATCGCCCGGTAGCCCTGCACCTGGGCAGCCGGGGCGAACGGATGCGGCAAGGCGAACTGCGGCCAGGTGATCGGGATCATCTCGCTGGTGGCGTTGAGTTTCATGGTGCACGAGCCCAGCGGGATCATCGACTGGTTCAGTGCCAGGTCCTTGTTTTCCAGCTGCTTGAGGTAGCGCAGCATCTCGGTCTCGCTGTGGTGCAGGTTGAACACCGGGTGCTGCAGGATCGGCGTGCGCCGCACCAGGGCGCCGGGAATGCCTTCGGGCAGTGCCTTCTGGTCCAGTTCGGCGATCGTCAGGCCATGGTCGACACCGAGGAAGATGTCGAACAGCCGCAGCACCGTCGTCTCGTCACAGGTTTCATCCAGGCTCACCCCCAGGTGCCCGCGCCCGAGGATGCGCAGGTTGATCCGCGCATCCTCGGCGCTCTCGATGATCGCTGCCTGGGTACCGCCGACATCGAGGGTGAGGGTGTCGAAAAAGTGCTGGTTGAGGCGCTTGATGCCCTTGCCCTCGAGCCCGGCGGCGAGGATGAAGGTCAGCCGGTGCACGCGCTGGGCGATGCGCCGCAGGCCTTCCGGACCGTGGTAGACCGCGTAGAAGCCGGCAATATTGGCCAACAATACCTGGGCGGTGCAGATGTTGGAGTTGGCCTTCTCGCGGCGAATGTGCTGCTCGCGGGTCTGCAGGGCCATGCGCAGCGCGGTGTTGCCCCGGGCGTCGCGAGACACACCGATGATGCGCCCGGGCATGGCTCGCTTGTAGTCGTCACGACAGGCGAAGTAGGCCGCGTGGGGCCCCCCGTAGCCCATGGGCACGCCGAAACGCTGGGTCGAGCCGAGCACCACGTCCGCACCCAGCTCGCCGGGCGGCGTCAGCACCACCAGGCTGAGGATATCGGCGGCGACGCAGGCCAGCGCCTGCTGGCCGTGCAGCTGATCGATCAGCGGGCGCAGGTCGCGGACCTCGCCATGGGTGTCCGGGTATTGCAGCAAGGCACCGAACACCTTGTGCCTGGCCAGGTTGTCCACGCTATCGACGATCAGTTCGAAGCCGAAGCCTTCGGCGCGGGTACGCAGCACCGATAGCGTCTGCGGGTGGCAGTGCTCGTCGGCGAAGAAGGCGTTGCTCTTGCTGCGCGCCACGCGCCGCGCCAGGGCCATGGCCTCGGCGGCGGCGGTGGCCTCGTCGAGCAGCGAGGCGTTGGCCAGGGCCAGGCCGGTGAGGTCGATGACCATCTGCTGGAAATTCAGCAGCGCCTCCAAGCGCCCCTGGGCGATCTCGGGCTGATAGGGCGTGTAGGCGGTGTACCAACCCGGGTTCTCCAGCACGTTGCGCAGGATGACCGTGGGAGTAACAGTGGCGTGGTAGCCCATGCCGATCAAGCTGGTCCACAGCTCGTTCTGCGCCGCGTAGTCGGCGAGCCGGGCCAGCGCGGCCTGCTCGTCGAGGGCCGGGGGCAGGTCGAGGGGGCGGTTGAAGCGGATGCCGGGCGGCACGGTCTGCTCGATCAGCTCACGGCGGCTGGCAACGCCCAGCGCCTCGAGCATGGCCTGCTGCTCCCGGGCATCGGGGCCCAGGTGGCGCGACAGGAACGGGTTGGCGACGTGCAGCTGGTTCAGCGAGGGCGACTGGGACATGGCGACGATCTCTTCCTGTACCCGGACTCATGGAGACTTACAAGTCTAGGAAGGGATCGCCCATGTTGCGGGAAAACTTGCCCGGGGCCGTGATCGGCGGCCCCGGACAGCCCGCTAGCGGACCAGGTGCAGGAACTGCATGTGCCGTTCGTACTGGTCGAGGATGTCGTTGATGATCTGCTCCTTGCTGTAGCCGACCAGGTCGTAGTTCTGGCTGCCTTCGCTCAGGTGCACTTCCGCCCGGTAGTAACGGCGGTTCTTCAACTCCTGGGTCCCCAGCCCGCCCAGGGCGAACGAGGGCGTGAAGTAGCCACGCATCTGCACCTGGTAGATGAACGGCTGCTCTTCGCCATGGCCGATCTTCAGGCTGACGTTGTCGTGGCTCGGGTCGTCCTGGGTGATCAGCACCAGGCCCTTCTGCTCGAACACCTCACGCACGTCGGCGATTGCCGGGCGCACCACGTCGTCCATGAAGCGGTACACCTCGTCACGCGACGGGAAGTGCACCGCCTGGCTCAGGCGCTGGCGCCAGCCACCACGACCGCGCCGGGACTGGGCGAACGGTGCCAGCGAGTGCATCTGCGCGATCTGCCGTTGCGACTCCAGGTAGAAAGCCTTGTGCAGGCCCCACATCATGCACAGCAGGATCAGCGAGAACGGTAGCGAGGTCAGCACCACCGCCGACTTCAGCGAATCGATGCTGCCGGCGAACAGCAGTCCGCTGGTGATCAGCGCAGTCATCGCACCCCAGAAGATTCGCAGCCAGTTCGGCCCGTCCTCGTCGGCGCCACCCCCCTTGGCCGACAGCGTCGACAGCACCACGGTGCCGGAGTCGGCCGAGGTGACGAAGAACACGAAGCTGATGAACACCGTCACGGCAATCACCGTCTTGCTCCAGGGGTAGGTTTCCAGCAGCAGGTACAGGCTCATCGACGGGTTGTCGAGGGCCGACTGGCCGAGGGCGGTCATGCCGTGGTCGAGCACCTGGCTCATGGCGCTGTTGCCGAAGATCGACATCCACGCCAGGGTGAAGCCCAGCGGGATCAGCAGCACGCCGAAGACGAACTCGCGAATCGTCCGGCCACGCGAGATGCGCGCGATGAACAGGCCCACGAACGGCGCCCAGGCAATCCACCAGGCCCAGTAGAACACCGTCCAGCCTCCCAGCCAGTCACGGTTCTCGCCGTAGGCGTAGACATCGAAGCTCTTGCGCGGCAAGGCGCCGAGATAGTCGCCGAGGTTCTGGATCAGGGTATTGAACAGGTGCTGGGTGGGGCCGGCGAACAGTACGAACAACAGCAGGGCACAGGCCAGGAACAGGTTGATGTCGCTCATCACCCGCACGCCTTTCTCCACTCCGGCGACCGCCACGGCCACCGCCGCGCCCATCATCAGGGTGATCAGCATCACCTGGATCCACTGGCTGTGGCTGATGCCGAACAGGTAGTCGAGCCCGGCATTCAGGTGCAGCACGCCGAAGCCCATGTCGGCGCCCAGGCCGAACACCGTGGCGATGATGCCGAAACCGTCCACTGCATAGCCGATCGGGCCGTTGATACGCTTGCCGATCAACGGATACAACGCCGAACGCAGGGCCAGCGGCAGGTTGTGCCGGTAGGCGAAGTAGGCCAGCGCCATGCCGACGAAGGCGAACACACCCCAGCCGTGCAGGCCCCAGTGCAGGAACAGGATCTGCATCGCCTGGCGCCCGGCCTCGGCCGTGCCCGCCTCGCCTTGGGGCGGTTGGAGCATGTGGGTCAGCGGTTCGGAGACGCAGAAGAAGAACAGCGTGATGCTGATGCCGGCGGCGAACAGCATGCCGGCCCAGGACAGGTAGCTGAACTCGGGCTCGTCATGGTCGGCACCAAGCTTGATCTTGCCGTAGCCGGACAGCGCGGTGACCACCACGAAGACCAGGTACAGGGTCATGGCCAGCATGTAGTACCAGCCGACCGTGTTGGCCGCCCAGTTCTGCGCAGCCTGCAACCACTCGCCCGCCGCTTGCGGTTGGGCGATGACCACCAGGCCGAAGATGAGGATGAAACTTGCCGCGAAGTAGAACACCGGAGGGTTCATGCGGATCTTGCCATTGGCAAGGTCGGGGGTCGGTGCACTCATGAAACAGGCACCTCGTCGGAGGACGTGAGGTTCGGATTGAACGGGTTCAGCAAAGGCAATCCCTCCTGATGAACACCGGCAATGGACCAGCGTTTTTCGTTGAACAAGCGTTCAAGTTAACCATGGATCGCGTTTCAATGCGACCGTGCGGAGGCGGGCCAGCCCGCCCCCACAAGCCGAAAGACCCAGGCTAGAGCGCTTTCCTGCCCTCGCAATCCAGCTGCAGATTGGCCTGGGTGATGTTGCTGTCAGCCGGCACACTGCGGGTCAGCCAGACATTGCCGCCGATGGTCGAGCCCTTGCCGATGGTGATCCGCCCGAGGATCGTCGCGCCAGCGTAGATCACCACGTCGTCCTCGACGATCGGGTGGCGCGCCAGGCCCTTGTGCAGGGTGCCCGACTCGTCGCTGGAGAAACGCTTGGCCCCGAGGGTCACAGCCTGGTAGATGCGCACCCGCTCGCCAATGATCGCCGTCTCGCCGATCACCACGCCAGTGCCGTGGTCGATGAAGAAGCTCGGGCCGATCTGCGCGCCGGGATGGATGTCGATGCCGGTGGCCGAGTGCGCCAGCTCCGAGCTGATTCGCGCCAGCAGCGGCAGGCCAGCCCGGTACAGGTGGTGGGCCAGGCGGTGATGAATGATGGCCAGGATGCCCGGGTAGCACAGCAGCACCTCGTCGACGCTACGCGCCGCCGGGTCACCGTGATAGGCCGCCAGCACGTCGGTGTCGAGCAACACGCGCAGGGCCGGCAGGGCGGCGGCGAAGTCCTGGATCAGGCGCAGGGCGTGAGCGTCGACATCGCTGGCGTCGGTCTTGCCGTGGCGCGCGGCGTAGCGCAGTTCCAGGCGGGCCTGGGCCAGCAGTGCGGTGAGCGCGGCATCGAGGGTATGGCCGACATAGAAGTCCTCGCTCTCCTCGCGCAGGTCCACCGGGCCCAGGCGCATGGGGAACAGCGCACCGCACAGTTGCTCGAGGATCTGCCGCAGCGCCTCGCGCGACGGCAGTTCGCGCCCGCCCTGCTCGCCACTGCTGCGGCCATTGCTACTGCGCCACTGCTCACGGGCACTGCGCAGGCCACTGACGATGCCCTGCAATTGCCAATGCCCGATTGATGGTTGTTCGCTCACGCTGTTCTCCTGGCAGGCCATTATCCGAGTGTTCGTTCCTTGTGGAGCAAGTTCGCACCCACAGGGTCACTCCTGTAGGGCAAATACGATACGACATATCCCCCTCTTGGAAAAAACAACGCTTTATTCCATCCTGCGCCAAGTCGAGCATAAGCAACGCTGACGGGCTTTTCATTCGTGACTACCCTCAGTGTTGCCAGCTCATGACGAAAGGCAATAAGTGAATAACAAACTGATTTTTTATTATTTCCCAGCCTATACAACCCACCCCTATAGTCGCCACCCACTACTTTCACAATAAGCGCGGGGCCAGCCACATGATCCGATTCAGCAAACCGCTTCTCAACGCCAGCCTGGCAGTGTTGCTTGGCGCAGGCCTGCTTGGCCAGGCCTTCGCCGGCGAGCAACTGAAGACCATCGAAGAAAAGGGCGTGATCAACGTCGGCCTGGAAGGGACCTACCCACCGTTCAGCTTCCAGGACGAGAACGGCAAGCTGGCCGGCTTCGAGGTCGAGTTCTCCGAACTGCTGGCCAAGGAGCTGGGGGTCAAGGCCAAGATCCAGCCGACCAAGTGGGACGGTATCCTCGCCGCCCTCGAGTCCAAGCGCCTGGACGTGGTGATCAACCAGGTGACCATCTCCGAGGAGCGCAAGAAGAAGTACGACTTCTCCGAGCCCTACACCGTCTCGGGCATCCAGGCCCTGGTGCTCAAGGGCAGCGACAACGAGAAGAACATCAAGACGGCCGCCGACCTCGGCGGCAAGAAAGTCGGGGTTGGCCTGGGCACCAACTACGAGCAGTGGGTGAAACAGGATGTACCGACAGCCGATGTCCGTACCTACGAAGATGACCCCACCAAGTTCGCCGACCTGCGCAACGGCCGTATCGACGCCATCCTGATCGACCGCCTGGCGGCACTCGAGTACGTCCAGAAAACCGCGAAAGACAAGAAACCCACCGCGCTCGCCGGCGAGAAGTTCTCCAAGCTCGAATCGGGCGTGGCCCTGCGCAAGGGCGAGCCTGAGCTGCTGGCGGCGATCAACAAGGCCATCGACAAGCTCAAGGCCGATGGCACGCTGGCCAAGCTCTCCGAGAAATACTTCGGTGCCGACGTGACCCAATGATCGCTGAAACCCTGCAACTTGTTGTCGACTCCGCGCCCTTCCTGCTGAAAGGCGCCGGCTACACCGTGCTGCTCAGTGTCGGCGGCATGTTCTTCGGCCTGGTGCTGGGCTTCGGCCTGGCACTGATGCGCCTGTCGAAGATCCTGCCGCTGGACTGGATCGCGCGCGTCTACGTGTCGTTCTTCCGCGGCACGCCGCTGCTGGTGCAACTGTTCGTGATCTACTTCGGCCTGCCGCAGATCGGTATCGAGCTCGACCCGATCCCGGCCTCGCTGATCGGCCTGTCGCTGAACATGGCGGCGTACATCTGCGAGATCCTGCGAGCGGCGATTTCCTCGATCGACCGTGGCCAGTGGGAGGCCGCCGCCAGCATCGGCATGACCCGCACCCAGTCCATGCGCCGGGCGATCCTGCCCCAGGCCCTGCGCACCGCCCTGCCACCGCTGGGCAACAGCTTCATCTCGCTGGTCAAGGACACCGCCCTGGCGGCGACCATCCAGGTGCCCGAGCTGTTCCGCCAGGCCCAGCTGATCACCGCGCGGACCTTCGAGGTGTTCACCATGTACCTGGCCGTGGCCGTGGTCTACTGGATCCTGTGCAGCATCCTGGCGCACTTCCAGAACCGCATGGAAGCACGGGTCAACCAGCACGACCAGGAGCACTGAAAATGATCGTAGTAGAAGGCCTGACCAAGCAGTTCAAGGGCCAGACCGTGCTCAAGGGCATCGACCTGAGCGTGCAGCCCGGCGAGGTGGTGGCCATCATCGGCCCCAGCGGCTCGGGCAAGACCACCTTCCTGCGCTGCCTGAACCTGCTGGAAACACCCGACGCCGGGCGTATCCAGATCGGCGCCATCAGCATCGACGCCAACCGCCCCCTGGGCAGCCAGCAAGGTGCGATCCGCCGCCTGCGCCAACAGGCCGGGTTCGTGTTCCAGAACTTCAACCTGTTCCCCCACCGCACTGCCCTGGAGAACGTCATCGAAGGGCCGGTGATCGTCAAGAAGACGCCGCGCGACCAGGCCATCGAACTGGGCAAGCGGCTGCTGGCCAAGGTCGGCCTGGCTGGCAAGGAAGACGCCTACCCCCGACGCCTGTCCGGTGGCCAGCAACAACGGGTGGCCATCGCCCGTGCCCTGGCCATGGAGCCGGAGGTGATCCTGTTCGACGAACCCACCTCGGCACTCGATCCCGAACTGGTCGGCGAAGTGCTGGCGACCATCCGCGGCCTGGCCGAAGAGAAGCGCACCATGATCATCGTCACCCACGAGATGAGCTTCGCCCGTGACGTGGCCAACCGGGTGATCTTCTTCGACAAGGGCGTGATCGTCGAGCAGGGCGAGGCCAAGGCGCTGTTCGCCAATCCCAGGGAAGAACGCACCCGGCAGTTCCTGCGCAAGTTCCTGGGGACCGCCGCCGCACAGGACTGAGCGCCAACCATGCAATCGCGGGGCAAGCCCGCTTCCACAAGGGCGTGGGAGCGGACTTGCCCCGCGTTTTTTATCCCCACGACTCGGCAGTTCTTCTATCAATATTCCTAAACGTTAGTTCATAAACTTTTTATAAACGAATAGGGTATATGAACCGGACCACCGGACCAGCAAATGTCTGTCGCCATCCACTGAGGCGACGCATCCAACTTTTGTGAGGTAAGGAATGGTCAGGATCACAATCACCCCAGTGCGCAACGCCAGGGCATTGAGTGCAGCCAAGGAGCGGTACTGATGTCCAGCCAGCCACATACCCCCTTCACCAGCGATCTCGACAGCTCGCCACTGCTGCTGCCCGCCAAGGTACTGCGCAACGACGAAGAGGCCCTGCAGGCCGCCCGCGAACTGGCCGACCTGGCCCGCCAGCAGGCGGCCCGTCGCGACCAGCAGCGCAAGCTGCCATGGGCCGAGATCGAGCAGTTCACCCGCAGCGGCCTGGGCAGCATCAGCGTGCCCAAGGCCTTCGGCGGCCCCGAGGTATCGTTTGCGACCCTCGCCGAAGTGTTCCGCCTGATCAGCGCCGCCGACCCGGCGCTGGGGCAGATCCCGCAGAACCAGTTCGGCCTCCTGCACCTGCTGCGCCTGAGCGCCACCCAGGCGCAGCAGGAGACGCTCTTTCGCAGCGTGCTCGACGGCTGGCGCATCGGCAACGCCGGCCCTGAACGCGGCACCAAGGACACCCTGACGCTCAAGGCGCGCATCACCCGCGACGCTGACGGCTATCGCATCAGCGGCGAGAAGTTCTACTCCACCGGCGCCCTGTTCGCCCACTGGGTAGCGGTCAAGGCGCTCGACGACGAAGGCCGCCAGCGCCTGGCCTTCGTTCGCCGTGGCAGCCCCGGGCTGCGTATCGTCGACGACTGGTCCGGCTTCGGCCAGCGCACCACCGCCAGCGGTACCGTGCTGCTCGACCAGGTGCCGGTGGACGCCGACCTGGTCATCGATACCGGGCGCCAGCGCGAGGTGCCGAACATCCAGGGCGCCGTCTCGCAACTGATCCAGGCCGCCATCGACGCAGGGATCGCCGCCGCCGCGATCGACGATGCGATCCATTTCGTGCGCGAGAAATCGCGGCCGTGGATCGAGGCCAAGGTCGAACGCAACAGTGACGATCCCTATGTGATCGCCGACGTCGGCCGCCTGAAACTCGACCTGCATGCCGCCGAGGCCCTGCTGCGCAAGGCCGCCAAGATACTCGACGCCGTCAACGCCGGCCCCATCGACGCTGCCGCCGCAGCACGCGCCTCGATTGCCGTGGCCGAGGCCAAGGTGCTGACCACCGAGATCGCCCTGCAGGCCAGCGAGAAGCTGTTCGAGCTGGCCGGCAGCCGCGCCAGCCTCGCCGAGTTCAATCTCGACCGGCACTGGCGCAACGCCCGGGTCCACACCCTGCACGATCCGGTGCGCTGGAAGTACCACGCCGTCGGCGCCTACTACCTCAACGGCACCCTGCCCGCCCGCCATTCCTGGATCTGATTGTCGGCCCGACACAGGCCCCGTCCGCTCCCCAGTGGGGGCGGGCTTGCCCTGCGATGGCCCCCGGAGAGCAACATGACCGCATCCCTCATCACCACCGACGGCGAAGCCCTCGCCGTCGCCGACGAGCTCGCCCAGTACCTGCGCCAGGACAGCGCCGTGCGCGACCGCGAGCGCCGTCTGCCCCACGCCGAGCTCGAACGCTTCGTGCACACCGGCCTGTGGGGCATCAGCGTGCCCAAGGCCTTTGGCGGCGCCGGCGTATCCAACGCCACCCTGGCCAAGGTCGTCGCCCGTATCGCCCAGGCCGACGCTTCGCTCGGGCAAATCCCGCAAAACCACTTCTACGCCCTGGAAGTGCTGCGCGTGAACGGCACACCCGAGCAGCACAAGCGCCTGTACGCCGAAGTCCTCGCCGGCCGGCGCTTCGGCAATGCCCTGGCCGAACTCGGCACGAAGAACGCCCACGAACGCACCACGCGCCTGAGCCGCGACGGCGGCCACTACCGCATCGACGGTCGCAAGTTCTACTGCACCGGCGCGATCTACGCCCAGCGCATACCGACCCTGGTGATCGACGAGCAGGACATCTCGCACCTGGCCTTCGTCCCCGCCGATGCCCCCGGCATCGAAGTGATCGACGACTGGAGCGGCTTCGGCCAACGCACCACCGGCAGTGGTTCGGTGGTGTTCAACCACGTCCCGGTCCGCGCCGAGGACGTGGTGCCGTTCGCCAGCGCCTTCGAGCGCCCGACCACGGTCGGTCCGCTGGCGCAGATCCTCCACGCCGCCATCGACACCGGCATCGCCCGCGCGGCCTTCGAGGACGCCCTGCACTTCGTGCGCACCCGCAGCCGGCCCTGGATCGACTCCGGCCTCGACAAGGCCAGCGACGACCCGTTGACCCTGAAGAGCTTCGGCCACCTGGCGATCCGCTTGCACGCCGCCGAGGCCCTGCTCGAGCGCGCCGGCGAGATCCTCGACATCGCCCAGGCCGACAGCAACGCCGAGACCCTCGCCGCCGCCTCCGTCGCCGTGGCCGAGGCCCGGGCGATCAGCACCGAGATTTCCCTGGCCGCCGGCACCACGCTGTTCGAGCTGGCCGGCAGCCAGGCGACCCTGGCCGAGCACAACCTCGACCGCCACTGGCGCAACGCCCGGGTGCACACCCTGCACGACCCGGTGCGCTGGAAGTACCACGCCATCGGCAACTACTACCTCAACGACGAGAAGCCGCCACGCCGGGGGACCATCTGATGGCCAGGGAAATCCTCCTCAACGCCTTCAACATGAACTGCATCGGGCATATCAACCACGGGCTGTGGACCCACCCGCGGGATACCTCGACCCAGTACAAGACCCTCGCGTACTGGACCGATCTCGCCCGCCTGCTCGAGCGCGGGCTGTTCGACGGCCTGTTCATCGCCGACATCGTCGGTACCTACGATGTCTACGGGCAGTCGGTGGAGGTGCCGCTGAAGGAGGCGATCCAGCTGCCGGTCAACGATCCGCTGCTGCTGGTCTCGGCCATGGCCGCAGTGACCCGCCACCTGGGCTTCGGCCTGACCGCCAACCTCACCTACGAGGCGCCCTACCTGTTCGCCCGGCGCCTCTCCACCCTCGACCACCTGAGCGACGGCCGGGTCGGCTGGAACATCGTCACTGGCTACCTCGACAGCGCCGCGCGGGCCATGGGCCTGGAGCAGCAGCCCGAGCACGACCGCCGCTACGACCAGGCCGACGAATACCTGCAAGTGCTGTACAAGCTGCTCGAAGGCAGCTGGGACGACGACGCCGTGGTCGCCGACCGCGCGCAGCGCGTCTACGCGCGGCCAGACAAGGTGCGCAAGGTCGAGCACCACGGCGAGTTCTACAAAGTCGACGGCTACCACCTGTGCGAACCCTCGCCGCAGCGTACTCCGGTGCTGTTCCAGGCCGGCAGTTCGACACGCGGCCTGGCCTTCGCCGGCAACCACGCCGAATGCGTGTTCATCAGTGGCCAGGACAAGGCGGCCACCCGCGCCCAGGTCGACAAGGTCCGCGCTGCGGCCAAGGCCGCCGGGCGTGATCCGCAGGCGCTCAAGGTATTCATGGGCATCAGCGTGGTGGTCGCTCCCAGCGAGGCACAGGCTCGCGCCAAGCATGCCGAATACCTGAGCTACGCCAGCCCCGAGGCCGGCGTGGCGCACTTTGCCAGTTCCACCGGCATCGACTTCTCGCGCTACGGCCTGGACGAGCCGATCGGCTTCACCCAGGGCAATGCCATCCAGTCCGCCACCCGCCAGTTGCAGGACAATGCCTGGACCCGTCGCCGCCTGCTCGAACAGCACGCCCTGGGCGGACGCTACGTGATCCTGGTTGGCGATCCGCAGCAGGTGGCCGAGCAACTGATCGCCTGGATCGACGAGACTGGCCTGGATGGCTTCAACCTGACCCGCACCGTCACCCCGGAAAGCTACGAGGACTTCATCGACCTGGTGGTGCCCGAACTGCAACGCCGTGGCCGCTACAAGACTGCCTATCGTGAGGGCAGCCTGCGCCAGAAGCTGTTCGCCACGTCCCAGCCTCACCTTCCCGCCGACCATCCTGGCGCCGCTTACCGAAACCCGATCCCTGCCCCGACTGGAGCCCTGCGCCATGCTTGAGAAACTGTTCCGCCCCATCGCGGCCCTCGCCTTGGGCCTGGGCCTTTCCACCGTCGCCCTGGCCGCCGAGCCGTTGAAGATCGGTACCACCGCGGCCTTCGCCATACCGCTGGAAGCGGCGGTGGAAGAGGCCCACAAGCAAGGCCTGGAGGTGAAACTGATCGAGTTCAGCGACTGGATTGCGCCGAATGTCAGCCTCAACAGCGGCGACATCGACGTCAACTACTTCCAGCACATCCCGTTCCTCGAGAATGCCAAGGCCGCTGCCGGCTTCGACCTGGTCCCCTATGCCCCGGGCATCATCAACAACGTCGGCCTGTACTCGAAGCGGTACAAAAGCATCGAGGCACTGCCCGAAGGCGCCAGCGTGGCCATCGCCAACGATCCGATCAACAGTGGCCGAGGCCTGCAACTGCTGGCCAAGGCCGGACTGATTACCCTCAAGCCCGGCGTGGGCTACAAGGCCACCGAGGACGATATCGTCGCCAACCCGAAAAAGCTCCGGATCCTCCAGGTCGAGGCGGTGCAACTGGTCCGCGCCTATGACGATGCCGACCTGGTCCAGGGCTATCCGGCCTACATCCGCCTGGCCAACAGCTTCGACGCCACCTCGGCGCTGCTGTTCGATGGCCTGGAGAACAAGGAGTACGTGATCCAGTTCGTCATCCGCCCGCAGGAAAAGAACGACCCGCGCCTGGCCCGGTTCGTCGACATCTACCAGCACTCGCCGGCCGTGCGCGCAGCCCTGGACAAGGCCCACGGCACCCTCTACCAGGCCGGCTGGGAAGGCTGACATGAGCCAGGCCAGCGCCCTCAGGGCGCCCGTTCCCAGCACCCCGGCCAAAGCCCCGGAAACCGCGCTGCGCCCGGAGGTCAACCAGGCCCACGTGCGCTTCCTCGGCCTGGGCAAGACCTACCCGGGGCAGACACAGCCGGCCCTGCAAGGCATCGACCTGAACATCCGGCGTGGCGAGATCTTCGGCATCATCGGCCGCAGCGGCGCCGGCAAGTCGTCGCTGTTGCGCACCATCAACCGCCTGGAACAGCCCAGCCAGGGTCGGGTACTGATCGACCAGGTGGACATCGCGCCGTTCGACGAGGATCGGCTGGTGGCACTGCGCCGGCGCATCGGCATGATCTTCCAGCACTTCAACCTGATGTCGGCCAAGACCGTATGGCAGAACGTCGAGCTGCCACTGAAAGTGGCTGGCGTGGCCAAGGCCGAGCGCCAGCGTAAGGTGCGCGAACTGCTGGAGCTGGTCGGCCTGGCGGAAAAACACCAGGTCTACCCGGCGCAGCTATCGGGCGGACAGAAGCAGCGGGTCGGTATCGCCCGTGCCCTGGTCCACGACCCCGAAATCCTGCTGTGCGACGAGGCCACGTCGGCACTCGACCCGGAAACCACGGCGTCGATCCTCGAATTGCTGCGCGATATCAACCAGCGCCTGGGCCTGACAGTCGTGCTGATCACCCATGAAATGGCGGTGATCCGCGATATCTGCCAGCGGGTGGTGGTGCTCGAGCGCGGCGAGATCGTCGAGCAAGGGGAGGTATGGCAGGTATTCGGAGCGCCCCGCCACGAAGTCACCCGCACCTTGCTGGCACCGCTGCAAACGCGCCTGCCGGCGGCCTTGCAGGCCAGCCTGCGGGCCAGTCCGAGCAGTCGTCACGCGGCCGTGGTGCTCAAGCTCGACCTGGTCGGCGAGCCAGAGCTGAGCGCGTTGTTCGCCGAACTTGGTGGTCGTGTGCGCCTGCTGCAAGGCGGGATCGAGACCATCGGCGAACAGGCCCTGGGACAACTGGTGCTGGCGGTGCGCGAGTCGCCGCTGGACACCCATCAACTGCTGGAACGCGCCCGACGCTGGGCCAACGACGTGGAGGTGCTCGGCCATGTGGACTGAACGCTTGCTGCAAGGCCTGTTCGACACTCTGCTGATGGTCGGCGTGTCCTCGCTGGTGGCGCTGCTGGTCGGTGTACCGATGGCAGTGCTGCTGGTCACCAGCGACAAGGGCGGGATCTTCGAGGCGCCCGTGCTGAACCGGACGCTGGGCGCCATCGTCAACCTGTTCCGCTCGATCCCGTTCCTGATCCTGATGGTCGCGCTGATTCCCTTCACCCGCCTGGTGGTGGGCACCACCTACGGCGTCTGGGCCGCGGTGGTACCGCTGACCATCGCCGCCACGCCTTTCTTCGCGCGGATCGCCGAGGTCAGCCTGCGGGAAGTGGACCATGGCCTGATCGAGGCCGCCCAGGCCATGGGTTGCCGCCGCTGGCACATCGTCTGGCACGTGCTGCTGCCCGAGGCGCTGCCTGGCATCGTCGGCGGCTTCACCATCACCCTGGTGACGCTGATCAACTCCTCGGCCATGGCCGGAGCCATCGGCGCCGGAGGGCTGGGGGATATCGCCTATCGCTACGGTTACCAGCGCTTCGACAGCCAGATCATGCTGACGGTGATCGTCATGCTGGTGGCGCTGGTGGCGGTGATCCAGCTAGGTGGCGACCGTCTGGCCAAAGGCTTGAACAAGCGTTGACCGAGGCGGGCCTCAAGCGTGACGGGCGCTGGCTTGCCCCGCGACCAGCGCTCAATCCCAGTGCAATTGGGCTGCAGGCACCGGCCGGCCGAACCAGTAACCCTGCCCCTGCTGGCACTGCTGTTCGAGCAGGAAGCGCGCCTGCTCGGCCTGCTCGATGCCTTCGGCGTGCACCTTCATGCCCATGCTTCGGGCCAGGGCGATGATTACCCGGACAATGGCGATGTCGTCCTCGTCGCACGGCAGCCCGGCAACGAAGCCCTGGTCGATCTTCAGCTTCTGCACCGGCAGCCGCTTTAGCCGCAACAGCGAGGAATAACCGGTACCGAAGTCATCGATGGCCAGGTTCAGCCCCAGCTCGCGCAACCGGTGCAACTGCTCCAGCGCCACCTCAGGGTCTTCCATCACCGCACTCTCGGTGACCTCCAGCTCGAGCAACGCCGGGTCCAGGCCAGTCTCGTGCAACACATCGGCCACCTGCCGGTAGAGTTCACGCTGGCTGAACAGGCGGCTGGAGATGTTCACCGCGACGAACGTCAATTGCCGCCCCTCGGCCTGCCACTCGACCATCTGTCGACAGGCCTGGCGCAATACCCAGGCGTCTATTTCGGCGATCAGGCCGGTACGCTCGGCGATGGGAATGAACTCGGCCGGCGAGACCAGCCCCCGCTGCGGGTGCTGCCAGCGCACCAGCGCCTCGACACCGATCATGCGTGCGGTGAACAGGTCGTGAACCGGCTGGAAGAACACACGCAGCTCTTGCTGCTCCAGGGCCCGACGCAGCTCACCAGCCGTCTCCACCCGGTGCTGGGCGTGAGCGGTCAGTTCCTCGGTGTACAGCGCGTAGCAGGCCCGCCCGTTACCCTTGGCCTTGAACAGCGCCGAGTCGGCGTTGCGCAACAGTTGCTCGGCACTCAGGGCATCGCTGGGGAACAAGCTGATGCCGATACTGGCACTGATGAACAGGCGATTGCCCTCAAAGCAGAAAGGCTCGCGCAAGCGCTCGATGATGGTCTGTGCCAGCTTGCCGGCCTGGCCGACCTGCTGGCAGCTTTCCGCCAGCACGCCGAACTCGTCACCGCCCAGCCGCGCCAGGGTCACGCCATTGCCCAGCAGGTCGCGCAGACGCTCGCCGACCAGCTTGAGCAACTGGTCGCCAATGGTATGGCCAAGGCCATCGTTGATGCTCTGGAAGTGATCGAGGTCGAGCAGCAGCAAGGCACAACCACGCTTGTTGGCCTGGGCGGCGGCCAGCGCCTGTTCGACCCGGTCGTTGAACAGCAGGCGGTTGGGCAGAGCGGTCAGCGGATCGTGATGCACCAGGTAGGCCAGTTCTTCCTCGGTGTGCTTGATCGCGCTGATGTCGCTGAACACTGCGACATAGTGGCTGAGCGCACCGCTGTCGTCGCGAATGGCGCAGATGGTCTGCCACTGCGGGTAGATCTCGCCGCTTTTGCGCCGGTTCCAGATCTCGCCGCTCCACTCGCCCTGGTCGGCCAGCGCGGCATAGATCTGCTGGTAGAACGGAGCCCCGTGACGACCAGACTTGAACTTGCTCGGGCGCTGGCCGATGACCTCGTCCTGCTGGTATCCGGTGATGCGCATGAAGGCCCGGTTGACGTGCACGATCAAACCGTTGCGGTCGGTCACCAGCACGCCTTCCAAGGTACTGTCGAAGACCGCCGCGGCCATGCGCAGGCGCTCGCGGTCCTCGCTGCGCAGGCGCGCACCGATACCGATGAAGTTGAGCAGGCGGGCACGCGAGAAGAAAATCAGCAAGGCGCTGAGCAGCACCCAGACCACGACATTGATCTGCCGCCCCACGGTCAGCGCCAGCGGGTCCTCGGACATGCCGCGCAGCACGACTTCGGACAGCACCAGCCAGAGGATCGAAAGCACCACGTAGAGCCCGGCCATGCGCAAGGCGTCGCGAACGGAAACTGACATGTCGGGTGGATGAGCCCATGAAAAAGGAAGGGGCATTATAAGGGCTGAAACACCCTGTGACTTCCTATCAAAAAGGGCGACTGGTTTTATTTCCCCGCCAAGGGATAATGCGAGCGCTGTTCCCCCTGTTTTTTCGAGGGTCTTTCCCCCTATGTGGTACTACGGTTTGCTCGACTTGTCGGCCTGGCAACTGGTCGCGGTCACCCTGCTGATGACCCACCTCACCATCGTCAGCGTCACCATCTACCTGCACCGCTATTCGGCCCACCGCGCGCTGGAACTGAACGCGGGGCTCAAGCATTTCTTCCGCTTCTGGCTGTGGCTCACCACCGCGCAGAACACCCGCGAATGGACCGCCATCCACCGCAAGCATCACGCCAAGTGCGAAACCCCGGACGACCCGCACAGCCCGGTGCACAAGGGGCTGGGCACGGTACTGCGCAAAGGTGCCGAGCTCTACCGCGCCGAGGCACGCAACGAGGAAACCCTGCGCATCTACGGCAAGAACTGCCCGGACGACTGGATCGAGCGCAACCTCTACACCCGCTACAAACTCGGTGGCATCGTCCTGATGGCGGTGATCGACCTGCTGCTGTTCGGCACCATCGGCATCACCATCTGGGCGATCCAGATGATGTGGATTCCGTTCTGGGCCGCTGGCGTGGTCAACGGCCTGGGCCATGCCATCGGCTACCGCAATTTCGAATGCCGTGACGCGGCCACCAACCTGGTGCCCTGGGGCATCATCATTGGCGGCGAGGAACTGCACAACAATCATCACACCTACCCCAACTCGGCCAAACTCTCGGTTCGCCGCTGGGAGTTCGACATGGGCTGGATGTGGATCCGCCTGCTGAGCATGCTGCGCCTGGCCAAGGTGCAGCGCGTCGCGCCGATCGCCCATCGGGTCGAAGGCAAGGCTTCGCTGGACATGGACACGGCCATGGCCATCCTCAACAACCGCTTCCAGATCATGGCCCAGTACCGCAAGGTGGTGATCGGCCCGCTGGTGAAGCAGGAGCTGGACAAGGTCGATGCCTCGGTGCGTCATCGTTTCCGCCGCGCCAAGCGCCTGCTGTCGCGGGAAACCAGCCTGTTGCAAGACCGCCACCACGTGCGCATCGAGTCGATGCTGGCCCACAGCCAGGCACTCAAGACCATCTACGAAAAGCGCCTGGCGCTACAGCAGATCTGGGCCCGCACCAGCGCCAACGGCCATGACATGCTCGCTGCCATGAAGGACTGGGTACACGAGGCCGAGGCCAGCGGTATCCAGTCGCTGCGCGACTTCGCCGCTCAGCTCAAGACCTACTCGCTGCGCCCCAACAGCGTCTGATCACCGTTGATCGACATGCCCCGCAACGGGGCATGTCGCTCCGGAACTTCCCTCCCGCAAAAGAACTCAAATTCGGCATATCGCCCGCGTGGCGGGCCGGACCGTGGCCGCACGCCCATCGTCGAGAACCGTTCCGTGCTCATGGCCAAAGACCTTCCACCTACGCATACCGGGACTCCGCGTCCCGAAGCCGCCCAGACCCTGCTTGCCCTGCTCCACGCCCAGGGCGAGGTTGCTCGCCTGAGCGAACGTGAACAGCTCTATTCATCGCTGCTCGACAGCGTCAATGCCGTGCTCTGGGCCTTCGACTGGGAGACCCGCCAGGTGCTCTACGTCAGTCCCGCCTACGAACGCATCTTCGGTCGCCCAGCCAGCCTGGTCATGGCCGACTACAACGAATGGCGCGATGCCATTTACCCGGATGACCTGGAATACGCCGAACGCAGCCTGGCCCAGGTATTGGTCAAGGGCACCGTCGAAGATCGTGAGTACCGCATCCTCAACGCCGCCGGTGAAGTACGCTGGCTCAGCGACAAGTGCTACATCAACCAGCAGCGTGAGGGTGACCAGCGGGTGATCATCGTCGGCATCGCCGAAGACATCACTGAAAAGAAGCAGCTCGAAGGTGAGCTGCAACGCCTGGCCACCACCGATGTACTCACCCAGAGCAGCAACCGCCGGCATTTCTTCGAGTGCGCCCAGCAAGCCTTCGACAGTGCCCGCGAAGACGGCACGCCGATGGCGTTCCTGCTGTTGGATATCGACGACTTCAAGCAGATCAATGACAGTTACGGCCACCAGGAAGGTGACCAGGTACTGCAACGTATCGCCGACAGCGGCAAGGCCGTGCTACGCCGTGGCGACCTGTTCGGCAGGATTGGCGGCGAGGAGTTCGCTGCAGTGTTTCCAGGCTGTACCGCACAGGTAGCCGAGCAGATTGCCGAGCGATTGCAGCGGGAAATCCAGCGGTTGAGCTTCAGCCACGGCGAGCAGGTGTACGGCGTGACCGTGAGCCAGGGGCTGACCGGGCTACTGGATCAGGACGAGACCCTGGACAGCCTGTTCGCCCGGGCGGACGCGGCCATGTACCGCGCCAAGCGCCAGGGCAAGAACCAGATCGTGAAAGGCTGAGCGGATCATCCACACGTCAAATGCGGCATGCTGCTCGGCCTACGGCGAAGTTCACCTCGAAGCGACTGCGCACCACTCGTAATCGATTGGGCCACTACGTGGTCCGGCCAATATCCCCTCAGGCTCTTGTTCCCGACCGTCCTTGAAACCGACTTCGAGAAAGTGTCGTTGCTGATCGGTGATCGTCCCCGCCAGAGCGATAGCCTGGGCTGTGTAGCGTTGGATCAATGCAGCTTTCCTGGAGTCTTTCGAATAGCTCATGGGAACCTCTGAGATGTGGAGAGTACTTTGCCGGCTCATTGCCGCAACGGGTATCACCAGGTGTCCCGCTGGATCCCGGGCGAAGCCAAGCGACCGATAAAGGGGTACTGCACCGGGATCGGGTTGCTGAATCTCGATTCGCGAGTACTTGAGCATCCTTGCATACTCGGCGACCGCCAACAGCGACAGCGACGCCACCAGCCCTCTCAATGGGTTCAGACCTGGCCTGCCCTCGAAAAGGATGATCTTGATGCAACGCCTGCTTTGCCGAGGACTGGCATAGCAGAGGCCGCAGAGCGCTCGCGCAGACCACAACGCCAGGTCGAAACCCTTGAGATCACACTCCACCCATCGCGGCACCTCTTCCCAGGGGAAATGGTGCGTCTGCTCGCCCCACTGCTGAAGTGCGTCAATAGTCTTGTGGCAGATGGGCTCTAAACACACCTTGTCGATGTCCAGCCCAGGCCTGGGGACAAGCTGGCTTGTGCAGAGCGCCTGATGGGCGAGCTTTCGCGCTTGGGATCGATAGACCTGATAGCGCAGGCCGCGGTATCTGTACGTGCTCATCTTCAGCCGCAACCTCTCTGCCATTGCGTGGTGGAGTGACAGGAAAGCTACGCCTGGAGAGCGTCTGTGGAAACGAACAGCCATCCGCAACAGCTGTAGGAGCGATCCCAAGCCTGATACAAACCCTACACTGCTGCGATCAGGCCTGGTGTTCCTTGCCGCCTGCTGGTTCGGCGCTTGCCGTTGCAGGCTCGCTCATCGCGGCTTGCGGCTGGCTTTCGGCAGCCTGTGCCGCCTGCCGCTCGGCCTCTTCCCGGGCCTGCGCCTGTGGGTCGACCTTGCGCAACCGTGACAGTTCCGGGAGTCCGAGCTTGAGCAATCGGGCAGTCTTGTTGCTGGCAACCTTCTCCAGCCCCTCGCTCGGTTTCAACCGCGACAGCTGGCCTGCCAGGTTCATCGCCAGGATCTCCCGCGAGTACACCCCACCGCCAAGCTGGTACACCGCCGCGATCAGCTCGCGCAGGTCCAGCGGCAGGCGCCAGCGGGTCCGCAGTGCCGAGCCGAACGGCGCGCCGAACGCGTTGAGCGACAACTGCACCTGGTCCTCGTCCAGTTCGCCTCCCGCCAGGCGCCACTCCTGCAAGGTACGCAGCACCGCCAGATCACCCAGGCAGTGCAGCAAGCCGGCACAATAGCAACGCCCCTCGTCCACCTCGAGCATGCGCGCCAAGCTGCGCGCGTATTCGGCAGTGTGCAGCGAGAGGTTCCAGTATTGCGCGGCATGTCGCGCCAGCAGCGGGTCGCTCAACCGGGCGCTGCGCTTGAGGGTCAGGCCAAGGATGAGGTTCATGCTCTGGGTGCTGCCCAGCGTGTTCAGCGCCTGCAGCAAGGTCTGCACCGGAGCCTCGCGGTGCAGGGCAGCACTGTTGGCCGCGGCGATCAGCACACCGGTGATCTGCGGATCGCTGCGAACCTCCTCCTCGAGCACCTTGAGGTTGAGGCCGTGCGGGTTGAGCGCCCGCTTGATCGCCACCTGCACGTCCGCGAACAACGGGCCACCGTCGGCCGTGGCACGGCGCTGCTCGAGGTAGTCTGGCAACTGCGCGCCAGGCTGCAGCGGCGGCACCGGGCAGGCAATCTGCTCGCCGACTTCCAGCAGCAGGTTTTCCAGGCGCTTGCGCAGGTTGTCCAGGTCGAGCGGCTTGCTCAGGTAGGCAGTGGGATGCAACGGCAGCGCCTCGCGTACGCTGGCGCTGTCGGTGCGGTCGCTCATGAGAATGAATGGCAGGCCGGGCTTGTCGCCCTTGGCGCGCACCTTGCGCAGCAGGTCGAGGCCGTCGAGCCCGGCCAGCTCGCGGGCAGCGATGATCAGGTCGGGCTTGGCCGACAACGCGCTCAGCGCCTGGGAGCCGTCGGCGCAGACCTGCAGACGGGCGTCGCAACGCACGCTGAGCAGCATCTCGCGGAGCATGTCGCGCACCCAGGGATCGCCCTCGGCGATCAGGACACAAGGGGGTACGGGGTCGGCGGCGCTCATGAGCAAGTCTCCAGATATGACGCGCGGTCCATCGCAGCTTCCAAGGAATCCTCCTACAACCTTAGCGCCTGATGCCGACTGACGGCATAAAAAAACCCGCCGAAGCGGGTTTTTCTGCAGCGGGTCACACTCAGGCGAGTTCGGCGAAGCACGCCTCGATGATCGCCAGGCCCTTGTCCAGCAGCGCATCTTCCGCAGTCAGCGGCACCAGAATACGCAGGACGTTGCCGTAGGTACCGCAGGACAGCAGGATCAGGCCCTTGTCGCGGGCCTTGGCCACGACCTGGGCAACGGCGGCGGCGTTCGGGGTGTGGGTGCCTTTCTCGAACACTTCCACCGCGATCATCGAGCCCAGACCACGGACGTCGCCGATGATCGGGTGCTTCTTCTGGATTTCACGCAGGCCAGTGGTCAGACGCTCACCGACGGCCTTGCTGCGATCCAGCAGTTTCTCTTGCTCGAACACGTCGAGTACGGCCAGGGCCGCGGCGCAAGCGATCGGCGAACCGGCGTAGGTACCGCCCAGGCCACCCGGGGCAATGGCGTCCATGTACTCGGCCTTGCCGCACACACCGGCCAGCGGGAAGCCGCCGGCGATGGACTTGGCGAAGGTGGTCAGGTCAGGCGCGACGCCCATCTGTTCCATGGCGAAGAAGGTGCCGGTACGGCCAGCGCCAGTCTGCACTTCGTCGGCAATCAGCAGGATACCGTGCTTGTCGCACAGTTCGCGCAGACGCTTCATCAGCTCTTTCGGCGCTGGCAGGAAACCGCCTTCGCCTTGTACTGGCTCGAGGATGATCGCGGCGATGTCGCTCGGCTCGGCATCGTTCTTGAAGATGCGCTCGACCGAGGCAATGGCGTCGTCGACGCTGATACCGTGCAGCTCGCTCGGGAACAGGGCGCGGAAGATGCCACCTGGCATCAGGCCCATGCCAGCGGAGTACGGCACGACCTTGCCGGTCAGGCCCAGGGTCATCATGGTGCGGCCGTGGTAGCCGCCGGTGAAGGCGATCACGCCGGCGCGGCCAGTGGCGGCACGGGCGATCTTCACGGCGTTCTCAACGGCTTCGGAGCCGGTGGTCACCAGCAGGGTCTTCTTGTCGAAGTTGCCTGGGACCAGCTTGTTGATCTTCTCGCACAGCTCGACGTAGGGCTCGTAGGCCAGCACCTGGAAGCAGGTGTGGCTGACCTTGGTCAGTTGCTCTTGCACGGCGGCGACCACTTTCGGGTGCAGGTGGCCGGTGTTCAGTACGGCGATGCCACCGGCGAAGTCGATCAGTTCGCGGCCTTCAACATCGATCACCGTCGAGTTCTTCGCGGTATCGACGAAGATCGGGTGAATCTGGCCAACGCCACGTGGGACGGCGGCGACACGACGTTGCATCAAGGATTCGTTGGTCTTGCTCATAGTGCCCTCAATTGCGCCCATTCCAGGCGCTTTTATTCGGGGGTGGCTGGACGCATGCGCGCACAGTATTCGTTGATCGACTGCCACGAATGCCCTGGCCACCGGGTACCGCTATGTCAAAAAGGCCAGCGAGGCGTCGCTCTCGCGCCCCGCTGGCAGAGGTAAAACCGTTTACCTGGCGATCAGACGCTGATGCACAGGTATTTGATCTCGAGGTAGTCCTCGATACCGTACTTGGAACCTTCGCGACCCAGGCCCGAAGCCTTGATGCCACCGAACGGCGCGACTTCGTTGGAGATCAGGCCGGTGTTGATGCCGACCATGCCGTATTCCAGAGCCTCGGCGACACGGAACACACGGCTCATGTCACGGGCATAGAAGTACGAGGCCAGACCGAATTCGGTGTCGTTGGACATGGCGATGACCTCAGCCTCGTCCTTGAAGCGGAACAGCGGGGCCAGCGGGCCGAAGGTCTCTTCCTTGGCGACGGCAGCAGTCTTCGGTACATCGACCAGGATGGTCGGCTCGAAGAAGTTGCCCTCGATCAGCTTGCCGCCGGACAGCACCTTGGCGCCCTTGGCGACGGCGTCCTCGATGTGCTCCTGGACCTTGGCGACAGCCTTGCCGTCGATCAGCGGACCAGTGGTGGTGCCTTCTTCCAGGCCATTGCCGATCTTCAGCTTGGCCACGGCAGCTTTCAGTTTCTCGGCGAACGCGTCGTACACGCCGTCCTGCACGTAGATACGGTTGGCGCACACGCAGGTCTGGCCGTTGTTGCGGTACTTGGAAATGATCGCGCCCTCGACCGCCTTGTCCAGGTCGGCGTCGTCGAACACGATGAACGGCGCGTTGCCGCCCAGTTCCAGGGACACTTTCTTGATGTCCTTGGCGCATTCTTCCATCAGCTGGCGACCGATCTCGGTCGAGCCGGTGAAGGACAGCTTGCGTACCAGGGAGTTGCCGGTCAGTTCGCTGCCGACTTCGCCAGCGCTGCCGGTGATCACGCTCAGCACGCCAGCCGGGATGCCGGCGCGGGTAGCCAGCTCGACCAGGGCCAGGGCGGAATATGGGGTCTGCGAAGCAGGCTTGAGCACCATGGTGCAACCGGCGGCCAGGGCCGGGCCGGCTTTACGGGTGATCATCGCGGCCGGGAAGTTCCACGGGGTGATGGCAGCGGTGACACCGATCGGCTGCTTGATGACGATCAGGCGCTTGTCTGGCTGGTGGCCCGGGATGACATCGCCATAGACACGCTTGGCTTCTTCGGCGAACCACTCGATGAACGAAGCGGCGTAGGCGATCTCGCCCTTGGCTTCGGCCAGCGGCTTGCCTTGCTCGGTGGTCATCAGGCGCGCCAGGTCGTCCTGGTGCTCGATCATCAGCTCGAACCAGCGGCGCAGCTTGCCAGCACGCTCCTTGGCGGTCAGCGCACGCCAGGCCGGCAGGGCCTTGTCGGCGGCTTCGATGGCGCGGCGGGTTTCGGCGGCGCCCATCTTCGGCACACTGCCGATCACTTCGCCGGTGGCCGGGTTGGTCACCTTGATGGTCTGGCCGCTGTCCGCATCCAGCCACTCACCATTGATGAAGGCTTGCTGGCGGAACAACTGAGCGTCTTTGAGCTGCATGTCGGCTTCCCTTAACTGCGAATTTTGATTGTTGAAAAGGCGCCCCCATGAGGGGGCGGCCGTCAGGAATTCGTGCACCAGGGTGTTCGACGCCTGGGTGCCGAGCGTTTGAAATCTCAAACGGAATGCTAAGCGGGCGCCAGGGTGTTGGACAATAGGCTGTTCAAAAAAAAGAACGAGTGGTCGAGATTCAGATCAGTGGCAAAAACATCGCGGGGCAAGCCCGCTCCCACAGGTCCTTGCGCAACCTGTGGGAGCGGGCTTGCCCCGCGATTGGGTCCTGGCAGTCCAGGCCAACGAACGTCAGAACACCTTGGCGAGGTCGATCACCAGTGCCCGGTAACCCACGCTGCCCGGCTGACGGCTGTGCACTTTCAGTTCCACCGCCACCTCCTGGGTCCCGCGGCGCACTTCGTTGAGCACCGTGGTGGTCAGTTTCTCAGGGGTGAGGAAGTTCACCGATGCCGAGTAGATGAACTGGGTATCGGTATCCGCCCGGTACGCCACCACCGAGGTGATCGGGCTGTACCATTCGTCACCGCGCTCCTTGCCATACTGCCAGAGCTGCTCGACCGTGCCCTTGGCTGCGTCGATCCTGTACTCCACCGCACGGCTGTAGTTGCCGGACAGTTTCGTCGGCGCGAAGTCCCGGCCCCAGCCGTTGTCGAACACCGTGAGCGTGCCACGTCCGGTCAGCCAGGCGGTGTGCTGGGTCCAGGACCATTCGAAGCCCTCGCCAACAGGCTTGAGCACCTTGTCCTGCAGGCGCGCCGGCCAGCCTTGCGGCGCGGCCAGGATCCACTTCACCTGCTTGTCGCGGCCGATCTTCACGACCCCCTGATGGCGTGCTGAAACGATGATGCTGTCGTCATCGGCGTCGTAGTCGATGGCGTTGACATGGGCCCAGTTGCGTCCGGTGCCCACCCCCGGGGTATCACCGAACGGCAGGTCGCCCTCGGCCAGCTCGTTGGCCAGGCGGTCGTCCTGTTTCTGCACGCCATCGGGCAGTTGAATCGCAGCCTTGCCCAGGGTCTCCAGCAGGTCGCCGCGATACGGATCGAGGATCTGGTTGAGGTCCCAGAAGTCGAGCACGTCACCGGCCTCGCTGACCTCGATGATGTGGTCGCGAATCGAACGCACGCGCTTGCCGTCGGGACGGCGGTAGTCGCTGGTGCCCACCCGCAGCAGGTAGCTGCCACTGGGCGTCTCGCGGATCTCGTGGGAAAAATCGGCGAACTTGTCCGGCAGGTTGCGCTGCCAGATGCGCCGACCGAGCAGATCGTACTTGGAGTAGGTCTGGCCCTGGCCCCAGATCAGCTTGCCGTCGCGCGTCTGGTGGAAACCCATGGTGCCGCCCAGACCGTCGCGACGGTTGGAGTCGTGGATCTGCTCGATGTCCAGGTACCAACGCACGTCACCATTGCTGTCAGCAATCCAGTTGTTCCCCACCGAGTCCCACTCGGCGGCGCCGCCCAGGCCGTTCCACTTGAAGGCGCGACCACCTGGAATATCGGCCAGCAGGTGGTTGAACAGATACAGTCGCTGCTCAAAACCCGGCGCGACCTTGATCGGCTCCACCTCGGGCAGCGCCGCGGTCTGTTTGGCCACCACCGGCAGGCGCACTGCCGGGGCATAGATCTCATACCGTTCGCGGACGCGCTCGCCATCGAGCTTGTAGCTCACCTCGACCTGGTTGACGTGGTCCGGGTAAAGGCCGAACACCGGGATGCCGCCGTAGGTCCACAGCGAGCGGTCGGACACCTCGTAGGCGATATCCACGCCGCGTTCGCCGCGCGCCAGTACACGGACATGCACGGCGCCAAGGCGGCGGCCACCGTCGCGGATGATCGCGGTCAGCGGCGCCAGGCGGTACGGGTTGACCACCACATCGCCGAGCAGCGCTTCGTTACGTTCAGGCACCTTGGCAGTGAGGCAGGCGCCTTCGGGCAGGTCGTGGGGTTGGGTCTTGGCGTTCATGGCAAAGCTCCTTGTGCTCAGAAGTCGTAACGGGCGGTGGCACCGACGGTGCGCGGAGTGCCGAGCACCCCGGCGTAACCGCCGTTGGCGGAATTCCACAGGCTGGTGAAGTAGGTCTTGTCGCCGGCGTTCTTCACCCACAGCGACAGGTCGAGCACGCCATCGCCCTGGTCCAGGCGTACGCCGGTGGACAGGTTGACGATGGCGTAGCTGGGGATCTGGCCGTAGTCGGAATCATCGATGGTGCCCACCGCCCTCGAACGGAAGGCATAGCTGGCGGTGACGTAGGGCTCGATACGTTCGGCCAGTTGCCACTTGTACTGGCCGTTGAGGTTGGCGATGTACTTGGAGGCGCCCACCACCTGGTGCCCGGACAGGTCGCAGGTGGCGGCGGCGTTGGCCAGGCTCACTTCCGGAGGGCAGGGCGCATCGTCGTACTCGGTGTAGCGCACGTCGTTCCACGAACCGTTGAAGTTCAGCGTCAACCCGCGCAGCGGTGCCGCCGTGGCCTCGAACTCCAGGCCTCGGGAGCGCACGCTGCCGGCGTTGGCCAGGTACTGCACGCGGTTGACCTGGTCGTAGACATTGGCCTGGTAGCCGTTGACCTGGGTCCAGAACAGGTTGGCGTTGAGCTGCAGGCGGTTGTCGAGCAAGGTGCTCTTGACCCCGAGCTCGGCGTTGTTGGCGCGCTCGGTGCCGACCAGCAGCGAATCGGTACCCAGTCGCGGCGCCGCGCCGACCGTCAGGTTGACGCCCCCGGACTTTTCGCCGTGGGACAGGCTGGCATAGCCCAGCACGTCATCGCTGAAGCGGTAGCTCAGGCTGAGCAGGCCGGATGGCGCGAAGCTGTACTGGTTGAGGTCGCCCGAGTCGTAGGCCCCCACCCGCCCCTGGCGAGCCGCGGCCGCAGCCCCCGTGACAGTGGTTCCGCCGACCGGCGCATCGCGGGTCACCCAGGCGCTTTTCTCCTCATAGGTGCCACGCACGCCGGCGGTGAAGTCCAGTCGCTCGGTCAAGTGCCAGGTACCCTGGGCAAACAGCGCGTAGCTGTCGGTATCGATATGGCCATTGCCGATCGTGGTGACGTTGGCCAGGGCGCCGGCCGGCGTCAGGTTCCAGATATCCGCCTGCGGACCGTTGTAGGTGAACGACTTGTTGTCCAGGTCCTGCTTGAAGTAGTACGCGCCGAGTACATAGTCGAAGAACCCGCCGGTGGGCGAAGCCAGGCGGATCTCCTGGGAGTACTGCTTGTCGCGCACCGACACGCCGGCGTTGTGGAACACCGGCACGTTCAGGCCGTCATCGTTGCGCGGGGTGAAGTCCCACCAGCGATAGGCGCTGATCGAGGTCAGGGTGAAGTCGTTGGGCAGGGTCCAGTTGGCCTCCACCGAGGTGCCGCCCTGGAACACCTTGACCATCTGGTCGGCGTCGAAGTTGACCTTGCGATCCTTGCCCGACACCAGCGTGGCCCCCGCCTGACGGGCCAGGCTCTCGTAGCGGTTGACCCCGTTGAAGGTCGGCCCGGTGCTGTACAGGCTGAGGATGCCGTTGTCGGAATGCTCTTCGTTGTACTCGCCGATCCAGCGCAGGTTGAAGGTTTCGCTGGGCTTGAACAGCAACTGCGTGCGGAACCCCTGACGCTTGCCACCATTGAGGTCATGGCCGTTGTAGACGTTCTTCACATAGCCGTCGTCCTCGGTGTGATACGCGCTGATGCGCCCGGCGAGGGTGTCGGTCAGCGGCCCGGAGAAACTGCCCTGGGTCTGCCAGTAGCCATCCTCGCCAAGCGACGACTGCACACTGCCCTCCTGGTGGAAAGTCGGCTTGCGGCTGGTGATGTTGATCACCCCGGCAGTGGTGTTCTTGCCAAACAGCGTGCCCTGAGGGCCGCGCAGCACCTCCAGTTGCTCGACGTCGAGCAGGTCGAACACGGCCATGCCCGGGCGCCCGAGGTAGACGTTGTCCAGGTACACGCCGACGCTGCCTTCCAGACCATCGCTGGCCGGGTTGTTGCCCAGGCCGCGAATCGAGATGCTCGACTGGCGGGCGTGCACGTAGGACACGTTGGTGCTCGGCACCAGCTGTTGCAGGTCCTGTACCCGGTAGATGCGCTGGGTTTCCAGGGTTTCGCTGTTCAGCACGCTGATGGGCGTGGGCACGCTCTGCGCGCTTTCCTCGCGGCGCCGGGCATTGACGGTGACGGTATCGAGCCTGGCGTCCTGTGCTACGACAGGCGCGGAGGGTACCGGCTCATCGGCGAAGCTGCCGCCGGCGGCGGCCAGCAACACCCCGGCCGCCAAGGGTTGCAGGGTGAACAACGACGTGCGCGTCGGCCAACGGGAAGGTCGGGACATGCAAATACTCCTTGAGGCATGGGCCCAGGCGAGCATTTCCGTTGGCGGAACCGAATCGCGGTCAGGCAGGCTTATATTCTTTTAAGAAATATAAATATTTGTAATTCATATTTTGTGGAATAAGTGACTCCCTTTATAAGGTTCCCAACCCTTCCCAGCAATTGCATTGCACCGAAAGTTTCCATGTAGAAAATGCATATCGACCTCCGCCAGCTTCGCCATTTCATCGCCCTCGTCGAGCACCGCAGTTTTGTCGCTGCGGCGGCCGCGGTGAACCTTTCGCAGTCGGCCTTCAGCCGCAGCATCCAGACGTTGGAACACAACGTCGGCTGCCGGCTGGTGGACCGCGCCAGCAAAGAGCTGGCGCCGACCCGCCAGGGCCTGCTGGTGCTGGAGCATTCGCGGCGGCTGGTGCATGGGGCGCACAACCTGGTCAACGAGATCCACCAGTTCAACGGCGCCACTACCGGCGTGGTGCGCTTCGGCTCGGGACCGGCACCCGCCGGGGGCCTGGTACCCCGGGCCGTGGCGCGCTTCGTCGGCGAATACCCGGCGGCACGCACGTGCTTCCAGGTGGATAACTGGCAGGCATTGAACCGTCGGCTGGTCGCCGAGGAGATCGAGTTCTTCGTCGCCGACACCCGCCAGTTCGAAGCCGACCCGGATTACCAGGTACACAAGCTGACGCCGCAGCGCTGGCATTTCTGCTGCCGGGTCGGGCATCCGCTGACCCGGCTGGCCGAGGTCAAGGCGCGAGACCTGTTCGACTACCCACTGGCTACCACCTTCCGGCCACCGAACATCCGCAAGATCCTCAGCGACCTCAGCGGGCGCCAGGACTTCCTGCCCAGCGTGGAATGCGAACATGGCTATGCGCTGCTCAACGTGGTGCTGCAGTCGGACACCCTCGGCATCGCCTGCAGCGCGAACCTGCGGGCGTACGAAGGAGAGCGGGGCTTGGTGGCACTGCAGCTGGCGGACCTGGCGCCGGAACAGGAGGAGGCGTTCTACACCCGCTACGGGGTGGTGAGCCGGGTCGGCCATGGCTTGTCGCCATTGGCGCAGGGGCTGGTCAGGCAACTGGTTGCCTGTGACGCCGAGGGTTGAAGGACCAACGCTTGTCCCGCGATGCGCGCAGTCATCGCGGGGCAAGCCCGAACCCGCGAAGGTTCAGCCCTGGCGCGTGGTCCGGCTCGACTGCCCATCCACCCCCACCGGCACCTCACCGGCCAGGGTCACCCGCCGCACGATGCGCGGCTGGGTGCCGTAGTCGTCCACAGCGTAGTGCTGGGTCGCGCGGTTGTCCCAGATCGCCACGTCCCCCGCCTGCCAACGCCAGCGCACGGTGTTCTCCAGCCGCGTCACGTGGCCCTGCAGCAGCGCGAACACATGTTGCGAGTCGGCCAGCGAGTAGCCCTTGATGCGCTTCACGAAGTGCCCCAGTTGCAACACTCGCTCGCCACTGATCGGGTGCACCCGTACCACCGGGTGCTCGGTCTCGTACACGGTCGAGGTGAACACCTTGCGGTAGCGCTCCAGCTTGGCCGGATCGACATCGGGCTTGACGCTGGCATAGTCGTATTCGTTGCTGTGCACCGCCCACAACTGGTCGGCCAGGGCGCGCAGGGGCTCAGGCAGTTCCTGGTAGGCCGCCGCGGTGTTGGCCCACACCGTGTCGCCCCCCGAAGCCGGCGCCACCACGCTGCGCAGGATCGATGCCTTGGGATAGGCGTCGACGAAGGTCACATCGGTGTGCCACGAGTTGGCCCGCTGGCCCTCGGCGCCGTCGAGCTGGAGCAGGTAGCGAGTGCCATCGACCACCGGCACGGTGGGGTGGGCGATGGGCTCGCCGAGCAACTGGGCGAAGGCCTCCTGGCCCACATCGTCAAGATGGTCCTGGCCACGGAAGAAGATCACCTTGTACTGCACCAGGGCGGCCTGGATGGCATCGATCGTGTCGGGGTCGAGGTCGGCCGACAGCCTGATGCCACGGATTTCGGCGCCGATGCGACCGGCGACGGGGTGGATGTCGAGTTCGAGGGTTTGCGGCGCGGTGGCCAGTGCGGCGTTGCTCATGGTCGTGCTCCTCAGGGTTGTTGGCGAGTCAGCGGGCGGCCTGGATGGCCTGGTCGTGTTGCAGGGCAGCATCGAGAAAGCGCGGCTCGATCCAGTCGGCCACCTGGAAACCGTGGCGGATCAAGCGCTCCCTGGCCGCCAGGTCCACGCCTTGTTGCAGCAGGCCGACGAAGCCGGCATCCAGGCGTGGGTCGAAATAGTCGGCGAGGTTTTCCTCGGCCAGGTCGTCGCGCAGGATGCTCTTCGGCCAACTGGCGCTGTTGGCTACCAGCTCGACATAGGCGTCACGGTTGTGCTCGTCGCGCAGCCACTTCACCGCCTGCTGCTGGGCATTGACCAGGCGCTGGGTGAGGTCGGGATGCTCACGGATGAAGGCACCCGTGCCGAGCAGCACCGCCTGGGTACTGCCTGCGCCCTTGAGGTCGCGGGAGTTGACCGGCAGCTCGACCAGGCCGCGTTCGCGTAGCGACAACAGGTTCGACAGCCCCCAGGTGGCATCGATCTGCTTCGCCGCCAGGGCAGCGTTGGCCGCATTGAAGTCGAGGTTGATGACTTTCAGCTCACGTTCGGACAGTCCCTGGCTGGCCAAGGCACTGGCGAACGACAGCTGGTTGGCGGTGCCGCGGAACACCGCGACGCGCTTGCCCTTGAGATCCTGCAGGCTGTGGATGCCCGAGCCCGGGACCACGCCCAGGTAACTCTTCACCCCACGCACCCCGGCCGACAGCACCCGGGTATCGAGGCCATTGGCCTTGCCGATGATGGCCGCCAGGTCACCCAGGTAGGCGAAGTCCGCCTGGCCGTTGGCCAGGGCCTCGTTGACCACCGGGCCTGCGCCCTTGAAGAAACGCCAGTCGATGCGGATGCCGTCCCTGGCGAATTCCTTTTCCAGCAACTGCTGGTCGCGCAGCACATCCACCACGCCGCCCGCGGCAGGCTTGCTGCCCGCGCTGAGATCCGGCACGGCAATGCGGATCACATCGGGTTGAGCCGCATGGGCGACTGCAGGCAAGGCACTCAGCAGACCGGCGAGCAACGGGGTAAGCAAATGACGCAAGGGGGTTTTCATGGCAAGGCTCCTTGGCAGGCTGCCACCGGCGATGGCCGGCGCTTTGGCCAGAAGCTAGGCAGGTCTGGTTAGAACCTACAAAGATCAAAATTTCATTTTTTAGTAACCAGATGACATAAACGAGACGCCGTGCGGGTCTGCCGGAGGCTTGCGCAAAACGCATGGAAAATATGAGGAAAACGCAACGGAACTGGGCTTTCGCAGGTGCAGGACACATGCTCTTATCTCTTTTGTATCGCTTATGTGATTTTTTAATTCCATATGTGAATAAATAAAGATCGGTTTGGGAGATGAGCCGAATGAGCGAACTACTGAGCGGAAGTGGACGACGCCCCTGGGCGCTGCTGCCAGACCGTTCCCTCGGCCGCCTGGGCAACGCGGTTGTGCCGTGGATTGTGCCGCTGGCCATCGCGACGCTCTGGGTCGTCGCCAGCCACGAACACTGGATGAGCGAGCAGATCCTGCCGGCTCCCTCACAGGTTTGGCAGAGCGCTCTGGAGTTCGGTGCCGACGAACTCTGGGGCCACCTGTGGATAAGTCTTCAGCGCCTGCTCTGGGGCCTGTTGGCGGGGATCTCCAGCGGCCTGCTGCTGGGCACCTGGCTGGGTGCTTCGCAGCGGGCTCAGGGCCTGGTCCTGCCGACGTTCGTGGCCCTGGCGCAGATTCCGACATTGGCCTGGATTCCGCTGTTCATGCTGTTCTTCGGCATCGGCGAATTGCTCAAGCTGGTGGTGCTGATCAAGGCCGTGGTGGTGCCGGTGACCCTGCATACCCTGGTCGGTGTACGCGATGCCCAGCCCAAGCTGCGCGAGGCCGCCGCCGCCCTGCGCCTGCCTCGCCACCTGCTGTTCCAGCGCCTGCTGTTGCCAGCCGCCCTGCCCGCTTTCCTGGCCGGCGTGCGCCTGGCCCTGGCCACCGGCTGGACTTCGTTGCTGGCCGTGGAGCTGCTGGCCTCCAGCGAAGGCATCGGCTACCTGATGGTCTGGGGTCGCCAACTGTTCATGCTCGACCTGGTGCTGCTCTGCATCCTGGTGATCGGCCTGGTCGGTGCCCTGATGGACCGTGGCTTCTCGCGGCTGGAGCGGACCCTGCTGTACTGGCCGCAACCCGCGACCGGCGAACAGCCCCGCAACAGCCTGTCACGGGGCTGGCAGGGCCTGCTGCTGCCAACGGCGCTGTTGGCGCTGTGGCAGGCTGCCAACAGCCTCGGCTGGGTGGATGCCAACATTCTCAGCTCGCCGCTCGAGGTACTGCACAGCCTGTTCGCCGGCCTGCAGGATGGCTCGCTGCCCGAGGCCTTGCGCCTGAGCCTGCAACGCACCCTGGCCGGGTTGTTGCTGGGCGGGATTGCCGGGTTCGGCCTGGGCCTGCTGCTGGGGTTGTCAGTGACAGCCGAACGCCTGCTCGGTCCAAGCCTCTCGGCGCTGCGCCAGGTGGCGCTGTTCGCCTGGGTGCCGCTGCTCACCGCCTGGTTCGGCCTGGGCGAGGGCGCCAAGCTGGTGTTCGTCGGGCTGGCAGCGTTCTTCCCGCTGTTGATCGCCACCCAGAGAGGGGTCGCCAGCCTGTCGCCCCAGTTGGGCGAGGCGGCGCAGGCACTGCGGCTCGACCTGCCCCATCGCCTGCGCTTGCTGGTGCTGCCTGGCGCCGCCCCAGCGATCTTCGCCGGGCTGCGCCTGTCACTGATCTACGCCTGGCTGGGCACCATCGGCGCCGAGTACTTCATGCCCTCGGACGGCGGTATCGCCAGCCTGATGATCGGCGCCCAGCAACTGTTCCGCATGGACCAGGTGATGGCCGCCATGCTCCTGATCGGCCTGGTCGGCGCTCTGCTCGGCCACCTGGGTCAACGCCTCGAATCACACGCCACGCGCTGGAGATCCGCATGAACGCCTTCATCACCCCGACCGTCGATGCGGCCAACCAGGCCGACGCCACCCCGCCACTGGTCAGCTTCGAACGGGTCGGCAAGACCTTCACCGTGGATGGCCAACCCTTCGAGGCCATCCGCGACTTCGAGCTGTCGATCAACCCAGGCGAGTTCATCGCCATCGTCGGTGCCTCCGGCTGCGGCAAGTCGACCCTGCTGCGCCTGCTGCTGGGGCTGGACACCGACTATCGCGGCCACATCCGCGTCGATGGGCAGCCGCTGCACGGCATCGGCGGCGAGCGCGGCATCGTGTTCCAGGAACACCGGCTGTTCCCTTGGCTGACGGTGACGCAGAACATTGCCCTGGGCCTGGTCAACGAGAAACTGACCCAGGGCGAGAGGGCCCGACGCGTACACGAGTTCGTGCAGCTGGTGGGCCTGGCCGGTTTCGAATCGGCCTATCCGCACCAACTGTCCGGTGGCATGGCCCAGCGCGTGGCAATTGCCCGGGGACTGGTGGCCAGCCCACGGATCCTGCTACTGGACGAGCCCTTCGGCGCGCTGGACGCGCTGACCCGCCAACAGCTGCAGGACGAGCTGCTGGCGATCCGCGAGCGCTCCGGCATCACCATCCTGCTGGTCACCCACGATGCCGAGGAAGCCACCTACCTGGCCGACCGGGTCGTGGTGCTGGCACCGCGCCCAGGGCGGATCAAGGCGGTGGTCGAAGTCGACCTGCCGCACCCAAGGTTGCGCACCGGGGTGGCGCTGCATGGGCTGCGGGAAAAGGTGCTGCGGCAGATCACCGGCGCCGATCACCTTCCAGCGACGACACGCCGGATCGAGGGGCTGCGGCCAGAACTCATCGCCCTCTAGGTCGTATCCGGCCCGGCCCCACGTCAGTTGATCGATGCCGATGCCCGACGCACCAGGGAAGGGCGTTGGATGGGCCTTGCCAAGCAGCGCTCCCGACGCCACAGCCTGCCGGCCCCAGGGAAAAACAGCCTTGGATCAAGGCGATAGACTCCACCGACACAGATGGGTATCATGCCCCCCGTTGCACTCGTAGCTCAGCTGGATAGAGTACTGCCCTCCGAAGGCAGGGGTCGTGGGTTCGAATCCCGCCGAGTGCGCCATCTTCCTCGCCCGCTCCCAAGCGGGTCGCGCTTCGCAAGCCTTTCTCCCCGAATTCCCCGATACCTGGTTCTTGCCACGCATGCCGGCAGGCGCATGGTGTCCCAACGAAAAATCGCCATGGTCCGCTGCCACTCCTCGAGAGGACCGGGCAGCCGAGTCGCTGGCATTGTGCATGACTGCACAATGCCACCTCTCCCGCGAAGGTGGTCATTGGTGTTAGCGTGGGCATCTTCCCGTTTGCGTAAACGGGCACTCTCCCCCTTGCAAAGGAATGCGCACGTCCATGTCATTTTTCAAGCTTTCCGCCGCGTCCCTGCTGCTGGCCAGCGTGACCATGGCTTCCCTCCCGGCCCAGGCCAACCTGTCCCAGCAACAGTCCGCGGCCATCGTCAAAGCCTACGACGGCACTGATCCGGCCGACTTCAAGCAGTTCCTCGGCAAGCTGGCCGGCAGCGAACTGGCCAAGGTCGACCAGCTCGACGAAACCCTCAAGCTGTACCTGGCCAGCAAGCCGCTCAACGCCGAGCAGCAGGACGAGATCAACCGCCTGCTGGGCCTGTACACCCGCATCAAGTACGGCAAGGCCGCCACCGAGACCCTGCGCGAGCTGGTGGAGATCCCCACCGTGCGCAAGGACGGCGTGCCACAGCACGAAAACCCCGAGTTCCTCAAGATCGCCGACAAGATCAAGGCCCTTGCCGAGGGCTTTGGCCTGCAGTTTCGCAACATCGACAACCGGGTCTACGAGATCACTCTCGGCGAAGGCAAGGAAGTCATCGGCATCCACGCCCATGCCGACGTGGTGCCGGTGAATCCGGACAACTGGAAGCTCAAGGACGGAACCAAGCTGGATCCGTTCAAGGTCACCCTGGTTGGCGACCGCATGTATGGCCGTGGCACCGAGGACGACAAGAACGGCATCGTCGTCGCGCTGTACGCGCTGAAAGTCGCCAAGGACGAGAAGCTGCCCCTGGCCCGCCAGTTCAAGCTGCTGGTGGACACCACCGAGGAAACCACTGGCGACGCGATCCCCTATTACTTCGCCCGCAATGCCACTCCGGACTACAACCTGGCCCTGGACGGCGGCTATCCGGTGGTGATCGCCGAGAAGGGCTATGGCACGGTCATGGCCACCTTCGCCAAGCGGGCCGGTAGCGGCAAAGGCGCCGAAGTGATCAACCTGACCGGCGGCCTGGCCACCAACCAGATCCCCGGCAGCTCGGTGGCAACGCTGGTCGGCGACAAGCCGGCCGAACTGGCCAAGGCCCTGGAAAAAGCCGGTGCCGACTACGTCAAGCGCCACGGGGGCGACTTCAGCATCGACGCCAAGGTCGACGACAAGCAGGTCCTGCTGACCGTCACCGGCGTATCGGCACACTCCTCCGAGCCCGAGTCCGGGGTCAACCCGGTGGCTCGCATGCTCGATTTCCTCAACGGCGTACAAAAGCAGGTACCGCTCAAGCACAACCACATCACCGATGCCGCGCGCTATGCCAGCGACAACTGGGGCCTGGATTACCTGGGCAAGAAGCTCGGGGTGGGCTTCAACGACACGTTCATGGGTCCGCTGACCACTTCGCTGACCTTCGTCGGCATGGATGACAAGGCCCTGAAACTGGCGGTGAACCTGCGTATTCCCAAGGGCAAGTCGCTGGACACCCTCAAGTCCGAGATTTCCGACAAGCTCGGCACCTGGGCGCGCGGCAGCCACACCTCGGTGGCCTTCGACTACACCTTGGACGAGCCGATGTATCGCAACCCCGAGGGTGAATGGGTCAAGGCCCTGTTGGCAGTGGCCAGCGAGAACCTGGGCATGAAGCATGAGTTCGGCAGCTCCGCCGGCGCCACCTCGGTGCATGACTTGCCCAACGGCGTGCAGTTCGGCCTGGCCATGCCAGATGTGAAGTACACCGGGCATAACGACAACGAGTTCAAGACTGTCGAACAGTTCATGCTCGACCTGCAAATCGTCAGCGAGATGGTGGCACGCATCGGTCAGATGCCGAAGCTGTAAGCCAACGCCAAGAGACTAGAGAGGCGCCTGCGGGCGCCTTTCTGCCATTTCGCGCTGTCATTTCATTTATTTGGCGCCATTATTTTGCCATCCTGGAAATGTTTGGTAACCTCTACGCCGGACACCCATACGGGTGCCTCGGTATGCGAACAGGGAAGCGTTCGTCGAACGCCACAAAAGGACTTGCGATGGCAATGGTCTATTGCCGCGGCTGCGCCAGGCAGCTGCATGAAACGGCACCCACCTGCCCACAATGCGGCGCTCCACAGCACGCAGTCTCCCCCACGAAGCCCGCCAGCGACGATTCGTCGTGGATGGCTGTCGTCTCCCTGATTCTCGGCATTCTCTGTGTACTGGCGTTGTTCGATGACTCCGACTGGGACGCCGATGCCTTGCTCGGCACCGGCTTGTTCGCCATGACGGGCATGCTCCTGGGCATCGTCAGCATCTGCCAGAAGAAACCTGGCAATGGCATGGCCATCGCTGGCGTCGCCATGACAGCCATTTCACTGCTGTGCCTTACCGGTCTATCTGCTAGCTAAAAAAACGAGAGGGGAAACAACATGAGCATGGTGTTCTGCCGCGGCTGCGCCAAACAGATCCATCAATCGGCGCTGAGCTGCCCGGGCTGTGGCGCTGTGCAATCGGCCACCGCCGGCGCTGGGGCAGGTGTCGCCACCGTGACCAGCGGCAATGCCTACCTGGAAGTCCTGAAGAAGTACGCCGTATTCAAGGGCCGCGCGCGCCGCAAGGAATACTGGATGTTCGTGCTGATCAACCTGCTGATCACTATCGCCATCGGCTACATCGACAACATCCTCGGCACCACCCCGCTGCTGGGCCTGGTCTACAACCTGGCCATCCTGCTGCCGTCCATCGCCGTCGCCGTTCGCCGCCTGCACGACAACAACCACCGCGGCTGGTGGCTGCTGGTGCCGATCGTCGGCCTGGTATTCCTGATCCAGGACGGCACCCCGGGCAACAACCGCTTCGGCCCGAGCCCCAAGGGCCTGGTGTAAGCGCGGTTCAAGTCGCGATACCCAAGGCGGCCCTCGGGCCGCCTTTTTCGTGCCAGGCCATGACGTTTTTCAATTGCCTCGATGCCGTTTCCTGCATTGTCGTGCAGAGCGCCGTGCCGGATGCTTTATTTACTCCGACACACCGCTATCGCACCCACCGAGGCCCGCATGAAGAACGTCGAACAAATCCTCAAAGCCAAGTCCCAGCATCAGACCGTCTACACCATCGGCCCCAACGATTCGGTGCTGGAGGCCTTGAAGCTGCTGGCAGAGAAGAACGTCGGTGCATTGCCGGTGGTGGAGAACGACCAGGTAGTGGGGATCGTCAGCGAGCGTGACTACGCCCGCAAGCTGGTGCTCAAGGGCCGCTCCTCGGCGGCGACGCCCGTGCGCGAGATCATGAGTTCACCGGTGGTCACCGTGGAGCCCAAGCAGAATCTCGAATACTGCATGAACCTGATGACCAACCGTCACCTGCGCCACTTGCCAGTGGTGGACAACGGCGAACTGCTGGGGCTGCTGTCGATCGGCGACCTGGTCAAGGAAACCATCGCCGAACAGGCCAGCCTGATCCTGCAGTTGGAGCAATACATCCGCGGCGAATGAGGCTAATGGTAGGCGCGCTCGAGCTCGTCCAACTGATGGTCGAAGCTGCGCAGGCGTGCCGACCAGGTATACACCAGCACCTCCAGGTCGCGGTTGAGCACGGCGGTGTTGCCACCGTCGCGCGCCGGCGCATCGCACAGGTCCAGCTGGTAGCGCTCGCGCGCCATGGCCGTGGCCACGCTGGACAGGTCACGGGCATTGGCCAGCCAATGGTGATGATGGTCGTGGACCTCCCGATCGAGCTCCCGGCACTGACGCTTGAGCGCATCCAGGCTCTGCTCCAGCGGCGTGCCCTTGAGCTCGCCCATGACCTCCTCGAAGGTCCGTCCCGAATGCCAGTAGCTGCCCCAGAAGTAACGGTCGAACACGGTCTCGACCCGGCGCAGGGCGACCTTGGTGTTCCAGATGGTCAGCAACGTGCGCCCTTGCGCCACCTCACGGCGATTCAAGCGCAGGTATTCCCAGGCGACCCACGCCAGGCCGCACAACGCCACCGCCGCGGTCACGGCGGCGGCGGCATAGAGAAACTGCACGGCCTCGCTCATGTGCTGAGTGTGCCGAATACCGTAGAAGTAGCCGACGGTCAGGGTGCCCAGGATCGTCACGGTGCACCAGAAACCCGGTGCGTAGGGATCTTTCATCGCGCCATCCCCTTTTGTTTCTCCTGAGCATAGCAATGGCCCACCCGCTGGCAGGTGCCGCTCGGCGCTTTATTTACGGGGGCGGCGCAGGGCTTCGTTGAGCTGGTCGAACAGCTCCGCCCAATCGGCATCGTCACCGATGCTGTCGCGCAGGAAGGCCCGCTGGGCATCATTCCAGAATGGCGCATCTACCAGTTTCACCTCCGACTTGAGCGGGGAATGGCTGGTGATGAACTGGTCGATGCCGACAGGATCGTCCGCCAGGCCCAGTTGCTTGAACAGTTCGGAAAACTTGTGGATCGGCGCTTCCATGGTTCGCTCCTTGGCCCGGGCCGATCGTCCACGACGCCGGCCCGGCAATGGTTGATGGTCATCAGCACAGCTCGCGCACCTCGGCGTGCGGTACCAGCTTCAAGTATTGCTCCATGCTCATGTGGATCAGGTGATCGTGGTCACCCGCCTCGAAGTAGACATCGCCCTGGCGGGTCAGCGTGCGGTCCAGCAGCATCGGGATATTGTAGGCGTCACCCAGTGCCGGTACCGCGCCGCGCTCGCAATCGCCGAACAGGCTCGGCAAGGCGCTCTCGCGGGTCAGTTGCCAGGCACCAGTCATGCGGACTTCGGTCATGTCCAGGTGCCGGCTGGCTGGCAGCACGGCCATGATGTAGTTGCCATGGCGGTCGTCGAGCACCACCGACTTGGCGACCCGCTCGGCCGGCACGCCGGCCGTACGCGCCGACTCAAGGCTTGTGGCCGAATGTGGATGGGGAATGATGTCGTAGTCGCAGTTGGCCTGGTCCAGGCGCTGCTTCAGGGTCTTGGCCATACGCATGGTGCACCTCCGGTTTAGCCCCCACTGAGAAGTTTAGGCCGCATGGCGACAGCCACGACTAAACTTCAGGAACAGGTACCGACGAGGTGACGACAGGTGATCGCACGTGGCGCGCGCTGGTGGCTGCTGTGGCTGATGCTGGGCCTGGCCCCGGCGGGCCTGGGCGCACCCGGCGCCAGCGTATGGTTGCTGAGTGTCGACGACGCCATTGGCCCGGCCAGCGCCGACTACCTGCTCGGCGGGCTGGAGCAGGCCAAGGCACAGGGTGCACAACTGGTGGTCATTCGCCTCGACACCCCCGGCGGTCTGGACAGCGCCATGCGCCAGATCGTCAAGGCCATCCTCGCCAGCCCCGTTCCCGTGGCCACCTACGTCGCCCCTGGTGGCGCTCGCGCAGCCAGCGCCGGGACCTACATCCTCTATGCCAGCCATGTGGCAGCGATGGCGCCAGGCACCAACCTCGGCGCCGCCACGCCCGTGCAGCTCGGCGTGCCCGGCATGCCTGGCAAGGAACAGAAGCCCATGTCTGGCGCCGACGACACCCTGGCCCACAAACAGATCAACGATGCGGCAGCCTACATCCGTGGCCTGGCGCAGCTACGCGGGCGCAACGCCGACTGGGCAGAGCAGGCCGTGCGCGAAGCGGTGAGCCTGTCGGCCAGCGAAGCCCTGCGCCTGAAGGTGATAGACCAGATCGCCGGCGACCTGCCCGAGCTGCTGCGCCAGCTCGATGGCCGTGCCCTGGTCGTCGCCGGACAGCCGCTGGTGCTGCATACCGCCGGCGCCACCGTGATCGAGCATCTGCCGGACTGGCGCACGCGCCTGTTAAGCGTCATCACCAACCCCAGCGTGGCGCTGATCCTGATCATGATCGGCGTCTACGGCTTGTTGTTCGAATTCATCAATCCTGGCTCCGGCGCCGGAGGCGTGATCGGCGGCATCAGTCTGCTGCTGGCGTTGTATGGCCTGCAGATGCTGCCGGTCAACCATGCTGGCGTGGCGTTGATCCTGCTTGGGCTGGCGTTCATGGTCGCCGAGGCGTTCCTGCCCAGCTTCGGCGTGGTCGGGTTCGGCGGCATCATCGCCTTCATCGCTGGCGCGGTGATCCTGATGGACACCGACGCCCCCGGTTTTGGCATCCCACTGGCGCTGATCGTCACCCTGGCGGTGGTCTCGGCGCTGCTGCTTGGCGGCCTGCTGGGCATGGCACTCAAGGCGCGGCGACGGGCGCTGGTCAGTGGCGACGCCGGGCTGGTCGGCAGCCTGGTAACCGTCACCCAGGTACAAGCGGACAACCCATTCTGTGGCTCGGTGCAGGCCCAGGGCGAACAGTGGCAGGTGCGCTGCGCGACGCCATTGCTGCCGGGCCAGCCTGTGCGTATCACCGCCCGCCACGGCGTGATCCTGGAAGTCAGCGCCATGCCACCAACGGCGCAAGGAGAATGAAGATGTTCATGCAATTCGGTTTCGGTACCCTGCTGGTGCTGTTGGCGCTGGTACTGCTGTCGGCGCTGCGCATCCTGCGCGAGTACGAGCGCGGCGTGGTGTTCCAGCTGGGACGCTTCTGGCAAGTCAAGGGACCCGGGCTGATCATCCTTATCCCAGGCGTGCAGCAGATGGTGCGGGTCGACCTGCGTACCGTGGTGCTCGACGTGCCCCCGCAGGATGTGATCACCCGCGACAACGTCTCGGTCAAGGTCAACGCTGTGCTCTACTTCCGGGTCCTCGACCCGCAGAAGGCGATCATCCAGGTCGAGGACTTCCTCGTCGCCACCAGCCAGTTGGCTCAGACCACCCTGCGCGCGGTGCTTGGCAAGCACGAGCTGGACGAGTTGCTGGCCGAGCGCGAGCAGCTCAACGCCGATATTCGCGCCGTGCTCGACGCGCAGACCGACGCCTGGGGCATCAAGGTGGCCAATGTCGAGATCAAGCATGTCGACCTCAACGAGTCGATGGTCCGGGCCATCGCGCGCCAGGCCGAAGCCGAGCGTGAACGCCGGGCCAAAGTGATCCACGCCGAGGGTGAGTTGCAGGCGTCCGAGCAGTTGATGCAGGCCGCGCAGATGCTGGGCAAGGAGCCTGGCGCCATGCAACTGCGCTACATGCAGACGCTGGGGTCGATCGCCGGGGACAAGACTTCGACCATCGTCTTCCCGTTGCCGGTGGACTTGCTCAAGGGGCTGGTCGACAAGCAACGCTGAAACGACATGCCTCGCAGAAACCAGGCATCGGGCTCCTGCGGGGCATGGTTTGCGTCAGATAGGCGCGCGGCGCAAGGTCGCGAGGAAGGTCGCGGCACCGATGAACAGCCCGGCGAATGTACGGTTCAGGCGTTTCTGCTGCTTCGGTGTACGCAGCAGGCGCAGTACTCGCGCAGCCAGCCCGGTGTAGCCGGCCATCACCAGCAGGTCGACGCTGATCATGGTCACGGTGATCGCCAGGTACTGTGGCAGCAGCGGCTGGTGCGGGTTGATGAACTGCGGCAGTACCGCAAGCATGAACACCAAGGCCTTGGGATTGCTGACGTTGACCAGGAAGCCGCGGAACATCAGGCTCAGCGGCTTGCCGATGGGCCGCACCCCGGACTCATCGCTCATGTCCATGGGTAACGCCCGCCATTGCTTGTAGGCGAGGTAGATCAGGTAGGCGACGCCGAACCACTTGATGACCTGGAAGGCCGTGGCCGAAGCGGCGAGGATGGCGCCGACACCTGCGGCGATGACGGCAATCTGCACGATCAGCCCCAACTGCAGGCCCAGGGCATTCCAGTAACCACGCCAGAATCCGTACTGCAGCCCGCTGGACATCGAGGCAATGGCCCCGGCGCCCGGCGACAGGCTGATCACCCAGCACGCGGCAAAGAAGGCCAACCATGTTTCCATCGACATCGCACACCTCGCTCGAGCATTTGTTGCAAAACGTTAAGCTACGGTGCTGATGAAAAAATGACCAGCGGTTTTTGCGTGGCCTTGGCAAAACCATCGCGGGGCAAGCCCGCTCCCACGATGGCTGTGGCAGAGGGCTTGCCCCGCAATGGCATTGACTGGCTTGGCCGACGTCTCGGTCAGGACAGCGCCTCGAGCTCGGCCTGCATGCTTTCCAGGGTTTCCAGGGCCTCCATCCAGGCTTCCTCGAGTTCGCCTTCACGCTGCTTGAGCTTGGTCTGGCGAGCCAGCAGGTCGCGCAGTTCGTCCTTGCGCGCCGCCTCGTAGAGACCACTGTCACCCAGCGCGGACTCGATCTCGGCCAGTTGCGCATGCACCTGGTTGAGCTCGCTTTCCAGCTTGTCGGCGGCCTTCTTGTGCGGCGCCAACTGCTGGCGCAAGGCCGCGGCGGCCTGGCGCTGAGCCTTCTTGTCGGTTTTGTCGGGGTTGGCCGGCGCATTGCTGGCCGGCGCGCTGCGCTGGCGATACTCGACCAGCCAGCGGCTGTAGTCGTCGAGGTCGCCATCGAAGGTATCGACCTTGCCATCGGCTACCAGCAAGAAGTCGTTGGTGGTGCTCTTGAGCAGATGACGATCGTGGGAGACCACCACCACGGCACCGGCGAACTCCTGCAGGGCCATGGTCAGGGCCAGGCGCATCTCGAGGTCGAGGTGGTTGGTCGGTTCGTCGAGCAGCAACAGGTTCGGCCGCTCCCAGGCGATCAGCGCCAGGGCCAGGCGCGCCTTCTCGCCACCGGAGAAATTGACCACCGGCTCATCGACACGATCGCCGTGGAAGTCGAAACCACCGAGGAAATCGCGCAGGGTCTGCTCACGCTCGGCCGAGGCAATCCGCTGCAGGTGCAGCAGCGGACTGGCCTTGTCGTCCAGGGAATCGAGCTGGTGCTGGGCGAAGTAGCCAACCGCCAGGTTCTCGCCACGCACCAGGCGCCCGGCAAGCGGTTGCAGCTCGCCGGCGAGGTTCTTGATCAGGGTCGACTTGCCGGCACCGTTGGGGCCGAGCAGGCCGATGCGCGCACCCGGGGCCAGCTGCAGCTTGACCTTCTCGAGGATGGCCTTGTCGCCATAGCCCAGACGGCCCTCGGACAGGTCGAGCAACGGGCTGGAGATCTTTTCCGACTCACGGAAAACGAAGTCGAACGGCGAATCGACGTGGGCCGCCGACAGCTCTTCCATGCGCTCCAGGGCCTTGATCCGGCTCTGTGCCTGACGGGCCTTGGTGGCCTGGGCCTTGAAGCGGGCAATGTACTTTTCCATGTGCGCACGCTGCGCCTGCTGCTTCTCGTACGCCTGCTGCTGCTGTGCCAGGCGTTCGGCGCGGGTGCGCTCGAAGGCACTGTAGCCGCCCTTGTAGAGGTTGAGCTTGCGCTGCTCGACATGCAGCACATGGTCGACCACGGCATCGAGGAAGTCGCGGTCGTGAGAGATCAGCAACAGTGTGCCCGGGTAGCCCTTGAGCCAGTCCTCGAGCCAGAGGATGGCATCGAGGTCCAGGTGGTTGGTCGGCTCGTCGAGCAGCAGCAGGTCGGACGGACACATCAGCGCCTGCGCCAGGTTCAGGCGCATCCGCCAGCCACCGGAGAAGTCTCCGACACGGCGATCCATCTGTTCGTTGCTGAAGCCGAGGCCGGCCAGCAGCTTGCGCGCACGGGCATCGGCGGTATAGCCGTCGGCGCTATCGAGCTCACTGTGCAGGCGCGCCAGGGCTGTGCCGTCGTGGGCCTGCTCGGCGGCGGCCAGGTCAGCCTGGACCTTGCGCAGACGGGCGTCGCCGTCGAGCACATAGTCCACGGCGATGCGGTCAAGGGTATCGACCTCCTGGCGCATGTGGGCAATGCGCCAGTCACCGGGCAGCTGGCAGTCGCCGGCGTCAGGCGAAAGCTCGCCGCGCAGCAAGGCGAACAGGCTGGATTTACCGGCGCCGTTGGCACCGATCAGGCCGGCCTTGTGACCGGTGTGCAGGGTCATCTCGGCGCCTTCTAGCAGGCGCTGTGGACCACGCTGTAAAGTGAGGTTCGATAGTCTGATCATGATGGTCGCGGAGTCTACCAGCTTCGCCGATCACTGGCGCGAGTGAAACCATGCACACCGACCTGTGGAATCACGCCTTGGCCCTGTACGCACGGCCAGGTGTCGAAGCGGCCTGCCTGGCCCTTCAGGAACTGGGCGCCGATGTCTGCCTGCTGCTATGCGGTACCTGGCTGCAGGCACGTGGCGTGCCCCCCGACGCACAACGACGGCAAGCCCTGCATGCGCTGGCCGGCCCCTGGCAGTTGGACGTGGTCGCACCACTACGCACACTGCGCCAGCAATGGCGCGAACAGGCACAGGGCGATCCGCAGTTGAACGGACTGCGTGCACAGGTGAAGCGTCTGGAATTGCAGGCCGAGCGTACCTTGCTGGAGCGTCTCGAGCAGTTGGCACAAGACTGGCCGACAGGGCTGGACACGGATGAAGACTGGTTGGCCTGGCTGGCACCGGACCAAGGACGGGGCCACGACGCGCTGCATCAACTGCGCGTCGCGGCCCGTGGGCTTCAGGAGGCCGAGGAAGGCGACTGAGCCGGGGTGCTGGCGGGTGCCGTTGCCGAGGTGCTGGCTGGCGCGGTGCCGGTCGCAGTTGCAACTGGCGCGGCCGGCTTGGCCGGGGCTTTGGCGGCAGCAGGCTTCGCGGCTGGTTTGGCCGGCGCCTTGGCTACGGCAGGTTTGGCTGCCGGCTTGATAGCAGCGCTTTTGGCCGGGGTCTTGGCAGCAGCAGGTTTCGCGGCAGGCTTGGCGGCTGCGGTCTTGGCCGGGGCCTTGGCTACGGCGGGTTTAACAGCAGCTTTCGCAGCCGGCTTGGCAGCGGCAGTCTTGGCCGGGGCCTTGGTGGCGGCAGGTCTGGCGGCGGGCTTGGTAGCCGGCTTGGCGGCTGCGGCCTTGACCGGCGCCTTGGTAGCGGCAGGCTTGGCTGCAGCGACCTTGGCCGGCGCCTTGGTTGCAGCCGGTTTGGCGGCGGTAGTCCTGGTCGGCGCCTTCGCTGCGGCAGGCTTCACAACGGGTTTGCCAGCAGCGGCTTTGGCTGGAGCCTTGGCTGCAGCGGGTTTCGCGGCGGTCTTCGGCGCACTGGCACGCTGGTCGAGCGCTTTCGAGGCCGCCTCGCGTACCTTGCCGACACCCTGGGCCAGTTTCAGGCTTTCCTGGGCATCACGCTTGAGCTGCTGGATATAAGTGCGGGTCTGACTCTGGCGATCCTTGAGCGCGTCGAGCAGGTCTTCAAGTTCGCCGGCGGCTTTCTGCGCCTTGCCTTGCGCCTTGGCTTTACCGGCCTTGGCGGCGTCCTGCAACTTCAGACGGGCGTTATGCAGTTTTTCCTGAGCCTTGCCACGTTGTTTTTCCAACTTGGTCAGTAGTTTCTCGGCATCCGCCAGCGCTTGAGAGCAGGCATCTTCCAAATGTTCGAGCAGGCTGCCCGAAAGTTGCTGGAGCAGGTGCAACGGCGTACTTACTGGCTTCTTTTTGGCCGACATGGTTTACCTCCTGGCTGACGAGAGTGCGGCTCATACTATGCTTCTGCTGCTACCGCCGCTAGGGCATGTTGACAGTATCAGTAACGCCGCGTTGCATGCCTGGGCAAAGTTATTATCTTGCAGCACCGAGCAAGTGTAGTTGCCCCTTAACAACGCGCTGATATTTACACATGTCGGCGCGACAAGGCTGGCATACTTCGGCCTCATTGCAAGGAGTCGACCGTGCCTCGTTACCTGCTTATCGGACTTTGCCTGCTGGCCCCGCTCGCCCAGGCCACCAGCGAAACCAGCCCAGCCAACGACAACGACCTGGCCTACAGCCTGGGCGCCAGCCTGGGTGAACGCCTGCGCCAGGAAGTGCCCGGACTGCAGCTCGATGCCCTGGTCGATGGGCTGCGCCAGGCTTACCAGGGTGAACCGCCACGCATTGCGAAGTCGCGCATGCAGGCCATCCTCCAACAGCACGATGAACAAGCCAACGCCGCAGCCGAACAGGCCCAGGTCGATAAACTGCAGACCGCCGAAAAACGCTTCATGGCCACGGAGCGCGCTGGTGCCGGAGTGCATGAACTGCCAGAGGGCATTCTCTACAGCGAGCTGGTCAGTGGCACCGGGGCGCAGCCCAAAGCCAGCGGCAGCGTGCAGGTGCGCTACGTGGGCAAGTTGCCGGACGGCACGGTGTTCGACCAGAACCAGCAACCGCAGTGGTTCAAGCTCGACTCGGTGATCGAAGGCTGGCAGGTGGCGTTGCCACGGATGAAGGCGGGCTCGAAATGGCGACTGGTGATCCCTTCGGCGCAGGCCTACGGCGCCGACGGTGCGGGCGACCTGATTGCGCCCTACACCCCGCTGGTATTCGAGATCGAGCTGATCGCGGTGGCCGACTGAATCAGGCCTGCACCGCGGCGTCCTCTTGCTTGTGCGCGTTGTGCAGCACTTCGATCAGGCAGTCCTCCAGTTCGAAGCGCTCATGCAGCAGGCCGCCGAGCTTGGCCAGCTTTTCGGCAAAGCGCTCGGTATCCTTGCACTCGCCCTTCTCGCAATGGTCATTGAAAGCCAGGGCGATCTGCGTGCTGTCGTCGATACGTGGGTTGATCTGTTTAGCCAGCTCCAGCGCGCCGGTGTCACCAAATGCCTTGGCTTCACTGACCAGTTGCTCGCTGACCTCGAAGTGCCAGGCTGATACATAATCGACCAGCACCGCACAGAAATCGCGGTTCTTGTGCTTGTCGGCGAACGCCGGCCTGGCATCGCGCAAGGCGCGGAAGGCTTGCACCAGCTCCTGGCGCTCCTCCAGCCAACGATCGATCAGCTTGTGAACACCGCCCCAGCGTTCCTGGGCGTTCTGGCAACTATCGAGCATGGCGATCTCTTCCCTTCTGGGTAAATGCCGCTGCACCTCGCGACACAAGTCCGTGGCACAAAGGTGACATCAGCAGACGGCATCGAGCAGTTGTGTTTTCGGTGTACGTGCTGGGAGATTATTCCCGCGCGACCTGCCCATCAAGGTACGCAGTAGACAAAGTTCATACAAGCGTTTAATCCCCGTGTGCCCCGCCACTGGTCGAGCGATCCGGCTCGCCTTGTTCTGGATCAAGCCTTCGCGCTGTTGCGCAAGCGATAGGCCACGAGCCAGCCAAGGGGCAAGGCCGCAAGCAGCAGGAACGCCAGCAGGCTCCATTCGGGCAATGTCAGGTCGAGGAAGCTCCAACTGATCGAAACACAGTCCGGGCTACCCAGCAGGAAGTGATGCAGGATTTCTCCCAGAGGGCGCTGCAGCAGTTGTCCGACCGGCCTGTGGCACCCCTCCAGCGCCAGTGGCTCGGCTTGCAGCCAGACATGTCGCCCCGCCAGCAGCGCTCCCCCCAGAGCCGTCAGCAATGCCAGCCAGGCATAACGGCGCAAGCCAGCAGTTCCCGGCCCGTGGACGATGGCCAGCAGACAGACCACAGCATAGAGCGCCAGCATCAGACGCTGGCTGAAGCACAATGCGCAAGGCATCAGGCCAACGACCGACTCCAGGCGAAAAGACGCCACCAGGACCATCATGGAGGCCAGGAAAGCGGGAAGGAAAAAGCTGCGCAGGCAGGCCAGCGACATGGGCAAATGATGTCCGCAAGTGGGAAAAGTGAACTGAAACGGTAGAGGAAAGCGGCGCTTTGTATCAAGGCACTACGATGCCGACAAGTCGCTGATTGACAACGAATCGCTACAGAGCGATGTCAGATCCGTCCGACGAGGGCGAAGGATACTTCGACCAGGTATGCAGGAGAAGCAGGACCCGCGAGCAAGCGGGCCCTGTACACGGGCCGATCAGGCGCGCACGGCTTCCGGCAGGGGCAGCGCCAGCAGACGCTCATCCAGCATGCCCAGGCCTTCCTGGAACAACTGGTTGCTGCGCTCGGTTTCTCCCAAGCCCGCCAGCAAACGCGCCAATTCGGCACACGCCTCAGGATTGCGCTCCAGGCGCAAGCTGCTCTCGAAGTAGTCACGAGCCTTGCCCCAGAGACGGTTCTGCAGGCTCAGGCGACCAAGGGTAAGCAGCAGGCTAGGGTCCTGCGGATGTGCTTTGAGCCATCCTTCGGCAGTCTGCAATTGACGCGCCGGGTCCTCGCCTTGCACCAGACCGTACAGCCGCGCCAGGTGGCTTTCATAATCACGCTTGAGTGCCGCCCTGAGCACCTGTTCGGCATCAGCCTGGGCCCCGGCCTGGCGCAGTTGCTCGGCATAGGCCAGTACCAGTTGCGGCTCCTGGCGCTGGGCACTGGTCAGTTGCTGCCAGGCCCGCTCCAGCGCCTGACGCGCCGTCTGCGGGTCATCGCCACGGGTAGCCGCCAGGCCAAGGTTCTGCCCCCACGCCCGCCGCTCCAGATCGGCCAGCTCACTGGCCGGCAACACCTTGTGCTTGCGCAGGTCCGGCAGCAGGCGAATCAGCGCGGGCCAATCCCCGCGGTCCTGATGCAGGCGCTGCAACAGACGCAACACCTGGGCATTGTTGGGATGGCGCTCCTGCATGGCTTGCAGGGCATCCAGGGCTCCTTCGCTCTCGCCGCGATCCATCTGCAACTGGGCGTGAGTCAGGGCAATGGCCAGTTCGGCCTGCGGCTGGCGCTCCAGTGCCCGCTCGAGCAAGCTGTCCCGCTCCTCGACACGTCCCTGCTCATTGGCCGCACGGGCCGCACCAAGGTAGTAGAGCAGTGGCTGGCTGGCATTTTCGGCCGCCCGTTGCAAATGGCGCTGGGCACTGCCCCAACGTCCCTCGGCCAGGTCCAACTGGCCCTGCTCGACGGCGATACGGGTGCGACGACGACGGTTGCGCCTGGACCAAGGGTTGACCACGCCAGTGGAAGTCAGCACCAGGCCGACCAGATAACGCAGCAGCAATAGCAGCAAGACGATACCCACCAGCGCCCCCAGTGCCGCCCACAGGCCCGACTGGTAGCGGAAACCGCCATAGGCGATCAGCACGTAGCCGCTGTGCTTGGCAATGGCGATACCCAGCGCCGCGGCGATGACGATCGCCAGCACCGCCAACAGGTAGGCACGCTTCATGGCTTGCCTCCCTCGGCCTGGGCCGGCAAGTGGCGGCGCTGGATATAAGCCTGCACTGCCGCCAGGCTCTCGCTCAGGTCAGGGGTCACCACCGACACCGGTTGCTCGGCAAGCTGGTTGAGGCTTTCGAGCATGGCCTTGCTCTGCGGGTTGTCGGCATTGAAGTTGGCCAGCAACACGCTGCGCGCATCATCCAGCGCTTGCGTATAGACCTTGGCCTCGCCATTGAGCGCGGCCCACTGGGCCTGCTCGATGGTCAGGCTGAGTGCCAGGCGCAGCTGGTTGAGCGACTGCCCCGAAAGCAATGGGCGTACGTTGTCGTCGGCATTGAATTCGATCTGGAAGTACTTGGAGATCTCCGCCCACCACTGCGACCAGCGGCTGGCGCCATCGCCATCGGCGGTCAGGGCGCCCAGGGCGTCGGCCTTGCCGTCGAACTCCGGGGACTGGGCACTGAGCTGCTGGACCAGCTCGCGCTGGGCGGCAAGCTTGAGGAACAGCCCGGTACGATCCGGTTGCTGGGTGTTGCCGAGGGTCGCGAGGCTGCGCGCCAGTTGTTCACGGGCGGCGAACGCGCCCGGGTCGCTCTGCTCGCGCAGAATCTCGTCGGCGCCCTCGACCAGGGCCTTGGCACTGGTGATGTCCTGCAACGCCGACAGGCGCAGGGTAGCCAGACGTAGCAGGTGCTCGGCCTCGGCCAGGCGCCATTCCTTGCGGCTTTCGCCCAGCACGGTTTCAAGTCGCTGGCTCAGCCGCTGCTGATCCCCCTGCAACTGCGCCACCAGGCGGCGGCGATCTTCCAGCTCGCTGGCCGCCGGCAGACTGGCGAGCTGCGTACTGATCTGCTGCTCGCGTTGCTGCAAGGCATCGGCACGCTGGTTGAGCGCCTGCAGGTGCTCACTCTGCCCCTGCTCGCTGCCTTGCAACTGGCGCACCTGCCAGACGCCCCAGCCGCCCACCGCGACGCCGGCGGCGCCCAGCAGCAGGGCCAGCAGCGCCAGGCCATTGCCGGAACGGCGCTCAGGCTTGGCGGTGGAGGTTTGCGGCGCCTCGGAGGCCGCGGGCTGTTCAGTGTTGGGCAAGACAGTTTCGCTCACGTATCCATCCTTTGCATGGGGGCGCATCGCTCTCTAGCTTAGCGCCTTAAGGGGCAGGTGCAGCGCTTCGCTGCACAGCTGCCAGCAAGGCCGCGGCGCTGGCGCCACGGCAATCCACAATCTGAAGGGCCCCCAGGGCCCGGGCCTGCTCGGCGACCCGCGGGCTAGGCACGAACAGCGGCAAGCGCGCCAGCCGAGGCCAGTCCTCGCCCGCCAGGCGGTGCAAGTGCTCGAGCCCCTGCCCACTGCTGACCACCAGGCCATTGAGGCGTTCCCCGTCGATCAGCCGGGGCAACCTGGCGGCCGGGTATTGCGGCAGGCAACGACGGTACAGTTCCAGATATTCGACACTAGCACCTTGCTCTGCAAGACGCTCGGCCAGCAATTCGCGCCCCCCCTCACCACGGACAATGACGACGCGAGCCGTAGGAAACGCGGCAGCCTCGCGCAATCCTGGTAGCTCGAGCAAGGCCTCGCTGTCATCACCGGCTGTAGGGAAAGTCACCAAAAGCCCACGCTCCTGTAGCACCCGCGCGGTGGCCTCGCCCACGGTGAACCAGCCCGTGGAGGGTGGTTCGATACCCGCACGATCGAGTTGCTCGAGCAACAGCCGGGCCGCGGGCTTGCTCACCACGATGAGTGCCTGGGCCTGCCCGAGAAGCTGCAGGCACTGCTGTTGCGCCGAACCCAGGCTCAAGGGCTCGATCGCCAGCAGCGGCAGACTGGCGCTGGCGATGCCCGCCGCGGCGAGCGACTGCGCCAGTGCCGCGCAGTCCTCTTCGGGGCGGGTCAGCAGCAGGCGCCAGTGGCTCACGGGTGACCGGCCTCGCCGTAGACTTCCTTGAGAATTGCCTCCGCGCCTTGGGCCAGCAGGGCTTCGGCCACCTGTACACCCAACGCCTCGGCACTGGCTCGCGGGGCGCGGGCATCGGCCACCAGCAGGGTACCACCGGAAGGCTGGCCAACCAGGCCGCGCAGCCACAGTTGCTCGCCTTCGAGCACCGCATAGCAGGCGATCGGCACCTGGCAGCCGCCATTCAGACGCTTGTTCAGGGCGCGCTCGGCCACTACCCGGTCGGCCGTATCGACATGGTGCAGCGGCGCCAGCAGCGCATGGATCTCGCTGTCGGCGCTGCGGCACTCGATACCCACCGCCCCCTGGCCTCCGGCCGGCAGGCTGTCGTCGACGCCGATGGTCGAGGTGATGCGGTCTTCGAAGCCCAGGCGAATCAGGCCGGCAGCGGCAAGGATGATGGCGTCGTATTCGCCGGCGTCGAGCTTGGCCAGGCGCGTGTTGACATTGCCACGCAGGAAACGGATTTCGAGGTCGGGACGGCGCGCCAGCAGTTGAGCCTGGCGGCGCAGGCTGGAGGTGCCGACGACGCTGCCGGCCGGCAACGCTTCGAGGCTTGCGAAGGTGTTGGAGACGAACGCGTCGCGCGGATCTTCGCGCTCGCAGATGCAGTACAGGCCCAGGCCTTCAGGGAAGTCCATGGGCACGTCCTTCATCGAATGCACGGCGATGTCGGCCTCGTTGTCGAGCAGGGCGGTTTCCAGCTCCTTGACGAACAGACCCTTGCCGCCAATCTTCGCCAGCGGCGCGTCGAGCAGCTTGTCGCCGCGGCTGACCATCGGCACCAGGGATACCCGAAGGCCCGGATGCGCCTGTTCCAGGCGGGCTTTGACGTATTCGGCCTGCCATAGGGCCAAGGCACTTTTACGGGTGGCAATGCGGATTTCGCGAGTGGACATGAAACGCCCCGATACAAGGAAATGCCGCCGATGATAACAGCTCCGCCAGTGTCGCCAGCAGACCCAGATCATCCACCCTCTCTGCCAAGGGCCGGGCCACCCGATTCAGAGCGACTGCATCATCTTGCGTACACCCGCCACATGGCGCCGGCTGACGGTCAAGGCGTCACCATTGAGCCCCTTGAGGTACAGCTGGAAATGCCCCAGCGGCGTGCGCTGCAGGCGCTCGATACGCTCACGGGCCACCAGCGCGTTGCGGTGGATGCGCACGAAACGGTCGCCGAATTCGTCCTCCAATGCCTTGAGCGGCTCGTCGAGCAGCACTTCGCCCGACTCGTGGCGCAGGGTGACGTATTTGTGATCGGCAATGAAATAGATGACCTGCCCCAGGGGAATCAGCTCGATACCCTTGCGTGTTCGCGCGCTGATATGGCTTCGCGGCCCGCCGCCGTTGTCGCCGGCGGGGCGGGTCAGTGCCGCGAGCTGAGCCCGGTTGGGGCGCTCGGCCCGACGCAGCGCATCGCGCAGGGCCTGGGCCTGGATAGGCTTTTCGACATGGCTCAGGGTGCTGTCCCTGAAGGCCTGGCTGCCGTATTCGTCGTCGCCGGTGCAGAACACCACGGCCGGCGGCGCTTCGCGCTCGCACAACCGGGCGGCGACCTGCAGGCCGTCGAGGCCGGCCATGCCGATGTCGAGCAGCACCACGTCGGGACGCAGGCTCTCGATCAGCGCCAGGGCCTCCTCGCCGTTGGTGGCGCTGGGCTCCATCACGGTGTAGCCCTCCAGCTCGCCGAGCAGCCGGCTCAGGCGTTCGCGGGCTTGGGGTTCGTCATCAACGATCAGGACATTCATAATTGCGCTGGATTCCTGAGTGAGTCTCGCACAGGTATAGCGTAGACAAGTGTGGGGTGACCGAAATCGCGGTCACGCTACAGACCGGTGCGAAGGCCAAAGATTCACTGTCCTGGCAGATTCGCTGCCAATCCTTTGTCCAACTGTAGACGCTCCGTGGAACACTGCCGTTCAATCGTTGAATCCGTTTCCCCCCTGATTCTCTCGTCCGCCGCCCTGCGGTGGCGGGTGCAACCCTGCTATGATCGGCGGCACTTTTCCGTTCACGCCTTCAACGAGTGAATCCATGAGCACCGACAAGACCAATCAGTCCTGGGGCGGCCGCTTCAGTGAGCCCGTCGACGCCTTCGTCGCCCGCTTCACCGCTTCGGTCGATTTCGACAAGCGCCTGTACCGCCACGACATCATGGGTTCGATCGCCCACGCCACCATGCTGGCGCAGGTCGGCGTACTCACCGCCGCCGAGCGCGACGCGATCATCGACGGCCTGAAGACCATCCAGGGCGAAATCGAGGCCGGCAGCTTCGACTGGCGCGTCGACCTGGAAGACGTGCACATGAACATCGAGGCGCGCCTGACCGACCGCATCGGCATCACTGGCAAGAAGCTGCACACCGGCCGTAGCCGCAACGACCAGGTCGCCACCGACATCCGCCTGTGGCTGCGCGACGAGATCGACCTGATCCTGGCCGAGATCACCCGCCTGCAACGCGGCCTGCTGGAGCAGGCCGAGCGCGAAGCCGAAACCATCATGCCCGGTTTCACCCACCTGCAGACCGCCCAACCGGTGACCTTCGGCCACCACCTGCTGGCCTGGTTCGAAATGCTCAGCCGCGACTACGAGCGTCTGGTCGACTGCCGCAAGCGCGCCAACCGCATGCCCCTGGGCAGCGCCGCGCTGGCCGGCACCACCTACCCGATCGACCGCGAACTGACCTGCAAGCTGCTGGGCTTCGAGGCCGTGGCCGGCAATTCGCTGGACGGCGTCTCGGACCGGGACTTCGCCATCGAGTTCTGCGCCGCCGCGAGCATCGCCATGATGCACCTGTCGCGCTTCTCCGAAGAGCTGGTGCTGTGGACCAGCGCGCAGTTCCAGTTCATCGACCTGCCCGATCGCTTCTGCACCGGCAGCTCGATCATGCCGCAGAAGAAGAACCCGGACGTACCGGAGCTGGTGCGTGGCAAGAGCGGCCGCGTGTTCGGCGCCCTGACCGGCCTGCTGACCCTGATGAAAGGCCAGCCGCTGGCCTACAACAAGGACAACCAGGAAGACAAGGAACCGCTGTTCGACGCCGCCGACACCCTGCGCGACTCGCTGCGCGCCTTCGCCGACATGATCCCGGCGATCAAGCCCAAGCACGCCATCATGCGCGAGGCGGCGCTGCGTGGTTTTTCCACCGCCACCGACCTGGCCGACTACCTGGTGCGCCGCGGCCTGCCTTTCCGTGATTGCCACGAGATCGTCGGCCACGCGGTGAAGTACGGCGTGGATACCGGCAAGGACCTGGCCGAGATGAGCCTGGACGAGCTGCGCCAGTTCAGCGACCAGATCGAGCAGGACGTGTTCGCCGTGCTGACCCTCGAAGGCTCGGTCAACGCCCGCAACCATATCGGCGGTACCGCACCGGCGCAGGTGCGCGCGGCGGTGACTCGCGGCCAGGCGCTGCTGGCTTCGCGCTGATCACGCCCTCGCGGGGCAAGCCCGCTCCCACAAGGCCTGGACAAGGCTCGTGGGAGCGGGCTTGCCCCGCGCTCGTTTACAGCGTTAGCGCTTGCCCTTGACCATTTCCAGGAACGCCGGCATCACTGCGTCCTTGTCCGCCACGATCCGCGCCATGTGTGGATTACCCTGCAGTTTCTCCAGCAATGCCGCCGCCTGCGGGAAGTCCGCCAGGAAGTCGACGTTCAGCACCTTCTTGCCCACCGCGCAGGCCAGGTCGACCGAGAAGCAGAACATCAGGTCGGCGATGGTCAACTGCTCACCCGCCACATACGGCGCGAACTTGCCATTGCGCTTGAGGGTGGCGAAGCCCGCCAGCAGGTCCGCACGGGCACGTTCCTTGACCAGCGGTTCCACCGCCGCGCCGAAGAACGCCTCGGCGTAACAGGTACGCGCCGGCAGCTCGATGTACAGTTCGATCTCCCTGAGCAGCTCGCGCACCTTGGCCTGGCCGAAGGCATCGGTTGGCAGCAGCGCCTTGCCCGGCTGGGTCTGTTCGATGTAGTCGAGGATCACCCCGGTCTCGCTGATGAAGCCCTGCTCGGTCTCCAGCACCGGCACCTTGCCGCGTGGACTGATGGCCAACGCCTGTGGCACCTGACCGCCGAAGAACAGTACCTCCTCGAACGGCAGGCCTTTTTCCAACAGCGCCAGCTTGACCATGTTGTAGTAGTTGCTGACCGCGAATCCATGAAGCTTGAGCATTGAGGCAGCCTCCAGGGCCGTGAGGGGTTGGCTCGGCTGTTATAGACCCGTTCCCAGGCCAAGGCCAGCGCCATGACCGGCGTCGATGAGCAGGCATCGCCGAGGCAGGCATGGCACACTGTGCGCCTCACCACAGGAGCACCGCCATGAGCGAGCACGACGACATCGACAGCAACGACGAAGAGGCATTCACCGAAGCGACCCTCATCCAGGCGGTCGAGAACCAGATCGAAAGCGGCGAACCCGCGGCGGCCAAGGCCACCTTCAACAAGCTGACCCTGGTCGGCTACGCGCGCGAGGACATCCTCAACCTCATGGCCCATGTGCTGGCCGTCGAGATCGACGCCATGCTCGACGAGGACCGTGCATTCGACACCGCATGGTACGAAGCCGCCCTGCGTGCCCTGCCGGAGCTGCCACCTGAGGCGGATCAAGGCGACATCGAATAAACCTGACTACACTCCTGACTTCCATCCTCGTCTCGAAGTCAGGAGTAGCCCATGCCCTTCAACCCCGAACTGATCGCCGAACTGGAAGTGCTCTCCCAGTTCAACCTGGACAGTCACCAGGAAGGCATCAAGGTGTGCAGCGACGCCTCCCCTGCGTTGGTTGCCGCAGCCAAGCGCCTGCATGACAAAGGCCTCACTGACCAGCCCGACGGCGGCTACCTCACCAGCCTGGGCAACGATGCCGCAGAGAGTGTGCAGTTGCTGCTCAGGGTTCTGAAAACGCCTCAGCCGGCCTGAGTTCACCCCGTATCGCATCGCCTGCTTCGCCAGCAAGGCTCGCGCCTGCGGGGCCGAAGCAGGTGCCTGCGAAAGTTGATGACGACACAGGCGCCTGCAACCTGACGTCAAAAATCCATCAACCCCTTATCCGACCGCGCCACTCAGGCTAAACTCGCCACTGCCCCCCGGCCTGCCTGAGTGCGCAATGAACCACCCCCATGAAATCCGCCCCGATCTTGACCAAGGCATCGACCGCAAGGAACTGTCGAAGCTACGCGCACGCTTCCTGAAGATCAGCCAGGGTCGCCTGGAGCGGGCGCTGGAGGGGCTGTCCACCCGTCAGCAACAGGTCCTGACGCTGTTGCCGCTGTTCTTCCATGTCAACCATCCGCTACTGCCAGGCTACGTCTCCGGCACCACGCCCGCCGGGATCACAGGATTCGAGCCCGCCACCGAACTGCTGGCCGAAGCCCAGCGCCTGACTCGTTCGTTCACCTACAAGGCCCGCCACGGCAATCCGCCACAACCGATCCATGGCCTGTTCCTGATGGGCAGCCTGGGCACCTTGGCCCAGGCCGAGCAGAGCGACATGGACCTGTGGGTATGTCATGCGCCCGATCTGGGCGAACAAGCGCTCGGCGAGTTGCGACGCAAATGCCAGCTACTGGAAGCCTGGGCCGCCAGCCAAGGAGCCGAGGCGCATTTCTTCCTGATCGAGCCACAGGGTTTCGTCGAGGGTGAACGCGACAGCCAACTCAGCTCGGACGATTGCGGCACCACCCAGCACTACCTGTTGCTCGACGAGTTCTACCGCACCGCCATCTGGCTGGCTGGCCGAACCCCGCTGTGGTGGCTGGTGCCGGTCTATCAGGAACACGACTACCGACGCTATACCCAGACCCTGCTGTCCAAGCGCTTCATCCGCCCCCAGGACGGCCTCGATCTCGGCCACCTGGCCCATGTTCCACCGGGCGAATTCGTCGGCGCCGGGCTCTGGCAATTGTTCAAAGGTATCGATTCGCCCTACAAATCGCTGCTCAAGCTGCTGCTCACCGAGGTCTACGCCAGCGAGCACCCTGATGTTCGCTGCCTGAGCCTGGACTACAAGCAGGCGGTGTTCGCCAACTGCCTGGAGCTGGACGAGCTCGACCCGTATGTCATGGTCTATCGGCGGATCGAGCAGTACCTGCGCCAACGTGGCGAAAGCGCACGTCTGGAGCTGGTGCGGCGCAGCCTCTACCTGAAGGTCAACAAGAAACTTGGCGATACGGCGCGTACGCGCAATGGCGGTTGGCAACGGCGGTTGCTGGCTCGACTGACCGACGAGTGGGGCTGGGACGAACGCCAGCTGGCGCTGCTCGACAGCCGCAGCCAGTGGAAGGTGCGCCAGGTGGCGGTGGAGCGCCGTGAACTGGTGGCCGAACTCAACTACAGCTACCGCTTCCTCACCGAATTCGCCCGCCGCCAGAACGCCAGCAGCCGGGCCGACCAACGCGACCTGAATGTGCTCGGGCGCAGACTCTATGCGGCCTTCGAGCGCCGCGCAGGAAAGATCGAAGTGATCAACCCGGGGATCGCGCCGGACCTGGCCGAGGACACGCTCACCCTGGTCCACTCGCCCAACCGCAAGGAGCCCGGCGCTCATCACTGGGGGCTGTACAACGGCAATCTGGGCGTGCACGAGTGGGAGCACTTCAGCCCGATCAAGCGTTGCCGCGAGTTGCTCGAGCTCCTGGCCTGGGCACACCGCAACGGCGTGATCGACAGCAGCACGCGTCTGGCGCTGCACCCCGGCGCCAGCGACCTGAGCGAGTTCGAGCTGTTCAACCTGCTGGCCAGCTTGCAGCAGAGCATTCCATTACCGCTGGATACAGTCAGCGAGGTACGCCTGCTGCAACCGAGCGTCGCCGACGAGATCCTGCTGCTGGTGAACGTCGGTGTCGATCCGCTGCGCCACCACCGTGACCTGAACATCCTGATGACCACCGAGCGCACCGACTCGCTGAGTTATGCCGGGGTACGCGAAAACCTGGTACTGACTCTCGACCAGATCACCCTGAACAGCTGGAACGAAGTGCTGGTCCAGCGCTACGACGGCGAGCATGCGCTGGTACGCTGCCTGCGCGACTTCCTCAACAGCCTGGGCCAGCGCAGCCAGCGACCGCGTCTGAAGGTACGCTGCTACTGCCACAACCGCGCCCAGGCCATCAGCCAACGGGTCGAGGAAATCTTCGAGACCACCCAGTCGCTGCTCGGACAACACCACGTCCACCGCTACCTGCTGCAAGTGGCCCAGCATATCCATGTGCTGGAACTGATCCCGGGACAGGTGACCCTCGCCAGCTTCGCCGACCATGATCAGGTCCTGGCCATGCTGGGCGAGGAGCGCAGCTTCTACAGCCCGCTGCATCTGGATGACAACGCCTTGCAGGATGGCGACTTGCCGCTGGTCCTGGCCCAGGGCGAGCCGGATGCCATCCAAGTGTTCTACCGCCTGTACGACGGCTGGGCCGATCTCTATGTGCTGGATGAACACAACGCCCTGTGGCAGCAGCGCTTGCCGTTGCAGGATGAACGCCACCTGCTGCTGCCGCTGCAGCGTTTCCTGCAGTCGATGCTGATGCGCCGCGATGCCCAGTTGCCGCTGGACAACCTGGCGCAGGCCTCGCTGGCGCTGAACTACAGCCAGTTGCTGCCGTCAGGCAGTGGCAAGGCGCGCGCCATCGAGCCACGCCAGGCCCCGCAGGACAGCCACAACCAGCCCTACTACGCGGTCCAGGCGATCCTCCAGGCAGGGGTGGGCAACGAGGTGCATGTCACGCTGTACTGCGACCAGCAGGAGTTTTCCCAACTCGAGCATGGCGAGCAGCTGTATACGGCGGTTGCCCAGCAGATCCTGCGCCAACGGCAGAGCGCCGGAAACTACCGCTGCTACATCACCGACCTGGACCTCTCTGAACTGCTAGGCGACGAGCCCGGTTCGACCAGCCTCTACCTGCGCTACAAACGCCAGCTGGAGCAGGCCCTCAACGACGGCCTGGAACGCTTGCAGGCAACCTTCGAGCCCTGAAAAGGCTTCCCATGGAAGAACTCGTTCCTGCTGCCCGGATCGAAAATGTAGGACGCATCCTACGCGCTCCAACCTGATAAGGAGCGCAACATGAACAACGAAAACTGGATGACCGCACACCCGGAGCTTGGGCGCCTGCGCATTGACCAATTGATCCTGCCAGGCAGCCACGACTCCGGCATGGACAAGTTGGCACCCGGCTTCAACATCCCCCAGGAAGTCACCCAGGATGTGCCGTGCATCGAGCAGATCCGCAGCGGCATCCGCGTGCTGGACCTGCGTGTGCGAGTACATCGCTCATTCGCACCTGACCAACCTGAACGCTACCAGCTGTACCACCTGACCTCCTCGGGCCGCACAGTCTGATAGATGTCGTCATGGCACTCCAGGCGTTCTAGGAAAACCCTGCCAACGCCAGGGAAATCATCGTGCTGGACCTCCATGCGTTCGACGACTGATGGACGAAGTCGCTGCCGAAAACCGTTCCGCCTACCGCTGAGATCGATCCAGTGCGCCAAGTACAACAAGAGCATCATGACCCCCGACGACTTCAGCGACAAAATCGATGAATGGTTCGAGTCGAAGGACATGGACAGCTACATCCAGCACTTCCGGATCATCAATACCGACTGGGCGCTGCGCAGCAACCTGGTCGACAACTGCATCCATGCCTCAAAGATCGAAGTCGCCCGCCGCTTCCGGCTGGTATTCGACCGCCAGCAGCTCGAGCTTGAGGGTCTTGCCGCCCGGGGCCGGCCAGTCGATCTGGTCGCCCACCGACAGGCCGAGCAGCGCGCAGCCGATCGGCGCGAGGATCGAGACATTGCCCTCTGGCCCTGCATCCTTCGGGTATACCAGGGTCAGGTGGTAATCCTTGCCGCTGGCGATCTCGCGGCAATGCACCCGCGAGTTCATGGTCACCACGCCCGCTGGCACATCCTCGTGACCGACCACCTGCTCGGCGCGGTCAAGCTCGTCCTGCAGGGCGAGCACACCCGGCGTGCTTTCGTCGAGGCTGTCGATCAGGCGCTCGAGACGCTGCACGTCCAATCGGGTGAGGGTGAGGGAAGGCTTGGTGCTCATGATCCAGTCAGACTCCTTTGAACGGGCGGTTTTCTATCAGGCAGATAAAGCAAAACCCCGCCCAAGGGCGGGGTTTGTGAATGCTGTGGCGTCACCGACGCAGAACCTGACACTACCACAGCCGGGCAAATACTCAAGCCCGCACGGTCAACAGGGTCATGCCTGTCCCCGCGCTCCGCGGGCCTCGGCCTCGCGGCAGATCTGCCGGCGGCGCTCGTCGTCGGCCGCGCGCCACTCGCGGATATGCTCGACGTGGCGGTGGCAGCCGGTGCATACCTTGTGCTCATCCAGCCGACACACATTGATACAAGGTGACGGCACAGCGGGGCTGACGTTGCTGTAGAGCGGCTTGGCTGGCCGAGGCGGGTTGCTCATCTCAGATCTCGTCGAAGTCCAGCTTTTCGCCCGCCCGCTCCCAGACGATGCGTTCGAGCATCTCGCCAAGCAGTTCCTCGCTCTTCTCGCAGACCCACTTGCCGCTCTCTTCGTCGTAGTCGAAGTGGAAGCCACCGGACTTGTCGGCCAGCCACAGCTGGCGCAGCGGCTCCTGGCGACTGAAGATCAGCTGGCTGCCGTTGTCGAACTTGATGGTCAGGACACCGGCGGAGTTCTCCATGTCCAGGTCCAGATCGCTCTCGTCGAACAGGTCTTCCAGGGCCTGTTGGGTCGCGTCGACCAGATCGTGGAAACGCGCTTCGCTCAAACTCATTGCAGGGACCTCGAAAAATGGCTGCATACACGCAAGCCGGGCACGATACGGGCGCCGGGCCGGGAAAGCAAAGGGTAGCGCCGGGAACGGACTCGCCCCGCGCCGAGGTCGCCACCGCCCCGCAAGCATAGCCCGCCAGGCGGGCCGACCCTTGCATAGGCAATCAGGTGGTCGCTCGGTATACTCGGCCGCAATACTGCATATTTCCAAGGATTTCACCCATGAAGCGCCTGATTTCCTCCCTCGCGGCACTGGTCGCGGTTGCCTGCCTCGTTTCCGCCTGTGGCCAGAAAGGCCCTCTGTACCTGCCGGAAGACGGCAAGGACGGCAAAGGGCCGCGCAAGTCGCACCAGCACCAGGCTGCCAAGCCGGTCATGCAGCAACAGGAGCTTGAAGAGCAGCCTGAGCAGACGCCCGTGCAGTAAGGAAATCCAATGGACGCATTCAACTACCGCGACGGCGAGCTGTTCGCGGAAGGGGTGGCCCTGTCGGCGCTCGCCGAACGCTTCGGCACGCCCACCTATGTGTACTCGCGCGCCCATATCGAGGCCCAGTACCGCAGCTACACCGACGCCCTGCAGGGCGTCGAGCATCTGGTCTGCTTCGCGGTAAAAGCCAACTCCAACCTCGGCGTGCTCAACCTGCTGGCCCGTCTGGGCGCCGGTTTCGACATCGTTTCCGGTGGTGAGCTGGAACGTGTCCTGGCCGCCGGCGGACGTGCCGATCGCGTAGTGTTCTCCGGCGTCGGCAAGACCCGCGAAGACATGCGCCGGGCCCTGGAAGTCGGTGTGCACTGCTTCAACGTCGAGTCCACCGAAGAGCTCGAGCGCCTGCAGGTTGTCGCTGCCGAAATGGGCAAGGTGGCGCCGGTCTCGTTGCGGGTCAATCCGGACGTCGACGCCGGCACCCACCCGTACATCTCCACAGGGCTCAAGGAGAACAAGTTCGGCATCGCCATCGCCGACGCCGAGGCCATCTACGTGCGTGCCGCGCAGTTGCCGAACCTGGATGTGATCGGCGTCGACTGCCACATCGGCTCGCAGCTGACCTGCGTCGAACCTTTCCTCGATGCCCTCGACCGCCTGCTGGTGCTGGTCGACCGCCTGGCCGAGTGCGGCATCCATCTGCACCACCTCGACCTCGGCGGCGGTGTCGGCGTGCGCTACCGCGACGAACAGCCACCTGCACTGGCCGACTACATCGACGCCGTCCGCGCACGTGTCGGCAGCCGCGACCTGGCCCTGGTGTTCGAACCTGGCCGCTACATCGTGGCCAACGCCGGCGTCCTGCTGACCCGCGTCGAGTACCTCAAGCACACCGAACACAAGGACTTCGCCATTGTCGATGCGGCGATGAACGACCTGATCCGCCCTGCGCTGTACCAGGCCTGGATGGATGTCAGTGCGGTCACGCCGCGCCAAGGCGAAGGCCGTGCCTACGACCTGGTCGGGCCGATCTGCGAAACCGGCGACTTCCTCGCCAAGGACCGCGTGCTCGCGCTCGCCGAGGGTGACCTGCTGGCCGTGCGCTCCGCAGGCGCCTATGGTTTCGTCATGAGCTCCAACTACAACACCCGTGGCCGCAGCGCCGAAGTGCTGGTCGATGGCGACCAGGCCTTCGAAGTGCGTCGTCGCGAGACCATCGCCGAACTGTTCGCCGGCGAAAGCCTGCTGCCGGAGTAAGCCCATGCTGCTGCGCTTTACCAAGATGCACGGGCTGGGCAACGACTTCATGGTCCTCGACCTGGTCAGCCAGCACGCGCATATCCAACCCAAGCACGCCAAGCAATGGGGTGACCGCAATACCGGCATCGGCTTCGACCAACTGCTGATCGTCGAGGCGCCAAGCAACCCGGACGTGGACTTCCGCTACCGGATCTTCAATGCCGACGGCTCCGAGGTCGAGCAATGCGGCAACGGCGCGCGTTGCTTCGCCCGCTTCGTGCTGGACAAGCGCCTGACCGCGAAAAAACGCATCCGTGTCGAGACCAAGGGCGGCATCATCGAGCTCGATGTGCGCAACGACGGCCAGATCTGCGTCGATATGGGCCCTCCGCGTTTCGCCCCGGCCGAGATCCCCTTCGTCGCCGACCAGCAGGCGCTGAGCTACCCGCTGGAAGTCGACGGCCAGGTGCACCAGATCGCCGCAGTGTCCATGGGCAACCCACACTCGGTGCTGCGCGTCGACGACGTGCGCAGTGCCCCGGTCCATGAACTGGGACCGAAGATCGAGCACCACCCGCGCTTCCCGCAGCGGGTCAACGCCGGGTTCATCCAGGTGATCGACCGCCACCGCGCCAACCTGCGGGTATGGGAGCGTGGCGCAGGCGAGACCCAGGCCTGCGGCACCGGCGCCTGTGCCGCGGCCGTGGCCGCCATCGCCCAGGGTTGGATGGACTCCCCGGTCAGCATCGACCTGCCGGGTGGCCGCCTGAGCATCGAGTGGGCCGGCCCCGGAAAGCCGGTGTTGATGACCGGCCCTGCCGTACGCGTCTTCGAAGGACAGGTTCGTCTCTAAGCGAGTATCCGCCATGACCGATCAGCCGAACGTAGTACCCCAGCAAGCCACTGCGCTCGACGCCGAAGCGGTGGTCGCCTACCTGCGCGCCCATCCGACCTTCTTCGCCGAGCACGACGAATTGCTCATCGAGCAGCGCATCCCTCACCAGCGCGGCGACAGCGTGTCGCTGGTCGAGCGCCAGCTCACCCTGCTGCGCGAACGCAACATCGAGATGCGCCATCGCCTGTCGCAACTGATGGATGTTGCCCGCGACAACGACCGGCTATTCGACAAGACCCGTCGGCTGATCCTCGACCTGCTCGATGCCGGCAGCCTGGAGGACGTGGTAATCGCTGTCGAAGACAGCCTTCGCCAGGAGTTCCAGGTGCCCTTCGTCAGCCTGATCCTGTTCGGCGAGAACGCCGCGCCAGTCGGGCGCTGGGTATCCGGCGCCGAGGCCCAGCAAGCCATCGGTGGGCTGATCGGTGGCGGCAAGACCATCAGCGGCAGCCTGCGCGAGCACGAACTGGCCTTCCTGTTCGGCGACCAGGAGCACAAGGAAGTCGGCTCCAGCGCCATCGCCACCCTGGAACACCAGGGGCTGCATGGCGTGCTGGCGATTGGCAGCCGCGACCCGCAGCACTACAAGAGCAGCGTCGGCACTTTGTTCCTCAGCTACATCGCCGAAGTACTCGGGCGCGTGGTCCCACGCTTCACCCAGACCCTGCGCCCGGTACGCTGATGGAGCGCCAGCTGGAGGCTTATTGCGCGCACCTGCGCAACGAGCGCCAGGTATCGGAGCACACCCTGCTGGCCTATCGCCGTGACCTCGCCAAGGTCATCGAATTCTGTAACGGCCAGGGTATCGCCGGCTGGGAGGCGCTGCAGGTCCAGCAATTGCGCCAGTTGGTCGCGCGCCAGCACCACCATGGCCAGTCCTCGCGCAGCCTGGCGCGCCTGCTGTCGGCGGTGCGCGGCCTGTACCGCTACCTCAACCGCGAGGGTCTGTGCCAGCACGACCCGGCCAATGGCCTGGCGCCCCCCAAGGGCGAGCGACGCCTGCCCAAGGCCCTGGACACCGACCGGGCCCTGCAACTGCTCGACGGCGGTGTCGATGACGACTTCATCGCCCGCCGCGACCAGGCGATCCTCGAGCTCTTCTACTCCTCGGGCCTGCGCCTGTCGGAGCTGACCGGCCTCGACCTTGAGCACCTGGACCTGGCCGCCGGGCTGGTCCAGGTGCACGGCAAGGGCGGCAAGAGCCGTGTGTTGCCGGTCGGGCGCAAGGCTCGCGAAGCCCTGCAGGCATGGTTGAAGCTGCGCGGCATCGCCGGCCCACGAGACAACGCCGTGTTCCTCAGCCGCCAGGGCAACCGCCTGGGTAACCGGGCCATCCAGCTGCGGGTCAAGGCTGCCGGCGAGCGCGAGCTCGGCCAGCACCTGCACCCACACATGCTTCGCCACTCCTTCGCCAGCCACCTGCTGGAGTCGTCCCAGGACCTGCGCGCGGTCCAGGAAATGCTGGGGCATGCCGACATCAGCACCACGCAGATCTACACCCACCTGGACTTCCAGCACCTGGCCGCGGTGTACGACAGCGCCCATCCCCGGGCCAAACGCAGCAAAGGCACAGACTCATGAGCATCAAGCTGATCACCTTCGACCTGGACGACACCTTGTGGGACACCGCGCCGGTGATCGCCAGTGCAGAGAGCGTCCTGCGCGACTGGCTGGCCGCCAATGCCCCGGCGCTGGGCGCAGTGTCGGTCGAACACCTGTTCGCCATCCGCGAGCGCCTGGTGCAGGCCGAGCCGGGCCTCAAGCATCGCATCAGTGCCCTGCGTCGGCGGGTGCTGTTCCATGCCCTGGAGCAGGTGGGCTACAACGAGCAGCGGGCTCAGGAACTGGCCAACGAAGGCTTCGAGGTCTTCCTGCATGCGCGCCACCAGGTGGACGTGTTCCCCGAGGTGCAGCCGGTGCTGGAAATCCTGCGCCACCACTACATCCTGGGTGTGGTCACCAACGGCAACGCCGACGTGCGTCGGCTGGGCCTGGCGGATTATTTCCGCTTCGCCTTGTGCGCCGAGGACCTGGGGATCGGCAAGCCCGATCCGGCACCCTTCCTCGAAGCGCTGAAGCGCGCAGACGTGGAGGCCGGGACGGCCGTGCATATCGGCGACCATCCACGCGACGATATTGCCGGCGCCCAGCGTGCAGGCCTGCGCGCCGTGTGGTTCAACCCGCAAGGCAAGCCCTGGGCCGGTGAGCAGGCGCCGGATGCCGAGATCCAGCGCCTATCGCAGTTGCCCGACGTACTCGCGCGTTTGCGCTGACACATTGACGATGAGAGCCGCTCCTACAGGGGGCAGGTAAACCTGGCCTAGGCGACAGGCACAAAAAAGCCCGCAGCGACGGCGGGCTCTTTTGCATTCAGCCACTCAGATAGGGCGGCTGCCGTACTTGTTGTCCGGCTTCTTGGGCGGATCGGCGACCACGTTGGCCTCCACTTCCTGCACCTTGCCGCCGCGCGAAAGGAACTCTTCCATCGCCTTGGCCAGCGCGTCGCGCTCTTTCTGCTTGGCTTCCATGCTCGGCATCTCGTCTACCGAGACCGCCGCCTTGGATTTGCCCTTGGCCGCCGGAGCGGGGCTGCTGTCGTCGTCGCCGGAGTCTTCCGCGCCGTCGTCAGCCGCCGCTTCGAGGCCTTCATCACCCTCGTCTTCGTCGCCTACTTCGAGGTCATCATTTTCCAGATCGTCGTCGCTCATGTTCTACCTCATGACTTGCGAAAAGCAGGTTAGTTATAGACCGGTGCAGCCGTAGACCGGCAGTCACCAGTGAAAATTCAACTGGCCGTGGGTTGGCCACTGCCCTGGGTGTCCGCCCCCTCATGGAGGGCCCGGCACCCTACAGGCCCTGCTCCTGGCAAGGCCTGACGAAATCGTGTTTGACCCTTGCTGGCCACAGGCTATTGCAAGCCTAGCAAAGGGCGGCGAAGTGTGTGGACTACTCGTCCTTCACCCTTCGGCGCGCATTCTAGCGCGCTCGCGGAAAAAGCAAAGCACCAGAAACGCCCGAGGCCCTGTAAGTTTTCGACCCGGGTCGCGAACAGGACAGACAAACCGTTTGCCCGACGCGAAACAGCAAACTACAGGCAAAAAAATGCCCGGCGAACCGGGCAAGTTTTCCAGCGTCGCGGCTTACAGGTTGTAGCCACGCTCATTGTGCTGAGCCAGGTCGAGACCGACCGACTCTTCCTCTTCGCTGACCCTCAGGCCCATCACCAGGTCCAGCACCTTGAGGATCACGTAAGTCACCACGGCGGTGTAGACCACGGTGAAGATCACGCCCTTGGCCTGGACCCAGAACTGCGCGGCGATATCGGTGACGGCGCCAAAGCCACCCAGGGCCGGGGCCGCGAACACCCCGGTGAGCAGGGCCCCGACGATGCCACCGATACCATGCACGCCAAAGGCGTCGAGGGAGTCGTCATAGCCCATCTTGCGCTTGAGGCTGGTAGCGCAGAAGTAGCAGATCACACCCGACGCCAGGCCAATCACCAAGGCCCCCATCGGGCCGACGGTACCGGCGGCCGGGGTGATGGCGACCAGACCGGCGACCACGCCCGAGGCGATGCCCAGCGCGCTCGGTTTGCCGTGACCGAGCCACTCGGCGAACATCCAGCTCAGGGCCGCAGCGGCGGTGGCGATCTGGGTCACCAGCATGGCCATGCCGGCAGTACCATTGGCCGCGGCGGCGGAGCCGGCGTTGAAACCGAACCAGCCGATCCACAGCATCGCCGCGCCCATCAAGGTGTACCCCAGGTTGTGCGGTGCCATTGGCGTGGTCGGATAGCCCTTGCGCTTGCCCAGCACCAGGCAGCAGACCAGGCCGGCGATACCGGCATTGATGTGCACCACGGTGCCACCGGCGAAGTCCAGCACGCCCCAGTCCCACATCAGCGCACCGTCGCCGCTCCAGACCATGTGCGCGATCGGCGCGTAGACCAGGGTGAACCACACGGTCATGAAGATCAGCATGGCCGAGAACTTCATGCGTTCGGCGAAGGCACCGACGATCAGCGCCGGGGTGATGATGGCGAACGTCATCTGGAAGGTGATGAAAACGGCTTCGGGGAACAGCGCGGTGGCCGAGGTCAGGTTCGATGGCGTGACGCCGCTGAGGAAGGCCTTGGAGAAACCGCCGATGAATGAGTGGAAATTGAGCACGCCTTTTTCCATACCACTGGTATCGAAGGCCAGGCTGTAGCCATAGACGACCCACAGAATGCTCATCAGGCCGGTGATGGCAAAGCACTGCATCATCACCGAAAGCACGTTCTTCGAGCGCACCATGCCGCCGTAGAACAGCGCCAGACCCGGAATGGTCATGAACAGCACCAGCGCCGTGGCGGTGAGCATCCAGGCGGTGTCACCGGAGTTCAGCGCCGGGGCGGCGTCCTCGGCCAGGGCCAGCCCTGGCATTACGAGGGGCAATAGGGCTCCTAGCCCTGCGATCTTGCGCAGAGTCATGTTGTTTTCTCCTGGGGCGTTGGGTTTGGTGAGGCTTTTTTGCTACTTAGATCGCGTCGGTATCGGTTTCGCCGGTACGAATGCGGATCGCCTGCTCCAGATTGACCACGAAGATCTTGCCGTCACCGATCTTGCCGGTGTTGGCTGCCTTGGTGATGGCCTCGATCACACGGTCCAGGTCCTTGTCGTCGATGGCAACATCGATCTTCACCTTGGGCAGGAAATCGACCACGTATTCAGCGCCGCGGTACAGCTCGGTGTGACCTTTCTGCCGACCGAAGCCTTTGACCTCGGTGACGGTGATGCCCTGCACGCCGATTTCCGACAGCGACTCGCGCACGTCGTCCAGCTTGAACGGCTTGATGATGGCAGTGACTAGCTTCATGAAACTCTCTCCCGATTCGATGGACTTGCCCCAGGAAAACAAACCCGTCTCAAGTCTAAGCGCAGCGCCTGGCTTTGTAACGCATCGTCGGCGCCATCCTCCCCGCTGAAACGCATCACGGTGATGACGAACACCTGACAGAGGGCCTGGCACTGCCTGGTCACGACGGCTCGCATCAGTGCATGGCTCATCAGGGTCTTTGCAGAAACCTTGCCAGCTCAGACAAAACCTCCCAAAACAGCGACTTACGCAAAAACGGTGGGGATTGGCTCATGACCGGCACGAAAAAGCCGCACAACTTCGGTGCGCGACCTTTGGCCGCCCTGCGCGAAAAGCGTGCAGCGCGGGCGGGACCAGGCGGCGTGCTACACTCCTGGCCTTTCACTGAATCAGCGGATAGCCAGACATGCTCGCCCCCAAAGCCTTTCTCGATGCCCTGAGCGACCAGGCCTCGCGCCTGTTCAGCGGCGACACCGCACAGCCACGCGCCGAGCTCGAGAGCCAATTCAAGGTGCTGATGCAGGGCGCCTTCAGCAAGCTCGACCTGGTCAGCCGCGAGGAGTTCGACAGCCAGATGGTGGTGCTGGCCCGCACCCGCGCTCGCCTCGAAGCACTGGAAAAACAGGTCGCCGAGCTGGAAGCCCGGATGGCGCCGCCAGCCGCAGAATAACAATCGATACACGGAGTGTTTGCCATGAAAGTCAGTGCCCGTAATGTCTTCGAAGGGACCGTCAGTGCCGTCCAGCCTGGCGCGGTGAATGCCGAGGTCGAACTGACCTTGGGGGGTGGCGAGAAGCTGATCGCGGTGGTCACCATGGCCAGCCTGCACAACCTCAACATCAATGTCGGCAAGCAGGCCGTGGCACTGGTCAAGGCCCCCTGGGTGGTCCTGATGACCGATGCGGCCGGCTACCGCCTGTCGGCACGCAACAGCCTGGAAGGCGAAGTGGTACGGGTCGGCGACGGCGCGGTGAATGCCGAGGTGGTGCTGAAGCTGTCCGGCGGCACCGAGGTCTATGCCATCGTCACTCGCGAAGCCGTGCAGGAGCTCGGTCTCAAGCCTGGCGCGAAGGCCACCGCGCTGATCAAGGCCTCGCATATCATCCTGGGCGCCAAGCCATGAGCTGATCCGGTTGTCGGCACACTTGCCCGCCTGGAGCAGGTGTGCCGGAAACCAGCGCCACCCCGTTGCCTTGTTAGAATTTTCCTACGCATATTTACGACCTTCAGCCAGATGAAACTTATTTAAGTTTCACCTTCCCGGTTGACTTGCCCGCTATGCTTTGAATAAAGTTCACCCGCCCCGAAAAGCGGGCCTTTATTTCAACTCACGAAGAATTCAATGGACACAGTATCTAGTCGCTGCCTGGCTGCCGCCTCGTGCTGCCGCCAGGCACTTGAACCGGAACTCCGGGCCCGCCTCCCAGGTCGGGCAAGCCGCGCCAGAGCCTGATGCTCCGCCGTAGCTTGCCGCCCCGGGTGCCCGCCCGGTCGGAGGCAAGCTCATGAACCTCATCACCCGCATTTGCCATCGCCTGCGCGCCCTCCCCATGGGGCCGCATGTCCGTGTGCCCGAGGCCGTTGCGCCTCTTTCCCCTTCTGCCCCACAGGGGCGGCGGCTGTGCGCCTTCTGGCTGCCGGCAGCCGCCAATGCCCCTTTGCGCCTGCACTGGCGCTACGCCGACAACCAGAAACCACCCAGTCGATGGCGTACCGGCCTGAGTCTTGCGTGACCGGTACGTCCCTCACTCGCAACTGAATTGACGCGTTAAATAACGTCAAACTTTCACGAACTTTTCATATTTATCAGTTCGCCGGTTTCTTATTGCCAAACGTTTATTCGAGGAATGACAAGACCATGGAATCAGCCAGTAGAAAGTTCGCTGCCGCTCTGAACTCCGGCATGCGCCAGCGAACTTGTAACCGTCGGAAAAACAAGGTTTTACACCGATCGAATGATCGCGGCCCGAGACCCGTTCACTCACCCGCCCAGCAGTGAGTCGACTGTGTCTCGTGCCGCCTCCCGCGGCAGGAGCACAGCCAAATGACCGTAAAAGACCGCAACACCACGACGAACGCCAACGAAGACGCCCGCCTGTCCACTCGTGCCGCCCGCGAGGCACGCAACGGCCTGGCCGTGACCTTCGCCAACCTCGACGCCAGCGAGTTCGGCCTCACCGAGCATGAAGCCGCCAAGCGCCTGCAGCGCGACGGCGCCAACGAGGTCGCCCACGACAAACCTGAACCTGCCCTGGTGCAACTGCTCAAGGCGCTGCACAACCCCTTCATCTACATCCTGCTGACCCTGGCCGGGATCAGTTTCGTCACCGACTACTGGCTGCCGCTGCGCGCAGGCGAGGTGGAAGACGCCGACCTGACCAAGGTCATCATCATCATGACCATGGTCAGCGTCAGCGGCCTGCTGCGCTTCTGGCAGGAATACCGCTCGGGCAAGGCCGCCGAGGCGCTCAAGGCGATGGTTCGCACCACCGCCACCGTGCTGCGCCGCGAACGCCACGACCAGGCGCCGACCCTGCGTGAAGTGCCGATGAACGAGCTGGTGGCCGGCGATATCGTGCAACTGGCCGCAGGCGACATGATTCCCGCCGACATCCGCCTGATCGAGTCCCGCGACCTGTTCATCAGCCAGGCCGTGCTGACCGGCGAGGCGCTGCCAGTGGAGAAATACGACACCCTGGGCCATGTCGCACAAAAGTCCGCCGATGACAGCGCCGGTGGCGAAAGCAGCCTGCTCGACCTGCCCAATATCGGCTTCATGGGCACCAACGTGGTCAGCGGGCGCGCCCGTGCCGTGGTGGTGGCCACCGGCAAGCGCACCTACTTCGGTTCCCTGGCCAAGGCCATCGCCGGCTCGCGTAGCCAGACCGCCTTCGACCGCGGGGTGAACAGCGTCAGCAGCCTGCTGATCCGCTTCATGCTGGTAATGGTGCCGGTGGTGTTCGTGCTCAACGGCGTGGTCAAGGGCGACTGGAGCGACGCTCTCCTGTTCGCCCTCGCCGTGGCCGTGGGCCTGACCCCGGAAATGCTGCCGATGATCGTCAGCGCCAACCTGGCCAAGGGCGCCGTGGCCATGGCCCGGCGCAAAGTGGTGGTCAAGCGCCTCAACGCCATCCAGAACTTCGGCTCGATGGACGTGCTGTGCACCGACAAGACCGGCACCCTGACCCAGGACCGGATCATCCTCGAGCATCATGTCGACCTGGCCGGCCGCACCGATCCGCGCCTGCTCGAACTGGCCTGGCTCAACAGCCACCACCAGAGCGGCGTGAAAAACCTGATGGACCAGGCCGTGCTGCGCTTCGCCGGCGAGAACGGCAGCTTCCAGCCACCGTACGCCTACGCCAAGGTCGACGAGCTGCCCTTCGACTTCATCCGTCGGCGCCTGTCGGTCATCGTCAAGGATGCCCTGGGCGACCACCTGCTGGTGAGCAAGGGCGCCGTCGAGGAGATGCTGGCCATCGCCACCCATGTCGAGGAAGGCGGCCAGCGCGTCGTGCTCGATGAGGCCCAGCGCCAGCAACTGCTGGCCACCGCCCACGGCTACAACCAGGACGGCTTCCGTGTGCTGCTGGTCGGCACCCGTGAGATTCCTGGCGCCATGGGCAAGGCCCAGTACCACACCGAAGACGAGCGCGATCTGGTGATCCGCGGCTTCCTGACCTTCCTCGACCCACCCAAGGAAACTGCCGGCCCGGCCATTTCCGCCCTGCGCGACATGGGCGTGCGGGTGAAGGTACTGACCGGCGACAACCCGGTAGTCACCTGCAAGGTCTGCCGCGAGGTCGGCCTGGAGCCCGGCCAGCCCCTGCTCGGCCAGGACATCGAACGCCTGGACGACGCCCAGCTCAAGGCGCTGGTCGAAGAACGCACGGTGTTCGCCAAGCTCACCCCGCTGCAGAAGTCGCGGGTGCTCAAGGCGCTGCAAGCCAATGGCCACACCGTGGGTTTCCTCGGCGACGGCATCAACGACGCCCCGGCCCTGCGTGACGCCGACGTAGGTATTTCGGTGGACAGCGGCACCGACATCGCCAAGGAGTCGGCCGACATCATCCTGCTGGAAAAGAGCCTGATGGTGCTCGAGGAAGGTGTGCTCAAAGGTCGCGAAACCTTCGGCAACATCATGAAGTACCTGTGCATGACCGCCAGCTCCAACTTCGGCAACGTGTTCTCGGTGCTGGTGGCCAGCGCCTTCATCCCGTTCATGCCGATGCTGGCGATCCACCTGCTGCTGCAGAACCTGCTGTACGACTTCTCCCAGCTGTCGCTGCCATGGGACCGCATGGACAAGGAGTTCCTCAGCGCGCCGCGCAAATGGGATGCACGCAATATCGGACGCTTCATGCTGTGGATCGGGCCGACCTCGTCGATCTTCGACATCACCACCTTCGCCCTGATGTGGTACGTGTTCGCCGCCAACAGCGTGGAAATGCAGGCACTGTTCCAGTCCGGCTGGTTCATCGAGGGGCTGCTGTCGCAGACCTTGGTGGTGCACATGCTGCGCACCCGCAAGGTGCCGTTCTTCCAGAGCACCGCGGCATTGCCGGTGATCCTGGCGACCGGCCTGGTGATGTGCATTGGCATCTACATTCCGTTCTCGCCACTGGGGGCGATGGTCGGCCTGGTACCGCTGCCCTGGGAATACTTCCCATGGCTGGCCGCGACCCTGCTCGGCTACTGCCTGGTCGCGCAGACCATGAAGACCCTGTACATCCGCCGCTTCGGCCAGTGGTTCTGACATGCGCGTGCTGATCTGCGCAGGCCGCAACTACGCCGACAGCCGCCGCTGCCGCCTGGCGCTGGACGAGCTCCAGCGCCAGCGACCGGTGCGGGTGGTGATCCATGGCGGCAGCCAGTTCCTCGGTGGCGACATCGAGGGCTGGGCCCGCGAGCACGGCGCCGACATCGTCCGCTATCCCCCCAACTGGCAGTTGCACGGCAAGCTCGCCGAACGCCTGCGCAACGTCTTCATGCTGCGTGACAGCAGGCCGGACACGGTGCTCGCCCTGCCCGGCGGCGACGACACCGAGGAACTGCTGGCGCGGGCACGCGGAGCGGACATTCCGGTGATCTGCGTGCACCGGCCACGCGAGGATCGACCCACACCCGGCTGAACGGAAAAACCACGATGCACTCTTTTCGGCAACGGACGCCAACTCCCCACTAAGCTCTCCCAGGCCGCAGGAAGCGGCCTGTACCCTGACTGCAAGGAGTGCCCATGTCCCTCGCCCTTGTCCACAGTCGCGCCCAAGTCGGCGTGCTGGCGCCAGCCGTCAGTGTCGAGACCCATCTGGCCAACGGCCTGCCCGCCCTCACCCTGGTCGGCCTGCCGGAAGCCACAGTCAAGGAAAGCAAGGACCGGGTGCGCAGCGCCATCGTCAACTCCGGTCTGGACTACCCAGCCCGGCGCATCACCCAGAACCTCGCCCCGGCTGACCTGCCCAAGGACGGCGGCCGCTACGACCTGGCCATCGCCCTGGGCATCCTCGCCGCCAACGGCCAGGTACCGGTGGCCGTCCTCGAGGCTGTCGAGTGCCTCGGCGAGCTGGCCTTGTCTGGCGCTTTACGCCCCGTGCAAGGCGTGCTGCCTGCCGCGCTCGCCGCACGAGAAGCCGGGCGGGCACTGGTGGTGCCGCGGGAAAATGCCGAGGAAGCCAGCCTGGCCAGTGGCCTGGTGGTCTATGCCGTAGGGCATCTGCAGGAGCTGGTGGCACACCTGAACGGGCAGTTGCCGTTGGCGCCCTACGCGGCCCAGGGCCTGCTGCTGGAACAACGCCCCTACCCCGACCTCAACGAGGTCCAGGGCCAGGTCGCCGCCAAGCGTGCCCTGCTGGTCGCTGCGGCCGGCGCGCACAACCTGTTGTTCACCGGGCCGCCTGGCACCGGCAAGACCCTGCTCGCCAGCCGCCTGCCCGGGCTGCTGCCAGCGCTGGATGAACAGGAGGCACTGGAAGTCGCGGCGATCCGCTCGGTCAGTGGCCAGGCACCACTGACCTGCTGGCCACAACGCCCCTTCCGTCACCCCCATCACTCCGCCTCCGGCCCTGCACTGGTCGGCGGCGGCAGCCGTCCGCAACCCGGGGAGATCACCCTGGCCCACCATGGCGTGCTGTTTCTCGATGAGCTGCCGGAGTTCGAACGACGCGTGCTGGAGGTATTGCGCGAGCCGTTGGAGTCTGGGGAGATCGTCGTCGCCCGGGCCCGTGACCGGGTGCGCTTTCCGGCGCGTTTTCAGTTGGTGGCAGCCATGAACCCCTGCCCCTGCGGCTACTTCGGCGACCCCAGCGGCCGTTGCCGCTGCAGCCCTGAACAGATTCAGCGCTACCGCAACAAACTCTCCGGCCCCCTGCTCGACCGGATCGACCTGCACCTGACCGTAGCCCGCGAGAGCACCGCGCTGAACAGCCAACCCAGCGGTGAAAGCAGCGCCACTGTCGCAGTCCGGGTTGCCGAGGTACGGGAGCTGCAACAGCGCCGCCAGGGCTGCGCCAATGCCTTTCTCGATCTCAAGGGGTTGCGCCGCCATTGTCCGCTGCCTGCCGTCGACCAGGCCTGGCTGGAAAGCGCCTGCGAACGCCTGAACCTGTCGCTGCGCGCTGCGCATCGCTTGTTGAAGGTGGCCCGCACCCTGGCCGACCTGGAAGGCTGCGAGGCCATTGGCCGGGCTCACCTGGCCGAAGCGCTGCAATACCGGCCTGGCAGCTGATGACGCAGGCCACTGCAGCGGGTCCTCACTTCCCGGCGGTGTCCTTCCAGCCGCCGCCCAGAGCCAGGAACACGCCAATCTGCCCCATCGCCACCTGGCTGTTGGCCGCCGCCAGTTGCGCACGCATGTCGGTGTAGGTCCGGGTCGCCTGCAGATCGGCCAGGAACGACTCGCGCCCTACCTGGTAGCGCAGGTGGGTCTGGTCTGCCGATTCCTTGGCCGAGCGCTCGGCATCGGCCAGCGCGTCACGCCGGTCGAGCAGCGCGCTGTACTGCGCCAGGCGCGTCTGGGTCTCGCGGATGGCGTTCAACACCACCCCGTCGAAGTGCGCCAGGGCTGCCTGGGTCGAGGCTTCGGCCTCGCGAATGCGCGCACGGGTGCCGTTGGTGGGGATGTTCCAGCTGACTTGCGGGCCGAAGCCCCAACGGTTGGTCGACGGCTCGCCAAGGTTCTTGAGCAAACCAATGGTGCCGACCTGCGCGCCGATGCTGATATCCGGATACAGCGCACCGGTCGCCACGCCGATGGTGGCGGTGGCAGCGGCCAACTGGCGCTCCGCCTGGCGCACGTCGGGACGACGCTTGAGCAGCGCGGCGCCATCGCCGATCGGCAGCAGTTGCGTCAGCTGTGGCAACTCGGCGCAGTCGGCGGTCCCCGCCGGCAGTTGCTCCACCGGCTTGGCCAGCAGCGCGGCCAAGGTATACAGGCCCGCCTCGCGTTCGGCCTTGAAGCGCGGCAGTTCGGCACGCAGCGACTTGAACTGGGTCTGCGAACGGGTGACCTGGGTGTCGTCGCCACGCCCGGCGTCGCGCAGGCGCTGAGTCAGTTGCACGCTCTGCTGCTGCAGGTCCAGCGACTCATGGGCGATATGGTATTCCTCGTTGGCCGAGCACACCTGGGTGTAGGCCTTGACCACATCGGCCACCAGGGTGATGCGCGCGGTGTCGGCAGCGGCCTGTACCGCGTCGGCATTGGCCTTGGCCGCCTCGGTGCCGCGCTTGAAGGTACCCCACAGGTCGAACTGGTAGGAGGCGCTGATGATCGCTTCGCCGATGTTGGACACCGGCACCTTCTCCGGCAGCAGGAATGCCTCGCCAGACTCCTGCAAGCGCTGGGCACCGAGCTTGACGCCGCCGTTGAAGCCGCCCTGGGATTCGGCCACCTCCACCTGGGCGCGGGCCTTGGCGATGTTGGCCGCGGCCACTCGCAGTTCGGTGTTGGCCGACAACGCCTGGCGCACCAACTGGTTGAGGCGCGGGTCCTGGTACAACTGCCACCAGTCTTCCGGCACCGGTGCCGACACCACACTGTCGGCGTCCTGGCGCAGCGGGCCGTTCAGGTCGCCGCGCTGCATTGCCGCGTCCTTGGGCAACTGGTAGTCCGGGCCGACCATCATGCAGGCGCCCAGGGACAGGCACAGCCCCGCCAGGATCAGTGGCTTCATGGATGCTGGCCCTCGACGATCGACACCGTGGCGGTACGTCCGGCAATCATGCGAAAGTCTTCCGGCACCTCGTCGAAGGCGATGCGTACCGGGATCCGCTGGGCCAGGCGTACCCAGCTGAAGGCCGGGTTGACGTTGGGCAGCAGGTTGGCGCCGCTGCTGCGGTCGCGGTCCTCGATGCCGGCGGCAAGGCTCTGCACATGGCCGCGCAGGCGAGTGCTGTCACCCATCACGCGGATGTCCACGGCATCGCCGACCTTGATGCCACCGAGCTTGGTCTCTTCGAAGTAGCCGTCGACGTGGTACGAGGCGCTGTCGACCACCGACAGCACCGGGCGCCCGGCACTGACGAACTCGTGGGCGCGTGGCGCACGATCGTTGAGGTAACCGTCCACCGGGCTGCGCACCACCGAACGGTCGAGGTTGAGCTGGGCGATATCCACCTGCACCTGCGCTTCGTTGACCGCCGAGCGTGCGCGGCTCTCGCGCGACTGGCTCTCTTCGAGTTGCTCGGCTGCAACCAGGTTGCCCAGCTTACGGTTGCGCTGCGCCTCGCGGGAGGCCTGGGCCAGGGCTTCCTGGCGCTCGGCCAGGGTTGCCTTGGCCTGGCGCAGGGCGAGGCTGAAGCGGTCCTGGTCGATGGTGAACAGCACGTCGCCGCGCTTGATGTTCTGGTTGTCGCGTACCTCGACCTGCTGGATCAGCCCGGAGACGTCCGGGGCGATCTGGATCACGTCGGCACGAATATGGCCGTCGCGGGTCCAGGGGGCGAACATGTAGTACACCACCATCTGCCATACGAGCACGGCGGCGAAGGTCACTACCAGCAAGGTCAGGACCACGCGGCCCAGGGTCAGCAAAGGTTTTTTCATGGCAGCATCAGGCTTCGGCAAAAGTGGTCCACCGCGCCAAGCAGCACGGCATACAGGGCAACGTTGAACAGCGCCCGGTGCCAGACCAGGCGGTAGAAGTGCAGGCGCACCAGCACCGCGTGCACCCCGAGGTACAGCAGGTAGGTGCCAAACATCATCACCAACAGCGTGGGCAGGAACACCCCGCTGATATCCAGTTCACCAATCACAGGGGCGCTCCGTCGAGGCCAGGTGGCAGTTGGGGTTGTTCGGCAGGCTCGAGCATCACCTCGACGCCAGGCAACAATGCCAGGCGCAAGCCGCTCAGGGCATGCAACAGGTGGGTGCGGGCATCGCCACGTTCGTCCGGGTCATCCTGGTTCAGCGCCAGGCGCGCCCTCTCCATGTTGCGCAGCAGCGCCGCCGGGGCATGCAGGCGCTCGCCGGCGCGCAGGCAGGCCGCGTAGTGCCCGCCGACCTCCTCGACCACCGTGCGCAGGCGCTCGCGGGCCTCGGTGCCGGCTCGCGGCAGATAGGCGAGCAGGTCCAGCAGGTTCAGGCCCACGCGCAGGTCGCGCAGGGCGACACCGCTGTCCTGGCCGGTCTGCGACAGGCGTGGCAGGTGCTGCATCAGGCGATCGAGCATCTGCACGCCAACCTGGCGATGCTCGGCCAGGGTAGCCGGCTCGGTCATCTCGACGATGTCGCGCCAGGCGAAGCGGGTCATGCGCTTGGCTGCCAGTTCCACGCCGAACGGACGTACCACCAGGGTCCAGACGAAGGCGAACAGCAGGCCCACCGGGCCGGCCAGGTTGGAGTTGAGGAAGGTGAAGAAGTCAGCGTCATAGGCGCCCTGGATACTGATGAAGGTCGAGGTGTTGACGATGGTCAGCAAGGTACCGAGGTAAAAGCGCGGCTGTACGGTCAGGGTGCCGACGCAGATGAACGGCACGGCGAAGGCCAGCACCAGCATGGCGAAATCGTGCAGGTTGGGCAGCACCAGGAACAGATAGAGGCTGGAGAAGATGACCGACATCAGCGTCCAGAAGAAGAACCGGTAGATCTGCGGCGCGGGGTCGTCCATGGCGGCGAAGAAACTGCACGATACCGCCGCGAGGATCACCGCGCTGGCGCCATCGTTCCAGCCCAGACCGATCCACAGGCCGCAGGCGACGACGATGGCGAGCACGGTCGAGCACACCGAGTAAAGCATCAGGCCACGGTCGAAGAAGGGCGTCAGGCGGCCCAGACGCCAATGGCGATAGACCGCGCGCCAGGGCGTGGCGTCGTCCTTGCGCAGGGCATGCTGCAGGGTGCAGCAGTCCTGCCACAGGTCAGCCCATTCGGTCAGGCGGTAGAGGGCGTTGGAGAGCAGCAGCGCGGCGCGCTGGTCGAGCACCGCGGCGCCTGGCTGCAGCTGGTCGATCTGCTCGTGCAGGGCGGTCCAGCGTGCCACGGCAGCACTGTCGGCGGTGCCCTTGAGCCAGTCGCGGGCAGCCACGAGCACCGGCTGCAGGCGGGCGAACTGTTCGGGCGCGCGGCCTTCCAGCGCCACCAGGGCGTCATCGAGGGCATCGATCACCGGCAACAGGTGGATCATCCGCCCACGCAGTTCACGGGCATTCTTCAGGGTATGCGGCCCAGCCCCTTCGTGCCCCAGCTGGCCAATCATCATTTCCAGCGAGTTGAAGGTGGCGACCATCGCCCCGCGCATGCCGCCGACCTGGCCAGCGCTGACTTCGCGGGCCAGGTACGCATCGCTGTAGCGGATCGCCTCGGCGAACCAGTTACCCGTGGCACCGACCACCACCGGGGCCAGGCGACGGGGCCAGAACACCGCGCCGACCACCGCCGCGCAGACGATCCCCAGGCAGATCTCCTGGGCCCGCGACGACGCCACGTCGAACACCGCCAGCGGGTTGTCGACCACGGCCAGGGCGATCATCGGCAAGGTGTAGCCGGCCAGCATCAGCACGTAGTTGTTGGCGGTACGCAGGTTCAGCGAGAGGAACAGCAGGGTGCCGGTCCACAGGGCGATGGCGATGCTCAGCAGCAGCGGCGACTGCACCAGCGGCGGCACCAGGAAGATTGCCCCGCCCGCGCCGAGCAGGGTGCCCAGGGCGCGGTACAGCGCCTTGGAACTGGTCGGGCCGAGGAACGGGCTGGAGACGATGTACACCGTGGCCATTGCCCAGTACGGACGCGGCAGTTGCATCAGCAGGGCGATGTACAGGGCGATCATCGACGCGGCGAAAGTGCGCACGCCGTAGAACCAGTCGCGGGCCGGCGGTACCGAGCTGAAGAAACCGCTCATGGCGTCCCGCCTGGCGTGCCAAGCCCTGCTTCCTCGAAGGCACGGATCACCCGCAGCGTGGCCTCCAGGTCGGCCCGGTCGATGCCGTGCAGCACCTCGTGGCGCAGGCGCACCAGCTCGCCTTCGATGGATTCGGCCAAGGCCCGGCCCTCGACGGTCAGGCTCAGGGCCTTGGCGCGACGATCCAGTGGGTCTTCGCTGCGGCATACCAGGCCGGCCTTGCACAACTGGTCGAGCAGGCGTACCAGCGACGGGCTTTCCAACCCGGCCGCCTGGGCCACGGCCACCTGGTGCACGCCATCCCCCAGGCGCACGATCATCAGCAACGGCACGGCGCAGGCTTCGGAAATGCCGTAGCCGGTCAGCGCGCCCTGGCACAGGCGACGCCAGTGCCGGGCAGCCACGACCATGCCGCTGCTGATCTTGAGTTGCAGTGCTTCAAGGGACATGTCAGGAACCGAGGATATTCATAGTTTGCTAACTATCAATATACGCCTTGCCCTCCCCCCGCCGTCAACCGTGAGCGATGAAGGGACAAGATGAAAGGTTGTTCATGAAGCCAGGCCCGCGCGCTCAAGGCTGGATCTGGTCTTCCAGTTTCATGGCCAGCGCCAGCGAGCTGCCCAGCTGGATCGCCTGGTCGCGCCAGCTCAGGTAACGTGCCGCGTCACGCCGGCTGAAATGTACCGCCAGTTCCTCGGCAGCCTGCATCACCCCGGTTGCTGCCGCCAACTCCAGCCAGTACAGCGCCGCGCGGACATCCTCGGCCACATAGACGCCGTGCAACAGACGATAGCCCACTTCGAAGCGACACCGCGCATCTCCGTGCTGGGCGCCCCGCTGGAACCATTGGTAGGCCTCCTGTGGATCGACCTGCCAAGGCGGGTCGCCTTCGCACACCTCCTCCTCGTACAAGTCGCCCAGGGCCGCGGCGGCATGGGGCATGCCGCGTTCGAAGGCATGCCGATAGTACTCGGCGGCATTGGCATAGGACACTTCCACGCCCTTGCCGAAATAATGCTGCTGGCCAAGGTTGAACCAGGCGGCGGCATGTCCCTGCAGGGCGGCCATGCGCAACAGGTGCCCGGCCAGCAGGGTGTCGGCGCGCCAGTACCGGCCATTGAGCCAGACCCAGCCAAGATCGTTGAGCACGTCCACGTTCCCCTGGAGCGCCTGCCGGCGCAGATCGGCATACACCCCCTGCAGGTCGACGGCTTCATCGAGCCGGTCGACAAGGCCGAAACGCTCACCTGCCAGGGCCTGCTGGCTGGGCAGGCCAACCCCGGCGAACAAGCGTCGGCGCAGGCCAGGTCGGACTGGCACAGGCGTGATCCGCTCAGGCAGAAGCCGCGCGAGCAGTGAATGGATATTGCTGGCAGCAGACATGTTCATCCTCATTGAACGACCCACAGCGCCGACCTCGACTGTGATGAGGCGTGATTCTGCGCGACGTCACGACAAAACCTGTCGCGAACGATTCAATACCCGGCAACCAAATGCCACTTCCTTGATCTGAGCAGGCCATGGCGAATTGCCATGCCCTGCCCATGCCGCCATCCTATTGCGGCAAGCCTAGACAAGGACGTTCCTTTTGCCGTTCGCCACCACCCGCGCCACTCTCAGCCGTCAATGGGCACTGCTACGCCAGTTGCCCAGCCGTTCTCCGGGGATCACCAGCGCCGAGCTGGTCTGGCGCCTGCGCGATGTCGGCTTCAGTGTCAGCAAGCGTACGGTGGAACGCGACCTCAACGAGCTGTCGCTGATCTTTCCACTGGAGCGCAACGACAAGAGCATTCCGTTCGGCTGGCACTGGGCAGCCACTGCCGGTAGCGAATTACGGGGCAATTTCGATCTGCACGGGTATTTGCGCGGCGACTCGCTGCAGCCTGTGCCGGGCGAGGGCGTGGAGCTGCAGGCGTGGATCAGCGATCCTCTGGCGCGGCAACTGCGTGAAACACCGCTGACCGGTGACATGCAACTGACCGCGCTGGAGCAAGGGCATCGCCTGCGGGCCACGGTGATCGATGGCTGGCCGCTGCGCTGGTGGCTGTTGAGCCATGGGGAAGGGTTGGTGGTGGAGTCACCGCAGGTACTGCGCGAGGAAATTGCCCGGACACTGGCCTCTGCGGCCGCGCAGTACCTGAAATGATCGCGGGGCTACGGCAAGCGCTCAACGCTCGCGCAGTGCCTCGCTGCGAGCCTTGATGATCGGCTTGAGCAAGTAGCTCATGATGGTCTTCTTGCCCGTCATGATGTCCACCGTCGCCACCATCCCCGGAATGATCAGCAGCGGCTTGTCATCGGTACCCAGGTGACTTTTCTCGGTACGCAGCTTGATCAGGTAGTAGGTGGTCTTCTTGTCCTCGTCGGTGATGGTGTCGGCACCGATCTGCTCGAGCTTGGCCTTCATACCGCCATAGATGGTGTAGTCATAGGCGCTGAACTTGACCGTCGCCTCCTGTCCCGGGTGCAGGAAAGCGATGTCCTTGGGCAGGATCTTCGCCTCGACTACCAGGGTGTCGTCCAACGGCACGACCTCGATGATGTCGCTGCCCGGCTGGATCACGCCACCAATGGTGTTGACCAGCATCTGCTTGACGATGCCACGCACCGGCGAGGTGACCATGGTGCGGTGTACCCGGTCATCCAGTGCCTTGCTGGTGGCGGTGGCCTTGTTCAGCTCGGTGCGGGCCTCGTTGAGCTGGGTCAGCGCCTCGCTGCGGAACTTGCCGCGGGTCTCCTCGATCTTGCTCTGGACCTCCTTGATGGCCGCCTCGGCGCGTGGAATGGCCAGGGCAGTGGAGTCCATCTGGCCACGGTTCTCGACCTCGGCACGGCGCAGGCGCAGCACCTCGACCTGGGAGATCGCGCCCTGGGCCACCAGCGGCTCGGACATGGCGATTTCCTGGCGCAGCAACTGCAGACTGTTGGCGTACTGGGCACGCTTGGAGTTGAACTCGCGCAGCTCCTGCTGCTTCTGCACCAACTGCTGCTGCAGGCCACCGATCTCGTCCTGCAACTGCTGACGCCGGCTCTGGTACAGCGACTGTTCGTTGGCGGCCTGGCTCGGTGCGGCCTTGCGCAGTTCCTCGTCGATTTGCAGCGGCTTGTCCTCGACCTCGGCGCTCAGGCGCTGCACCCGCAGCGCCATGGCCAGGCGCGAGGCCTCGGTCTCGTCGACATTGGAGGCGAAACGGGTCTCGTCCAGGCGCAGCAAGGGCTGGCCGACTTCGACGATCTCCCCTTCCTTGGCGTAGATTTCGGCGACGATGCCGCCCTCGAGGTTCTGGATCTTCTGCACCTTGGACGACGGGATGGCCTTGCCCTCGCCGCGCGTCACCTCGTCGATGGGCGCGACGCTGGCCCAGATGATCAGGAACAGGAAGAAGGCAATCACGCCCCAGATGGTCAGGCGCACCACCCGCGGCGCATCCTCGATCAGCGCCTTGTTGACCTCGGGCAGCGGCTGCCCGGCCAACGATTCCGAGCCTTTGAAGTAGCGGCGCAGGCTGTCCTTGACTCGCCCCATATCCAACTTATGCAACACTGATCTGCCCCTTCTTCAGCGCATCCATGACAGCGGCTTTCGGGCCATCCGCGACGATCTGCCCACGGTCGATGACGATCAACCGGTCCACCAGCGACAGCAACGAGGCGCGATGGGTGACCAGCAGCACGGTCTTACCCTCGACCACTGCGGCGAGGCGCTGCTTGAGGCGCTCCTCGCCGGTGTTATCCATGGCACTGGTGGGTTCGTCCAGCAGCAGGATCTGTGGATTGAGCAGCAGTGCCCGGGCCAGGGCGACGTTCTGCCGCTGGCCGCCAGACAGGTTCTGCCCCCGCTCACCGACCTGCAGCTCGTAGCCGTCCGGGTGCAGGCGGGCGAACTCGTGCACGCCCGCCAGCTCCGCGGCCTGCAGGATCAGCTCGTCCTCGATGTAGCGGGCGCCGCTGACCAGGTTGTCACGCAGGGTACCGGCCAGCAGCTGGATGTCCTGGGGCACGTAGCCGATGTTGTGGCGCAGCTCGCTGACATCGACCTGGCGGATGTCCACGCCATCGACCAGCAACGAGCCACCGTCGGCCTCGTACAGGCCGACGATCAGCTTGGCCAGCGAGCTCTTGCCCGAGCCACTGCGGCCGATGATGCCGACTTTCTCGCCCGGACGGATGGTCAGGTTGATGCCCTTGAGCGCCTTGTTCTGCTGGTTCGGATAGGTGAACTCGACACCGCGGAACTCGATGGCGCCTTGTAGCACCTGACGGCTCAGCGGCCGCTCCTCGAAGTTGCGCTCCTGGGGCAGCGCCATCATCTGGTCGGTGGCGACCATGGTCACCTTGGCCTGCTGGTAGCGGGCCAGCAGGCCGTTGAGCTGGCCCAATGGGCCGAGGGCGCGACCACTGAGCATGTAGCAGGCCACCAGGCCACCCATGCTGAGGTTGCCGTCGATAATCAGGTACACGCCCACGCAGATCATCGCCACGCCGGCCAGTTGCTGGATCAGCAGGGTGATGTTGGTGGCCAGGCCCGACAGCACCTTGACCCGCAGTTCCAGGCGGCTGAGGGTGCCGAGGGTCTGCTCCCACATGTACTGGCGCTCGCTCTCGGCATTGTTGACCTTGACCGCATCCAGCCCGGCGAGGGTCTCGATCAGGCTCGACTGGCGCTCGGAGGCCAGTGCCATGGTGCGCTCCATGGTCGCCATCAACGGCCTCTGCAAGGCATAACCGATGCCCAGGGCCAGCGGGAAGGCGAGGATCGGGATCCACACCAGGTGCCCGCCGATGATGGCGATGACCATCAGGATCAACAGGGTGAACGGCAGGTCGATCAGGCTGGTCAGCGTCAGCGACGCGAGGAAGTCACGCAGGCCCTGGAACTCGTGGATGTTCTGGGCAAAGCTACCGACCCGGGCCGGGCGGTACTTCATCGACATGCCGACGATGCGCTCGAACAGCGTGGCCGAGATGATCAGGTCGGTCTTCTTGCCGGCCAGGTCCAGGCACAGGCTGCGCAAACCTTTGAGAATGAGGTCGAAGACATAGGCGCCGGCGATGCCGATGGCCAGCACCCACAGCGTCGAGGTGGCCTGGTTGGGCACCACGCGGTCGTACACGTTCATCACGAACAACGGCGCGGCCAGGGCGATCAGGTTGATCACCAGGCTGGCGGCGATGGCATCGATGTACAGCCACTTGCTGCGCATCAGGGTGTCGCGGAACCACGAGCGCGCCCGTGGGATGAGGTTGCCGTGGTTGACGTCGAACTTGTGTTGCGGCTGGGCGAAGAACACCTTGCCGGTGTAGTCGTCGAGCAAGGCTTCACGGCTGACCATGACTTCGCCGCCGTCGCTTTCGCTGAGCAGCAGGCGGGCGGTGTCTTCGTTTTCCCAGCCCAGCAGGACGGCGCAGCGGCCCTCCTTGAGCAGCAGCATCGCCGGCATGGCGATGCTCGGGATCTGCTCCAGCTTGCGTTGCAGCAGGCGCCCCTGCAGCCCGGCGCGAGCGGCTGCACGGGGCAGCAACTCGGCGGTCAGACGCTGGGAGGGCAAAGGTAGCCCAGTGGTCAGCATGGCCCGGCTGGCGGGCTTCTGATGCAGGACACACAGGGTCAGCAGACTGTCCAGCAGCGGGTCGTCATGCTGACTGCGTGGATCGTGGCTGAGATGGACTCGACTGGCTTCGGATTCCACGCGGCGCTCTCTTCATCCTTGCGGGGTGATTCAAGATGCGCCTGTCAGTTCATGCCTGGCAGGTTCACCTTGGGTTTCAGGTCGTTCTGCACAACAGCAGCCATCGGGGCTACGACACCCTGGCTCTTGAGCAGTTGGCCAATGGTCGCCTTGATTCGGTATTGAGTAAACAATTGTATGTTCTTCACTTCCACCAGACGACGCTGGGCAGTGAAGGTTTCATTCTCGCTGTCGAGCAGGTCGAGCAAGGTGCGCTCGCCCAGGCTGAACTGCTGCTGGTACGCGCTACGCACACGCTGGCTGTGATCGACGTACTGCTGGGCGATCGGCACCTGGGCATTGGCGTTGTCCAGAGCATTCCATGCCAAGCCTAACTCCTCATTGAGCTGGCGCAAGGCATTGTTGCGAATATCCAGGGCCTGGTTGGCCAGGGACGACTTCGACTCCAGGTCGGCCTTGTTGCTGCCACCGGCATAGAGGTTGAAGTTCATGCGCAGCATGGCCTGCCACTCGTTGTTGTGGCCCACTGCGCCATCGAGGTTGTTGTCGGCCGTTCGTCCGAGTTCGGCATCGAAGCGCGGATAGAACGTAGACTTCGCCGCTTCGTACTGTTTCTCGGCGGCCGCGATGTCCGACTCGGCCGAACGCAGCACCGGGCTGTTCTCGACCAGTTGGTGACGGGCTTCGTCGAGGGTCGCCGGCAGCAGGTCGACAAACGGCGCAGGCGTGCTTAACTCGTCCGGCATTTGGCCAACGACGCTCAGGTAGTTGGTGTTGGCGTCGGCCAGGTTGGTCTGTTCGGTGATCAGGTTGTTACGCGCCTGGGCCTGACGCGCTTCGGCCTGGTCGAGGTCGGCCATGCGGCCTACGCCACGGCTGGTGCGCAGCTTGATCTGGTCGAGGATGCGGTCGTGGTTGCGCAGGTTGTCTTCGGCCAGGCGCACCATTTCGCGACGGGTCAGCACGTCCAGGTAGACCTGGGCCACGGTCAGCGCGGTGCGCTCGGAGGTTCCCAGCAAGGAATAGGCCCGGGCGTTGACGGTGGCCTGCTGGCGGCCAACTTCGCTGGAAGTGGCGAAACCATCGAAGACCATTTGTCGCAGTCGAATGGCCGACTCACCACGGTTGAGGGTTTCCCAGCGGTTGCGCGTGCTTGGGCTGTCGGAACCTTCGCGACCATAACCGGCCGTCACGTCGACCCGCGGCAAATAGCCGCCCTGGGCAGCTCGCAATTGGTGATCGGCGGCCACGCGGGCATTCACGCCGGCCTGGATTTCCGGGTGCACTTCGAGGGCCTTCTGCATGGCCTCGGGCAGGGTTTGCGCTTGAGCGAAAGTGGCGGCGAGGGCGAAAGGAAGAGCGGTGAACAGTGACGCACGCATTTTTACGGGTTCCCGAGTGGAGCTGTTGTCCTGAATCACAGCCGAAGCCGTTCCTGCCTTGGAAAATGGCGAACTTGTTCCTGCGTAGGGAACTTCCGAGGAGGCAGTGCAATTAATACAAAAGGAAGGACTGGCTGCTGTTCAAATATCAATGTGACATTACGTGGGCGATTGTTTAGGATGGCAGCCATAAGGTCAATACTTTGGCATAAACTTAATAGCCAGAAATTATAGACGTAAAATTGACGCAGAATTGCGTCAAAAACATTATTGAAACATTCCATCAGACGCCGCCACCACGCGCCGGCAGGCATGGAAGCCAACTGAACGGGTAGTCCGGAGAGTCCAATGAGCACTGTTGTTGCCATCGTCAAAAGCATTGTTGGCCAAGTTATCGCCGTTTCCCCAGAAGGCATCCGCCGCGTATTGATCGAAGGCGACCGTCTGCTCGCGGGCGAGCAGCTCGATACCGGCCCTGGCGGCGCAGTGACCCTGGAACTGGCCGATGGCCGCCTGCTCGACCTGGGTCGTGACACCCAGTGGAGCGCCGACACCCCCGACAACGGCACCGACCTGAGCCAGGCCACCGCAGACGCCGCGCCATCGGTCGAGGAGCTGCAGCAGGCTATCGCCGCCGGCGCCGACCCGACCACCGAACTGGAAGCCACCGCCGCCGGCCCGAGTGCGGCAGGTGGTGGCGCGGCTGGCGGCGGTCACAGCTTCGTGATGCTGCAGGAAACCGCCGGAGTAGTCGACCCGAACATCGGCTTCCCCACTGGCCCGATCGGTTTTGCCAGCGGCCAGACGACCCTTGAGGTCGGCGGGCTTGATACGAACAACGCGACGGACGGCACCACCACAAACAACACGCCGATCCGTACCGACCTGACCCTCGGCGCCACCCCTTCGATCACTGAAGCGGGTGGTGTGATCGTCTATACCGCGACCGTCGGCCAGCCGCCGCTGACCAACCTGACCGTCACCCTGTCCAACGGCGCGGTGATCGTCATTCCGGCCGGCCAGACCACCGGGACGGTCAACGTGAACATCCCGGCGAACGATACCCCGTACATCGATGGTGGCCAGATCTCCGCCACCATCACCGGCACCACCGGCGGCAATGGCCTGATCATCACGCCGAGCACCACGCCGGCCGTTACCCAGGTGACCGACACCATCGACACCACCACGGCAACGCTGACGGCCAACCCGAGCGTGACCGAAGGCGGCGTGATCACCTACACCGTGACCCTGACCAATCCGGCCCAGACGCCGGTGACCGTCACCCTGTCCAACGGCCAGACCGTCACCATCGAGGCCGGCAAAAGTTCCGGCAGCGTCGACTTCCAGACGCCCGACAATGACGTCTATAACAACGGCAGCACCGTAAGCACCACGATCACGGGGGCAACGGGCGGCAACTTCGAGCATCTGGTCGCGAACCCGAAACCGGCCGAAACCGTCATCAATGACTCGATCGACACCACCACCGCCACGCTCACCGCAACGCCGAGCGTGACCGAAGGCGGCGTGGTCACCTACACCGTGACCCTGACCAATCCGGCCCAGACGCCGGTGACCGTCACCCTGTCCAACGGCCAGACCGTCACCATCGAGGCCGGCAAGAGTTCCGGCAGTATCGACTTCCAGACGCCTGCCAATGATGTGTTCGTCAATGGCAGCACCATCAGCACCACCATTACCAACGCCACCGGCGGCAACTTCGAAAGCCTGGTGCCTAACCCGACGCCGGCTGAGACCGTGGTCAGCGACAGCATCGATACCGTGACCGTGAACATTGCCAGCAATGGCAACGTGACCGAGGCTGAGCAACCCACCTTCACCGTTTCGGTCAGCCAGAAGCTCGACCATGACCTGACCGTGACCCTGAGCAACGGCGCTACCGTGGTTATCGCCGCCGGCCAGACAGAAGTGACCTACAGCCTCCCGGCCCAGGGCGATGACGTCTTCAAGGACGCAGGCTCGGTGACCCTTGGCGTGACGGACGCAGTGGTGCCAGGCAAGACCTTCGAGAATCTGGAGCTGGGTGGCGATGCCACCGTCCAGATCACCGACACCATCAGCGAAGTCGTCGCCACCCTGACCGCCGACAAGACCACAGTCGCCGAAGGTGGCGAAATCACCTACACCGTGACCCTGAGCAACGGCCAGAACCTGCCCGTTACCGGTCACAACGGTCTGACCTTCACCTTGTCCGATGGCACCAAAGTCACCATTCCGGCTGGCAGTGCTTCCGGCACCGTGACTATTACGGCTCCGGACGACGTGTTCGTCGGTGGTCAGCCAGCCATCACCAACAAACTGGAAAGCGTCACTGGCGACGACAACTTCGAGAAGCTGACCTTGGGCAAAGACTCGGTGAAAACCGAAGTCACCGACGAGCCAGGTACTGGCACTCCGGGCACCGACAACCAAGGTGATAAGGTCTCGGTCACCATCGTCGGCAACGGCCCGGTCACCGAAGACCAGCAACCAAGCTTCACCGTCAAGGTCAGCCAAAAGCTGGATCATGACCTGACTGTGACCCTGTCCAACGGTGCCAAGGTGGTGATCGCTGCTGGCCAGACCGAAGCTGAGTACAAGGCTCCAGCCCAAGGCGATGACGTCTTCAAGGACGGCGAGGCCCTGACCATCGGCATCACCGATGCTTCGGTTACTGGCAAAACCTTCGAGAATCTGGAGCTGGGTGGCGATGCCACCGTCCAGATCACCGATACCATCAGTGAAGTCGTCGCCACCCTGACCGCCGACAAAACCACCGTCGCTGAAGGCGGCGAGATCACCTACACCGTGACCCTGAGCAACGGTCAGAATCTGCCCGTTACCGGTCATAACGGCCTGACGTTCACCCTCAGCGACGGTACTAAGGTCACCATCCCAGCCGGCAGTGCTTCTGGCTCCGTGACTATCACGGCTCCAGATGACGTGTTCGTCGGTGGCCAACCAGCCATCACCAACAAGCTGGAAAGCGTCACCGGCGACGATAACTTCGAGAAGTTGACCCTGGGCAAAGACTCGGTGAAAACCGAAGTCACCGACGAACCAGGTACTGGCACTCCGGGCACCGACAACCAAGGCGACAAGGTCTCGGTCACTATCGTCGGTAACGGTCCCGTCACCGAAGACCAACAGCCTTCGTTCACTGTGAAAGTGAGCCAGAAGCTCGACTACGACCTGACCGTCACCCTGTCCAACGGCGCCAAGGTGGTGATCGCTGCTGGCCAGACCGAGGCTGAGTACAAAGCTCCGGCTCAAGGCGATGACGTCTTCAAGGACGGCGAGGCCCTGACCATCGGTATCACCGATGCCACCGTCACTGGCAAGACCTTCGAGAACCTGGAGCTGGGTGGCGATGCCACCGTCCAGATCACCGATACCATCAGCGAAGTCGTCGCTACCCTGACCGCCGACAAGACCACCGTCGCTGAAGGTGGTGAGATCACTTACACCGTGACCCTGACCAACGCCCAGGGACTGCCGGTCAATGGCCACAACGGACTGACCTTCACCTTGTCCGATGGCACCAAAGTCACCATTCCGGCTGGCAGCGCCAGCGGTACGGTTACCATCACGGCGCCGGACGATGTCTTCGTCGGTGGCCAGCCTTCGATCGTCAACAAGCTGGAGTCGGTCTCCGGTGCTGACAACTTCGAGAAACTGACCCTCGGCGACAACACCATCACCACGACCGTGACGGATGAGCCGGGCACTGGCACTCCAGGTACCGACAACCAAGGTGATAAGGTTTCCGTCACCATCGTCGGTAGCGGTCCCGTCACCGAAGACCAACAGCCTTCGTTCACTGTGAAAGTGAGCCAGAAGCTCGACCACGACCTGACCGTCACCCTGTCCAACGGCGCCAAGGTGGTGATCGCTGCTGGCCAGACCGAAGCTGAGTACAAGGCTCCAGCCCAAGGCGATGACGTCTTCAAGGATGGCGAGGCCCTGACCATCGGCATCACCGATGCTTCGGTTACTGGCAAGACCTTCGAGAACCTGGAACTGGGTGGCGATGCCACCGTCCAGATCACCGACACCATCAGCGAAGTCGTCGCGACTCTGACCGCCGACAAGACCACCGTCGCTGAAGGCGGTGAGATCACTTACACCGTGACCTTGAGCAACGGCCAGAACCTGCCCGTTACCGGTCACAACGGACTGACCTTCACCTTGTCCGATGGCACCAAAGTCACCATTCCGGCTGGCAGTGCTTCCGGCACCGTGACTATTACAGCTCCGGACGATGTCTTCGTCGGTGGCCAGCCTTCGATCGTCAACAAGCTGGAGTCGGTCTCCGGTGCTGACAACTTCGAGAAGCTGACCCTCGGCGATAACACCATCACCACGACCGTGACGGATGAGCCGGGCACTGGCACTCCAGGTACCGACAACCAAGGCGACAAGGTCTCGGTCACCATCGTTGGCAATGGCCCAGTCACCGAAGACCAGCAGCCTTCGTTCACTGTGAAAGTGAGCCAGAAGCTCGACCACGACCTGACCGTCACCCTGTCCAACGGTGCCAAGGTAGTGATCGCTGCTGGCCAGACCGAGGCTGAGTACAAAGCTCCGGCTCAAGGCGATGACGTCTTCAAGGACGGCGAGGCCCTGACCATCGGCATCACCGATGCCACCGTCACTGGCAAGACCTTCGAGAACCTGGAACTGGGTGGCGATGCCACCGTCCAGATCACCGACACCATCAGCGAAGTCGTCGCGACTCTGACCGCCGACAAAACCACCGTCGCTGAAGGCGGCGAGATCACCTACACCGTGACCCTGAGCAACGGTCAGAATCTGCCCGTTACCGGTCATAACGGCCTGACGTTCACCCTCAGCGACGGTACTAAGGTCACCATCCCAGCCGGCAGTGCTTCTGGCTCCGTGACTATCACGGCTCCAGATGACGTGTTCGTCGGTGGCCAACCAGCCATCACCAACAAGCTGGAAAGCGTCACCGGCGACGATAACTTCGAGAAGTTGACCCTGGGCAAAGACTCGGTGAAAACCGAAGTCACCGACGAACCAGGTACTGGCACTCCGGGCACCGACAACCAAGGCGACAAGGTCTCGGTCACTATCGTCGGTAACGGTCCCGTCACCGAAGACCAACAGCCTTCGTTCACTGTGAAAGTGAGCCAGAAGCTCGACCACGACCTGACCGTCACCCTGTCCAACGGCGCCAAGGTGGTGATCGCTGCTGGCCAGACCGAGGCTGAGTACAAGGCTCCGGCTCAAGGCGATGACGTCTTCAAGGATGGCGAGGCCCTGACCATAGGCATCACCGATGCCACCGTCACTGGCAAAACCTTCGAGAACCTGGAACTGGGTGGCGATGCCACCGTCCAGATCACCGACACCATCAGCGAAGTCGTCGCGACTCTGACCGCCGACAAGACCACCGTCGCTGAAGGCGGTGAGATCACTTACACCGTGACCCTGAGCAACGGCCAGGGGCTGCCGGTCAATGGTCACAATGGTCTGACCTTCACCTTGTCCGATGGCACCA